>NZ_QUMD01000002.1 GCF_003481985.1 Clostridium sp. OF09-36
TCACAAATGAAATCATCCGAAGAATCTTTCATAAGTGCTTCGCTCGACTTGCATGTGTTAAGCACGCCGCCAGCGTTCATCCTGAGCCAGGATCAAACTCTCAAATAAAAAGTTTGTTTCCCGGTTCAAAAATTAACCACTAGCTAATTGTTTAAACCGTTCTACTGTTGTTTGGTTTGTTTTTGTTCTGAATTTTCTCATTCAAAGATGTCCAACCAGGACTCTTTTTTATTAGAATTTTCAGGGTTTTAAACACTGTTCAATCTTTCATTTTCAAGGTTCATCTTGTTGTCTCGCTCTCAGCGGCAACTTTGATAGTTTAGCACAGCTTCAAGCTTTTGTCAACAACTTTTTTAAATTTCTTTTTGAATCTTTTCAGATTCGCTTTGCTGTTTTCAGCAGCGTGTTATATCTTATCAGATGTTTTCGCTTTTGTCAACAACTTTTTTTATTTTTCTTTCCAGACTTTTTTGTCTTTCAGAGAAAAAAAGAATCATCTGGAATAGAGCGGAGAAAGAGGGATTTGAACCCTCGCGCCGGTTGCCCGACCTACACCCTTAGCAGGGGCGCCTCTTCGGCCTCTTGAGTATTTCTCCAAATTTCATAATTCCATATGATCTTGCGCTTCAACTTACGTTTTCAGACGCATTGCCTATTATATAGCACGGACTCCACTTTGTCAACAACATTTTCAAAAAAATTTCGCAGCAGATCTTGCCGGTTTGAAATGCACAGCATCGGCAAGATCCCGCTGCTATTGCGCAGCACGCGAATAAGAGCGGATTGCGGTTTCATACAGGTTATTTCCCTCTGAATCAATGACAACGATCACAGGAAAATCCTTTACCTCCAGTTTGCGGATTGCCTCGGTTCCCAGATCATCATACGCGATCACTTCGGAGGAAAGGATGCATTTGGAAAGCAGTGCACCTGCGCCTCCGACTGCAGCAAAATAAACACAGCTATTTCTTACGACCGCATCGATCACCGCCTGGCTTCTTTTTCCCTTTCCGATCATGGCACCGAGTCCCAGATCAATTAATTTCGGAGCATACTTATCCATGCGGCTTGCGGTAGTCGGTCCTGCTGAGCCGATCGGTCTGCCCTCCCTGGCCGGTGAAGGTCCCATATAATAAATGACATTGCGCTCCATATCAATGGGAAGCGGCTTTCCTGCATCCAGTGCTTCCTGCATCCGTTTATGAGCAGCATCTCTTGCGGTATAAATCGTTCCGGTCAGGTATACATAGTCCCCTGCTCTCAGACTTTTTGCATCTTCTTTGCTGATCGGTACCTGAATTTTTCTGTCCATAGGAATCTCCTTCTATAATACACGGTGTGCGTGACGGTTTACATGACAACAGATATTAATTGCAACTGGAAGTCCGGCAATATGGGTCGGATAGGTCTCGATATTCACGGATAATGCTGTTACACGTCCGCCCAGGCCTCCCGGTCCGATTCCCAATCCGTTGATGCGCTCCAGCATTTCTTTTTCCAGGTCTGCTACATAAGGAACCTCGGAATGCTCATGCAGATTTCTGGTCAGGGCATGCTTTGCCATGATGGCGCATTTCTCAAAGGTGCCGCCAATTCCTACACCCACAACCATAGGCGGGCATGCGTTCGGACCGGCATCCTTTACTGCCGTCAGAATGGCATTCTTTACGCCCTCGATTCCGTCTGCCGGCTTCAGCATAAAGACGCGGCTCATATTCTCACTGCCAAAGCCTTTTGGTGCCAGCGTGATATCGATACGGTCACCCTCCACAATCTCATAATGAATGATAGCCGGAGTATTATCCTTCGTATTTTCTCTTAAGATCGGATCCTTCACAACGGACTTTCTCAAAAAGCCATCTACATAACCATCGTGTACGCCCTGGTTGATGGCATCGGTCAGGCTGCCGCCTTCCAAATGCACATCCTGGCCTATCTTGATAAATACAACTGCCATTCCGGTGTCCTGACAGATCGGGATCATATCCGCACCTGCAATCTTAAGGTTTTCCTGCAGCTGGTTTAAAATCTGTTTTCCAAGCGGTGATTCTTCCTGCTCTACTGCCAGCTTCATCCGCTCTGCCATATCTTCTGACAAAAAATGATTGGCTTCGATACACATTTCTTTTACTGCAGCTGTAATTTCACTTACGTTTACTGTTCTTATCATCTTCTGACCATCTCCTATTAAATGTGAAAATCAATGTGTCTTGGCACATGCCCGCACCGAGGCGCGATTGCTTTTGCAGCCATCTGCCTTTGCTCCGAGCGCACTCTGCGTTCCAATTTCCTATGGAACATAAAAATGCTGCCAACTGCCCTTCCCTCTTATTTTTTCAGGGAAAACAGCCGGCAGCATCCTCGTTTACTTGCCTTTTAATTTTATTCTTATAAGAACCAGACCCTGTTCTTTATTCCTGCTGATCTGTTTCTTGTTCGGAAAGTTCCAGATCTTCGATTCCATCTCCCTCGGATTTTGCTCCGTCATCCCGCACCTTCGCGATGCTTGCTACGCGGATATCAGAATCCGGATCGATGTTCATCAGCTTGACACCGGAAGTGTTCCGGCCGATTACAGAAATATCCTCTACGGAAATACGAATCACAACGCCCTCGTTCGTGATCATCATAATGTCATGATCGTCGTGTACCAGCTTTGCACCTACGATATCACCGGTCTTTTCGGTGATCTTGTAACAGAGCACACCTTTACCGCCACGGTTCTGTGCCGTGAACTCCTCGATCGGGGTCCGTTTGCCCATACCGTTCTCAGAAACGATCAAAAGCTTTTCACCCTGGGTATCCATCTGCATGCCGACTACTTCATCGCCTTCATTCAGCTTCATACCGATCACACCCATGGATACACGGCCGGTTACGCGCACATCGGTCTCATGGAAGCGGATGCACTGTCCCTTCTTCGTTACCAGGAAGATATCTTTCGTATTATCGGTTGCCTTTACTTCGATCAGCTCATCATTTTCCTTCAGCACGATTGCCTGAAGACCGTTCTTGCGGACGTTCTCGTATTCCTTTACCGGAGTCTTCTTGACCATGCCGCCGCGGGTTGCCATGAACAGATAATCGGTCTCATGGTATTCCTTCACCGGAATGATCGCCGTGATCTTCTCCTCCGGCTGCAGCTGCAGAAGATTGATGATCGCAGTTCCGCGGGCGGTTCTGCTGCCCTCCGGGATTGCGTAAGCCTTCAGGCGGTATACGCGGCCTTTGTTGGTGAAGAACATAATGTAATTGTGAGTCTTGGTCAAGAGCAGGTCTTCGATGTAATCTTCATCGATCGTCTGCATGCCCTTGATTCCCTTGCCGCCGCGGTTCTGGTTCTTGAAATTGTCGACGCTCATGCGCTTGATGTAGCCAAGCTTGGTCATCGCCACGATGGTATTCTCATTCGGGATCAGATCCTCCATGGACATATCAAACTCGTCAAAGCCAATGGCAGTCTTACGGTCATCGCCGTACTTGTCAGAGATCACAAGGATTTCCTTACGGATCACGCCTAACAGCTTTTTCTCATCTGCCAGGATTGCCTTTAACTCCTCGATCTTTGCCATCAGTTCTTTGTATTCGTTTTCCAGCTTTTCCCGTTCCAAACCGGTCAGTGCACGCAGACGCATGTCTACGATTGCCTGGGACTGGGCATCGCTGAGTCCGAAGCGCTCCATCAACTGCTGCTTTGCGATCTGGACATTCTCAGAACCACGGATGATGCGGATGACCTCATCGATGTGGTCTAAGGCGATCAGCAAGCCCTGTAAGATGTGGGCACGCTCTTCTGCTTTATTTAAATCGTATTTTGTTCTTCTGGTAACAACATCTTCCTGATGACGCAGATAGTAAGTCAGCATCTCAAGCAGATTTAATACCTTCGGCTGGTTATCGACCAGGGCCAGCATGATGACACCAAAGGTATCCTGCAGCTGGGTATGCTTTAATAACTGGTTTAAAATCACGTTTGCATTGACGTCACGGCGCAGCTCGATAACAATGCGCATACCCTGACGGTCAGACTCATCGCGCAGATCGGTAATTCCGTCGATCCGTTTTTCCTTTACCAGCTCTGCGATCTTCTCGATCAGTCTTGCTTTGTTAACCAGATACGGAAGTTCCGTCACTACAATACGGCTCTTGCCGTTCGGCATCGTCTCGATATCGGATACCGCACGTACCCGGATTTTGCCACGTCCGGTGCGGTAAGCTTCCTCAATGCCTGCTTTTCCAAGGATCGTTGCGCCGGTCGGAAAGTCCGGTCCTTTTACGATCTCTAAGATTTCTTCCAGGGTCGTGTCGCGGTCTTCCTCAATGCGATTGTCAATCAGCTTTACGACAGCACCAATGACTTCACGCAGATTGTGAGGCGGAATATTGGTTGCCATACCGACTGCAATACCAGTGGTACCATTCACTAACAGGTTCGGATACCGGGCCGGGAGCACAACCGGCTCTTTCTCGGTCTCATCGAAGTTTGGTATAAAATCAACGGTGTCTTTTCCGATATCTGCCAGCATCTCCATGGAGATCTTGCTTAAGCGGGCCTCAGTATATCGCATCGCAGCCGCACCATCGCCATCCACGGAACCAAAGTTTCCATGCCCGTCTACCAGCGGATAGCGGGTAGACCATTCCTGTGCCATATTTACAAGAGCTCCATAGATAGAGCTGTCACCATGCGGGTGATATTTACCCATGGTATCGCCGACGATACGCGCGCATTTTCTGTGTGGCTTATCCGGTCCATTATTCAGCTCGATCATGGAATAAAGCACGCGGCGCTGAACCGGCTTTAAACCGTCCCGCACATCCGGCAGGGCACGGGACGCGATAACGCTCATGGCATAGTCGATATAGGATTTTTCCATCGTGGATTTCAAATCTATATCGTGAACTTTATCAAAAATATTTGGTTCCATATTGTTCTCCTTGTTGTCTCATTGTTACGGTTGCATATCCGTCCGGCATCCTGCAGAATACTGTAGGCCATGAACAGCTGCCTGCTGCCCAAAGCCTTGCACTGCCCAGTTAGATGTCCAGATTCTGTACATATTTTGCGTTTGCCTCGATAAACTCACGGCGCGGCTCAACCTGGTCACCCATTAAGGTGGTAAAGGTCAGATCCAGCTCGGATGCCACATCGTCGTCCATGTTGACACGAAGCAGGATACGGCGCTCCGGATCCATGGTGGTCTCCCAGAGCTGCTCTGCATCCATCTCTCCCAGACCTTTGTAACGCTGGATTTTATTGTTATTGTCTCGTCCCACTTCTTTGATGATCGAAGCCAGTTCTTCATCGCTGTAAGCGTACCAGATCTTTTTATTCTTTTCCAGTTTGTATAACGGCGGCTGTGCCAGGTATACATGCCCCTGCTTGATCAGCTCTGGCATGAAGCGGTATAAGAAGGTCAGCATCAGGGTACTGATATGAGCTCCGTCTACATCCGCATCGGTCATGATGATGATCTTGTGATAACGCAGCTTGGAAATATCGAAATCGTCATGGATTCCGGTTCCGAATGCCGTGATCATCGCCTTGATCTCCGCATTGGCATAGATCTTGTCCAGTCTTGCCTTCTCCACATTTAAAATCTTACCGCGCAGCGGCAGGATCGCCTGGGTATCTCTGGAGCGGGCTGTCTTCGCAGAACCGCCTGCGGAGTCTCCCTCTACGATAAAGATCTCACATTTTTCCGGATCCTTGTTGGAACAGTCTGCCAGCTTGCCCGGAAGTGCCATTCCCTCTAATGCAGTCTTTCTTCTGGTTAAGTCACGGGCCTTTCTCGCTGCGGCACGGGCACGCTGGGCCAGAACAGATTTCTCGCAGATGGTCTTGGCTGCAGCAGGATTCTGCTCTAAGAAGTACGTCAGCTGCTCACTGACGATGCTGTTTACCGCTCCCATGGCCTCGCTGTTTCCAAGCTTCTGCTTGGTCTGGCCCTCAAACTGCGGCTCCTCGATCTTGATGCTGACGATCGCAGTTAAACCCTCACGGATATCTTCACCGCTTAAATTCGGCTCGCTGTCCTTTAACAGCTTATTCTTGCGGGCATAATCGTTGATGGTCTTGGTCAGCGCATTTTTTAAACCAGCCAGATGGGTACCACCCTCCGGGGTATTTACGTTATTTACGAAGGTATAGATGTTCTCGGTATAAGAATCGTTATGCTGCATGGCAACCTCAACAAACACACCGTCTCTGGTGCCTTCACAGTAAATCACATTATCGTAGAGCGCTGCCTTGCCCTTGTTTAAGTAGGTAACAAATTCCTGGATACCACCCTCATAATGGAATACTTTTTCTTTCTTTTCTTCCCGGTCGTCCCGCAGAGTGATCTTTAATGCCTTGGTTAAAAACGCAGTCTCCTGAAGACGGATACGCAGGATATCGAAATCATATACGGTCTCTTCGAAAATTTCCGGGTCTGGCAGGAAATGAACCTCGGTTCCGTGTTTGTCCGCATCGCATTCCCCAACTACCTTTAACGGATACATCACCTTACCACGCTCATAGCGCTGCTGGTAGATCTTGCCATCCTGGTAAACACGTACCTCCAGCCAGGTAGAGAGAGCATTTACAACCGACGCGCCTACGCCATGCAGACCGCCGGATACCTTGTATCCCCCACCACCGAATTTGCCGCCGGCATGAAGGATCGTAAAGACAACCTCTACCGCAGGAATACCGGCTTTTTTCTGAATGCCGACCGGAATGCCGCGACCATCATCCAGTACCGTGATGGAATTGTCTTCATGGATCGTGACGTCAATTCTGTCACAGTAACCGGCCAGAGCTTCATCTACCGCATTATCTACAATCTCATAAACCAGGTGATGAAGTCCCCTGGACGAAGTGCTGCCAATATACATACCAGGTCTCTTCCGGACCGCTTCCAGCCCTTCCAGGATCTGAATCTGGTCTGCTCCGTATTCTGCACTCATGTTATTTCCTCCTAGTCAAAAATATCTCTATTGCTTATCTATCGTCAGTTTTCACTGGTCACGGTTCCGTTTACCACGCAAAACAGCTTATCCATCTGAAAACGGTTATTTACAAAATCCTCCAATCCGGTACAGGTGATCATTGTCTGGATATGATCGATCGCAGACAGAAGATGGTTCTGCCGTTCCCCGTCCAGCTCAGAAAGAACATCATCCAGTAAAAGGATGGGGTAATCGCGCACCAGCTTTTTTACAAGCTCAATCTCTGCCAGCTTTAACGACAGCGCCGCAGTGCGCTGCTGTCCCTGGGAACCAAATTTCCGGATATCGATATCACCGGTGTAAAAACCAATGTCATCCCGGTGCGGACCCACCAGGGTTGTCTTCTGTTTCACATCCTGGCTGCGGCTTCTGGCAATGCCTGCTTCCAGCTCCTCTGCCTGGGAATTGGGATCGTACACGATCCTTAAGTTTTCTTTTCCGCCGGACAGCTTCTGGTGAATCTCAGAAATGATCTCATTGAGCTGTCCGATAAATTCTTCCCGGAAGCGGATCACTTCTTTTCCATACTGGACTAGCTGCATATCCCACACATCCAGGGTTCCTTCATATTCCGGATGAAAGAACAGTTCTTTCAGAAGCTTATTCCGCTGCAGCAGGACCCGGTTGTAGGACACCAGAGAGTGCACGTAAAGCTTATTTAACTGGCACAATTCCAGGTCAATGAATTTGCGCCGCTCCGCCGGACCGTTTTTAATCAGGTTTAAGTCCTCCGGTGAGAAAAACACCACATTCACAATCCCAAACAGCTCACTGGCTTTCCGGATCGGAATCCCGTTGATCGCCACACCCTTTGCCTTATTTTTCTTTAAATGCATATCGATGCGGTACGGGACATCCCGCTTGCGCACCGTAAGCTTAATATGGGATTCATCATTCTGGAACTGGATCATCTCCCGGTCCTTGCTGCCACGGTGTGATTTGGTGGTGCAGCAGACATAAACTGCCTCTAAAATGTTCGTCTTTCCCTGGGCATTGTTCCCGTAAAGAATATTGGTGCCCGGAGAAAACTCCATATGTAATTGATCGTAATTCCGGTAATTCTGAAGCTCAATGGACTCTATGATCATAATGTAATCCGGATAGTCTCTCCCTGAAAAGTTACTTCATCGCCGTCGTGAAGTTTTTTGCCACGCTGGTACTCTACATTTCCGTTTACCTTTACCAGTCCGTCCTCGATCGCATACTTGGCATCGACGCCAGATTCGCAAAGACCAGCTGCCTTTAAGGCCTGGCCAAGCTTGATATATTCATCTCTCAGTTTAATGATTTCCATAATTTTCCTCTCTAAACCTCTGTTTGCTCTGTTTCGTATCCATTTGTACGCTGCTGTTCACGCTTTGCGCAAACAGCAACGGATTTTGCCGATGCTTTATAGCACCCTGGTGCCCTCATGGTTTTATGCTTCATTGATAAAGTTTACAGGCAGGATCAGATAAATATAGGTTCCTTCTTCATCCTTGATAAAGCATGGGGACTTCGGGTTCATCATGTAAAGCTCCACATCCTCATCGTCAATGACACGAAGCGCATCCAGCAAGAATTTCGGATTGAATGCGATCATGATATCTTTACCGGATTTGTGTGCCGGAACATTGGCATTCATAGAACCGAATGCGGACTTCACCCTCATGTTCAGATTATTATCTTCTACATTCATGATGATCGGTTTGCGGTCACTGTCGCGGATCAGGATCATCGCGCGGTCGATATTATCCATAAAATCACGTTTATTGATCTTTACACGGGTCTCATAATCGCTGGAAAGCATATGGTCAATCTTAAAGTACTCGCCTTCGATCAGGCGGGAAACCACTACAGTATCATCGAATTCAAATAAAATGTGATTTTTGCTGAAATAAATAAGAACCTCTTTTTCATTGTCACCTGTCAGGATCTTACTGATCTCAGAAAGTGTCTTACCCGGAACTATAACCTTATGGTTATCATAATGTTCTTTCAGCTGAATGTTGCGGATGGAGATCCGGTGTCCGTCCAGGGAAACCACCTTGAGAAAATCATCTTTCACTTCCAGAAGCTCGCCCGCCATCATCTTATTGCTGTCATTTGGAGAGATGGAGAAAATAGTCTGCCGGATTGCTTCTTTTAAGGTAAACTGGCTCAGACTGATATGCTGGTCCCGCTCAATATAAGGTAAATAAGAAAATTCTTCGCCGTCCCGGCCCTGGATATTGAATACTGCATTCTCACATTCAATGACCGTATTAAAATGATTATCAGAAGTAATCGATACGGGCGTATCGCCATCTGGAAGTTTTCTGATAATTTCAGAAAAAAGCTTTGCTTCCAGTGCAATTTTACCGCGTTCGAGGATGGAACCTTCTACTTTTGTCTCAATTCCCAGTTCCATATCATTACCGGTAAGCTTAATCTCATTGGTGTCGGCATCAATCAGAATGCACTCGAGGATGGACATGGTTGTTCTGGATGGAATTGCCTTGGATACAATATTGATTCCATTTAAGAGAGAGTCTTTCTTAAATTCGAGCTTCATGTTGATAACTTCCTTTCTGTCGGTTCAAAGTCTTTTTAAAGATATATAAAATAAAATTCCGTCGTAATCGTAGTAGGGGATGTGGATTTGTGTAAAAGCCTGTTCAGCCCAGAAAATAAAAGGATTTCCGGGCGTGAATAAGACTGTTGAAAACTCTCCTGAATCTTCTGGATGACTGGGAGGTTATCCACAAGTGGAAAAATGGAAAAAATTGTCTTGAAAAGCGTCCACAGAATACCCACAGGGAATCCACTGCTTTTCCACAGAAAAATGTGTATAACTGGAAAAGGGGGCTGTGGCATGTTTTATGTCAACCAAGCTAAGCTTTATGTTAACTAATTTACTGAGGACTGATTTTTTTCTTTAAAATATCAATCGTATTCTGGAGAGATGGATTCTTCTCCAGGTCTGCGCTGATGGTCTTAATGCCATGAAGGATCGTGGTATGATCACGGCCGCCCAGAGCTTTACCGATATTTTGCAGGCCGGTTTCTGTCATGGTACGGCACAAATACATGACGATCTGGCGCGGGTAAACGATTTCCTTGCTGCGCTTTGCGGACATAATGTCGAGCGGGGTAAGGTTAAAATGATCGGCAACGATCTGGATGATGAATTCCGGGGTAACCTCCTGCTTATCACCCGGAGCAATGATGTCTTTCAGTGCTTTTTCAGCCAGCTCAATGTCGATCTCACGGTTCTTTTCCAGCTTGGAAAGGGCAACAATCTTGGTGAGGGCACCTTCCAGCTCACGGATATTGGATTTGATGTTGGTCGCAATATACTTAATTACTTCATTATCTATATTGTAGCCTTCCATTTCCTCTTTTTTGCGGAGGATTGCCATACGGGTTTCGTAATCCGGAGACTGGATATCGACCGTCAGGCCCCATTCGAAACGGGAACGCAGGCGTTCTTCCAGGGTTTCAATTTCCTTCGGAGGTTTATCAGAAGAATAATGATCTGTTTTTTGGCCTCGTGAAGTGCATTGAAGGTGTGGAAAAATTCCTCCTGGGTACTTTCCTTACCAATGATGAACTGGATATCATCGATCAGAAGTACATCGTTGTTGCGGTATTTTTCGCGGAATTCCGTGGTGGAAATGTTGTTTTTATTACGGATCGCATCGATCAGCTCATTGGTAAATTTCTCGGAAGTAACGTAAAGGATCTTGGCTTTCGGGTTGTTTTTTAAAATAAAGTTTGCAATGGAGTGCATCAGGTGCGTTTTTCCAAGACCTACGCCTCCATAAATGAAAAGCGGGTTGTAAATCTCTCCCGGAGATTCGGCAACGGCCAGGGATGCAGCATGTGCCAGGTTGTTATTGGCACCGACCACGAAGGTATCGAAGGTATACTTCGGGTTTAAGTTGGCGTTCTGCAGGGTGGCCGGGCTTACCGTATTGGTATTATTCTGAATCAGCTGGTTTGCAGATGCCGGTTCCGGAACAATGTCTTCCTCCACAAGAAACTGGACCGTATCACACTTGATGCCGGTAACTTCTTCAATGGATACTTTCAGCATGACACTGTATTTCTTCTTAATATATCCGAGGAAATTGGCATCCGGAACGATGATCTTCACGATGTTTCCCGGCTGCTCTAAGGCATAGACCTCCAATGGGAGAAGCCAGGTATCGAAGGAGACATCGGAGATCTCATATTCTTCTTTTAAATATTTCAGTATGTCGTTCCATTTTTCTTTCAGTGTTTCTAACATTCTTTCAGTCTCCTGTACTTAATCTATACGGGTGGTTGCTGTGCGGCCATGATCAGAATTAAAATCCGGCGTAAGCTATCCACAGTGTATGTGGAAAAAAATGGGCCTGTTTGTGGATATGCGAGAGCACCCAATCTAGAAACATTGTATACCATAAACGGCTGTTTTTCAATGAAAACCGAAAAATCTTAGCCGTTTTGTGAAAATTATCAACAGACTTATCCACAAGTTGTGGATAACTTATTCACAATATCAACAGGTTGTGTGTGGGAGGTCTTTGGAGATCCTTTATTTTTTGTGGATTTCCTGCGGATTCTTTTTTAAGAAAAGGCTTGACGAACCCGCATGTTTTCTATATAATTGAGAAGATGTTTAATTAAAATAGTCGTAATGTGTTCAATCAAATAAGCGATGTAAAAAAGGAGGTGCCGCAACATGAAGATGACTTTCCAGCCGAAAAATAGACAGAGATCTAAGGTTCATGGCTTCAGAGCTAGAATGAGTACTCCAGGTGGAAGAAAAGTATTAGCTGCAAGAAGAGCAAAAGGAAGAGCGAAATTATCCGCTTAATGAATCATTGAATTGAAGGTCACAAGAAATTGTGACCTTTTGTATTTTGTATTACCAGATGAAAAAGTAGTGGTATGGTGGTAATAGAAGATGAAACGATTTCCGAGTATTAAAAAGAATTCTGATTTCCAGGCAATTTACCGCACTGCGAAATCCTATGCCAACAGACAGTTGGTCATGTATGTAAAAAAGACCGGGGGGCAGCAGTCCCGTATTGGAATATCGGTCAGTAAAAAGGTTGGAAACAGCGTGGTGAGACATCATCTGGCCCGTCTGGTTCGGGAAAGTTTCCGGCTGAACCGGGACACATTGGAAGAAGGATTAGACATCGTTGTGGTAGCGAGAGCTGCTGCGAAAGACTCAGATTACAAGACAATTGAACGTGCATTTATGCACCTGTGCGGACTGCATAACATTATAAGAGAATCGAAGTGAGAATATGATAAGCAGGATTATGGATCTGATCAAAAAGCTTCTTATATTAATGATACGCGGGTACCAGATTTTTTTATCCCCGTTAAAAGTAAGAACTCACTGTATTTACACGCCGACGTGCTCCCAATACGCCATTGAGGCACTTACCAGGTACGGCGTGGTGAAAGGTTTATGGTTGTCTGTGAAGAGGATACTCCGGTGTCATCCATGGGCAGAAGGCGGTTATGACCCAGTTCCGTAACACATGAGGAGGTAGCACATTGGATTACTTAGTATTAACGAAGGTTCATGGGGCGATTCTTGGTCCGATTTCCCAGATCCTGGGTTGGATCCTGAATATACTGGTTGAGTTTACCAATTCCTTTGGTATCCTGAACATTGGTTTATCTATTATTTTATTTACCTTAGTTGTGAAAGTACTGATGTTCCCATTGACGATCAAGCAGCAGAAGGCATCCAAGCTGATGGCTGTCATGCAGCCTGAGCTGCAGGCGATCCAGGCAAAGTACAAGGGTAAGAAAGACAATGACTCCATGATGAAGATGAACGTGGAGACGAAGGCTGTTTATGAAAAATACGGCACGTCCATGACTGGAGGATGTCTCCAGCTTGTGATCCAGATGCCGATTCTGTTTGCACTGTACCGCGTGATCTACTGTATTCCGGCTTATGTTATGCCGGTAAAGGAGCATTTTTTAAATGTGGTTTATGCACTGACCGGAACTTCTTCCGCGTCTTCCCTGACTGAGGGAGCAGCAGCAAGCCTGCTGCAGTTTGCGACTGACCACAATATCGCATTAACAGGAGTGAACCCGATCGGAGACCTGACCGGGGTAAGCGGTGAGGCGCTGGCCAATAAAATGGTCGATATCCTTTATAAGCTGAATCCGGCACAGTGGGGAGATTTAGCGCAGGCATTCCCGGGTGCAGCATCTGTCATTGCAGACAATGCGGCTACCATCGAGAAGATGAACACCTTCCTTGGTATCAACCTGTCATCGAACCCGTTTAACGGAAGCTTTGTGCCGAACCTGGCATGGCTGATCCCGATTCTGGCAGGTTTAACCCAGTACGCCAGCACCAAGCTGATGATGGCATCCCAGCCGAAGAAGAATAATGAGGAAGATATGGGCTCCCAGATGATGCAGAGCATGAACGTTACCATGCCGCTTATGTCTGTATTTTTCTGCTTTACCTTCCCGGCAGCGATCGGTATCTACTGGGTAGCCAGCAGTGCGTTCCAGCTTCTGCAGCAGCTGATCGTAAATTCTTACCTGAATAAGGTGGATATGGATGAGCTGATCCGCAAGAATGTGGAGAAGGCAAACAAGAAACGCGCGAAAAAAGGTCTTCCGCCTCAGAAGGTGAACCAGAATGCGACTGCAAGCCTGAAGCATATGGAGGCTGTTGCAGCGAAGGAGGAGGCAGAGCGTGCCGAGAAGATCGAGAAGACCAAAAAGCAGGTAGAGCAGGCTAACAGCTATTATAATAAGAATGCGAAGCCTGGCAGTCTGGCATCTAAGGCAAACATGGTTGCCAGATATAACGAAAAACACAATAATAAATAAGGGGGTAACACCATGGATGGGAAGATTACAATCTCTGCCAATACATTGGACGAGGCAATCACAAAAGCATTGATTGAACTGCAGACGACCAGTGAGCATCTTCATTATGAAGTTGTACAGAAGGAGAGCGCTGGTCTGCTTGGCATCTTTGGTAAGAAACCCTGTATCATCCGTGCCCATGTGATGAGTGAGGCGGAGGAGAAGGAGCTGGCTGAGGCAAAGAAGCTGGAGGCCCAAAAAGCTGCTGAAGCGAAAAAGGCGGAAGCACAAAAAGCTGCCGAAGCGAAAAAGGCGGAAGCACAAAAAGCTGCCGAAGCAGCGAAGAAGGCTGCGCAGGCCAAGGCTGCCAGAAATGCAGAAGAGGCCAGAAAGACAGAAGCTGTTAAAACAAAGAAGGCAGAAGCAGCACCTGCAATGAAGGCTCCGGTTTCCGAAAAAGCGGCAGCAAAGCATGAGGCAGTAGCTGCACCGGAGACAGCACAGGAAGCTGCCTCTGAGGAAATGCCGAAGAAGGCTTCTGTAAAGATCAACGAGGATGCTGTAAAAAAAGCAGCGAAGGAATTCCTGGAGCAGGTATTTGGCGCGATGGGAATGCAGGTTTCCATCGAGACAGTATACAATGCCAGCGACCGGGAGCTTCTGGTTTCCATGGAAGGTGATGACATGGGAATCCTCATCGGAAAACGTGGCCAGACACTGGATTCCTTACAGTATCTGGTAAGCCTGGTTGTAAATAAGGAGACCGAAGGCTATTTACGTGTAAAGCTTGATACAGAGAATTACCGCGAGAGAAGAAAAGAGACGCTGGAAAATCTGGCGAAAAATATTTCTTACAAGGTAAAGCGGACCAAGCATCCGGTATCCTTAGAGCCGATGAATCCGTATGAGAGAAGAATCATTCATTCCGCACTTCAGAACGATAAATACGTTATGACAAGAAGTGAGGGTGAAGATCCGTTCCGCCATGTTGTCATTTCTTTAAAGAAAGAGGTACCGGCGGGAAATGGAAGAAAAGAGCGTTATGGTTCCCGCCGCGATAACCGTGGAAGAGGAAGAAACGCAGAAAACAAAGCGCCGAAAGCAGAAGCAGCTGCAGAGAAAAAAGAGGCTGCAGTGAAAGAAGCTGAGGCATAAGAAAAGCTGGACACGTACACGTGAACAGCAGGTAGTGCATAAGGAAAAGCATCAGGCGGGTGTCTGGTAGTGGTTCGGCCACCACCTGGCATCCGCTTTTTCGTTTTTTATATTTATGGATGGACCGGTCAGTGCAGACCGGGTCGGAGGAAATTATGCTGAAGGATAGAAGTTCAGATACGATCACGGCCATTGCAACGGCCATGAGCAGTTCCGGAATCGGAATCATCCGTGTAAGCGGAGACCAGGCAGTTCCGATTGTAAGCCGGATTTTTGAGAGTAAAAAAGGAAATTTCGATTTAAACACAGCGCCATCGCACCGGATCTACTATGGAATGATCCACGATGGGGACGAGATGCTGGATGAAGTGCTGGTCATGCTGATGCGGGGGCCGCACAGCTATACGGCAGAAGACACGGTGGAGATTGATTGCCATGGCGGTGTTTTAGTGATGAAAAAAATACTGGAGACAGTAATTAAATATGGAGCAAGACCGGCAGAGCGGGAGAATTTACCAAGCGGGCATTTTTAAACGGGCGGATCGATCTGTCCCAGGCAGAGGCAGTCATTGATGTGATCAATGCTCAGAACGATTACGCAGTGAAAAGCTCCGTCAGCCAGCTGAAGGGCTCTGTATCAAAAAAGGTGAAAGATTTACGGGAGCGGATCCTGTACCAGATCGCTTTTATTGAATCGGCATTGGACGATCCGGAGCATATTTCCCTGGATGGATACGAGGAGGAGCTGTCTGGAAAGCTGGATACTATGACTGGGGAAATAGAAAAGCTGGTGCGTTCCGCAGACAGCGGAAGAGTGGTATCTGAGGGAATCCGTACGGTCATTCTGGGAAAACCAAATGCGGGAAAATCTTCCTTAATGAATGTACTGCTTGGGGAAGAACGTGCAATTGTAACAGATATTGCAGGAACCACGCGGGACACGCTGGAGGAGCATATTCGCATGCATGGTATCAGCCTGAACATCATCGACACAGCTGGCATCCGGGAGACAGACGATGTGGTGGAGCAGATCGGTGTCAGCAGGGCAAAGCTGGCAGCAGATGAGGCGGATCTGATCATTTATGTTGTGGATGGATCGAGAGAGCTGGATGAAAACGATGCCCAGATCATGGAGCTGATCCGTGACCGCAAAGCTGTGGTGCTGCTAAACAAAACAGATCTGGAGACGGTGATCAGCGAAGAACTGCTGCAGGAGAAGACTGGCAAGACGGTTATTTCCATCTCAGCGAAAGAGGAGACCGGTATTGACAAACTGGAAAAAACGATCCAGAATCTGTTTTATGAGGGAAGCATTGATTTTAACGATGAGATCCTGATCACAAATGTACGCCATAAGACTGCACTGCAGAATGCATTAAACAGTCTGTATATGGTAAAGCAGAGTATTGAAAACCAGATGCCGGAGGATTTTCTGACGATTGACCTGATGGACGCGTATGAGCAGCTTGGAACCATTATCGGGGAAGCCGTGGAGGATGATCTGGTCAATGAGATCTTTGGTAAGTTCTGTATGGGAAAATAAAGTTACTAAGTTGTGTGGGAATGCTTTAGGAACTGTGAGAGGATGAGACAGTTCCCTGGTAAGAAAGATTAGCTGGAAGGAATTAAGAATATGCCGTACTTAGAAGAATCGTATGATATTGTAGTTGTCGGCGCCGGGCATGCCGGCTGTGAGGCAGCGCTGGCCTGTGCAAGACTAGGGCTTGAGACGATCGTGTTTACCGTCAGTGTAGACAGTATTGCTTGATGCCCTGTAACCCGAATATCGGAGGAAGCTCCAAGGGACATTTAGTGCGCGAGCTGGATGCTCTGGGCGGAGAAATGGGAAAAAATATAGATAAGACCTTTATCCAGTCCAAGATGTTAAATGAGTCTAAGGGACCTGCAGTCCATTCCCTGCGTGCGCAGGCAGACAAGCAGGATTACAGCAGACAGATGCGTCATACCATGGAAAACACGGACCATTTGACCATCCGTCAGGCAGAGGTATCTGAAATTATTGTGGAGGATCACAAGATTACCGGTGTGAAGACCTATTCCGGAGCGGTTTACCACGCAAAGGCTGTAGTACTGGCCACCGGAACTTATTTGAAGGCACGCTGCATTTATGGCGATGTCAGCAATGCAACAGGGCCGAATGGCCTGCAGCCGGCAAACCATCTGACGGATTCCCTGATCGCTAACGGCATCGAGATGTTCCGTTTTAAGACCGGAACCCCGGCCCGTGCAGACCGCCGCAGCATCGATTTTTCCAAGATGGAAGAGCAGTTTGGTGACAAGCGGGTTGTCCCGTTTTCCTTCTCTACAGATCCAGAGTCCGTACAGAAGGAACAGGTTTCCTGCTGGCTGACCTACACCAATGAGGAGACACATCAGATCATCCGTGATAATCTTGACCGCTCTCCGCTGTTTTCCGGTGCGATCGAAGGAACTGGGCCGCGCTATTGCCCGTCCATCGAGGATAAGGTAGTGAAATTCCCAGATAAGACACGTCATCAGGTATTTATTGAGCCGGAGGGACTTTACACCAATGAGATGTATCTGGGCGGTATGTCCAGCTCTCTGCCGGAAGATGTGCAGTATGCCATGTACCGGACGGTACCGGGGCTGGAGCATGTGCGGATCGTGCGCAACGCCTATGCGATCGAGTATGACTGCATCAATGCCCGCCAGTTAAAGCTTTCTCTGGAGTTTAAGGCAATCAGCGGTTTGTTCAGCGGTGGCCAGTTTAACGGAAGCTCCGGTTATGAGGAGGCAGCAGTGCAGGGCTTTATGGCGGGGATAAATGCCGCTATGAAGGTGCTTGGACGCGAGCCAGTTATTCTGGACCGTTCCCAGGCGTACATCGGCGTTTTGATCGATGATCTTGTGACAAAAGAGAACCATGAGCCATACCGTATGATGACTTCCCGTGCGGAGTACCGCCTGTTGCTGCGTCAGGACAATGCAGACCTGCGTTTAAGGGGAATCGGCCATGAGATCGGCCTTGTCGATGATGAAACCTATGCAAGGGTTCTTCAGAAAGAAAAAGACATTCAGGCAGAGGCAGAGCGTCTGGAAAAAACATATGTAGGTGCCAATCCAAGAGTACAGGCGTTTCTGGAAGCACATAACAGCACGCTTTTAAAGACAGGTGCAACACTCGCAGAGCTTGTGCGCAGACCAGAACTAGATTATTTTATGTTAACTGAACTTGATGAGAAGCGGCCAGAACTGCCATACGATACTGCAGAACAGGTTAACATAAATATTAAATATGAAGGATATTTAAAGCGGCAGCAGCAGCAGGTAGCGCAGTTTAAGAAGCTGGAGAAGAAAAAACTGGATCCGGATTTCGACTACAGTACGGTAAACAGTCTGCGCAAAGAGGCGGTGCAGAAGCTAAACCTGTACAAACCATCATCGATCGGACAGGCATCCCGTATTTCCGGAGTATCCCCGGCAGATATTTCTGTGCTTCTGGTTCATCTGGAGCAGATGCGACATAGTAAGTAAAGGATTAAGGGATATTGTTGTTGTTTGCGCAATGTGTGAACAGTAACAATTTTCTGAATCAACGGACGTATTACTGGTATATCCGCGATATGTAATGCAACTGAAAATTCCGTATAAAACAGTTATAAGAGGCAGACTTTGCCGAAATTCCACACAGGAGGGATTATGGAACAGATTTTTGTGGATAAAATGAAGGCGGGAACCACGGAGCTGGGGATTACGCTTTCCGAACAGCAGATGGAGCAGTTTTATCATTATTATGAATTATTGGTAGAATGGAATAAGGTCATGAACCTGACCGGAATCACAGAACTGGAAGAAGTGGTAAGCAAACATTTCATAGACAGTCTGGCACTTGTAAAAGCAGTGCCGCTTCAGGATGGCCGAAAAGCATCTGCTATTGATGTAGGGACAGGAGCAGGATTTCCGGGAATTCCGTTAAAAATTGCATTTCCGAATTTGAAGATCACCTTGCTGGATTCCTTAAATAAGAGAATCAAATTCTTAAATGAAGTGATCAGCCAGCTGGGACTTCAGAATGTAGAAACGATTCACGGAAGAGCAGAGGACTTTGGCCGGGATGCAAAATACCGTGAGCAGTATGATTATTGTGTTTCCCGGGCAGTTGCTAACGCAGCAACCTTATCGGAATATTGCCTGCCATTCGTAAAAGTGGGTGGTGCATTTATTCCGTATAAATCCGGTAAAATAGATGAGGAGCTGGAGCAGGGAACCAAAGCGATCGAAAGCCTTGGCGGCAGCATTACAGATGTGATCCGTTTTGAACTGACCGGGGCAGATGCAGACCGATCCCTGGTGGTGATTGATAAGATCGCTAAGACGGCGAAGAAATATCCGCGGAAAGCGGGAGTACCGTCGAAAGAGCCGATAGGGAAGTAACAATATCGCACAGTAAATATCAATAAGTCCGAAAGCCCCCGCCCCGCCATGCGTAAACGCATGGCGGGGCGGGGGCTTCCTGCTATACTGGCTCCATTACATATAAAAAACCTGCAACCATTACTGAAACGGCGAAAATAGGATAACTATTGGCCAAATCAGTAATGGTTGCAGGTTTTTTCGTACGCAGCGGTGTCAATAAAGTAGGGCGTGTATGAGTCTGACTTCTGGAATTTTCAGCATATCAGTTGTTTCGCCTCTTGAGGACACATGTCCGAATGCAGCGGATGTAAATCCGATGCAGGCGAACATGTGTCAGCGAAAGCAAGCGAACAACGATATGTGAAAATGGAGGAAGTCAGACTCGTACACGCCCGGACCTTCTAATCGACTTACTGTGCGATATTGTTTGATATGCTGAAAATTTCGGAAGCCAGACTCATACACGCCCTATTTCAATGGCAGAGCAGCGGTCTCCAAAACCATCGATGGGGATTTGAGACTTTTATCCTAGCTAGATTGTTCCTGTCACGATTAAAGTGCTGACGCCAGGGTTGGTGCTCCACTCTCCTGTTTCCGAATTTTGGGTGTAGGTGGCTGCCGGTACGGTCACTTCACCCAGTACGGTAGTAACATACCTGTTGTTTCATCATAGGTGTAATTTGTAGGAGCAGTCCAGGCAGTTCCGTTAAAGGTGACAGTCAGATTTCTCAAAACCGGGTCAAAGGTATCGGTTACAGAAACTTCGGTTGTGGAATCTGCCGGGACATTTCCGGTGTTCTGGATGACGAAAGTATAAGTCAGTCTGCCGCATTCTGTGACCGGAACCGGGCTGACGGATTTTGTGATGGAAAGGACTGGCTCTGCCACAGCAGAAACAGTTTCCGATGCGGTAATTCCGCTGACACAGGTTCCCGATACTGTCACAACATTCGTGATTTCTGCTTCAAGCTGCAGCGGCGCGTACGCATTCAGCCGTGTCTCATACACGATCGTGGCATTGCCGCCTGCCGGTACATTCACTCCGGTAATCGTAAGTGGCGGTCCCGCTTCTACGGTCGGTGCTGTCTGGAGCACGCCATTTTGATAATAGCGGATCGTTCCCGCACTATAATCCAACGGAGTACGCGTCGTTGTCCCAAAGGCATAAGTTCCAAGATCATCTGACAGGGTAAGTCCTGTATATTCTGCAGTGCCGGCATTGACAATGCTGATGATATACGTCACGGTTCCTCCCTGCCGGTACGTTTCTTTTACTGCGGTTTTGGTAACCGTCAGTACTTCCTGAATCTCTCCCACAGTAATATTTGAATTGGTTATTTCATTGCCATAACGCAGCTGCGCCTGATTCGTAAAAAATGCCATATGCTGTTGTCTCCTTTTTGTGTGGTTACACTATAACATATGACAGAACCGGAACACTGGTGCAGGGCTTGTATCATACACAGTACTTCTGCTTGGCACCTGATCTGCCAGCAGAAGCTTTCTGCAGATACACCGCTACGGATACCTGAAAACATGCTCCGCCGGACGCACACACAGATGCCCCGCGGAATTTGTCATCCGCAGGGCATCCCTATTTGTCGCAAATTGCTTTCATTTTATGAATAAGATCAGTGTACAAAGATCAGGGACAGGATAAATACCACAATGATCGTGGTAATACCCATGACGGCAGTCATACCGGTCTGGCACTTATAAGCATCCTGCGTATCCATATCCGAGAACTGGGATACTACCCAGAAGTAGGAATCGTTTGCGTGGGATACGGTCATAGAACCTGCTCCGATGGCCATGATAACCAGAACCTTGGCTAACGGAGATGTGAAACCGAGTGCCGGCATCATCGGTGCGATCATGGCAGAGGTCGTGATCATGGCTACCGTAGAAGCGCCCATTGCTGTCTTTAAGAGTGCTGCAATGATGAACGGCAGGAATACACCCACACCAAGTCCCAGTAATGATGCGCTTAAAGCGTCTGCGATCGGCAGTTTCTGAAGAATGGCACCAAAGGAACCACCTGCACCGGTGATAGCCAGAATGCCTGCAGAGTTGGTAACACCTTCGGTGATCCACTTCAGGGAATTCTGTTTTTCTTCCTTCGGAATCAGGGTCATAGCCAGGAATACTCCAAAGATCAGTGCGATAACCGGGTTACCAATAAAGGAGAAGAAGGCTTTCACTGCGCCATCCCCAAACGGTGCACTCGGGAAATCACCGACGGATTTTAATGCGATCAGAATGATCGGCAGCAGAATTGGGGAAAAGCTGTGCAGGGCACCTGGAAGTTTTCCATACTTTTCCACAAGTTCTTCTACCGTGTACTCCGGATTTGCCGGAATATCGATCTTGCTGGATACCTTATTTGCGTAAATCAGGCAGAAGCCACAGCCGGAATGGAAATGATCAGACCAACCAGGATGGTCAGTCCAAGATCGGCTTCCAGGGTACCTGCCATAGCGATCGGGCCCGGGGTCGGCGGCACCAGACAATGGGTTGCATATAAGCCGCCGGAAAGTGCGGTAGCCATAACTGCCAGGGACACGTTGCTCTGGCTTGCCAGTGCTCTGGAAATCGGGCTTAAGATAACAAAACCGGAATCGCAGAATACCGGGATACCGGTAATATAACCGGTGATACCCATGGTCAGAACACTCTTTTCTTTTCCGACAATCTTCAAAATGGTGTTCGCCATGGTAAGGGCTGCACCAGTCTTTTCCAGAATGGTACCAATGATGGTTCCGGCCAAAATGACAATACCAATGCTGGCCAGAATATTACCAAAACCACTTTTCACGGTGCTGATTACCTCTTCTGTCGGAATTCCACATACAAGACCAACCAAAACCGCAATGACCGTCAGCACCAGAAACGGGTGCATGTTAAATTTCGATATCGCAATGACCATGCATACAACCGCTAAAAATATCACGCCAAAAATAAATAATCCTGACATAAACAATACCTCCTTCTCGCGTTTCGCGATCCATTCTCAAAATTTCATATCGTAACTGACCGGTATCTCCCCAGTTACATCATATCTTATATTCCCGGATCTTTTTCTGATTCCAGGAACATCCGGTATTCGAGAAGCATCCGGATAAAGAATTCCCGCACAAAAGCAGTGTCCGTTTCCATCTCCAGCGTCTGATAAAGCTGCTTCATACGATACAACAGTGTATTCTTATGTACATGCAGCTCTTCTGCCGCCTTTGCAACACTTCCCGCGCACTCATAATACGTCTGTGCAGTGTGAAGCAACTGCTCCGTCTGATTGCTTCCATACTGGATTTCCAGTTTTTCAAACATTTCTTCTGCGGTTCTTCCGCCTTCCTGCATGAGCAGATTTCCAAACAGATACTGCATTTTGCAGGAATGTTCTTCCAGATTCCGGATTTTTCCTCCTTTCCTCTTTTTTAACATAGATACTTCTCTCATACCGTCTGAAACTTCTTTTATCGTTCTGCAGGGACTGCTGACTGTCACATTCCAGGCATCCTCTGCTTTGATCTCATCGAGCAGGCGCTCCAGGCGTTTGTGCATCTCCTGCCTGTCATAATTTCCACCAAGCAGGATCACGTAATCTTCATTTTGAATGCCAAATACGTCCCGTTTCCGGTCAAGAATATTCTTCCAGATCAGATTCTGGATCAGCTGGGAATAATCCTGCAAATGCTTCATGTGGCGTCCGATTGCGGATTCATGAAGAAGAATGACATGGATTGGAAAATCCAGCTGCAAATTCAGCATTCCACAGAGATTTTCAATCATCTCTTTCTGGCTGCTGCCTCCAAATAATAAAAGCCGCAAAAGCTGATTGCGGAGTTCCGCCTCCAGATTCTGCTTTTGTGTCATCTGCAGTTGGGAAAAGCTTTGGGTCACATAGACACGAAGCAGATTCGCGATGCTTTGCACCTCTTCCTCACACCCAAAGATTCCCACCACACCAATGATCCTGTCGTTCAGAAATATCGGCATGTTGTAGCCTTCTTTGGTACCCGGGTAACGATACAGATCTTCTTTTTTGATCAGGACCGGTTTTCCTGTCTCCAGAACTTCTGCCGCACCCTGATGAAAATCTCCGATCCGGTGTTTTTCCGTAGAAGCAATGATAACGCCCTTCTGGTCCATGATATTGATCGTGCGCTGACCCACCAGCAAAGAGGTAGCTTCTACAAAATCCTGCGCCAGCTTTGCAAATTCATTCATGCTTCTTCACCCACTTTCCCCGCACATTTCCAGAATCAGCACAACCTTTCCGAAAATCAACCGAACCCTTTTTCTACAAGTAAATGCAGTCTCCGGCACCAAGATAACAATGTTTCAGTTCCGTTTCCTGACTCATGATTGTCTGAAGCTCTTCTCCCGAGCAATGATTAAATCCGATGAGACCAACCCCCATCTGCTTCATTTTGTCCAGCGTAATGCGGATCCGTTTCTCGTCTGCTTCTACCAGATGCGTTCCTCCAAAAACCGCACGGATCGGTTTTCCAAAACGCTGCTGCACCGTTGTCAGAATGTTCAAAATTCCAGGGTGACTGCATCCGACGATAACAGTCTGCCCCTCCGTTCCATCCAGCACCAGACAGATTCATCGGAGAAATCATCCTTTTCCCATTTGTCATTCTTGCGCAGTACAAACCGGTCAGGAATTTGTTCAAACTCATAACGTCTCTCAAAATTACCGACCAGATAGCATCCCGGTTCCAATTCCAGATAACCATCGCAGTACCGGTGTTCCAGATCCGTTCGTTCAGCCAGGCTTCATCAAAACCGCAGCCAAGATACGTTGCTTTCAGACCATTCAAAGCGTACTTTTCTGCAAAATACCCTTTCGCTGTATACAACGGACAGGAAAGTCCATGTCTGACAAATTCCGGATATCCACTTGCATGATCATAATGTCCGTGACTCCCCACCGCATAAGATATGTTCTCCAGACCAATGTTCAGCCTGACAGCATTCTCACAGGCAGATTTCCCAGCGCCAAAATCAAACAAAATCTTAGATTTTTCCGTTTCGACTAAAAAAGAAAGACCATGTTCCGCAACCAGGGCTTTGTGCTCGCCCCGTTTATTGTCCATAATCGTCGTCACTTTCACCATCTCACCCCCTTATATTTCCAATTTCATTGTATAAAATAGTATATCACGTTTCCTTCGTTCTGGCATTGTGATTCATCACAATTATCTGACTTATTTTTTACTTTTGTTTTATGGCAGTAATATAAAAAGAAGTTTCTCCTGTTCATGGTTTGTTCATAAAATCGTTACAAACATTCCATATCCAGGAAAAACTTCTTTCATATTTTCTCGATATACTAACATCATCAAATGAAGCTGCCAACTACAATTTGATAAAATTTTTTCATAATCGCCGGTGGGTTTAAAACTCACCGGCTCCTCCCTTTTTATGGGAATTTTTTATTTCCGTTTTCGAACCAGAAAACATTCCTGTTCAATTCCCATTTTCCCTTTGATGATGCGGTCTATCAGCTCTTCCATAAGAGGTTCTGTCCCCCTCATGTTTTCCAGCTTTTTCAATGTTTCCGGTTTTATTTTATACCCATATTGCAAGTAACGGTCATACCAGTCTGCATCCATCTGAAGCGGGCGGACCCGAGGACAGATATGTTCGCGGATGTGCCGGAAAATGCGGATGCCGCCGTAATCCAGGTCTCCGGTATGGAAAAATTCCACATCCGGAATTTTTCCAATCAGCTGTCTTAAAAAAGTGCATTCCAACGGAGAAAAAAAGCCATGAGAAAAAACAATCAATGTGTCCGTTTCATATGGCGTGGAAACAAAATTTGCTTTATTCTCCACGGTAATAATCTTTCGAATACTCTGATCCGGCAAAATCCGGGCATAACGGAGTGTGTCGGTTGTTAACACTGTTCCATAAACCTGGTCTCCATAATCGATTTCTTTTCCTTCTAATTCAATCTTTAGATTCCCTTTTATTGCCAATTGCTGCGCATAATCCTCCAGATATACCAAAGATAAAATTTCCCGCTCACTCATGGCGTCATCTGCCTCAGGGTGATATCGGGATAATACAGAAACCACCCGGCTTTTGAGTTTTTCTTCGAAGATCTTGCTTCCGCCAAGCACAGCAATGCTGAACACGCGCTGGTAAAGCGGCTCCTTCTGTTTCTCCAACGCATTCAGACAATCAAAAAGCATTACACCGTATTTATCCAGATCTGCCGGCGTCTTTCCCTGATCCAGGGATGCTTCCAGCTCCTGATAATACTGTCTCAGCCAGTCCGTCTCAGCCTGCTGCATCAGGGAACACAGTGTCTGCTTCTCTTCCTGCAGCCGCTTCCACTTGGGAACAAGGCCAAGCAGCTCATAAAACTGCCCGGTCTTTTCCCTCCGGTAGGTAATCTTTTCAATATCATTTCCATATTCGATCCATTTGATTTTAATAAGACCATCTCGCTCCAATTCCTTTGCTTCCTGCAAAAGATCAGACTTTCCTGCCCGGTCAAAATCCTCCTGTTGGATATTTAAGCTTCGGTTTCCCGATGCTCCTTCCCTCCAGTCTACGCTGCTTTTTCATTCTGTTCTATAATCTTATGGACCAGATAGCCCGGCTCTTGCCTAGTCTTCATCGTCTTCCTCTGAAATTTCCGGTTTTAATTGTTCAAATTCCGGTTTCTCAAATTCCTGGATGGAAATTGCCTTCTTATTCGGGTTTGCGAATACAAAGATCTTATCGACCGTCTCCAGATAGTTCTGGATCTTGTCGTTGGTCGCACTGATCAGAGCCTGGAAACCCAGTCCGCGAATCAGTTTGATACAGCTCGCCACTTTTTCTGCATCCATCTTGGAAAAAGCCTCATCCAGCACTACCAGACGGATCGTCGGATTTCGCCTAAGTCCCGGCTTCAGATCAATCTTATAAGCCTGGGCAAAGCTTGCCAGAAGCGCTACATAGAGCGGGTTCTGCCCCTCGCCTCCGGAGTTTTTACGGATCATCTTGCTTAAGCGGATCTTTATGGTCTCGTCCTCATTCTGGATCAGCTGCTGCATATCGAATGAAAGATACGTCCGGTAATCTGCATATTTCTCCATGTTGCGCTTGGCCTCTTCCATCTCCTCCGGGGTTGCATGCTCCGGCGGGATAAAGATGTTGATCAGGTCGTTGATCATGGCACCGTAATGGCTTTCATGCTCCATGGTAAACAGATTCAGCTGATTATCCAGACCAATATCCAAATCCGACGGATTGACTTCCAGCGCATCATCCATGAACATATCATAATATTTGCCGTCATCGCCTTTATTCTTTCCAATATAGAACTGGTAACGGTCTTTACCGAAGTCAAGACGGCTGATGATGCGGTTTAACTCATCCTTGCGCTGCAATGCCTCTTTGATGGCACTGCGGATCTTGTACATGAAATCATCTTTAAAATGCTCGACAGCTGCTTTGGCCTGTTCTGCGGCACGCTTCCGGTATTCCTCCAGGCGGTCACAGGCAAGGTTATCAAGCAGCTTCTGGTATTCCTCATTGCTCTCAGAGCCCAGAGAGAAATTCCGCTGCGGATAAGTGCGCAGATAAGCACTCCGGGTGTCCTGAAGCTTTTGCATTTCTTCTGCCTGCTTCTGCGTTTCCGTCTCCACCTTGGCCTGATAATCGTTACGCATCTGGTCGTAGCGGATCCTTGCACCGCTTTCTTCTTTCGCCGTCAGGATCTCCTGAAGCTTTTCTTCATACTCTGCGCATTCTTCCAGATTCCGCTCTTTTCCCGTAACAATTTCATTGAACTGGAATAGATTTTTGTTCTCCGATTCACAGTTTTCCTGCAGCCGGGCTGACTGGCGCTCTTTTTCCCGCAACATTGCCTTCCGGCTGTCACGCAAATTGTCAAGTGCTGTGCGTTCTTCTACCCAGGCGGCAACATTCTGGCTCTTTAACTGCTCCAGACGGGCCCGCAAGTCTTTCTGCTCTTCCTGTTTTTCCAGATAAGCTGCCTTATCCTTCTGCCAGCCAAGATAAACCTCCAGCTCCTGGCCCAGTGCCTCATGTCCAAGCACACGTTCCCCATCTGCCAGAAGTGTCTGCAGCGGTTCAAGCTCCTGCTTCATGGTTTCCATGGATTCTTCCAGAAGCCTGATTCTCTGGCGCACACTCTTCTTTCCAATGTATGCCGATTTTGTGTACAGATCTGGGTTAATGTGCTGGATCCGGTAGCTGTGGTACAGAACGCATTCTTTGGTAATACCAATGCGGTGGCTGCGCAGTTCATCCACGCTCTCACATTTGATCACCTTGCCAAGCTGGAAATTGATGTAGGCCTGCGCATAATCGCGGCTTGCTTCTACCTCTTCTGCCAGCGCTCCATCCTGGACCGCCTGTTCATCTGCCATCACACGCTCGGTATCCAGGACCGCAACCCGGTAATATTTCTTCGGATCCAGCTCCTTATAGATTTCCATCGCCGTTTTTGCATACTTCGGCTCTACGGTCAGCAGCAATTTGTTATTGCCAAGATAACCCTCGACCGCATTACGCCATGCATCATCCCGCACCTCCAAAAGATCGGCAAGCACTTCCACATCGACACTTTTTCCGGTCTTCAAAAACAGCTGCGTTTTCAGGATTTCGCGTACTGCCTCTAATTCCTTCGGATAGGCTTTATTTCCAGCTTTTAACTGTGCCACTTCCTCCTGTGCTTTTTCCAGCTCGCGGTTCAGTTCCCGGATCTGGCTGCGGGCCTCCTGCATCTGGCGCTCTGTTTCTTTCCGCATCTGGGCAAGGTCATCCTGCAGGCGCTTTAATGCTTCTTCGGTGATATCTCCCTTATCAAAAGCCTCAATATCCCACAAAGTCCGGTTTGAAGTGATTTCCTCATCATCCCAGGCATGAAGCTTTTCGGCAGTCTGTTTCCAGCGGGCCTGGCTGCTTCCCAGGTGCTCCACCAGCTCATTCACAGCCTTTAACTGGCTCTTTAATTCTTCATAACCACTGCTTGAAATCTTGCGAAGCAGCTCCTCACTTTGCGCGGTCATATCCTGGATCTCCGTCTCAAGTCCGGCAATTTCCTGGTTAGCTTTTTCATAATCCGCCTTCAGGTTCTGGATCTTTTCCTGGCTTTCCCGGATTTTTCTGCGGTCATTTAAGATATCCAGCTTCTGCGCAAAATACCCATACATTTCTTTATTTTCGCGCACTGCAGTCATCGCTTCATGCTGCGCACAGATCTTCTTCAGGCTCTCGATCTCCCGGCAGGTGTCCTCGATCCGGCGGCGCAGGCGGCCATACTCCGTCACGCTCTGCTGCATGTCCTCAATGTGGATGTTCTGCTCCATGCAGATATATTCCTTCACGAAGTCTTCCAGCTTGATGTTCATGCGGAACGGAATGGCACGCTTGAACAAAAGCGGGAACTTTTCCGCATCCAGACCGCCTAAATAAATATCGTAAAGCTGTTTGCGGAAGCGTTCATTGTGCGAGCCGAAATAGCAGTCTTCTTTTGAAAAATTCGATAATAGCCAGTTTTTCACCTCATCGATGGACATAGTGCGGTCGGACTTACGGTACTCATGGTCCGGCATCGGTCCCTTATGCCAGAAAAACATACGGCTAATCTCATTCGTAGCGGTTTCTACATCAAAGACCACACCCACGCACTGGCAGACCCCGGTATCTGTCTGACGCAGTTCCAGCACAATGGTACTGGAAAAATTCTGGTTCCGTAAATATGAAAAACTATTGTCATCACCAATGTTGATCATGCCGCGCAGATACTCGATCAGGCTTCGGTCCGAATCATCCGCTGCGGCCTTATTGAAAAATCCGCGGCCATCGGTATTCGCATACAGCACGATCTGCATGGCATCGATCACGGTAGATTTTCCGCTTCCGGAATGACCGGTAAAAAAATTGATCCCGTCATCAAAGGACAGGGTTCTGTGTTTTATGTAATGCCAGTTGTTCAGGCAGATCCTGGACAGTGCTTCAAATCTCTGGTTCTCCATCTTCCTCTTCTCCTTCGCGGAATGTTTCAAGCAGCGCACGGACATCGTCTCCCAGCAAAATGACATTGATGGTCGGATATACCACAAGACGGCTGAAGCCGTCCAGCTCTTCCAGAACATCTAACGGTTCTACAACCTGGTACTTTTTCAGCATTGCCAGACTTCTCCGGATTTCCGACACCGACGGCTGCTTTTTTAATAACCGGTAAGTTCCAAGCTTTTCGTGGATCTCGCTTAAGGTCGTTATGACATTCACCGAAGTAGAGACCGATGACATCTGCTCGTCGTAGATCAGCTTTAAGACCAGCACATACAGCGTAGCCAGCTTCGGCAGCTTCTCTCCCACCACCTGCTCGCCGCGGATGTAAATGAGTCCCATCTGACTGTTTTCCACTACCTCGATTCCCATAATAGAGAAATACTTCTGGATGAATTCCAGATGCTGGTTGCACTGGTAAAATTCCGGGTTCGTCTGGTAGCGCTTTGTTTTCCGGTCATAGGTCCGCTCCAGCAAAAAGGTCTGCCGGTATAACAGACGGATGCTTTCCGAAACCTGCTCCTGCTCCGAGCTGGAAAGTGTCTCAAAATAATCAATCATTCTTTCTATCCTTTCTCACAAATACCAGTCCCGGATAACGGTAGCCTGCATGCTCCACCATCGGCGCCTCCTGGTCCAGGACGCGGTACGGACTGTCCTTGCGTACCGAATCATCGTATGCAAGCACCAGCTTCTCAAAGTCCTCCAGGGAAGATACGGTGTCACTGGTTACTGTAAATTTCCCATTCACCATCTGATCCAGTACAAAGGAACGGATCTGTTTCCGGCTATATCGGTTCTTCATGCGGTTTAGCTGCAGGATTTCATCCTTAGACAGCTCCACGATTTCCTCCTCCGGCTGTAACTCTGCCGTAAAATCCTGACGGGATTTTCTGCGCTTATATAATGACCGGTCTGAAATGACGGTAAACTGGGAAAAATTCATCTTTGAGGCTGTAAGCGCCAGTTTTTCATCGAATGATTCATCCGGTAAACCAGACAATTCATTTAAGATCTGGATCACCAGCCCCTTCATGTTGTCCTCCTGGTTCAGGAGGTAATTGAGCCTTGTCACGGTAGCACGGATGTATTTCGTGTGCTCTGTATCCATATTTAAAATGCGGTGCTCGATATCATCAAAGCCACGATCGATCAGGTCAAGCTGGCTGATAATGTCTTCCGGCGTAATATCCAACCCTCGCAGCTGCTTATTGCGCACACAAACTGTCTCCAGCCAGGAAGTATCCTGGCGCATCTGGACCAGCCATTTTTTAATATCGGTCTTATACAGATAAAAGTTATCGGAGGTTTTTAAAATGTGATATTTCTTCTGCACGATTTCCTGTACATATCCGTCCAGATGCTCTTTCAAAAGGTCCCCGTAATTTTTCTGTTCCAGAAGGCTGGCGAAGAAACGGTCCATATTGTGGAGCATATCCTGCAGCGTCTTATTGAGCTTTCTCGTATTGACCAGAGCGGTTTTCAAGAGAGAAATGTTGCACCTTGGATCGTTCTTGAATGCGAACAGGATTGCATAGACATTCTGGATGTAGACCTGGCTGTCATCCTCATCCTCCCCGGCCAGATGCATAAACGCATCCACAAACACAGCAGCGTAATCCGGAATGACAATGTTCACTGTCATATTGTGGTAATCATCCACCTTCCGGAGCCACCCGGCCTTTAGCAGCCAGTTTAAAATGCGGGTAGAAAGCGGCTCCAGCATATCCAGTTCATCTTCCAGCTCGTCCTGTACCATCACCACGCGGGCCTTCGCAAAATAATCGCTCAGGGTCTGAATGCAGATTTCCCGGCTTAAAAAGTAATTGCTGTACTGGTATTCGTCATTGATCTGCAAAAGCGCGTCAATATAAACTTGCCGGTTTCTGGAACGGAACAGACCCCAGAACGAATCCGGTATTTCTAAAAACTGATTTGCCATAGTAATTGATTCCTTATTTTTTGTTGCAATGCATAGTCAGTAATTTCACGGAGACTGACTGTGGTTTGTTTCTGTTTGTAATTCATCTCACTATTTATAGAGAATAGGAGAATCCTTGCTACCGTTTGTCGAAAAATGCTGCTGCCCAGGTCATGCCTGCTGCAGCAGCATCTGTTACTTCTCCATGATAAACAAACTTTTATTTATCCTATCGTTGTATCTGAGATTTTGTTCCTGTTCACGCACGGTGCCAACAGCAACTTTTTTCAAAACAATCCTTAAATTTCTAACAGATCACTGAATGCCTTCAATGCTCCATCGGTTTCATGAGCCAGAACACGTTTTGCAAGGACCTTACCAAGCTGTACGCCCTCCTGGTCAAAACTGTTTACATTCCATAAAAAGCCCTGGAACATTACCTTATTCTCGAAGTGTGCAAGCAGTGCGCCAAGAGCACCCGGATTTACCTGCTCACCAATGATGATGCTCGATGGACGTCCGCCCTCAAAGTTTTTATTGCGGTTTTCATCGGCCTTGCCGCATGCAAATGCCATGATCTGTGCTGCCACGTTTGCACAAAGCTTCTGCTGACTGGTGCTGCCCTGAATGACAACATCAGTCTCCATCTGGTTTTTCTTAAAGCCAACGAACTGCAGCGGAACAATGTCAGTTCCCTGATGCAGCAGCTGGTAGAAGGAATGCTGGCCATTGGTTCCAGGCTCACCAAAGATTACCGGTCCGGTCACATAGTTCATCGGCTCGCCAAAACGGTTTACGGACTTACCATTGGACTCCATGTCAAGCTGCTGCAGATGTGCCGGGAAGCGGCTCAGTGCCTGGGAGTACGGAAGCACTGCGGTACACGGATAGCCAAGCACGTTGCGCTCGTATACACCGATCAGTGCGTCTAACATTGCTGCATTCTTCGTTACATCGGTCTCTGTTGCCAGTTTGTCTGCCTCTGCTGCACCCTCTAAAAACTGTGCAAACACCTCCGGTCCGAAAGCCAGGGAGAGAACTGCACCGCCAACTGCGGAGGTAGAGGAATAACGGCCGCCAATATAATCATCCATGAAGAATGCAGCCAGATAATCGCTGCTCTTCGCAAGTGGGGAGGTCTCACTGGTTACTGCGATCATATGCTTCGATGCATCCAGACCTGCATTCTTTAATGCGTCCTTTACGAAAGACTCATTCGTCAGGGTCTCAAGGGTTGTGCCAGACTTGGAAACCAGTACGAAAATAGAATGTGCGACATCGATTCCATGCAGAACTGCTGCTGCATCATCCGGGTCTACATTGCTGATGAATTTTGCTTCCATCTTAAATGTACCATTCTTCTTTGCCCAGTTTTCCAGCGCCAGATACATTGCTCTCGGTCCAAGGTCACTTCCTCCGATACCGATCTGAACAACCGTGGTAAACTTTTCTCCTGCCGCATTGGTGATCTCACCGCTGTGAACCTTGTTTGCAAACTCAGCAATGCGCTCCTGCTGCTCTTTGTAGAAGGTACGCTTGTCCACACCATCTGCAGTGACTGCGTCACCAAGCTGTCCGCGGGTCATGTGATGCAGTACCAGTCGCTTCTCACCGGTATTGATCACCTCACCATTGTAAAGAGCTTTAAATTTCTCTGCCAGCTGAGCCTCTGCAGCCAGCTTCTTTAATGCCTCCAGTACATTGTCATCGACCTGCTTTGCTGCGTAGTGGTAAACAAGTCCCTTTGCCATCGGCACGCTGTATTTTTTCACGCGCTCTGCGCCGTTATCTCCGGTCATAGCCTCCGCAAGGTTTACGCGGGATGCTTTTTCCAGCTCCTGATAGGAAGTAAGAGTGTCCAGGTTGTTCCAGGTAATCATCATGATTCCTCCTTCAATACATTATACTGATCTTCAGCCGATAATTTTCTGTCAATCATGATAATTATACTATTGAATACGGGGGATTTCAAGAGATTTCAAGGATACGCTGTACAACTATAAGATCACCTGTTTGCGCAATGCACGAACAATCTCTCTAAAACTTATGTTTTCCGGCAATATACACTCAGCAAAGTATCACGATGATTCCCTTGAAAATTTTCTTTTCTGTGATATACTGTAAGTTCCTGAATTTTTAATAAAACTCCGATAGTTTTCCTTTCCGGCAGAAAAATATGACAGCCAGGTAAGACAAAACAAGATGAGACACAATCACACAAAGGAAGAGAAAACCATGTTAGGAAAAACACATATGGCAGTTGGAGTTGCCGCATCCATGCTGCTTTTTCAACCAAATACATTACCAGAACTGATTTTTGGAGCCGGGGCAGCGGCAATCGGTTCCGTAATCAGTGATATCGACTGCAGTTCCTCGGAAAGCAGCCGCAGAGCAGACAAGATTATATTTGCAGCAGAAACAATCGTGATCGGAATTGCTGCTGTCGAAGCGCACTGGCATATCGGTCTCTACCAGAAACTTATGAGCAACAGTTCTGTCAGCCGCATCATCTTAGCATGTGCTGCATTTCTGGCCATATGCGCCTATGGAAAGAAAACACCGCACCGTTCTTTTATGCATTCGTTTCTGGCAGGCGGGCTCCTTTCCAGCTCCGTAGCCGTATTTCTTCCGACGCTGGTACCTTACTTTGGAGCCGCATTCCTTTCCCACCTGATTCTGGATTTGCTGAATCGCAAAGGAGAACAGCTTTTTTATCCTTACCAGAAACGTTTCAGCCTCGGAATCTGTTCCGCGTCCGGACTGATCAATAAGATCTTTCTTCTTTGCGGCTCAGTCATGTCGGCAGGAGTAATCTTAAAGCTTTTGGCTGGTATGGTGATTGCGGCACACAGGTAGAACCGTAAAACCCGCTTCATCAGCAATCACCATTGACCAGCCCTTCTTATTGCTCCTCCAGATGGTCAACATTTCTCTGGTCATGCGCCGTGTAGCGCATAGCTCTTCCATATCCGCCTTTGTGGCGGTAGGACGCATGACCTTTCCTGACATTCGTTTTTGCGCTGACGCCGCCCTGATCACCTTAATCATATTGCTCAATGTCTCGTTGTCTTCTTTTCATTTTTATGGTAGCATTATTTATAGATACAGATGATTACATCAGAAAAGAGAATATAGAAATATTTTAAAGAACTATACTATTGCAGAAAGGAAGTGTTTTTATGCCATTATTGAAAGACTACTACACCGCAGAAGATTACTGGAATCTGTCAGAGGGTGAACGTGCAGAGCTAATTGATGGAAAATTCTACAATATGGCACCGCCAAGTCTTACGCATCAAACTTTATCCATTGAACTTGCATCTACATTTCGTAATTATATAAAATCCAAGGGTGGCTCATGCCGTGCTCTTACAGCTCCATTTGCAGTTAATCTCGACGCCAATGATAAAAACTGGGTTGAGCCGGATGTTATGGTCGTATGCAACAGAGACAAGCTCACAGAACGCAGTTGCATTGGTGCTCCAGATCTGATCATCGAGATTGTATCTCCATCCAGCCGTAAAATAGATTATATCAAAAAGAATGCTTTATACTTAGATGCCGGAGTAAAAGAATACTGGATTGTAGATCCTATGAGAAAAAGCACTTTAGTCTACTGTTACGACGAAGACGCTACACCTATATTCTATCCTTTTGATACCCCTATTGCTGTAGGTATTTATCCCGATTTAAGCATTACTATTGCAGATTTATTACAAACGCCTTGACCGGTAAACCCTCATAAAAAAAATTTTCTTCAGAATTTCTCATCCAGAGGGATCGATCTATTGATAATTAGCTTATAAAGCGTAAAACTATCCATCGCTAATCGTCATATGAAAATTTTGAAGAGCAATATTATTGCAGAAAGGAAATGTTTTTATGCCGCTATTAAAAGACTACTACACCGCAGAAGATTACTGGAATCTGCCAGAGGGCGAACGTGCGGAGTTGATCGATGGAAAATTCTACGATATGGCACCAGCAAGCCGGATTCATCAGAAACTGGTCTCTAAATTGACTTCTATCATTGATCAATACATTTCAGATCACCACGGCTCTTGTGAAGTCTATCCTGCTCCATTTGCTGTCAATCTCGACGCTGATGACAAAGATTGGGTAGAACCGGATGTCTCTGTAATCTGTGATTCAAATAAGCTGACTGATCGTGGATGTTCCGGAGCTCCGGATTTGGTTTTCGAAATTGTATCTCCATCAAGTCGGAGAATGGATTATAACCGAAAAAATACACTCTATTCCGACGCAGGCGTCCGGGAATACTGGATTGTCGATCCAGCAAAAGAACGCGTTACTGTTTACCATTACGAAGAAGATGCAGCACCAGTGATCTACTCCTTTACACAGGATATTCCGGTCGGAATCTATCCGGGACTGACAATCAAAATCAATGATTTACTGTAACTGAAGCGCGTTAAAAAAGGGACTTTCAGAGCAATCTCTGAAAGTCCCTTTTCACTTTATTTTAAGCCATTTTCAATTAGAATTTACCAGCGGTAGCTGCTTCCTCAATCGCAACTGCAACTGCAACGGTCATGCCGACCATCGGGTTGTTACCAGCGCCGATCAGACCCATCATCTCAACGTGAGCAGGCACGGAAGAAGAACCTGCGAACTGTGCATCGGAATGCATACGGCCAAGGGTATCGGTCATACCGTAGGAAGCCGGGCCTGCTGCCATGTTATCCGGATGCAGGGTACGTCCGGTACCACCACCAGAAGCTACGGAGAAGTACTTCTTGCCTGCTTCCAGTCTCTCCTTCTTGTAGGTACCTGCTACCGGATGCTGGAAACGGGTCGGGTTGGTAGAGTTACCGGTGATGGAACGTCTACGTTCTCTTTCCACATGATTGCAACGCCTTCCGGAACGCTGTTTGCGCCGTAGCAGTTTACTTTTGCACGAAGGCCTTCAGAGTAGGATTTACGGAATACTTCCTTAACCTCATTGGTGTATGGGTTGTACTCAGTCTCGATGTAGGTGAAGCCGTTGATACGTGCGATGATCTGAGCTGCGTCTTTTCCAAGACCGTTTAAGATAACGCGAAGCGGTTTCTGACGAACTTTGTTTGCTTTCTCAGCGATACCGATTGCGCCCTCTGCTGCTGCGAAGGACTCGTGGCCTGCCAGGAATGCGAAGCACTCGGTCTCCTCTTCCAGAAGCATCTTGCCCAGGTTACCATGGCCAAGACCTACTTTACGGGTATCTGCAACGGAACCCGGGATACAGAATGCCTGAAGGCCCTCGCCGATTGCTGCTGCTGCCTCAGATGCTTTTCTGCAGCCTTTTTTGATTGCGATTGCTGCGCCTACGGTGTAAGCCCATTTTGCGTTCTCGAAGCAGATCGGCTGAATGCCCTCGATCATTTTGTATACGTCAAGACCTGCGTCTTTGGTGATCTTCTCTGCCTCTTCAATGGAAGCGATGCCATAGCTGTTTAATGCTTCATTGATCTGTTTGATACGTCTCTCATATGATTCAAATAATGCCATGATTATAGTCCTCCTTCTTTACGCCTGTCTCGGGTCGATGATCTTAACTGCATCAGCAACACGGCCATACTGACCTTTTGCCTTCTCCCAAGCGGTGTTCGGATCGTCACCCTTCTTGATGAAGTCAGTCATCTTGCCAAGGCTTACGAACTGATAACCAATGATCTGATCGTCTGCATCCAGAGCGATACCGGTTACATAGCCCTCAGCCATCTCCAGGTAACGAGGACCTTTCTTTAAGGTTCCGTACATGGTACCAACCTGGGAACGAAGACCCTTACCTAAGTCCTCCAGGCCAGCGCCGATCGGCAGACCGTCCTCAGAGAATGCACTCTGGGTTCTGCCATATGCGATCTGTAAGAACAGCTCTCTCATAGCGGTGTTGATTGCGTCACATACCAGGTCGGTGTTCAGAGCTTCCAGAACAGTTAAGCCAGGAAGAATCTCAGCTGCCATTGCAGCGGAGTGGGTCATACCGGAGCATCCGATGGTCTCTACCAGAGCCTCCTGGATAATACCCTCTTTTACGTTCAGGGTCAGCTTGCAGGCACCCTGCTGCGGAGCACACCAGCCCACACCATGGGTCAAACCGGAAATGTCGGAAACCTGTTTGGACTGTACCCATTTTGCTTCTTCCGGGATCGGAGCAGCGCCATGATGAACGCCCTGTGCAACTGTGCACATCTCTTCTACTTCATGTGAATAAATCATGTTAAAACTCCTTTCAACTATGTAATGTCCTGAAAGTACGTGCTAAATGATGCTTCCGAAAATCTGCATTGCCCTGTACCCGGCAACGATATGAGATTGTCAAAAACATCACACCATACTTGATGTTATTTTCTCATAAAAGAGACAAATAGTCCAGTATTTTTTTGTAGAAATTTAAGAGCAGGTGGCACAAAGATTTGTGCCACCTGCTCCTTTTTTAGCATTTTGTCTATTATTTTGTTATTTTTATTTATTGCTTAAGTACTCGTGAATGCCCTTTGCACCGTGCTTTCCTGCTCCATAGCCAGGATTACGGTTGCTGCGCCGGTTACGGCATCGCCGCCTGCGAACACGCCCTCGCGGGAGGTCTGTCCGTTTGCAGCTTCCGCCACGATACATTTGCGCTTATTGATCTCAAGTCCCTCGGTGGTGGAGGAAATGAGTGGGTTCGGGGAGGTACCAAGAGACATGATGACGGTGTCTACATCCATCACGTACTCAGAACCCGGAATATCTACCGGGCGGCGTCTTCCGGATGCATCCGGCTCGCCAAGCTCCATCTTCACAACCTTGATGCCCTTAACCCAGTCGTTTTCATCGGTCAGGATCTCTACTGGGTTGGTCAGCAGGTCAAAAATAACGCCCTCTTCTTTTGCGTGGTGTACTTCCTCTACACGCGCCGGAAGCTCTGCCTCGCTGCGGCGGTATACGATATGTACCTCAGCGCCGAGACGCAGTGCGGTTCTTGCAGCATCCATGGCTACGTTTCCGCCGCCGACAACGGCTACCTTCTTGCCTGCAACGATCGGGGTATCGTAATCCTCACGGAATGCTTTCATGAGGTTATTTCTGGTTAAGTACTCATTTGCGGAGAATACGCCGTTTGCGTTCTCGCCCGGGATTCCCATGAACTTCGGAAGACCTGCACCGGAACCGATGAAGACTGCCTCGAATCCCTCTTCGTCCATCAGTTCGTCAATAGTAACGGACTTACCGATAATGACGTCAGTCTCGATCTTAACGCCCAGCTTCTTTACGTTTTCGATCTCAGAGCGGACAACGGTCTCTTTCGGGAGACGGAACTCCGGGATACCGTAGGTCAGTACTCCGCCCGGCTCATGAAGTGCCTCGAAGATGGTGACATCGTAACCAAGCTTTGCCAGGTCACCTGCACAGGTCAGGCCTGCAGGGCCGGAGCCGACAACTGCAACCTTCTTGCCGTTCTTTACGTCAGATGCTTTCGGAACGAAGCCGTTCTCTCTGGACCAGTCTGCCACGAAACGCTCCAGCTTACCGATGGAGATCGGCTCGCCCTTGATGCCGCGGATGCACTGTCCCTCACACTGGCTTTCCTGCGGGCATACACGGCCGCAGACTGCCGGAAGTGCAGAAGACTCTGCAATAACATTCGCTGCAGCCTCGAAGTTTCCAGCCTCTACTTCTTTGATGAATCCAGGAATGTTGATGGAAACCGGGCAGCCGCCCATGCACTTTGCGTTGTTCTTACACTTTAAGCATCTGGAAGCTTCTTCCATCGCCTCTTCTTTGTTATATCCATAGCACACTTCCTCAAAGTTGGTAGCGCGCACTTTTGCGTCCTGCTCTCTGACAGGAGTTTTCTTTAATACGTCCATTTCTTATCCTCCGATCGCAGACAGCTTTTTGCTGCCTTGCCTAATGAATCCGAATCTGCTTTGGCCTGTCCGCAGCTGTTTGCAGACTTTTTCCGTCACTGTTTGCGCAACGCGTGAACAGTATCTTATTCCGGCTTTCAGCGTTTTTCTATTAGCCGTTGCACTGTCCGCAGCCGCCATGATGGGTGTCGCCCTCGACAGCCTTTAACATCGCTCTGCCCTCTTCGGTCTTGTACATCTGCTGACGCTTCATCGCCTCGTCAAAGTTCACGAGATGACCGTCAAACTCCGGTCCGTCTACACATGCGAACTTCACCTCATCGCCTACGGTTAAGCGGCATGCTCCGCACATACCGGTTCCGTCTACCATGATCGGGTTCATGCTGACGATGGTCGGGATATTCAGCTCTTTAGTCAGTTTGCATACAAATTTCATCATGATCATCGGTCCGATGGCTACGCATACATCGTACTGTTTGCCCTGGTTCTCTACCAGTCTTTGATCACTTCGGTTACCATGCCCTTGCGCACATAGGAACCGTCATCGGTGGTAATGTAAAGATTTCCAGCCTGCTCCTTCATCATGTCTTCCAGGATCAGAAGATCTTTGTTCTTTGCGCCTACGATTACATCGACATCGATGCCGTGCTGCTTCATCCACTTTACCTGCGGATAAACCGGTGCGGTACCAACGCCACCTGCAACGAATAAGTATTTGCGTTTCTTTACCTCTTCCAAATCTTCCTTGACAAACTCAGACGGCTGACCAAGCGGTCCGACAAAGTCCTGGAATGCATCGCCTGCTTTTAACTCAGACATTTTTAAGGTAGATGCACCTACGATCTGGAACACGATGGTAACGGTGCCCTTCTCGCGGTCGAAATCGCAAATGGTAAGCGGGATACGCTCTCCCTTCTCATCCATTTTTACAATGACAAATTCTCCCGGCTGACAGGATCTTGCCACTCTCGGAGCTTCCACATCCATCAGGAAAATCTTCTCCGCAAGCTTTTCTGCTTTTAAAATCTTATACATTTCCTTCCTCCTGTTTTGCAATCTGCAAATTCTGTATGCCATCCATGAATATAACTTATTTTCAGACGTGCTAAAAGTATTTTAGCACGTCTGGTTTTGAATAGCAATACATTATTGTTAATAACATAACATATATTATACAGATTTATTTCCTTTTGTACAGTCGATATTCGTAACAAAGGTCAAAATATGTCTGTTCGTCGCTCTCCTCTGCCAGTTCCCACGAATTATCCTGATCTAAGTTCGGGAAGTGCGTGTCTGCCGCATAAGCAAAGTCAATCCAGGTGATCTGCGCTTCCTCGCAAAAAGGCAGGAACTGACGGTAAATGCTTTCTCCGCCGATGATATAAACATCGTCAGAATGATACGCTGTAAGCAGGTCCTGCACTTCCTCAAGGCTATGACAGACCGTTGCCCCTTTTACCTGATATGCCGGATCTGTGCTCAGCACAATGTTGGTCCGGCCATAAAGCGGCTGTCCGCCAGGCAGGCTTTCCAAGGTTTTGCGCCCCATCACGATGACCTTTCCGAGTGTCTGGTCCCGGAACATTTTCTGATCCTGGGGAATGGATACAAGGAGCTGCCCCTTATTTCCGATCGCCCAGTTTTTATCTACCGCTGCAATCAGTTTCACTTAATCCTCCTCTTCCTCTGCCAGGATCAGTTCTTTTGCGTAAGGCAGTGTCCTGATCCAGTCACAGAAGGTGTGCCATTCATCCAGTTTATGGTTCTTTCTGGCAAAATAAATGTTGATCAGTGTCTCATAGTTTAAAGTGCAGGTCCGCATCTGGTTATAGCTGGACGGCAGAAGCTGGATCATATCATACCAGTACGCTTTGTCCTTTGTTTCCACATACTTTAAACGGATGGTTTCCAGATGATCCACGATGGTCTGCATATAGGCTTCACTCTCCGGTGTCAGATGATCGTGGCTGAAATCGTCCAGTTCGAATGGCTTGCTGTGGATCTTATGCATGGTGCTGGTCGAGTTTGCTACTGTGGCCACTTTATAAGTATCGTACTCTTTCCACCAGTACATCGGTGCCGTAATATCTACCGAAACGAACACCTGACGAATATATTTGCGATGGTCGCTTCCGGCACGGCGCAGACGCTTTGCCAAGCCCAGATCATTCGGGCCAAGCACATAATTTCCGTCTTCGTCATAGAAGCTGTCCATCCGGTCCCAGCTGTTCATGGGATTGCGTGCCCCACGCATGGCATTTTCCAGATTCATGACGCTGGTACGTTCTAATTTAATCATTCTCTATTCCTTCCTTATGGTTTCAACTCAATCGTTCTTGATTATAGCAAAGCTGGGATTTCTCGTCAACATCTGCCAGTTCCCGGCTGTTATTTGCCGGGTAGCGGATCACGTCTTCCGGATGAACCAGAAGGATCCTCTTACCACCCACATCTCCCGTCAGCTTTAACAATTCATTCCGGTACTCCGGTGCAAACAAGACCGGATTTCCGTCTTGTTCTTGCCACGTCACACAGGCAATGCCTTTTCTGTTTTTGCGAAACGCGGATAGCAGCCCCTTTATCGTTTCCCCTGTCAGCCACGGCTGGTCGCAGACCGAGAAGCAGACTGCATAATGCTCCGGAATCTGCTCTAGTGCAAGATGGATGGAATGCGAAATTCCAAGAATGCTTTCAGTATTTTTCACTGCTTCAAACCCATCCTGTTCCAGGTCTTGTAAAATTTCATCATACTGGCTGACTACGATTTTCTTTGCAAAACAGTCTGGCGTGACCATATTTATCTCGTCTGCCACATGGCGGTACATCGGCTTATCCCCAACCATGGCAAGAAGCTTGTTGTCTCCATCCCCAAATCTCCGGCTGTCTCCTGCAGCAAGAAGCACCATGGCAACCGGAATATGCGCATAAGGCTGGTACCGATGGTTCAAAATTGCCTCCAGCACACCGCCTCCGATCGATGAAGCTTTGTCCGATACCGTAAAGCAATGCTTTACCTCACACCGTGGATCGACATCGCCGGATTTCAGGCCAGTCGTTACTTCCACTCCGTCCTGCAATAATCCCCGCAGCACACCGTCGATCTGAACCTTTACCGGTGTTTCATCCACATATCCAACAATGTCTCCAGCCTTCACTTGTGCGCCAATTTCGACGCATCCACGGAATGTTCCGTCTGCCGGTGCCTTGATCAGACGCTCCAGCCCGTATCCGCCGATCAGGCCCGGAATCCCGGTATTGGGGATGGCACTGCCAGACCAGATGCACCGCCCCAGGTAGTGCCCGCGCTTCGTCTCTACGACGCAGTGGCAGTCCTCTCCGGCCGTAAATCCAGGACCTACTCCGATCACAAATGGTGCATCTGTCATGTGCGTTCCAAGATTTCGCTTTGCCAGAATGGCATCGACCAGCACATCCGGCTGAAACTCCCGGATACAGTCTGCATGCTCATCTACCATGACTGCAATATTTCCATTCCCGATTTCTTTTTCTGCCATGTCCACCGAATCACACAGCACTCCGGTGACATCTTCCACCTGCATCCGTCCCAGATACACAGCCGGGGAAAATGCGACTGTGCGCCGCACCGTTGTCGGCACTGCGATTTCCGTCATAAGGATCTGGAATCCGGCACGGTAAAGGCGCAGCGCAATGCCGCTGGCGAGGTCACCGGAGCCCTTGACCAGGACCCTCCCCGTATTTCTGGAAGCTTCCATTATTTTTTCTGTTTTCTTTGTTTCCATCTGATTTTGTTCCCCTCCATTTTATCTTTTTGCTCTGTGCTGCCCTTATTTTACCGCAGCTTTATCTTCTCCTGCAGAGCATGCCTCCCTCGTTGTCCGGACGCAGGCCTGCTGCAGCTTTTCCGGAAGTGCATGTACAACCATTTCAGAAAGCCTCGTTCTCTTTCTGTATCTGCCTGGTTTAGAATGATCCGGTAATACCGGCCCCCTGCTCCCTTCCGGCTTCCCCGCTCATCCATCAGGATCAGTGCAAGATCTTCCGGCTCTATCCGGTCTGACGCGTTCCGTTTCAGCCACGGCCCATGCGTTGAAAAGCGAAAGCAGCTGCTTTCAAACGTTTCGCCCAGCGCCGTCAGCCCTGCACATGCCACGACCAGGCCGGTCTGCGGGATCAGTACCGGCTCCGCAGAGGAAGGCACCTTCACTGGCAGACATTTAGAACCATCTGCTTCGATCAGGATCACATCGAACCAGGAAAGCAGCATTTCCATCACCGTCTCTTCTCCCAGATCCTCCGGCTTGCAAAGCTTCCCCTCTCCTCCTTCTTTTTCCGTCCGCTTTCCGGCGGCAAGGATCCGTCCTTCCTCCAGCCTGTATTTTTGCTGGTCCGGTTTATCCTGCCCAAAAAGCCCGGACAGTCTTGGAAGTACTACTGTTTCATATTGGTCCGGCTTAAAAATATGGGTACTGGTCGTGACCAGCACTCTGGCGCCCCTGTCTGCCAATTCCCCGGCCAGATCATACATCGTGCTGGTCTTTCCGCCAGCTCCAACCAGGGAGACCACACGCGGCAAACTGTGCCAATCTGCAAAACCAAGTGCCTCCAAAAGGCTCTCCGCTCTCGCAAAACTGTGTTTTTCCGGATCCCAGCATTCCACAAACGGCGCTTTTCTTTGTTGTTTTTGCTCCGCCTGATACCCGTGTTTTATCTGTTGTTCTGTCTGTTGTTTTCGTTTTATCCATTGATTTTGTTTCATTTTCTGTTTTTGTTCCACTCCCAGATTCTTCAACCGTCCTTGTTCTTTTCCCCTTCCCGTGCTATACTATGGTACTGGATTATTGGCACTACGTCCACTTCAACCGGTAACCGTTAACCCCAACATCATTCTATTACAAACGATCATGAACCCATTCTATCATTTTCGCGCCCTTTCAGACAAGACTTATGACCGGATTCTCTTTTTTTGTGGTCTGTTCCTGCTTTTGACAGAGCTCTACAAGCAATGCTTTTTATATTTTATCATTGACCATGGGCACTATGACTGGTGGTTTTTTCCTTTCCAGCTCTGCAGCCTGCCCATGTATCTGTGTCTTTTACTTCCTGCCTTTAAACCCGGGCCCAAAAAGACGGCGGTCTATACCTTTTTGCAGGACTTCAACCTGCTCGGCGGTCTGGCTGCCCTGATCGTGTCAGATGGTTTTCGCGGTATCCACTGGACGCTGACCCTGCACGGCTATGTATGGCATATGCTTTTAGTATGCATCGGCCTGTTTGTTTTCTGTGGCGGCCGTTCCGACCTGAGCCGGAAGGGCTATCTCCGCACACTCCCACTTTTCTTTCTAAGCTGTGCGGCCGCTTTCCTGATCAACATTCTGGCTCCCGGTCATGGACAGGCCGATATGTTTTATATCTCACCCTACTACCCAAGCACCCAGCCGGTGTTCCATGAAATCGCCCTGTACATCGGCATTATGCCCGCTAATCTGCTCTACCTGCTCACAGTCTGTGTCGGTGCGGCCATTCTTCATGCTTTGTTTTGCAAGGCTTCCGCCTGGCTGCATATTCCACAGTATAAAAGCAGATGAATTGTTTACGCAGCGCATGAACCGTAACGGGAAAATCCGTGGATGCGCCACTGGCAGCTTCCCGTCAGGCAATGGAAAAAGGTCCCACGCATTTATGCATGAGACCTTTTTTCATTGCTTTGTATATTTCATGATGCTTTGTTTCTCTTAGCCGCTATCCTTTTCCGGATCACAATATAACAGATGATATGTGCCGTAAAGGTAATGACCCAGGTGACCGGATAAGAAATATAAAGCGTGGTCAGTGTCCGATGCATCGCAAAAACCGTAAAGATCCAGATTACACGGAAGAGGCAGGCGCCAGTCAGGGACACCAGCATCGGCACGACAGAATATCCAAGGCCTCTTAATCCGCCTACCATGGTATCCATGATGCCGCACAGAAAATACGTTCCGTTGATGATCCGCATTCGCATCATCCCGTAGGAAATTACCTCTGGATCAGAGGAATAGATCTGTAAAAGCTTTGGTCCGGTCAGCACGGCACCGCCGCCCATGACCACGCCTACCACAATGACTACCCCAAGGCAGTACAAAAGGATTCTGGTAACCCGCTTCATCTTCCCAGCTCCGTAGTTCTGGCTGGTAAAACTTAATGCAGTCTGGTATACCGCATTCATCGCATTATATACAAAGCCCTCCACGTTTGCAGAAGCCGTGCTTCCCGCCATGGCGATGGAACCGAACGAGTTAATAGAGGACTGGATAAGCACATTCGATACGGAGAAGATCGCACCCTGGAATCCAGCCGGCAGGCCGATCTTTAAGATCAGCTTTACCTTCGACTCTGTCAGTCTCAGCTTCTCCCGGCAAAGACGGTAAGAGGAATCCGAATGAGCCAGGCAGCGCACGATCAGCACAGCGGAAATGCACTCAGATACAACCGTTGCCGTCGCAACACCAGCAACTCCCATAGACAGGGCAATGACAAAAAACAGATTCAGCACCACATTCACCGCACCTGCAAAAAGCAGAAAATAGAGCGGCCTTTTGGTGTCTCCCACCGCCCTTAAGATCGCACTGCCAAAGTTGTAGGTCAGCGTGGCCGGCATGCCAATGAAATAGATTTTCAAATACAGGGCAGCCAGCGGCAATACGTCATCCGGCGTTCCCATCAGTGTCAGCATTGGCCCTGAAAAGCATACGCCGATAAAGATCAGCAATATCCCGCCTGCCAGTGCGATCATCATCGCTGTGTGTACGGTTTCCTCCAGATCCTTGTGCTTCTGGGCACCGGAATACTGGGCCACCAGAACATTCGCACCGATCGACAAGCCCACAAACACGTTGATCATCAGGTTGATCAGCGCTGTGGTAGATCCAACTGCAGCAAGTGATTCCCTGCCCGCAAAATGCCCGACCACAATGATATCAGCGGCATTAAACAACAGCTGTAAGATACCAGAAAGGATCAGTGGTACCGCAAAAGCTATGATCTTTGGGAAAAGCGGTCCGTTGCACATGTCCATTTCATAGGTTTTTCCCCTTTTTTTCGCTGTCTGTTCCATCATTCTTCTCCTATTTCCCTCCAAAAACCTGTATCTCTATTTCTGATTCCTGCAATGCAGGACCTGAATCTTTATAAATAACGGTAGATCAAAAGTGCAACCGCCACACCGATGATACTTGCCATCGTAATGCGGATCGTCAGGCCAAAGGTAATGACCAGAAGCCCGAGATTTAAAACCAGTGGGGTATCCAGCCCAAAGGATTGTCCAAAATTCAACCAGGATAACAGGCTGATCGTCTTCGTTGCTTCCCCGAGAAAACCACCGAGCACGATCCCTGCTAAAAGCAGCAAAAGCAATATCCAGAAATTTTTGTTTTTCATCGTCTGTCCCCTCCATATATATCCTGTAACGCTTCCATACCTTCACAGCTGCAGCAAGGTTACGATTCACGCGCTGCACAAACGCATTACATCTGCTTGCGCACAATCATGTACTCGTCTCCCAGACGGTAATAGGGGCAGTCATAGAATTTATCCTCCATGAAACGTGCCATCTCATCCTCGTCGAGATTTACCTCGCACACATAGCACTCGTAGTCTTCATCATACTCATAATACATACAGCTTTCGCAGCTTCCCTGCTGTTTCTTTTTTTTCATGAATTTATTCCTTTCACGTAACTGTCCGGTTCCTTCGCAGTTACCTTTCACAACATTTACTGCCTCATGCGCCTGCAAAGTTTTTTTCCAGCCGCTTTGTCACATTACGGTTGCACCACAGGGATAAGATGCTTCCAACGCTCCAGCCAAACGGCCAGGACAGCCAGACTCCGGTCACACCCAGAAAAGATGCAAACACAAAAGAAAGCACTACCCTGAGGATCAGGTCAGAAAAGGTTGCCAGCATAAATTCCTTCATGGCCCCGGCACCGCGAAGCATTCCGTCGGATGCCAGCTTTAAGGCGATCACCAGGTAAAACGGTGATACAATGCGCAAAAACTGGATACCGGTCTCCATGGCCACAGCACTTTCCTCCTGCATGAACAGAGACATCATCAGACGTCCAAAGCCGAAAAATGCCACAATGAACGGCACCGCCAGAAGAAGTCCCATTCTGACACCACCACGCATTCCCTGCTTTACACGGTCCACCTTTCCCGCTCCGATGTTCTGTGCCGTGAAGCTGGAGATTCCGTTTCCAAGCGTTGTAAAGCTGGTGATCGTAAAGGTATTCAGCTTGATTGCTGCAGAATACCCGGCAATGACAGAGGAGCCGAAGGAGTTGATCAGTCCCTGCACAAAAATATTTCCGATGGATACAAAGCTCTGCTGCAGGATGCTTGGAATCGCGATTCGTGCGATCCGCTTCAGCATATCCATGGAAAAATAAGCAGCCCTTTTCTCTGTTTTTATCTGTTTTAGCGTCCTGCCATAGTGAATAAGGCCAGAACACAGGCAATTCCCTGGGCTATAAAGGTTGCCCATGCCACACCGGCTACACCCCAGTGCAGCCCCGCCACAAACCAGTAGTCCAGGAAAATATTTCCAAGCGAAGATCCGATCAGGAAATACAACGGTGTTTTGGAATCTCCCAGAGAGGTAAAAATACCGGTTGCCACATTATACAAAAACAGGAACACAAAACCACCGATATAGATTCTTAAATAAAGATCACCCAGACTGAATATATTTTCCGGTGTCTGGATCATGCGCATCAGCGCCCGGCTTCCAAAAAGTCCAAATACGGTCAGCACGACCGACAGCACAGAAGCTGAGATCAGGGTCGTATAGACCGAGGTTTTCATCTGCTCATACCGTTTCGCCCCAAAGAACTGGGATATGACTACGGAACAGCCGATATTGCTTCCAACTGCAATTGCCATAAAGATCATGGTGATGGGATAGGAAGCACCCACTGCTGCCAATGCATCTTCCCCGGCAAACCGGCCGGCAATGACGCTGTCTGCAATGTTATACAGCTGCTGGAAGATCACACTGATAAACATGGGAATGGTAAAGCGCCATAACAGGCTTTGCGGGTTTCCTTCTGTCAGGTCTTTCATCATAATACGTTTTCCTCACATTCCTTTCAATCTAAAGCAGCTTTCGCCCGGATCAGCTCCGGCGCCAAAAGCCGCATCCTTAGAATGCTACCACTTTTTTACAAATTATGCAATTCAGATTTTGCGGTTGCTGCACACGCGTGCGTATCCAGCAACGGTTTTGGAATATTTTTTCAGAAAACCTCTCTCATTTTCAACATGGGATAGCCCGCTGGAGGGTCAGGGAATAAATCCACTTTTCCCGGACCTTCTTACCTGTCATCTGGCTTAAGGCGCGCTCATAATAATCCAGCTGGCGTTTGTAATGCTCCAGAAGGATGCGGCTGCTTCTGGTCTTATCCGTCTTATAATCGACCAGGACTAGCTCTCCGTCTTCCTCAAAATAAGCATCGATGATACCCTGGATCACCACCAGCTCTCCACTGTCCACCGGGCCAACCTCCCTGGCCGGCACTCCCATAACAAACTGCTGCTCCTTGTGAAGCATTCCTGCTGCCTGGGCCTTCGCCATACGTTTTCCCATCCCGGACTGCAGAAATTCCCAGATCATGCCGGTATCGACCAGATTTTTATTTTCCTGCGTATACTGTTTTTCTGCTACAAACTGCTCCAGCCAGTACTCCACATCCTCCTGGCTATGGATCTGGTCAAATGGCAGAAGCTCCAGCGCACGGTGGTACGCCGTTCCCCTTGTGGCACCATCGGATTGTGGCTCAGGCTCTGCCGCCTGGTCTGCTCCGCTGTCCTCCTCCGTCCAGGTAAGCACCGGTGCAAAGGCTGCTCTGCTTCCTCCTCATCGGTCAGCTGGCCCATCTTTTTTAGTTCTGAGACCGACATTTTTACATGCAGTGTCACATCTGCAGCATGGGGATATGCAAAGCCAAGATGCTGCCCCAGACGTTCTGCAAATTCTGCATCATATGTTTGGTCCAGATCAAGCTTTAAAAGCTGTTCCTTAGCACTTTTTTTCAAAACCTGCTGCTCCAGTTCTTCCCCGATAAAATCTGCCAGCGGAACCTCATCCACCAGGACCCGGAGACCGTTTCCTGTTTTTCCCGTGCACATCAGAATCCAGTCCAGATACGATGCCGCTTCGGAAAGGATCGTGTAAGGGATCTGTCCATCCACAAGCGGGACCTGGCTGTATTTTTCCAGCGTCCTCTGAAGGCTTTTATCAGTCCCCGTCATGATCAGCTGTTCCTTGGCGCGGGTCATCGCAACATAGAGGACCCTTAGCTCCTCTCCCATGCTGTCCAGTTCCATTTTTCTGCGCAGGACATTTTTCTTGAGCGTAGAGGTTTTCACACGGTGCTCCACATCCAGATAATCTGTCGCAATGCCAAGCTCCGGATCGATCAGGACTTTTCCATGCACATCCTGTTTGTTAAATTTCTTTCCCATTCCCGCAAGAAAAACAACCGGGAATTCCAGGCCCTTACTTTTATGGATGCTCATGATGCGTACCGTGTTATCTTCCTCGCCAACAACAGAAGCCTCCCCGAAATCAGAATTGTACTTTTTCAGGTTATCGATGTAGCGGATAAAGTGGAACAATCCCTTATAGCTGGTTTTTTCATAAGCTGCCGCTTTTTCTACCAGCATATCCAGATTTGCCCGTCTGGTAGCCCCGGCTGGCATCGCAGATACATAATCATAATACCCAGTCTCCTCATAGAGGCGGTAGATGAGCTCATGGATCGGCAGATAAGAGGCCAGCAGACGGAAGCGCTCCAGCCTTTCAAAAAAGCCCTTTAGGCCTTCCCAGCACATGGCCGCCGCATAGATACCGCGGTCCTGTCCTTTGTCAGCCTGGCTGCGGTAAGCAGCCATCATCCGGCAAGCTCCTTATCGCTCATTCCAACCACCGGGGATCTGAGTACTGCCGCCAGCGGAATATCCTGCATGGGGTTGTCGATCACCGCCAGCATAGCAAGAACTGTTTCCACCTCCAGCGTATTAAAATACCCCATACGTGACTCCGCATAAGCCGGGATTCCTGCATTCATCAGGACCTGTAAAAGAGTCTCTGTCCATTCCCCCGTGCTGCGCAGCAGGATCACGATGTCCCGGTACTGCGCCGTGCGGTAGCCGCCAGTCCCAGAGAGCTTTTTATCCCATACCAGAGGCCCTGGTCCGGATCTGTCAGTCTCCGGATCCTGGATGCGATCAGCTTCGCCTCCAGCTCCTTTGCAGTATAATCAGCCGCATCTTCATCCAGGTCTTCAAGGGCCTTTGCCCCTGTATCGACCATAAGAAGCTCCGGGATCCCGCCAGTATGGCTCCCGGCCGGCGGCTCAGCAAAAACCGCTCCGGGATTTAATGCCGCTTCCTTTGTATAACGGATATTTCCCATGTTTTCCGTCATGATCCGGTAGAAGATGTCATTGATCCCCATAAGAACCGTATCGCGGCTTCGGAAATTCTGGTGAAGCTCAATCTTCTGGTCTGGACCATCTGTCTCCGGTTCCAGCGGATACGCCGTATATTTTTCCAAAAAGAGCTCCGGTCTCGCAAGGCGGAAGCGGTAAATACTCTGCTTCACATCACCTACCATAAACACGTTGTGCTGACCAAAGCGTTCCCTCGAAACAGCTCTTAACAGCTCTTCCTGCACCAGATTACTGTCCTGGTATTCATCGACCAGCACCTCCCGGTACTGCATGCTCAGCTCATCGGCTGCATCGGTATAAACCGTTTTTCCATCCTCCCTGCGGATCAGGACCTTTAAGGCCTCATGTTCCAGATCGTTAAAATCTACCAGGTTTTTATCCCGTTTTTTTTCCTGAAACCGCCTTGCAAAGTCCTCTGCCAGATCAAGCAGCATACCAATTGCTTCCCTGGTACCGCAAAGATCCGCAAACATAGACTCCACAGAATCAAAACAGTACATTTTCTTCATTTCCTTGACTGCTTCCTTTACACGGTTCCTGCAGCCGGTCACATAAGCCTTTTTCTCCGGATCTGCCTCCTGCTGCGCACCGTTGCAAGACGCCCAAAGCCAGCAGCAAAAAGCCGTTCATGGAAGGCCGGGAAAGCTTCTGCCTCTGCGAGGCCCTTTAGCATATGGACATCTTCTGAAAATGCCGGCTCATAGGCACACAAAAATTCATCCTCCAGACAGATGTCCCTGGCCTCCTCCATCTGGTCTTTTAATTCCATGACCTGGCGCTTTAGATCCTCCATCAGAAAATCCATCCATCTTCCGGATTCCTCATCCGCAAGCTCATTTCTGCAGGCTTCGATCCACTGCTCCGGATAGGGATTACTCTGGGAAAAATCGTAAACCTGCCTAATATAGTCTTCGATTCCTGCATCGGTCTTTCCCTGGGCAAAGGTCTCCACAAAACGCTCAAAGCGGCTGTCACCGGAAGCATAAAATGCTTCCAGAAGTTCTTCCATGACATCTGCCCGCATTAAAAGCAATTCTCCCTCATCCCCGATGCGGAAGGATGGGTCCAGATCCAGCTGGTTGAAATGTTCCCGGATCACATTCAGGCAAAAACTGTCGATCGTCGTGATCTGGGCATGATGGACCAGCGTAGCCTGCATCTGAAGATGCTCATTTTCCGGATGCTCCTTCAGCTTCTGTTCAATCGCTGATGCGATCCGCTCCCGCATTTCTGCGGCTGCCGCATTGGTGAACGTCATGACCAGAAGCTCATCGATCCCCGGCGGATTTTCCCCTTCCGTCACCATACGGATGATGCGTTCTACCAGCACTGCTGTCTTTCCGCTTCCGGCTGCTGCACTGACTAAAAGATTTTTCCCCCGGCTTTCAATGACCTGGCTTTGTTCCCTTGTCCAGTTTACTGCTGTTCCCTGCATATTTTCTCCCAGATCTCCTCTGTTTTTTTCTTTTTCCACCTGTTAAATTCATAGCCGGAGGTTTTCCGGTCAAACCCGCACACCGCATGGTACAGACAGTAATCACAGGCTGTTTTTTTCCCATTCTTGTAAGGCTCTACCCCGATCTCTCCATCCAGGATCTCCCGGCCCGCCTCCTTCAGCTTCCGGTGGACAAACTGGCTCAGCCGTTCAAAGCGTTTCCGGTCCGCCACAGAAGATTTCGCTTCCTGCACCTTACCATCTTTTAAGACAACCGGGATCACATCCGATTCCTTTTCAATGGTATGGTCCAGATGCCGCACCGCCTCCAGTTCACTGTTCACCAGGCCGTTCATGCAGAGCTTTTTTAGGATCTGCGCATCAATCTGCTCCTGATCTGGCTCTCCATTTTTGTCTGCCAGCGGATCATCAATGTTATAATAGAGAATTCCTGCCGGCACAATATCCTTTTCCGGATACTGCTTCTTCGCCAGCTCCGTCACCGCATCCATATAAACAACCAGCTGCAGCTGCAGTCCATAATAAAGAGCCAGAAGGTCGAACGAGGTTTTCCCTGATTTATAATCAATGATCTTAACATACACCTTGTCCCTATCCTCGCATACATCCATGCGGTCGATCCGTCCGCGCAGATGCAGCGCCTCCTGGTCTGACAGCGCGATTTTCATCGCCTGAAGGTTATCTGCCGACGAAAAGGATACCTCAAACCCAGCCGGTACAAAATCGCCCTTCTGGATTTGCTGTTGCAGGGCCCACACCGTACGTTTTGCGATCTGCCCGACACGGCGGGTCAGATACTCGTTTCTTGCTGAGCTTTTTAAAATGGTATTTCCATAGCTTCCCGTGACAGCAGCTACGCACTCTTCCACCAGCGCATCCCGTGTCTCATCGCTCATGGTATGCCAGTCATATTCCCGCTCCTTTACCTCGCGGAAGCATAGATCGATCGATTCGTGGAACAGCGTTCCGATATCGGAAAATGCCAGCTCATAGCGTTTCCGCTCTAAAAGCTCCAGACCATACTTGAGAAAATGGCCATATGCACAGGCTGCATACTGCTCCAGGCGTGTCACGCTTCCACTTAAGATATTTCCGTATAAAGCATTGGCCACTGCATGGGAAATTCCCTGTTTCTTATAGACGAAAAAGGCCGCATCCATAAAATGGTGCAGTGCTTCCGCATAGGTTTCTGAGGAAGCAAACCAGCGGTACAATTCCAGAAACTGCTCACTGGTGCTTCCGTCACGGTATGCATTCAGGCCATCTGCAAGCCTTCTCTTTGCCTCCGTCACGGAATAGATCTCCTGGCTGTTCGCACTTTCCTGGTCTTCGAATGGTGCATCCAGGAACATGCCGCGAAGCTCCCCGACCAGAAAAGACGGCCTGCGGCTTTTTCCGTCGGCCCCCGTTCTGGACCACGACAAAATGAGCCGGTCCGATGGCTTTGTCATCATCAGGTACAGGTAAAACCGCTGCTGGAAGCTTTCTTCCCTGGCAGTCGGAGCCAGCTCCATATGGTGGGCTCCCAAAAATTCCCGGTCCCGGTCCGAAAGCAGGCTTCCGGATTCCCCGCGATGGTACGATCCCGTCATTAACACCAGCAAAAAAGAGTACCTTAATGTGTGCCAGGCGTGTCCGGGTAATATCTCCCACCACAACCCGGTCTGCCACTGCCGGGATCACACCCACCTTCAGCTCTGCAAAGCCGGCATCCAGGATTTCCAGATACTCCTTCCGGCTTACGCACTCTTCACCCAGAAGATCAGAAAGCCGCTTCAGCATGTCCGTCACAAGTCCATATACCTGGCTGTACTCCTTTGCCAGACGGTGTTCCCCGGTTTTTTCAAAATACTCCTGATAGCTGCTTAACCGTTTTTCCGCCTGGCAGTCCTTTAAAAGCTGCAGCACAGCCGCAGTCATGTCCGCGATCGTAAGGTGCTCCCTGCGGAATGCCTCCTGCATCGCAAGCAAAGGAGCCAGCACCTGGTCTTTAAACTGGTTCAGCTCCGTTACATTTAACTCTCCTGCCCCACGGTAAGTATTCTCCCAGACCTCCCGGTACCGTCTGCCGCCGCGGATTCCCATAGCAAGGATATAATTTTCCAGACGGTCCAGCTTCTCCCGCTCCAGGCTTACCAGTCCGGACCGCAAAAAGCGCATCACACTCTCGTAGGAAAAGTCCTGGCGCACAGCTTCCAGTGCTGCGCGGACCAGCTCCACAAGACTGTTATCCAGAATGCTTTTCTTATCGTCCAGGAAATGCGGGATCCCATTCTGGGTAAACTGGTGTACGATTTCCTTTCCATATCCGGGAAGATCCCCGGTGATCACAGCGATCTCACGGTAACGCACACCCTTTTCCTGCACCAGCTTCTGGATCTGGTGAACGATCTGGTTTACCTCTCCCGACGGATTGGAGGCCTGCCAGAACGCAATGCTCCCTGCCTCCAGTCTCTCTGGATTTTCTTTTTTCTGGATTCCAGTGTCTCCTTTTTGCTGCACTCCGGCAGCTTCTTTTCCTTCGTTTTGCCTGAGACCATCTGTCTTATATCTGTTTTCTGCCCCATAGCGGAACAGATGCTGCTCCAGCCAGGCAAGCTCCGGGCTTTTTGCAAAGCGCCGGCTTTTCTGGTCTGTCAGTAAAACATCCGGCAGCTTTGGAACCTGGTTTTTCTCCGCAAGCTCCGACAGACGGAATACTACCTGGCGGCTCATATAAAACAGGTTCTGGATTCCCATCTTTCCATAAACCCCTGCATGCGCATCTGCCGTTACCGTCACATAAACCTTCTTTGCATAAACAAGAAATAATTCCGCCAGCCGGTACTGGACCGGGGTAAAGCCTGTATAACCGTCCAGTGCGATCACACTGTTTCTGATCAGCTTTGATTCTGGGAGCAGGCGGCAGAGCACATCCAGCACCTGCTCCGTGGTAATATAGTGTCCTTCAATATATTCCTGAAATCCCTGCTCTACCAGGGCCAGATCCTCCAGCTTCTGTCTTAAAAGCGGTGATTTTGCCTCCGGAGCCATTTCCCGCAGAGCCTCAGGAGTGATCCCGTACTGGTAAAATTCCGACAGCATCGACTTTAACTGTCCGACAAAGCCGGATTTATTTAATTGCCCGCCAAACAGGACGAGCTGGCGCTTCTGGGCAGCTGCCACCTTGCGCAGCACCATAGACTTGCCCATGTCATCCAGAACTGCCAGATTTTCCACTGCCAGCTCCTCAAAAACCGGTATGCAAGCCGGGCAAAGCTGACAATATCGATATTCATGGTGCCATGGCAAGGATGTCTGGTTACAATGTCCTTCTGGGTCTGCATGGTAAACTGCTCCGGCACGATCAGAAAAAACTGCTGCTTAGGGTGCTCCATGGACAGGCGGATCAGCTCGTCATATAAAAGGGTGGTTTTTCCGGAACCTGCTCCGCCTAAGATCAATTGCAATGCCATGTTGTTTGTCCTTTCCTGTTCATAATCGTTATTTAATCCTTATCAGAATCCGTTCCATCCAGTATAGCATAAAACCCTATTTCTGAGAATAGATTATAGCAAACATCACCGGAGGTCTCCCCATGAGTTCCAAAACAAAAATCGTTGTCCTGCGCATGAAAGAAATTATCTATACTGCGATTTTCATTGGCCTTGGAATTCTTCTGATCCTGCTTCTGCTGGTTATGTTCCGCCCGAAAAAGGAAAGCAGCGCCGCACCTGCAAGCGCACAATACATACCAGGCGTCTATGCCTCCTCCATTACCCTTGGGGCCCAGGAGGTGAACGTAGAGGTAAGCGTGGATGCGAACCGCATCACCTCGGTCACCCTGGTCCCGTTAAGTGATGCGGTTGCGACCATGTACCCGCTGATGCAGCCATCCTTAAATAACCTGACCAGCCAGATCCTAGACAGCCAGTCCCTCGAAAACATATCCTTTCCAGAGGAAACCCGCTACACCTCCCAGGTACTTTTACAGGCCATTAAAAAAGCACTAAAAAAAGCTGCACCCACAGCCTGACCAGCAATCTGGCCAGGCTGCAGATGCAGCTTTCATGCATAATATCTATTTTGTTTTTTCGTTCTCTGAAGCATCGGTCGCTGCCTCTGTGCTTTCCTGCTTCTGCGCGTCGGCTGCTGCCTCCGTGCTTGCATGCTCCGGTACGCCAGTCACTTCTTGCATGCCTTCGTTCTCCAGTGCGTCAGTCACGTCTTCCGTGCCAGCCTGCTCCGGTGCTCCAGCCAGCTGTCCGCTCTGGGCTTCTCCCTCCGGATGCTCCTCCGGCTCCGGGATTCCCTTGCACTTGCGGAAAATCTGCATGAATTCTTTTCCAGTGATCGTCTCTTTTTCAATCAGGAATACGGCGATCTGGTCCATGACATCGCGGTTCTCTGTCAGAAGCCGTTTTGCTTCTTCGTAAGCATCCTTTAAGATCCGCATGACTTCGTCATCGACTGCTGCTGCCGTTGCCTCGCCGCAATCCATGACCACGCGGCCAGACAGGTACTGATCCTGCTGCTTTGCGATTCCCATTAAACCAAATTTTTCGGACATACCGTACTGGGTGATCATAGCCCGGGCGATCCCAGTCGCTTTTTCAATATCATTGGATGCACCTGTTGTCACAGAATCGAACACAATTTCTTCTGCAGCGCGGCCAGCCAGTGCAACTACCATCTGTGCCTGCAACTCTTTTTTACTCTGTAAATACTTTTCTTCCTCTGGAACATTTAAGACATATCCCAGTGCCCCCATTGTTCTCGGCACAATGGTGATCTTCTGGACCGGCTCAGCGTCCTTCTGCAAGGCACTGACCAGTGCATGTCCTACCTCATGGTACGAAACAATGCTCCGTTCCTCCCTGCTGAGCACCCGGTCTTTCTTTTCCTTTCCGACCAGAACTACCTCTACAGCCTCAAAAAGGTCCTTCTGGCACACAGCCGCACGGCCATTTTTAACAGCCAGGATTGCAGCCTCATTAATCATATTTGCCAGGTCCGAACCAACCGCACCTGCGGTTGCAAGGGCGATTGCATGCAGATCTACCGTTTCATCCAGGGCTACATTTTTCGCGTGAACCTTTAGGATCTCCACACGGCCCTTGAGATCCGGGCGGTCAACAACGACACGGCGGTCAAAGCGTCCCGGACGGAGAAGTGCCGGATCCAGAACCTCCGGGCGGTTGGTAGCTGCCAGGATCAGAAGACCCTTAGAGGTATCCATACCATCCATCTCGGAAAGAAGCTGGTTTAAGGTCTGCTGCTGCTCTGACTCCCCGCCGCCGCTTCCGCCGCTGCGGCTCCGGCCAATGGAATCGATCTCATCGATAAAGATGATACACGGGGAGTTCTGCTGTGCCTGCTTAAACAGATTGCGGACACGGGATGCGCCGACGCCGACATACATTTCCATGAAATCCGAACCGGAAAGGAAAAAGAACGGAACCTCCGCCTCACCGGCTACTGCCTTTGCGAGCAATGTCTTACCGGTTCCCGGAGGGCCTACGAGCAGGGCACCCTTTGGCAGCTTCGCACCGATGTGCGTATATTTTCCAGGGTTATGAAGGAAATCCACCAGCTCTACCAGGGATTCCTTCGCCTCGTCTTCTCCAGCTACATCTGCGAAGGTAACACCCGTCTCCTTTTCCATATACATTTTGGCAGTGCTCTTGCCGACCCCGCCCATGCGCTTCATCATAAAATTCATCATGATGACGATCAGTAAAAATGGAAGGACAAAGCTTACCAGGGATTCGATCATGGCCATACCGTCCTGACGCTCCCTGCGGATCTCCACACCACCGGCAAGCAGCCGGTCTGCCAGTTTATAATCCCGCTCGACCGGTACGGTATAGGTTTTTAAGATCGGGTTGAACTGCTCAGAATCCTCCTTATACTGGATGTCGATCTGGGAATTCTTAATGGTTACGGCCTTTACATCCCCATGCTCTACCTCTGAGATAAATTCGTCGTAGGTGATCTCCTTCTGACTCTTATCGGCCATATAGCCTCTCATAAAGCCTGCGATCGCAAACGTGATAAAAGCTGCGATCAGGACGATCAGAAGCTGGTTTTTTGGAAATTTGCCGTTGCCGTCATTCTTTCCATTGTTGCCGTCCTGCGGCTGCTGACTCTGTTGGTTATCCATAAACGGTCATTCTCCTGTTTTTTATTTAGGCGATAAAATGCCATTTTGCATTTATGAACCATTATAAAGGTAGTTTTCACATAAATCAAGAAAACTCCACTTAAAAAAATAAAGTTTTAAAAAAATGCCTAGATTTTAGCATATCACAGTTGTATAATGATTGAGTTATTTTTTCGAGAAAGAGTTACACACCCCACATAATCCCATATTATAGCAAGGAGGTTTTACCATGCCTGTAAAGTATGTTTTCGTTACCGGCGGCGTTGTTTCCGGCCTCGGTAAAGGTATTACCGCAGCATCCTTAGGACGTCTGCTGAAAGCGCGCGGTTACAAAGTGACCATGCAGAAATTTGACCCCTATATCAACATCGATCCGGGTACCATGAACCCAGTCCAGCACGGTGAAGTGTTCGTCACCGATGACGGTGCCGAAACTGATCTTGACTTAGGACATTACGAGCGCTTCATCGATGAAAGTCTCACCAAAAACTCCAATGTCACCACCGGTAAGGTATACTGGAGTGTTCTCCAGAAGGAACGCCGCGGTGATTTCGGAGGAGGCACGGTCCAGGTCATTCCCCACATTACCAACGAGATCAAGAGCCGCTTCCACCGCAACTTCTCAACCACAGAAACCGAGATCGCCATCATTGAGGTTGGCGGCACCGTCGGCGATATCGAAAGCCAGCCGTTTTTGGAAGCGATCCGCCAGTTCCAGCATGAGGTTGGACATGAGAATGCCATTTTGATCCATGTTACCCTTATTCCTTATTTAAAGGCCTCCGGCGAATTAAAGACCAAGCCGACCCAGGCAAGTGTAAAAGACCTGCAGGCTATGGGAATCTGGCCAGACATTCTGGTATGCCGCAGTGAGCATCCGTTAGATGATGGTCTGCGCAGCAAGATTGCCCTCTTCTGTAACGTACCGAAAACCCATGTACTCCAGAACCTCGATGTAGAGGTACTTTACGAGGCTCCGCTTGCCATGGAGGAGGAACATCTGGCTGAGGTTGCGTGCCAGTGCTTAAACCTGCCATGCCCTGAGCCGGATCTGACAGAATGGCGTGCGATGATTGATGCCTGGAAGCACCCGGAAAAAGAGGTTACCGTTGCCCTGGTCGGAAAATATATCCAGCTCCACGATGCCTACATCTCTGTTGTGGAATCCTTAAAGCACGGCGGCGTGGCAAACCGTGCCAGTGTCAACATCAAATGGATCGACTCCGAGACCGTAACTGCTGAGAATGTAAATGAGCTTCTTGGCGATGTCAGCGGTATTTTAGTCCCTGGCGGTTTTGGCTCCCGCGGCATCGAAGGAAAGATCCTTGCCATCAAATATGCCCGTGAGCATCAGGTTCCGTTCCTTGGCCTTTGCTTGGCATGCAGCTTTCCATCGTGGAATTTGCCCGCGACGTGATCGGCTACACCGACGCACACAGTGCAGAGTTAGATCCTTCCACGGTTCATCCGGTCATCCACCTGATGCCAGATCAGGATGGTATCGAGGATATCGGCGGCACCTTACGTCTTGGTTCCTACCCGTGTGTCCTGAATAAAGAGTCCAAGGCCTATGCACTTTATGGCACGGAAACCATTCATGAACGTCACCGTCACCGTTACGAGGTCAATAACGATTACCGCAACGTGCTCCAGGAACACGGCATGATGCTCTCCGGTATTTCCCCGGATGGCCGCATTGTTGAGATGATCGAGCTCCCGGACCACCCATGGTTCGTGGCAACCCAGGCACATCCTGAGTTAAAATCCAGACCGAACCGTCCGCATCCATTGTTCAGGGGCTTTATCGAAGCTTCCTTAAAATATCAGAAATCACAGAATTAACGTTAACCTTTATGCCGCAGAGATCATGGCTGGTCCCTGCGGCATTCTTTGTATTGCTTCACATTGTTTTCCGAACAGACAGTTACCAACACCGATTTTACACATTCCCATTACAGAAATTTACCAGCATCGTTTTTACACATTCTCATTACAGAAATCGGTACACGTTTCCGCGTTATCTTACATTTTTCTGAAAAATAAGGGAAACCTCTTGAATCCGTGTTTTTGCAAGGTTATACTGGTTTATGAAAAAAACAAAATCCACAATAACCAAAGAAAGGACTTTTTGATCATGAAAATAAAGCGCTATGTAGCTGCAGCTATGGCTGCAGGTGTGTTAAGTACCGTAAGTCTTGCAACCGGCATCACTGCCCTGGCTGCAACCGGCTGGATCCAGAACGGAAATTCCTATGTCTATTACGATGATAATGGCAGCTTACATAAAGGCTGGATCCAGACCAACGACGGCTACTACTATATGGATCTTTCCACCGGCGTTATGACCACCGGCTTAAAAAAGATCAACGATAAATTATACTATTTCGGCTCCAACGGAATCATGCAGACTGGCCTGATCCACGATGCAGCCTCTGACAAATATTATTACGGACAGTCCGATGGTACTCTTGTGATCGGCTGGCTCAATTTAGACGGCAGCTATTACCACATGGACGAAGATGGTTCCCTGGGTACCGGCTGGAAGACCATCAGCGGTTCCAGATACTACTTCGATCCGGCTTCCGGCAAATGCGCACTGAACATTGCAATGCCGATTGACGGAAACTGGTTCCTGTTTGGCGAAGACGGTAAAATGCAGACTGGCTTCCACAACGTAAACGGCGCAACCTACTACTTCGATCCGTCCAACGGCGTTATGGTTGCAGGCACCACCAAAACCATCAGCGGCGTAAGCTACACCTTCAACGCAGACGGAACCTGCACCACTACCCTGTCCGGTATTCCGTCCCATACAACTGGCACCGAGAGCAGCAATAACAGCCAGCAGAGCCAGCAGTCCTCCCAGGAAAGCACTGCAGACGCTGAGAACGGCAGACAGAATGTCATTGTAGCCGGTTCCTCCAGAAGCTAATCACCAGACGCGCCACCGGTATCTCACCGGTATGAATTTGAAATAAAAAAGTGGACACATTTCCCAAGGGATTTTGGTGTCCACTTTTTATTTCATTCTTTTTCCTGCATGAGCTTCCAGCATCCGGGCATACTGCCCATAAAGGAGATGATTTTCATGAAGGATCTTGTTTTGCAAAATCTTGAGCTCGTAAGAAAAGCCCAGAATGAGCCATCCACGCTCCCACCGTCTAAAATGCCAAAAGAGCTGCCGCCGGAAGAACCGGCAGACAGCCCCAAAAAAGCACCTGTGCAGGACCCATACGGAACCGATGACCCGGACACGCTGGATGTCCGCGCCGCTTCCGTTACCGACTGCACCGGCCTGATTCCATCCGGCACCGATTCCAAAGCAGTTCTGGAATCCTATGCAGAGGTATACCATTATCCCGCCGATATTTTCCACGGATAATGCTTCCAAAAATTAATAGCTTCCCTTTTTTAAAAGCTTCCGGAGATACGCAAAGGTCGTCTTCTCCCCGCGCAGCTTTAACATCATCAGGATTTTTTCCAGCTCCGCTTTCGTTTCCGGGTGCATCGCTCTATCCAGATAAGGGCGTTCTCTCTGGTAATAGTCCCATGCAGCCCCATCGGTATAATCTTTGCCCCGGTAAACCTTACATGCTGCGATCCGGTCCATGACCATTTCCACCAGATAATTTACCGGCATTTTCGCCCCGGCAATCCCCTGGCTGGTTTTTGAAAAATCCATCCAGTATTCAAAATGATGCTTATTCCGGCCCTTGTGGTGGAGCCATGCGGTAGAATAGCCCTTTTCTTCCCGTTCTGCCGCATTCGGGCTGCGGTCTCCCTGGTAATAATGAACACCAGTCAGAAATTCTGCCGGGCTGTACTTTGAGAGATCATGAAGCAGTCCCTGTTTATATAACCCCACACGAAAGCAGTTCTGCATGACCAGCAGCTTATGCTGTGTGATCGTACAAAAATGGTGCCACGCCTTATGCTCCATCCTTAAAACCTCCTAGTCTTTCATGTTTCTTTCCTAACGATTCTGTCGTTTCACCATGATACACCAGCCACGATGCTTCTTAGCGGCTTGCTTTCTCCAGTAAGCCCTTCAGCTCGTCCACTGTAACCGGGTAGTGTTTATTGCAGAAATGACAGTTCATCTCGATGGTCTTACCTTCATCAATCATCTCCTGCAGTTCTTTCTTTCCAATGCTGATCAATGCCTTCTCTATGCGCTCCCTGGAGCAATTGCAGGCAAACTGCGCCGGCATCTTATCCAGGATCTCCAGACCGAAATCACCAAGAATATGTTCCAGGATCATCTCCGGGGTATTGCCTGCATCCAGCAGGGAGGTAATGGAGGTGATCTCCTTTAAGCGGGTCTCCAGGGTAGAAATAACCTCCTCAGAAGCTCCCGGGAGAAGCTGTAAGATAAATCCCCCCGCCTGGCGGACGGTGTTGTCCTTATTCATCAGCACGCCCAGGGCTACGCTGGAAGGAGTCTGCTCAGAGGTTGCAAAATAATAGGTCAGATCCTCCGCAATCTCACTGGTCACCAGAATGGTCTGGCCGACATACGGCTCCTTTAAGCCGATGTCTTTGATCACGCTGAGCACGCCGATACCCAGGCACCGCCAACATCCAGCTTCCCCTTCTCATTCGGCGGAAGCATAACCTCCGGATGGTAGGCATAGCCCTTCACATCTCCTTTGGAATCTGCCGTCACAGTCAGACCGCCGATCGGACCGTCCCCCTCAATTTTAATGGTGAGAAGATCGTTGGCGCCCTTCATCATAACGCCCATCATGGCACCAGCCGTCAGAAGACGTCCTAACGCTGCGGTTGCCACTGGACTGGTATTGTGCGCCTGACGCGCATATTCGGTTAATTCTCTTGTAGTCGCAGCAAAGGCACGGATCTGTCCCTCGGCCGCAGTTGCTCTGATAATATAGTCTGACATATGTCGTTCCTCCTTTTTATGGATACAATTCCCTTTTTATGGATACAATTCCGGATTTTCTTTTCCGTCCATCTTTATGGGCAACACACATAAGTTATTTTCCGCATTCCCGCACAACAAAATAAACACGGTCACTGTCTTCTCTCGGCGGCTTTCTGGTAAAGGCATCATACACAGCTACAAGCTCCATGCCTGCCTCTTTCACAGCCTCCTTCACCTCGCTGATCTCAAAAGCCTTCTGGTAATGCGTCTCTTCATATTTAGAATACCGCCCATCCTCCTCACGGATAAACAGCGTCAGATCGTACTCATTGACCATTTCCGCTTCATCGAAATAGTTTTCCCAGATGAAGCTGCTTTCTTCCCGGTTCTCTGCAATCGTCTGCTCCCCTAACTGTTCCCGGTATTTGTAGACGGTATTCATATCAAAAATAAATACGCCCTTTGGATCCAGATAGTTGTTTGCAAGCTTTAAGACCTGCACCAGGTCCTCATGATCCTCCAGGTAATTCATGGAATCACAGATACTGACGATGGCGCGGACCGTACCATACAGTTCAAACTCCCGCATATCCTGCTGCAGATATAAAATCTGCTGCGGCTCTTCCATCTCATGCTCCAATGCTATCTCTAGCATCTCCTCGGAAAGATCCACACCGATCATATCGTAGCCCTTTTTTGCAAGAAGCCGCGTCAGCTTTCCGGTACCACATCCAAGATCCAAGACAAGACCATCCGTCACACCGTATTCTTTTAAAAGGCTGGTCACATAATCACACCAGTCCCTGTATGGAATATTGTCCATGAACAGATCGTACACAGACGCAAAACCTGTATATGCCTCCATGCTTCAAACCTCCTTCGAATACTTGTTGCTGCAAGAAGCCGGATTGCCGGATTCTCACGCTCACGAATTGGCAGAGGCGTCACTGGCACCTCCCTGATATGCAATGCAAAGAAAAGCAGGAACGTCCAATAGACACTCCTGCTTACCGTTCATCGATTCCTTATGCGTTCTTACCGCAGCACTTTTTGTATTTCTTGCCGCTTCCACACGGACACGGATCGTTCGGGAAAATTTTCTTTTCCTTGCGGATGGTTCCGGAAGCCTTCTGCTGCTTGTAAAGCTCTTTTCTCTTCTCTTCGCTTAAGATGGAGTCCCACTGCGGCAGAGTGTACAGCCATTCTGCTTTTGCCTCTACCATGTTGTAGTAAAGCTTCTCCGGATCGATCTCGATCTTTACCTGGGTGTTCTCATCCATGGTCTCGATCGGGTTCTCATAGCCCTTTAAGCTCTCGTTGATGCCGTCTAAGAAGCCAGTCATGATCAGAACCTCAGTCTGGTACTTATCTGCCAGCTCTTTTACGGTTCCGGAAACAACTTCTGCCGGGTTGCTTAAGATCTGCTCGTAGATACCCTTCTCAATTGTGAAATAGCCAGTCCACAGCTGCTCTCTCTGTTTATCATCTAGACCATTGCCGTAAGCAAGGTTTCTCCAGTTTTCTAATAAGGTTGCCATATTGTATATCCTTCCTTTTTCTATAATCCTGTTCGCACATTAAGGACAACGTGCATATTCCCGATAAGTATATAACATTTCTCAGTATTTTGCAAATCATTTATGCAGAATTTTCAGTCCGGAATGTTCAGAATTTTCAATTCATTTCCTGTTCAAAAAATCTGTCCCTGTAAGCAATGCACTCTTTCACACCTTCCGGTACAGATATTTCGGAATTCCATGCTCCATAGGGCGCTTTGGTTCTCCCTGGATCATCGGCAAAGCATAATCGATGAATGCCTGTGCCACATCACTTCCACCACTGGTGATCCACTCCTGTGGAACCTTTTTTTCCTGGTTGCAGACTTCATTCACATCCACCAGTCGGCACTCCATGCAGTACGGCTCTGCGGTTACCCGTTCAAAGGCTACCATCTGTCCAGTCTTCCCGGATACAGCAGCCCGGACGCCCTCCTGTCCTGCCAGAGCCGCCTCCGTGATATCAGTCTCCGATGCCAGCATGCCACTGCAGCGCTGGCTGACATTCAGCTCCACGGAACGCACCTTGACACCAAAACGGTGCCGGACAAAATTCTCCAGGACCTTACCGCAGCCAGTCAGCATCTTATGGCCAAAATTGTCCACCATGGCTTCATCTCCGTACTCACAGATAAAGGTTCCGGATGCATCGGAAATTCCCTCCGACACGCACACAACTACACTGTTCTGTTTCCCCAGTGCTGCTTTCAGATCCTTTGCAAACTGCTCCAGTTCAAAATCTGCCTCTGGCAGATAGATCAGCACCGGATTGTCTCCCTCGAATTTCCGGGCCAGCACACTGGCTGCCGTAAGCCAGCCGGCATGGCGTCCCATCAGCTCTACAATGGTCACCGCCTTCTGCTGGTACACGGAAGCGTCTAACGCGATCTCCCGCACAGCCGCAGCCACATACTTGGCTGCACTGCCATATCCCGGCGTATGATCCGTCATGATAAGGTCGTTATCGATGGTTTTTGGAATACCGATAAACCGGATATCGCTTCCATGGTGCTTTGCGTACCGGGAAAGCTTGCTGACCGTATCCATGGAATCATTTCCGCCAATATAGAGGAAATATCCGATCTCCATCTGACGGAATTTCTCAAAAACCGTCTCATAAAAGGCATCGGTCAGGTTTTCCGGAAGCTTATAACGGCAGGAGCCTAAAAAGGCTGCCGGGGTCAGCTTTAAAAGCTCCAGATCCTCCCCGGAAAGCTCTGCACCCAGATCCATATAATGATCCTGCAGCAATCCCTCAATTCCATTGATCATGCCGTACACATGACCGATCCCAGGCATCTTCAGCGCTTCCTTCACAACTCCATAAAGACTTGCATTGATCACAGCGGTGGGGCCGCCAGACTGTCCAACTAATAGATTTTTCATTTCTGTCCTCATTTCTGTCTCAATCTGTAACTGATTTCTGGTGTTTCACATGTTTTCTTATTATACGGATATTTGAAAGAATTTGCAACCATGCACTGGATTTTTAAAAAAATTAAGCCCCGGCACATCCAATATGCCGAAGCTTAATAAAAAGGGGAGGATAAGTATTTCTCTTTTCTTTGGTACTACTCCTATTATGTCCTCCCTTTCCTTCTTTATACATCCAATAAAAATTTTTATTGCATTTCCTATTGCAGAAGGCACCTATGACGCATCTGCTGATTCTTTTTCCTCAATCGTTACCCCATCATAAAAATATTTCAGGATTTCTTCATAGTTCACTCCAGTCTTAGCCATGGCCTGTGCCCCGTTCTGGCTCATGCCGACACCATGTCCGTACCCACCGCCGTAAATACGGAACTGTGCGACACCATTCTGATCTGTGCCGGCAGCTTCCACAATGAGGAAACCGCTGGGCAGCAGCTCCCAGCCCTCTGAGGTTTTTCCATCACCGCGGTTAATGCTGAGGGAAGAATCGCCAAGGGCACTGCGGATAGCGTTCTGCCCGGTTATGATTCTTTCCCCTTCACTGCCCTTTACCAGAAGCTTCATGGCTACACCGCCCGGCCCACGCTCCGTAACGGAAACATCCGTCACAGTTCCCACTCCGGCTACATGTGCAGCGATCACGTTGCCATTGGTCTTTAAATTCCAGCGGTAAAACGGATAGGAGGCGTCATATGCCGGGAACTCCTTGTTCTTAATAAACTGTGCAAACGCATCTTCGTTTTCAAAGCTTAAGCGGCTTCTGGCGGTCTGAAGGCTCAGGCTCCGCAGATACGGGGTCTGCTCTGGATCACTATCCCAGATTGCTGCATTGGTAGTGGTGCCGCAGGATGTGGAAAAATAATAGGCCGTGACCGGATTTCCGTCATAGTACAACATTTTCCCATAGGTTTCCTGCACCGCCTGCGTTGTTTTTGCATCGGTTTCCACATTATTATAGACCTGAAACTGTGTGCTGTCATCGATCTGGGCGCCGTAGGAGCGGTAGCTGTTGCTCTTCATCTGCATATAGGCATAGGTTCTCGCGCAGACTGCCTGGGCCTTTAAGGCTTCCTTTTCATAGCTGGCTGGCATTTCACTCGGCACCACCTTTTTCAGATAATCCTCCAGAGGCAGTTCGTTGACAAGGACCAGCCCTTCCTCTGTGTCTAAGATTTCCAGCCGCCCGGCATAAGACGGATGCCCCTGCGAGCGGTTTAAGCTGGTCACCGTAAGCTCTGTCCCTGTCTCTGGCTCCAGGATCAGGCGCTGTGCGCTGCAGCTTCCATCCCCGGTGGTTACAGATACCATGCTGCCCGGCTCTAATTCTTTTTCTTCCTCTCCCTGAATTTCTTTTACACTTCCAGGACAGCTGATCTCAACCGTCTGATGCGTTTTATCCTGAAAGCCGTCGCCAAGGATCAGGACACGGATCTGTTTGGCAGTATCCTCCCGTTCCTTGATGACTGCACAGATCATTCCCTTCGCAACCACAAACTCCTGGCTGCTGCTTCCCACCAGGATCTCAGAAAGTGGAAGCCGTTTGACATCGCCGTAGGTTTTTAATACCTTATATTCTGTATCGAGCGGCACACTTCCATAGCCCTCCAGCTCAATGGCATCGTCCCGTACAGAAAGCACCTTTCCGCTGATCCGCTCTTTTTTTAATGATACCTTTGTGATTTTTCCATGCTCCATACTGATATCTGCCAGGTTGCCGGCCAGCTCTTCCGGCTTTTTACAGCTTTTCTGAAAGGAAAGCTTTCTCTGGATATTACCGATGTATACCATCAGGCTCTGGCTGTCACCATTCAGGATCCAGACATTGCGGTACAGCGTATTCTGGCCCATATCTTTTTTTACATGGATCAGCTCCCCGTCTCTCACCCACACAGACAGTTCGTGATCGACATAAGAATCCAGGGACAGACCATAAAATGTGACCGTGCCTAAGCTTGTATAAGCGGTCCACGCCGGGCAGCCCTGGATATTTTCCGGCGTCCCGTAAACCTTGATGTTTTCCTCCTGCACTGCCCCGTCCTGATCCACAGCCTTTAAAAATGTCTCGTAAAACAGCCACCAAGTATCTTCCGGACATGCTTTATTTTTGCCATGGCGTTTTTCCAGCGCTGATCCTTTTGTATCGGCCGAGGCTTTTTTTGCGATCTGGGCCGCTTCCAGATACGTCAGGGCACCCTCTGCATGCTCCCGGTCCGCAGGCGTATCTGCCTCATCCAGATATCCTGCTTCATATAAATAATCCAGATACGGAACATACCATTCCCCCATGGCATCTGCCGGGAAATGGGATGCGCCGTATTCTTTTTCCCATGCATTCAGCTCTTCCGGTGATATAAGAGCAAGGGCGACTGACTTTGCAGCCGCCGCCCTGGTAATTCCCGATCTATCCGGTTCACAAAAAAGAATGATACCGATCAAGATCAGAACGATCGCCGGAATTCCAAATATCCAACGGATCATATTTCGTTTTCTCATAAATTCCTCTCGCCCTTGATATAAGTCTTTGCAGTTTCATCGATGTGGTCGAGACCATCGTACTCACGGAGTTTCCCAGACAAAGCTTTTTTTCCAAGTCTCCATCTTGTAAACTCTGCCACAAGACGGTAAATAACTGCAAACGTCGGCACTCCGATGATCATTCCGACAAAGCCCCAGAGGCCTCCGAACAGCAGAATGGAAAAGAGCACCCAGAAGCTGGAAAGTCCCGTGGAATCCCCCAGGATCTTTGGTCCCAGGATATTTCCGTCGAACTGCTGCAAAAGCAGGATAAAAATCAGGAAATAAATGCATTTCACCGGATCCGATAACAAGATCAAAAGTGCACTTGGCACCGCCCCGATAAACGGGCCGAAGAACGGCACAACATTGGTAACACCCACGATCACGCTGACAAGCAGAACATACGGCATATTGGCAAAGCCGAGAAGCACAAAGCAGATCAGGCCGATGATCAAAGAATCGAGCAGCTTTCCAATAATGAACCCACCAAATACATGATGCACATACCTTGCTTCTTCCACTATCTTATTCGCAATCTTTAACGGAAATAACCCATAAATGATCATTTTGACCTGGGCACGCAGCTTTTCCTTCATATTAAGAAGATAGATCATGACGATGAGGCCAATGAGGATATCAAATACCGCATTCACGACCAGAACCACTCCGCTGGAGACTCCTCCAATGATCCGGTAGATGTTTGGCACGACCACGTTGGTTAGCCAGTTCTGGAGATAATCGGCTGCTGCTCCATAATGCTGCATCACCTGCTGCTCCAGGTCTGGGTTATCTGCCAGAACCTTTTCCAGCCAGATCTCCAGATTATTGATGTTTGCCGGCAGGGTGTCCATAACCCCGCGGATGCTGTTGATGAGCTGCGGAATTAGCATAGAAATAAGTCCTACCACCACAGCCACCAGAAGTAACAGGCTTGCTACGGTCCCAAGAAAGCCGCCTAAGCTTTTCCGGCTTTTTTCTGCCGGGATCACCTTCTCTGTCAGCTTCATAACTGCCCCCTGTACCCGGTTATAAACCGGTGTCAGCAGATAGGCAAACACTGCCCCATAGATCACCGGTGCCAGGATCTTGGCGATCTTTTTTCCAAGCGCAGCCACGAGTGACCACCGGATCGCTACAAATACAGCAGCGACCAGAAGCAAAAGCACTACCAGTGCTGTAACGCCCCAGCATATATATGTGCGGTACTTATCATTTTTCATGGTATTTTCCTTTCCAATATGTAGTTCCATAACAGAACTGCAAAGCTGCCAGACGCAGGCACTGTTATCATCATCGGACGCGCCACTGGCGCCTCCTCGATAAGCGATGTAATAAAAGCAGCGATTTCTCGCTGCTTATTTCTCTTTTGTAATCCCGAATGTGCCGTTCTTACTTATTGACGCCTAGCAAAGCTAGGTGGGCAACCGCATGCAGGCTTCTGCCTTCCACTCTGTGGAGGCCTGACATCTGCCAGCAGATATAGGAATCCCTTAGTCAGTAATGTAGGTTCAAAATGGGTAAGGTTGTCGAACACTTCAGGAATTACTGTCTTTTTTGTTCTGAACTGATTATACAACATATGGTGCTCTTTTTCAAGTTCCTTTTCAAAACATCCTTGACTTTCCATATTGCCATATTGCATATTGCCCTATTCTTGCTTTTTTCGTTTCATTTTTGTATACTGGGCAAAGAATCCGAAAACAATTTTGTTCGTGTTCGCATGCTGCGCAAACAGCAATGCGTTCATTTAGATGGGAGTATCATTATGTCCGAATACACATCAGCTTATTTTCAGGAACAGATTCATCACTGCCAGCTCTGTCCACGCATGTGCGGGGTTGACCGCACGGTAAAGCAGGGCTTTTGCCAGGCACCGGCCGGTGCCGTTGCTGCCCGGGCTGCCTTGCATTTCTGGGAGGAGCCCTGCATCAGCGGTACCCGGGGAAGCGGCACGGTATTTTTCAGCGGCTGTACGCTGCGCTGCTGCTTCTGCCAAAACTACCGGATCAGCCGCGAGCTGTACGGAAAAGCACTTACCACCCGGGAGCTGGCCGATACCTTTTTGCGGCTGCAGGATCAGGGGGCCAATAACATCAGCCTGGTAACTGCCACCCATTTTCTCCCCTGGATCCTTCCGGCCCTGGATCTGGTCCGGGACCGTCTTTTCATTCCTGTTGTCTATAATTGCGGCGGCTATGAACGGGTAGAAACCATTGACGCCTTAAAGGATTACGTGGATATCTGGCTGCCAGACCTCAAATACGAAAGTTCTGACCTTTCTGCCCGCTATTCTCAGGCTCCGTTCTATTTCCAGACCGCCACAAAAGCCATCTCGCAGATGATCCGGCAGACCGGTGCGCCAAAGCTTCGGACCATACCAGGGGAAGCTGCCCCGGTCATGGAACGCGGTGTGATCATCCGTCATCTTGTACTGCCGGCAAAAAGAGGACTCCATCCGCCTGATGCACTGGCTGGCAGATTCCCTGCCACAAAATAGCTTTTATATTAGCCTTATGAGCCAGTATACCCCTTACGAAAAGAACCCACAGTTTCCAGAGCTGAACCGCCGCATCACCAGCTACGAATACCAGAAGGTTGTGGACGCTGCATTGGAGCTGGGGCTCACCCAGGGTTTTATGCAGGAAAAAAGCAGTGCAAAGGAGGAATATACCCCTGCATTTGATTTAGAAGGCCTGTAGATCTGCCGCACGTTCCTGCAGGCTGTCATATGATTCCTGTTCGTGGACACTCAGTACACAGTCCAGATTGCCAGGAAAGATTTTCCATGCATGGCGCCTGTTTACAGACACTCAGTACACGGCCGGCTCCTGCACCAGCAGGGTGGGATACCCGGCCATGCGCAATGTTTTTTCCATCCATGCTGCATTATCCAGATTGAGATAAGCCCCGACCCGCACCTTGTACAGGCCGTCCTGAAAGACCAGAAATGCCGGATAACCTGCTGCCTGCAGCTGGCTGAGCAGAGCCTGTGCAAGCTCCTTCTGCCCATAGGCTCCTACCTGGATCTGATAGTATTCCGGCTGTCCTTCCTGTCCGTTCACAGTTTTTAGGATCCCATCTGCAATAGCCTGGGCTGTCTGTTCAAACTGTGCATCAAACCTCTGGTTATCCGCCTCATTGTCGAGGAAGCCAGCCTCAACCAGAACAGCCGGCATCTCTGTTTTCCGGAGGACGATCAGTCCGGGGCGCTCAATCGTTCCCAGATCCTTCCAGCCTGCCTGCCTAAGCTCTGTATTGATGTTAGCCGCCAGACGTTCTGCCTCCCCGTCCTTCGAAAAGATCAGAGTCTCTGTCCCGGAAGCTGTCCCGGGAACCGGCATGGCATTTCTATGAAAGGAAACAAAATAATCTGCATCCCAGTTGTTTGCCATCTGGGCCTTCTGAAGCGGCGTCTGGTACACATCCTGCACTCTTGTATAGCCTACATCTACACCATTTTCGCTCAAAATCTGTCCTACTGCCAGAGTCATCCGCAAATTGTCATTTTTCTCCCGGCGTCCCTGATAGACTGCTCCGGGATCTGTTTCCCCGCCATGACCGGCATCCAGGATCACCTTTTTTATTTCTGCCAAAAAAATACTTCCTTTCCATTTTGTATTCTTCTATTACAATATGAAAAGGAAGTAATTCTGGTTCTACCCTTATTTATTACCAGATAGGCTGTCCCAGTCTTTTATACCGCAACTCCACGCGGCCCCACATGCGTGGAAAACACGATCTGTGTGCTGGTTTTTCCAAACTTCTGCAGCTGCCCGATAAAAACATCTAACTCCATGGTACTCTGGAATGCAACCTTTAACAGCATGGAATATGCCCCTGTTACGCAATTGCATTCAAGCACATTCGGAACACTTTCCGCATAGGCATAAAACTGCGGCTTTTCCTCCGGCACTACGTCAAGGTTGATAAACGCGATGATGTGGTATCCAAGCTTCTCCGGATCGATCATTGCATGGTAACCGGCGATCACTCCATCCTTTTCCAGCTTTTCAATCCGGGCAGAAACAGCCGGGGAGGAAAGAAAGGTATTCTCCGCTATGGTCTTTAAGGAAACACGCGCATTATCCTGCAAAAGCTTTAATATTTTTCTGTCGATATCATCCATAATGGTTTTCTCCTCTCAAATTGGTCCCATGATCCTATGAAATCTCCCAGGACGCAATTTCCTATGATACAAAGAAAAAAGGCGCCCGAACTCTTTGTTCGAACGCCTTCGCTCTCATAACTTAATCATGTTTTGTATCATACCCTTTTACAGCACACTTGTCAATACAAAAATTTAAGAATAAAAACCACTTGTTAAAATCCGAAAGCTACCCAAAAACAAATAACAGCACACTTCCAGCCAGAAATGCCCAGAAGCCAGGTGCCTTCAGACAGGTCACAAGCATCGGCTCCCTACGGAAAACCCAGCCGCTAAACCACGGGATCTGGCGGTAATGCGATGCCAGCAGGATCACCGAGATCACCATACTGACATAGGCAAAAATATTTAAAAAGCCATACCCGAGAAAAGCAAACAGATTTCCTGCCTCTGAGCCCTGGGATAACACCATGGGAAGCACTCCTCCCATGAGATTGATGAGCATATGCAGCGCAATGTTATAGCGGATCCGGCCGGTCGTGCTGTACAGCCAGGCAAAAACCGCACCGAGAACTGCCGCATAAAAAAACTGGTAAAAATTCCCGTGGAACAGGCCAAAAAACAGGCCAGACAAGAGCACTGCTGTTTTCTGCCCGTAAGGGACCAGACGGTCCACCAGATATTTACGGAACACCAGTTCCTCCATAACCGGAGCGATCAGCACTGCCGTTAAAAAGACCATTCCAAGGTCCATCTGACCGATCACATCGGTCACCGGATTGCTGTAATCGGTTCCGCTTATGCTCCCTGCCATTTCCATAAGAATGCTTCCAAGCATATTCCCGATGTAGGTAAGGCCATAGCATAAAACCAGCATCCCCAGAAACTGGCCCATGCTGATCTTCTTTTTTTCTTTCATCTCACAGGACGGGATGCGTCCCATGAGCCAGGCAAACAACGGAAATCCGATTCCGTACATCGCAAATTCTGACACCAGAAGAGCCGCACGCTCAAGCGCACGGCTCTGTCCAAAGATCAGAACAAGCGGCTCTAACAATGCACCGAAAAAAATCTGTGCTGCCGTAGAGACTGCCAGAAATGCTGTATAAGCCCAGCATATTCTCGATATCTGTCTTCTGGTATCCATAAGATTATACATCCAGCTTGTCGACCTTAGCAGCTCTTGCCTCGACTTCCTTCTTCTGGATATCGCCAGGAGCCTGCTCATAACGGCTGAACTCGTACTCATATAAGCCGATACCGCCGGTCATGGAGCGCAGGTCTGTATTGTAACCAAAGAGCTCGGACATTGGGATGTCTGCCTCAATCACCTGTTTGCCGTGATGATCGGAGTTCATGCCAAGGACACGTCCTCTTCTGCGGTTTAAGTCACCCATAACATCGCCGGTGAATTTATCCGGGACAGTTACTTTCAAAGATGCAATCGGCTCTAAGAGAACCGGATTTGCATCCATAAAGCCCTTCTTGAATGCCATCATGGCAGCGGTCTTAAATGCCATCTCGGAGGAGTCTACCGGATGGTAAGAACCATCTACCAGGGTTGCCTTTACGCCAACGACCGGATATGCAGCCAGAGGTCCCTTCACGCAGCTCTCTGCAACACCCTTTTCAACTGCCGGGAAGTAGTTCTTCGGAACTGCACCGCCGAAGACTTTCTCTTCAAATACATATGGCTTTTCCAGATCGCCGGACGGCTCAAAGATCATCTTGACGTCGCCGTACTGGCCATGTCCGCCGGACTGCTTCTTATATTTGCCCTGAACCTCTACTTTCTTTCTCAAGGTCTCTCGGAATGCAAATTTCGGCTTGCTCAGCTCAATCTCTACCTTATAGCGGCCTAACAGCTTGCTGACAACCACCTCGAGCTGCTGGTCACCAATGCCGTATAACAGAAGCTGGCGGTTTTCTTTATCGTTCACAGACTTTAAGGTCAGGTCCTCTTCCATCAGCTTTGCCAGTGCGCTGGAAACCTTGTCCTCGTCACCTTTGGTCACGGTCTTATAACGCATGTATGTATACGGAGTGGAGGTCTGCGGTTTGTGGTATACGATCGGTGCGGAACGAAGGGCGATGGTATCGCCGGTCTGGGTCACGCCAAGCTTTGCCACGGCACCGATATCGCCTGCGCGCAGTTCCGGTACCTCAATCGTATCCTTACCACGGAGCAGGTACAGCTTGCCGACCTTTTCCTCGGTATCCTTATTGACATTGTAGATGGTGCTGTCCGGTTTTAAGATACCGGTGCAGACCTTCATAAGCGAATATTTACCAATGAACGGGTCTACGATGGTCTTGAACACTCTTGCGGATAAGGAAACCTGGTCGTTGTATTTTGCGGTGAAACGCTCACCGGTGGAAACATCGACACCGATACACTCGAATTTATCCGGGGTCGGAAGGTAACGGTCAATAACCTGTAACAGCGTCTTAAAGCCCTGGCAGTTGATACCGGAGCCCATCAGCACCGGAACAATAGAGCCATCTATCACATGTTCCCGAAGAGCGCCCTGAATTTCTTCCAGTGTAAATTCTTCACCGGAGAAATAGCGCTCCATATATTCCTCACTGGTCTCTGCCACCGCCTCTAAGAGAGCATCTCTGGCAATGCCGAGGTTTTTCTGGGAATAATCAGGAATCTCGCATTCTTCGTAATCGCTTAAATTGGTAAATCGTCTGCCGGCCATTTTGACAACGTTTACATATCCGACAAACTTTTCATTTTCACGGATCGGGAGCTGGAACGGAGCAATGCTTCTGCCGAAGCGTCTCTCTAATTTCAGTACAAGTTCACGGAAGCTTGCATGGTCATCGTCCATGTTGGTGACAAAAATGATGCGTGGCAGTTTGAGCTTATCGCACAGCTCCCATGCCTTTTCCGTGCCGACCTCGATGCCTGCCTTGCAGTTTACAACGATGATCGCTGCATCTGCCACACTGACTGCTTCTTCTACTTCGCCGACGAAGTCAAAATAACCAGGAGTATCCAGGATATTGATCTTCATCATGCCTTCATCGCCCTGATACTCGATCGGGATCAGAGACGTGGAGATGGAAACTGACGTTTGATTTCTTCCTTGTCGTAGTCGCTGATGGTGTTACCGTCAACAACCTTGCCCATACGCTTGGTGACTCCGGTTACCAGGGCAAGTGCTTCTGCAACCGTCGTCTTGCCGGCCCCGCCGTGGCCAAGTAAAACGACGTTTCGGATCTGTTTTGTACCATAAACGTTCATATGATTCCCTCCTGTACATCAATTTTAGTCTATGACGATATTCTACTAAAAAAGTTTGAAAATTTCAAGTAGAATATACGATTTGCACAAATTATTTTTGGAAAATTTTTCTTTTCGTCTGATACGTCCCTGCTTTTCTGGATTCTTTTCGCTTTTCACTATCGCAGTTTAAAGCAATAAAGCATTGACAACATTTTCATATTATCTTAGAATAGCATTTAGTATTTGCATTACGTATTGGATGTAACGCCGCAGGCGGAATACGGATCCAGTATTATTTCAAGGAGATTCTGACATGAACGACACAACATTTGGATTTATCGGTCTGGGGCTAATCGGCGGCTCGATCGCCAAAGGCATCAAGCGTGCCTGTCCCACAGCCCGGATCATGGCATACATGCGCACCCGCGCAAAGCTGGAGCAGGCGAAAGCCGACGGCATTGTGGATGTTATCTTAGACGGCATTGGGGAGCCTTTAAAGGAATGCGATATCATTTTCCTGTGCACTCCTGTGGAATACAATGCGCAGTACCTGGCACAGATCCGCCCCTTTTTAAAGCCGGGTGCCCTGATCACAGACGTTGGCTCCACAAAGGAAGATATTCATCAGGTTGTCACAAAGCTTGACATGGAAGAGGTTTTCGTTGGCGGCCACCCGATGGCTGGTTCAGAAAAGACCGGCTATGAAAACGCCACGGATCATCTTCTGGAAAATGCCTATTATATCGTAACCCCTACTGCACATTCTTCCAAAAAAGATACTGACCGCATCGTCGCAGTCGCAAGCCTGACCGGTTCCATCCCGATCGTGCTGGACTACCACGAGCATGACCGGATCGTGGCCGCGATCAGCCATCTTCCGCATCTGGTTGCCTCCAGCCTGGTAAACCTGGTCCGCGATTCCGACAACAGGGACGAGCTGATGAAGCGTCTTGCTGCAGGCGGATTTAAGGATATCACCCGCATTGCATCCTCTTCCCCGGAAATGTGGGAACAGATCTGCATGACAAACACCGGTAATATCATAAGTATGCTGGAAAACTATATTGCTTCTTTAAACCAGATTCTGGGCTCCTTAAAGGCCAGACAGGGCGAAGACATTTACCATCTTTTTGAGACCTCGCGCACTTACCGCAACTCGATCTCGGAAACACGGCGTGGCTCTGTCACTCCGGAGTACGCCTTTACCGTAGATATCGTGGACGAGCCAGGTGCGATCTCGACCTTATCCTGCATCCTAAGCGCACGCGGCATCAGCATCTGCAACATTGGCATCAACCACAACCGGGAGCAGGGCGACGGTGCTTTAAAGATTGTTTTCTACGATGAAGCAGCCATGCACCAGGCATGGGAACAGCTGAAAAAATATAATTACGAACTGATTCCGAAGCACTAAGCCTTCTAATGGTTTTCTTTTCCTTCACGCTATGTTTTATTTAGAAGGCTTATATTTTAGAAAGCTTATATTTTGGAAGAATCAGGGAAGTGAGGTAATCATTTATGAAATTCACAAAATCAAATGGTCTGCGGGGCGAAGTCACCATTCCGGGCGATAAGTCCATCTCCCACCGCAGCGTCATGTTCGGCTCCCTCGCAAAGGGCATCACAAGGATCACAGACTTTCTGCAGGGTGCAGACTGCTTATCCACCATAGCATGCTTCCAGAAGATGGGGGTATCCATCGAAAACACCGGCGATACCGTTCTGGTCCACGGAAACGGTCTGCACGGTTTAAAAAAGCCAGATGAGGTTTTAGACTGCGGCAACAGCGGTACCACAACCCGCCTGATCTCCGGCATTCTCTGTGCACAGGATTTTTCCGTAACGCTTACCGGCGATGCCTCCATCCAGAAACGGCCTATGAAACGCATCATGGATCCCTTAAGCCAGATGGGTGCTGACATCCAAAGCATCCATGGAAATGGCTGTGCGCCGCTTGCCATCCACGGAAAGCCGCTGCACGGGATCCACTACCAGTCCCCGGTCGCTTCCGCCCAGGTAAAGTCAGCCATTCTCCTGGCCGGGCTTTACGCCGACGGCGAAACCAGGGTCACAGAGCCATTGCTCTCCCGCAACCATACAGAACTGATGCTAAATGAATTTGGGGCTAATGTGCGCACGGAGGGCACCACCGCTATCATCCAGCCTGCAAGCGAGCTTTTCGCCAAAGAAATCCAGGTTCCGGGCGATATCTCTTCTGCTGCATTTTTCCTCGCGGCAGGACTCATGGTTCCCGGCTCTGAGATCCTTATTAAAAATGTCGGGATCAATCCGACCCGTGACGGCATGATCCGCGTATGCCAGGCTATGGGCGGGGATCTTACCCTCTTAAACAAAAAAGAAAGCGGTGAACCGGTTGCCGATATCCTTGTGCGTTCCTCTTCCATGCACGGCATGGATATCCACGGTGAGATCATCCCCACCCTGATCGATGAGCTTCCTATGATCGCGGCTATGGCCTGCTTTGCAGAAGGTGACACCATCATCCGTGACGCGGCGGAGCTGAAGGTGAAGGAATCCAACCGCATCGCCGTCATGGTGGAAAGCTTAAGTGCCATGGGTGCTGACGTAGAGGAGACGGAAGACGGCATGATCATACACGGTGGCAAGCCGCTTCACGGTGCCGTCATCGACAGTCATTTAGACCACCGCATTGCCATGACCTTCGCCGTGACTGCCGGTATGGCAGAAGGCGAGACTGAAATTCTCGGCGCAGAATGTGTCAACATCTCCTATCCGGGATTTTACCAGGATCTGGAGAGACTGACCCGGTAGAATTTAACCGGTTTCATCTGTCCTGCGTGCTATCATTTGCCCGGTTACAATCTGCCCGGCATGATATCGGCCGGATCCATATGCATCTTTATTTTCACAGGCCTGCCGCAAACGAAAGCCCGGAAGTATCCGGCTTCGTTTTACGGCATGTCCGTTTTTTAAGATTCTCTTACAACATTCTTCCAATCTCCCAAATCTTCCAGAAAATAGCTTGGCAAGTTTTTTTCCATGGTCTATAATGGAGCACATCGGGTCATTTCTGCCTTGCAAAATGGCCCTCAATTTTTAACTTAGGAGAATCTGACCCATGAAAAAAAACGCTTCACGCATGAAGGCCCTGCTCCTTGGCTGTATCTGCGCGGTAACGACAGCCTTTTCTGCCGTTCCTGCCTCTGCTGCCACGGTAGTTGCGGGCGGTTCCTCATCTACAAATAATTCAGCCCTCACCAATGCACCTGGCGAGTACAGCGAGCCGCAGTCCGGCGGAGTTTCCGTAGACAAGCCTTCTGCACCGCCTACCGTCTGGGTAGTCGGCGATTCCACTGCCGCTGCATTTAATGATACAACCTACTATTCCCCACGTTACGGCTGGGAACCCAGCTCGGTCTGTACCTGCAGGGGGTAAATATCCAGAACCTTGCCGTATCCGGTACCAGCTCCAAATCCTACTCCGACACTGAGCAGTACCAGCGTCTGCTGCAGGGTGTACAAGCTGGTGACTATGTTCTCATCGGCTTTGGCCACAACGATGAGCGTACCGAGCAGGGCCGCTACTCTAACCCGGCCGGTTCTGTCTCCACCAGCGGTTCCTTCCAGTACAACCTCTATGAAAAGTACATCAAACCGGTAAAAGGCAAACAGGCTAATCCAATCTTAGTAACCCCGATCGTGCGCCGCAATGTAGCAAACAACTACACCGGAGAAGACGGACACATCACCAGCACTAAGAAAAATGAGGAAGGTACCTTCCAGGGCGGCGATTACGCAAAAGCGATCCGCCAGTTAGGTGTCGGCAAGAGTGTTCCGGTCCTGGATCTTACCGCACGCACCAAGGATGTCTATGAACGTCTCGGCGCAGACGGCATCAAGAACCGCCACGCTCAAACATCCAACCGCGATGTCAGCATCGACAACACCCACACCAATCTCTATGGTGCCCAGTGCAATGCCTGGTTCATCGCAGACGAGCTGTTAAAATCAAACTCCGGGCTGAAAAATTATGTTATTTCGAACCCTCAGGTCCCGCAATATGACAATAACTCCATCAATGCAAACTACCATGCACAGAGCTTTACCGCACCAGCCAGTGTGAGCAGCATCTTTTCGACTGTCGGTGACTGGAAACCGACCGTATTCGGAAACATCGATGGATATGAATACTTAAACAGCATGTATTTCTGCCTGCAGGGCAACAGCGATAACTCCATTCACATGGCAGTTGGAACTAATTCCGGTGCCACCAGAACTCAGCAGGTCGGCGGCATTGAGCAGGGCAGCGACGGTATTGCGATGTATTACCGCGAGGTTCCGTCCTCCGCAAACTTTATCCTGTCCGCCGATGTGACCATCAACGCTTATAACGCTTCCGTCTTGAACTCCTTTGGCTGATGGTCCGCGATGACATCTACCTCGACACCGTTGTCAACGATACCCTGGGCGATTATGTTGCAGCCGGACAGCTCCAGCTCTCCTCTGCCTCCCCATGGAACTGCTTTGCAAGAAAGAATGGACAGCTTACCTCCGGCGGTACCGCCTCCCGCGTATACAAAGCCGGTGAGACCGTACACGTAGAGATCCGCAAAGGTCCAGACGGATACACCTGTGTATTCGGTGACAATGCCCCGGTATCCGCAGGCTTTGACTTCCCGCTGACTGCAATCGACTCCGACCATGTTTATGTCGGCATGTTTGTGGCACGCAGCGCAGATGTAACCTTCAAAAACGTAAACTTAGTTTACCAGTAACATCAGCATGAGGCGCGTCTGCGCCTCCCTGATGTCTGACGAAAAGGCCCGGAGCAAAATGCTCCGGGCCTTTTCTGATTTCATTCTGATCTCAAATATTTTATTTGTCTTATCTCTCGTCGGTATCCCAGTTGTGGTATACAGCCTGTACATCGTCGTCGTCGTCAAGAAGGTCTAACAGACGGTTCATGTACTTAATGTCGTTTTCGTCGGTCAGCTCAACCCAGGTCTGCGGGATCATGGTAACGTCTGCCTCCAGCATCGGGATGCCCTCTTTCTCAAGAGCCTCACGGACAGCACTGAAATCGTCTGGATCAGTGATCACCTCAAAGCTGTCCTCCTCCTCAGAAAAATCCTCTGCGCCTGCGTCTAATGCCATCATCATTAACTCGTCTGCGTCGAGCTCACACTCTTCCTTGTCGATGATGATCTGGCCCTTCTTGTCGAACATGAAGGATACGCTTCCCTGAGTACCAATGTTACCGTTGCCCTTAGTGAACGCACTTCTTACGTTTGCAGCGGTACGGTTCTTGTTGTCGGTCAGGGTGTCAACGATGACTGCAACACCGCTCGGGCCGTAACCCTCGTAGGTCAGTACCTCGTAGTTTACGGAGTTTGCATCGCCAGCTGCTTTCTTGATACCGCGGTCGATGGTGTCGTTCGGCATGTTGTTTGCTTTTGCTTTTGCGATGACATCGCGAAGCTTGCTGTTGTTTGCCGGATCCGGGCCACCCTCTTTTACTGCTACGGCAAGCTCACGGCCGATCACGGTAAAGATTTTTCCCTTTGCTGCATCGTTTCTTTCTTTTTTGTGCTTAATATTGGCAAATTTAGAATGTCCTGACATAAAATAACGCTCCTTACTTTATACTTTCTCTTTTCGTCCTTGTCCGCCTGGAGAAGCTCTATTCCGCTCAGGCGAAAAACATCTTTTCTATTTTAACACTATTTTTCTTCGCTTGCAAGAGTCTGCGGCAATTTTGTAACACGTACTGAATGGATCATCTTATTCTCCACCTTCAGGACGCAGAAGCGGTACCCAAGATACTGGATCTCCGGCTGCTCCTCGTCTCCCGGGATACGGTCCAGACGGGAGATCAGAAGGCCATTGATGGTATCGTAGTTTTCCAGATCCTCCTCCGGGAAGGTAATACCAAGTTCCTCCTGCGCATCCTCAAGAGGCGTCATGCCGCTCATGATCAGCGCATCGCCCTCTCCCCGGACGATGTACTGCTCATCGACATCGTATTCATCTAAGATATTTCCAACGATTTCCTCCAGGATATCCTCCATAGTAACGATCCCGGCGGTCTGTCCATATTCGTCTATAACGATTTCCATATGAATCTTCTGGGACTGCATCTCCTGAAACAGGGAATTGATATTGCGTGTTTCAGGAATAAAATGTGCAGGGCGGAGTACCCCCGGCACATTCGCGATCTCCATGCGGGATTCCTGAAGATTTTCCGCATGAACCAGCACGTCCCGCATATGTACTGTACCAATGATATCGTCCAGATCCTTTCCATAGACCGGATATCTGGAATTGCTGGCCTCCTTTAAGACAAAGCGTGCCGCCTCCTTTAAAGACATAGAGGCATCCAGTGCCACAATGTTTTTGCGGTGGGTCATGATATCCCCGGCCTCTTTGTCATCGAATTCAAAGATATTGGTGATCATCTCAGCCTCGCTGGATTCCAGTACTCCCTGCTCATGTCCTTCATTTACCATAGTCATGATATCTTCTTCCGTTACGTTTTCCTGCCTGGATCTCACATATTTCCACAATGCGTACCCTGCAGCCAGGAAAAGCAAAAGCACACCTGCCAGAATAAGCAGGCGCGAATAGCCATCGTCCATACTGATCTTTCCTATCTCCTTCTTTTCTCTTTCTTTTGTATACACTATACGTTTCTGATTTTACTAGACTTCCCTGTTTTCGTCAATGCCGAACTATGTAACAAGGTTCAGGCTCACCTTTAAGGCCTGGTCCACCTGCTCTAACAGTTCGTTGTCGATATGGCAGATGCGCTCCTTCAGCCGCTGCTTGTCAATGGTCCTAAGCTGTTCTAAAAGGATCACGGAATCCTTGATCATATCGCTCTTTGCTGCCGACAGCTCCACATGGGTCGGCAGCTTTGCTTTATTCATGCGCGATGTGATCGCCGCACAGATTACCGTAGGACTATGCCGGTTTCCAACATCGTTCTGGATGATGAGCACCGGCCGTACACCGCCCTGCTCCGAGCCTACCACTGGCCGCAGGTCTGCATAATAAACATCGCCTCGTCTGATAATCACAGTTTCACACTCCGTCTCTGGTCTTCAAAGGTATTATTGCCCTCTGCCAGGCGGTGTATACGCTGCTTTTCCGTTTTTATTTGATCTGGCAAAAATGCCTGCAGTGACGGATACCTCTCTGTGATTAGTCTATTCCGCAAAACAGTCCATGGTTCCCACAACCCGGCCATTCCGGTAGTAAACACGCGGCACGCGCTTGCCAATATCGCATACCATTTCATAATGGAAGCCGCCGCAGAGCTCAGCCAGCTTTTCCATGGTGATGGTTTCCTGCCCATCTGTTCCGATCAGGGTGACCGGAGTATCGACGCAGACACCCGGAATGTCCGTTACATCTACCATAAACTGGTCCATGCAGATACGTCCCAGGATCGGGGCACGCTTTCCGCAGATCAGCACATAGCCGCAATTGGACAAACTTCTCGGGTATCCGTCCCCGTAGCCCACCGGCACAGTGGCGACCCGCATGGTGCGCTCTGTCACATAGGTGCCGCCATAGCTGATCTCTTCACCCGGCCCGATCTCCTTTACATAGGTAACAAAGGATTTTAAGCCAAGCGCCGGCCTTAACGGAACCAAGTCCTTCTGCACGTCATCCGACGGATACATTCCGTAGATTGTGATTCCGGCACGCACATAATTTAAGTTTGCCTGCGGCAGATCGATGATCCCGGCACTGTTGGAGCAATGCTTCATCGGGATCTCAATGCCCCGCTCCTTCAGCAGGTCCGTAAAATGCAGGTACCGCTCCAGCTGCTTTTTTGCAGAGGTCTTCTCTTTTTCATCGGCTCTGGAAAAATGGGTAAATAAGCCTCCAGCTCAATTCCGGGAAGCCTGCCGATCGCTGCCGCCAGGTCTGCTCCGGCTTCATCAGCCTCCATACCGATCCGGCGCATGCCGGTATCGAGTGCAAGGTGAACCTTTGCCGTCTTATGCAGACGGACTGCCATCTCGGACAGCGGCTTTGCCTGCTCCATGGTAAAAATGGCCGGGCGGATCTCCTCCTCGATCAGCTCCTGGTAGCGGGATGGATGGGTTACTCCCAAAATCAAGATCATTTTGCGGATCCCGTTGCGGCGCAGCAGCATCGCCTCATCTGCTGTTGCGACTGCATAGCCGTCCACATAATGCTCAATGGCCTCTGCCACCGGCACGGAGCCGTGACCGTATGCATCTGTCTTGATGACTCCGATCATCCCTGTTTTCTGGTCAATATTCTGTCTCATGGACTCCATATTAAAAACAATGGCATCTAAATCTACCGGCGCATAAACCCGGGTGTACTGCTTGTGATTCATAATATCCTTTTGTTCCTCATTTCTATCTGTTTTTCCATTATTTCCGGCTATTCTGATGATCTGGTCCTTTTCCAATGCTGTTTGCAAGGTCTGTTGCCAATACTCCGTTGTCTCCCAGCATGGCTGCCGCATATTCCCCGGCCCGGCCATGCAGATAGACTCCAAAGGCAGCCGCCTCTGCACATTCCATGCCGCGGGCTAAAAGGCCGGCGATCACCCCGGTAAGCACGTCACCGGAACCGCCCTTTGCCATGGCACTGCAGCCACTCTGGTTGATCCAGGCATTTCCATCCTTATCGGTTATGACAGTTACCGCATCCTTCAGCACACAGATGGTTCCATACCGCGCGCTGTAGGCTCTTGCCTGCTCTAACGGTTCCTTCTTGATACCGGCTGCCGAAACCGATACCAGACGGCTCATTTCCCCGATGTGGGGCGTTATGATGATATTCTCTGTAAAATAACGTGTCAGGTACGGATGGGATGCCACACAGTTTAAGCCGTCTGCATCGAGCACGATCGGCACATAGGCATCGGAAAGCACCGTCTCCAGAAGATATTCCGTGTATGGTTCCTGCCCCAGGCCCGGTCCCGCCACGATCACATCCGCCCAGGCACAGGCATCCTCCAGGATTTTCTGCATGGTTTCCTCATTGTCAGGATCATAACAGGAAACGATCGCCTCTGGAAGCTGTGTCTGCAGGATCTGGCGGTTTTCTGGCACTGTCAGGACTTTCACAAGTCCCGCACCTGTGCGGTAAGCGCCTAATGCCGAAAAATAAGCTGCCCCGCTCATTCCACGGCTTCCTGCAAGGATCAGCACCTTGCCAAAGGTTCCCTTATTTCCATCCGGCCTGCGCACAGGCAGCTGATTAAGATCCTCCGGGGTCAGGATCTTTGCATCCCATCCCGCTTTTTGAAGGCTGATTTCCGGAAAACCAATATCGGCAACGGTCAGTCTGCCTGCATACTGCTTTCCCGGATAAAGGAGCAGGCCGGTTTTTGCGTAGCCAAAGGTTACCGTCACATCGGCCCTGAAGGCAATGCCCATCACCTCACCGGTACTTCCATGAATCCCGGAGGGCGTGTCTACCGCGATCACGGAAGCATTCCATTTCTGCCTCAGTCTCTCCAGCGTTTCTAAAACCTGTCTGTATGCCCCAGTAATCTCCCTGCCAAGCCCGATTCCAAACAAGGCATCCAGAATGATATCATATGGCTCACTTTCATATGTTTCCTCTGTAACCTGCACAAGCTGCAGCTTTTGCGCGATCCGCTTTTGTGCTTTCATCTCTTCCGAATCGTGCTCCGGGTTTCCCGCAAAGAACAGGCGGACTTCATAGCCGCGCCCCTGCAGGATACGCCCTGCTGCAACCCCGTCTGCACCATTGTTCCCGGTTCCGCAGGCCACCAGGATCCGCGCACGCTTTCCCAGCCCCCGCTCATCTGCCATGCACACTGCTGCCTCTGCAACTGCAAGCGCAGCACGCTCCATAAGGACCATGGACGGGATTCCGATTCCCTGTATGGTATTTTGGTCAACAGCCTTCATCTGCTGTGCCGTTACTGCATAATCCACTATTTCTGCCTCCTTGCAACAGCCACAGAACCTGCCCGCAGCACGCCAAACTGCTGTTTTTGTGCTGCCAAAACAGCAACAGCAAAAGCCGGCAGGCACGATAACTTTCCTTATCCCTGCCTGCCGGCTCTTTTTCATTGCTGCTCACGCGTGCGTGCCCAGCAACGAGATCCTGCCGTTACGCTTCGCTCTGTGCCTTTTTCTTTTCCTCTTCCAGCTTGCGGTCCTGCATGCTGCACACCCGGTAAGACAGGCGCATGAGACTTTCTGAAAGGTGGACGTTCTCAACAACGACGTCTTCCGGTACATTTAAGTCTACATGGGCAAAATTCCAGATTGCCTTGATCCCGGCATTTACCAGACGGTCTGCGATTTCCGGTGCCTTTGTCTTTGGGATCGTCAGTGCCGCCATCTGGACATCGTTATCCTTGATGAACTGCTCCAGATCATCGACACCGCGGATCTCAATACCGCGCACCACAAGACCGATCAGTCTTGGATTGATATCGAACATTCCTTTGATGATAAATCCACGCTTCTCGAAATTTGCGTAATTTGCGATTGCCTGCCCCAAGTTACCGGCACCAATGATGATCAGGTTATGCTGACGGTCGATCCCAAGAATCTTTCCGATCTCTGTATACAGGTATTTCACGTTGTAGCCGTATCCCTGCTGTCCAAACCCACCGAAATTATTTAAGTCCTGGCGGATCTGGGAAGCGGTAACCTTCATCCGGGTACTCAGTTCGTTGGATGAGATACGCTCGACACCTGATTCCAAAAGCTCTCCGAGGTAACGGTAATACCGCGGAAGCCTTGTAATAACTGCTTTGGATATCTCTCTGTTTTCCATGCTGCACATCTCCTATACGTAAACTATTGGATTCTATTATAACCGTTTGCGAAATCTATGTCAATGTTCAAACAATTCCTGAACAAAAAATACACAGAAAGCCCTTTACAAGTGCCAAAAACCTGTATTATACTTGATAAGTCTTATAGTAGAAAATGTAACGAAATGGAGTTATTTATGATTTTATCATGTAATCACATCAGCAAAGCATTCGGTACAGATGAGATTCTGTCCGAGGTTTCCTTCCATATAGAAGACCAGGAAAAGGCCTCCATTGTCGGGATCAACGGGGCCGGGAAATCCACCCTGCTAAAGATCATCGTAGGCGAGCTTGCCGCCGATTCCGGCGAGGTTGTACTGGCAAAGGGAAAAACGCTCGGTTATCTGGCCCAGCATCAGGATCTGGACAGCAGCCGTACCATCTATGAAGAATTAAAAGAGGTCAAACAGCCCATCATCGACATGGAGCTCGATATCCGCGATCTGGAGATCCGCATGCAGCATGCCACCGGCGAGGAATTAGAACAGATGCTTTCTGCATACAGCCGTTTAAGCCATACCTTTGAGCTGGAAAACGGCTATGCATGGCAGAGCGAGTTAACCGGCGTCTTAAAGGGCCTGGGCTTTACCGAGGATGAATTTAACAAATCTGTCTCCACGCTTTCCGGCGGACAGAAAACCCGTGTTTCCCTTGGTAAGCTCTTACTCTCCCGCCCGGACATCATCCTGCTCGATGAGCCGACCAACCACCTGGATATGGAATCCATCGCTTGGCTGGAGACCTATCTTTTAAACTATAACGGGGCAGTCATCATCGTTGCCCATGACCGGTATTTCTTAAACCGCGTAGTCACAAAGGTCGTGGAGCTCGAGATGGGGCATGCATCGGTTTACCTTGGCAACTACACCGCCTACAGCGAGAAAAAGGCCATGATCCGCGCTGCCCAGATGAAGGCCTGGTTAAACCAGCAGCAGGAGATCAGGCATCAGGAGGAGGTCATTACCAAGTTAAAATCCTTCAACCGCGAAAAGTCCATCAAGCGTGCTGAAAGCCGCGAAAAGATGCTCTCTAAGATCCAGGTTCTGGACAAGCCTGCAGAGATCCAGGACGAGATGCGCATCAGCCTGGAGCCGAATATCGTCAGCGGAAACGATGTCCTTACCGTTCGCGATCTGGGCAAATCCTTCGGCAGCACTCACCTGTTCTCCCATGTCGATATGGATATCAAGCGTGGGGAGCGGGTTGCCATTATCGGAAATAACGGAACCGGAAAAACCACTATTTTAAAGATCATTAACGGCCTGCTTCCGGCCGATTCCGGCACGATTACCCTCGGCTCGAAGGTACATATCGGCTATTATGACCAGGAACACCATGTCCTTCATATGGAAAAGACTGTATTTGAGGAGGTTTCAGACGCTTACCCAAATCTGACCAACACCCAGATCCGCAACATTCTTGCCGCATTTTTATTTACCGGTGACGATGTATTTAAGCGTATCTCCGATCTAAGCGGTGGAGAACGCGGACGCGTTTCCCTCGCAAAGCTCATGCTTTCCGAAGCCAATTTTCTCATCCTCGATGAGCCGACCAACCATCTGGACATTACCTCCAAGGAAATTCTGGAAAACGCATTGAAAAACTATACCGGAACCGTGCTTTACGTTTCCCACGACCGTTACTTCATCAACCAGACCGCTACCCGGATCCTGGAGCTGACCGGACAAACCTTCTTGAATTACATTGGCAATTACGATTACTATCTGGAAAAGAAGGATCTGATGAAGGAATTATATGTTGCTCCGGTGCATGCAGGAGCTGCTGACGCATCGCTGGCAGACTCCCAGCATCTTGTGCAAAGGGACCGCGCTATCGGCACTGCTGCCGCAAATGGAAAATTAAAAGCCACCGGTGTCCCGGAGGCACAAAAAGGCACTGCTGAAAGCGAGGTCAAGCTGGACTGGAAGGCACAAAAGGAAGAACAGGCCCGCATCCGCAAGCGCCAGAATGATCTGAAAAAGGTCGAGGATGAGATCCACCGTCTTGAGACACGCGACGGCGAGATCGATGCGCTTCTCTCTCAGGAGGAGGTTTACACCGATGTTGCCCGCCTTGTGGAACTGAATAACGAAAAAGAGTCCCTTAAGCAAAAGCTTGAGGAACTCTATGAGACCTGGGAAGAGCTGGCAGAATGATCTGCCAGCTCCTTTTTCTATCTCTCTTCTATCTCTCTTTCCATATTCTCTTTTGCATCACCTATCGTTTTAGTAGGTTTATTATCCCCGATTGTATGGTTTTTGTCAATACTCACTTCTCATCTTTCTGATGCAGGATTTTCTCCAACTCCTCACACACCTCCGGGAAACCGCGCTGCAGGTCTTCTTTTTTCTCGCCACCCACATAATCGGAAAATAATTTTCCAAAGCAGAATGCTGCATCCGACGCATAATAATCCGGGATTTCCAGAACATCCTCAAGGACCGGACCTGCATTCCAGAATTTCTGCATCATGGTGCTGTCTTCCCGGTAACAGCCCGCCTTATACCCTGCGTACTCCCCAAAAGCCTGCAGGATCGCGTCTGCATCACAGAATTTTGCCTTTTTATAGCGCCGGTCGGTATCATGATGTACATAATAGATACCGGAAGAGGTGGATGGTGCTTCAAAATAGCTTTTTTTCTTATAAAACAAGAACTGCCAGCCATCCTCCACAAACTGGGAAAGCCAGCCGCGCGGAACCTCATACAGATAGTCCGTGATCAAGTCCTTATCCTCTGCATCGGGCCGCTCTGTCCCGATCACACGGATCTCATGGTTCTTTTCCTCCTGTCCGTTCTCCCCAAGAAACTTTAATTCCACATACTGGTTTCTTGCCATATGGCCATTGCTGAAAAAGAAATAGCGTTCCCCGTCAATGTCCCTCTGGCCACCGGTCTGCAGCCAGCCGCGTTCATCGAACCAGTACCATTCTCCCTCATAAAAGAGCCAGCCTGTGTGCAATGTGCCGTCTTCATCCCGGTAGGTCCAGTGGTGGTCCTTTCCATAGCTCCAGTTTTTCCCCCCGCTTCCCGGGGCATCCATTGCCCGGGAAGGAAACAGGGCACCGGCCGAAAGCGCCAAAACAGACACCAGGCATAGTGCGCCCTTCCGAAACCTATGGTTCATCGCGATCCCATCCTTTCTCCATATGCAGCAACGCGTTATTTCTTATAAACAAAAAGGAGGTGCGCTTTTTACAGCGTCACCCCCATTCGAGATCAGATTATGAGCAAGACGATAAGCCGGGTTATGTCGTTGAATGGTCATCTATCTAGACCAGATGTCACCACCTGGTTCAAGCAACCTACCCGAAAGCAGGCGGGCCGCCTTATGCTTTCTGTTCGGTCTTGCTTCGAGTGGGGTTTACATGTGCCCCGTCTGTTACCAGACGGGCGGTAGTCTCTTACACTGCCCTTCCACCCTTACCGGCAAAGCCGGCGGTATATTTCTGTTGCACTGTCCCTGGAGTCACCTCCGCCAGACGTTATCTGGCACCCTGCCCTGTGAAGCCCGGACTTTCCTCTCCCGCAGCCTTTCGTTTCTGCGGCAGCGACCATTTGTCTTACTCAATGTTCCCTATTCTACCATCATTCTGAAATACTGTCAACTATCTCCGGTCCATATCAGACTTTAAAACATCCTCCACCGATAAACTCGCGGATCAGGGAATTATGCGGGATCTCTTCGCTGCTGACACCAAGGAAATAATCCAGGAATTTTAAGAGGCGCTTGGCCTCCACATACTCCGCGCTGTCACGCGGAACGGAAAACAGCACCGGCTCCGCATACTGCTTCAATACTGCAAGCTCATAAACAAGGGCGGAATTGAACATCACATCTGCATCCTCCTGATATGGGAAAATATTATCCTCCTCTCCCTTTCTCACGGAAGGCCACATGCGGATGGTTGCCTGGGCCGAAGCCCCCCTGGTCCTCGCATCCCGCACGATCCGGCGGATCAGGCGCCCGTCTGTGGTCGGGATCCGGTTGTGCTCATCGATGTTTAACTGGGTCAGGGCACTGATATAGATCTTAAATTTGTTTTTCCTCGGCAGGGCGTAGGAAAGCTTTTCATTCAGGCAGTGGATTCCTTCGATCACCAGCACATCATCCGGTCCCAGCGTCAGGTAATCCCCATGATATTCCCGCTCACCCTTGATGAAATTATACTCTGGCAGCTCCACAGTCTTTCCTGCCAGAAGATCTGTCATATTCTGGTTAAACAGTGCGGTATCCAGACATTCCAGAACCTCATAATTGTAGTTGCCGTGTTCATCCTTCGGACTGTCCACGCGGTTTACAAAATAATTATCTACTGCAATCGGGTGAGGCTTTAGGCCCTTTGCCTTTAACTGGATGGAAAGCCTGTGGGAAAATGTGGTCTTTCCCGACGAAGATGGCCCGGCGATCATGACAAGCTTCGTATCCGGACGGACAGCGATCCGTTCAGCGATATCGCCAATCTTTTTCTCCATCAGCGCCTCCTGCATCAGGATCAGCTCGCTGATCTTTCCTTTGCAGATGACATCGTCCAGGGCTCCTACCGTCGGAACCTCCAGCTGTCTTCCCCAGCCCTCGGTCTCGCTTAACACCTCAGCCAGCTTTTCCCGGTCGTGGAATGGTGCCACATGTTCCGGGTCCTGCTGTTCCGGAAGCAGGAGCATGAAACCATCCCGGTACGTGATCAGGTCAAAGTACTTTAAATAACCGGTATTCTGCACCATATAGCCATAATAATAATCCTCAAAGCCGCCTATGCTGTACAGATTTACCCGGGATACCCGGCGGTAATGGAACAGGCGCTCCTTCTCATACATCCGGTGCTTATGAAAGATTTCAATGGCCTCGTCCGTGGTTACGTTCCGCTTCATGATCGGAAGCTTTGCCTCCACATATTCGGTCATCTTCGCTTTGATCCGGTCTACCAGCTCCTGGTCTTTGGCAAAGTCCCCGTCCGATTCAATAAAAAGGCCATTGGCAATGGCATACTCCACGGAGACCTTCCGGATGTGTTCTGCCCCTGCTACCTCATAAAACGCTTTTAAGAGGATCAGAAGCACACTGCGCTGGTAGGTCTGGATTCCCGGTCTATCCGCAGCCGTTAAAAATTCAATCTTTGTTCCTTCTTTTACTTTCTTATGAAGCTCCTGCAGCTTTCCATCTACCGTAGCCAACAGGATCTCATGAAAAAAACGGCACTGGAATTCTTCTGCCACTTCTTTTAAGAGTGTATCCTCCTGATACTGTTTTTCCTCTCCCAATACACACACGCGAACCATACGCACTCTCCTTTCAAACGATTCCATTCCATCACAGGCTACAGGAGTTATAAGGAATTTTCCCACCTATGCATTATATCAGATCACACGGGCCGGAAAATCCGGTGCTGCCTGGAGTACCTCTAGCGTACTGCCCGAAACATTTCTGATATAGTCAGCCATAAACGGGATAAAAATATGCTCCAGCCCATAATGGCCAGCATCCAGGATCGCCATTCCTGATGCCGCTGCATCGATCGCATCGTGATGCCCAATGTCCCCGGTGACCAGCACCTGGACCTTTTTTTCCAGTGCATAGCGGATCATGCTGCCTCCCGCACCCGGAGACACTGCCACGCGGCTGACCGGCTCCTTTACCGCATCGCTTCCGTACATGAGAAGAAACGGCAGGCCAAAGGCTGCTTTTACCTGGTCTGCAAACGCATCCAGCGGCACCGGCGCTTTCAGGCTTCCTGCTTTTCCGATCCCAACCGCTTCGCCGTTTACCTCACCAGTCACCTCAAGCGGTACCCCGTTCAGGATTTCCAGACGGTCCGCTGCCAGATCTGCCATACAGCCTGGCGCTGCATCAAAGTTTGTATGCATGGCAAAGTAAGAAATATCTGCCTGCAGCAGTGTCACGATCCGGCGGCTGATAAAATTCTCATCGTTTACCTGCTTTAACGGCCGGAAGACAAGCGGATGATGGGTAAGAAGAAAGTCTGCCTTCTCCTTTACCGCCTGCTCTACAACCCGGTCCGTGGCATCCAAAGCAACCAGCACCTTCTTAATTTCCTTATCTCCCCGGCCGGCCAGAAACCCTGGGTTATCCCAGTCACAGGCCAGCTCACGCGGGGCCAGCTTCTCCAGCTTTTCAATCAGCTCCCTGCAAAGCATAATACGCCTCCTTTGTCTCTTCCAGTTCCCTTAACAGCCTTCGGCCCGCTTTTTCGCACCATCTGTATTGCTTAATGACAAATGCTTTAAAAGCTCTTCGCCCTGGGACAGCTCCCGCTCAAGGAAGGCACGCAGGACGGGGTCCTTTTTTCGGATCAGGTCTGCACCGTATCGGTATTCGTACTCATGCGTATAGTGCATGCTTCCCGGGCTTACCTGTAAGATCACATAGTATTTTCCCTCATCGAAAAGCATCTGCTCCTCCAGAATAGAAAAGCCAAGCTCTTCCAGTCCGTGCCGGAACACAGAAAGCTCCGACTGCGGGGAGAGCACATAATGCTTTACACTGTTATACATATGTGCGCCATCCTTTAAAATGCGCAGCATCAGCTCTCCGCCCATCCCGGCGATGATCACGGTATCTGCCTCGCCCGGGGTTAATTCCTTTAAGCCGTCACTCAGCCGTACCTTGATCTGCCCTTCCATATGATATGCCTGAACGTGCTCACTGGCTCTGGCAAGCGGCCCTTTACGCACATCCATGGCAATGACCTGCTTTACGTTTCCACTCTCCACAAGACGGATCGGGACGAATCCATGATCCGTCCCCACATCTGCCACATATCCTTCTGTTACTGCTGCCGCCGTGGCGGCAATCCGTTCCAGTCTGTCTGATAATCGCATCTTACCATATCCTTTATTTCTATAGATTTTTAATCCAGATAATCCTTCAGCTTCCTGCTGCGGCTTGGATGGCGCAGCTTGCGCAATGCCTTCGCCTCGATCTGGCGGATCCGTTCCCGGGTCACATGAAACTGCTTTCCAACCTCCTCCAGGGTTCTCGGCTTGCCGTCATCCAGGCCAAAACGCAGGCGTAATACCTGCTGTTCCCGCTCCGTTAAGGTTTCCAGTGCTTCCATGAGCTGTTCATGGAGCAGGGTGAAGGTTGCCTCTTCCGCCGGGACAGCCACATGGTCATCCTGGATGAAATCACCCAGATGGCTGTCTTCCTCCTCTCCGATCGGGGTTTCTAACGATACCGGATCCTGGGAGATTTTCCGGATCTCCCGCACACGCTCTACCGGAATTTCCATTTTAGCGGCAATCTCCTCTGCGGTAGGCTCCCGGCCAAGCTCCTGTACAAGCTGCCTGGAGGTACGGATCAGGCGGTTGATGGTTTCTACCATATGTACCGGGATACGGATCGTTCTGGACTGGTCAGCGATCGCACGGGTGATCGCCTGCCGGATCCACCAGGTAGCATAGGTTGAAAATTTATAGCCCTTGCGGTAGTCAAATTTTTCCACAGCCTTGATCAATCCCAGATTTCCCTCCTGGATCAGATCCAGAAACTGCATGCCTCTTCCCACATACTTTTTCGCAATGCTGACCACCAGACGGAGATTTGCCTCTGCCAGACGTTTTTTCGCCGACTGGTCCCCTAATTCCATGCGCTTGGCCAGTTCAATCTCCTGGTCCGTTGTCAGAAGAGGGATCTTTCCGATCTCCTTTAGATACATGCGGACCGGATCCTCCACACTGACACCCTCCGGCACGGACAGATCCAGCTGGTTCAGCTCTGCTTCTTCCTCTTTCTCCGCTTCTTCATCCAAAAACAGATCTGGATCGATGTCATCCTCCTCATCTGTCCGGAGGACATCTACTTGGTTGCGGTCCAGAAAATCGTAAATACGGTCCAGCTTTTCCGGATCCAGGATCTCACCCTTGAAAAAATCGAGAATTTCCCGGTTCTCCAGTACATTCTTTTTCTTTCTGGCTTCCTCTAACAGTAATCCCAGCTTCTCTTCAAATGTCTGTGTACGTTCTTCCATATCTATCCGCCCTTTCTCAACTGCAGACCACCGGAAGGAAATGTTTCCGTCCGGTTCTTTCCCTAGTCAATGGATATCTGAAGCGTTTTCAGTGCTGCCTGCTGCCGGATGATTTCCTGGAGCTGTGCAATGTCTGTGGCGCTCCGGCTTGCCTCATCCAGGCTGTTTTTCTTTACTTTCAGCACTGTCTCAGAAAATGCTTTTCGCTGTTCTTCATTATTTAATGAATCCTGCAGACTGGCGTTAAACAAAGCCGCCACCTGCTTATACTGTTCTTCATCGTTGATAAAACGGTTCAGGATTCCCGCCGGATTCAGGCTTCCCTGCTTATGACCGTCAAAAACCATGCAGGCAACCTCGTGATACAGCGGTTCCCGAAAGTCCTCTGCGCTGATGATTCCCTCGATCTTTTCAAACAGCTGGGGACTCTCGATCAGCCAGGTCAGGAGGAGACGCTGGGATCTGCGGATCCCGTCATCCTTTTCCTTCTTCTTTTTGCGCTCCTGTGGATCCCTTCTATCCTCCTCATAGCGTTTTCCGGTAGCCGGTCCAAGCTGGCTGCCCAGACGGTTTACCAGCTGCGCAGGTCTTCATAAGGGATCATCTGGGCCTGTGCGACCGCCCTGATATAGTTGTCCCGTTCCAGCGCCTCATGAAACTCCAGAAGCTTTCTGGCTGTAGCATTGTAAAAACGGGTTTTCTGTTCCGGGTCCTCTAAGTCGTATTCCCGTTTTAATACGTCGATCTCGTAGAGGAAGCTGTTCTGGGCCGACGCGATCCGCTCCCGGAAAGCATCTGCACCAAGATTCTTTATAAATTCGTCCGGATCCTTATAGGGCTTTAAATTCAGTACCTTTGTGGAGATGCCGGCCTCCTTTAGGATCGGGATTGCACGGAGTGCAGCCTTTATGCCGGCTCCGTCACTGTCGTAGGTCAGGATAACGGTGTCCGTATAGCGCTTTAACAGCACGGCATGCTGGGTTGTAAAGGCAGTTCCTAACGATGCCACTGCATTGGTAAAGCCCGCCTGGTGCATAGCGATCACATCCATGTAGCCCTCACAGGCCAGCATATATTTTTCCCTGCTTGTGCGGGCATAATTCAGGCCATACAGATTCCGGCTCTTATCAAAAATCATCGTCTCCGGCGAGTTTAAGTACTTCGGGGTTCCATCGCCCAGCACGCGCCCGCCAAACCCGATCACACGGTTGTTGACATCCATGATCGGGAACATAACACGGTTCCAGAATTTATCGTAGGTCCCGCGTTCCTCCATAGTCACAAGGCCGCTGTCGCGCAGGATCTCATCGGTATAGCCCTTCGAGCGCAGATACTGGTACAGATCGTTGCTGGTCTTGTTGGAAAAGCCAAGTCCGAAGTGCCGGATGGTATCGTCGGATAATTCCCGCTTCCGGAAATAGTCATAGCCCAGCTTTCCCTGTGGCTGATGGAGCTGGTAATAAAAATAATTTGCCGCCAGCTTATTGATTTCAAGCAATGTCGAACGTTTATCCGCCTTCTCCCGCTCCTCTTTTGAATATTCCACCTCTGGCAAATGGATTCCGGCCCGGTCTGCCAGCACCTTTAATGCCTCCGAGAAGGAATAATTTTCATATTCCATAACAAACGTGATCGCATTGCCCCCGGCCCCACAGCCAAAACAATAATACATCTGCTTCTGTGGTGACACGGAAAACGAAGGGGATTTCTCGTTATGGAACGGACAAAGGCCAAAATAATTTGACCCTTTTTTCTGAAGCTTTACATATCCAGAGATCACATCTACAATATCATTTCTTGTCCGTACCTCTTCTACGACATCTTCCGGATAATACATGAAACTCTGCTCCTTTCGCCTTATCATGGTTATAACAGTAGCCTTTAATGCACCTTCCAGGATTTCGGGATGAACAACTCCTCAAATTTGTCGATGGAATAGCTGTCGCTCATGCCTGCGATATAATCACAGACCACCCGCTCCTTTGGTTCTCCCCGTTTCCGGATCATAAACAGGTATTCCTCAGGCAGCTCAGATGTGTGCTCCAGATAATACCGGTACAAAAATACCAGCAGCTGCTGGGCTCTTCCCTCCTCTGCTTTTGGAACCTTGTTTTCGTACACATTTTCAAACATCCATCCACGAAGTCCCTGCATCGCTTCCTCGATGGCGGGCGACATTTTAATTTCCGGAGCATCCATGCTCTGCAGGATGATATCATGTACCAGAAGATTCAGCCGCTCCCGCACGCTGTGTCCCAGGACATCGGTGTAGCGGGACGGAAGCTGGTCCTCGGTGAAGATTTTTGCCCGGATAGCATCGTCGATATCGTGGTTGATATACGCGATCTTGTCAGAAAGACGCACCACACATCCCTCCAGTGTAGAAGGATGGCCGCTGGTCCTGTGATTCTTGATGCCGTCCCGGACCTCTTTTGTAAGATTCAGCCCTTTTCCATCCTTTTCGAGCACCTCCACGACACGCACACTCTGAAGATAGTGGGCAAACCCATAGGGACAAAGCTCATCCAGGATCCGCTCTCCGGAGTGTCCAAAGGGCGTATGCCCCAGATCGTGTCCGAGGGCAATGGCTTCTGTCAGATCTTCGTTTAGCCGGAGTGCACGGGAAATGGTTCTTGCAATCTGCGCAACCTCCAGTGTATGAGTCAGGCGGGTCCGGTAATGGTCTCCCTCCGGTGCCAGAAACACCTGCGTTTTATGCTTTAATCTGCGAAAAGACTTACAGTGCAGGATCCGGTCGCGGTCACGCTGGTACGCTGTGCGGATGTCGCAAGGCTCTTCCTCGCGGTCACGCCCCAGTGTATCTCTGCTTAAAGCTGCATAGGGACTCAGATAATCTGCTTCCCAGGCTTCTCTCATCTCTCTGATATTCATAAAAGCATTTCCCCCTTTCCAGACTCACAATTATAATAAGTATAACATAATTTCCGAAATTTTCATACTATTTTCCGTTTCAGGGTATGCAAAAAGAGCGAAGAACCAATCGTCCTTCGCTCTGCTCGTGCAGAAGATGGGAGTCGAACCCACAAGGTATTGCTACCACACGGACCTGAACCGTGCGCGTCTGCCAATTCCGCCACTTCTGCGAACCATTGCCCCGATGAATTATTCACCGAACCAACATGTATATTATATCCAACCCATTCTGATTTGTCAACTGATTTTTTAATTTTTATAAAAATTTATTTTTCCGTGAAAACATGCAGAACTATGTGAATTTATTTTTCCCAATCAATCAGCAAATACATAGCCAGCGCTTTATAGCTTCTCGGAGCGTTCTTGTTTCACAGACCTTGATTTCTCATGAAATGAAAAAAGCGAAGAACCAATTGTTCTTCGCTCTGCTCATGCAGAAGATGGGAGTCGAACCCACAAGGTATTGCTACCACACGGACCTGAACCGTGCGCGTCTGCCAATTCCGCCACTTCTGCAAAACTCCCCGAGTAGGACTTGAACCTACGACAGCGCGGTTAACAGCCGCGTGCTCTACCGACTGAGCTATCGAGGAATGTTCCCGTACCCTCTTTTTAGAAGATACTGCGGGAGATGGGACTTGAACCCACACGACATAACTGCCACTAGATCCTTAGTCTAGCCTGTCTGCCAATTCCAGCACTCCCGCGAACGTTTAATACTATACCACAGTTCCCTGTTTCTGGCAAGCACTTTTTATCATTTTTTGTTTTTTATTTTTTCTTTTTATTTTTTGCCCTTTTTCATTTCATTTCTGCCCTTAAGTTTATCACTTTGGCATACACATTTTTATATTTGTCATCTTTTTCTATGCATTTTGTAGATTTTTTTACACAAACTCGATATAATTGAAGAGAGTTCACAACTTTTTAACGAATGAGGTGACTGTTTATGAAAAAGAAATTCGAGACCCCGCTCCAGGGTTATCTCCCCAGTATCGTAGCCTTCATTGTTGCAACTGTGCTTGGCATTGTTGTTTTTTCCGCAGTTTCCCAACGTGCTGTAGAATCACTGTCCCAGTCAAAGCTGATAACCAATGTTTCCAGGCAGAGCGTACATTTTGAGGATATTCTGGATGTCAACTACCAGTTTCTGGACGGGATCGCAGCACAGATTGGAAAGGACGGCGTACTTCTCTCCCAGGAAAACCGGGATATGCTTTTCTCCATCAAATCCACCACCTCCATCGATCACGTTGCACTGATCGAGCCGGACGGAACCGCGCACTATGAAAATGGGGATGTAAAAGACCTCTCCCACCGCAATTATTTTAAAGAAGGGATCAGTGGCCAGCGGATCTTAAGCGATCCGGTCCAAAGCAGTGTCGACCATGAGACCCGTGTGATCCTTGGCGTTCCGGTCCTGCATAACAGCTCTGTCATCGGGGTTTTAGGCACTTCCTATAATATTACCGCATTGAACCACTTAATGTTCGACGATCTGTTCGGAAGCCAGGGCTTTTGCATCATCATCGATGAACAGGGAAATATCATCACCCTGGACGGTAATGCCGATACACAGAAAATCACCTACACCGATAATTTCTTTGACTTTTACAGCAAATGGGATTTTCGCAGCAACGATTCTCTTCAAAAAATCCGCGACGCCTTCCAGTCCCAGTCTGAAGGCATTTTAAAGTTGATCCAGCCAGAGGACCCGACTTCCAGCCGCTATATTGCGTACACGCCACTCCACTTAAACAACTGGATGATGTGCTACGTCATTCCCGTATCCATTGCCAACCAAAGCTACGAATTCATCCACGATTATGAGCTTGCGTTGAATTGCTATTTCATGCTCCTGGTTCTTCTTCTGGTCTGCCGCATTGCCATGATCCATACCAGAGACCGGAGGGAGCTTGTATACTCCGCCCAGATCGATGGTCTGACTTCTCTTTATAATAAGGAACACACCCCGCCTGTCATCGATGCATTTCTCCGGACAGGCAGCCCGGATTCGCTCCACGCCTTTCTGATTCTCGATATCGACAAATTTAAGGATGTAAACGATACCTGGGGACACGCAGTCGGCGATGTGATCCTTCAGCGCGTAGGCGCATTTTTAAAAGCACAGTTCCGCGATGAGGACATCATCGGCCGTATCGGCGGTGATGAATTCGTGATCCTCATGAAAAACATCGGTTCCAAAGACATTGCCCTAAAGCGGGTAGAAGCCATGCTCGGCCAGATCCGCGCTGTAAAGCATGCAGAGATGGATAACCAGTCCATTACCTTCAGTGTCGGCCTTGCCTTTAGCCCGGAACAGGGCATCCGTTTCGATGAGCTCTACCGCAATGCAGACAAGGCACTTTACCAGACCAAGCGCGGCGGGCGCAATAACTACACTGTCTATGAAAAAGCCTGACGGCAAGCAGCGCAAAAAGGACCGGCAAACGCCGGTCCTCTCTTTATGTTCTTTTATAAAGCCTATTAAGCTAATTTAGCTTTTGCAAGCTCAGCCAGTTTTGCGAAGCCCTCAGCATCGTTGATAGCCATGTCAGACAGAACTTTACGGTTCATCTCAACACCAGCCAGCTTTAAGCCGTACATAAACTTGCTGTAGGACAGACCATTGATACGTGCTGCTGCGTTGATACGAGCGATCCACAGCTGACGGAACTGTCTCTTTCTCTGCTTACGGCCTGCGTAGGAGCTGGTCAGAGCTCTCATTACAGACTGCTTTGCTACTCTATACTGTTTAGAACGTGCTCCTCTGTAGCCTTTAGCCATTTTCAGCACTCTATTGTGTTTCTTCTTTGCGTTCATACCGCCTTTAATTCTTGCCATCGGTTTTTCCTCCTTCTTAATCTAATCAGTCTATTACAGATATGGTAAAATCTTCTTCATTACCTTTGCGTTGGTGGAATCGGTAACGATATCTTTTCTAAGATTTCTCTTTCTCTTGGTAGACTTCTTAGTTAAGATGTGAGATTTGTATGCTTTATTTCTTACCAGCTTACCGGTACCGGTCTTTTTGAAACGTTTTGCAGCTGCTCTGCTTGTTTTTAATTTAGGCATTATAACTTCCTCCTTAATTCTTTCTCTTTGCTTTTACTTCTTGGCAGTCAAAAACATAACCATGCTTCTTCCTTCCACTTTGGAAGGCTTGTCAATGGTTGCAATATCTTTTAAGCTCTCAGCAAAATCGTCCAGAATGTACTTGGACTTGGACATATGCGCCATCTCACGACCACGGAAACGTAAGGTAACTTTGACTTTATCTCCCTTTTCCAGGAATTTCCGTGCTGCGCCCGTTTTTGTGTTTAAGTCGTTGGTGTCAATATTCGGAGACAACCGCACTTCCTTAACCTCGATTACCTTCTGTTTTTTTCTAGCTTCTTTCTCTTTTCTTGCCAGTTCGTAACGATATTTACCGTAATCGATAATCTTACAAACCGGTGGCTTCGCCGTCGGAGCAATTTTTACAAGATCCAGTTCTGCGTCCTGAGCCAGCTTAAAGGCCTCTTTCGCAGACATGATTCCTAACTGCTCGCCGTCTGCACCAATCAATCGAACTTCTTTGTCTCTGATCTGTTCGTTAATCATTAACTCGCTAATAGTCGTGCACCCCCATCATAGAATTCTGCATGTTTGTTTTTCTGCATAAAAAAAGTAGATAGAATATTCTACCCACCCTCAAAAGCATCGCATAGGACGTTGTTGCCGCCGCATATACGCATTCTTTGCTATAAACCAGGGTCACTTACTCGTGCCGAGGTGAGGTGGATACCTACTTTCCTGTGTTGCTCTCACAACTTTTATCACTATACTATGAATCCCCGGAAAAGTCAAGCGTTTTTCCGGGGATTTTTCAAAATAAAATTTTAATTCTTCTCGAATGTAGTACAGAGTGTCTGCTCCGCCCTGCTTGCGCCGTCTCCCGCAATGCCGATATGCTCGGCTGCGCAGCGGTGATTTTCATTGTAAATGCACTGCACTGCCTCGCAGGAAACCTCCAGGCGGCTTTCCGGTGTCTTAAAGACATTTTTAAAGAGACCGCCTTTGTTTTCGTCGAAGCTTCCGCAGCAGGTCTGCTCTTTTTCTTTTGCATCATGGCCATCTACCATGATAGCCTGCTTACAGCAGCAGTTATCTGCATTGTGAAGACAGTTTGTTACGTTGCACTCTAATTTCGTCATGGAACCCATACCTCCTGTTTCTTATTTTAAATAATTCCACAGGACTAGTATGGACTTTTTCATTAAAAAAATACGTTGCTGCTCACACATCACGCAAACAACAACGTATTTTTTATTTCTGCACTAGCATTGTACCGGCATTATTTTTGTTCCAGTATTATTTCTGCTCTGGTTTTACTTCCACAGCACGTACTTCTCTGGAAGCAATTTCCTTTTTGATGTCTTCAATGAAGCTCTCTAAGGACTTCTGTCCCTCATCGCCTTTGAAACGGCTGCGGACAGATACAACGCCCTCTTCCTCTTCCTTCTGGCCTACGACCAGCATGTACGGAATCTTGTTCTTCTGTGCTTCGCGAATCTTGTAGCCGATCTTCTCGGAACGGGTATCTACCTCGGTGCGGATATCAGCAGCATCCAGGGCAGCCTTTACCTTCTCTGCATAATCCATGTACTTATCAGAGATCGGCAGTACCTTTACCTGTACCGGAGCCAGCCAGGTCGGGAATGCACCTGCGAAATGCTCGATCAGGATACCGATGAAACGCTCGATAGAACCGAATGCTACACGGTGGATCATGATCGGACGATGTTTCTCGCCGTCTGCACCAATGTACTCCAGCTCAAAGCGCTGCGGAAGCTGGAAGTCAAGCTGGATGGTACCGCACTGCCAGGTTCTTCCGATCGCATCTACCAGGTGGAAGTCGATCTTCGGGCCGTAGAATGCGCCGTCACCTTCATTTACCACATAATCCAGGCCCATCTCATCCAGGGCATTTCTCAGACCGTCTGTAGCCATCTCCCAGTCTTCGTCACTTCCCATGCTGTCTTCCGGACGGGTAGAAAGCTCTACATGATATTTGAAACCGAACAGTTTATATACGCTGTCGATCAGCTGTGCAACGCCCTTGATCTCGTCCTTGATCTGCTCCGGAGTCATGAAGATGTGTGCATCGTCCTGAGTAAAGCAGCGTACACGCATCAGGCCGTGAAGCTGGCCAGATTTCTCATGACGGTGAACCAGTCCAAGCTCGCCCATACGGAGCGGAAGATCACGGTAAGAACGCGGCTCAGATGCATAAACCAGAACGCCGCCCGGGCAGTTCATCGGTTTGATCGCATAATCCTGGTCATCGATAACAGTTGTGTACATGTTATCCTTATAATGATCCCAGTGACCAGAGGTCTCCCACAGGCTTCTGTTTAAGATGACCGGAGTGGAAATCTCTACATAACCAGCCTTCTTGTGGATCTCTCTCCAATACTCTAACAGAGTGTTCTTTAATACCATGCCCTTCGGTAAGAAGAACGGGAAGCCAGGACCAGCCTCGTGCATCATGAACAGGCCAAGCTCTTTGCCCAGTTTTCTGTGGTCACGTTTCTTTGCTTCCTCGATCATGGTTAAGTATGCTTCCAGCTCTTCCTTCTTTGCAAATGCGGTAGCGTAGATACGGGTCAGCATCTTGTTGTGCTCGTTTCCTCTCCAGTATGCACCGGCAATGCTGGTCAGCTTGTAAGCCTTTCCGACCTCTTTGGTGTTCATTAAGTGCGGGCCTGCGCAAAGATCGGTAAACTCACCCTGCTTGTAGAAGCTGATCTCTTCGCCTTCCGGAAGATCCTCGATCAGTTCAACTTTGTACGGCTCCTCTTTCTCTTTCATGAGCGCCAGTGCCTCTTCTCTCGGAAGAGTGAAACGCTCCAGCGGAAGTGCCTCTTTGATGATCTTTTTCATCTCAGCTTCGATCTTTTCGAGATCTTCTGCAGTGATCGGGGTCTCAAAATCGATGTCGTAGTAAAAACCATCTGCGATAGACGGACCGATTGCCAGCTTTGCGCTCGGATACAGTCTCTTGATCGCCTGGGCCATAACATGGCTTGCGGTGTGACGAAGTGCTGCAAGTCCTGCTTCATCCTTTGCAGTCAGGATATTCAGCTCGCAGTCCTTGTCGATAACGGTACGCAGATCTTCGGTCTCGCCGTTTACCTCGCCGACACATGCAACACGTGCCAGTCCTTCGCTGATGTCACGGGCAATATCGATAATGGACATAGCCTGTGCATACTCTTTTTTGCTTCCATCTTTTAATGTGATGATCATGCTTTTTTCCTCCTGGTATTTTTTTCTTATGATACAAGGGACGATAAGTTTTGGCAAGCGATGCAAAAGCTTTTTGCATCCTGAAATAAAAAAGCCCCTTGCCTGATGTGTTTTCACACACCGGACAAGGGACGATAATTCATTTATCGCGGTTCCACCCTGTTTGCTGCCTGAATGTAAATTCACACAGCCGCTTCATTCTGATGGTAACGGAATCACCGGATCCGATTAAGGACCACTCCGAGCTGGTTTTCCTGCCGGCCTTCCCATAAGATGCTCACACCCTTTGCACCTCTCTCTGAATGGCTCTGCCGAAGTACTCTTCTCATCAACGTGTTCGTAAATATGAAACTTTTCTCATATCTGTCACTGATTATAGCACGGCCGGAAAATATGTCAAGCATAAAAATTTTGCAAAAGTCATTCTTGCAAAAGTCATTCCAAAACGTTTGGAAAGGTGTCCGGAAATTTTCTTTGAAGCTGGCAGAATCTTTCTTAGTTCATGCTCGCATTCAGGGAGCGCATGGCCCCAAGACAGCTGAGCGCATTGCCATCCACATCATATAGCTGGCCATCCTGCACAAAATTGTATACATGAATATTGTCCAGATATACGTCACCATCTGTTTCAAAGGTTACATCATAGAATCCTTTGCGCCCAAGATTCAAGTCATACTGCTTTGGTCCGTTTACTTCCACCGTCTGGCTCATGGAGCCAAGCTTTACCGTCAGCGTCACAGGCTCATCACTGTCTGCTGTAAAACGCACATGTCCATCGTGGGTAGAGCGCCCTCCGATCCGGTGTCCGACTTTCTGCGACAGCTACCGCCTTTCTGTAAAAAGAGCTGGCTGCTGCCATTACGTTCCTTCACAGCACCGCTACGCACCTCCCAGCCACGGGTACCAAGGGCAAACTGGTGATTATAAACCGGATTATTCGTATAATTCCGGTAAGTCCAGACCGCATACCCGTTTGTATAGGTGCGGAGCGTATCCGGGATACCGGTAAGGTATGCGCCCCGGTGGCTTTCCGCCAGCCGCGCATTCTGTTCAAACCCTTCGGTTGCATCCATGTAAAGAAGCTGGTCAACGAAGACCGGCTTTCCCCCATTATTAGAACGGACGATAGAAAGCTGCTCATTCATAGTCCGGATTGCTTCCTGTGCGGAGATCACGGCACCGAAGCTCTGCCCCATGGAAACGCTATACATCAACGCTGTGTGATCTGCATCCTTGCAGGAGAAGGTACTGTAATGTGCCGCTCCAGCCTGGCCACTTCCATCGTTTGCATCGACCGGGTCAACATCCAGCCGGACCTCCATGGAAAGATTGGGGAAAACCTTCTGGGTATCCTCTAAAAGATCATTTAAGAAATCATCGTAAAATTCATAAAACAGCTTATACGCATAGCTGGTTCTGGATGGAATATAAATATCGTCAAAGCTGGCAAAACGTTCCGCCGGCTGGTAGTAGCCATTTATCTGTTTTAAAGAGTAATGCTTTTTCAGCCATGCCTGATATCCACAGTCCTTTGCTGCTTTCCTGCTGTTTGCACCCTTTCCCAGGTTTGCCGCATCCTCCACATAGTTCCAGAAATCCTCCCAGGTGATAAAACCGCCATGAAAATTGGAATGCGCCGATGCCGTCCGGTAGATCTGCTTTGCGTATGCCAGCCAGGCTGCACGGGTAGAAGCATCCTTTAACAGTTCTTTGTACCGGGTCGTAGCTACATCATCTGAATAGTAATCCCAGACATAGCCGATTCTCAGCTCCACCATAAGTCCCTTTGCCTGCGCAGCGGACATTACTTTATCCAGTTTCTGGAAGGCATAACGGTTATAAGAGATTGGAAGCACGCCCGGCTGAAATTCGCGCCACGGGATCACCAGCACAATGCTGTTGAACCCATCTGCCGCAATCTGCGCCAGCTCCTCCTCCATGTGATCACTTTCCGAATTCCAGAAATTGCTTACCCAGGCATCCGACACATACGTCGCTGCTTTTAAATAGGAAGATGATGCTTCACTTTGAATTCCAGATACCGTAATCGCTGCCGCGGCCGCAAGCGCTGTCATGCTCATTCCAAGCGTACGGACCAGACTTTTCTTTTTCATATGTATGTAACCCCGCCATTTATGTTTCTTCGTAACTGTTCCATAGCTTCACAGTCACATGTTTATTTTGCGTAACGTTTTTCGTCGCTCTTACGCAAAAACCAGGTTACATTGTAACACAGTTGTATCGCATCCGTCAACGAAGCGGCAATGAACGGGCGTGATGTTGCTATTCTCACATAAGTATCCATCAACGGGATTTTCTGGCTAACAGCAGCATTATTCTGCCGCTTGATTCTCCCCGGTCGCATAATCGATCACGACACCCGGCTGCACATTATAAACGTAAACGCAGTATTCTACCCCCGCGCCTTCATCCTCTACGGATTCCGCTTCCATCAGCACACCGGATGCGACCAGGTTGTCCTCCTCAAACACCGGAGTCACACGGTACAGCACATGGTTTTCTGTTTCCTTTACATAGTCTGCCACCAGATTTTCAAATGGCAGCATGCCATCTACGTTCAGGTAACGGGTACCTGTGATCAGGTTTTTCTCGTTGGCATTCTCTGCCGTTAATTGGTATCCGATCAGGTGGCAGCGGTTGTAGAGATGTTTTCCATCGACAAACTCATATTCCGAAGTCTGCCAGCCTGTGGGCTTCACCTTACTGATGGAACCGCGTTTTTCCGTCGGCATCAGATCGGTTCCTACGCTGGAATAGGCAGTACCGCAGCGTCCCAGCTCATCTAAGTCGCTGTAATACTCAAATGATTCGCTCGTCAGATCCGATTCGGTAAAGTATGGAACGTTTCCATTCACAACCGCATAAGGATCACCGGAATAAGGCGGGATAGCCACCAGGTCCACATAAACTTCTACGCCAGCACCAATCTGAACACCGGAAGGATTTTCCACATCATACGTCTGCTGTCCCGGTGCAGAATTTCCCTGTCCCTGCACAGATGTTTCCGCAGTCGTCTCATATGCATCAAGAACCCGTTCTGCTGCCTGTTCCAGCCGCCCAATGTCTTTCTGGCTGACACCGATCGCCGCGAGAATGATCGCCACAGCTGCAAGCACTGCTGCTCTGCCCTTTTTCCCCTGTTTTGCCTTTTGATAACGCTTCACTCCGCGTTTTGCCTGATTATAAACATTCTTTTTTCTGCCCATATTACTTCCTTACAATTCCAGTTCTTTTAATTCTCCTGTTTCGGCCTGATAACGATAGACCTTTCTGCTCAGAATTTCTTCTTTCTTGTTCATGTAGCGGTTCATCTGCTTGATCCGTTCCAGGATTTCCCGCGGGGTCGTACTGCCCACCGGATGAATATGAAACTCATGGATTCCCGTAAATGCAACATAATAATCCCCGCCAGCCATCTCAGCCAGTTTCTTCTGTACGCCCGGATACCAGAAACTGATCGCGCCATTCACACTCGGATATGTCGTAAATATGCTGCTGTTCATCCCGGCTGCAAGTCTGCTTTTTGCTCCTACCGACATGTACGCACCGGTCTGATACTTCGGATTTGCAGACTCTGCCGGACTGTTGTACATTCTTGGCACGGAACGAATGTTGGTATTGATCAGTGCCGTCTCCATGAGTTCTTCGGTACTCTTTTCCCATTTTTCTGCAATTTCTTTTTGGATTTTCGTCGTTGTGAGGCCAAACTCACTACTGTCTGAGAGCAGCAGATATAAAACCAGCGCCATATCTCCAACCTGTCTGTATATGCAGTGTTTCAATGCATACTTGTTGTCTGTATAATTCAGCGGGCGCAAAATCAGCCTGCCTTTGATCTGGTCATACTGATCGATCACACTGCTGATGTCTTTGATGTCGATGTTTTTCGCGCAGCGCATATTCGCCTCCACAATTTCCAGATGAAGTCCCATCCTGCTTCCTGAAAGCTCTCGTAAAGGTACTTCATCTCAAATCTGGCTTCGCTGCCCTCCGTTTTATCTACCGGCGCGATCCGCAGAAAATCTCCAATCAGCGTATCGCTCTCTGTCTGGCTGTATTTATCATTCGTTGCCCGGATAAAAGCACCTTCCTCTGGATTTTCAGAAACCGCCCCATCTTCAAACAGCTTAAACTTCCAGATGTTTTCCATGCCTGCCATCTTTTCCGTAAGCCGCTTCATAAACTCTGTTTTAAATTCCTCATAGTTCATACCGTCTTCTCCTTTTCGTTTTCTATATTTCATTATGCAGAACTCACGTTCTTTTTTCCACTGTTTCTTTTGATAAAAAAAGCCGCGTAAATACGCGGCTTTTAGCGTGGAGCTGAGGGGAATCGAACCCCTGTCCGAAAATCAATTCCCTGTTCTTCTACTATCATAGTCTGTTATTTGACATTCCCTCTGCCGCGCGAAAACAGACACCCTCGCAGTTTCAGTAGCTTCATGATACGCCCATGCACGCAAAGCTTAATACATGTCGTTTCTCACATAGTCGATGCCAGACTCTTAATGTGTGAGTGCACTAAGACTGACAGCAGCCATTAGGCTGCGTATGCTAAATTATCTTCAGCGTTTAATTTTAATTTTGCCGTTTAACGCACCGCATGCGGATAGCTTCACCAGCTGCATGACCCCCGTCGAAACCAGTACAACCCCTTACTGGCTCACCGTGACTCAGCGGTGATACATAACAAATACCTGCTGCAGGCGCATCGCAAAGAAGTGAAACCGCCGCTGCAAGTATGTGATATTGTAACACCCGGATCCGTTTTTGTCAACGAGATCCGGGTGTCTAAATTTTCAACTTCTGGTTTAAAAATCAAATGCCTCTTGCCTGATTTTCTTATTTGATCTTGTGGATCCAGCCTTCCGGAGCTTCGATCTTACCCATCTGGATGCCGGTTAAGGTATCATACAGCTTCTGGGTAACCGGTCCCATCTTCTCCATGCCGCTCGGGAAGCAGATCTCTTTGCCGTGGTCTACTACCTTGCCTACCGGAGAGATAACGGCTGCAGTACCGCACAGGCCGCACTCTGCGAAATCGCCAAGCTCAGACAGCTTTACCGGGCGCTGGGTTACCTTCATGCCGAGGTAATGCTCTGCTACATAAACCAGGGAACGTCTGGTAATGGACGGCAGAATGGAATCAGACTTCGGAGTTACAAGCTCGCCATCTTTGGTTACAAATAAGAAGTTTGCACCACCAGTCTCCTCTACATAGGTTCTGGTTGCCGGATCCAGGAACATGTTCTCATCGAATCCGTTGTCATGTGCAACCTCATGTGCGTGTAAGCTCATTGCATAGTTTAAACCAGCTTTTACATGACCGGTTCCGTGAGGTGCAGCACGGTCGAAGTCGCTGACGCAGATGGTGATCGGCTTTGCGCCGCCCTTGAAGTACGGGCCTACCGGAGTTACCAGAATACGGAACTGATACTCGTTAGATGGTTTTACACCGATAACCGGTCCTGATGCAAACATGTAGGGGCGGATGTAAAGGGTTGCTCCGCTGCCATACGGCGGTACCCATGCCTCGTTTGCCTTTACGACTTTATCGAGTGCTTCCATGAAGCGCTCTTTCGGGAACTGCGGCATCTCCAGTCTTGCGCAGGAGTCCATCATACGCTCTGCGTTTAAGTCCGGGCGGAAGGTTACGATGCTGCCATCCTCGGTGGTGTATGCCTTTAAGCCCTCAAAGCACTCCTGACAATACTGCAGAATGCCTGCGCACTCATTGATCACGACGTTTGGATCCTCGGTCAGGGTTCCCTCGTCCCACTTTCCGTCTTTATAGTTTGACACATAACGGTAGTCAGTTGTTACATAGCTGAATCCGATATTTCCCCAGTCAAGATTTTTCTTTTCCATTGTCTTATCCTCCATCTCTGGTTTCCCATGGACCCCGATGCGGTATCCTGATGCTTTTGCCGTTTTGTCATCCGCGGGAAGATTTATAATCGATTGATTAATGAACATTATAGCCCTGACTGTTCTGAAAATCAATGGTTGATTTTCAATTTGACTATACATGTGCTTCATATTAGATATGACTATTTCTTATATCCATGCAGTTTTTTCATAACCACAAGATCTATCTTGCAGATTTTCTTCCCACAAAAAAGTTTACCGCAGTTTCTGCTTATAATCCCGCTCCACTTCACGTCTCGCATCTTTTTTCGCAATATCGTCGCGTTTATCATACAGCTTCTTACCGCGTGCCAGACCGATCTCTACCTTTACCAGGCTGCCTTTAAAATAAACCTGGAGCGGCACCAGGGTCAGGCCTTTTTCGCGGATCTTGCCTTCCAGTTTGTTGATCTCGCTGCGGTGCATGAGCAGTTTACGCGCACGGAGCGGATCTTTGTTGAAGATATTGCCCTTCTCATACGGGTTGATGTGCATGCCGTAAATGTAAACTTCATTTTTGTCGATGCGGACAAATGCTTCCTTCACGCTGCACTTTCCCATACGGATGGACTTGACTTCGGTTCCGAACAGCTCAATACCGCACTCAAATTTCTCGTCAATAAAATAATCATGATAAGCCTTCTTATTGTTGGCCACCAGTTTGATTGCTTCTTTCAAAATTGCCCTCCTGTCTTTTATTCCTCCGGAAGCTCCATATTCTTCGCCGGAATAAAATCGATTGTCTTGGTTAACCGGTCGGTTCCGGTTACCACCACCTGGATCTTCTGCCCAAGCTTGTAGGTTTTTCCACTCATTTCCCCGCGCAATTCCATGCGTTCTTCGTTGAACACATAGTAGTCTCCGTGCAGTTCATTGACATGCACCAGGCCCTCTACGGTATTCGGAAGCTCCACATAAAAGCCCCAGTTCGTCACACCGGAGATCACGCCCTCAAAAATCTCGCCGATGCGTTTGGACATATACTCGCACTTCTTAAGCTTGATGGTTTCACGCTCTGCTTCTTCCGCGCGGCGCTCTGTTGCGGAACACTGGATGGTCACTCCGGTCAGGATCTTACCATAATGGGCGATGCGCTTCTCACTTAAGCCGCCCCGCAGGTTTTCCTTGATGATACGGTGAATCTGCAGATCCGGATAACGGCGGATGGGAGAGGTGAAATGGGTGTAATACTTTGCTGCCAGGCCGAAATGCCCACTGCAGACCGGCATGTATTTTGCCTGCTTCATGGAGCGCAGGGTCAAGCGGCTGATCAATGCCTCTTCTTCGGTTCCTTCAATCTTCTTTAAGAGTTTCTGCAGTTCTTTCGGATGCACTTCCCCGTCGTGTGTGCGGATGGTGTAGCCAAAGTTGTTGATGAAGACGCCCAGGCGTTTCATCTTCTCCGGGTCCGGGTTATCGTGAGTCCGGTATACGAACGGAATTTCCTGCCAGAAATAGTCCTCTGCGATGGTCTCGTTCGCCATCAGCATGAAGTCCTCGATGATCTTGGTTGCCGCATTCCGCTCATACGGCTTGATATCCACCGGCTTTCCCTTTTCATCCAGAATGATCTTGGACTCCGGGAAATCGAAATCGATGGAGCCGCGCTGGCGCCGTTTCTCACGCAGGATATCCGCCAGCTCTTTCATTAAATCGAACATATCCACGAAGTCTGCGTACTCTGCCATGGTGTCCGGATCGCGGTCAGTCACAATGGCATTCACTGCCGTGTAGGTCATACGCCGGTCTACCCGGATCACGGTTTCCGCAATCTCATGCCCCAGCACGCGGCCCTGCGGATCGATTTCCATGATGCAGCTTAACGCCAGGCGGTCGGTTCCTGCATTCAAAGAACAGATGCCATTGGAAAGCTTATGCGGAAGCATCGGGATAACACGGTCTACCAGATACACACTGGTGCCGCGGTTTAACGCCTCCTCATCGAGCGGGCTGCCCTCGGTCACATAGTGGCTGACATCCGCGATGTGGACACCCAGCTTGTAGCCGTAGCTTTCCCGGCTGATGGTAATGGCATCGTCGAGGTCTTTCGCGTCTTCCCCGTCGATGGTAACCGTCTGCCAATCGCGGATATCCTTTCTTCCAGCCATGTCAGCCTTATCCACCTCATCCGGGATGCGGCTCACCTGCTTCATGACCTCCGGCGGGTATTCCTCCGGAATACCGTAAGCTTTTACGATCGATAAAATATCAGTTCCCGGATCGTTTACATGACCGATGATCTCCGTGATGATGCCCTCCGGATTCTTGCGCTCCCCGCCAAAATCGGTCAGACGTACAACAACCTTGTGGCCAGTCACTGCGCCCATATCCTTGCCCTGCGGAATAAATACATCGGCATTAATCTTCTGGTTGTCCGGCACAACAAACCCAAAATTTTTATTTTTCTGGTAAAAACCCACCAGAGTCTGGTTTGCGCGCTCCAGCACCTTGATGACTGCGCCCTCCGGGCGTTTTCCCTTTGCTGCCGGGCTTGCCGTGATCTGCACCGTATCGCCATGCATGGCATCCTTCGTTTTTTCTGCCGGAATAAACACGTCCTGGTCCATGCCCTCCACGGTCACAAAACCAAAGCCTTTTGCATGACCGCAAAAAGTTCCGACCATGGTAAATGCCTCCGGCTTTCCGTATTTGCCGCGCTTGGAAAGGCCAACCTTGCCGTCTGCCACCAGGGCATCCAGAACTTCTTTTAACTCATCCCGTTTTTCCCGCGGGACATCTAACAGCATGGCTAGCTCTTTGATCTTCATGGGAACGTAGGTCGGATCATTGATCAGGGCCAGCATTGCTTCTTTTCTTTCTTTTAATAACTCTTCTGTCATAATTCCTCTCTTTTAAACGAAAAGCACCCTTGTTTCCAAGAGTGCTTTTTCTTCTGCTTAGACTAAGTTTAATACGATTGCCAGTACCATAAATGCTACTGCAGCAAATGTCGTGAACTTTTCCAGGGTACCTTCCATGGAACGTCCTTTATTCTTTCCCCAGTAAGACTCTGCCATACCGCCGATCGCGCCAAGGCCCTGAGACTTTCCTTCCTGAAGTAATACGATCACGGTCAAAGCCAGACATATAAGAACGAAGATCACGGATAAAATCGTTTTCAGCATCTAAATGCACCTCCTAATAGTCAAACACTGACATTTTAGCATAGCCAGACTGAAAACACAAGCCTTTTTCTCGCTGTCGGCCCCAGAATACACGGAAAAGACAGCTCTAACAGCATTTACGGTAGTTTTCTGGCAATTTTCACATTTTTATCCTTAGCTTCTCAGCTCAATTCCATAAGTCTTGTTCAGCTGTTTGAGGATCTTCTTCACATATCCGTCTACGCTGTCTGCACCAAATGCCTCGTCCTTCGGAGTGAATAAAACGGTGAATGCCATGGATTTCTTGTTTCCTAAAATCTGTTTTCCTTCGTAAACGTCGAACAGGGTAACATCCTTGACGAAACCGCATGCTTCACGGATACAGGTCTCAACCTGTCCGCAGGTAATGTCTTTGTCCATAACCAGTGCCAGGTCTCGCTTCTCCTCTGCGAATTTTGGAAGCGGCTCAAATACCGGAGCCTTGCCATACCATTTCTCCAGAGCTTTCATGCTGATCTCCAGAACGTAAGCATCCTCGCGCATTGCCTCGTCCTTCATGATCTCGTATTTTACTTTGCCGAGGTAACCAATCTCCTCGCCGTCGCAGAAAATCGCTGCGGTCTGGTACGGATGTAAAAACGGCTTTTCTGCCTTCTCGTAGGTAAAGGAAATATGAAGCACATCCGCAACGGTCTCTGCCATACCCTTTAAGGTAAAGAAGGATTCCTTCTTGCCGAATACACCGATGCAAAGGGTCTCCCGCTCCTCCGGATACTCGGTCAGCGGCAGGGACTTCGGAATGAATGCGTTGCCGATTTCGAAGATACGGCCCTCGAAGATGCCTCTCTTCTGGTTACGTCCCATTGCGTGGATCATCTGCGGAGCCAGGGTGGTTCTCATCAGGGACAGATCCTCGTTGATCGGGTTCATGATGCGGATTGCCTTACGCTCCGGTGCATCCGCAGCAAAGCCCATCTGGTCTAAATCAGACGGGGAGAAGAAGGAATAATGGATTCCCTCGAATGCGCCAACGCTGCACAGCGCTCTCTTCACCTTCAGGATGGTCTTCTGGCGCAGGTTGCTTCCGCCGACGGTTACCTTTGCAGTCGGAAGGAAGGTGGATTTGATATGGTCATAGCCGTACATACGGATAACTTCCTCTGCGACATCCGGGTAGTCCTCCATATCCTCGCGGTATGCCGGGAAGTGCAGAGTCAGCTCGTCGCCGTTGATTTCCGGCTGGAAGTTTAAACCGGTCAGGATGCGGACGATATCCTCATCCGGAACGGTAATGCCCAGAACTCCGTTTACTTTCTTAATGCTGGTCTTAAAGGTAACCGGCTCTAAGGAATTTCCGGTGTTGACGTTCTTGTGGGTCCTGGACACCTTTCCGGCACCAAGCTCTTCTATCAGATGCAGAGCACGCTTCATGGCCATCTCGGTTGCGTACTCATCGACACCCTTCGCATATCTCTGGCTTGCGTCGGAAGACTGGCCCAAGGCACGGGAGCTTCTGCGGATGTTGTCGCGGGCAAATTTTGCAGACTCAAACATAACCTCGGTGGTCGTATCGCGGATCTCAGAATTTAAGCCGCCCATGATACCAGCCAGTGCAACCGGCTTCTTGCCGTCACAGATGACCAGGTTATTCGGATTTAAGGTGAACTCTTTTTCATCCAGGGTAACGATCTTCTCACCCTCGGCTGCACGTCTTACCTGGATTGCGTTGCCCTCCAGGAAGTCACAGTCGAATGCGTGGAGCGGCTGGCCCAGCTCGCGCATGATGTAGTTGGTAATATCAACGATGTTGGAAATGGAGTTGTTGCCGACCAGGGCAAGGCGTCTTCTCATCCATGCCGGGGACTGTCCCAGCTTTACATCGTATACATAGTGGGCAATATAGCGCGGGCAGAGATCCTGTGCATCTACGGTGACCTCAAAGCCCTCTTTTTCTACCTCAGTCTCGGTATAGTCCAGAGCCGGAGTCTTCAGTGGCTGGCCCAGTGCTGCTGCCACCTCTCTTGCCAGACCGAAGATGCTCTGGCAGTCCGGACGGTTTGCCGTAATGGAAACATCGAAGATCCAGTCGTTTAATCCGGTCAGTTCCTTTACATCAGCGCCAATCTCAGCATCCTCCGGCAAAACCAGAAGTCCGTTGTAGCCGGCACCCGGATACAGGTCTTCGTTTAAGCCAAGCTCGGTTCCGGAGCAAAGCATACCGTGGGACTCATAGCCTCTTAATTTTCCTTTTTTAATGGTAGCCACACCCTCAATGGTGACGTGGTCTTTTGCGGTTGCGTAAACCTGTGCCCCAACCATAGCGACCGGATACTTACCGCCTGCCTTGACATTGTCTGCGCCGCAGCAGATCTGTAAGAGCTCCGGGCCGCCTACATTGACCTGGCACACGTGAAGATGGGTCTCCGGGATCGGCTCGCAGGACTCTACGTAACCAACAACAATTCCGCTGATGTCCTTACCCACCTGCCATTTTTCTTCTACTTCAAATCCGCAGTCAAAGAGTTTGGTCTCCAGTTCATCTGCGGAAACATTGATATCTACATAGTCATTTAACCAGCTTAATGGTACAAGCATTTCTAATCCTCCTGTCCTGATCAGTCATCAATCTGATCTAACACGCGCAGATCAGACTCAAAAAGCATCTTGATGTTGTTGATGCCGTATTTCAGCATTGCGATACGCTCCAGACCAAGGCCGAATGCAAAGCCGCTGTACTTCTCGGAATCGATGCCGCAGTTCTCCAGCACCTTCTTATTTACCACGCCTGCGCCCAGAACCTCGATCCATCCGGTTCCCTTGCACAATCTGCATCCTTCGCCGCCACACTGGAAGCAGCTGACATCCACCTCAACGGATGGCTCCGTGAACGGGAAGTAGGACGGACGCAGTCTTGTGCGGGTGCTCTCGCCAAAGATTCTCTGAACGAACATGTCCAGCATGCCCTTTAAGTCGCAGAGGGTGATACCCTCGTCTACAACCAGGCCCTCCATCTGGCTGAACATCGGAGAATGGGTCGCATCGTCATCGGAACGGAATACTTTACCTGGAGAAACAACCTTGATCGGAGGCTTCTTGGCTTCCATGACATGAACCTGACCTGCGGAAGTCTGGGTACGCAGTAAGAACTCCGGAGACAGGTAGAAGGTATCCTGCATATCGCGTGCCGGATGGTCCTGAGGAGTGTTCAGTGCGGTAAAATTGTAGTAGTCGGTCTCGATCTCAGTACCCTCATACACTTCAAATCCCATAGATGCGAAGATGTCCGTCAGCTGGTTGCGCACGGTAGTTACCGGATGCAGATTTCCATAGCGGATTTTAACCGGCGGCATGGAAATATCAATCTTTTCGGATTCGTAACGCTGCTGCTGCTCTTTCTCTTTTAATTTCTGATCCAGCTCATCGAAGAACTGGTTTGCCCACTCTTTTGCGCCGTTGATAGTCTTACCGAACTCTGCCTTCTGGTCGTTCGGCACATTGCGCATTTCCTTCATCAGCAGACCAATCCGGCCCTGCTTGTTATCCAGAAAGGTCTTCTTAAACTCATAGACACTTCTGGAAGTGGTCAAAGCATCTGCGCCCTGACGGATCTCTTCTTTGATCGCAGCGATCACTTCATTCAGCTCTTTTAAATCCTGCATGATTCTTCTCCTTTATCCATAATTGTGATACTTATGGTAACTGTTCAATAGGTCTGCGCAGTTACTACTTATGTTTGCAATCCTGCGCACCTGCCCAGGGAAATAATAAAAAAAATCCCTTCACGCAAAATGCGCAAAGGGACGATAATTCTTACCGCGGTACCACCCAGCTTCCTGCAGACAGACACAAACTGCCGCAGACACTTTCCGGTATGTAACGTACACCAGACGGCAATGCTACTCAGCCTGTGTCTGCGATGCGCCTGTGAAATGCAACTTAGGCAACTTAGAATCTACTGACGTTTCGCTTCTGCCATTCAGCAATGCAGCTCCCGTGGGAAATTCGGATACCTGTCTGAACGGAAAAAGGCTCACAGCCGATGGCCTCTTCTCTCTGACCGGAAACAGGATCTTAAATACACGATCTTCGCTTTTCTTAGTTTTATTTGTGATTGCAGGTATGTCTGTCCGAAACGGACATCCATAATCTATGAAACATTTTAGCCATTCTGTGCAGAAAAGTCAAGGTCTTTTTCCGATACCGTGTATGCCTGCGTGGATCGTAACGGCAAAAACGGCCAGCAGCACTGCATGCTTCCGGATTTTCAGTTTCGGAAATCTCTGCTTTTTAGCTGCGATGTATATTCTACCACACACGCCTTCAGTTTTCGCATACTCTCCGGCAGTTCCACACCCTTCTCCGTTCCCATGCCAAGCTCGCGGATACTCTTTGGCGTGACCGGGACACAGCAGACATCATCGGTATTGCCGCGGATCATCAGTTCTGACATCATGGAAATGCCAAGACCTTTTCCAACCATACGGATCAGTGTCTCATCATCAACATACACGGTCTGTTCCTTTGCCTTCACCCCGACTGCGCGAAAAGCCGCATGCACATCAATATCAAACCGCCCATACGGCATCAGGAATTCCTTTCCCTCAAACTCCTTCAGCGGAAATTCTGTACGTCCATGAAGCGGATAATTCTTCGGCAGAATCGCGTAAAGTAATTCATGATAAAGGGGCGTCCACTCACAGTTCCCATAGTTTTGCCTGCTGGCGAAGATCACATCTGTTTTGTGATCCTGTAAAAGTTCAAATGGTTCCAGCGCATGATCCACCATGCGCAGATCGACATCGACATTCGGGCAGATCCGGCGGAAGCGGTACAGGATCTCCGGCATCCAGAACATGGCAATGCTGGCGTAAGCGCGATGCGGATCGTTTCTGTCTGCTTCTCTGTGATGCTCTGGATCTGGTTTTCCAGATTTGCATTTGCCTGCAAAAACTGGCGGATCGCAGGCATCAGTTCCCGTCCTTCCTCTGTCAGGGCGATTCCATTGTGGCTCCGGATGATGAGCGGAAACCCGATTTCCCGCTCCAGGCTGTTCACCAGATGGGTAAGCCCAGACTGGGTGTATCCGACCACCTCCGATGCCCTGGAAAAGCTGCCTAAGTCTACTGCTGTCATTAAGATTTCCAGTTTCTTCGCATCCATTACATAGTTCCTTTCCTTTATTAGGTATTACAGTTTGTCATATTTCTATTATAAACATGGATTTCCCAAACCGCAAGATGGACAGTACAATAAATATCAAGCTACTGCTCACGCATTGCGCAGTCAGTAACAGCTTTTGCCGATGCTTCACATTACAAACGATTATAAAAATATTAAGATTTGAGGTGTTCAAACATCATGAAACAAAAACATCTTTCTTTCAAACAGAGGCTGTTGGTAGCTGCCACCCTGTTTGGCATGTTTTTCGGTGCCGGGAATCTGATCTTTCCGGTTCATTTAGGTCAATTAGCCGGACGAAACCTGCTTCCGGCCATGATCGGTTTTATCCTGACCGCCGTTGGCATTCCGATCCTTGGTGTTGCTGCCATCGGCAACACCCATTCAGACGGCCTGCAGGCACTGGCTTCCAGGGTTGGAAAACGGTACGGCTGCTTTTTTACCTGCCTGCTCTACTTAACCATTGGTCCATGCTTTGCCATTCCACGCTGTGCCACCACATCGTTTACGACCGGCATTGCTCCCTTGCTCGGCACTGCAGTATCCCCACGCATGGCACTGTTTCTCTTTTCTGCAGTGTTCTTTGCACTGGTACTGTTTTTTTCCCTCCGCCCCGGCAACATCACGCTCTGGATCGGAAAGATCATCAACCCGCTGTTTTTGTTTTTCCTGGCGATTCTCATTGTATCTGCCCTGCTGCACCCGGGCGCACCGGTCTTTTCCACGGCACCCGATGCTTCCTATGAGAATGGAGCCCTGTTCCATGCACTTTCCGAAGGTTACGGCACCATGGATGCCATTGCCGGTCTCGCTTTCGGTATCGTAGTCATTCAGGTGATCCGGCAGATGGGTGTGCAGGATGATACGGCGATTGCCAGTGAAGTGCTGCATTCCGGGATTCTGGCAGGACTCCTTATGGCCTTCATCTACATGCTGACCATCCTCATGGGCGCTCAGTCTCTCGGCTTATTCGCTGTCTCCGGAAACGGCGGCATCGCCCTGTCCCAGATTTCCAGCCACTACCTTGGCCGGGCCGGGCTTATGATCCTGGCTGTCACCATCACCTTTGCCTGCTTAAAAACATCGATCGGGCTGGTGACCAGTTGCTCCGAAACCTTTGAAAAAATGTTTCCGGGACGGCTTTCTTACAAAGCCTGGGCTGTACTCTTTACTGCGTTTTCTTTTCTCATTTCAAACGCAGGGCTGTCCACCATCATCCGGTATTCCGTACCGGTCCTGATGCTCATTTACCCTCCGGCCATTGCGCTGATCCTGCTGGCGCTGTTCGGGAAACAGTTTGGCCATAGCTCCAAGGTTTACTTCTGGGTTACGGTATGCACCTGGTGTGCCTCCCTGTTCGACTTTTTCAAGGCACTTCCGGCACCACTGCAGACCACTTTGCACCTAGATGCAGCCATAAATCTGGCTGAACGCTTCCTGCCGTTTTTCAGTCTGAATCTGGGCTGGCTCCTGCCTGCTTTTCTTGGCCTCCTCATCGGGCTTTCCGCCCGGAAGCGAAATAAAAATATAACAAAAAAACTGCAGTCCTTCGCGTAAGGCTGCAGTTTTTCGTCTTTTATAAACAGTTTCTTTTTTCCAGAATCTCCATTGCCTCTGCAAGCATTTCAGGTGTCACCTTGTACGGATAATGGCGGATGTCTGACATATCCGGGATCCAGGACATGCTTTCCTGCCACTGTTCCTCCGTAATCTCAATGTCATCCAGAGACACAGGGAGCTTTAAGTCCTTGTTCAACTGATAAATCTTTTCGAATTCATCCATCTGTCCGTCTACAAGCAGCAGAAGAAGCACGCCGAAGCCAACTACCTCGCCATGTAAATGACGTTTCTCAATGACCGGGTACGAGGTCAGTGCATAGAAAACTGCATGGGCAAGTCCACTGTTGTAATCCGGTGTGAAGTCCTTCGTCAGAAAGATGGAGGCAATTCCGGTCGTGACTACGATTGCAAGAACAACCTGCTCTACCTCATAGGTGCAAAGACCTTTTTTGTGGTCCTCCAGTGCCTTGGCACCATACATAAGCAACGGGTCCCGGCACATATGGCTGGTCGCAACGCCCAGGGAAGTAAAGTGCTCCAGACGCTCATCCCGGGAAGAGATGGTTGCCTCATAGAATTTCGCATAGGTATCGCCGATGCCAGCCCACATATACTGGCTTGGTGCCTTTGCGATGATCTCCGTGTCAATGAAGGAATGCATGACCGGACGCACAAAAAAGTTTGGCTTCAGGAAGGTGCCATCGTCATTGTACATGATCGACACCGAGGTACATGCTGCACAGTTCGATGCGATCGTCGGGAACGCGAACACCGGCTTGTCATCTGTGATGCATAAGCACTTTACGGTATCGAGGGCTTTCCCACCGCCCACGCCAAATACCATATCTGCTTCGCGGTATTCCGGGCGTTCACGCAGCCTTTCTACTGTCGCATAGGTGCAGTCCTCTCCATAAATAGCTGTTCCAATGATTTCCAGATTCGTTTTTGCCACATACTCCCGGATCTTAGCCTCTGCTGCTTTAAGTGCCCGCTTACCGCCAACGATCCAGACCTTTTTTCCATAAGATTCACACACTAGGCCGATCTTGTCGTAGATCTTGTCTCCGATGGAATAATTTGGTAAATGTACTTCGTAATTTTCAAGCTTCATAGGCCGCTACACTCCTCTCATTCCCGTGTTTCGCAAAGCTATTTTCTATTATAAACGACCCAGAAAGCTCCTGTCAACAACTGGCTATGGCATGGTTTCACAGCCATGGTTTTACATCTACGGTTTCATTACGCATTCAGTTATGACCTTCTTTACCCTCTGGACATCCAGAGGCTTGGCAATATGTGCATTCATGCCTGCTTCCAGGCATTTTTCTTCGTCTTCCCGGGATGCAATTTCCTAAGATGCAAAAAATTCCTCCACAATAGCAGTAAATACAGCGGCACCTTCCCAGAGGACATCTTCATCCACATCGAACTTTGGGTTGTGATGGGAAACATCGGTGCCTTTTTCCGGGTTTGAGGAGCTTAAGAACATGAATGCGCCCGGAAGCTTCTGCAGATAATAGGCAAAATCTTCTCCGCCCATGTTCGGGGCAGGTAATTTTGTGATCACCTTATCCTCCCCAAGAACTGCTTTTGCGGCCTTTGCTGCCAGGGCAGCCATTGCATCATCGTTGATGACCGGCGGTGCCCCCCAGACCATCTCATAGTCGACGGTTCCGCCAAATACCGCAGCAGTTGCCTATGCGATCTCACCGATACGCTTAGCCGTAAACTGGCGCACCTCTTCCTCCAGCGTGCGGATCGTTCCTTCGATCACTACCTCATCCGGAATGACATTGTACTGGCTTCCTCCCTGGATCTTTCCAATAGTGAGGACCAGCGGACGGGTTGCATTCAGCTCTCTTGTGGTGATGGCCTGCAGTGCGAGCACAATATGCGCTGCAATGTTGACTGGATCGATTCCCTTCTCCGGGGTAGAGCCATGGCAGCCCTTTCCGTGTATCTTAATGAAAAACTTATCAAACGCAGCCATGCAGCAGCCCGACGGCACGATAAAAGTTCCGGCCGGAATCGTCTTATCCAGAATGGTGCCGATGTGGGTGCCAAATACCGCATCTGCGCCCTCCACGCCGCCATTTTCAATCATAACCTCTGCGCCCCTGGACTGCTCCTCTGCCGTCTGGAACATCAGGCGGACCGTACCGGCCAGCTCATCCTTATGGGCCCACAGCACCTTGCCTGCACCCAAGAGCATTGCCGTGTGGGTATCGTGGCCGCAGGCATGCATGCAGCCCTCATGTCTGGATGCAAACGGGAGCCCGGTTGCCAACGCAGGTATACCTTCCATCGGAAGTCCCTGCAGAAGCTTATGGAGTAATGGACCTGCTCCTTTTAAGAAACCGCCAAGAAATGCTCCCATCTGCTGGTTTACTTCTTCCTCGCTCTGTTTTTTTCCTGTCTGTGCCGGTTTCACATCGCGCAGCGCTGAGGCGAGCATGGCACGCTGATCCATCGGACTGGACTTTTCAAAGTAGCCTGTCAGCACCAGCTTGAAGAATTTTCCCTGGCCCTTTGCGTTCTGCTCTAATATTTCTTCCAGCTTTTATTTTCTTTTTCCGTTTTCTCTTTTCATTTTCACATTTCTTTAGTATACTGGGATTTACTGTTTCATCTAAACTATTAAATCAACGGAGGAATACCTATATGGATACGATCACAGGACGCAATGTCGGCAAAATCTGCCGCACTCATTACAAAGGAACCTTCAATGACGGAACCCAGTTTGATTCTTCTTATGACCGCGGTGAGCCGCTGGAATTTACCTGCGGTGCCGGTCAGATGATCAAGGGCTTTGACGCTGCTGTTGCAGATATGGAAGTTGGCGAAGTAAAAGAGATCCACCTGATGCCAGAAGAAGCATACGGCCAGCCAAACCCGGATGCTATTTTTGAAGTCGAGATTGCAGATCTTCCCGGCTCTGAGGAGCTGCAGGTAGGACAGCGCATCTATCTGGCAAACCAGAACGGCCAGCAGTTCCCGGTTTGTGTAACTGCAAAAACAGAAACCGTTATCACCTTCGACGCCAACCATGAAATGGCTGGAAAAGAGCTGAATTTCAAGATCGAGCTGGTTGAAGTGAAATAATAACGAAAAACCATGAGCCTCCACTTTATGCGTAAACTTCAGTGGAGGCTCATCGATTGCCGCACCTGTTTTCCCGTGATAAAATAGGCTGGATTATTTTGTTTTTTGGAGGTCTGTCATGAATCAACACCATAATCCTTTATCCCTGATCAAAGAGACCGCTGTTCTGACCATTGCCGTGGCCATCATCGCAGCGGCTGTTTACTTCTTTCTTCTCCCAAGCCATGCGTCTGTCAGCAGTATTTCCGGACTTGGCATTGTACTTTCCAACTTCGTCCCGCTCTCGCTTTCCGCGATCACGATGATCTTAAACGTGTTGCTCCTCATCATCGGTTTCTTTACCTGCGGAAAAGAATTCGGCGCCAAAACTGTTTACACCAGTATTATGCTCCCCGTCTTTCTTGCCTGTTTCGAGACATTATTCCCAGAAACCGGCTCCCTGACGGACAGCCAGGAGCTTGATGTTCTCTGTTATATTCTTGTCGTAAGCATCGGATTAAGCATTCTTTTTAACCGGAACGCATCCTCCGGCGGCCTGGATATTGTAGCCAAGATCATGAACAAGTATCTTCATATGGACCTCGGCCGGGCCATGTCCCTTTCCGGCATGTGCGTGGCACTATCCGCGGCGTTGGTCTACGACAAAAAAACCGTTGTTCTCAGTATCCTCGGTACCTATTTCAACGGCATCATCCTGGATCACTTTATTTTTAATCACAATGTAAAGCGGCGTGTCTGCATCATCACAAAAAAGGAAGAAGAACTGCGGCAATTTATTATCAATGAGCTGCACAGCGGCGCCACCATCTACGAAGCGATCGGCGCATACAACATGGAAAAGCACTACGAGATCATCACCATTGTAGATAAGAGCGAATACCAGAAGCTCATGAACTACATCAGCCGGGAGGACCCGCTCGCTTTCATTACCATCTATAATGTTTCTGATATGCGGTACCAGCCGAAACGGTGACGAGACAACACTACCAGTCAGTCCCTTTTTTCTTATATCTGCCAAAACAGCGAACGCGCCGTAAATGCCTTAGAAGCGTTTACGGCGCCAAAGAAGATGATGAGCTCTTTTATGCAGACCACGAATTTCTTCATATGACTGGTTATAAGAGCATGGATGAACTATTCAGGCTTACTCAAAAAAGGTTCCGCAATCTGATCCGACCAGATGAACAACAACAGATTGAAACAAGTATCTGGGAACAGATTGACACAGGCAATGACAATGACTATATTCACTTTCATCTTCGAAAAGCTGACGGAACTTATCTTTCCGTGCTTGATCATGGAAGAATCGTAGAAAGCCAGCAATACGGAAAAGTATTTTATGTATTGTTCATGGATTGGGAAGATATGCAGCTTCGTTACAGTGATAAATTTTCCGAATAAATAAAAAAAACTGCTAAAAAGCTGTTAACCGAACTTCTTAGCAGTTTTTTTACTAATCTACCAGATTGTTTTGTAACGTACTGATCAATTCCTCTATAACAATTGGCTTGGATAAAAAGCCATTCATACCACATTCCAGTGCTTTCTTTTTGTCTTCGTCAAAAGCATTGGCAGTCATAGCAAGGATGGTAATTCCCGCCAGCGCCGGATCAGTAAGGGCACGGATCTGCTTCGTGGCCTCATATCCGTTCATTACCGGCATCTGCACATCCATCAGCACCAGATCATAATTACATGACTTTGAATTCTTAACCTTCTCCACTGCCTCTGCCCCATTTTCTGCAGTATCAACCAGGAAGCCATATTCATTAAGGATCTCCACCGCAATTTCACTGTTCAGTTCATTATCTTCCACAAGCAGTATGCTCTTGCCTCTGAAATCTAAGCTTGTCTCAGGAAGAACGGGATTCTCCTGCTCAGCCTGACTCTGGCCGATAGCAGTCATCAGGGTATCTCTGATATCTGACATGAACAGAGGCTTCGCACAGAATGCAGTCACCCCTGCAGCCCTGGCTTCCACTTCGATATCTGACCAGTCATAAGCAGTCATGATAATGATCGGCGTATCATCACCAAGGCTGCGGATCTGTCTGGTGACCTCAATACCATTCATATCCGGCAGACGCCAGTCAATAATATAAGCATGGAATGCATCCCCAAGCTCCATAGACTGCCTTGCACGCAGAACAGCCTCCTTACCGGAAAGTGTCCATTCCGAACGCATTCCAACCTTCACAAGCATCTTTGTCACACTGTCACAGGTATTAAAATCGTCATCTACAACCAGAGCCTTAAGACCTTCCAGGTCTGCAATCTTCTCTATACGGTGATTCTCAGGCTGAGTCCGAAATGGCAGACGGACAATAAATTCGGTGCCTTTCCCCTGCTCTGTCCGGACCTCAATAGTGCCACCCATCATATCCACAATATTCTTGGTGATGGCCATGCCAAGTCCTGTGCCCTGGGTTCTGCTCACAGTGGAAGTCCGCTCCCGCTCAAAAGGAGAAAAGATCTTCTGTACAAATTCCTGACTCATACCGATTCCGTTATCCTTTACCCGGATCTCGTATAGTTCACTGCCTTTTACCGTCCCTGGATACTGTTTCATCCGGACAGATACAGTTCCGCCTGCAGGAGTAAACTTGATTGCATTGGACAGAAGATTCAGCAGCACCTGATTCAAACGCATCTTGTCACAATAGACATCCTCATTGGTAACATCCATTGCATCCATATAAAGCTCCAGCTGTTTCGCATGGATCTGCCCGCTGATGATGGTCTTCAGATCATGAAGCACATCCGACAGACTGACCTCCGTTTCTTCCAGATGGATCTTTCCACTCTCAATCCGGCTCATATCCAGGATATCATTGATCAGTGAAAGCAGATGTTTACTGGAGGAAAGAATCTTGCCCAGATAATCCCGGACTTTTTTCTGATCATCAATATTACTTACAGCCAATGTGGTAAAGCCGATGATCGCATTCATTGGCGTCCGGATATCGTGAGACATATTGGAAAGGAAAGTACTCTTTGCCCTGTTTGCTGTCTCCGCCGCATGGACTGCCTCAGAAAGTGCCTGATTCATTTTCCAGTCAGCAGTACGGTCTGACATAACCAGGATGTATTTCTTTTTCCCATTTACCTCACTGCCCATTGCAATATTATGGAACCCACGTTTTTCCCCTGTTTTCTGATGAACATATTCAAAATCCCATTCTCTTTGTTCATTCACCTGGATTTCCTCAAGATAATTTTCCTCCGGATTTTCATGTTCCCCTGGATGCAGTTTTCCCAGGACACGAATATCTTTGCGGATCTGTTCTACCGTAATACCAAGCAGTTTTTCCGCATTTGGACTTATATAGTCTGCCTGATATGTTTTTGCATCCAGCATCAGAAAAACGTCATCCACATTCATTGACAGCTTTTGAAAAAGTTCGTCTCTGTACCGGATCTGTGTGTCCTTTCTTCTAAGGCTTATCCTGTTTTTTTGAATAATAAGGCCGATAAAAAAGGCGGCAATACAGAACAAAACCGCAGCCACAAGAAGCATTGTACTACGCTGCAAACTGTTCATACTGGCATTGACAATATCCGCCTGTACAAGTCCCAGAAATACCCAGTCCTGAATATCTGATTTTTCATAGACCAGATAATAGTTTCTTTCATCCAGATTTACCAGCATCGCATCGGTGCGTCCCGCTTTAAACTTCTCCGAAAGCTCATTGACCTCTTTTTCAGACATATTGGAATGCTCTCTTAGAACACCAAAGAAATTGTACACATTCCCCCATGACTCAGAAGAATGATCGACCACAACACGGCCATCCGGATGAACAACAAAGCTCTGGGCATTTCCATTGAAAGCAGAAATGTCCAGCACATCTACAATATCAGAGTTTTCATACGCAATGGCAATTGCATCATATTCAAATCCCTGATAGATTCCATGCGCCCTGGGAGTGGCAAAAACAAGCAGCTGGGATTTTCCGGGAACTGCTGCATTCGCTATCACATCATTTCCCTGCCGGATATCCTCTTCAATGTTTTCCTGTAATCCAAGGTACCCGGTTTCCCCTGTCGCCATCTTGTAGTCCCCGTCAGCTGACAGAAAAAAGAAATCTAAAAATCTGGCATCTTCCTGCGCTTTCTTTATATAATTACGAATTTCGTCTTCACTGGAGATATTCTGCAGATTCTCACCCCACATATGAAGATAAGTCAGATTCTTATCTGTCAGTTCTCTCAGCATGTTATCAGACTGATGAAAAACTTCCGTCAGATGAGAAACACTTTCCTCATAAATAGTTTTCGATACAAATCCAAAATATTGAAAAACCATCAGAACAATTCCCAGTAAAACAGCTGTAAAGACAGCTATCTGGAATGGTTTTCCCATGACAAGTTTCTTTCTGCCTTTATTATGATTCTTAATATCCATTCTTCTCACCTCAGAGTCATGTAGTCTTCAGGCTCTGCAAGAATGGCATCACCATCTGAAATATATCCTGTCCAGGTATCTTTTACAGTGGTATCTTCTCCATCAAACACAATATTCTCATCTGCCGGATAAGCTTCCATGTGTTTAGATATCGCAAGGCAGGTTACCGTGAAAGTATCCTCGTCCTGAACTTTTTTTCCATCTTTTGTAACTTTGCTCAATATATAACCATCATCTGTTTCTTTGACTTCCACGGAAATGCCGCTGACCACAGGCAGAGAGCCTCGGTTAAACGGAGTAAATCCGCCCTCATAGCCTTCTACAAAATTTTTGACTGTCTCTTTCAGTTCGACTCCGCTCATCTTGCTGCTGTAAGCCGAAAGACTATTTGGCATGATCATGTCTCTCGCCATTTTTTCTGTATATCCGGCTTTCAGCACATTTCCTGTAAAGCTGTTTCCAGTTGCGATCAACACATCCGTCCCATAAATACCGCGCAGAGTGTTTGCCATAACAGAATAGGCTTCATTGCCTCCACTGGTATGGAAGCGATTGGAATACGTTTTCTTTGAATCCAGCACGATATTCTCTGAAGTGGATTTTTCCTCAAGGAGCTGGGTGTTAAATGACTGATAAGCCTGCTCTGCATCATATTCTCCTGAGATCATCTTGGAAACCACATCCTTGGAAACAGAAAAAAAGTCATTTGACGCAATGCGGATATACATATGATTTTCTTCAATCACAGATTTCACATCCTTCAGATATTCCGTAAGCTTAAAATCCACATCCTGGCTGTAGCTTAACAGATCCTGTCCATCACTAATGACCCGGTTCTGCGCATCCTCTGAAAGCATTGTGCTCAGTACCTTCACTGCTTTCTTTCGACGTGTCTCATCCTGTGTCAGATCGCGGTTTAAAGCCACCTGGAAATATGGTGTAGTCATCAGCCACTTTTCACCGTTCTCCTGAAAAAATGGAAGAAATGTTGTGTTTATGCCCTGATCCTGAAACATTTTCACAGCAGCTGAGCTGCCAAAGTACATGGCAAGCTTACCACTTTGATACATCTCAACTATATCATCATAATTCATATTCAGATCATTTTGACTCAGCCTGTATCTTGTATGAACTGTTCCATACGTTCAAAAGCCTGCGGCCAGACGGTACTATCCAGACCTTCTCGATTTGTATTATCCGGGTCACTGTAGGTGGTGCGCCACTTGCGTCCTTCTACAGAAGACAGCTCTGATGCTGACAGCCCCTGCAATGTCTCCATACAGGTATAATCGTAATAATAGTCTGCAGTAAAGCCACGGATCCCCACTTCTTCAAATGCCTGACAGGCAGAGACAAAGCTTTCATAATCTGTTGGAAGAGGAATATCATACTTTTCAAAAAGATCCTTATTCACTACAAAACCATGGGCATCTGCACACACCGGAAGCCAGTTTACACTTCCATCCTCATTCATAAAATTGCTAAGGTAAGTATCATAGACAGCACCTGCCGCATTGGTTGTGGAAAGATCCATCAGACTGTCTTTCAGTGGACTTGCATCATGCAGGGAAAAGCGACAGCAGGTTATAATATCCGGCAATCCACCGTTTTCATCAAGAAACTTATAAAAATCCAGATCATTATTACCTACGACAAATTCAACATTGATATCCGGGAGCTGTTTCTGAATGTATGGTGCATATTTATCATACAGGTTTGTGTTCCATAAGTACACCGTGATTGTGTCTGCATCTTCTTTCTCTGCACTTTTACTGCCACATGCTGACAGAAGTGATACGGCTGTCACCATTGCCAAAAGTACAGCCAAAACTCTGTTCCATTTTATCTTTTTCATTACGAGTTCTCCTTAATTTGCCCTGTCAATATATCCAACAATTCCTATATAGCCATCTTTCTTTAATGAAGACTACAACGTATGCAATTTCAGATTATACAGCTGACGGTCATTTTAAATTTCGAATCATCTACAATCAGTATTTTTTTCTTTTGTCCATATTTTTTATCACCCCACCAATCTATGAATTACTTTTATCAGTAATTCCACATCAACAGGCTTAGCAACATGTTCATCCATTCCTGCTTCTTTTGCTCTTATTCTGTCCTCCGTGAAGGCATTTGCTGTCATTGCAATGATCGGTATTTCCTTAGCATCCTCTCTGTCCATAGAACGAATCATTTTTGCTGCTTCATAACCATTCATTACCGGCATCATGATATCCATAAGAATGACATCAAATTTTTATTTTCCTTATTCTTTCCTGATAAAATCATTGTTGTTACGTCTATGAAATAACACCGTAAAAAAACACTGTCAGACAGACAGTGCACCTCATTTCATGCAACTGGCTGCCATTTTACAGGCCCTGTAGCTTTGCGTCCCAGACTTTCATCTGGTTTGCCGATTTCCTTATTATATCTTTTAAACTTATGTAAAAAACTGGTTTTATTATACTATAGCGCTCTACTGTACACAAGAAAAACATTACCGTTTTAACGCCTGAAAACAAAAAAAACAGCCGATATATATACTCGAACTGTTCTTCTACTTCCGAAGTCCACGCAGCATTGACATTACTGTTTCCTGCTCATTTGTACTCAGATCGTTCCATATCCCCAGAACTTCTTTCTGTTTTTCTGTCAGATTTTCTGAATTACCTTCCTGAAAAAACTGCGATAATGTCACGCCCAAAGCTGTACATATTTTTTCAAGTGTGATCAGCGACGGCAGGTTTTCCTGCGCCATGATTCTTCCCAGTGAGGACTGGGAAATTCCCGACAGCTGCGATAATCTGTATTTACTGATATCACGCTTTTCACATAAAGATGTTATTTTATCCGCAATATACTTCTCTATCTGCAAGTAACTATACCTCATTTCCGCTATTACATGTTCTTATTGTACCTGTAATAATGAAAAAATATTAGCAATCAACTTTGCAAGTATTCATTAGCATTATAGGAAGTATACGGATAAAAAAATATAAAGATACTTTCGTTTCCGCAAAAGTCATTTTCGCTTATATCGTTTTTATAATAGCACAGACAGTTATGTTTGTCACATAAAAGTTTCCTTCACGGAGGCCAACTCTCGCCTTGGCGTAGGATCTTTTGTATCATCTTTCAGCTGGCTGTTATCCTCAAGCTCCTTTGTCTGCTTTACTGCATACGGATTTACCTGAACTACACTGATCCCATTTGAGATCATCCAGGTCGCAAGGCAGAACCAGTAATGGCCGGTTGGTTCAAGACCAAGAACAATCTGTTTTTTATCGTATTCGGCTGCTATCTTTACTGCCCATTCCTTTGCTTTGCTTCTTCAGAAGCTCCTGCTGCTCGAAAATATTTACATTTGATACTCTCACTCAATGGGATCTGAGAACCATTGTAGATCATATCAACTCCACTCCCAGAGAAATCCTGGGTGGCCGCACTCCTTATGATGTTGCACTCGAAAACTACGGCATTGACATTTTAAAAGCACTTCAGCTTAGGCCGATTCCACCCGACGAGGTCAATCTAACACCTAAGCTGATTCGCTTTAACCGTTAACTTACCATAAAAATCTGCTGTCAGACTGGAATTTCGTAATTCACATTTTTAGGATGCGGCCTGTGGAATTTAGTCTCGCATACCAAATATTCAGAGGCCTCTTTCTTATGCCATAAACTCAGATTTTTATGAGAAGTCAGCTTAAGGGCGTGTGAAAAAATGAGAAATCATTTTTCACACGCCCCTTCTTTTTTATAGGCTATGTTTTTTCACAGCCCCTCAATTGTCTCTATAATCTTTTTCAAAGAATCTGCGGATTTCTTAAGCTTTAACGCTTCCTCTCCACTTAAATTAATAGGTATATCAGACTCAATGCCATCTGCACCTACAATAGCCGGCATACTTAACGATACTCCGTCAATGTCATATACTCCATGAATCATATGCGATACCGGGAGTATTGATTTTTCATCTCTCATAATCACTTCGCAGATTCTTTTTACAGACATTGCAATTCCATAATATGTAGCGTGCTTTTTGTTTATAATCTCATAAGCACTGTTCTTGACTGCTGCAGCTATTTCTGCCGTGTTTTCCTTGTGCTTGTAATGTCCACGCATTTCACACATTTCACTCAATGGAACACCGGATACATTGGCTGATGACCATGCTACAACTTCACTGTCTCCATGCTCACCTACTATAAATGCGTGAACACTCCTGCTGTCCACAGATAAATGCTCACCAAGCTTATATCTTAATCGCGCACTGTCTAACACTGTCCCCGATCCAATAACCCTGTTTTCCGGGAGTCCTGATAACTTTATGGCTACCTGTGTCAAAATATCTACCGGATTCGCTACTACAAGCATGATACCTGCAAAATTTCTCTTTGCTATTTCAGGAATGATTGACTTAAATATTGCTACATTTTTATTTACTAGATCAAGCCTTGTCTCTCCCGGTTTTTGCCCCGCTCCGGCAGATATGACAACAATTGCAGCATCAGCTACATCATCATAATCTCCAGCATATATCTTCATCGGACTGGCAAACGGAATACCATGACTGATATCCATTGCTTCTCCCTCTGCCTTGTTCTTGTCTGCATCGATAAGGACAAGCTCTGTAAATAAGCCACTCTGCATCAGGCAAATACCGATGCAGAACCAACAAAGCCGCAGCCTATCATTACTGCTTTTTTTGAATTAATCACTTTCTTCTTCGTAATAATCTCACCCCCTTAATAATTCTCTTCATGTACTTCAAAATAGCTCTGTGGATGATTACATACCGGACATACTTCAGGTGCCTTAGTTCCTACCACAATATGTCCGCAGTTACGGCATTCCCATACTTTAACTTCACTCTTTTCAAAAACTTTAGCAGTTTCAATATTCTTAAGAAGTGCACGATATCTTTCCTCATGGTGTTTCTCAATCTCAGCTACTGCCCTGAATTTTGCTGCAAGCTCAGGGAATCCTTCTTCCTCAGCTGTTTTAGCAAAGCCTTCATACATATCTGTCCACTCATAATTTTCGCCTTCTGCCGCTGCCGCCAGGTTTTCCTTTGTATCACCAATTCCTGCTAATTCCTTGAACCACATCTTTGCATGTTCTTTCTCATTATCTGCGGTTTTTAAAACAATGCTGACATCTGCTCGTAGCCTTCCTTTTTCGCTACAGAAGCAAAATAGGTATACTTATTTCTTGCCTGCGATTCCCCGGCAAATGCCTCCTGTAAATTTTTCTCAGTCTGTGTTCCTACGTATTTGTTTGCTACCATTTCTTTTTTCTCCGTTTTCTTTACTATTTTTTCAAAATCTGATGCTGGGTGCTTACATAAAGGACATATAAAATCATGCGGTAATTCTTCTCCTACATATTCATATCCACAAATTCTGCAACGCCATATTGTCTGCCCATCCTCGGTTTTTCCGACTGCCTGTGGCTTAGGTTTAATATTATTCTGGTAATAATCATATGTGACAGAAGGAACATTACTTAAAACTTCCATATCTGTTATCTCACCGATAAACATTGTATGTGATCCTAAGTCCTCCGTTTTATTAACTGTTACAGAAATGTATGCATTTGTACCTTCTGTAATATAATAAATACCATTTGTACCCCTAGCACACTTTTCAAATGCTTCAAATTTATTGGTATCCCTTCCTGATTGGAAGCCAAAATATTTGAACAATTCAAACTGTGCCTTCTGACTTAAGACTGATACTGTGAATTTTCCAGTTCTCTGAATCATGTCATGCGTGTAATTTGCTTTGTTGACGCAGATACTTAACTGGTTCGGTTCTGAAGCTGCCTGAATGGCTGTATTAATAATACATCCATTGTCTTTTTCATCTTCCCTGGCAGTCAGTACAAACAATCCATAACTCAACTTATACATTGCTTTCCTATCCATTTTTTTCCTCCCTGCATTTTAAGCAAATACCTTTAAATGAAATATCATAATCCAAAAATTCGATTCCATGAGTGTTATGAATTCTTTCCAGCAAATCCGGTATTTCATCCATATCTACATCTGAAACTTCACCGCATTTTGCACACCTGACATGGTAATGATTTTTCAATGAAAAATCGAACCTGTTCGGTCCATCCGGAACTTCAACCTTCCTTAACGAACCCTCATCTACCAATATATCAAGATTTCTATATACAGTTCCTTTTCCGATCGTAGGATATGCTGCTTTTATAAATTCATACACTTCATTTGCTGTAACATGTCTTCTCATTTCGTACACGGCATTTCTTACAAGATCTTTTTGAATGGTATTTCTCCTACTCGTCATCAGTCCTCCTTATTAGGATTTGTTCTTAATAAGGATTATATATCATCATTATTATATTGTCAATAACATAGTAATAATTCTCATTATTATTAAAAGATGCCCATGCTGAGCATCTTTTATCTAAATCATTGTTTTATTTTTCGTTCAAAAACATATTCAGTTTCTGATGATAAATCAGAACGGAATGAATAACCAAGTCTGTCGAATTTCTTAATATCCAGCGGATTCTCAATATTATTTTCTGCCATAAATCTGACCATTTCACCACGAGCCATCTTGGCATATGTACCTTTTGTTACCATTTTATCTCCAGAAGCTTCACAAAATGTAACCGAAATATATCTGTCCTGTGGTGTCAAATACTTTTCTATACATTTTGAGTATTCTTTTGATGCAAGATTAATAATAATCCTGCTGTCATCTATTACTGAGCGGTATAACAAGTCACCCCAGTACTCATACAGATTTTTGGCATCTCCAATCCTGATCTTTGCCTGCATTTCCAAACGATAAGGTGTCACACCATCCATTGGTTTCAGAGCACCATAAAATGCAGACAATATTCTCAAATGATTTTGCACATACTCAAGCTGCATATCTTCAAACACAGATGGTGCCATATATTGAAAAGCAATTCCTTCATATGATAAAACAGCCGGACTGAGCATCTGATAAAGATTCATATTTCCCAATCTATTGAAATTTTGTTCTGCAATCTTGTCATTACATTTCCAAATGCCTTTCAGTTCCTCTTTTGACTTACTTTTCAACCAACTTTGTATCTCTGTCGTCTTTTCAATAAATTCAGGCAATGCATCCGGTTCAATACTGTCAGTATCTGTAATCATCTTTTTAGCAGGGGATAATATTATCTTCATTGATCTAATTCCTTAAGCATATTTTCAGGATCATCTGCAGCCTTGACTTTGTCATTTGCCTTTATAATAACCCCCTGTTCATCAATAAGATATGTGGTTCTTACTACTCCCATAGATACTTTGCCATAATTTTTCTTTTCTTTCCATACATCATAAGCTTCAATAACTTTTCGCTCTGGATCTGCTAAAAGTGTAAATGCCAATCCATATTTTTCCTCAAATCTCTTGTGAGACGCTACAGAATCCTTACTGACTCCAAGAATAACTGCACCTTTTTCGGTAAACTGAGGGTATCTCTCGGAAAAACCACATGCCTGCTTCGTACATCCTGGTGTATTATCCCTTGGATAAAAATACAAAATTACTTTTTTTCCTGTATAATCCGATAATCTATGTATTTTCCCATTTTGATCTGGCAACTCAAAATCAGGTGCCTTAATTCCTACTTCCAACATTATTTATTCCTCCCTATCTGTAACTTTCTCTTTTTTTGCCTTTTCTTTTCTATTCCCAGTAATCATTTTATGACCTGTATATATCGCCATTACCATACATAACATAGAACTTAAAGCAAAGTATTTATGACTTGATTTTAGCTTTTTATATCCAGTGTAATAAGTCCCAAACATTGTAATTAATGCTCCAACTGACCAATATTTATGTGCTTTCATGTAATTCCTCCATTTTTTCAGTGTATTCAATTGTAATTATACTCTGCCACATTCCTGTGTCAATTTGATAATAGCGCATTCCTATAAATTTTTCAGAATATCATGGTTAAAACTATGTATTGTTATCCTATCATTTTTCTTTGAAAAATCTAACCCAAAACTTACCTTCAGGAAATTACTATTTCATCTCTTTTCCATCTATTACAACTTTCCCAACCGATGAGACTATATATGATATTATAAGACTATATAAAAGGAGGGCCTGAAATGCCGATTCCACGTGAAATCCTGAACGTTGAACGTCCCGTAAATACAGTTGTCATTGCCTACGGCAGAGACAAACATCTATACAATAGAAAGCACGCTCCACATACTTTCTATTGTATAGAATAATTAGAGCCATTTTAGAGCCAACCGACATAAAACAACGCCGGAAATGCCCATTTTATCAGCATCTCCGGCGTTCTGTCCCTTATTCAAACTCAATCGTTGCCGGCGCCATATCTGCTTCTTCGTATTCCGGCAGTTCACGCAGCTTCTCTACTGTCGCGTAAGTACAGTCTGTTCCATAAATCTTTGTTCCGATGATCTCCAGATTGGTTTTCGCCACATAGGCCCGGATTTTGTCTTCCGCAGCGTTCAGTGCCCGCCTGCCGCCAATGATCAGAAGCTTTTTTCCATAAGATTCGCAGACCGGACCGATTTTATCATAAATCTTATCTCCGATTGAATAGTTTGGTAAATGAACCTCATAATTTTCCAGCTTCACTCGTTTCGCTCCTCCTGGTTATTCCACATGATTTCGATCTGTCAGGATAATTCCCTTATATCTTGGAGAAGTCCGCTCTAATTCATAGCACTCTCCCTCCGGTGTCGGATACTGGTCCACGAAATCACGGATCTGTTTCATTTCGTCTTCTGTCAGATCAAATTCCAGTGTCTGAAGATTGGACTTCACATGTTTGGAGTTTCTCGTTCCAACCATAACCGCCCCTACGCTCTTCTGATTTAAGATATACTGGGTTGCCACATTGGCAATCGTCACTCCATGATGATCCGCAATGGCCTTCAGTACCGGAAGCAGCTTCTGCATGCCATCCCAGCCCAACGAATCCTCAATGATCTGCATATACTTAACCTGGGAACGGGTTTCCGGTGCCTCATATTTTTTTCCCATGTAGCGCTCCGCCAGAAATCCCCCTGCCAGCGTGCCATACGCAAAGGTATAAATACCATGCTCCGCGCTGTAATCCAGAAGTGTGCGTTCCGGACGGCGGTCAAATACAGAATACTGTGCCTGATTGGATACCACCGGAATTCCCGCATCCACCATCTGTTTTAACGCATTAGTGTCCATGTTGCACATGCCGATGTTGCGGATCTTTCCTTTCTCCTGCAGCTTCACCAGATCAAAGGCGGTCTCCATCATACCCGGAACATCAAAATCCCACCAATGGAACTGAACCAGATCCAGAGCCTCCCGGTGCATTCTCTTCAAAGAACGGTCCACGATGCCTTCCGTGTACTTCATATTGATGACCGGAAGCACATCTTTATCCGGCACAAATTTGGTGTGAATCTGAATATCCTCCTCCTGATAATGTCCGCTGCCCTTTAAGTCCATAACAAACCGGCCCAGCACTTCCTCTGCCCCCGTATAAATATCCGCGCAGTCAAAGGTTGTAAAGCCCTGCTCCACCAGCTCATGGAACGCGCGAATGGCATCATCGTAGTCCAGATGTCCCTGCAGACAATGCTCCGCAGACAGCTGCCAGCACCCATTGATGACTCGGTTAAAGGTATATCCATTTTTAAATTGACATTTTTTCCGCATGATAGATTTCCTCTTTTCTTAGACTTCGTTTTCTCTCTCCGGTTTCCGGATCGGCACCACGGTACACTGCCCATGACTCTGAATCCGTTTTCCCACTCTTGTGATTTTAAATCTGGCTCCACAGTTCGGATCCGGACAGGCAATCTCCGTATCCGAAAGCATCCAGTCATTGGGATCCAGTGGCCGCTGCTTTGCCGGAAGCACCGGAAGAAGGGCACTTAAGGAATACATGGAAAAGGATGTATCCTTCGGGAACACCAGATTTTCCCCCTGTACTAGAAAATAATCTCCCGCCTTGTGGCTGCACACCATCGGCCGGTCTGTGGCTATCACTTCCACTTTTAAATCATATAAAGTAAATGTATCATCCATTCTGTCTGCTCCTTTTTATTCTTCTTTCTGACATCCCCAGCCAGTCAGTACTGCCCCCAAAAATACAGCAAATAATACAAAGCCATAAATAGTTCCGCCTGCTACAACAACAGGAGAAAGTCCGGTCAGGGCAGATCCGATAAATACAAACACACTCATAAACGGAATGATGGCCGGGAGACTGTTGGCCGTACCATCCAGCAGGTTTGCTCTGCGATACGGATGAATATTTCTTGCCGCTCCGATCTTATTTAAAATCGGGCCAAACGTCAGAATGGAAGCACTGGTCACACCGCCTAAGAGAATCGTCGTAAACGCGATGCCCATCATGCAGACCAGCTCTGCTCCCTGGGTGGTGCCAGCCATCCGGCTGTCCAGAATCTTCTCGGCAATCAGATTCAGCATACCCGCATCACTCAGAACACCCATGATGCCAAACACGGAAATGACCAGCGCGCAGGTCGGTAAAATATTGTTAATACCGTCAATCAAAAATCCTACTGCCGCATTGTTTGCCGCGTCATTAGAAAACACCTGGGCCGGAGTGAAAAGTCCTGCAGCCAGACCAACCACGGTACCCGTTACCAGACCCACTAAAATACCTTCGTAAATATTTCTCGTTTTTGTTGAAACAGTTAACATCAGAACAACCGGGATCAGCATCACCAGAGAAACCGGATTGGCTGCCGCGTCAATGGAACCGCCCTCATATACACCGCCCATGCCGCCGAAGACCGCAAAGATCACAATCGTGATCAGGCCCGCCACTGCGGAATATTTAATACGACTGGAAACAACACCGCCGATATCTGCCGGCTTTCCATTTTTAAACTGCTGGGTCGATGCAGATGCAATGGTCGTATCTGAAATCGGAGCCAGATTGTCACCGAAAATTGCGCCAGACACAATACATCCCGCCATCATCATTTCATTCGCGCCCAGCATAATGCCAGCCGGATAAAAAATCGGAAACGCGATAAACATGGTTCCGATGGAAGAGCCGGTTGCCGTGGAAACAATGCAGGAAGCAATAAATGTAAATGCCACAAAGATGCCGCCCTTCATGCCAACCGCATTCGCGATCCACACAAAACCGCCGGAAAGGCCGCACAGTTTAATCAGAGCACTGAACATACCGACCAGCAATAAAATCACAACAACCGACACCGATGTGATTGAGGAAATGCCCTTGATGGCACTCTCCCAAAAATCACTGTAGCTGGTACAGAAAACGCCGCCGATCAGAAGCGCCAGAAAACCACCTACCGCAAGTGCCTCCATATTGAAGGCCTTAAATCCAATGAAAAGCACCATGCAGAAGAACACATAAATTGCTACCGGAATCAGCGACATCCCGATTCCGCCCCGAAACTGAAGTTTTCTCTCTTCACTCATACTTTTTTCCTTCCTTTCTCTTGTTTCCTGTGCTGTAAAAATCTTCAGGAGCTGTCTGGAAATTGTTCCTGGCACCTCCGGCTGACATTCAAGAGTCCGGCGGAGCGTTTTTATTTCATAAGACACTATTTCCTATGAAACAAAAAAAGCCCGCCCCTGAACTACGTTCAAGGACAGGCTGTTATATACCTGCGGTACCACCTTGTTTGGTGCCAAGCACCCACTCTTTACAGAATGCCATTACATTCCTGGTCCGTTAACGCTGACCGTTGCGTCGCAGCTACTAAAGTCTGACCTGTTTTCCAGACCATTCCCTTTCACCTTGCCCTCTGAGGCCCACTTACCACGACACTCTGTCCGGATTCCACCACCCCGAACTCTCTGTGAGACTGCTTATATGGTACAACTTCCTCTTCAATGGTTTAAAGCAATGATAGCAATGGAACTGAGAAATGTCAAGTATATAATTTTTAGAAAAGCGTAAGAATGCCGTAATTCAGACATTTTTCTCGACAGACGGCCATTCCATTATTATAATACAGGTACCGGGGCACTGCATTCCCTGACCCGGAATCTATATCTGCTTTTAGAGGAACTGCCTATGAATATCACGGTAATTTACGCTTCCGGCCGAAAAACCAGATCAAGCACTTACCAGATCGCACAGATGCTCATCAAAGAACTCCTGGAAGATGGAACCTGTTTTTCCTTCTTTCTCCCGGATGACATGCCTCACATCTGTACCGGATGCCGCGCCTGCATCCTTGGAAAAGAGCAGGCCTGCGGAGGTGCTGCCGCCATGGCGCCCATCCTTGAGGCTATGGAACAGTCCGGGCTGATTCTGTTCTGTGCGCCCACTTATGTATATCATGTTCCTGGACAGATGAAATCCCTGCTTGACCACCTCGCATACCGTTGGATGGTTCACCGCCCTGATCTTACTTTCATGAAAAGCAGGCAGTCATCATTAACACAGCTGCAGGCGGCGGTATGCGCTCCACCGTCCGCGATATCAAAGACAGTACAGAAAACCTGGGATTCGCGAGAACCCACTGCATTTCCCAAAGCGTATGGGATTACGCCTGGAATGATCTGCCGGAATCTTTCCGGAAATCCATTCAGCATAAGGTAACACGTACCGCCCGGAATGTCCGGCACTGTGCCAGACATCTGACTCCGTCGCCGAAAGTATGGTGCGAGTTCACCCTCTATCGTTTTCTGCATAAGCACAAGAAAATGAGCACAGTCGATGATGCTTACTGGCAGGAACATGGCTACAACACAGGGTGGCCCTGGAAAAGCAAAAAAGCATTATAATTACCGAAACCCTTTTCGTTTTCTTGCCGCTCCGATCAGTTCTTCTGCCTCATCAAACGCGCCGGGCAGATAGCTTTCCATCCACTCTTTTCCCTCTTTTTCCTGTTTCTTGATTTCAGCCCAGTTCACCAGAACTTCATCCGAGCCGGAAACCGCTGTGGTTCCAAACACATGCGGGTGCCGGCGAATCATTTTATCCGTGATTCCACGCATGACATCCTCCAGCGTAAATAAGCCTTCTTCCTTTGCAATCTGCGCATGCATGACCACCTGCAAAAGCAGGTCGCCCAACTCTTCTTTTAAGTTCTCTGCATTTCCCGTCTGCTCCAGAATGTTGATGCCGCCAACCACCTCCGCGGCCTCCTCCACACAGGCTGCTTTCAGGGAACCATGGGTCTGCTCCCGGTCCCAGGGGCATCCGTCCTCCGCGCGAAGACGGGCAATAACCTGTACCAGCCGGTTTAATTCTTTGTCTAATGGATTGTAATTGTCGTTCATAACAAATCTCCCGTTTTATCTTATTTCTTCATTTCTTTTACATTATGCCATAGCGTAAATCCGACGCCCACCCAGATAAAGCAAAACGCGATCAGGCGGTGAACCTCCAGCGGTTCATGGAAATAAAAGAGTTCCATAAGGAACTGAATCGTAGGATTCACATACATCAAAATCCCCGTCAAATAATAAGGAATCATGCGGACTCCCCTGTTAAATAACAAAAGCGGCACAGAAGTAATCGCTCCTGCTATCGGAAAAAGCAGAAACTGCATTCCATGAAGGACTCCCAGACTTCCATTACCATTCATTTCGCTGTAAATACAGAAAAGAAGCGCGATCGGCGTCACAAACAACGTTTCCGCAAACAGGGAAAGTCCTGCATCTAAATGCACACTCTTTTTCACAGCTCCGTAAAAAGCAAAGCTCAACCCGATCACCATAGCCATAACCGGAACCATCCGGTACACACCAATCAGATACCCCACTCCAATCAGGGAAAACAGTGCCGTCATCTGCTCTAACCGGCTCATCCTTCATGAAAGAAAAACACGCCGATGGCTGTGACAAAAATCGGCTCCAGAAAATATCCCAGGCTGGCATCCAGCACATGTCCCGAATTGATAGCGAAAATATATACGCCCCAGTTAATACACACCAGCACACCACTGACCATGCAGCAGCACACTGTCTTTTTATCATGAAAGATCTTTCTGATATCTCCCATCCACCCGGTCACGGCCAGATGGCCAAACATAAAAATCATGGACCAGACCACTCTCTGGGCCAGTACATAAGCGGAATTTACCTCTGCAAGAAGATTCCAAAATACGGTGAGTAATCCCTAGCAGATGTATGTAATTGTAACACTGATCGTTCCTTTTCTTTTTGTAGTATCCATATGTCGTTTCTCCTGTTGTCTGTCAATCCGTCCTATTCTTGCGGCCAGAATAAATCATCCAGTGTTTTATCCAGTGCCTTGCAGATTGCGATGCATAAGTAAATGCTTGGATTATAGTCTCCCTTTTCAATTGCGCTGATCGTCTGCCGGGACACACTGCAAAGCTTTGCAAGTTCTTCCTGCGACAGATCCTTTCCGGCTCTCGCAGCCTTCATTCTAAGATTCTTCATCTTCTTCCTCATTTCTACCGGCTTTTCGAATCACGATAGCTCCGGAAATCAGCAGGAAACAGATTACGCACAGAAGGTTAGCCCCTCCCGCCCCAAAGTCCAGCACACCATGTTCCAAAAAACGGCCGCTGCGGATGCTCTGGAATAAAGATGCGCCGTTGCTCACAATAAGAAATACGCATAACAGAAGATACCGGTTTCCGTTTTCCAGTACCCGGAAGAATGCATTGTTCAAGATAGAATATACAGCAAACACAGTAACTCCTGCATATAAGATCACGAACAGCAGCATATCGGTTGTCATATAATTCGAGATATTCAAACCATCTGCGTCATACAAAAGTCCCGTCACAGCCAGCAGCACAATAACTGCCGAAAAACCCAGCTTATACGCATCCCCCCGGATCTGCAGCTGCATTTCATCATAATGCAGTGCACCGGCTTTTTTCCTGGTGACAAGAAAAATGATACAAAATATTAACGTAAAACTCAATAGTGCGGCAAAACTATGGTTCAACATAAAAACCCTCCTCCTTGTTTTTTATATTACGTGTTTTGTCTTGTTGAGTTCATTGTAATATTTCGCGTGCATTATGTCAAGTTTATTTTACATTTTTCTTTTAAATGCGAACATCAGGACGTTGCGCGATATTATGAAAAAGTCGGAGAATCCGCGTATGAATGGATTTCCCGACTTCATCTTATTCTCTACCAATAACCATTTCTTCTATCTTCCAACTCCACAAGCGCATTATATAATTGCTCTTGCAATTCCACCTTCGAAAGACTGTTTACATATTCCCGAAGTTCCTCAAAATGCTGCCGTTCCTCCTCTTCTTCCTCCTTCTCCCATTCTTCCACCTTTTTCAGAAACTCGTCCACAACTGTAGGTTCTGCTGTAAAATACAAGGCTATCATATGCTTGCAGATCACTCGTCTGCCAGCAGCAAAAGGACAATTACAATTTGACTTTCTTGGATGCAGTTTATCAATATGTACAGAATAACTGTTTCCGTCGCTTCCAAATACTATTCCATCATAAGTCTCTTCTCCCGTCTTTTTCCATGAACGCACTTTTTTATTTTTATAATAGTCCATACCTCGCCAAACTGAATTGCCGCTGGCCAGTTCTATTAACCCCATTCCATCACACCTCCTCTGCCAATGTTATCTTATTGTTTTCTAATTTCACCACCTTAAAACTTTTATCCGAAACATTCAGGCCATCGCAGTTTCTTAAGAAAAGCATGTACTGATTTGAAAATTCGAAATTAATAAACCGTCGCATGCCATAATAATCATCCATCACATCGTAAGTAATGTCCTCGATTATCGCCGTGGCCTTTTCGTCATTGATAAGAGCCGCAGCCTTGATAATAAATTCTTCCGGATTATCCTTAAACTGCTTAAACACATTTGGTTGAATACCCTTCAGAACCTGAATGACTGCCTTGCGGATGAGTCCTGTTTTATCCACAAGCTTGCCGATCAGATCGTATTTCACATTCGTACTGGCAGTTATAGTACGACCGTAGCTTGCAGACTCTTCTTTCACAAAGGAAGCCCCGGATACCAGCTCTTCCTTGGACTCAATTGTCTCCATTGTTCCTGTTTCCACCTTGAAGACGATTTTGGATACTCTAAGTTTACAATCAAGAGACTGAATAGCCTTGCGGATCAGCTCCTCGGTATCAAAGTCAACCACGTAGGTAGATTTGGCATTAATCTTCGCCCACAGTGCCTTAAATTCAGGCATAGCAAGCTTATTTTCATCCACATGCAACTCCACGTTATTACTTCTGGCATTTTCAGGCATCATAGATTTGCCGTCATAAACAGTATCGATAATCTCAATCACAGAAGCAGCAGAATCTGCCACTTCCTCAGCAACCTTAATCTCATGATTAGCCTTGTCGGCATAGTATTTATCTGTGAGGATACCTTTCTTGTCAATGTAGCCGTTGACTATCAAGTCAAAATGAATCGCTCTTGCCGTATCCTGATCGACAACCTGTTCATTGCCCTTATCATCCTTAATTACCTTACCAACAAATAAGTCTTCCGTAATCGCACGAGGTCGATCAGCCACTGCTTCGGCAATTTCTGTTTGTAAACCTTTTGCAAAACTATCATAGCTTTCACTGGCAATAACGGTCAGCACATTGACATTCTGTACGTCTTCCCCCAGCGCATTGGCGTCCATACGCTCACCGTCCTGATTGACGCAAAGGCGCAGTCCACGCCCAACTTCCTGGCGCTTACGTACCTCACTGCTGCTCTGCTTCAAGGTACAGATCTGGAATACATTCGGGTTATCCCAGCCCTCTCTCAGGGCAGAATGAGAGAAGATAAAACGAACCGGAGAACGCTTTGGATCACGCTCCAACAGCAATTCTTTGTTCTTCATAATCAGCTCATAGGCATCCACATCATCCGTCGTGCTTTCCTTTCGTCCCACCTTGGAGTCAATCATATTACCCTTTTTGTCTATGGAGAAGTATCCGGCGTGAGTCCTCTCAACAGGAATCGCCTGCAAATACTTCATGTAGTCATCCTCACCGATGCCGATCTGCAAACTACCAATGATATCATTATACTCTTCCACGAACATCATCGCCAGAAATCCGAAACAATGTATCGGATTTCTCTTTTATGAATTTCCGAAACAATGTTTCGGAAATTCGTCCCTGATAGTTCAAATAAAACTTTCTTGCATTTTCAAGAGTATCAACAGAAAATCCCTTTTCATATAACTCCCTATATGAAAAACCATACATTGTTCAGAAACCATGTCATCTTCATCATCCATTTCAATTAAATCCCATTACCTTCTAAAAGTCCAAAAATATAATATGCCGCCACCTACACACAATTCTCGTTTTTGGTTTTGGGTCAATGTTTGGTCAAAGGGCAGAAAAAATCCCCGCAAGCCCTTATTTTTCAAGGGTTTGCGGGGTTGTGTTACTATTCAAACTCTACAAAGACTAACGCTTTTTGTTTAGGAATTATTCTCTGTAATGTTTCTCGTTCTTTTGATTATTTGATATATCCATATTATCCTGCCTATACGAGCTAATGTTATCATTTTGTTATCGGCATTGATAACACCTACTCGATAACTGTGGATAATAACTATATGTAGCATGTCAAATTATAAGCTATTTTGCTTAGAGATTCAACACAAAACTGAAATTTTACTTTTCCTTATATTCATCTGGTATTGCTATTTGAAATGTTTCACACAACAGCATCACATCATGCACATCATTTTTATCGTGTTCATATCCCAAATGAAGCATTACCTGACTCAATGGTTCAATACAAGAAACAGTTATATCTCCAACTTTTCCAATACCGGAAAAAGTTTTTGATGGAAATATATCTCCCTCATAAACAATTCCGTCATCTGTAAATTCAAAACAATGTAAATCAATGATTCTTTGTTTATCATCTTTCCAGACAGTATGACCATCCGTTGTATAATCAGTATTTACTTCCTCAAATCCATGCTGCTTAATCACATAAATATAATCATGATAATGTTTCAGTTCAACAAACAAATCAATATCATTGTGTATTCTTGATTCTCTTTTAAGAAGTGCATCAACACCCCATCCGCCATCTAAATATACTTTAATTTCGTTTTGCAAAGCATATTTTATAATTTCACATGCATCTTCTGTACGTACCATAATCTATCCTCCAAATTCAAATCTTTGTATGCTTTCCAACTCACTAAAAGCCTGAAATTTGTCAGTCTTTCATCCTTTTTGTTATCAATCACCAATTAGCTGTAATCCATTAGGATTTAGCTGATATATTTTATCGCACACCTCTTCAATATACTTTCTATCGTGAGAAATGCTAATGACAGCCCCCGGAAATTCTCGGAGCATTTTTCTTATTACCGGACCGGACAATGGTGAAAAATTTCTTGTCGGTTCATCCAGAATAAGAACATTTGCACCACTTAAGCTCATCCTCAAGAGAAGCACTTTCGCCTTTTGTCCGCCTGATAACTCCCGAATCGGATGCTCCATTTCATCTGGTGTGTATTTAAGTGAACCAAGGTATGTTCTAATTCTTGTACGCTCTTCTTTATCTCCTGTTTTATCAAGGTAATCAACCGGTGTAACATCCAAATCCAGCAGGTCTTCATAAGTTTGAGGCATATATTCTGCTTTAATGTCATTCCGATTTAGGAGTTCTTCCGCTATCTTTTTTAGAAGAGTCGTTTTTCCTGCCCCGTTGGCTCCTATCATACAGATTTTTTCTGAACCTTTTATTTTTAAATGAATTCCTTCTGCTAAAATTCTTTTGCCATCCGGAGTCACAAGCTTTGAAAGTTCATATTCTATGACCGTTTTTCCTGCGGGAATGTGTGAGTTTTCATCCCCTAATTTGACAAAGATTGCTTCTTCCTGTTCCGGCATCTGAGTCATATTTTCATCTTCTTTTTCAAATCTTCGTTCCATTGCCTTAACCGTATGCATTTTGTCCTTTAAGTTTTTGGCAACAGACGGTGCTTGTCTGGTACAACTTCTTAATGCACCTTGTACACTCTGCATAACTCTTTGATATTTTTCATCGCGAATCTTTTTCTCCCTACGGTCACTCAGTGCCCGCTGTTTTTGGATTTCAAATTTATGAAGCCGTTCTTCCACATAGCGTCTATAGGGAAGCTTTGCCACGGTATATCTCGCCTTTGTTTTTCGTATAATCTGCTCGATATGTATCACCATGTTGGCAGTACGCTCTATCAGCGTTTCATCGTGTGAAATAAAAAGCACAATGTGCTTCCAGTCATTTATGATTTTTTCCAGTAATGTAAGCGTCGCAATGTCGATGTCATTGGAAGGTTCGTCCAACAACAGCACAGAAACATCGCGAATGAAAAGCCTCATAAGTTGTGTCTTGACTTTTTCGCCTCCTGAAAGACTACCCATTGTCTGGTTACTGTAGAAAAAATCATTTTTCATTCCAAATTTTCCCGCAATAACAGACAATTCTTTAGGCGTTTTCTCCCAGAATATTTCCTCTTCAGAAAAATATTCGTATATTGTTTTTTCCTTATCTTCATCGAGCATCTCCTGCGGAAGATAACCAAGACGTTCGTGTCCCATTATCCTTTCCCCATCTGCTTCTATATAGTTTTCTACAAGCGACGGATTGTATATCCACTTCATTAATGTCGATTTCCCATTTCCCTCTTCTCCAATAATAACTGCCTTATCTCCATCATTTAGCACAAGGTTGAAATCATTAAGAATTATTCTCAGGTCTTTTTTATGTGTTAAATTTAATTTTTTTATCTGCAACATTAAAGTTTCTCCTTTTCGAAGTCTGAGCCAATTATTATTTTGAACACACAAAAACGAGTCTTTTTTGCATACGCAAAAATAGACTCGCTAAATAGCCCCTTATTTCTTTTCCAAAAGGAAAACAAAGGAAATGCCTCTTGCGATAATCCAACTTAAGCGTACACAAAACAAACCTATTCTCTACAGGCTCAATAACTATATGTGTCTTACTTAAATCAAATTATCTATTAATCATTTCCTCACCTTACACAAAATGTGCCTTTCTTTCTTCTAATGGCAATACTATCATACTGTATTTTTTGTGTCAATACATTTCACCTTATGGAAGTGCAAATTAAAATTTTCACTTCCTAATTATACATCCAACCATTACGAAATTCAATCTTTCACAACCTCTTTACAACCACAACCACAGCACTCCAGCAAACGCAGGAGCACCATACCGTAAAACGCTTATGTGTAAATCAACTCCGTTCCTACAACTTCCCTCACACAAGCCTGAATATTATTCATTCTTCCAATCCATTCGTAGGGATTATCTTTCTTTAATTGTTCCGTCACATCTTGTCTGTCGGCATATTCCTTTACCAGTCGAAGAAACATATCCTCTGCTTGCTTATCGACTTCTGCAAGATAACTATGCAGCTTTCCGCTTGTCAGCAGGTTCATATATAACACTTTATAGTGTTCCTTTAAATGCCTTGCATGTCGTTTCCCCCATAAACCAATCGGCTCTATTTCTTCTTCGGCTGGTACTGTGATGTTCGGCAATAAATAATCACCCACCTGTCTATAAGTTCCGCCCATTTCTTCAAAAATTGTCTTTGTCATTTTCCTTTTCCTCCTGTGATTTTTGTCTATCGTGATCGTGTATTATCACGCTTGCGACCTTTAACTGTTCTTGCCTGCTCCAACAAATCATCTATCTGTTTGCGACCAAAAACCTTACGGAGCAGGCTGTAATCTTTATTTTCTGCTTTTAGGATTTTGTTTTCTTCGGTCAATCTTTCATTGACTTTCTCCAAACGCTGATTGGTGCGGTATAACTGTGCATTCGCTGTATTCAGCCTATGATAGTTGTCCCACCCCTCAAAGCAGCGGGCAAGCACCGTTTTGACAAGTTGCTTCAATTTCCTTACAACCGGCTCTGCCATTTTGGTTTATATGCCTTTGCAGTCATAAATTTCTCTGGTTCTGGCAACTGATATTTCGGTGCAGTATCAAGCTCTATTTCAAGATTTGACAGCTCGTCTTTTGCCTTATCATAGTTCAATACTCGTTCCGACAACACATCAAATTCAATCTGTTTCTGCTCGATTTTCGCACCTAATGCCGCCACTTCTTTTTCTCTTTCCTGCTTTTTATAATCCAAAACAGAAAGATGTTTTTCGTGTGTGCCTAAATGTTCCCACTCAATCCCATAACGTTCCATCACCGCCGCAAGCTGTTCTTTTTCGGACTGTATCCATTGCGACCACTCCGTATCGCCACGACTGCCGCCCTTAAAACCTTGCGTTGCAAGAGCCTGCTTTAGTGACACTCTTGTATCAAGTCCACGCTTGCTGCCTGTGGTAAAAGGTACAAAATCTATGTGCAGATGTGGTGTAGCTTCATCCATATGCAGATGAGCCGAGAACACCCGAAGCTGTGGATTTCGCTCCTGAAAACCCTGATAGTATTCATCTAAAATCTGCTTTGCCAGTTCTCCGTTTTCCGTATCGGCGTTCATATTTCCCTTACCGCCCACCTGTAAAATGATTTCGTGGAACGGTTTTTCCTGCTTGGAACTTCGGATTTTTTCATAATAATCTTTTATCTTTCGGTCTGACCTTATCTGCTTGGCATTGTATCTTTCCAATGCTTCATCAAACAATTCGTGATAAACTGTCTTTATATTTTCATTGCAGTAGTCGATATTGAGATGAGTACGAGTTCCGTCTACATTTTCTGCTCGGAACTTTCGGCTATTGTGATTGACCGAGCCTTTACCGACCATTGCACTTATCGTTCTCTGCATTTTTTCATCTCCCATCTGTAAATTTCAACATTCTCAGGTTTGTTACTTTTGTCAAAAGTAACGCAAAAGCACTTTTGACGGGTACACCCATCAAAAATGCGACCTGTAAACAGGTTTTGCGTTCTCCGAAGGCTCTCCGAGGGGTGAGCGTGTGCCGGTGGCACACACGCCTGCGAACCGACCGAGCCAGCAGGCGAGACCAAAGAGCCGCCTTTGAAAAGGCACTCTCTGCACACTCCCCTAAACTTTATCCGGTGTCAAAGTGTGACGATGGTGACAATGTTTTTCACAGCGTGCTGCTCTCAAAAACATTGACACCTTTGACACCGTTTGTCACGCCGTCTGCTCGGTTTCTTTCCAAAGTGAAACCTTTCTTCCGTCGTGTGTGCGGCTGTTCTGATAACGGATACCGTAATCACGAAACAGCCTGCTTGCGTTGATACTGAGCCTTAAAGAAAGTACATTCGGCTTTATATCCACCGCAAGCCTTTCGCAAAGTTCCGAAGCAGTTCCTTCCCATCTGTCACTTTCCGAAAAGAGCGTATCCGCTATCTTCTCAAGCAGAGGTTCGGGCGGTTCTTTCCACATCTCCGTTTCCGATTTTGCAAAGTTCCACACCAATCGCTCGCTGTCCCTTACAAGATGGATTTTCATATCCTGCTGGTCTCTGCCAGCAACATCAAGTGTGGCATTGTTGGAAGTACGCTTGTCCTTACTGAGAACAAATGCACCGTCTGCCGCACCCATCAGACCATTCGTGCCTGAAATCATATCGAATATATCTTCCGATTTTTGTTTGCGTGTATGATGAACAATAAGCATTGAAACCTTGTAACTGTCTGCCAACGCTTTCAGCCTTGCCACAACATCATAATCACTTGCGTAGCTGTAATCTGCTCCGCCTGCTTCACGCACACGCTTTAAGGTGTCTATGATAATCAAGCCTGTGTCTGGGTGTTCCCTCATAAACCCTCTTATCTGTTCTTCCAGTCCGCCATTGACCGTTTTACATTCCGTTGCGAAATACAGATTGCCTGTCTCCTTTGCACCGAACATCTGAAACAATCGCTTCTGCAAACGTGGGTAATCATCTTCAAGGGCAAAATAAAGCACCGTTGCCTTACGCACCTTATACTCCCAAAGCGGTGTGCCTGTGCTGATATGATAGGCAAGCTGTGCCATCATAAAGCTCTTTCCCACTTTCGGGGAACCTACGAAAAGGTAAGTTCCCCTTTGGAGCAGACCGTCGATAAGTGGTGTCTGAACCTCAAACACCGTATCATACAGCGTTGTCATTGATACTGTTTTCAGATAGGAAGGGTCTAACTGTCTGAGTATTTCCCTTTGCATTTCTTCAAAAGATTGCTCGTACCCCTTGAAATCCGTATCCTGATTGACTATACTATTGTCAGTACATTTGGAAAGTGACTGTTCCGCATCTGTTGCCGCAGATACATTTGGAATAGTCATTTCTTTTTTATTCTCCATTCGCATCCTCTCCTTTCAAACCGCCGAGAATAATGGAAATCAGTTCTATTACACTCAGCAGTTCATCATCCACACCTTTTCCTGCTTCAATCCTTTTCAGTTCCGCAAGGACTGTGGCAAATTCCGTTTTCAACGCCTTATACACTCTCGGATTGCCCTGTACCACCACATCCTGATTTAAGCAACGGCGGTAACAATACTCCTGTTTTGGCAATCCTGATAGAGCTACAGCTCTGTTAATGAGTTCGTTTTCTTCGGGCGATACTCGAAACCCTACTGTGATATTCCTCCAACGATTTTTGTTATCTCTGTTCTTAGCTGACATTTTCAAAATCTCCTTTCCCTAAATCATCTAATTTTTCTGCCATCTCAATCTGCTTTGACGGAAAGAGGTGTGCGTACTGATAAGTAATATCAATACTTTCGTGACCAACTCGGTCAGCAATCGCCACCGCAGAAAAGCCCATATCAATCAAGAGTGAAATGTGGCTGTGACGGAGATCGTGAATGCGGATACGCTTCACGCCTGCCGCCTTTGCCCCTCTGTCCATCTCGTGATGAAGATAGCTTTTCGTCACCGTAAAGATACGGTCTTTCTTCTTCAATCCGTAAAGCATACCGAGATATTCTTTCATTTCCTCACACAGAAACTTCGGCATTTTAATCGTGCGGTTGCTCTTTTTCGTTTTCGGAGAAGTAATCACATCCTGCCCTTTCAAACGCTGATAGGATTTATTGATTGTGACTGTTTCCTTATCAAAGTTGAAATCTGCCGGAGTCAAAGCTAACAGCTCGCCCTCTCGGATACCGCACCAGTAAAGCATTTCAAACGCATAAAAGGAAACAGGCTTGTCCATCATCTCAAAAGAGAATTTCTTGTATTCTTCCTTTGTCCAGAACAGCATTTCCTTGTGTTCCTCACGTCCCATATTTCCCACCTTTGCCGCAGGATTGGAACGCAGTTCATAGTAGCGGACAGCGTGATTGAAAATGGCGGACAACTGATTGTGCAGCGTTTTCAGATACGTCTGTGAATAAGGCTTTTTCTTCTCATCACGATAGGCAAGCATTTCATTCTGCCAAGTAATAATCTCCTTTGTGGAAATCTCGCTGATTTTCAGTTTCCCGAAATACGGAAGTATCTTTGTGCGTATGATATGCTCTTTGGTAAGCCACGTGTTTTCCTTCAAACGGTTCTTCACATCATTGATATAAAGCTCCGTAAAGGCTTCAAAACTCATATCAAGGTCTGAAGAAGTCTGCAATTTGAACATTCTTTCCCATTCCTGTGCTTCTCGTTTGGTAGCAAAGCCACGCTTGCATTTCTGCTTGCGTTCCCCTTTCCAGTTCACATACCTTGCCATCACATACCAAGTACCGTTATCTTCATTCTTAAATACCGGCATTTACATTTCCCCCTTTCCTGCTCCGTAGAGCCTTTCGTAAAAATACTGGCGATTTACACGCCCTGCAATCGTAATAAAGCCCTTTGCTTTCAATTCCTCATTTAATTGTCTGATGAGTTTATATGCATAAGGTTTTGATACGTTTAGTTCCTGAGCCACATCTTCGGCTCGGATAAATCTGTTTTCCATATCCTTTTTCTTCCTTTCTTAAAATAATTTTTTGCTTGCCGCTTTCTCCGTGTTAAAGTTCCAACAGGCACTCCTGCTTGTCGGCAGGCGCTGTGCTGTCCCAATGCACCGCAGTACATCAGGCGCTCGCTCGTATAGGGGTTCCCGAAAAGTCGGAGACTTTTGGGGAAGAGGAGGAGCAGTGCAGCGAATGAGCTTTTGTGCTTGCACACAAGCGAACGATACGGAACTTGCTCCGACGAGGTCTTGGCGGTTTGGCTTTTCGGACGGTCATTCAGTTGTCGCATTAAGCATATTTGTTTAATTCGTAATTTATTTTACTAAACATATTTGCTATTGTCAAGTGGTTGCAAAGAAAATATTAAACATTTTTGTTTCGGTTTTTCTTGACTTCCACTAAACATTTCTGCTATACTTATTTCACTAAATATAAAAGGAGCGTATCATTATGGCTATCAGCGAAAGAATACATTTTTTCAGACTAATGCGTGGTATGACACAAAAGTATCTCGGTACAGCAATCGGTTTTCCAGAAAAGAGTGCTGATGTGCGTTTGGCACAGTACGAAACTGGTACACGCAAACCGAAAGCAGACCTTACAAATGCATTGGCACAGGTGCTTGATGTTTCTCCACAGGCTCTTGATGTTCCTGACATAGACAGCTATATCGGTCTTATGCACACTCTGTTTACCCTTGAAGATATTTACGGTCTTACTGTCAGTGAAGCAGACGGAGAGGTATGCTTAAAGGTCAACAAGGACAAAGGCAGAGAAGCATATGAACTCCTCAAAATGCTGTATGCTTGGAAAGAACAGGCAGACAAGCTATCTTCCGAAGAAATCAACAGAGAAGAATACGATAACTGGCGTTACCATTATCCAGAGTTCGACACCACACAGCGTTGGGCAAAAGTTCCATCACAGGAATTAAGTGACGCTCTCGTGGAAGCATTCAAAGACCACTTGAAAGATAAATAAGCACCTACAGGACCTGCCACTGGCAGCTCCCTACAGATGCTTTGGCAACGACAAAAAAGCCCTTAACTATGGTTATTAACCACAGCTAAGGGCTTAGTTTATAATATGGAATTTGTTCAGAGCCAAGCTCCGAACTTTAGTCTGCAAGCCACCTGTTAATTGTTCCGTTACCCATAAACCACTGGATAACAAGAATAATGGCACTTGCTATGACTGTTATCAATTTGTTATCAAAAGACTAATCGAAATCGCTGAAACCCGCATAAACACTGGCTTTTTTAAGCAACTCGATTTATTCAAACTCAATTGTTGCCGGCGGTTTCCCAGTGCAATCATAGAGTACTCTATTCACATGCTTCACTTCATTTACGATTCTGCTGGCTACCTTTCCAAGTACCTCCCACGGAATCTCTGCTGCTTCTGCGGTCATGAAGTCGATGGTATTTACCGCTCTTAATGCGATCGCATAGTCATAGGTTCTCTCGTCGCCCATAACACCGACGGAACGCATGTTGGTCAGTGCTGCGAAGTACTGTCCGATGCTGCGGTCGAGACCTGCGTTTGCGATTTCTTCGCGGTAGATGGCATCTGCCTCCTGTACCATTTTTACCTTCTCAGCGGTTACTTCTCCGATGATACGGATGCCAAGTCCCGGCCCCGGGAATGGCTGACGGTATACCAGCTTCTCCGGGATACCGAGTTCCAGACCAGCTTTGCGGACCTCATCTTTGAACAGGTCACGCAGCGGCTCGATGATTTCTTTGAAATCAACGTAATCCGGGAGTCCTCCAACATTGTGGTGGGACTTGATGACAGCGGACTCGCCGCCCAGACCACTCTCTACTACGTCCGGGTAGATGGTTCCCTGTACCAGGAAGTCTACTGCACCGATTTTCTTTGCTTCTTCCTCAAATACACGGATGAATTCTTCGCCGATGATCTTACGCTTACGCTCCGGCTCTTCTACGCCTTTCAGCTTTGCGTAGAAACGCTCCTGTGCATTGACACGGATGAAGTTTAAGTTGTACGGGCCGTTCGGACCAAATACTTCCTCAACCTCGTCTCCCTCGTCCTTACGGAGCAGACCATGGTCTACAAATACGCAGGTCAGCTGGTCACCAACTGCCTTTGCCAGCATAACAGCTGCTACGGAGGAGTCTACACCGCCGGATAACGCACAGAGCACTTTACCGTTTCCGACTTTCTCACGTACTGCTTTGATGGTGTTTTCTACAAAAGCATCCATCTTCCAATCGCCTGCGCAGCCGCACACTTCGTACACGAAGTTGGAGAGCATCTTGGTTCCCTCTACGGTATGCAGTACTTCCGGATGAAACTGGATTGCATAGAGATTCTTCTCTGCACACTCTGCTGCTGCCACCGGGCAATCCGGGGTATGTGCAATGATCTTAAAGCCAGGAGCTTCTTTCTCAATGTAGTCGTTGTGGCTCATCCAGCAGATGGTCTTCTCGGATACATTACCGAACAGCTTGCTGGACTTGTCCACGGTTACTTCGATTTTTCCATACTCACGGACAGGAGCCTTGCAGACATGACCGCCTAATACATGGCTCATTAACTGAGCGCCGTAGCACAATCCCAGTACCGGAACGCCAAGTTCAAACAGCTCTTTGCTGCAGGTTGCTGCGCCCTCTTCATAGACACTGTTTGGGCCTCCGGTTAAGATGATACCCTTCGGATTCATTTCTTTAATCTTTTCAATATCGGTCTTGTAAGAATAGATCTCACAATAAACATTGCACTCACGTACACGGCGGGCAACCAGCTGATTGTACTGACCGCCAAAGTCGATTACAATAATCTTCTCTCTGTTCACGAGTATTCCTCCTAATTTTATTATGATGAAACAATAACGCATTGTTACTGGATACGCTTTTTGTAAGCAACAATGATAAGCTTGCCTCATCATGGTATATCTCACGTTATTATACCTAAAATCATTGTACTATACAAGTGGATTCCAAAAAATTATCCTTCCTTACGATTTGCTTTCCAACCATTTAAGATTCTCTGGAACGCCTTGTTTTATTTCCAAAATATGGGATAATGAAAGCAAAGAGAGGAGGACGTGATCATGAAAAAATATCCATTCAAAACAGGTGAGGCAAAACATAAACTTCTTACTGCTGCCCTTTTCCTTTCCCTGCTTTCCAGCAGTCTGACCGCCTGTGGTTCTGCATCGCGAAGTGCTTCTAATGCCTCATATCTTACAGAAACAGCCGCCGCATCCTACGACGTGGCAGCAAACAGCGGATTTTCCGGCGGAGCTGGCATGCCTGCAGCCTTTTCCAAATCTGAAGCCGCATCTTTCCGCTCCAATGATGCAGGTGATTCCGTGGAGGAAGCTGCGGTCGACGCAGGGGCATACGTGGCAGATTCAGACACTTTTTCAAATGGATCCGAAAGCACAGAGCTTCCGCAAAATGCAGCAGCAGCCCAGGATCCTACCGAACGCAAACTGATCCGCAACGTCAATCTGGATCTGGAAACACGCGAATTTGATACGCTCCTGCAGTCTGTATCCGATGCCGTTGCTTCTTTCGGCGGCTATATTGAGCAATCGGATGTTTCCGGCAACAGCTTAACCTGGTCCGGCAATCAGTCCCGTCGTTCTTCTAACATGACGATCCGGATTCCGGCAGACCAGCTCGATGCATTTCTTTCCGAAGTATCCACACAGGGAAATATCACCTATAAGAATGAAAATGTCCAGGATGTCACCCTGCAATACACCGACATAACAAGTCGGAAAAAGACACTTCAGGTGGAACAGGACCGTCTTTGGGCTCTTTTAGAAAAAGCAGACTCCGTAGATGCCGTGATCGCACTGGAATCCCGCCTGTCCGAGGTACGCTATCAGCTCGAATCCCTCGAATCCCAGCTGCGAACCCTCGACAACCAGGTTGTATACAGCACGGTTTACCTCTCCATCCTAGAAGTACAGGTACTCACCGCCACCGACCCGGACACCATCCCGGTCCGCATCCAGAAAGGATTTGCACACAGCCTGAACCAGTTACAGACCGCATCCGTAGACCTGCTCGTATGGTTTGTATCCAATCTCCCAATCCTGATTGTACTGGCCGCTCTGATTCTGGTCATCCTGTGGATTATGCGGAAAATATGGAGGAAACGGAGCTGCGCAAAAACACGCTAAATCCAACTAATAAAGCAAAAAACAACAGCGAATCAGACATCACTACCAAAGAAGACTCATCCCCATCCAATAACAATATCACACAGTAACGAACGAGGGCCGAAAGGTTTCGTCCCCGCCATTCGGCGGGGACGGAACCTTCCGGCCCATTTGTGTTTACTGTACGATATTGTTACTTGCGCACTTTCCTCACTTCTTCTGCCAGCTCCTTCGCACTTTCGATCATCCGGTCGAACGCACCATATTCATAGAGATTCATCACAAAGATCCCAATCGGCACGGCGATGATCATGCCGGATATCCCATGAAGTTTAAATCCCAGATACAGAAAAGCCAGCGTCCACAGCGGAGGAAGTCCCATGGAATCACCCACGATCTTTGGCTGAATCACCTGTCGGATCACCTGCGTCAGTACATAGAGAAGCGCAAGCCCTGCTGCCAGCGCATAATCCGCAGACAAAAGCTTAAACAGTGCCCACGGGATCAGAACCGTTCCGGTTCCAAAGAACGGCAAAAAATCAAGAATCGCCACCAGCACACCGAGCAGGAATGCATACTTGATTCCCAGAATCAGAAACCCGGCGATCAGGATAGCACCTACGACAAACATAATACGGAACTGGGCAAGAAAATAGCCGCCAATCAGTTTTTTGACATCGTTTTTTAAATACCGGCCATAATCTTTCGCACTTTCCGGCAGATATTTTTTCCAGAATTCGATGATTTTATCCTGTTCTGCAATGAAGAAATAGGACGAAAGAATCGTCACCACAACATTGACCAGTGCATTCGGAATTCCCTTTGCTACATTTCCAGCCACTTCCACCGTCGGCGATGCGATCTTTTGCACCAGCAGGCTGGCGGCATGACCGATGTTTCCAACCAGTTCCTGCCAGTTTGTCTGCACATCGGCCGGAAGTCTGGAAAACAGGCTGGAGAACCGGGCCGCAATTGCCTGCAGGTCTTCCGATAATGTATCATATAACAGCGGCAGGTCTTTTGCCAGTTCGACTGCCTGCATAACCAGCCGCGAGATCAGGAAATAGCCTAGTCCGATGATCAGTGCCAGTACCGCGATCACAATCAATGCAGAACTGTGTTTTCGCACAATTTTTACCTTACTCTCCAGAAAACGGACCAGCGGGTTTGCGATCATGGCAATGATCCAGCCGATCACAAATGGCATGAAAAATTTCAAGAGCTTTGGTCCCAGCAGGCAGACCAGTAAGATCTCCACTGCCGGAACCACAATATTTAAAATCAAACGGGCATAACGTCTGTCCATACAATCACCTTCTTATCCTTATCTGCCTTACATCAGATTACGTGGAACCAGTGGACTGTTTTCATACTTTTCCCCGATCATTCTCCTTTTATTCTTCCCAAAATTTATGATCGCCAAAATGCCCTTATGGTCCGTTTCCGCTTTTCTGGCAGCCATCCAAGCACAAGCGGCCCAATTTGCTTCATTTCCATTGATTTTCCAGCTTTTCCCAGCAGGAAACCGCAAAATAACCTACTCTGCCAGATATTTCTCCAAAAATGCAAACAATGCTTCCATCTCTTCCCGCGTACCGATGCTGATGCGCAGATAGTTAGAAAGGCGCGGCTGATCAAAGTAACGCACATAGATCTGCTGCTGTTTCAATTCCTCAAACAATTCTTTTGCAGGGACACGGCTGTGGGACGCAAAAATAAAATTGGACATGGAATCCGGGAAAGTAAAGCCAAGTTCCGTCAGACGGGTTTTGGACCATTCCCTAGTATCGATGATCTTCTGCACGGTTTCCTTGAAATAGGCATCATCTTTCACAGCTTCGGTTCCTAAAATCAGGGACGGCATGTTCATGGTGTAGGAATTATAGGAATATTTCACATCATTAAGCGCCTTGATGAGGCCCGGGTGGCCGATTGCAAAGCCGATACGCATACCAGCCATGGAACGGGACTTACTAAAGGTCTGTACGACCAGCAGATTCTCGTATTTCTGGATCAGCTCCAGGCTGACTTTCCGCCAAAATCGATATAAGCCTCATCCACGATCACCACCACATCCTGATTGTGACGGATGATATCCTCTACGTCTTCCAAAGATAAGAGAAGTCCGGTCGGTGCATTCGGGTTCGGGAAGATCACTCCGCCATTTTCACGGTAATAATCCTCCGGACGGATGCAAAAGCTTTCATCCAGAGCCGGTGTCTCATAAGGAACCTGGAACAGATCTGCCCATACCTTATAGAAGGAATAGCTCACATCCGGAAATAAAACCGGCTTTTGGGAATTAAAGAAGGTCAAAAAGCTCATGGCAATGACATCGTCTGAGCCAACGCCTACAAATACCTGATCATCTCCCACACCGTAATACTCCGCCAGCACATGGACCAGCTCGGATGCCGTCGGGTCCGGATACTTGCGGAAACATTCAATTTCCATATTTTTCAGCGCTTTTTCTACCCCTGGTGCTGGCGGATATGGATTTTCATTGGTATTTAACTTGATCAGCCGGTCCCCCTTCGGCTGCTCCCCCGGTACATAAGGAACTACTTTGCGGATATTACTCTCCCATGCTCTCATCTTCGTGTCCTCCTGTCGTTTGTCTGTCCGAATAACAGCTGCTGTGCCAGGCAAAGCTTTGCCATCCGGCACAGCAGCTGGTGTAATCTCAGATTCTTTTTTCCGTACATGTTCCGTGCAAGACTACCTCGGATTTTAGCACAGTCCGTATTCTTTTGCTACTGCCTCGAATGCCGGCAGGGAACGCTCAATCTGCTCATAAGATACGCAGTAAGCGATACGCACATAGCCAGGACATGCAAAAGAGCTTCCCGGTACCAGTAACAAGTTATGCTTCTGGGCCTGTGCACAGAATTCTTTATCATCTGCGACCGGAGCCTTTACAAAAAGATAGAAGGCACCCTCTGGTTTGATGCACTCAAAACCGAACTTCTTTAAGCTGTTGTAGAGGAGGTTGCGGTTTTTATCGTAAGCGTCTAAGTTGACTGCAGCGCCTTTCTCAATACAACGTTTGATGACTCTCTGGATCAGGGACGGCGCATTGACACAGCCCATGACGCGGTTTGCGATAGTGGCTGCCGTGAAGACCTCTGCACTGTCTGTCAGCTCATCCGGGATCACCAGATAGCCGATACGCTCACCAGGCAGGGACAGGGATTTGCTGTAGGAATAGCATACAACCGTGTTTGCGTAATATTTTGTCACATACGGTACAACCGCTCCGTCGTAAGCCAGCTCACGGTACGGCTCATCAGAGATCAGCACGATCTCGATTCCAAGCTCTGCGCTCTTTGCACGGAGAATGTCTGCCAGACGGGTGAGAGTTTCATCGGAATAAATAACACCGGTCGGGTTGTTCGGGGTATTGATGATGACTGCCTTGGTACGTGCCGTGATCTTTTCTGCAAACTCCTCCAGGTTTGGCTGGAAGTCTTTCGTATTCGGTGAGACCACGATCAGCTTTCCATCGTAGTTGCGCACATAGTTACCATACTCTACGAAGTAAGGAGCAAAAGTCAGGACCTCATCCTCCGGGTCCAGGATGGTCTTTAAAATGATGTTCAGGCCGCTGGCTGCTCCTACGGTCATCAGGATATTACCCTGGTGGAAATTTGTCCGGAAACGGCGGTTTAAATCCTGTGCGATGGTCTCCCGCACATCCTCATAGCCGGAGTTACTCATATATCCGTGAACAAAGGTGGAATCCTCTTCCTTCAAAGTCTCGATGATGGAGTCTTCTACCTCCTGCGGTGCCGGTACATTCGGATTTCCGAGGCTGAAATCGTAGACATTTTCTGCACCGTAAATAGCTGCCAGGCGCTTTCCTTCTTCGAACATGACACGGATCACAGAGTTATTCTGGACCAGCGGATTCATTTTTTTTGAGATCATTTTCATATCCTCCTCATCACAAAATTGTTTGGTATCACATAACTGCTTGATAGCTTCGCAGTTACGGCATATAGCAAAGCAGCTCCCACCAGATTACTCTGTAGCGAAAGCTGCAATGTATTCCTTTGCATTATTATACAGGATTCTTTATAAAATTACCAGCGGCTTGCCCTCAAATGGTAAAACAAAGCCATAGCACCTGTCACGATCAGGTAAAACCAGGTTGTCGTATTGGAAAACCAGGTCGTAAAAAAGGATAGCATCAGGTATGCTGCAAGCTGCGCATACAGCAGATACCCAAGCGGATTTCTCATTTCCCGGAGCTTTACCACCAGAATATAGGCAATGGCACCGAGGATACAGGAAAAAATCAGGACTCCGATCCATCCAAAATCATAGTAAGCATCGTAGAACAGCGTCAGGGTCGTGAGCTCTGTCTTATCCACATAAATCGGGAAATTAATCAGCTGCGGGAAGAAAAATTTCAGTCCCGACAATGCCCACAGCGGGAACAAGCCCTTCAGTCCAAAACTATGTCCCGGCAGTGCCTCCACCAGACAATTGAAGTTGTCGTAGTTATTGGCAATGTAAATATACGGCTGGCTGATGAAGATCGGCATGGATGCTCGCTTCATCTCAAAAATTCCATTCAAATACTCAATGTTATGGCTTCTCGCCACTGTCAGGATCAGGTAAAACGGAAGCAGCACCGCAAACAGCGCTAAAAGCCAGCCCGGATGGAACATTTTCTGCAGGGAAATGTAGGTAAATACTGCCAGCAGCACTGCAAATACAAGCTGAAACCTGGATACGCAAAGAATCGGGACTAGCAGGGAAATGCCGGTCATGATGAGTGATGCCATGAGAAGCTTCTCACTTCCTCTTCCATTCCGCATATGGATGTAAAGCACGGTAAGCGATGGCACCAGCACACAGGAGACCGTAAAATAATGAACGCCTGTCAGATGAAATTCCGAGTAGGCATGCGGCACCCCGCGCAAAAACAGGGGAACATAGCCCAAGGTCACGGCCTCTGCGATAAAACAGCCAAACGATAATACCGTCAGAACGCAGATCATGGTAAATACTGGCTTTGGATCACCGGAAAAGCTTCTCCAGCGCCCATAGCCATCGTACCCGGAGCCATACACACGGACCAGTATCTCAAATACCAGCCAGAAGCCTATGTACGCCAGGAACAGGCAAAACCAGGTCATGCGGGACCAGTCGGTCTGGAGATTGCTAAGCTTCATACAGGCTAATCCCTCGCCGCCTACCCAGAATAAAGAAAACAGTCCACGCAAATGGATCAGGTTCTTATATTTCCGGTAATCCTCCATGTAAAGCCATCCGGCTGCTGCCAAAAGCAGCAGGCCAGATATCAGGTAATGGCCAAACCTTGCCAGAATATAAGATGCCAGATAACAGATCACATAGACTGCCATATTTCTTTCTCCTCGTGTGAATGTATTTGTGTAGCTGTTTTATCGTTTTATAAATGGCTGCCTCCTGCAATGCAGGTGACAGCCGAAAATCTAAATTTCATTAAGCCCGCGCAGCAAACTCTCTCATATATGCTTCCACCTCTGCCGCAGTCGCAAAGCTCATGGCCTTGTCGGCCACCGCCTGAAGCTCACCGATGCTATAGCTGGTGATCAGCTTTCTGGAATACAGGATTGCAGATGCACTCATACTGAACTCATTTAAGCCAAATGCCAGAAGCAGCGGGATCATAAGAGGATCGCTTGCCGCCTCGCCGCACATGCCTACCATAATGCCAGCCTCGCGGCCACAGGTAATGATCCGCTTGATGCTGCGAAGCACTGCCGGGTTAAAGGTAGAATACAGGTAAGATACCTTGTCATTTCCGCGGTCCACAGACATCGTGTACTGGGTCAGGTCGTTGGTTCCGATGCTGAAGAAGGCTGCTTCCTTGGCAAATACATCTGCCATCAAAGATGCTGCTGCCGTCTCTACCATGATACCAACCTCGATATTCTTCTTGTACGGGATATTCTTCTCATCTAATTCCTTCTTGATCTCTTCGATCAGTGCCTTTGCCTCGCGAAGCTCTTCGATGCAAGTCACCATCGGCACCATGATCTTGATGTTGCCATAAGCACTGGCGCGAAGCAGAGCACGAAGCTGCGGCTTGTATACATCTTCCTTGCGGTCCAGACAGAAACGGATCGCACGGTAGCCCAGGAATGGGTTTTCGTCTTTGGTCAGGCCCATATACGGGATTTCTTTATCGCCGCCGATATCCAGGTACGGATAATGACCGGCTTGTCTTTCAGGCCTTCTGCCACAGCTTTATATGCCTCAAACTGTTCTTCCTCGGTCGGCATTGCTGTGCGGTCCATAAATAAAAACTCTGTGCGGAAAAGACCAACGCCTTCTCCATCGTACTGGAGAACCTTTTCTAAGTCTTCCGGCTTACCGATGTTTGCGACCAGCTCAATATGCACGCCATCCTTTGTCACGGTTTGCTTGCCGATATACTGCTCCAGTTCCTGCTTTTCTTTCAGGAATTTTTCCCGTTTTGCGGAGAATTCATCTACAACCTCCTGGTCTGGATCTACATAAACAAGACCTTCACTGCCGTCTAACACAATTACATGACCATTGTGGACCTGGTTCATTAAATCCGGAACTGCAACAACTGCCGGAATTTCCAGCGCACGGGCAAGAATCGCACTATGGGAGGTCTTACCACCCAGCTCTGTCACGATACCAGTCACATGTTCCGGGTTGATTCCTGCCGTCATGGACGGGGTCAGGTCCTTCGCTACCAGAATGCTGCCTGCCGGAAGCGATGCGATGTCCACACTCTCTATCCCGAGCAGCTCCCGCTGCATACGGGTCTTAATGTCGCGCATATCGGTTGCACGCTGCTGCATCAGCTCGTCATCCATTGCTGCAAACATATCTGCATAGGTCGTACATACCTGCTCGATCGCATATTCTGCACAAATGCCTTCGCCGGTAATGGCGGTTTCAATTTCCCCAGTCAGCATCGGATCCATCAAAAGCATCATATGGCCCTGCATGATCTCCGCTTCCTTCTCCCCTACTCTGGTTGCGAGATCTGCTGCAAGCTCCTCGGTTTTCTTAAGAGTTTTCTCGAGCGCCCCCTTAAAGCGTTCTACCTCAGCTGCTGGGTCTGCAACTGCCTCTCTCTTGATCACCAGTTCCTTTTCTTCTACGATCACGGCGCTCCCAATGCCGATTCCAAAAGAAGCGTTTGTACCTTTTAACATGATACGTCCTCCTTATTAATTAATTATTTATTATTACTCCCCTAGCCCACTCTCAATGACTCCAATGATTCCGTCAAGTGCCTCCTGTTCATCCGGTCCTTCGCAGATGAACTCTACCTCGTCCCCGCATTTGATGCAGGCACCCAGTACACTGAGCACACTCTTTGCATTGGACGTGGTATTTCCAAAATGGAATTTAATGGAGGACTTATACTTGATTGCCTCATTGCAAAGCACCCCGGTAGGGCGAAGATGAAGTCCCGATACGTTTCTGATAACAATTTTTCTGCTAACCATGTTATCCCTCTTTCTGTCAGCCGGCGCTTGCGCCGCTCGTCTCTGTGTCTTGTAATTTTGTCATATCATTTTCATTGCTGGTCTCTGATTCCGTTGTTTCTTCCTCGGATGCAGTGGTCTGCTCCAGCTGCGCTGCCGGTCCACCGGCCGTAACTTCTATATTAAATGCGGAAACAGAAATCAATTTAAAATTCTTGCCAAGTCCACTCATACCCAGAGTTCCGGTATGGGAACCAAGCTGCAGGCCAGACAGATTCAGCGTAGCTTTTAAATCTGCCGGCTTTAATGTGTCAAGATCTTCCTTTAAGCCCTGAAGCTTTACCTCGATCCTGGACGGGGACAGATGGTAATGATAATAATCTGCTCCATTTTCCATGGAAATATCCGGCTCCGTCAAAGTGATCGTGCGGGTAGTAAGCTGTTCCACCTTCAGGCGGATGGTAATCGTTGTATCGTCTGCGTTCGCCAGGGTGACGCCCTCTGGAAGATAATCATTTAAATTTACGGTAAGAACCTTGTCCTGGGTTGCCCCGGACACGCTCAGTACGGAAGACGGAATGGTTATCTTATTGACCGCTGCCAGACTATTTTTCAACCCAAGCACGGATACACTCTTCACACTGCACTCCACTCCTGTGTACTGGTACCCAGACGCCGCAGCTCCTGTCACCTCAAAATCGAGCGGCAACGTTTTTACCTTGCTGATTTCCAGACTGTACTGAATCTCAGCAGGACTCACGCTCACCCGGTCGCTGACGGTAATCTCGTTGCCGTTGGCATCGTAAAAGACCGGCTCAGCAGTTCCATCCGTACTGCTTTCCAGACCATTCACATTCAATTCAATTCCCACATGGTTGATCAGGCCAACCTGGGAGGTCGGACCTTCTACCGTTACATGGTCCGGGTTCAGGATTGCTTTGTTGATCGCATAGTCCTCAGCCAGGCTGCCATAGGTGTTCATGATCAGCGAAAACTGCTTGTTCTGCAGCTCCTCCGTCTGGATACGGACTACGCCCGGCCTGCTTTCTGCATTGGAGACCAGTTCTTTATTATTTAGTACTTCGATCTTTACCTGCACAGAGCCTGTTACATCGTAGAGCTCTGCCAGATCTACATAGGCGCGGAAATCTGATGAACGGATCTTGTATGCATCCTTGGTCCGCACATCAAAGTACACGGTCACTGTATCTTTTCCGCCCAATTCATAGGTTCTTCCTGCCTTGGTCAGGACCTGTTCGTTTACAATCTCCAGCGGGACCTCTTTGCTTCCTGTCACCTCCGGGTTTGAAACATTGACTACAACAAGCCATACAAAAAACGCCAGAAAGCAGGAAAGAATCTTAAGTCCAAGGTTATTTATCAGTTTTTCTTTCATTTCTGCGCTTTCCCTTCCAAATCTTTAACAGTGTGCCATTGGTTTCTTCCTGGGTTTCTGCTACTGCAAGCGCCCTTCTCAGATCGTCTGCTGTAGAAATTCTCCTCAGTCCGCCTTTTTCCACTACCGAGACTCTTCCGGTCTCCTCCGACACGACCACGGTAAGACTGTCCGTGATCTCGCTGATACCGACTGCCGCACGGTGCCTCGTTCCCAGGTCCTTACTGATGGTCATATTATCGGATAACGGCAGGTAACAGGTTGCCGCCGTAACCCGGTTGCCACGGATTACAACTGCACCGTCGTGAAGCGGTGTATTGTGTTCGAATATATTGATCAGAAGCTGGCTGCTGACCAGACCATTGATCTCAATACCGGTCCGCTCGATTTCCTTTAAGGATACGTTCCGCTCAATTACCATAAGTGCCCCGGTCTTTACTTTTGCCATCTCAAAGGTAGCCTTCACAATTTCATTTACGGTACGCTCAGAAAAGCCCTGGCTTTCTTTATTGTCGTCAAACGAAAAAAGCTCTGAGATCAGATTCCTGCTTCCCAGCTGTTCCAGGGCCTTGCGCAGCTCCGGCTGGAAAATGATCACCAGTGCTGTTACCGCAATACCACCGGTCTTTCCCAGGATCCACAAAATAGTGTCCCAGTGAAAGATCGCTGCTGCTACTGCAAATGCCATGATCATGGCAATGCCCCGCATCAGATACCAGGCTCTGGTGCTCTTGACCCATAACAATGCGTAATACACCAGGATCGTCAGAATGATGATCTCGGTGATATTAGAAAATGTAATTCTTGGCAAAAAGGAGATCCAGGAGCGCATGCCCTGAAAAACCATCTCCAAATTCTGGAATATGCCAACCATACCTGGTCCTCTCTTTCTATTTCATTTGCCGGACACGCATACGTGTACAGCAATTGAGGTGCCGGCGCCTCCGTGTCCAGCAGCCTTTCATTTACCGTATATTTCTGCGCTCATGTCTGCCTCTTGCCGGATCGTTGATGCGCTGGACCTTAACATCGGTTCTTGCAACGGCTACCTTCGGCACTGCCTTCACATAGTATACGTAATCGTCGTCCTCATACTGCACATACTCTGTACGGGTATAATCTACCGTAAAGACAAAAAAATGATATAGCAATGCCACTAGCAGGGAAACCAGTGCACCCGCCAGAAGCTGTGGCACCGGCATGGATACATGGAACATAAAATCTCCCACAAATACTGCGGCGAGCTGTGCGATCGTCCCGGTCACGATTGCAATCTCCCAGGCATAATCCAGAGACATATTATGAAGCATATAAACGCAAAGGATTCCAACCACACATACCATGATCATGACTGCCATTTCCTGGTTGGAAAGCAGCCCGCGGATGATCTGTACAAATTTCTGGGTAATATCAACCGATGCATCGTTAGTCAGCACCCCGGCATTCTGTTTCACATAAGAAATAATGAAATAGATCACAACGCCACTGCTTACCGGGATCACAGAAAGAAGGCTGCCGGATAAGCCTGCCAAAAGCGGCACAGCGAACGGGATCTTCAGTAAAAATGCCATAGGAGCCAGCACCAGCCAGAAGCTGTCACCGGGCTGAAAGCCATAATACAGCAGGATCAGAATGATCAGGACCACAGCCGTGATCAGTGCAGTTCCATGGAACTGCATAAATGTGCGCCAGCATAACGATACCCAGCAAAAAGCCGATCGCCCCGTAAGGAAGAAATGCGCTGATCACCGCAATAGCCAGCATGGCTACCATACTGGTCAGCTCTGTCTGGTAACCAATATTTCCATTTAAGAGTGTTACCGCTGACATACTATATAAAAATTTCACGGCACCATTCACCAGTGTCGCATACCTTCCGTAAAATTCCTTCAGCCGTTCTTTAAGTGCGAGAAATATCATCATAGCGGCTGCCCTCCTTCGTCAGTTCTCTGGTACGACTCTGAACATCATACCGTTTTTCCAGCCTTTTCAGCTTTGCGATATAAACGCGCATGCCACGCCTTGCATATTCGTAGCGTTTGCTGCTCACAAACCAGGTTATGACCAGATACAGGACCAGACCTGCCAGATAAAGGACTGCACCAGCTTTTGCGGCACCAGCCACCTCATCCAGCTCCATAACATTCAGCAGACGCTCCATGCTGTACAATACCCAGATCAGCGCACATAAAATGAAGCAGACCGTATACACAAAGAAGGACCGCATGATACGGCCACTGATATAATCGCTGCGGAAAAAGCGGTTTGCCGGAGCGATGTGCTTCCCTTCCCGCTTTTCAAACATGGCAATGCTTGTCATCAGCTTGATCTTGTCTTCATTCAGCATAAAAAATGTTCTCCATCATCTATTAAAAAGAATACTCGTTACTCGTGACTTTGTCACTCGTTTGCCTCGTCGTTCGCCGAAAACATGTAAACATGTTTCTGGCTCTCTTGCACTCGTTACATTTTAACACATTTATTCTGTCAATGCCACCGTTCGGACGGTTTTTTTGTTCTTTTTCAGTATAACATAAAAATACCGCCATGTAAAACACGGCGGTATCTTTTCAAACTTATTTTGTCTGTTTTATAACGTTTTTATTCGTTACTGCACACGCGCACATATCCGGCAACGTTTATTCATCCACGCTGTAGTTTGGAGCCTCTTTGGTGATGTGGATGTCATGCGGATGGCTCTCTTTTAAGGAAGCTGCAGAAATCTTCACGAAACGTCCGGTTTCCTGCAGGGTCGGGATATCTTTTGCTCCACAATAACCCATACCGGAACGAAGTCCGCCGAGCATCTGGAATACGGTATCCTCTACCATACCCTTGTATGCCACACGTCCCTCAACGCCTTCCGGAACCAGCTTCTTCGCATCAGACTGGAAGTAACGGTCTTTGCTTCCATTCTCCATCGCTGCGATAGAACCCATGCCACGGTAAACTTTGTATTTTCTTCCCTGATACAGTTCGAAGGTTCCCGGGCTCTCGTCGCATCCTGCGAACATGCTGCCCATCATGCAGACATTACCGCCGGCAGCGATTGCTTGGTGATGTCTCCGGAGTACTTGATACCGCCATCGGCGATGATCGGAATACCGTACTCTTTTGCAACTGCGTAGCAATCCATAACTGCCGTGATCTGCGGAACACCGATACCAGCAACCACACGGGTGGTACAGATAGAACCAGGTCCGATACCAACCTTAACTGCGTCTACACCAGCCTCGATCAGAGCCTTGGTTGCCTCACCGGTTGCAACGTTTCCTGCAATAACCTGTAGATCCGGGTATGCTTCCTTGATCATTCTGACACAGCGCAGAACATTCTCGGAATGTCCGTGTGCGGAGTCCAGAACAACAACATCAACATGTGCTTTTACCAGAGCCTCTACACGCTCCAGCACGTTTGCGGTGATACCGACAGCCGCGCCACAGAGCAGACGGCCCTGTTCGTCTTTTGCGGACAGCGGATATTTGATCTGTTTTTCAATATCCTTGATGGTGATGAGTCCTTTTAAGTTGAAATCATCATCAACGATCGGCAGCTTCTCTACTCTTGCCTTTGCAAGGATACGCTTTGCCTCAGTAAGGGTAATGCCCTCTTTTGCTGTAACTAAATGTTCGGAGGTCATGCACTCTTTGATCTTCTTAGTGAAATCCTCCTCGAACTTTAAGTCACGGTTGGTGATGATACCAACCAGCTTGCGACCCTCTGTGATCGGGACACCAGAGATGCGGAACTTTGCCATAAGCTCGTCAGCATCCTTTAAGGTATGCTCCGGGGAGAGGAAAAACGGATCAGTGATGACACCATTCTCCGAACGTTTCACCTTGTCTACTTCCTCTGCCTGCGCTTCAATTGACATATTCTTGTGAATGATACCAATACCGCCCTGACGCGCCATGCAATTGCCATACGATGCTCTGTAACGGTATCCATGCCCGCACTCATAAGCGGAATGTTCAGTTTAATCTTCTTGGTCAGATAAGTGGTTAAATCTACCTGATTCGGAATAACCTGGGAATAAGCCGGCACCAGGAGCACATCGTCAAACGTAATGCCCTCACCAATAATTGTACCCATTATTCGTTCCTCTCTTTCTTTTGTTTTTTGGTTCATAATATTTCAATGTGTAGCGCCGTTATTTTATTAGCACAGCTAATATTTCGGCTCCATTGAATCTATTGAACTTATTAATTGCATATTGTAGCAAATTTCTGTCCGCTTGTCAAATACTTCTGAAAGGAATTTGTCCGTGAGGAATTTTATTGAAAAAAGAAGAGGCGGAACCGCTCCGAAAGGGGCAATTCCGCCTGTGAGGTTGTGGGTATTATATTTTTCACCAAAGATTCACTCGTGAACCCCGCGCTGACGCGCTCTATGTCTGCTATCGCAGACGGTTCACTCGTTAGTAGTCTAGACTCGTGAACCCCGCGCTGACGCGCTCCATGTCTGCTGTCGCAGACGGTTCACTCGTTAAGACGCTGGGAAAACAAATGTCTGCTTCGCAGCCGCTTGTTTTCCCTGGTCGCGTCTTACATCATTCCGCCCATGCCGCCGCCGGCTGGCATTGCCGGAGTTTCTTCTTTGATGTTTGCTACTACAGACTCGGTGGTCAGAAGGTAGATGCTACGCTGGTTGCGTTCTGCAGTGCGCTTCTGGTAACCTTAGCCGGATCCAGGATGCCAGCCTTGATCATATCAACATACTCTTCCTTGTATGCATCGAAGCCATAGCCTACCGGAGACTCTTTTACCTTATTGATAATAACAGAGCCTTCCAGACCTGCGTTTGCAGAAATGTGGAACAGCGGAGCCTCCAGAGCTTTCAGGATAATCTTACCACCGGTCTTCTCATCGCCCTCAAGGCTGTCTACTACAGACTTGATCTCCTGGGTTACATGAACATATGCAGAGCCGCCGCCTGCGATGATGCCCTCTTCTACTGCTGCTCTTGCTGCAGACAGTGCATCTTCCATACGAAGCTTTGCTTCTTTCATCTCGGTCTCGGTTGCAGCGCCGACACGGATGACTGCTACGCCGCCTGCCAGTTTTGCAAGACGCTCCTGCAGTTTCTCTTTATCAAACTCAGAAGTGGTCTCACCGATCTGTGCACGGATCTGTGCAACTCTTGCTGCGATCTCGTCCTTGTTGCCGCAGCCGTCAACGATGATGGTGTTCTCTTTCTGAACTTTTACGGATTTTGCACGGCCAAGCTGCTCCATAGTGGTATCTTTCAGTTCAAGACCAAGCTCCTCGGAGATAACGGTACCGCCGGTCAGGATAGCCAGATCCTTTAACATCTCTTTTCTTCTGTCGCCGTAGCCCGGTGCTTTCACACCAACAACAGTGAAGGTACCTCTTAATTTGTTGACGATCAGGGTGGTCAGTGCCTCGCCCTCGATGTCCTCTGCAACGATCAGCAGTTTGGAACCAGACTGTACGATCTGCTCCAGAACCGGAAGGATCTCCTGGATGTTGGAAATCTTCTTATCGGTAATGAGGATGTACGGATCATCCAGATTTGCTTCCATTTTATCCATATCGGTGCACATATAAGCGGAAACATAACCACGGTCGAACTGCATACCTTCTACCAGGTCAAGCTCAGTCTTCATGGTCTTGGACTCCTCGATGGTGATCACGCCGTCTTTGGAAACTTTCTCCATAGCGTCTGCAACCATCTCGCCGACCTCATCGTCTGCTGCAGAAATAGATGCAACACGTGCGATGCTGTCTCTGCCGGAGATCGGCTGGCTCATCTTTGCGATTGCCTCAACTGCAGCCTCGGTTGCTTTCTTCATGCCCTTTCTTAATACGATCGGGTTAGCGCCTGCTGCCAGGTTCTTCATACCTTCGTTGATCATAGCCTGTGCCAGAACAGTTGCGGTGGTGGTACCATCACCAGCTACATCGTTGGTCTTGGTTGCTACTTCTTTTACCAACTGTGCGCCCATGTTCTCAAACGGATCTTCCAGCTCGATCTCTTTTGCGATGGTCACTCCATCGTTGGTGATGAGCGGAGCACCGAAAGACTTATCCAGAACAACGTTTCTTCCTTTCGGTCCAAGGGTTACACGAACGGTATCTGCTAACTGATTAACACCTGCCTCCAGGGCTTTTCTTGCTTCTACGCCATATTTAATCTGTTTTGCCATGACTAAATTCCTCCAGTTTCTATCAATAAATAATGTTTAATCTCTTATTCAATAACTGCCAGAATATCATTCTGTTTTACAACAACGTACTTCTCGTCCTCAACCTCTACTTCGGTTCCGGAGTACTTGGAGTAGATAACCTTATCACCCGGTTTTACCTGCATGGTGATCTCTTTGCCGTCAACCACACCGCCAGGACCTACTGCGATAACCTCTGCCTGCTGTGGTTTTTCTTTTGCCTGGCCCGGAAGTACGATACCAGATTTGGTAGTCTCCTCTGCCACAAGCTGTTTTAATACAACCCGATCAAATAACGGTACTAATTTCATGGATAACTCCTCCTTACATCGAATCTTTTTTTCTTTCACGGGGCCTTAAAAACTCCCCTCTCTGATGTACATTACCATTTATAGCACGAGTTGTTAGCACTGTCAAGTATCGAGTGCTAATTTTATTATTTTTTTATAAGTTGACCCTTTTCTTTTTCACATCTTCGTATTAAAATAAACGCAAGACAGATATTCAGGAAAGGGGTAGTGTATTATGGCAAAAAAATTTGGGAAGCTTATGGTCCTGGCAACGATTGCAGGAGCTGCTGCTGCCGGCATTTCTTATCTCACGAAATACCGGTCATTCAATAAGGAACTGGACGAGGATTTTCACGATTTCGAGGATGAGGACGACACCGAGGTTCCGGACAGCACCATGAGCCGCAACTACGTTTCTCTTCACGCCGACAAGGATGAATTTCTCGTAGCTGCAGGTGACATGATGAATGCCGCTAAGGACGCCGCAAGTGCAGCCAAAAACATGGTAAAGGATGCTGCTGCGATCGTGGCAGACAATACCCGCGAGGCTGTCAGCGTAGCTCGCGACGGTGCACAGAAGGCAGGCAGTGCCGCTGAGGATGCTGCCGAAAAAGCAGAAACTGTTGTAGAAGATGTCGTAGAAAAAACGGAAAGTGCGGTAGAAGACGCTGTCATTAAAACCGAGGATGCTGTTGAGAACATCACAGAAACCGTAGAAGACGCCATGGCTGAAACCGCAGAAAAACTGGAGGATGCTGCAGACAAGGCAGAGGACATCACCCCAGAAGATACTCCGGTCACGGACACTTCCGCAGAGGATGTGGCTGAGGAAGAAAAACAGGTAAATAACGGACAGGCATCTGCTAAAGAGCCAGCCGCAACCACAGTCAGCGACGATACCGAAGCATAACAGGTATAAAAAACGGATCCGCATTCCTTTTCGGGGGATGCGCGATCCGTTTTTTTCCGGTCTGTCTCTTTTCATTTCTTCCAGCCCGCTTGTTCCAGGCTTTACTTACATGCCCCTTTCTTCCAGCATCGGGTCAAAATTCCTACGCCCTCCCGGATCGCATCTTCATTCAGGCTGGCATAGCCCAGCACAACCGTGGCTGACCGGTGGTTATGCTCCGGATGGATAAAATAACTGCTCAGTCCATAAACCTTAACCCCGGCTTCTGCCGCCAGGCTGATCAGTTCCTGCTCGGACCGATTATATTTCGAAGTCAGCAGAATATGGATCCCGGCATGTTCTCCGCGGATTTCAAACTGCTCTTTCAACGGCTCGATCAGTTCGATCAAAAGATCGTGTTTTGTCTTGTATATCGCTCGCATACGGTTCAGATGCCGCTCAAAATATCCCTGTGACAAAAACTGGTACAAAATATTCTGGTCAATGCGCGATACCGTAGACGCATAGAATGATGTCTGGCTGCGATAACGCACAAGGAGCGGCTTCGGCAGCACCAGATAGCTGACACGAATTGCCGGGGCAATGCACTTGGAAAACGTTCCAAGATAAATCACCTTTCCGCTGCGGTCCATGCCCTGAAGCGCCGGAATCGGCTTTCCACGGTAACGGAATTCACTATCGTAATCATCTTCTATGATATAACGCCCCGCTTCTTCCACTGCCCACTTCAAAAGCTCCTGGCGCCGCCCGACCGGCATCACAACTCCGGTAGGGAACTGATGGGACGGCATCACATAAGCGACATTGGCACCGCTCTCTGACAGAATCGATGGATCCATACCATTGGCATCCATCTCCACCGGGCAGACCTCATAACCCAGGCTGTGAAACACCCGGTACGCCTGCTTGTAAGTCGGGTTCTCCATGGCGATCACATGCTTCCCCTCTAAAATCTGGGATAACAGCACCAGCAGGTACTCACTTCCCGCACCCACAATGATCTGCTCTGTGCTGCAGTTGACCCCACGGGCAGAATGCAGGTAGCTGCGGATTGCCTCGCGAAGCCCCGGCTCCCCCTGGTGGTCTCCAGAGTGAAACATCTCTTTGTTGTCATCAACCAGCGTATTGCGGCTCAGCTTGCGCCACACATGATAAGGGAAGCTGTCCAGATCAATTCCCCGCGGGGAAAAATCCACACGCCACCCTGCATCCGGCTCTGCCGCAGTCTGCATCTCCTCCGTGCCGGACGGCCCGGTCTCCACCAATTCCTCCAGATGACTGACAAAATAGCCGCGGCACGGCCGGGCTTCCATATACCCCTCGGCCAGCAGCTGGTCATAGGCCATCTGCGTTGTGCTGCGGCTAACTTTCAAATGCTCTGCCAGTACCCGCGTAGAGGGAAGACGGTCGCCTGCCTTTAAGGCACCGCCTCGGATCTCTGCGCAGATATGGGAGTAAATCTGTTCATACAGTGGTTTTTTCGACCGGGAATCAAGCGGAATCAAAAGTTCCATAGTCTTATCCCCTAATCTGATTACTTCTGGATCTTGAAAGAGCTCTTTAAGGAAACGATACGGTTAAATACCGGCTCGCCCGGTTTGCTGTCCTTGCAGTCTGCGCAGAAGAAACCATTGCGCACGAACTGGAAGCTGTCGTAAGCCTTTGCCTCTGCAAGAGCCGGTTCCACATAACAGTTTTTTAAGATGGTAAGGGAATTCGGATTTAAGTTCAGGCTTCCATCCTCATTTAACTTGCCCTTCTCTTCATCGACAATGTTCTCGTACAGGCGTACCTCAACCTGCTTTGCAGTTTCGGCTGCAACCCAGTGGATGGTGCCCTTTACCTTGCGCTCGCAGAAGCCAGAACCGCTCTTGGTAGCCGGATCGTAAGTAGCGTGAACCACGGTAACATTGCCGTTTTCATCTTTCTCAAAGCCGGTACAGGTTACAAAGTACGCACTCATGAGACGAACCTCGTTGCCCGGGAACAGACGGAAGTATTTTCGCGGCGGCTCCTCCATGAAATCCTCACGCTCAATGTAAAGCTCTCTGCCAAACGGAACCATACGGGAACCAAGCTCCGGATTCTCCAGGTTGTTCGGAACCTCCAGCATCTCGGTCTGTCCCTCCGGATAGTTGTCGATCACCAGCTTCACCGGATCGAGGATTGCCATCATACGGGATTTTTTCAGTTTTAGTCCTCGCGGATGCAGTACTCCAACATTGCGTAATCAACAGAGCTGTTTGCCTTGGAAACACCAACCAGGTCTACGAACTTGCGGATAGACTCCGGAGTGTAGCCACGTCTGCGCAGGGCAGCGATGGAAACCAGACGCGGGTCATCCCAGCCGTCTACGATGCCATCTTCCACCAGTTTCTTAATATAACGCTTACCGGTAATGACATTGGTCAGATACAACTTTGCAAACTCAATCTGGCGCGGCGGGTTCTCGAACTCACACTCACGTACCACCCAGTCATACAGTGGACGGTGGTCCTCAAACTCCAGGGTACAGATGGAATGGGTGACATGCTCGATCGCATCCTCGATCGGATGTGCAAAGTCATACATCGGGTAAATGCACCATGCATCCCCAGTGTTATGGTGAGTCATACGTGCCACACGGTAGATAACCGGATCTCTCATGTTGATGTTCGGAGATGCCATATCGATCTTCGCACGCAGAACCTTTTCACCATCCTGGTACTTGCCCTCTTTCATCTCCTCAAAGAGCTTTAAGTTCTCTTCGATACTGCGGTTGCGGTACGGGCTCTCCTTACCAGGGGTAGTAAAGTCACCGCGGTACTCACGGATCTGGTCTGCAGTCAGGTCGCAGACGAATGCTTTTCCCTTCTTAATTAAAAGAACGGCACACTCATACATCTGCTGGAAATAGTTGGATGCAAAGAACAGTCTGTCCTCGAAATCGGCACCCAGCCACTGTACATCAGCCTTGATGGATTCCACGAACTCGGTTTTCTCCTTGGTCGGGTTGGTGTCGTCGAATCGTAAGTTAAACTTGCCGTGATACTTCTGGGCAAGACCATAGTTTAATAAAATAGACTTTGCATGTCCGATATGCAGGTAGCCGTTCGGCTCCGGCGGGAAACGGGTCTGGACATGATCATAAACACCCTCAGCCAGATCCTTGTCGATCTCCTGCTCGATAAAGTTCTTGGAAACAACATCTTTCTCTTCCGCTGTCTCTAAAACTTCTTTTTCTTTTTCCATCGTGAAGTCCTCCATACTGTTTGCGGACGTCTTGCTTTATGCCGCATGATAATAACTTATCATAACACATTTCCATGAAATGGGAAAGGGGGTAAATGGGTTCCAAATTTTTTTCATTTTTTTCAAAAATACTGTTGACAATCCGTAAATCCCATGCTATATTATACGAGGTTCGCTGCTGTGGCTCAGTCGGTAGAGCGTCGCATTGGTAGTGCGGAGGTCACGGGTCCGATTCCCGTCAGCAGCTCTTTCATAAAAGCAGAAATCCTTACATCTTAAGGATTTCTGCTTTTTCTTTTAATCTGATTCCAAGATCTCATCCATCATCAGGATTTCCATATCTGATTTTCCCTTCAGCTTAATACTGGTTCCCAGGGATGTTACACGGATACGCCCTTCCAGACAGTCTGCTACCTCGCGGGATATGAAAATCGTACGGGCCGGGGCATTTGCCTCCAGACGTGCCGAGGTATTGACCGTATCACCGATGGCAGTATAATCCATGCGCTGCGGAGAACCGATATTTCCAACCACCGCATCTCCTACATGAACCCCGATGCCAAAGGATACGGTTCGCCCATATTTTTCCATCAGGACTTTAGAAAGCTCATCGGAGCCCTGGCGCATATCTTCTGCTGCCCGGACAGCCTTCATCACGTAGTCCTCCTGCGGAAGCGGAGCTCCCCAGAATGCCATGGCTGCATCGCCGATGAATTTGTCCAGTGTTCCTCCGTTTCGCATAATACAGTCCGCGATCAGAGTCAGATACTGATTTAAGATCTCTACCACCTCGACAGCTGTAACATCAAATTACATTTTTTCTTTTTAAATAACGCTATCACTCTTTTTCCCAACAGCGGCTTTCCCTAAACAGCCGGGTCAGCTCCGGATCCAGCTTTCCTTCTTTGTCTGCCATAATATCCAGGATTCCAAGTGCCTTTTCCACGGGCATGCCCGGCTTGTACGGCCGGTCATCTGCCACCAGCGCATCAAATATATCCAGGATCGTGATGATGCGCACCTCCATCGGGATCTGCTCTGCCATCAGATGCTCCGGATAACCGCTTCCGTTTAAAAGCTCGTGATGACCAGCCGCCCATTCCCTTACATGGGACAGCTCTTTGGAGAAACGGATCTCAGAAAGCAGCTTGTCGGTGATGACCACATGACTTTCCATGACAGCACGTTCTTTCTCCGACAAAGTTCCCTTGCGGATCATAAGCATCTGAAATTCTTCCTCCTCAAGCCACGGCTTTTCGCTGCCATCCTCTTCCGTATAGGTTTTCTCACGGATTCGGCAGATCTCCTCCCGCAGATCGTCCGGGCAAAATCCGGCTGTATTGGCACGAAGAATGCTGTCCCCGGCCTGTTTTAATTCTTCCAGCCGCTTTTCCAGGGCTTCCCCGGAAATAGCTCCTTTTAAGCATGCAATCTGTGCCAGCAGGCGCATCTTCTCAAAGCGGTGCAGGATTTCGGACTTCTGCTCCGGCAGCAGTCTCGCCTCTTTATTCATGACCTCCAGCGGGATTACCAGCTTTCCGATATCGTGCAGCCAGACACTCATAAGAAGCTCGTGCCTGTGTTCCGCGTCAAACCATGGTTCCCTGCCCTCTGCTTTCGCCGTTTCATTGAGATAATCAATAAAATGACGTCCGTATTCCACCATATGGCGTGTATGACTTGCATTGTAAGGGGTTCTTTCGTCAACCGCGGAGGACATGACGCGTACGAAAGACTCGAACAGTTCCTTGATATTCTCAATATAAAGAACATTCTGAATGGTAATGGCTGCCTGAGAAGCTACGGATTCCACCGCCGGAATGATATCTGCCGGAAAAGCGCAGATATTCCCCGCTGCATCCATAGCGTTGATGAGCTGGATCACACCAAGGCGCTCTCCCTGCCGGTTATGCATGGGAACTACCAGCATGGACTGGGGGTGATATCCGGTCATGGCATCATAACGGACCGGACCGGAGAAATCGTACTCCGTTGAAGTCCGCACATTTTCAATGCAGACAGTCCTGTTTTCCAGATAACACATGGCACAGACATTTTCCCTGCTCATCCTGATCGGAGGAAGATTTGGTTCCTTTCCATCTCCTCCCTCACAGGTGTGCATGGTATTGTTGCACATGATTTTGAATCGCAGCAGATCCCCGTCTGCCAGATAAAGAGTTCCGGCATCGGCGTGAGTCAGTTCCATGATCCGGTTTAAGATCATCTCCAGTAGCCGGTTATAATCCTTTTCCGAAGAAATGGCTGTGCCGATCTCCAGAATGCTTTGCATTTCCTTTTGCGTCATAAGTAGCTCCTCCAGATTTTCAGTTCAGGCTATTCTCCAAACCGTATTTTTGTCTTTCTGTTGGCAGTCATCCTTGCCCATGTACTTTGAGAGCCATACCCTCCCGCGCAAACAGACAGGCCGGATCCTGCGCCAGTGATATTTTCTCCTGCTCTCGCAGAAACGTATCCTGATAGCTCCGTTCATAATGCATGAAAAGCGCCTGCTGCGCTCCGCTTGCCTGCCGCAGTTTCCGGCACCGTTCGATGGAGCCATGTCCCCATCCCTGCCTGAGCAAAAGCTCCGCCTCCGTATAACAGGCATCACAGATCAGCAGGCCACAGGCTCCGGCAAACTCTTTCAGTTTCTGAAACATCGCATCGGTCAGCTCGCAGTCAAGCCCGTACACGACGCTGGCTGGCTCAGACCCTTGCGTTGCCTCCTCCAGCCTGTATAAGATGCTTCCGCCCGGATGTACGCCGCTAAGTGTTTGCACCTGGATCTGATCCTCCAGCAAAAACACGTCTCCCGCCTGAATTTCATGAAACCGGATAATGGCCGGAAGCTGATCTAACGGAAGCGGCCAGTAAGGCGGTCCAAACATCTGGCACAGGCATTCCTTCAGACTTTTCTCTCCCGGACGCTCCCCATAAATATGGACTTCCATCTGCGGATCAAAAAGAAAGGAACTGCCGTACAGTCCCATCAGATGATCCATATGGAAATGACTGAGCAGAAGATCCAGACGTCTGCGCTTTCCATCCATATTTTTTCATTATAATCCATGATCCGTCCCAATGGAAGCCCGAAAACTTTATATTTTCCGGCACCGTGTGGCCTGTCGTTTCATACAGTACAGTAAAAAGCAATGAGGCGCAATATGGCTGAAAATGATACACATTACAATGGAACTTCTGATATGAGTGACAACGATGCGGCGGCTCCGCTTCCGGAACTGGAAGAAGAAAAGGCAGTCTATCCGGACGATGCAGCAAATATCCCTGTGGCTCCGCTGCCGGAGCCCGGTGAGGGCGGACCGGTCTATCCGGGAAACAGCACAAGCGGAGCCATCGGCGGAAACTGGGACTGGGGCAATAACAGCAACAACCACTGGGGACATCATGGAAACAACTGGGGCAACAGCTTCCTGCCTCTTACTCCCACGAACCCCGCAATTTCCCCGCGTTATTACGGACAGGTGCGTTTCTTAAATGCCTCCACCAACAGCTTTGCCGTCAACATCACCATTGATGGTACTGCGTATGCCATCAATTCCCGGTTTGGCACCATCTCGAACTATGACTGGATCTCGGATGGTTTCCATACGGTTACCGTCCGCCGTGCCTCCGGCATGCGTTCCGTGCTTCTTCGGCAGAACTTTCCGTTTACCGCCGGCAAAAAGGTAACTATGGTTCTGGTAGATTCCGCCTCCGGCGGTCTGGAAATGGTACAGATTTCTGACACCGGCTGTAATACCCGCGCCTATAATACCGGCTGCTACCGCTTTGCCAACATGACCTACAGCGGCTCCCGGTATGATCTGCTGCTTTACGGCGGCGAAACCATATTCCGGAACGTGGCCTTCCAGACCGTTACCCCATATAAGCAGGCCATGGCCGGTACCTACCAGTTCTACGTAACAAGCTCAGGCAATTACTCCTTCCTGCGCGAGATTCCGATCATAGTCATTGGCTTTGGCGGCTCCGGCACCATTGCCGGAAACAATCAGGCAGAGGCACTGCTCTCCGCACAGATTGAAATTGTAGCCGGCCAGAATTATACCTCGTATCTGATCGGGAACACCTGGTCCGATATCGGTCTGCGGCTGCTGACCGTAGAGGATTCCTGATTTTGTTCACAAAAGAATGTGCCTTGGCACATTCTCACGGAGTGTTTTATATGATAGGACGTAATTTCCTATCATATGAAAAAGGCGCTCTGGCAGCAAATTCCACTGCCAGAACGCCTTTTTCGCATCCTGTCTTCTATTATAGCCTTGCCAGCTTCTTTTCCATCAGCTCACCGTTGCTGCTGTAAATAACAGCATTTTCCCTGCTGATCTTTCCATCCTTAAACAGCTTTATGAGGCTGTTGTCCATGGTGATCATGCCTTCCTCCTGGGAGGTAGCGATGATATTATCGATCTGGTGGATCTTGGACTCACGGATCAGGTTTCGGATCGCATTGTTAAAGAACATAACCTCAAAGGCAGGGACCACACCGCCCTCCACCTTCGGGATCAGCTGCTGGGAAACCACGGCCTGCATGACCATGGAGAGCTGTGCCCGCACCTGTTCCTGCTGTGCCGGCGGGAAGCTGTCAATGATTCGGTCTATGGTGTTGGCCGCGCCGACTGTGTGCAGGGTAGAAATGACCAGATGACCGGTCTCTGCCGCAGTCAGTGCTGTCTTGATCGTTTCTTCATCGCGCATCTCACCAACCAGAATAACATCCGGTGCCTGACGGAGCGCTGCGCGAAGACCCGTCACGTAGCTTTCGGTATCCAGGCCGATCTCTCGCTGGGTAACAACACTCTGATTATGCCGGTGCAGGTACTCGATCGGATCCTCCAGCGTGATCACATGCACGTTGCGTGTCTTATTGATCTGGTCAATGATACAGGCCAGCGTGGTACTCTTACCGCTTCCCGCAGGTCCCGTTACCAGAACAAAGCCCTTCGTCATATGGGAAATATCGATCACCACCTGAGGGATGTTCAGATTTCGAAAATCCGGCAGGTCAAATGTGATCACACGGATGATTGCAGCCAGAGAACCTCTCTGACGGAATACATTGACACGGAAACGGGAAACGCCCGGAAGTGCCATTGCAAAGTCATCGTCACCGCATTCCACGACATGATCCATGCTGCGGTTATTTGCCAGTGCGTAAATTTCCCGCACCATCTCTTCAATTTCTTTCGGAAAAATCTTTTCGTCACTCTGATACATGATCTTTCCGCCCACCTTCCAGGAAAGCGGCATGCCTGGGATCAGGAATATATCTGCCGCACCCTGTTCTACTGCATTGCGCAGTACATCTTCTGTAAACAAAGGCACTCCCTCCTGCTTTAATTGCCACTCCATACCGGAATGGACTGATCGATCTCATAGTCTTCCTGGTGATATACCTTCCAGGAAAGCACCTGATACGTTTTCTGTTCCCAGTCCAGCGCCAGTTCTACCCGGAGCGCCTGACCTGCATTCATGGCCACATCGGTACAATAGGTGCCGGAAGCACTCTGCAGATATGGCATAAGACTGTCTTTGTCGCCCTTTAAGAGCGCCTGGTCTGCCAGCTGTAAAAATGCCTCTCCCGCCGCATCCGCGCGGTAGTATTCCTGCACCGAATCTGCGCTTCTGCGGGAAAGTGCGTCCTCCCGCTTTGCGTTGCCAAGGGACAATACACTGAATGTCACCAGGCAAAGCACAATAAAGATCAGGATCAGACTGGAACTTCCGATATTCGCTTTTCTTCTGATTTCCTGTTTTGCCATCTGTCTCATCCTCCGGATGTTTCCTGTGATCCTCCACCTGCTGTCCGGCCCGGTTCCTTGTTTTTCCCATTTGGCGTCCGCCTGGCTATGGTCTCACATATTTCGCTGCTTCCAGCACAAACAGTTCTTCGCCGCGTTCTCCGGCTTCCCGGATCACAATCTGAAGATTTTGCATGCCGGTATCCTGCACGGACTCTGTCAGGACACCCGTATAGACCGCCGCAGCAGGGTCTTGTGTCTCTTCCCAGTCTGCATTCCAGTAGCGGTCCTGCTTCCCATCCATGCGCTCATCTGAAAGCTTCCAGAGCTCTGCCTCCGACTGTGCCGCGCTGACAGCATGGTCACGCTCCCAGGCTAGACGGCTCATCCGGTCTGATTTTGCAAATGCAAGAATGCAGGTAGATGCGCAGAGCATAAAGAAAAATACGACTACCATCATTTCCATCAGGAAAATGCCGGAGCCGGAACCACCTCGTTTATTCGTCACTCCGTCACCGCCCTTCCGCTGCGCAAAGATAACGTCAGACTGCCTCCGCCTGTTCCCATGGTTTTTACATGAAGCAACGCGCCATCCTGCTCTAATTCCAGACCGTCGCATTCCAGAATTTCCAGACCGTCTGCAAGCCCGAGTCCACTGTCTTCATAGGTAAATAACTCGCGGATGCTGCCCTCAAAATAGTAGATCCAGGTGACGTAGTCCCCGCCTTCGATGCTTTCCCGGATTTCCAGAACCTGCTGTCCGTCAATCGTTTTTACATCTACACAACCTTCCGTATCGCCCTGTCGTACCTTGTTCGCCACGTACTGGAGCGCGACACTTCCGGTATAAGTCTGGTCCATACGCCTGCTGATATTTTCATACACCTTGCTTCCTGCAAGTACCGTAAACAGGGCACACATGATGAAGACAAGGAACAGGAGCATGGTAAAGAGGACACTCATGGTCTGTCCGTCGTTGCGGTTATGGCTGCCAGTCATTGTCTTCACCTCCTTCTACAGGGATCACGGTGATGTCTGGCATGATATTGGAAGCGAAACCGCTGTAGAACACGTTGTAGCGTTCCCGGTCGATCTGGATTCCATAATGCTCCTCCAGGTATTCCACGCTCGGCGGATAACGCCCTTCAATCGCATAACACTGTACAGAAGCCTGGCGGATCGCCTTGATCAGGGTATCAGAGCCTCTGACTTTGCACGGCCCAGGAAGGAAAACACTCCGTTCACAAACAGGCCCATGACCGCGCCGAACACGATCACAGAGGCAATGCATCCAGCCAGGAACCGCTTATCCCATTTTTTTTTCATGTTCATCCCTCCGTCAGTCTCAGCCTACCCCCGCCAGGATTCCTGCCAGCGGAAGCATAACAGAAAGAAGGATCAGCCGACTGCCACTGCCAGGACTGCCACCAGAGTAGGTTCCAGTCTTGCCACCATAGCATCAATGGAAGCATCTGCCTGCTGTTCATAGTCATCTGAAATTTCCTGCAGCACTTCGTCCATCTTACCGCTTCGCACACCTACTTTGATAAGCTGGATATGAAAGCTGCTGAACAGTCCGGATTCCTTCATGGCCTCATAATAGCCCTCACCCAGCTGCAGTTTTTCGCTGCAGACATCGATTTTTTCTGCCACCTTGCCATTGTCTACCAGCTCTCTTGCCAGCTCCATACCTTTATCCAGTTCCATACCGCTGCGAATGGTCAGTGCAAGCACTGCGGTGAAACGGCGGCCTGCAGCTGCCAGCGCTGTCTTGCTGTTTCGTTTCAGCCTCTCCATAAGCTTGTGAGCAATCGTCAATTCTTTTCCTGCGCCAGCCGCGATTGCCGCGATCAGGACTGCCACTGCCAGAAGTACAAACACCACCAGAGCTGCACCGCTTAAAATACCGCCAAGCCTGGAGGCCGCCTGGGAAAGCGGAGACATCTGTACACCAAGCTGTGCGTATACCTGCTCAAAAACCGGCATTACGCGGGTGAACAGGACAAATAGTACAATCAGAAGCATGCCGACCATCATCACCGGATAGGTAATAGCATTGCGGATATTTTTCATCATGTAATATTCTTTTTCATAATAATCTGCCAGGGACTCCATCATCTGGTCCAGGGTACCACTCTGCTGTCCCAGCTTTGCCATGCGCACCACGTAGGGCGGAAATGCGCCGGTACGTTCCAGGGATTCGAAGAACGGGTCGCCCAGCTCTACATCTTCCCCCATGGTGTGAAGGAGCTTCTTTTCCTCTTCGGTAGGAGCATCGTCTGCCATCAAATACAGTCCTTCATCTAACGGAACTGCCGCTTTTAACAGAATCGATACCTGAAGGCAGAATGCCGACAGTTCCCGTCCGGTATAAACTTTCGCTGCCATAGTCCTCTCCCCTTATGCCTTAGTAAGTATATTTTGCCTGATAATTGGATCCGTTTCCAATGTACTGCCTGATAGACTCACTCTGTCCTCCTGAGGAAGCAAAGGTCGGGTCCATCAGAGACCAGTTGTGTCCGTCAAAGTAAATGAAGTTGTCGACCCAGCCTATATTATCGATGTAGACATTGACCCATGCGTGATACAGCCCGCCGCTGTAGCCGATAACCAGTTTCGTCGGGATATCCTGAGAACGCAGCATTGCTGTCATCAGAGCTGCATAGTCAAAGCATATGCCTGTTTTCTGCGCCAGCACCTGGTCCACATTCGGAAGATAACCGCTCTGTACCGAAGCGGCCTTGGCAGTGTCGTAGGTAATGTTGTTGATCACATAATTGTATACATTGGTAACCACGCCGATCGCATCTGCCGCAGAAGCCGCCAGCTCCGCGCCCTTATTGACTGCCGCGCTTCCGTTCCAGAAGTTTACATACTGGTTCGGGGTCAGGAATGGGGCAAACTCATCGCTCAAGCTGACCGATACATTCTGGCTCATAACCTGTGCGTACTGGTTGCCACTGACATTCTCGAAAATCTTGATGCTGTAGGTTCCGCTTCCCTCGGTAAACGGGAACACCTCGTAGGCATCACGCGCGTTTAAGTCGTACGTATAAGTGGTTGACTTTGCAATCTGGATCTTGATGCGGCTCTGTCCGCCGGTATACTTGATCATGACATAGCCCTTGGATGTATTGGATGCATCGATGGTGGCACGACCATTTCCATAGGTCACACTGCCGCTTGCCACCGGGGTACGCACATCGCTGCCTGCCGGTTTCTGGTAGAGCGGAACAGCTTCGTCCTCGATGACAGCCAGAGTCTCTGCTGCACCAGCGTCTGCCAGCCCCAGAGATTCCTGAGAATCTTCTGCAGTCTCCGTCACTGCTGCAGTTGCTTCACCTGTCTCTGCGGTTTCGGTCTTCTGTTCGTTTTCCACAGACTCTTTCCCATTTTCCGCAGATGCTGCGACGTTCGCAGAAGCCGCCGTTTCTGCCGGAACGCTACTGCCCGCGCACCCGTACAGCATAACTGCCGTCATCACAGCTGCTGCACTGACACAGATATTTCTTTTTTTCATACGTTAACACCTCTTTTGCGAAAACGCCCCTGGATCCCAGGAGTGCCTTGCTGCTAAACAATTTCATACATCTGGTAACTGCCTAGCAAATCTGTTCTTTTTAGTTCAGCCGCTGTCTCACGATCTCGTAAGCCAGAACTCCGGCTGCCACGGATGCATTCAGGGAGTCGATGTCGCCCTTCATAGGAATCGAAGCGATCATATCACATTTTTCACGGATGAGCTTGCCGACTCCGTTTCCTTCGTTTCCGATCACCAGACCGATCGGTCCTTTTAAATTCAGACGGTACATGACTTCACCGCCCATATCCGCGCAGACAAACCATAAGCCACGTTTTTTCAGGTCTTCGATCGTCTGCGCCAGGTTGGTAACCTTTGCCACCGGCGTGTAGTTTAATGCACCAGCGGAGGTTTTTGCTACCGTTGCAGTAAGACCTGCCGCGCGGTGCTTCGGAATGATGACACCATGTGCACCTGCCAGGTTTGCGGTACGGATGATCGCGCCGAGGTTGTGCGGATCCTCAATTCCATCGAGCAGGAAGATAAACGGCGGCTCACCCTTTTCTTCTGCTGCCTTTAAGATGTCCTCTACCTCTGCGTACTCGTAAGCCGCAGCGTAGGCGATGACACCCTGGTGCTTTCCAGTCTCGGACATCTGGTCCAGGCGCTCTCTCGGCACGAAATTGATGATGGTATCGCCCTTTCTTGCCTCTCTTACGATGGTCTGGACCGGTCCGTCCTTGCAGCCATCCTGCACGAACAGCTTATCGATCGTTTTGCCGGAGCGGAATGCCTCTAACACGGCATTGCGTCCTTCAATGGTTAATTCTTCGTATCTCATGAAAGTTCTCCAATCTTTTCCAGTCCGTCCCGGATCAGCTCCAGGAGACGGTCGTGACGTGCCTGCAGGTACAGATAGCCGACAAGTGCCTCAAAGCCGGTTGCCATGCGGTAATCGATCATGGTGGCGTGCTTGGCCGTGGTGGCTGACTTGGCATTGCGCCCGCGCTTATAAACTGCCAGCTCTTCCTCGGTTAAGTCCTCCTGAATGGCTTTGATGATATTCGCCTGTGTCTCTGCCTTTACCAGACTGGCACTCTTTTTATGCATCTTGTTGACCTGCATGCTGCCGTGGTTGATGACCTTCGTGCGGATGAGCAGCTCGTAAACGGCATCTCCGATGTAGGCCAGCACCAGCGGCGAGTAGGTCCGCGGATCCACCGCTTCCAGCTTTAAAGCTTTCGCGATAGCCTCCTCGATCTTTATGCTCTCTTCCATTTTACACCCTCTCTGGTATCTTCCAGGATAATGCCCATATCCAGAAGCTGCTGGCGGATCTCATCGGCACGGGCAAAGTTTTTCTCTTTTCTTGCCTGCTGTCTTGCCGCGATCAGCTCCTCGATTTCGCTGTCCAGAACCTCTGCCTTGCGTTCGGTAATGATACCAAGAACATCGCTCAGTTTGCTGATGGTTTCCTTAAGCAGATCTACATAGGCTTTGCTGCTTTCTTCGTTTGCGGTGCTGTTTGCCAGCTTAACCAGCTCGAAGATTGCAGAAACCGCATCTGCTGTGTTGAAGTCATCGTCCATAGCTGCCTCGAATTTTGCGATCAGCTCGTTCACGGTCTTCTGGTTCTCCTGCTCTGTCTCAGTCAGTGCATCGCCGGATACCTTGCCCTGCAGCTCTTTTAACTTTTCAACAGAAGTGATGATACGCTCCAGTCCGTTCTTGGAAGCCTCCATGAGCTCCGCACTGAAGTTGATCGGGCTGCGGTAGTGGGCGCTCAGCATAAAGAAGCGCAGAACCTGAAGGTCATACTTTTCACCGATCTCGCGAACGGTAAAGAAATTTCCAAGAGACTTGGACATCTTCTTGTTATCGATGTTCAAGAAGCCATTGTGCATCCAGTAATTTGCAAAGGTCTTGTCGTTTGCTGCCTCAGACTGCGCAATCTCGTTCTCGTGGTGCGGGAAGATTAAGTCCTCGCCGCCTGCATGGATATCGATCTGCTCGCCCAGATACTTTTTGGACATCACAGAGCACTCAATGTGCCAGCCCGGACGGCCCTGGCACCACGGAGACTCCCAGTATGGCTCCCCGTCTTTTTTCGGTTTCCAGAGCACGAAGTCTGACGGATCCTCTTTATTTTCTTCACCGGTTACCTTCAGCTCACGGAAGCCGGACTGCATCTCATCTAAGTTCTTGTGGGAAAGCTTGCCATAGCCCTTAAAGGATTTGGTGCGGAAATATACGGTACCGTCTGCTGCCACATAAGCATGTCCCTTGTCGATCAGGGTCTGGATCATCTCCAGCATACCTGCGATCTCCTGGGTTGCCTGCGGGTGGGTGGTTGCCGGTTTTACATTCATGTCCGCCATGTCTTTCTTGCACTCTGCGATATAGCGTTTAGAGATGGTTTCCGCATCGACGCCTTCCTCAATGGCTTTTTTGATGATCTTGTCATCTACATCCGTGAAGTTGGAAACGTAGTTGACATCGTAGCCCTTATACTCGAAATAACGGCGCACAGTATCGAAAATGATCATCGGACGTGCGTTTCCGATATGGATAAAGTTGTATACAGTCGGGCCGCACACATACATTTTTACCTTTCCCGGCTCCAATGGCACAAACTCTTCTTTTCTTCTGCTCAGAGTATTAAAAATTTTCATAATCGTTTTCTCCTTGTCTTCTCCTACTATTTTGGCTGTTTCTTTCCTGTGCGGTCTCTGCCGCTGCTCACTTGCAGATGGCCTGCAGCAGGATTGCTGATGCTGTGCTTTTAGAATTATTCTTCTGCACTCTTACTGCCGCAACACCCCGGACAGCCGCCGCAGCCTCCGCTGTAAGCGTCGTCGCGGTATACCATGCGGTCATCTGCCGCAAAATCACGCATATGGGAAAGCAGGGTGATTGCCTGAGAGGAGATCCCCTCGCCGCTTCCGGTAAAGCCAAGCCCCTCTTCGGTCGTTGCCTTTACGCTCACCTGATTTACTTCCAGATGCAGCGCCTCTGCAATGTTTTTTGCCATCTGCGGACGGTAAGCTGCAAGCTTTGGCCGCTGCGCAATGATGGTTGCATCGATGTTTTCGATGATATACCCCTCTTTTTCCAACAGTGCACCTACCTCTTTTAACAGGGCAATGCTGGAGATTCCCTTATATTTCGGATCGGTATCCGGAAAATGCTGGCCAATATCTCCCAGTGCGGCAGCTCCCAAAAGAGCGTCCATGACTGCATGAACCAGCACATCCGCGTCGGAATGTCCGAGAAGACCTTTTTCATAAGGAACCATAACGCCTCCCAGAATCAGATCCCGACCCTCTACCAGCTTGTGGACGTCGTATCCTTGTCCAATTCGCATTGTTGTCTCTCCTTTATTTCTATTTCGTTTTTGTTTTGGTAACTGCGTGTTTGTTTTTCACAGTCCTGTTGCTCCATTTTCTTTACAGGATCATGCGCAGCTTCTGCTTTACGCAGCGCACCCTGAGTTCTTCCTGGCAATAACAGTTTTCCCCATCCGCATGGACCGGAAGCGGGCAGTCTACATGAATGACTGCCTCCCTGCAACGGTAGAAGTGGACCCCGCGCCGCCTGCCAAGATGACCACGGTATGCATCTAAAAGGACCGGGAGCAGGCGGAGCTTCGAGGCTGTATGTGCCACGCAAAGCTCCAGCTCCCCATCGTCACAGACCGCCTTGGGAGCGAAGAAAAAGCCACCGCCCTCACTGCCATGATTATGCACAGATACAAAATAAATATGGTTAAATTCCACCCGGCGGACTCCGTCTAAGATCAGGTACCCTCTGGCGGCTTTTGCAGTCAGAAGCTGTCTGAGTCCTTCCAGAATATAACGTCCCCTTCCGGCAAGCTGTTTCAGCCCGCCTTTTTCGGAGCGGTCTAACAGGCGGTGACAGACGGCAGCATCGAAGCCGATCCCGCTGCTGACCATAAAACGCCGGTAAACAGGTTCTTCCTCCTCATAGGAGAGGATTCCGTAATCCACCCGGCAGATTTCTACCGGGCTCAAGATCCGCTTTAGGCACTTATGAGGATTCCGCGAAAGATTAAGGCCGCGGGCCAAATCATTGCCGGACCCGGTCGGGATATACCCAAAGGTCAGAAGATCCGTTATCGCAAGGCCATTCAAAACCTCGTTCACAGTACCGTCCCCGCCCACCGCAACAATGGTAGCCGGCTCCTGCATATCTGCAGACAGCTCTGACGCCATGCGTCTGGCATCCCCGGGCTCTTTCGTCAGATATGCCTCATAGCAGATTCCTGATTTCTGGATCTTAACTTCCAGTTTTTTCCATATCTTCTCTCCCCGTCCGCCGTGCGCGTTCGGATTTACAATAAAATAGTACATGGGCACCTCCCGCATTTGTAACTGCAAAGCAGTTACCCACACATTATTACCTATAAGTATATCATAAAACCACAAAATCTCCTAAGAAATTTTGTATAAAAATAAAATCAATTCTGACAATCCAAAAAAAGGATTCCAAAAACTACAAATAAATCAAAAAAAGCCAGGCCCGTGGGACCTGACTTTCCATTCTGTATGATTATCCTGTTACTTTCTGTCTTGCTGTTCTGCGACTCTCTACATAAACATTTCCATATACAAACAGATACATCACGTAGGCCAGCACCATTGCACCGGTTACATCTACCACGGAATGCTGCTTTAAAAATACCGTGGACAGGCAGATTGCTACCATAATGATGAAGGAGCACCGGCGCACCCATTTACAGTTTTTCAAGCGTTCGCTGTTCATGACGCTGATGTGGACGCCCAGGGAATTGTATACATGAATACTCGGGAATACATTGGCCGGGGTATCGCTGTCGTGGATCTTCTGCACCAGATAGCATAAAATACTTTTATCTGGATCTACCTCAACGCGCAGATCGGTACCATTCGGATAAATGGTGCAGATCAGCATGCTGATGGTCATGCCGATAAACAAAAAAGCACACAGCCGGTAATAATCCGGTTTACTGGTAAGGAAGAAATACAGCACCGCACCGGATACATAAAAAAACCAGATGATGTAGGGAATGATAAAGTACTCGCAAAATGGAATCATGTCATCCAACGCCACATGCATGATCTTATAATTGTCTGTGACCACACTCTCCAGCCAGAAAAAATACGGAAGGTAGAGAAGGATGTACCCACAGACCCAGATGTGTCCATATTTTTTTAACAGATTTTTCACTTGACTTTCCTTTCAGATAATGTTTCGTTTGACTTTTTCGGATTATAACACACCCATTTTCAGGATACAAGGGATTTTAGAAAAATTTTAATATCATAAATAATCAGCGTAGGTGCCACTGGCGTCTCCCCGGTATGCCAAGCCGCAAAAGAATGTGCCTTGGCACATTCTCGCGCCGAGGCGCGGTTGCTTTGGCAACCATCCACCTTTGCGCCGAGTGCGCATCCCAGCGGAGCGCTTTTTGTTTCATAGGACGCAATTTCCTATGAAACAAAAAGAAGTTCTGGAAAACCAGAACTTCTAAATTCATAGCGGAAGGGAGATTTGAACTCTCGACACCACGGGTATGAACCGTGTGCTCTAGCCAACTGAGCTATTCCGCCATATTTTGTTACTATGGGGCCTATAGGGCTCGAACCTATGACCCTCTGCTTGTAAGGCAGATGCTCTCCCAGCTGAGCTAAGACCCCATATGACTGTCGCAGGATGTCTCACTTACGACTGCTCCGATAGTTTACCGTGTTTTCCAAGATATGTCAAGCATTATTTTTCATTTTTTTAAATTTTATGCAAAACTATCATTTTCATGCGCTATACCATGGCACGGTATTCACTTTTCCATGTTTCTATCAGCTCAGCGGCAGCTTTTTCCCCATCTGCCGTTCCTTCCCGAAACCAGTCTTCGACCTGCTTTACCAGTTCTGACTGCCCGGCCTGCTCCTGCGCCCCCAAAAACGCTGCATCCCAGTCTGCTTTTTCTGCTTCTGTAACTGCAGCCCGGAAGCGCTCTCCCAGAACTATGCGGCTATCCAGCTTTTCGATCCAGTACAGACTCCGCAGGCATTCCCGGCTTCCACTCCGGTTGTAAGCCTTCTCAAACGCATCATAAGCCTTGTCAAACAAAAACATGCGGCCATAGCAGGCCCCCAGATTATTCCAGACTCTGGCTGTAAACATTCTGTCTGCCTGCGTTTCCCCGGACTCTTCCAGAATCTCCCGGTATAGGCGGGCTGCTTTTCCATACTGGCGCATGCCAAACACTGCGTCTGCACACAGCTTTTTCATTTCCTCCGGCTTTTGTTTCCGGTAAGCCGCCAGTGTCTGCTTATATTCCGCAATTTCTCCCTGGGAATAGTAATCGCTCTCCTGCAGCAGAAGGACCAGCATCTCATCCGGGTCTTCCCCGCTTTTTTTCCAGTTTTCCAACTTGAGTGCCAGAAAACCAAGATTTAATTCTTCCCGCAAAAAATCCAGAAGGCGTTCATCTACCAGACGGTCCATCACAAGAAGCGGATAATGATAGATCACATACGCCATCTCCTGGACAGAATATACATGGATACCCAGAAAGCCCACATAATATGGATTTTTCACCTGTTCTGACCTGCATAATCTTAAGCTCATAGCATAACCTCTTGTACGATCTTTGCGCCGGATGCCGGGAATAATTCTCCAAACCCACGGTCTGTCAGCGTTACTTTCATGGTTTTTTCATCGAGAAAGGCAAGCTCGATCCTTACCCTTGTTGTCTTTTCCGGGCGCTCCGGAAAACCCTCCAATAGAATGGTTACTGCCTTTTTCTTTTTGGAATCAAAGGGTGTGACCTCCAGCTCGACCGCATTCTGCTTTTCCGGAATAACCTCCAGCATGGCACGAAACTCCCTCCAGCTATCTCCGGCTGCCGCAAGCGTCACTTCCTTTTCCTGCCCCTTAAACAACACCTGCATGGTAACCGAGGCCTTCAGGCGTCCCTCGCAGATCATGGCATATGGGTAGGAGGTCTGTGGGCGCTGCCGGTCTGCGCCACAGTAGGCAGCACCCTTCGCAAACACTGCGGTTTCCATGTATACACGGCGTTTTGTGCAGAGCAGCTTCATGAAATCCTCTGCCCAGTCACGCTTTTCAAAGCCCTTTCCCATGAGGAATACGGCAGAATACAGCTTTCTCTGCATCAGCCGGTCTGCGCAGGTACATAAGATCTTATCGCCAAGCTTCGCCCCGGAAGGCGTTTCCAGGATATCCAGGCTGAAGCTTTCTTCTATTTTTTCATATTCTGCCAGCACCGCATTTTTCTTTAAGCCACGCTGGACCTTCATTTCGTAATAACGCAGCTCCTCCTCTGCCAGGTCAAACATCCCGACCGTTCCGTTCCAGATTTCCTTCTTCTGGCTCAGCATATAGTAAATAAAGCTTTCCGAATGCCCGATGATCTGGATCTGCTCCTTTGAAAAGCCAAGCTTTTCACCGCTTTCATACAGTGCCTTCACCAGACGTTCATCCAGGCTCCGCACGGTAAATACCAGTCCGGCAAACATCCCGGTCTGGCCTGACTCTTTCATTACAATCTGAAGGACACGCTCCAAAAACAGGGTCAGAAGCTCCTGGGCCGTATAACGCCTTCCATCCAGTGTGGCTGTCCCATCCTTTAGGACCAGCTTCACCAGCTTATCGGTCAGGTTCCCCTCACCGCTCAGTGTATGCGCATAGGCATCTTCCCCGACATACCAGGCATCTGCCAGCTTATGGCGGCAGAGCACCGTAGGAAATGTCCATATTTGTTCTTCGTCTCCGCAACTGATCTGCGTATATTCATCGCACAGATCAATGCCTGCTACCAATTCATTCATATACTTCCTCTTATCCGGCATTTATGCTTCCGGTTCCCCCGTTTTTTCAGGAACCGTTTCCGCATTCTGCCTTCTCTGACAGGACCGGGCCTTTACATCAGGGTAAACAAAGACTCCATAGCCGCATGGTCTGTCAGATATTTTTCCATTTTTTCTTTCAGTTCTGGTGTATTGTGCTCCATCAGGCACCGGCTCATATCGTTAAGTGCACTAAAACGGCTTATATGTCCGCTTGTCTGCAGGCTGTCATAGGAGAGACGCCCACTGTCTTTTTGTATTTTTCCCTCTGCACCATTCTCATAAACCTCATATTCCAGCACCTCGCCCTCAAACAGCACATGCTGGTGAATGTAAATACCAGGATAGACCTTTGTAAGCTCTGCATTATGGCTATCCTCTTCCAAAGGAAGCACCCGGATCTTAAGCTCCGGGCGCACCTCCCTGCTCCCCCGGTATTCAATAGTAATCTGGTCCATCACAGAATCCGGCATTGGGATTTTTTGTCCAAGCTGATGGAAATACGCAAAGATCCTTCCCTCCTCTAAAAGCTGGTCTGCCATACTGCGCGCCAGTTTCTTTTGTTCTTCTGACAAAGTATCCTGACGGCTGTACCATAGCGTCAGCGCCAGAAGATAGATGGTCGGGATCCGTTTCTTTTCTTCTGTTTCCCGGACTGCATCCTCCAGATACGCAAATACCATGTCCCTTGTCGTGCGGTTCTTTAAAAAATAATCCGCTGACTTCATGGTAAAGTAAGCTTTATTCACCAGGACGCTGGTCTGTTTTCCATTCCGGTAGCAATCATAAACCGGATCAATATGCCCGGTTTCGCCGCTGAACATCATCTGTGCAAGCAGACGCTCCGGAAGGTCGTATAATTCCACATGCTCTTCTTCGCTCTTTTGCATGAGGCTGTACATCTGCGCAGAGGTTCCGTTAAAATGCTCACACAGATAATCAAGCAGCGCTCCATCCCACTGTCCACCGGAAAAAAGCTCCCAGGCCATCCCGAGCAGCGTGTCATCGGATTCCGGCAGCTGTTTTAAGATCATCTGGCTGCAAAGCTCCAACAGGTCCCGTTTTCTGACACCGCAAAAGCCGTATTCCTTTCCAATTGCAAAAGCCTGCGTACTGCACCCCTGCCGGATCAGAAGCTGTAAGAGCTTCGCCCGGTCTTCCCTGCACAGACGTTCCGGTTTTACCTGTCCCAGATAATCCAGTACTCCCGGCATAGTTTCCTCTGCATTCTGCCGTCTGCTGTCATGATCGAGCAGACAGTGGAGCAGCTTTGTGCGGAATAAAGCATGCAGTCTTAACTCTCCCAGCTCCCGCTTTAAGATGCGGCGGTCAGCAGGATCCGTCATGCCGTTTCGTACAATGGCACTGCAGCGCTCCAGAAGCAGCATCGGCTGTTCTGGACAGATCTCATAGCAGCGTTCCAGAAGCTTCTCTGTATCCCCGGTCATGGCCCGCTGTTTCCGGTAAGAGATATTGGTATACCGGTTTCCGTATTTATCCTGGAACAAAAGCACCGGATGACTGGAAAACAACGGTGCATACGCCACGGTATCCTTCACCGGGAAAACATCTTCCCGGTCCAGTTCTTCATAACAAACCACTACCGAGCAGATATTCCGGTCCGGCACAGTAATGCGGTAGGAACGCAAAATGGCAGGCAGCACCCTTGCCACCTGTTCATCGATCATTTCCTTATAAAGGACATGATGATACAAGGTCACCAGACGCTGGTTCACGCGTGATGCAAGCAGCTGCTCCATGGTGAACTGTTCGATATCCCGCTCATACTGACGGTATAAGGACGATTCTGGATTCATGAATTTCACGATGTTGTTGTAAAGGACCTCACGGTTAGCAGCATCCATCGATTTTTCATACGAAAAATACAAAAGAACTTCCTTTGGGAGCAGATACGGATAATTCTCCGGAAGCGCATACAGATAATATTCGTACAGACGGGTCAGGCTCACGCCTTCATCCAGCGCCTTCTGATACCACGGAAAGTACTTTTTGTCGCGGCAGTCTGCCTTGATCAGGATACTGCAGACTGCATTTAAGATCCCAGTATCCGGATGCTGCTGATACAGCATCGTCATAAGGCGCAGCAGGAGCCTTCCCCCGTACTTTCTGGAAACCGCCAGCTCTGCCGCGCGTCTGGCAAAGTCCTCATCCACCAGCTTGCGTTTTGCAGCAAACATCAGGACCTGGACCGTAAAGCCGGACAGCTCTGTGAGAAGCTGTGGATTTTTCTGGTATACCTCCCACACCCGGACATAAAGATACGGGCTGCGGCTGCCCTGTTCAAACTCTCCGCAAAGCTCTTTAAGCAGTTCTTCCGCCGGCATCTCCTCCTGTTCAGCCTGTCCAGAGCCGGACATCACCTGCTTTGACAGGTACAGGTGAAGTTTTGCATACTCCGGGCGGTACTTACGCACGGAATCCGCTTCTTCTTTACAATCTTCCAGCACCTTTCCGGCGCCTTCCATGTCACCCTCCAGAAGCAGAAGATCTGCCCTGTACAGGCTGACTGCCAGGCTCTCCCCATACTGGTTCTGGATCAGCTCCAGTTGCTGCTTTAGCTGGTTCAGCATTAGTGCTTCCCCATAAAGGCCCAGCTCATATTCCAGTCTCAGCTCCAGGTACTTTCCAAAGGCCTCACGCCTGCCATAGGCCTGATGGTCCTTCCGTTCTTCTCCATACTGCACCTCCACCGGAATGCAGATGTCCTGGCGCATGGAGGACACCATAAGCGCTCCCAGATTTTTCCCCTGGTGGAGATGTGCTGTATTTACCTGATACGGGACTTCGCAAACCCCATCCTGAAAATCATCTTCGGTAAATGTGGTCTTTGGAAGTGTGATAAATTCACCATCTGTCCGGACCTCAAAGCGAACATAGCCCCAGGTATTTTTCTCCACCCGGATCATTTCCTGATGGCCGGCAGGCGGATTTTCCAGACTGCGCACCGCAGTATCTGCCTTTAATTCTACAGGCTTTTTTACATTCAGCCCGACAAGAAATTCCTCCAGCTCATTCTGGCGGTCCGGCTTGCCCTTTAATCCATCATAAAGGGCACGGACGTGCAGATCCTGTAAAAATGGTGCATCCGTAAAATCCTGGTACGCAAACAGGCGCTTCGCAAATTCCGCATCGCACTGTACCAGCTTCGCAAATGCCTCCGGCGTTTTTAAATCTGCCAGAATCTTTCCAACCGGATCCGGTTCCACAACAAAAGAATATGGCAGCTTTTTTTCGCCGCCATTGGTCACCAGATCAAACACTCCCTCGATTTTGTCTCCATCTGACAGGGTACGGCAGTCTACCTCATAAAAAAGGCGGTTCCGGTTTCCTCCAAAGGAAGAGCCCAGCACCTTCACACACGGATGGGACGAATAGATCAGGCCCTTTACAAAAAAGCCATAACGGTCCGACACATAAAGTTCTTTTCTGCATATCTGTCCGGCTGTCACCGTTCCCCCGCACGTTTCCGGCAGAATCAGGACCTCCGGGATTTCTGTATCAACAATGCCCTTTGCCAGGCGGTTAATTTTTTCTCTCATAGTATCCCTCTTTATCACATGTGAAATTAGTTTAGCATAATTCTACTTGATTTAAAAGGTTTAAATTGGTATGATTAAGAAAAATTTGTAACTTTATGTTTACAAAATCATGAAGAAAATTTTCCAGATGAAAGAGGCTTTTTTCTATGTTATCTGAACCGATGACGTTATATAAACTGATGAACCTGTACATGCTCAAGAAAGTAAATTTCCCACTGACCAACGCACAGCTAACGGATTTTTTCCTCCAGCATGAGTATGCCAGCTATTTTACACTCCAGCAGGCACTCGGTGAGTTAAAGGATTCCGGGCTGATCCACGCAGAATCCACACACAGCACAACCCGCTATGAGATCACAAAAGAAGGCGAAGAAACCCTTCATTTTTTCGAGAGCAGCATTTCCCCTGCGATCATTGAGGACATGGACACCTATTTAAAGGAAAACCGCCTGCGCCTGCGCAATGAGGTCAGCCTTGTTTCCGATTATTATAAGTCCACCAGCCAGGATTATATCGTCCACTGTGAAGTCCGCGAGGGGCGTTCTCCCCTGATTGAACTGAACCTGTCCGTTCCGGACCGCGACCAGGCTGCTGCCATGAGTGCCCAGTGGGAACATAAAAGCAAAGAAATTTATTCGTTTATCATGAAGTCTTTAATGAGCGACGAGGAGGCCTGACGGCCTCCTCGTTTTATCTTACTATTCTTTTTATTTTCCGGTGCTCCTTAGCTTAGGATGCGTTTCGCTGCCCGTGCATTGTAAAAACGCGTTCCTTATTTCTCCTCGTATCCGTTCGGATTGTTCTTCTGCCATCTCCAGGAATCCTCACACATCTCACGGATGCCGTATTTTGCCTTCCAGCCAAGCTCACGCTCCGCCTTGGAGGAATCTGCGTAGCACTGCGGGACATCGCCTGCACGGCGCTCCTTGAATACGTAGTTGATCTTTAAGTTGTTGGCCTCCTCAAAGGCATTGATCACATCCAGAACACTGTAGCCGACTCCGGTTCCCAGATTGTAGATCCAGACACCGCCCTGTTCCTTTGCCAGCTTGTCCAGAGCCTTTACATGGCCGTCTGCCAGGTCAACAACATGGATGTAGTCACGGACACAGGTGCCGTCCGGGGTATCATAATCATTGCCAAATACGCCGAGGCATACCAGCTTGCCGACTGCCACCTGGGTAATATATGGAAGAAGATTGTTCGGGATTCCCTTCGGATTTTCACCGATACGTCCGGATTTATGGGCTCCGATCGGGTTAAAGTAACGGAGCAGCATAACCTTCCAGTCCTGATCTGCTGTGTGAAGATCGGTTAAGATCTGCTCCAGCATACCCTTGGTGCGTCCGTAAGGATTGGTGATCTCGCCCTTCGGGCATTCCTCGGTGATCGGCACAAAAGCCGGATTTCCATAGACGGTTGCAGAAGAACTGAAGACAATGCTCTTGCAGCCATGGCGGCGCATGACATCGCACAGGATCAGCGTTCCGGTAATGTTGTTATGGTAATACTCAAGCGGCTTGTATACCGACTCCCCAACTGCCTTTAAGCCTGCAAAATGGATGACTGCGTCTATCTTTTCATTCTGGAATACAGAATCCAGAGCCGGTTCATCTAACAGATCCACCTCATAGAATGTCAGCTTCTTTCCGGTAATCTCCTCCACGCGCTTTAAAGACTCTCTGCAGGAATTGCACAGGTTGTCCACAACAACCACATCGTATCCAGCATTTAAAAGCTCCACGCAGGTGTGGCTTCCGATATAACCTGCACCGCCTGTCACTAAAATAGTAGACATAATAATACCCCTCCTTTGATTGTTTGTTTCAATCCACAGACGCACCACCGGCGCCTTTCCAGTCTGCAATGCAATAAACTGCAAACATAAACTTAGTGCCTAGACTGCACTGTAAAAATGCTTTCCCATACATTATATATGGGAAAGCATCTGAAAACAATGCAAATTTCTTGCAACTTATATGATTATTTTGGGTTTGGGGTTTAAAAATTCCTACTCCTGTACATTAACCTGTTTTCAATTGCTCTGCCAGCTTTTTCAGTGCGCGCTTTTCGATTCGCGAAACATAGGAGCGCGATATCCCAAGCTGCTTTGCAATTTCCCGCTGGGTGCGCGGCTTTGTCCCGAACAGGCCATAGCGCAGCTTTACCACCGTCTGCTCCTGTGGCTTTAAGCAGCAGGCATATGCCTCATAGAGCGCTTTTTTGTCCTGTTCCAGGATTAGGTCTTCCAGCGTCTCCCTGGTTTCCAGCTCGATCACATCCACCAGGCTGACCGACTCCCCATCCTTGTCTACCCCGATCGGCTCAAATAAAGAGACCTCCCGGTTATACTTTTTCCCTGCGCGAAACAGCATCAGGATTTCATTTTCAATGCATTTCGCCGCGTATGTTGCCAGCCTGCTCCCACGGTCCGGCCGGAAGGTATTTACGGCTTTGATAAGGCCGATCGTGCCTACCGATAAAAGATCCTCGGTTTCATATTCCGTCCCCTGGTATTTTTTGACTACATGCGCTACCAGTCTCAGGTTTCGTTCGATCAGGATATCGCGTGCCTCACGGTCGCCCTCCTGCAAGCGTTCCAGGCAGGCCCGTTCCTCTCCAGGTGTCAACGGCTTTGGAAATGTCTGCAAAGAAAAAGCCACCCTGAAGCATTCTTATGATAGTTTATGCTCCGGTGGCTTTTCCAGTGCGCATTCTGCGCGTCCGAGTTTCTATGCTGTTTTCCAGTTCCGCGGAAAACCTTATTACTGGCTGCAATTTTTTATGTCCTGTTTTCATTTTCTTTTGTCCTCTGATGCAGAGCCAACGTGTTTTTTCTTGTACGTATATCTTATCATGCAGGACGTCTGGTTTCAATGAAAACATTATAAAATATTGTTCAAAATAACGTTTTTAGAAAATATTCAGGTCCTGTCCGTTCACGACAGCACCTTCATAACCAGCATTCCTGATTTCCTGCAGGATTGCTTCGTTTCTGCGTTCCATCTCCGCTTCCACATCCACCGTATTATCCTGGATTTCCATATGATAGATCCGGTGATATGTGACAAGAAGCTTTGGCTGCGCTTTCTGTGCCACCTTAGCCAGGTCCACACTTAAGGTATGCACCTCCCTGTGATACTTCTGCCATTTTGGCTCCCGGGCAGAAAGTCCGGCTGTGTACTCCACCTCATGCAGCAGAATGTCACAGTTTCTCGCTTTCTCTGCCACGATTTCAAGCGGTGCGGTATCGCCGCTGATCACGATCACCTTATCCGGAGTCGTGAATTTAAAGCCGTAGCTTTCAAGTGTCCCGTGACTGACTGGGAATGCCTCTACCGTTACCCGGTCATCCCGGTAGATCACGCCCGGCTGAATTTCCGCTGCTTCTACTTTGTACCCCACTTCATTTGCTTTTTCAAAGCCGTTGATGCGGAAATCGATATCCACTGCGTAAGCCTTCTGGATATAACCAGTCATTTCCCTGATGCCCTTTGGGCCAAACATCTTCAACGGCTCTTTCCGCTCCAACACCCACGGGGTAAAGATCAGGTCAGAATACCCGGCTGTGTGGTCGGTATGCAAATGCGTACAGAAGGCCACAGTCAGGCGGTCCGGGCGCAGGGCATCCACCCCCTTCTGATAGGCCTTTGCAGCCTGACGGACCACACCCGGCCCAAAATCAACCAGGTATGCCCGGTCTCCTACAACAACTGCGGAAGATGGTCCGCTGGCATTGGGGCACGCGTTCGGCGTGCCGGTGCCAAGAAGTACAAGTTTTGTTTCCATGATCAGATGCTTCCCTTCCTATTCTTCAATATGTTTGATGGAAATTCCCGTAAATCCGTAAAAAATACTGAATAACGGTGTTAAATACAAAAGGAACAGATACGGGAAGAATGCAAACCATGCTACACCCAGCGTACCCGCCATGTATACACAATAACCGTGCCACGGGATCATCGGTCCAGACAAGGTTCCTGCATCTTCCAGCGTACGGGATAAGATCTCCGGTGCAATCTTCCGTTCCTTGAATAACGGCTTCATCATGTTGCCAGTCAGCACATGGGACATCGGCTGGGAACAGCTGATCAGGCTGGTCACATAACCGACCAAAAGGCTTGCCAGGATCAGGCTTCCGTCGCTGTGGATCCGGTCCGTGATCGCATTTAAGATATTCTCCAGCACTCCAAGACGGTCCAGCATTCCGCCCATTCCAACTGCAAAGCAGATGATAGCCACATACTGCAGCATACTGCTCATTCCGCCGCGGTTTAAGATCGTCTTTAAAATAGCCTCCTCGATCTGGGTGCTGTAGCCGTTATAAGCCACGCGGATGATACTCTGCAGGGTTGCGCCCTGGCAGAACCAGGACACTGCACCGGCGCAGACTGCTGAAAGTCCCAGCGACACGATGGCATTGACCTTGCATAAAAGCAGGACAATGATCACAATGGCCGGGATCAGCGTCACGATCCCAAGTTTAAACTCGCCCTGGAGGGCATCGACGTAAACCAGCAGATTTCCTTCCTCATAACCGCCAGAGGTCTGGCTGATACCAAGAATGGTAAAGAGCACCAGGCTGATCGCAAAGGTCGGCAGGGTTGTCCAAAGCATGGAACGGACATGGTCGTTTAGCTTTGCGCCTGCTACTGCCGGGGCCAGGTTTGTCGTATCTGAAAGCGGGCTTAATTTATCACCAAACATGGCACCGCAGATCACGGCACCAGCCACCATGCCAGAATTGATCCCCATGGCGTTACCGATCGCCATCATGGCTACTCCGGCACTTCCTACAGAACCATAGGAGGTTCCGGTCACAAGGCTTAATACCGCACAGAACACCAGGTCAGCGGAAGCAGCCATGTCGGATTGATCATCTTTAAACCACCTACAATGATCGATGCAATGGTACCGCTCTGCAGCCAGGTACCGATCATAACACCGATTGCCATAAGCAGGCACAGCGTCGGCACAACAACCCGGATGGCATCGTAAGCACCGCTTACCACCTTGTCATAATCCATTTTTAAGACTTTGCAAAACAGATAAATGATGATCCAGCTCATAAACAATCCGATCATCGGGCCTCCCGTCTTCAACCGGATGCAGACTGCCACCGATCCGATGATCAGAAGCAGGAGCACCAGCGACTGAAGCATATTCAGTTTCTTTTCTTCGTTCATTGTGTTTCCCTCTCTTATCCTCTTTCTCTTCCATTCCGAAGCATTTCTCAGTCATGCGGCTGCACATGCAATATACGGAATATGCAGACGCAAGATTTTTCTAACTCGCAGAATGTTTTCAACAGTTTAACGCGTTAAACCGTCAAATATTGTTTTATTATACTGGACTTTCCGTAAAATTTCAAGTACTACTGGAAATCTGTTTTTTTCTATGGTATTCTGGAGTTATTGAGAATCAAAAAGCTGGGCACGCTTGCGTGAACAGTAACAATCAATCAAAAAGCGCTTCCCGACATTAAGGAGGTTCTGTCATTTCCCTGTAGACTGACAGCTTCCCCCTGCGTGAAAGGTTCGTCTGGTTCATGGTCTAAAGTCGTAGTCTGTCCAGCCGCACCCTTCGGGGCGCGGCTTTTTCTGTTACAGTTCATGCATTCATACCCGGTAGCATTTTTTCTCTGTCTTTATGACTGCCTGCTGCTTCCGCAGTCATCCACCACTACAACAAACAGGAGGTTTTATGGAACACGTGTTGCTGTTATGAGTATCATCGTAGAAAACCCGGATTCCGTAGAGAAGCTGAATTCCATGCTTCATGAGTACGGCCCGTATATCATCGGAAGAATGGGAATTCCCTACCGCCAGAAGCATATAAGCATCGTATCCATTGCCATGGACGCACCGCAGGATACGATCTCCGCCCTAGCCGGAAAGCTTGGAAATCTGGACGGGGTCAGCGTCAAAACCGCTTACTCCAACATCATCGGGTAAGTGCCATGACAAAGCTTTTTACCCTGATCGACCTTTTGGCGGAGCGTCACGCCCTGGCGCAGGAAGAATACCGGGCGCTGGTGGAAGGTCAGACGAAAGAACTGGCAGACTATGCTGCAAAAAAAGCCGATGCCCTGCGCCGCAAAATTTACGGTACCGGTGTCTATGTGCGCGGACTGATCGAGATTGGAAATTACTGCAGAAACGACTGTATCTACTGCGGCATCCGCAGATCCAACACAAGCTGCGACCGCTACCAGCTCACGAAAGAACAGATCTTAGAATGCTGCGAAGAGGGATGGAATCTAGGTTTTCGCACCTTTGTGCTGCAGGGCGGCGAAGGCATTGTCCCGGTACATGAAGTCTGCAGCCTTGTTAGCGAGATCAAGGAGCGCTATCCAGACTGCGCGGTAACGCTCTCCCTCGGAGAATGCTCCAGAGAGGATTACCAGCAAATGTTCGATGCAGGAGCGGACCGGTATCTGCTCCGCCACGAGACTGCAGACAAAGCGCACTACGAAAAGCTGCATCCCGCATCCATGTCCTTTGATAACCGGATGCGCTGTCTGAGGGATTTAAAGGAGATTGGTTATCAGGTGGGCTGTGGGTTTATGGTTGGTTCTCCTTACCAGACCGCAGACTGCCTCGCGGAGGATTTAAAATTTATCGAGGCCTTTCAGCCCGAAATGTGCGGTATTGGCCCGTTCATCCCGCAGAAAGATACTCCTTTCCGTGATATGCCGGCAGGAACCGCAGACCAGACGATCTACCTGCTCTCTCTCATCCGGCTGATCAAGCCAAATATCTTGCTGCCTGCGACCACGGCCCTTGGCACGATCGATCCAAAGGGCAGGGAAAAAGGCATCCTGGCAGGCGCCAATGTGGTCATGCCAAACCTTTCCCCGGTGTCCGAGCGGAAAAAATATGCGCTCTACGACAATAAGATCTGTACCGGGGATGAATCGGCCCAGTGCCGCTCCTGTTTAAACCGCCGTATGGAATCCATCGGCTACTCCATCGTCACCGCACGTGGTGACATCATACTTGAAAAATTCTGACGGAAGGTTGCTAAAATGCTTCCAACCGCAAAGAAAGGAAGAAAACAATATGGCTATCTACAACCCAAAATCTTTAAAAGCAGAGGAATTTATCAACCACGGGGAAATCCTCGACACCATCCGCTACGCGGAGGAAAACAAACATAACATCGCCCTGATCGATGAGATCCTGGCAAAAGCAAGACCCGTCAAAAGTGCTGATGGCACCCAAACGCACTGTGCCGGACTCTCTCACCGTGAGGCATCCGTTCTCCTTGCCTGCGACATTCCGGAAAAGGTTGCCCAAATGTACCAGCTGGCAGAAGAGATCAAGCAGGCCTTCTACGGCAACCGCATCGTCATGTTTGCCCCTCTCTATCTCTCCAACTACTGCGTGAACGGCTGTGTATACTGTCCTTACCATATGAAGAACAAGCACATTGCCCGCATCAAGCTGACCCAAGAGGAGATCAAAAAGGAAGTCATCGCCCTGCAGGATATGGGGCACAAACGATTAGCCATCGAGGCTGGGGAAGATCCGGTCAACAACCCAATCGAGTACATTCTGGAATCGATCAGGACCATCTACTCCATCCACCATAAAAACGGCGATATCCGCCGCGTCAATGTCAACATTGCGGCTACGACCGTGGAAAACTACCGGAAATTAAAGGAAGCCGGAATCGGCACCTACATCCTGTTCCAGGAAACCTACAACAAAAAGAGCTACGAAGAACTGCATCCGACTGGCCCGAAGCACAACTATGACTACCATACCGAAGCGATGGATCGCGCCATGGAAGGCGGGATCGATGATGTCGGTCTTGGCGTTTTATTCGGCCTGGAAGGATACCAGTACGAATTTGCCGGACTGATGATGCATGCCGAGCACCTGGAGGCCGTGCATGGTGTCGGCCCGCACACCATCAGCGTTCCGCGTGTTAAGCACGCCGATGATATTGACCCGGATGCGTTTGACAACAGCCTTTCCGACGATATTTTTGAAAAAATTGCAGCCTGCATCCGCATTGCGGTCCCATACACCGGCATGATCATCTCCACCAGAGAGAGCCAGGAGGTACGCGAAAAAATGCTGCAGCTGGGTGTTTCCCAGATCAGCGGTGCTTCCAGAACCTCCGTCGGCGGCTACTGTGAGGAAGAACGCCCGCACGATTCCGAGCAGTTCGATGTTTCTGACCAGCGCTCCTTAGATGAGGTTGTCGACTGGCTGATGCAGCTCGGCTTCATTCCGTCCTTCTGCACCGCCTGCTACCGGGAAGGCCGCACCGGCGACCGCTTTATGAGCCTGTGCAAAAACGGCCAGATTTTAAACTGCTGCCATCCGAATGCACTGATGACCCTGACCGAATATCTGGTAGATTATGCCAGCGAGGAAACGAAACAACATGGATTTGCACTGATTGAAAAAGAACTGGAAAAGATTCCAAAGGAAAAGGTGCGTGAGATTGCAAGAAAAAATATCGAAGATATCAAGGCATCCAGCCGCCGGGATTTCCGGTTCTGAAAATTCCGACAGTAAGCATAACCAGGCAGCGGATGCGCCACTGGTGTCTTCTTGATATGCACAGAAACAAAACAGCCCGGAAAAGAATCGGTTTTCTTTGCCGGGCTGCAACATAATAGGAAAAGAGGAAAAATCATGAGTCTGAATGATAAAGTATCCGCCGAACGCGTTCACATCGGCTTCTTCGGATTGCGCAACGCCGGAAAATCCAGCGTTGTCAACGCTGTGACTGGGCAAAGCCTGTCTCTGGTCTCTGAAACCAAAGGCACCACGACCGATCCGGTCCAGAAAGCCATGGAGCTTCTGCCCATCGGCCCAGTTGTCATCATCGACACGCCAGGCATTGACGATGTGGGAGCACTGGGGGAAATGCGTGTAAAACGTGCCCTGCAGGTTCTCGATAAAACCGACATTGCCATTCTGGTAGTGGACTCAGAAAAAGGACTGCAGCAGGCTGACAAGGAGCTTTTGAAGCTCTTCGATGAGAAAAAGCTGCCCCATATCACGGTATACAACAAAGCGGACCTCATCACCACTCCGCTCTCCGCAAAATCAGCGAACATGCCACCGGCACATCCTCGATATGCAAAGCAAGAAAACGAGATCTGCGTCAGCGCCAAAAACGGCGATCAGATTCAGGAGCTGAAAGAACTGATCGGAAAGCTAGCGAACGCTGTTTCTTCTGAAAGTGATGAAAAGCGCATTGTCGCTGACCTGATCCGGCCACAAGACCTGGTTGTCCTGGTCGTCCCGATCGATTCCGCTGCCCCAAAGGGACGCCTGATCCTGCCCCAGCAGCAGACCATCCGCGATGTACTGGAATCCGGTGCCATCTCTGTGGTCACCAGGGAAACCGAGCTGTCCCAGACCTTACATTCTCTTGCAAAAAAACCGGCACTGGTCATCACCGACTCCCAGGCATTCAAAAAAGTGGATCAGGAAACGCCTTCCGATGTCCCGCTGACCTCATTTTCCATTCTCTTTGCCCGTTACAAAGGAGACTTAAAAGAAGCCGTACACGGAGCAGCACAGCTGGACAAATTGAAGGACGGTGACACGGTCCTGATCTCCGAAGGCTGTACCCACCACCGGCAGTGCGGTGACATTGGAACCGTAAAGCTGCCCGCCTGGATCCGCAGCTACACCAAAAAGGAATTAAACTTCGTGTTCACCTCCGGCGGGGAATTTCCGGAAGATCTGTCTCCTTACGCGCTGGTTGTCCACTGCGGCGGCTGCATGCTGAACGAGCGAGAAATGAAGTCCCGGATTGCACACGCCGTCGCGCAAAACGTACCGGTCACCAATTACGGAATCTGCATCGCACAGGTGCACGGGATCCTGAAACGCTCCGTAGGCATGTTCCCGGATGTGGAGGCGGAGCTGCAGTAAACAATATCTCACAGTAAACACAAATGGGCCGGAAGGTTCCGTCCCCGCCGAATGGCGGGGACGAAACCTTTCGGCCCTCGTTCGTTACTGTGTGATATTGTTTATTTTAGTATCCGTAGAAGATCTGCGTGATCGGCGAGCTCTTGTCGAGGATCAGGGTGTTGTTTCCGTTCTTTAAGGATGCTTTCGCTGCATCCAGGGATCGGACAAAGTTATAAAAATCTGCCTTGCTGGCATCGTTGTAGGCATTGGACAAGATCTGCATGTACTGCGCCTCGCCCTCAGCCTTGATTTTCTCTGCCTCTGCATTTGCCTCTGACTTCATGACTGATACTTCTTTCGTGGTATCGTTTTTGATCTTCTGCGCGGAAGAATTGCCCTGTGCGGTGTAAGATGCCGCAATGTTGTTTCGCTCGGAGATCATGCGGTCATACACGGACTGCTTGTTGTCGTCCGGCATGTCCAGGGATTTCGTTTCCACGGCCAGGACTTCGATGCCGTAGCCATCCAGTGAGGTACCGATGTTGTCCTTGATATCCTCCGCAAGCTTTCCATCGCGGTTCTCGATGATTTCGGTCTGATCCATATTGGAAATGACGGATTTCATAGAGGAAAAGACGGAGGCTGCGATGCGGGACTGTGCCTGTGCTACCTGCCCGTTTAAATGGCGGGTAAACAGGACCGGATCGGATATTTTCCAAAGTACGAAAGCATCTGCGATCATACTCTTTTTATCTTTGGTGATGACATCCGATTTCGGGATATCATAAATCTGCAGCGCACGCGGAATGGTAGAGCTGGTCTGCATCAGCGGGATTTTCACGGATACACCAGGTGTATCAACCACGCGCACGATCTCGCCGAACTGGCGCACGATCGTATACTCGTCCGGATAGGTGATGACCAATGCACTTCCTGCCACAAACAATGCTGCAAAAAGGATCAGGCCGCTAAAAGCTTTTACGATTTTCTTCATCACTGGTTTCCTCCTTCCGTGTTATCCTGTACTCCAGCACTGCCAGAAGTACCGGATACGCTGCCACTACCGGATGTGCTGCTATTGCCGGATGCACCGCTGTTCTTAGACGCAGTACCGTCTGAAATCCCCGCTCCTGCTGCTGAAGATTGCATGGCTGAAGTGAAGCTGTCCAACGGCAGCATTTTCTGGGTTCCGCTCTCATCCACAATGTAAACCTTCATGGACGGAAGCACATTCTCCATCGTCTCGTAAAACATACGCTGTTTGGTGATGAGCGGATACTTGCTGTACTCAGTATACATCTGCTCAAAACGCGCTACCTGTCCCTGCGCCTCATTGATGCGGGCTTCTTTTTCTGCCTCTGCGTTCTTGATGATCTGGTCGCATTCTGCCTCTGCCTGCGGAATCTTCTCATTCCGGTCCTTATTGGCATTATTGATCGCAGTTTCTTTTCCCTGCTTTGCGTTTTCCACGTTTTTGAATGCGCTTAAGACTTCATCGGTCGGCGGGAATGCATCCTGGATCGTGATATTGACCACTGAAAGACCGATATCCTCCGCGATCATGCGGTTGGTCAGTTTTTCTTTGATTTCTGACTGGATCACGGCTTTTCCAGTGGTGATGACATCGTCCACATTATAAATGCCAACCGTGTCGCGGATATAAGACTGCGCCAGCATTTTCAGCGTGGACTCCGGGTCTGAAGAAGCGTACAGATACTTTACCGGATCATTGACCATGTATTCCAGATAAAAATCCGTGTTAACGAAATTGAAGTCCTTGGTGATCATGATGGATTCCTCATCCACGGACTCGCTGGTTTCCGGGATATAGCCGATCGGCATGCCTTTGATTCCCTTGGAAACCATACGGACATTCTGAATAAACGGAATCTTAAAATGCAGGCCGGCCTGTGACTCGGCCTGCGGACTTCCAAGTGTCGTCACCACAGCATAATTTTCTTCATCCAGCATGTAATAGCTGTTCATGGCAGCAAATGCCACGACCAGAACCACCACTGCTGTTCCTGCATTCCGAAAAAGCTTAAGCTTCTTCTTTTTCTTTTTTACCGGATTGCCGTCGGAATCGAAACGCTCCGGTTCCTGCTCTTTACTGCCGTCTGGCTTTCCTCCCGCCTCTCCCTGGTTCTGCCAGCTGGTTTTGTTTGTTTTTTGCCGCTGGCTCTGCTGCTTCTGTTTTAACTGTTCTTCCATCTGCCTGCGCAGAAAATCGAACGGATCCTGTCCCCCAAATGGATTCTGGTTCATAGCGTTCCCCCTTAATTTTATATTGTGCGCTCGTTCTCGTGACTTCGTCACTCGATTGCCTCGCCGTTCGCCAGAAACGTGCAAGCACGTTTCCGGCTCTCTTGCGCTCGTTATATTATCATACCACAAAGTGGCGGGATATTCTATTGAATCTGAATACAGCTTTCCCGGAATACATGATAAAAAATTTGCCGGTCACAGACATGAACTTCTCTGAACAGCAAAAAGGACGCCGACTCACACATCAACGTCCTTCTCTTTATCTTCTATCCATATACCATTTTCATCCATATAATAATATTTTCCCAGTTCTGTCATGATCCATCCGATCTGCATGACGCCGTCTGAATCTGCGTAATACCAGTTTTCATTCCAGACAAACCAGCCGGTTGCCAGCTGGCCACTGTCTCCGAGATAGTATTTTTTCCCGTCCCGTTCCTGCCAGCCGATAAGACGGTATCCCTGCTCATCGAACAGATACCAGCTGGCTTCGATGAGCTGCCAGCCAGCTTCCAGATACGTTCCGTCTACCAGCTGGTAGCGGCTTCCTTCCAGGTAATTGCGCCATTTTCCATCTGTATAGCCGATCATCTGTTTTGCCCGGTAGTCCACATCCGGGGAACCTGTCCAGGAGCCGGCTTTGACGTAGGCCTGTTCGCTGATTTTGGGAGTTGCACGCACAACAAAGAAATAGGTGTGCAGATCATTCATGTAGGCACTGAAATTGCAGGAGGTTTCTCCGGTGCGCCTGGTCATCACACACTCGGCTTCCTCCAGGCTTTCATCATCGAAATCCACCTTGCGCCAGTTGTCCTCCTCCCGCTCCACATTGTCCGCAATGTATAGTTTCACCTGGTATTCATGGGCTTTCTTCACAGAAGACCACTTTCCGGTGGTGTCAGTCTCCCACCAGACATGCTCCGGCGCGCCGAGATATACGGTTTCCACGGCTTTATCGGAGGCATATGCGGATATTGGATATTGCGCCCATAACTCAGGCTCCAGTCTTTGATGCCAAGATAATCCTCACTGACACCGTTTATGGATGTAGCCGTCATGGAATCCGTGCCGTTTTTTACGGTTCCGCTGATGTTCACCATCGGAGTCATATGATCGAAGCTCTCCGTATTTGCCTCATAAAACGTATACATTTCATCTGCCGATACCGACCTCTCTGAATCGGTCTTTCGTTTTTATAAACATATCAGGAGAATGTGTTCATTTTGTGAGAGAATCGGGATTTTTTTGTGAGGGAATTTCAAAACCCGAACTAATTTTAAAATAAAAAGAGGAGTCCGCAAAAGACTCCTCTAAAATAACGACCCGGATGGGTTCGAACCCACGACCTCCGCCGTGACAGGGCGGCGCTCTAACCAGCTGAGCCACCAGGCCATTTTATAAATTGTATGTATTGCTCATGCAATAACAACATTATATAAGATGACCATTCTCCTGTCAAGCGTTTTTTTAGCGGACCGCCAATTTTTCATTGCCTTACTTTTTCAATTTTCCATTTTTCATTGCCATTTTCACCATTAGCAATCCGTAACTGTTTGTATTTGTACATCCGCTTCTCCGCAGCACTGTGCGATGATGCGAATCACTTTTTCCATCTGAAGCGGTTTCGATAAGTGCGCAGTCATGCCTGTATCGGTGCATCGCTTTGCATCTTCATCAAACGCATTTGCAGTCATAGCAATGATCGGAATCTGTCCGGCATCAGGCCGCATTACACTGGCTGCACGGATTTCTTTGGTTGCAGTGATCCCGTCCATATTCGGCATCATCATATCCATTAAAATTGCATCAAACGTATGAGCCGGCTGCGACAAAAACAAATCCAATGCCTCTTTTCCATCATGAACGATCGTCACTGCTGCGCCTTCATCACACAGAAGCGTTTCTGCAATTTCCGCATTCAGTTCATTATCTTCTGCCAGCAGCAAATGCAGTCCGTTTATCTGGTAATTCTGTGCACAAGACTCGTCCTTCCCTCCTGCTTCCTCTGCAATCTCAAATGGAATCGTGATGATAAAGACAGAGCCAACACCAACTTCACTCTGTACCTCAATGCTTCCCTGCATCTGTTCCACCAGTCCCTTTACAATCGCCATGCCAAGTCCGGTGCCCTGACGGATGCTCCGGTCATCCGAATGTTCCTGTGCAAATGGCTCATAGATATGCTTCAGGAACTCTTTGCTCATACCGATTCCGGTATCGGTGATTACCCACTGATAGGTAACGGTCTTGCCGTCATCTGATGTGCCAAGACTGTGAAACGTTGAGCGGACGCTTCCACCAACATGATTGTATTTGATGCAGTTGCCGCTACCAGGATTTTTTTGCGGTTGCTCTCGATCAGACCTGGATCATCTGGATGTTTTTCATTGATCTGCAGCAAACCAATGATACCGTTGAGCGGTGTCCGGATATCATGGCTCATGCGCGATAAGAAACTGGTCTTTGACGCATTGGCTGCCCGCGCTTCTTCTGCAGAATGCCGGATCTCCTACGCCGATTTTCTGGTTTCTTCCATATAGATGGCTTCCCGGTAATGGCACATTTCTGTCTGCATAAAAGAAATCGCGATAAATGCTGCCATCGTCACGCACACAATGCTGGCAATCACAAGCTGTCTGTGGGAATACCAGCCATTCACCGGTGCAATGTCAAAATACCAGGTGTTTTTTGTCAGCTTTTCATGCCAATGCTTCTTGATTTTTCAGAATACTTACAACTTCTTTACAGCGTCTTTACCCAGTCTTTTAACTCGGCTTCCTGGACTCTTCCGTTTAACAGGCGGCCTTCCACGATCTGGGCCGATGCGGAAACACTGTTTTTCAATGCAGAGGCCGTCTTTCCAAAGCCGCTTCCGCCAGAGGTTGCAAAGAGCACGATCTTCTTGCCGGAGAAGTCATACTGCTCCAGAAACGTGTTGATAATAGTCGGTGCAACATACCACCAGATTGGGAATCCAACAAATACGGTATCATACTGATCCATATGTTCTACTTTATTCGCGATCTCTGGTTTGGAAGACGGGTCTGCCATTTCCACACTGCTGCGGCTCTTTTTATCCATCCAGTTTAAATCCGCACTGGTATACGGCACTGCCGGTTTGATCTCATGAAGGTCTGCGCCTGCTGCTTTAGCGAGCACTTCTGCCACTTTTCCGGTCACTCCGCTTGCTGAAAAATATGCTACTAATGATTTTGCCATGATGTTTTCCTCCTTTGATTATTCTCCCAGTTTTTCATATACTTCATCGGTTACCGGCTCCAGCCATTCATTGGAGGTCTCCTCGCCCGGGCACTCAACTGCCAGATGGGAGAACCAGCTTCCGGCCTTTGCACCATGCCAGTGTTTTACCTCTGCCGGAATGGTAACGACATCCCCCGGCTTTAAGCTCTGTGCCGGTTTTCCTTCTTCCTGATACCAGCCCTCGCCGTCTACGCAGACAAGAAGCTGTCCGCCACCGGATTTTGCGTGATGAATGTGCCAGTTGTTGCGACATCCCGGTTCGAAGGTTACGTTTGCGATAAATACGGTCTTTTTCGGATCGGTCAGCGGTTTTAAATAGCTGTTTCCGATAAAGTATTTTGCATAAGCCGTGTTCGGCTCACCCTGTCCGAAAAAGCCGCCGTGCTCCTCGTTGCTGCAGTCATCCTGGTATACTTCCTTTGCCATGCGGAATGCAGCCCATGCATTCGGCCAGCCTGCGTAGAATGCGATGTGGGTCAGGATTTCAGCCATCTCGGTCTTCGTTACGCCATTTTTTCTGGCACTCTCCAGATGATATTTTAAAGAGCTGTCCACAATGCCTTTTCCGATCAGTGCGGAAATGGTGACTACGGAACGAAGCTTTAAGGAAAGCTTGTCCTCTCTGGACCATACCTCACCAAAAAGAACATCGTCGTTTAACTGTGCAAATTTCGGTGCGAAATCATTTAAGGCGTCTCTGCCTGCTGTCTGTTTTACCATACAAATCATCCTCCTGTTCTTCTCTGAAATCCACGCGGGCATATTTCCACCCTCTGCTGTGTATTATATCCCCTAAAGTTGACTTTACGTCAAGCGTTTACTGATATTTCAGGCATTTCTTGAGTACTAACCGTTTACTCCTGCTTAAGAGAATGGTTGACTTTTCTTCTCCCCCATGCTATCGTAACCTTAACTATAACTTTAGGTTTGAATCATTTATTTTTATATAGAGGAGAATGTACATGTATACCATCGGACAGGTATCGGAGATGTTCCACCTTCCCATCTCCACCTTACGCTATTATGATAAGGAAGGACTTTTCCCGTATTTAGAGCGTACCTCCGGCATTCGCCGCTTCAGTCAGCGTGAGATTGACGCGCTGCACCTCATCGAATGTCTGAAACGTGCCGGTGTAGAATTAAAAGATATTAAACAGTTTATGGAATGGTGCGCCGAGGGACCGGCTACCTACCAGAAACGCAAATCCTTTTTTGAACAGCAGAAAGCCTCAGCAGAAAAAGAAATCGAAAAAATGGAGCGCGTGCTCGATATGCTCCGTTTCAAATGCTGGTATTACGATCAGGCGATCGCAGACGGAAATGAAGATCGGATCCACGCTATGATGCCGGACAAATTACCGGACGAAATCCAGAAAATCTATGACCATGCACATGAAGATGCTGAATAGGCTGTGCTGTGCGCAGCATCACCAAACAAAAACAGGACCAGGCAAAATCAAAATGCCTGATCCTGTTTCTTTTTCTTTCATTGCATATCGGGAGGTGCCTGTGGCACATCCACTGCTTTTCACGCCAGATTCGTATATCCCATCAGATATTTATCCACTTCTTTTGCCACATCGCGGCCTTCATGGATGGCCCATACGACCAGGGACTGTCCGCGATGCATATCGCCTGCCGTGAAGACTTTCTCGACATTCGTTGCGTATTTCCCGGCTTCGGTCGCCACGTTGGTGCGTGCATTTAACTCGACACCAAATGCATCGGCTACATATGTCTGGGCACCTAAAAATCCTGCTGCGATCAGCACCAGATCTGCCGGTACTTCCTTCTCGGAGCCCTCCACCGGCACCATGGACATGCGTCCGGTCTCCGGGTTCTTCTCGGCTTTCAGGCTCACTAAGATGGCTTTTACCAGCTTCCCGCTCTCATCCTTCACAAACTCTTTCACGGTTGTCTGGTAGATGCGCGGGTCATGACCAAACACGGCAATGGCCTCTTCCTGGCCGTAATCGGTCTTTAAGATGCGCGGCCACTCCGGCCAGCTGTTGTTTTCGGCGCGTTTTTCCGGAAGCTTCGGCATCATTTCCAGCTGGGTCACGGATGCGCAGCCATGACGGATCGCGGTTCCGACGCAGTCATTTCCGGTATCACCTCCGCCGATGACGATGACATGCTTATCCTTCGCGGAGATATAATTGCCATCCTCTAAATTAGAGTTTAACAGGCTCTTTGTGGTGGATTTCAAGAAATCTACCGCAAAGTAAATACCCTCTGCGTCACGCCCCGGCACATTGATGTCTCTCGGGTTGGAGGCTCCGCATGCAAGCACAATACTGTCATACTCTTTTAAGAGCTTTGCTGCCTTGTAGTTCTTTCCGACATTGGCCCCGGTGACAAAGGTCACGCCCTCTTCTTTCATCACGTTGATCTTACGGTCAATAATCTGCTTTTCCAGCTTCATATTCGGAATGCCGTACATCAGAAGTCCGCCAACCCGGTCTTCCCGCTCAAACACGGTTACATTATGACCGCGCTTATTTAACTGGTCTGCCGCAGCCAGTCCGGACGGACCGGAACCGATAACGGCGATCTTTTTGTCGGTACGCAGCTTCGGCGGTCTCGGACCTGCCTTGCCGGTCTCGTATGCCTTCTCAATGATGGCGTGCTCATTTTCCTTGATGCTGACCGGACTTCCGTTTAAGCCGCAGGTGCAGGCTGCCTCACACGGAGCCGGGCAGACACGGCTGGTAAATTCCGGGAAGCTGTTGGTCTTCTTTAAGCGGTTGTAGGCCTGCGCCCAGTTGCCGGTGTATACCAGATCATTCCATTCCGGCACCAGGTTATGGAGCGGGCATCCGGATACCATGCCGTTCATCATCATGCCGGACTGGCAGAAGGGGACGCCGCATTCCATGCAGCGTGCACCCTGTTTTCTTTGCTGTTCTTCGGTCAAAGGAGTGTGGAACTCATTGAAATTCTTGATGCGCTCCAGTGGTTCTGCCGCCTTGCCGTTTACTCTGTCATATTCCAAAAATCCTGTTGGCTTTCCCATCGTTACTCCTCCTTACTTTCTCTGGTTTGCGTAGAATGCCTCGATCTGCGCCTGCTCACTGCTTAAGCCCTTCTCTTCCATCTGCACAATGGTATTCATCATTCGGCGGTAGTCATGAGGCATTACCTTCTTGAATTTCGGCAGGTACTCGCCAAAGTGATCCAGAATTTCTTTTCCGCGCTCGGAGTTGGTATATGCCACATGTTCCTGGATCATCTCTTTTAATTCCTGGACATCGTACTTGTTGGTTACTTCCTCCAGGGAAACAAGATCTTTGTTCAGGCGCTTATAAAAATCGCGTTTTTCATCCAGCACATAAGCAATACCGCCGCTCATGCCGGCTGCAAAGTTCTTTCCGGTCTGTCCGAGTACAACCACGCGGCCGCCGGTCATATATTCACATCCGTGGTCACCAACACCCTCTACGACGGCGGTTGCACCGGAGTTTCGGACACAGAAACGCTCACCTGCGACACCGTTGATATACGCCTTGCCGCTGGTCGCTCCGTAAAGAGCCACGTTGCCGATGACGATATTTTCTTCTGCCTTAAAGTTTGCTGCTTTTGGCGGATATACGATCAGCTTACCGCCGGATAAGCCCTTGCCGAAATAGTCGTTGCTGTCGCCCACCAGTTCCAGGGTAAGCCCCTTCGGAATGAACGCACCAAAGCTCTGTCCGCCGCTGCCGTTGCACTGGATCGTGAAAGTATCCTCCGGCAGTCCGTCCGGATACTGTCTGGTGATTTCCGAACCGAAGATGGTTCCCAGGGTACGGTCTACGTTGGAGACATCGATCTGGAGGCTCTTCTTCTGTCCCTTGTTCAGGGCAGTCTTTAACTGCTTTAAGAATACCTGCTCATCGATCGTCTGATCCAGCTTGAAGTCGTATTCCAGCTTATCGCGATAGCCGCGGAAATGCACACCCTCATACGGATTGTCAAGGATATTGCTTAAATCCACTTTGTTTGCACGCTCAGACGGAATATGTTCCTTCTTCTTTAAGAGATCGGTACGTCCCACCAGCTCATCTACGGTGCGGACACCCAGCTTTGCCATGTATTCGCGCAGCTCCTGTGCCACAAAGTGCATGAAGTTTACAACATACTCCGGTTTGCCCTTGAAGCGTTTTCTCAGCTCCGGGTTCTGGGTCGCAATGCCGACCGGGCAGGTATCGAGGTTGCAGACACGCATCATGACGCAGCCCATGGTAACAAGCGGAGCGGTCGCAAAGCCAAATTCCTCCGCACCCAGGATGCAGGCGATCGCCACATCACGGCCGGTCATCAGCTTACCGTCGGTCTCAAGGATGACTTTATCGCGCAGGCCATTCATGATCAGGGTCTGGTGTGCCTCAGCCACGCCAAGCTCCCACGGAAGTCCGGCATTGTAGATGGAGTTTCTCGGCGCTGCACCGGTACCGCCGTCAAAACCGGATACCAGGATAACCTGTGCGCCTGCCTTTGCAACACCGGCTGCCACGGTGCCAACACCAGCCTCGGATACCAGCTTGACAGAGATCCTTGCGCGGGTGTTTGAGTTCTTTAAGTCATAGATCAGCTGGGCCAGATCCTCGATGGAGTAGATATCATGGTGCGGTGGCGGGGAAATTAAGCCGACACCGGTTGTGGAGTGGCGGGTCTTTGCCACCCACGGATATACTTTTCCGCCCGGAAGCTGTCCGCCCTCACCAGGCTTTGCGCCCTGCGCCATCTTGATCTGGATTTCCTGTGCACTGACCAGATAACGGGAGGTTACGCCAAAACGTCCGGATGCCACCTGCTTGATCGCAGAACAGCGGTTATTGTTCTTCGCTCCCGGAACCAGACGGTCCAGACTCTCGCCGCCCTCACCGGTGTTGGACTTGCCGCCCAGACGGTTCATGGCGATCGCCAGCGTCTCATGTGCTTCCTGGGAAATGGAGCCGTAAGACATTGCACCGGTCTTAAAGCGCTTTACGATGGAATCGACACTCTCAACTTCATCGATCGGGATGCCGCCATTCTCATCGAAATTAAAATCGATCAGGCTTCGCAGGTTGATGGTCTGCTCCTCCTCATTGAGCACATGGCTGTACTCTTTGAAGATCTCATAATTTCCGGTCCATGCCGCCTGCTGCAGCAGATGAATGGTGCGCGGATTGTACAGATGCTCCTCCTGGCCGGAACGCTCCTTGTGACTTCCCACACTTTCCAGCGTCAGATCTACATCCAGTCCCAGCGGGTCAAATGCAGTGGAATGCAGCACATCCACGTCGTTTGCGATGTCTTCCAGCGTGATGCCGCCCACACGGCTGACCGTGTTGGTGAAGTACTTGTCGATGACTTCTTTGGAAATACCGATCGCCTCAAAGATCTGTGCACCCTGGTAGGACTGGATTGTGGAAATACCCATCTTAGAAGCGATCTTTACAATGCCGTGAAGCACTGCCGAGTTATAATCGTTGACAGCTGCATAATAATCCTTATCCAGCATTTTCGTCTCGATCAGGTAATGAACAGATTCCTGCGCCAGATATGGGTTGATGGCACTGGCACCAAAGCCAAGCAGGGTTGCAAAGTGATGTACCTCTCTCGCTCGCCGCTCTCCAGGATGACTGCCATGGAAGTACGTTTCTTGGTTTTTACCAGATGCTGCTGCAGGGCAGATACCGCTAAGAGTGACGGGATCGGCACATGGTTTTCATCGATGTCACGGTCAGACAGGATGATGATGTTGACGCCGTCGCGGTGCGCACGGTCTACCTCCAGGAATAACCGGTCAATGGCTTTGGCCAGGGACGTATTCTTGTAATAGGTAATCGGGATCACTTCTACTTTAAATCCCGGTTTCTTCATATATTTAATCTTTAACAGATCGGTACAGGTTAAGATCGGGTTATCCACCTTTAAGATGTGGCAGTTCTCCGGAGCTTCCTCCAGAACATTGCCTTCCTCGCCGACATAAACCGTGGTGGATGTTACGATTTCCTCACGGATCGCATCGATCGGCGGGTTCGTTACCTGTGCAAAGAGCTGTTTGAAATAGTTGAACAGCGGCTGATGTTTTTTCGAAAGCACGGCAAGCGGGCTGTCAGCACCCATGGCAGATACCGCCTCGGCACCATTCAATGCCATCGGCAAGATCATGGTCTTATACTGCTCGTAGGTGTAACCATAGGTCTTCTGCAGCTGTGCACGCTGCTTCTTAGAAAGCTCCGGCACACCCTTATTCGGGATCGGAAGATCCTTTAAATCTACCATCTGGGAATCCAGCCACTCCCCGTACGGCTGACGGGATGCATAGCGCAGCTTTAACTCCTCGTCGCCGACCAGCTCACCCTTCACGGTATCGATGAGGAGCATCTTGCCCGGGCGTAAGCGTTCTTTCTTAATAACATGGGACTGGTCAATATCGATCGCGCCAACCTCGGAAGCCAGAATCACCTGGTCATCGTCCGTGATGTAGTAACGGGACGGACGCAGACCGTTTCTGTCCAGCACGGCACCCATGACATCGCCATCGCTGAACACGATGGATGCAGGGCCATCCCACGGCTCCATCATGGTTGCGTAATAGCGGTAGAAATCCTTTACCTCCTGCGGCATGAACCGGTCATGCTGCCACGGAGCCGGGATCAGGATCATAACTGCCATCGGCAGCTCCATACCGCTCATGACCATGAACTCCAGGGCATTGTCCAGCATCGCAGAGTCGGAACCTTCCTGATTGATGATCGGCAGTACCTTGTACATATCGGATTTGAAGAACTTTGTTTCCATGTTCTCCTCACGCGCCATCATCTTGTCAACGTTGCCACGGATGGTATTGATCTCACCATTATGTACGATAATGCGGTTCGGATGGGCACGCATCCAGCTCGGATTGGTGTTGGTACTGAAGCGGGAATGCACGGTTGCGATCGCAGACTCGTAATCCTTATCCTGCAGATCCTCGAAGAACTGGCGCAGCTCTTTTACCAGAAACATACCCTTGTATACAATGGTACGGCTGCTCATGGATACGACATAGGTGTCATCGTTACTCTGCTCAAACACACGGCGCGCTACATAAAGACGGCGGTCGAAATCCAGTCCTTTCTCCACATCTGCTGGCTTTCCGATGAAGCCCTGCATAATGTAAGGCATTTTTTCAACGGCCTTGTCACCGATCTTCTCCGGGTGAATTGGAAGAGTTCTCCAGCCGAGGAACTTCAGTCCCTCTTTCTGGACGATAACCTCCAGCATCTTTTTGGCCTGGTTTCTGGCAAGCTCATCCTGGGGGAAGAAGAACATGCCAATGCCGTATTCGCGCTCATCACCAAGCTCAATGCCAAGCGGCTTTGTTACCTTCTTAAAGAATTTGTGGGAGATCTGCAGCATGATACCGACACCGTCTCCGGTCTTTCCTTCCGCGTCTTTACCGGCGCGGTGCTCGAGATTCTCTACAATGTGGAGGGCCTGCTCCACGGTGCGGTGAGTCTTGATGCCTTTGATATTGGCTACGGCACCGATACCGCAGTTGTCATGCTCAAAGCTCGGATCGTAAAGACCCGGAAGAACGGTCTGGGAAGCAGATTCGTTGGGGGATTTTGTTAAGGTTCTCTGATCGCTGTCCATAATCATTTCCTTTCCTGTAAAAATCAGCAGACGCGTCATTTGCGCATCCCTGGTAAGCAACGCAATTGTTTTCTTTCACAAGATGTATTTCCTGTGAAAGAAAACAGGGCACGAAAATTCTTTTTCGAATTTCCGCACCCTTGCGTTTTGCTTTATGTAATGATTTTTTGTGTTGCCTTTTTAAGCTGTTACGATAATACTACACTTTTTCTCATTTGTAAATTCCTTTTTTATTTTAAATTGACAGATTATTTGTCATTATCCTATATATTCACATTTTGTCTGTCAATTTTCCGTATTTGTTTCATCAACCGCACATCACTGGTACCTCCCAGATATGAAGTGCACGGAAAAAGAATTGTTTCATAAGACGCATTTTCCCATGAAAGAAAAAAGGTACTTTCCAGAATTGCGTTCCGGAAAATACCTTTTCTACATTTCTTTATGTGTACTAAGAAGACTTACATCTCGCCAAGACCGCTCTCAATTGCCTTGCTTACGGTCTCCATAGCTGCTGCCTCGTCCTCGCCGTCGCAGATCAGGGTGATCTCGGTGCCGGACTTAATGCCTGCTGCCATTACGTTTAATACGCTCTTTGCAATGATTCTTTTCTCGCCACACTCGATGATGACATCACATTTGAATTTCATAGCGGTCTGGGATAAAACTCCTGCCGGTCTTAAGTGCAGTCCAGACGGATTTACAACTGTTAAATTCTTACTAAGCATAGTTCACGTCTCCTTTAGAATTAGTTTCAATCTGTATAAATTTTATTACAAATCACGACAAGTGTCAAGGCATTGTAGCCATCTGTGATTCTTTTTTCGTTTCTCTTTCCCGCAGCTCCTGTTCCCTTTTTGAGAAGACACACCCACAGTAATTCTGCCGGTAAAGTCCATACTCTGCTGAAAGCTCTACAGAGCGTTTGTAGCCGTTTTTCTTTTTAAAATCAGACGGAAGATGCTCCACCTTGTAAATGGCGGATAACTCCTCCCCGATCTCATTGAGCTTCCCGGCATTCTTTAACGGGCTGATGGTAAGCGTTGTGGCAAAGTAATCGTAACCACCCTCTGCCGCCATTCTAGCCGCCTCTTCCAGACGCAGGCGGTAGCAGCGAAAGCAGCGTTCCCCACCCTCCGAAACTGTTTCCAGCCCCCGGCTGATCTCATAGAAGCGCTCCGGCTCATATGCACCAACGATAAGCTGCACCGGATATTTTACCGGCAATTCCCGGATCAGATGCTGCTGCTCCGCTGCACGCTTTTCATATTCCTCCGCCGGAGAAATATTGGGATTATAATAAAATACCGTGATCTCAAAATAATCTGATAAATATTCCAGCACATAGCTGCTGCAGGGTGCGCAGCAACTATGCAACAAGAGCCGGGGAACCCGGCTCTTGCCCTCATTTTCTTTTATGACTGCTTCCAGCTCACGCTGGTAATTTCTGCGGTTCATAATTTCTCCTGTCTCTATTAGTACCGGTTGCACATACATGTGCCGGCAACTGTAAAATCGCCTTACAGGAAATCGCGGATCCGTTTGCTTCTGACCGGATTACGCAGCTTTCTGAGAGCCTTTGCCTCGATCTGGCGGATACGCTCACGCGTTACGTTGAACTCCTTGCCAACCTCCTCCAGAGTGCGCGGATGACCGTCCTCAAGACCAAAGCGGCGCACGATAACAGCACGTTCACGCTCCTTTAAGTCTCCAAGCAGTGCATCGATATGCTCTCTTAACATAACAGACTCGACATTGCCCTCCGGGGTTACAACACTGTTGTCTGCCACGAAATCGCCCAGGTTGGAATCGTCTTCCTCACCGATCGGGGTTTCAAGGGATGCTGGCTCCCTGGCGATCTGCATGATCTCCATAACCTTGTCTTCCGACATTTCCAGTGCATCTGCTAACTCAGCAACAGATGGCTCGTAGCCCAGCTCAAGAGTCAGCTTACGCTGCATCTTGGACATTTTGTTAATTGTTTCAACCATATGCACCGGAACACGGATCGTTCGTGCCTGATCCGCAAGTGCACGGGTTACAGACTGTCTGATCCACCAAGTCGCATATGTACTCAGTTTGTATCCTTTTGTATAATCAAACTTCTCTACACCTTTGATCAGGCCGAGGTTTCCCTCCTGTACCAGGTCAAGGAAGCTCATGCCGCGGCCGGTGTAACGCTTTGCAATACTTACTACCAGACGCAGGTTTGCCTCGATCAGGCGCTCCTTTGCATATTCGTCACCCTCTGCCTTACGCTTCGCGAGAGTCAGCTCCTCTTCCGTTGTCAAAAGCGGAACTGTTCCGATTTCCTTTAAGTACATACGGACCGGATCCTCAGTGCCGATTCCCTCGAGCAGATCTACCGCATCGTACTCAATATCCTCGGAGTCTTTCATGAAGCTGTCGTCCATATCTACATCGTCGTCATCGAGAAGCAGATTGTCTTCTGCAAGGGCAGCATCGTCAATAACAGGGACTACGTCAATATTCTTTTCCTCGAGGAAGCTGTAAATCTGCTCCATCTGCTCAGGACTAAGATTCTCCCCTTTAAAGAAGTCATTGATCTCGGTGATGTCCAATGCATTATGCTTTGTTTTGGCAACTTCTACCAGCTTTTTCAGCTTATCTAAAAAATTGTCTTTTTCCACAGTAACATCCTTTCAGTTGAAGGTTTACGAAAGCCTACACAACGTATCATTATATAATATCCGGTGTCAGATTTCAACAATTATTTTCATAATTCACGGGATTTTTTTCATGCTCCCGTATTTTTGCCTTCTGCTTTTCTTGTGCGGCTTTTTCCTGCCTGAGGGCACAAAATCTCGATCTGGCGCGGAAGATTCTCCACAGAAACTTCTGTCCTGCTTCCGCCAAACTCTCCATCCAGCACCCAGTCTACAGGCTCCTGCGCCTCAATATGAAGCCTGCTGGTCTTAAATTTATATACCAGCTCGCTCTTCTCTTCCTCTTTCATTAAAAGACCGGTCACAATACCGCTAAGCTCCAGCGGTGTTTTCGGTGTGCGGATCAGGAGCACTTCAAATAAGCCGTCATTCAGGGCCACATCCTGGTTCACCAGTCCCTTAAAGCCTCCCACGCTGATCGTATTGGTCACCATACCGTAAATAAATTCACCCTCCAGTGTTTCCTCCGGAGTGGTAATTTTCATTGGATAAGATTTGATAGAGGCAAGACTCTTTACTCCTTCCAGAATATATGCCTGATGTCCCAGAAGGTTCTTTTTGTCCTGAGGGGTCAGATAGGACACCTCTGTAAAAGCCCCGAAGCCTGCCACATAGACAAAATACCGGTCTTCGCAAAAGCGTCCGATGTCGATCGCATAGGGAACACCGCATGCCGCATTGACCGCAGCCGGGAGCATCTGCTTGGCAGCCTTAAGCTGGATGCGAAATCGTTGGTAGAGCCAGCCGGGATATAGCCCAGCATCACAGGCTTTGGAAGCTCCATCATGCCGGAGATCACCTCGTTGAGCGTACCATCGCCACCACTGCACACGATCAGATCCTTTCTGGCACCATATTTTAACACGGCAGCCCTGGCATCCAGCGCCTTCTGTGTTACATAGACCTGTACCTGGTATCCCGCTCCTGTATAGGTATCCAGAATATCCAGAAGCTTTAAACGGATTTTTTCCCTTCCGGATCTGGGATTTATGATCAGAAGCATCTGTTTTGATTTAGACATACTATGCTATTCCCTGCTCCTCTCTTACATTATCTTCATTCTATCAGCTTTGTATACCTGCTAAAGGCATTCGGCAATGCGTAGACTGTTTTCAGCTCCTCTTTTCCAGCCGCGATGTAAGCCTTTGGAATCCCATTTTTCAGCCGTACCCGGTAGCCGGTCATATGCCACTCCACATGGGAAAAGATATGCTTTGCCGGTCCGACAGCCTCAAGCTCCACGATGGAAGCCGGGTCCAGACCAAAGGCCTCTGGTACTTCCTCCGGCTTTAAATGGCCTTCCCGGTTCGGGAGCTCATAAAGGGAAGCCAAAAGCCCGGTTGCCTCCCGCTTATTCAGCCCGACCTGATCCCCGGATTCCAGAATACACACCGTTTTATCCTCCATACGCCGCTTCTTGGGCGGGGTCTTTACCGGGATTTCCGAGATCAGGTCCTGCTTTCTTGCCAGACAGATCGAAGCCAGCGGGCATTCCCCGCAGCGCGGCTGTCCGTTCGGCACGCATACGATGGCTCCGATCTCGATTAGTCCCTGGTTAAAATGGCTTGCCCGGTCCCCTGGCATCGTTTCTTTTAAATGGGTCTCCATCCATTTTTTTGTGGATGCCTTTAAAATATCTTCCCGGCTGGCTGTCACCCTGGAGATGACCCGGAGTACATTTCCATCTACCGCAGGAACCGGCTGGCCAAAAGCGATGGAAGCAACCGCCCCGGCTGTGTAGCTGCCGATTCCCGGAAGCTTTAACAGTTCTTCATACTGCTGCGGCATAGCTCCGCCATATTCTTCCATAATGATCCCGGCTGCCTTCTTTAAATTGCGCGCCCGGTTATAGTAACCAAGGCCCTCCCAGAGCTTCATCAGCCGGTCATCTTCAACCGAAGCCAGCGAAGCAACATCCGGCAGTACCTCGAGAAAGCGTTCAAAATAAGGTTTGACCGCCTCTACTCTGGTCTGCTGCAGCATGATCTCTGAGATCCATACCCGGTAGCCTTCCGGGTTCTCCCGCCATGGAAGGACCCTGGCATGCTCCTCATACCAGGTAAGCAGCGGACCATTCATAGCCCGAAGCCTAGCATCCAGATCCAGTATCCCATCTTCACGCTCTGCGACCTTCAGGCGGTCATACAGATGTTTTGCATCATACATATCCATAAATTCCTCTTACTGACACCTCACCGGAATTTACTTCCCGGATAGTGCCATCTGAAAGCTCAACGATCAGCTCCCCTTGGTTGTTGATCCCATGGGAGATCCCGGTATAGTCACCGCCCGGTGCCAGCACCTTTACCTCCCGTTCTACATTCACCAGCTCCTGATCATATATTTCCTTCAGGCGGCTCATATCCAATGTCTCACGGTAAATGCGGTAATATTCCTCAAACGCGCACATTACGCCGTTGATCAGCAGGGTGCGGCGCACAGGATGCCCAAGCTCCAGTGCCAGCGATGTTGCAGTCTCACGGATCTCCTCCGGGAAGTCCGAGGTATTGGCATTGATACCGATCCCGACAACCACATAGCGGATGGAATCCTCCTCTGTGCTCATCTCCGTCAGGATCCCGCAGATTTTTTTGCCGTTTACCACAATGTCATTCGGCCACTTGATCTTGCAATCCAGACCTGTCACATCCTTCACTGATTTCTGCACTGCCATGGCTGCGAGCAGCGTCAGCATGGAAGCATGCTCCGGTGCAAACTCAGGGCGCAGAAGAAAGCTGTGCCAGATGCCGCTCCCCTTTGGAGAGCTCCAGCTGCGGCCCCTGCGGCCTTTTCCCGCCGTCTGGATCTCTGCCACGGCAAGCGTGCCTTCCGGTGCTCCCTGCTCTGCCATACGGCGCACAACATTGTTTGTGGAATCTGTCTCTTCCAAAAAAGTAACATGCTGTCCCAGCCACTGGGATTTCATTGCCGCACGGATCTCGGCTTCATTTAAGATGTCTGCATTATCTGTGAGACGGTAGCCGCGGTTGCGTACCGCCTCGATCTGATAGCCCTCTGATTCCAGCTGGCGGATCACCTTCCACACTGCTGTGCGGGATACGCCAAGGCGCTCACAAAGCTCCTGCCCGGAAATATAGCCATCTGCTTCTTTTAAAAATTTCAAAATTTTGTCCTTCAAGCCTTACCTCCAGATACTGATGGCACTTAAAACACCCAGTACCGTTAAGACCACTGCCAGCAGGCACTGGGTGAATCCACCTGCCTGCCTTTTTTTATCGTGTCCGCTGTATCTTAGCCGGAATGCGCCCATCACGCCGTTTAACACGGCAGCAAGCCAGAAAATCACGGGGAACAGAATACTGTTCCCCTCCGGATCTAAAAATGCCAGAATGGCGCAGATAACTACAAGAATGCCGATCACGATATGCAGCAGGTCCAGCACCAGCGCACTGCTGCGCGGATTCCGTTTTTTTTCCTGCCCTGCCATGCTTTAAACTCCAATGGTTGCCATCATAACAGCCTTAATGGTGTGCATACGGTTTTCTGCCTCATCAAATACTCTGGACTGCGCAGACTCAAATACCTCATCGGTTACTTCCATGTCAGTGATGCCAAAGCGTTTGCCCATCTCTGCGCCGATCTTGGTCTTCAGATCATGGAATGCCGGCAGACAATGTAAGAAGATAGCCTGCTCACCTGCATTCTTCATAACAGCTGAAGTTACCTTGTACGGAGTTAATTCGCGGATACGCTCCTCCCATACTTCGTCCGGCTCGCCCATGGATACCCATACATCGGTATAGATGACATCTGCGTTTTTGGTTCCCTCTTCGACATTCTCGGTCAGGGTAATGGTAGCGCCGGATGCCTTTGCATATTCCTCACACTGTGCGACCAGCTCTGCGTTCGGGAAGTATTTCTTCGGTGCACATGCTACAAAATGCAGGCCAAGCTTTGCACATACGATCATCAGGGAGTTGCCCATGTTGTAGCGGGCATCGCCCATGTAAACCAGCTTTACGCCCTTTAATCTGCCAAGCTGCTCGCGGATCGTCAGCATGTCTGCAAGCATCTGGGTCGGATGATACTCATTGGTCAGGCCATTCCATACCGGAACTCCTGCATATTTCGCAAGCTCCTCCACGATTTCCTGTCCAAAACCACGGTACTCAATACCATCGTAGATACGTCCAAGAACACGTGCAGTATCTGCAATGCTTTCCTTTTTACCGATCTGGGAGCCTGACGGATCAAGGTAGGTGGTGCCCATTCCCATGTCATGCGCTGCAACCTCGAAGGAACATCTGGTTCTGGTGCTGGTCTTTTCAAAGATCAGTGCCACATTCTTTCCTCTGTAATTATCTACCGGAATTCCTTCTTTTTTCTTACGCTTTACCTCTGCTGCAAGATCAAGCAGATACAAAATCTCCTCCGGGGTGTAATTCTTTAATGTTAAGAAATGTCTTCCCTTTAAGTTCATAATTGTCTCTCCTCTGTATATAAATTTGTATATAAATTTTATAATACACTTCTTTACTGAAGCATTCCGGCAGGAACGCTTTCCTGTCTTAAATCTTTTGCATTCCGCCTTTTGTCAGCCATTTGTCACTTTTATTCCTCTGACTGCTTTGAAGCTGTCTTGGCAATCTCCGCCACAGAGGTCACAAGACCAGCTATATTCTGGATATCAGACGGGATGATGATCTTGGTTGCCTTGCCGTCTGCTGCCGCCGCAAATGCATCCAGCTCTTGAGCTGGAGCACTGCCGCATCGGCTCCTGCTTCCTTTAAGAAGCGGATGCCGTCTGCCTTCGCCTGCTGCACCTTTAAGATTGCCTCTGCCTCACCCTCTGCTTCGCGGATGCGGCGCTCCTTCTCAGCCTCTGCGTGAAGGATTGCAGCCTGCTTATCTGCCTCTGCATCAAGGATTGCAGACTCCTTCTTACCTTCCGCAACCAGAATGGTGGATTTCTTCTCGCCCTCGGCACGCAGGATCGCCTCACGGCGCTCGCGCTCTGCCTTCATCTGTTTCTCCATGGCATCCTGGATAGCAGCTGGAGGAATGATGTTCTTGAGCTCCACGCGGTTTACCTTAATGCCCCACGGATCGGTTGCCACATCCAGGGATGCACGCATCTTGGTATTGATGGTCTCACGGGAGGTTAAGGTCTGGTCTAATTCCAGGTCACCGATGATATTTCTTAGTGTCGTTGCAGTCAGGTTTTCGATCGCCATGATCGGATTCACCACACCGTAAGCATACAGCTTCGGGTCTGTGATCTGGAAAAACACTACTGTGTCGATCCGCATGGTAACATTATCTTTCGTGATAACCGGCTGCGGGTCAAAATCTACAACCTGCTCCTTTAAGCTGACCTTTTTTGCCACCCGGTCTACAAACGGGACCAGGAAATGCACACCTACAGACCAGGTGTCCAGGTAGGCACCAAGGCGCTCCACAACCAGTGCCTGCGCCTGCGGCACAATGCGGATGCAGGAAGCCAGAACCGCCAAAATGATGATCAGTAACGGAAAAATAAATAAAATACCCATTATGATTCCTCCTTTACGCTTTTTTACAAGTGTTTCGCAAGCTCAGCCTTACAGCTGCGCTTTTTCATTGCTTACGATCAGTTTCACACCCTGAATCTCACGGATCCAGACTCTGGTACCTTCCGGATAAACCGCATCCTCCTCTGCGGAGCGTGCCGTCCATTCCTGTCCCTGGACCGAAACGGTTCCACTCTCCTTTGCATTGCTGATCTCGGCTGTCACCCTTGCTTCTTTTCCAATTAAGCTGTCCACATTCGTTCTGACTGTAGAAGTGTTGATATACTTAATAGCCAGAGGGCGGGTCAGGAAAAGTAAGATGAAGGAGACCACCACAAAGACCAGAAGCTGGACCGGAACCAGTGCACCGAAAACAGCCGCAAAAAAGGCAATCACGGTACCTCCGGCAAACCAGATGGTCGTCAGGGCTGTGGTCATGATCTCAATGCCCACCAGGATCACAAATGCGATGAGCCAGTAAATCGCTGCCATAACAACTCCCCCTTATTTTATTGTCTTGTTCTGCCGGAGCTTAATATTCCGGCAATCTCATTTCTGTCAATGTTTCTGCCAGCGTTTTCCTTGCTAGTTGTTTCCCTGCTGGCTATTCCGGCGCTGGCGCGCCGCCTCAAACATGAGGACCGATGCTGCCACTGCAGCATTTAAAGATTCCACGCTTCCTTCCATCGGGATACGGACATAGGTGTCGGCCATGGCGGCTGTTTCATCGGTCAGGCCATTGCCCTCGTTTCCAATGAGGAATGCAGTATCCCCGGTGTAATCCTCCAGGTCGTATGCCTGTTTTCCCTTTAAATGGGCTGCAAACAGCCGGATATTCCGGTTTTTAAGCTCCTGCAGGGTTTCATGCAGATCCTCCACATATACAAATGGCATACGGAGCACAGAACCCATGGTGGAACGGATCACCTTGGGGTTATAGATATCGGTGGTGTTCGCATCCATCACTACCCCGGTCACACCGGCACCCTCGCCTGCACGAAGGATCGTTCCCAGATTGCCCGGGTCCTGGATCGTTTCCAGCACCATAAGAAGTGCCGGCTTTTTCCGGTTTTCCTGTTTTGTACTGTTTTGTACTGATCCATCCGCATCCTGTCCGGATGCCGTGGCCTTCTCTTTTGCGGTTTTTCCAGTCACCTCATCCAGCGTATAATGATACTGCTTTACCAATGCCAGAATGCCCTGCGGCGTCTGCGTGTCGGAAAGGCTCTTAAACACTTCGTCTGTCACCAGCTCAATATGCTTTACTCCTTCCCGGAGCGTCTTGCATTCCTTTGTTTTGCTAAAGCTTTCCGATATATAAAGTGTGTGAATGCGGTCCTTCGGAATTTCGGAACACATGCGGAGTCCCTCTGCCACGAACAGATCTTCCTCTCTCCTGGTTTTTGCTTTTTTCACCAGGGCATTCACAAATTTCACCTGTTTATTGGTTGTACTGCTGATCACGCTTTTGTACTCTCCTTTAATTTGATGCTTTGTAAATCATCCATCCAGATTTGTCTTGCCGCATCACTCGGCATACGCAGGTCTCCGCGCGGGGAAACCGCCACAGAACCAACCTTCGGGCCGTCCGGCAGACAGGAACGTTTAAACTGCTGTGCAAAGAACCTGCGGTAAAAGACGTTCAGCCATTTATAGATCACTTCTTTCTCATATTCTCCCTCAAATGCCTGAAGAGCCATCCGGTAGATTCTGGAAGGTTTAAAGCCAAATCTCAGCACATAGTAAAGGAAGAAATCGTGAAGCTCATACGGTCCGACCAGATCCTCAGTCTTCTGGGAGATGACACCATTCTCCGGCGGAAGCAGCTCCGGGCTTACCGGAGTGTCCAAAACATCCAGGAGCACTGCTTTGAGTTCCTCTTCGCCGCAGACATCTGCATAGTAGCGTACCAGATGGCGTACCAGCGTCTTCGGTACGGAAACATTGACACCGTACATGGACATATGGTCACCATTGTAAGTAGCCCAGCCAAGCGCCAACTCCGACATATCGCCGGTTCCGATGACCATGCCGCCCACCTGGTTTGCGATATCCATGAGGATCTGGGTGCGCTCTCTGGCCTGGCCGTTCTCGTAAGTGACATCGTGCACCGTAATATCATGGCCGATATCTTCAAAATGCCGTGTCACCGATGCCTTAATACCAATTTCTTTTAAGGATGCCCCCAGCTTTCTGGTCATCTGGCAGGCATTCTGGTATGTCCGGTCCGTAGTTCCAAAGCACGGCATGGTAATCGCATGGATCTGGCTGCGCGGAATATTAAGCATGTCAAATGCTCTCGCAGCTACCAAAAGAGCCAGTGTCGAATCCAGTCCACCGGAAATTCCAAGCACGACATGGCTGCAGCCGGTATGCTCCAGACGCTTTTTCAGTCCCATGGCCTGAATGGTGAAGATTTCCTCACAGCGGCGGCTTCGCTCCCGCGTATCGTGCGGAACGAAAGGCCGGTTGTCGATGTAGCGGAGCAGCTTTTCACCAGCCTGCATGCCGGAAACTGCTTTGCCGGTCTCCTGCCGGCTCTGACCAGTTTCCTGCTGGCTCTGTCCGTTTTCCTGCTGGTTCTGCCCGTTTTCCTGCTGGTTCTGCCCGTTTTTGCAACTGCTGCTGTTCTCCGCTCCAGCCACAGGAGCAAGGGAAAAATGGATCGTCTGATAACCGCTGCGGTCCGGTGCCGGGTACGTGGTCGTGCGGCGCCGTTCCGCGTTCAGCCGTTCCAGATCCATGTCAGCGCAGACCGTTTCCGGTGCAAACCGCTTGGACTCTGCCAGACGTGTTCCATTCTCCGCAATGATATTGTGGCCTCCAAACACCAGGTCCTGTGTAGATTCGCCTTCCCCCGCATTAGCATAGACATAGCCGCAGATCAGTCGCGCAGACTGCCCGCAGATCAGCTCTCTCCGGTAAGAATCCTTTCCGACCACTTCGTCGCTTGCAGAGCAGTTTGCAATGACTGTTGCGCCTGCAAGCGTATGCCGGATACTCGGCGGGCACGGAACCCATACATCCTCACAGATTTCTGCCGCTACTGTCAGCTTCGGGTATTCTTTGCAGGTAAACAAAAGATTGGTTCCCATAGACACCTGGGTATCCTGCCAGTCTGTCATAACCGGAGCTTCCATACCCGGAGTAAAATGACGCAGCTCATAAAACTCCGAATAGTTTGGCAGGTTCGTTTTTGTAACCAGGCCAAGAAGCCCGCCATTGCAGATTGCTGCCGCTACATTATAAAGCTTGCCTTCATGCTCCCATGGGAGTCCCACAAATACCAGCATATGCTTATTTCTGGTGAATGATACGACTGTTTTCAGTTCTTCTTTTACCTGCTCCAGTAAAACCTCCTGTAAAAACAGGTCGTTACAGGTATACCCGGAAAGGCAAAGCTCCGGAAATACCAGAAGCTCTACGCCCTTTTTTCCGGCTTCTTCTATGATCCTGCAGATTTCCTGCCGGTTATAGACAGGATCTGCAACCTTAATCTTTGGTGTGGCTGCCGCAACGCGGATAAAGCCGTCTCTCATGTTCATTTCCTCCTGACGGAATGTGTATACAAAAAACAGGTCCCGTTTCAGTGCATACTATTGCAGACAGTATACCATATCCTGCATCAAAAATAAAGCATGAGAAACTTCCAATTCCATTTACATTCCTGACATTTTCCTGTACAATGACATACGGTGATTGCCGTTACTGTCTGCGTAATGCGCAAACAGTAACACTTGTCGGACACATATACGTGTGCGGCAGCATACAAGGAGGAATAACCATGAGAATATCAACCAAAGGACGATATGCACTGCGTATGATGATCGAATTCGGGCTGAATCCGGATGAGTGCACCAAGATCAGCCAGGTAGCTGCGCGTCAGGGCATTTCCGATAAATATCTGGAACAGATTGTTTCACTTCTTCACAAAGCAGGCTATGTGCGGAGTATCCGCGGAGCCCAGGGCGGCTATATGCTTACCAGAAAACCGGAAGAATACACGGTAGGCATGATCCTCCGCGCTGCAGAGGGAAGCCTTGCGCCGGTCTCCTGTCTGGATGAAGACATCAACCACTGTGAACACGCCGGGCGCTGCACCACCCTGACTGTCTGGCAGAAATTAAAGGATGCCATCGACGATGTCGTCGACCACACCACGCTGGCTGACCTGATCGAGGAACAGCGCAACATGCCGGAAGCCAACTTAATGTGATTTTTTCCATCTGTATATTTATCCATCTGCATATTTATGCAAATTTTTAATGAATATGCCATGGAATCCAAAAGGAGTATCGCACAGCGCCAACTACGCTTTCATCTGCGATACTCCTTTTCGTTTTTAAAATCCCATCCGTTCTTTTACAAGAGCAGGGATCTCTCCCTTTTTGAAGAAACTGTTGTATGTATTCTCGGTCTCATCTCCATTTTCTGCTTTTTGCGTGGTATCTGCCACGGTCACTTCTACCGTAAGGTCTTCCTCCTCATACATTGGGTCATAATGCAGCATCCGCTCATTTCTGGTCATATTTCCGAGCGCCCTGATCTCAGAAGGATCTGTGAATGTGATCACCTGGTATTCGTCACTTCCCGGTACATAGCCACGCACAGTTACGGAAACGATCTTGTCAGAAAGACTGCTATCGTCAACCGATATGCCAGACTGTTCCAGCAAAGCAATCGTCTTTTTAAAAGAAGGATATACCGGATAAAATGCCTCGTCCCGCACATCACTGCTGTAAGAATACCGCCACGGATACATTTCGGCCTGATTGCGGTTTTCCTTCTGGTTCCACCATGCAATAGCCTGTTCCTCTTCTTCTGTGGTAAAGCGGATCAGGCCAAGCGGCATTTCTTCTTTCATCGTGTCGAGTGTCAATGCTGCAAACTCCTGCTGGTAAGCATGGAGTAATTCTGCCCGCTGGCTGTCAGTCAGGTTTTTCAGATTCTGGTCTCCGCTGGAACGGCTCTTCCGGTAGCGGACATTGGCAAACTGCTCCGGCTGTGCAGAAAGGAGCGGATAGGCTCCACTCTGGTACTCCGCGTCCTGTTGTAATTCTTTAAGCAGTTCATAGCTCTTTGTCATATCGATGGTATAATTCCTGCTCACCACACGGCCGCTCTTTAAAGTATAGAAGACTGTTGCCATGGTATAAACCGGCTGTACCTCCTGCGCGGCCGTTTCAGCTGCTCCCACCTGCTGCGCTGCCTCCTGATAAACCATTTGCCTTCCGCCTGCCGCATTCCACTGCTCTTTCAGCCGTCTGTTTTCTTCGATACCTGCTGCTGCGATATTCAGCACTGTATCCAGGTCATTGCACTGCATGTGCTTTGCAATATAACTGCCAGACAGTTCGTCTGCATAGGTGTACACGGTATAAGGTCCGTCATTTTCTTTCTCCACATTTCCATAAGAAACCCAGCGGTTCAGATTGCTGATGTCCACCGCGGCATACTGTACTTTTTGTGCAGATGGCAGGTATGCATCGTACCCAAACAAGTCAAAGCGGAAGGAAAACACAACAGCCAGTGCCACAGCCACGCAGCATACAAGCTGCATTTTTTGTGCGAACAGCTTTCGGAAATCGAAATGATAGATACTCTCGATCACACAGTGGGCAATCATGCTTCCGCAAATGACGCCAAATGCCATCCAGCCGTTAGAATTCTGCATCGACCACAAAAATCCACCCATGCCAAGTCCACTCAGCACCGTGATGAGCACACGGACGATCGGGCAGCTAGGTCCAAAAGCCATGGCACGCCCTGCTGCTTCCGACCGGCGTTTCCGGTAAAGGAACAGAGCCGCTGCAGCAAGGATCACGGAAACCAGAAAGGCAGCTCCCGCCGCAGGCCAGACTGGCTTTCCATCCACATAGCAGGAGATGGAGTGTATGTATTCCATGACCGGAGAAATGCGGGAAACAGATTCGGTTATCCCGTTATAGTTTTCATAACTGTAGGACAGAAAAAATGTGTTGAAAAATGATTCTACAATTACCGCTGCCAGAGGTACATAAAACATCAGCACCATGCTTCCAAAAAAGCCCACCACCAGATGCCCGGTCAGCATTGACGCGATCACCACAGTGGTATAGCACAAAATATAATAGATCAGGTGAAATGCGCAGGCACTGGCTGCAGTCCCGCACAAAAGCTCCATATCGACTCCGTTTGCTGCACACACGATCACAGATGCGATCAGTGCTACTGCATAGGGGATTGCCGGCATCAGGATTCCATCGAGGTAATGCACAAGAAACAGCTTTTCCCTCCGGACCGGAATACTGTGGTAAAAATCTACACGGCTTTTCGAATTTAAATAGGAAAAGCTGCTAAGTCCGCAGATCAGGGAAACAAGGACAACCCCAAACACCGTCATGCCATTCTCAAAAGACAGCCACTTGATTGCTTCTGTTGTAAACCATTTAAGCCCCAGCTCCGCTGTCTCACACTCCCGCACTGCTCTTCCTGCCAGAAATACCAGAAATACCGGATAAAGGAAAAAGCAGCCAAGTGCAATGAGAGCCGGTGCCCACAGACGGTTTTTCCAATCCTCACGCATGAGCTTAAAATATAAGTTTTTTGACGTCATAGCCGACTACCTCCGTTTCGCTGATAAAGATTTCCTCCAGAGACAAAGGAATAGTCTCATAAAATACAGGTTCTGCCTTCTGCATAAGATATTCCACACGCCCCAGCTCCCCACGCACGGTCAGAGTCAGAAGCTTTCCACGCCGCTCTGTCTTTAAGATTTCAAGCCCCTCAATGTCCTCCGGCCTTGTTCCTTCTTTTAATACGCACTGCACCTTATGCAGATTCATTTTCATTTCGTCCAGATCGCGGCTTAACAGGATACCGCCTTTATGGAGCAGCCCCACATGGTCGCAGATATCTTCCAGCTCCCGTAAGTTGTGGGAAGCGATGATCGGTGTCAGATTCCGTTCCTCCATGTCATTGGCAAAAATACTCTTAACCGCCTGGCGCATGACCGGGTCAAGGCCGTCAAAGGTCTCGTCACAGAACAGATACTCTGTCCCCGCACAAATTCCGCAGAGAATGGAAACCTGCTTTTTCATGCCCTTGGAAAATGTATTGATCTTGCGGTTTTTCTGCAGGCCAAAGCTGTTCATAAGCGTGTCGAAACGGGACACATCAAAGTCCGGGTAGACAATGCGGTAATAGTTCATCATGTCCTGTGGCGTCGCATTCCCGAAGAAATACTGGTCATCGGAAATATAAAAGAACTTCCGTTTTGCTGCCTCGTTCTCATAAATATCCATGCCATCGACCGTAATATTTCCCTCGTCCGGCTTCAAAACACCTGCTGCCATGCGCAGAAATGTACTCTTCCCGGCTCCGTTAGTCCCGATGAGGCCAAATACGTTTCCTTCCCGGATCTTGGCGCTGATATGATCCACCGCGAGGATATCATCGAATTTTTTTGTAAGGTTGGTTGCCTCTATCATACTATTTCCTCTCCTCCAAACTGTTCCTCCGCCATGCGGGTAAACTCTTTTTTATCTATACCAAGGCTCCTTGCCTCTGCTGCAAGAGCTGCCACCTTCTCTTCCAGTTCCCGGTGCTTCTGCTCCCGGAGCCTGCTGATGCTTCCCACAAAGCTGCCACGCCCCTTCACGGAATAAATAAAACCATTCCGCTCCAGCTCTGCATAAGCCCGTTGTATGGTATTGGGGTTGATGGAGAGCTCTGTTGCCAGTGAACGTACCGACGGCATTTGCACATCCTCTTCCAGAACACCAAGGATCATCAGCTCCTTTAAGCGGTCCGCTACCTGTTCATAGATTGGACGGCTGTCTTTATAATCCAGATGAATCATGTTCCTGCGTTCTCTCCTTTCTGTATAAGTGTATTAATCATCTTAATACACTTATATCACAGTCAAGTTGGAAATGCAACCACATCTTTCCAAAATACTATATTTTTTCATAATATCACCTAGCTGCCGGCTTGTTATCCTAAAAGCCAGTCTGCACCAGCTCCTGGTAAAGAGACTGGCTGCAGCTTAGATCGATCTTTCCCAATTCGTCTAAAAGCAGCCCTGGTTCATAATTTCTTCCAAAGTCCAGATCGTGGACAAAATAAGAAATCTCGCCTCCCTGGTCACGCATCAAAAGCTCCAGAAGGTAAATGATATGGTCTTTCGCCAGAACCGGAAGCTTTTCTTCTATTCTTAATGTCTCCAGGATATTGACAAACTCTGTTTCCCCTACCGGTGGCTCCGATACATCCGTCCTGCGGTAAACCACCTCTGCCGGTTCCTGCCCGCAGATAACCAGCATACTGTCTGGATGCAGCGTGCCGCCCGGCCATTGCTTCTGCCCTCCCTCATTGATGAAATAACAATATTCCTCCGTATTCAGCCTGGCAAATAGTTCCGTAAGGTCTTCACACTCAGGCCATATTGCCGTAAGCCCGGAAAGGTCCTCTGCCTTTTCTTTTTCCTGCTTCTGGATAAAACGAACTACAAAACAATCGAATTCGTATAAGGAACGGAAACCACCATAACGAAAGCTATTAACAATGTGCATGCCACACCCGCTTCTTACCGGACGCATATCGCATTCGATTCTGCGCGTCACATAGCAGGTTCCGTCTTCGTCTGCATAAATAAGTCTTCCTTTTTTCATAAAAAAACCTCCTGTCATTCCCAAACCGGTTATGACAAGAGGATAAAACATCAGTTCGTTTTTGTCATTGGACAAATGGTCCAATGCTTTTTATTTATGATATTATGCTGTCTTTTGTTGAAAATACTTTAGATAAGAAACCAGATACTCTTTTCCGTGAAATGCCTCCAGGTAAACCGGTTTTTCCCCGCATCCGGCCAGAAGATCTTCCATATGTACCCCAAAAAGCCTGCTGAGCGCATATAAATGATCTACAGAGGGAAGTGTTTTCCCCCGGAGCCACCGGTAAACAGGCTGGGGACAGGAAAGGTGCAGGTAATCCTGTATTTCACGGATATTATAGCCAGCCCTGCGGATCTGATACCGCAATGACTTTCCGCTCTGGCTGACATCCAGTCCCGGATACTGATCATTTCTCTCCATATTTTTCACCTCGCAGATATTCCATCCGCTTTAACTCCGGAAGAACCGTGCACAGCATTGTCACAAAGCACAGGCTTCCTCCGATGACATTAGAAACCGGTTCTGCCAGAAACACACCGTCCGTCCCCATATGTAAAGCATAAGGCATGAAATAAGTAAGCGGAACGACAATAAACACCTTTCGGAGCAGCGAAAAGAAGATCGCATGCTTCTTTTTGTTCAATGACTTAAATACTGTTTGTCCAAAGTACTGCAGATCCATAAAAATAAATGCTGTAAAATACTGCTTCAATGCCGGAACCGCATCCTGTAAAAGAAGTGGATCGGAGCTGAATATCTGGATCAGAACGTCCGGCACCAGTATGATGCTGCTCCACATGATGGCCGTATAGCAAAGCATCATAAGCCCCATCACGATTCCGGCCTTTCTGACACGCGCCGGGCGGCGGGCACCGTAATTATAGCTCAGAATCGGGGATGATCCATCATTGATCGCAGAGATCGGGGTTTCTACCAGCTGGCGCACGCTGGACACGATCGTCATGACCGAAATGTAAATATCACCGCCTGTGACACCAAGCACATGGTTGCAGCAGATCGTTACCAGGCTGTTGGTCAGCTGCATCACAAAGCCAGCTGTGCCAAGACTGACAATATCCTTCGCATAACCTGTGCACGCTTTCATCTCATGTTTTCTAAGAAAGCGCACCTTTAATTCCGATTTCCTGGTTAGGAAAAACAGTACAAATGCCGCTGACATACACTGCGAAATAACGGTAGCAATTGCTGCCCCGCGTACTCCAAAACCAAGGACAAAAATAAACAGCGGATCCAGAACAAGGTTGGCAGCCGCACCGATCGCAACCGAAAGCATTCCGATCAGGGAATATCCCTGCGCATTAATAAACGGGTTCATGCCAACCGCGATCATCGACGGCAGTGTGCCAGTCAGATAGATCATCATATAAGGAAGCGCATAAACCATGGCTCCTTCGGAGGCACCAAATAAAATCAGGATCTGACGCATAAACAAAAATCCTGCCAGCATGAGTGCAACTCCGGTAAAGCAAAGCATGGTAAACGATGTGTTCATAATATCGTTTGCTTCGCGTTCTTCCTTTTTGCCCCTGCGGATAGAAAATAGCGGTGCACCACCGCTTCCATATAAATTAGAAAATGCAGTAATGATCACGATCAGAGGAAAGCACAATCCCACTGCACCAAGTGCTATTGTTCCCACCTCCGGGATCCGGGCGATGTAAATGCGGTCTACTATATTATACAGCAGATTCAGCATCTGGGCTACCAGCATTGGGACTGCCGCTCCCAGAATATTGCCGGTTACCGTGCCATGTTCAAAATCGATTCGTTTCATAAATCCTTCATCCCTTTTTTATTCTTGCATTTGAGTATAGCACGAGGTATTCTATATGTAAATTATTGTTTTTATATGGGAAATAAATATTTTTTGTATAGAAAGGTGAGGCTATTTTGGAACTCAGACAATTAGAATACTTTCGTGCTATTGTAGATGCCGGGACGATCAGCGGTGCTGCCCGGGAACTCCATATGACACAGCCACCGCTCAGCTACCAAATGAAAATGCTGGAAGAAGAATTGCAGGTTTCCCTGTTTTTGCGCGGAAGCAAGCGGGTACAGCTGACAGAAGCCGGCAAAACCCTTTACGAACAGGCAGGAAATCTTCTGATGCTCTCCGACCTTACCAAACGCGAGGTAACAAAATCTGCCCAGGCTGCAACGCTTCATATCGGAATGACACCCTCTACGGTTTCCCTTATGTCGGATTATCTACTCCGTTTCGCGAAAAAATATCCGCAGATCCGCTTCGATGTACATGAAGGTTCGACGTTTACGCTGAAAGACCAGCTTGAAAACCGTCAGATTGACGTAACAACGCTAAGAACCCCCATTATGCTAAACGGATGCGAAACACGTACACTCGCCAAGGAAACCCTGCTTGCCATGGCAAATGTCAACGATCCGCTCCTCCAGAACCGTGGTTCCATTAGCCTGCAGGAGCTTTCTGAGCAGCCTCTGATCTTATCCCACCGCTACCGGAAATATATGCTCTCTGCCTTTGAGCAGGCAGGACTCATCTGCGATATTTATCTTGCATGCGAAGATGCACGTACAGCTATGATCATGGCCGAAAAAGGACTTGGCATAGCCATTTTGCCGGAATCCATGAAAAACCAGTCCTCCAGCTTAAAAGCATGCGCCATCACAGGCGCCGACCTGGCAACAGAAGTGCTCCTCGTATGGAGAAAAGGAAGACTGCCGGCGGAGGTACAGGATTTTCTAGAGACGAATTTCATCGGAAAAACAGAGTTTTAGACAAGATATTTTGGTATGCTATTCGAAACACACAAACCCCCATACCCCACCAGCGGGTTCGGATACTCCGCAATCCCCGGAAGCTTTTTCGCCCCGCGTCTCAAATAAGCCTTCACCTTCTCCCCATACAAAAACGGATCATTTCCATTCACGATTCCCCACTGCATCAGAAGCGCTGCCGAACCCACGACAACCGGTGTCGCAAATGAGGTACCTGTGACGGACTGGTAGCCTCCATTCACCGCCGGAGCCATGATTCCGACTCCGGGAGCAGCAAGATCCGGCTTGACCTGATTGGTCAAGCGCGTAAATCCGCGCCCGGAAAAATCCGCATAGGAATTGTAATAGCTGTTATAAGCTCCTACCGTGATGACCTTCGATGCTGTAGACGGAATCGTCAGTGTCGTATCGGGTGTCGGCCTGAGAAAACGGGTAGCTGTATTTAAAACTCTGGCAGAGGGAAGCCAGAAATCATACTGTCCGCGCACCAAACTTACCGGTCTTAAAAAGAACGTCCAGATTCCTTCTTCCACATAATTTCCTTCATCCGGAATGAAATCAAAATAAATTTCCTGCGCCGCGCTGTAGGGTCCCGGTTTCCCGTAATATAACAGAATCTGGGTACTGCGGTAGCGGAAACGTGCCGGACCCAGATTTTCTGAAAACGGACCAAACTGTTCTCCCGATGGTGCCTGCAGGCTGATCTCAAACTGATCACTATAAGACTTCCAGAGCTGGATACTGAAGCTGCTTTCATACGCAGAAACCGTAAATTCCACTGTTTCTGTTGTCCGCATCTGCAAAATACCAGATGTATGACCACTCGCGGCGCCTTCATTTCCGCTTCCCACCACAATCGTCGTCCGACCGTAATTGCCAATGTCATCTAAAAAAGTTTCCAGAAGACTGGTTCCGTCGTGAGAGCCATAGGTATTTCCAAAGCTGATATTGATCACCAATGGCAAAAACCGGTCTGCAGCAAACGAAACAGCATAGTTCACGGCCCGCATTAATTCTGTTGTGCGAGGAAAGCCACAGGGTCTGGCAGTCCCAAGCTTCACGACCAAAAGATCGCTTTCATAGGCAATTCCGCGATATCCGGAATCGAGACCCGCCGCGATCCCCGCAACCGCAGTTCCATGGCCGCTCACATCCACAGAAGGAACGATCTGTCTGGCTGCAGCCCTGTTTCCGCTTTCTAAAGCCGTATTGATCTCTTCGGATGTATAAATGCGATTCTGGGTCTGATCCCACAGTTCCAGGATTCTTGTGGAACCGTCCTCCTTTCGGAAGACTTCGTGAAAATAATCGATCCCGGAATCCAGCACTGCGATCAAAACTCCGCGTCCGCTTAAGTTCGGTGGTGCTTCCTGCAAAATATTCACACAAGAGGCTGTCTTTGCCTGATTGATGGCAAAGAACAGCCTCTTCGGTTTTTCGATGTATTCAATTTGTGGAAGCGCACTGATGAGTGGTATCTGGCTTTCTTTCACAGTAAGAATCGCATATTCATTGCGCATCTCCTCCACGGAAGCGCCAAGGTTTCTCACCTCATCCAGATTTCCCGAGTACTTCACGATCAGCTCCCAGGTGTTTTCTTCCGGGTCAAATCCAGTTTCTAATTCCGAGGAACGGCTTCGTTCCTCCGGGCTTGTATCAAGGGAAAGATTCAAAAGATTTTCCAGTTTCTGGTTCGTCGGCATAACAATGTTCCAACCTATAAACCGTTCACATTTTTCAGTATTCTATGCGCTGGATTTCACTATGATGAATCAAGCAAAAAATCGATATCATTTTTTCGTTCCTTCCCTACTCACCTTCAAAACCCCTGCATCTTTTAAAATCTGCAGGTGATGCGAAACCGTCGGTCTTGAAAGATGCGTCTTTTCCGTGATTTCATTGACCCGCACTCCAGAGCAGTTTCACATTTTCATCATTTCCAGGATCATGTGCTGCCGGTTTTTGTCGCCCAGCGCAATCAGAATCTTCCTGCTTTTTTCAAAATCAGCCGCCAGCTGCTCAATCTGTTCTTTTGCGTCCATCATTTTACCTTATGTCCGGTAACTGCTTCAAAATGATACTTGGCGATTCCAAGGTCGATCTTGGAATAAAAGCCTCTGAGTGATTTTGCTGTTACTGTTCCATCTTTCAGTTCAAAGAAAAATTTCTGCTGGTTCTCTACTAATCCGGAACCTGCTGCCAAAGCATTCGGAGGTGTTCCCTGCGGAAGCATACAGGCAAAACCACAGGAGAAAATAATGTTCATCAAAAGGAGTTTTTATTATGAATTCACAAACCAGTAAATCTCTCACTGAGGGAAGTCTCTACCGGCATCTGTGTACCCTGGCACTTCCTCTGATCCTCGGAAATATCCTGCAACAGTTTTACAATACCATCGATGCGTTCGTCATTGGCCGCTTCGCGGGAACCGGTGAATTTGCCGCAATCGGCATCGCGGGAACGGTCATGAATCTGTTTTTGTTCGCTCTTGTTGGGGTATGCACCGGTTTTTCCAGCCTGCCTGCATCGTTTATCTGCTTCACAGTCATAGGGAACTGCTGTTTCAAAAAAAAGACTGCCAGCTTGTCCCGGACAGACTCCGGGAAACCCTGCATTTTGGCTCCGTCACAGCGCTGCACCAGTCTGGCCTTTACATCGGAAAAATGCTGGTACAGGGCGCTGTCAACACGGGCGGCACTGACCTGATCGCAGCTTACACTGCTGCCACGCGCGTGGAGGGCTTCGCAAATTCCTTTGGAGACAGCGGCTCCGCAGCCATATCACACTGCGCGTGATTCTCTCCTGGATCTTGATTGGGCAGTATCAGCTGAAAGCGGTGGCTGTCGCTACCGGAATCGGCTGGGTGCTGGTGAATGTGTTCTAGAGTATGATGCTGAGACGAAGTAACAAAAAATAACAAAGTATAAAACGTCCTTTTGCAACTATTATTAGTTGCACTTTTCTTGATCACAGCGTATAATATAATTAACGGGGGATATATTATGGGACAAAAAGAATTAAAATCTTATCAGATTAAGCAGTTGATAGAAATTTTGGAACAGGAGGGACTCATATGAATAACACCATTCAGTACAAAGGCTATATCGGCAGCGTTGAATTTTCCGAAGAAGATGGTATTTTTTATGGAAAAGTCATGGGCATTCGTTCTCTGATTCTTACGAAGGCGAGAGTGCTAAGGACCTTCTTGATGATTTTCACAGCGCTATCGATGATTATCTGGAAACCTGCAAAGTTGAAGGAAAAGAGCCTGAGATTGCTTTTAAGGGTAGCTTCAATATCCGCCTTTCTCCTGAGCTTCACAAAAAACTATTCATTTACACAACTGCTCACCAAATGTCCATAAACAAGTATATCGAAAATACTTTGGAAAATTCTCCAGCAGCACACGTTATCGTTTAAGTATTTTCCCGCCCAGTTATAATAACTGAGCGGGATTTTTTTCGTAGCAATCCACTGTTTCTTTTGGTCTTTTTTCTATTTATTTTTCTGTAATTTCTTGTTTGTTATATTGCGTACAGCTTCCTATATTTTTCCTCGAGATACTCCACGTAATACCGCGGCTCAAAATCCTCCCCGGTCATATCCCTTAAAATTTCCCGGCTGGTCTTCATCTTTCCATAGCGGTGTACATGTATTTTCAAATACTCCCGGATCACATCCAGCCGTCCTTCCTCCAGAAGTTTTTCAAAATCCATTTCTTTTTTCATCTGTACCAGCATCTGTGCGCCAAAGGCACTTCCAAGAGCATACGACGGGAAATATCCGAAGGATCCCTGCGCCCAGTGTATGTCCTGCAGCACACCTTCTGCATCATTTTCCGGACGGATACCAAGATATTCTTCATATTTATCAGCCCAGAGTTTCGGAAGTCCTTTTACATCCAGATTTTTCTCGATCAGCATTTTTTCCAGTTCATAACGAACCAGAACGTGAAGACTGTAGGTCAGCTCATCCGCTTCGGTGCGGATCAGCCCCGGTTGTACTTTGTTGATGGCGCGGACAAACATTTCCCGCCCTACGCCCTTTAACTGCTCTGGGAACAGCTCTTTCAGCTTGCCGTATACCGGGATCCAGAAAGCTTCGCTCCGACCGATAATATTTTCGAAGAAACGGGACTGGGATTCGTGCATCCCCATAGAAGTTCCCTGCCCTGCCGGTGTCTGGCTCAGCCGGTCATCGATACCAAATTCATAGATGGCGTGTCCGCTCTCATGAATCACGGAAAATGCCGAGGAATCCACACGGGATTTGTAGTGCGTCGTGATGCGCACATCACGGTTATGAAGGTTGGTTGTAAAGGGATGTGCACTGACTGCCAATACTCCTTTGGAAAAATCAAAGCCCACATAGTTTGCCAGATACTCTGCCAGCTCGCGCTGTTTTTCTTTCGGATAATCTCCATCCAGAAAATCGTCCTGGACGCGGACTGGACTTTCCATAACCTGTTTTAAGAGCGGAACAATATGCTCTTTCAAAAGACCAAAGAATTCATCCAGCCTTTCCATGGTAAAACCTGGTTCAAAAGAATCCAGCATGACATCGTAAAGCTTCTGCCCTTCTTTCTGACGGTAAGAGGCGAATTTTTTCTGGTAATCGATGATTTCCTGCAAAACCGGCGCAAAAGCTTCAAAATCGTTTTCTTTCCGTGCTTTGGTCCAGATACGGGTCGATTTTGCAGTCAGTTCCTGATAAGCGCGGTATTCTTCCGGCGGAATGCAGGAGACTTCCTCGATCTCGCGCTTTGCGGCTTTCAAGATAGCACGGCGGATGTTTTCTTCCGTAAGTTCTGTATCATCTGTCCTCGTGGAACATGCCGCTCCATTTTCTGCCGTCTGCAGATGTTCTTTTTCTTTCGTTTTCCCGTCCGAAACCGTTTTTCTGCTTTCCTCCAGTTCATCTAAGCATCGGTCCACCAGTTCTTTCACCCGCGGATCCATCATGATTCGCTGATAAGAAGCGGAGAGCACGCCCTGCATCCGGGCAGTGCGGCTTCCTGCTGCTTCGGGAGCCAGCGTCTCATCGTCCCACTCAAACAGGATCAGGGCAGTCTGATATGCCTGAGCCTCTTCTAAATACTTCATCAGTTCTTCGTAATCTGAATTTTTGTTTTCTGTATTCATATCGTCCTCCTGAGCCATCATCATCCAATGTTTTTATTTTTTCCTTCTTCCACTGATCCTATTCTGCTGTAACATCGTTTCTGCTGTTTGCAAGCTCTGATTCTGCTGTTACCGGTTCCTCAAGCGTCTCTTTTGTCGCTTTTCTTCCGGAAAGTACTGTTTTGTCGTGTGATCCCTGTCTTGTCGTACGTTTTGTCGCGTATTTTTTCTTGTATTTTCCCTTGGATTTTCCTATGAAATTCTCTTGGTAGTTTCTCTTCTATCTCGTTTTTAATCTTATCTCTTATGTTGTTCCACATGGTAAATCAGAAGACGCTTCTCTGACGTCTTTTCGTCATGCAATGTTTATCCCCGGTATCGGTTTAGTGCTGCAAACACCTCCTGGATTCTCGGCCTTGCAAGTCCACCCGGCACATAGGATCCGGTTAAATGGTTCCAGCCCTTTGCCGCATACTGTGTTTCCAGTTCTTTCGCAATCTGGCACAATGTCCTCTTTCCGTCTGCAAGCTGCTCCAGCGCATAGCGGGTCAGATAGGCAAGCGCCGCGGTCTGCTCTGAGTCCGCAAGCTGTTCTACATAGCGCAGGTCTACGGTTTCGCGGTCGAGCGAGAACGAATCTTTGCCGAATATTTTCACCTTGCTGCGTTCCTGTGTACGACCTGCACCGTGTCCACGTTTTCCGCCGCGTTCCTGTGCTACATCCACGCTGCGTCCACTTTTTTCGCTGTGTCCCTGCATATAGCCTGAGCCTGCCTCACCTTCTCCCATGCCCTTCGCATCGCTCATTGTCCGCACTGCACCGGAAGTTTCTTTCCCATACGCCACCGTAAACTCTGGCAATACAAAACCAGGCGTCTCCGTTCTCGGTGCCTTATGCTCCTTGCAGAGTGCCTTCACCCGGTTTGTAATATCCACCGGGCGGTAGCAGTCCATCTGAATGATCTGGTCTGCAATATAGAAAAAGGCTCCGGAACTTCCTGCTACCAGAATGGTTGAGATCCCGGCCTTTTCATATAAGTCCCGTGCCCGCTCCAGAAACGGGGTGATCGGTTCTTTTTCCCGGCTGATGACCTGCTGCATAAAGTCATCGCGCACCATAAAGTTGGTCGCAGAGGTATCTTCGTCGATGAGGAAAAGTCTGGTCCCGGCTTCGATTCCTTCCACAACCCCCGCCGCCTGGGAAGTGCTTCCGCTGGCATCGGTGGTGGAAAAGCTTCTGGTGTCCTTGCGGTTTGGCAGATCGTTGATAAATAATGAAATATCCGTATTTTTGATGGAGCGTCCTTCCTCTGCACGCAGCTTTACTGCCGTGTCATCCGCCAGGACAAACTCCCGTCCATCTCCCGCGATGTGGTTGTAAACGCCCATCTGCAAAGCAGAAAGCAGAGTTGATTTTCCATGGTAGCCGCCTCCCACGATGAGGGTAATGCCCTCCGGCACCACCATCCCGCGGATTTCGCCGTGATGCGGCAGCACAAAAGAAGCTTCCATGCTCTTTGGGGAAAGGAACGGCACACTTTCCTTCATAGGCTGGTCGGAAACACCGCTTTTGCGTGGTAAGATAGCTCCGTTTGCCACGAATGCAGCCAGCTTTCGCTCCCGCAGCTGTCTGCGCAGTTCCTCCTGGTCTTCTGCTATCCATACGGCCTCCTGCACTGCCCGGCGGTCCAGATTCTTTGCAACAAAGCTCTTTTCCACTGCCTTTGGCAGAAACTCAAACAGGATCTTTTCCAGCCCGCCCGCATCGATGGTACGTCCAAATGCCGGAAATCCCACATGAAAGCGCACCGTAATGGTGTCACGGCTGATTTCACAGGCACTGCGCTCTAAAACCTCCTGACCGCAGCGGCTGATAGAAATCAGACCGCTCTTGCCAGAGCCCTTTGTCTGGAAGCTGAAGCGCTCTGTCTGGGCATAAAACAGCCTCGTCAGATGATCCTGCAAAGCAACACGCTTGCACACCCGGTCCCGCAGGTTTTCCGCAAAGCCAGATACCTTCCACGGGATTTCCACATGAACCGAAGAAGGGGACGCAAAAGGATCTCCCTGGACATGGTCGATCACCAGAATATAGCTTCCAAACTGATATGCCCCGGCCAGTGCTTTGTATGCCGGATAGCTTTTCCGGTCAATGCCCCGCAGCATCGTGCGAAGTTCATTGGATGATTTCATACTATTCTCCTCATATACGCGATTACCGGACGTCTGGCTGCAGAATTCTCTGCTTTGCACAAACGTCCGGCAACCATTTTTCTGATCAGAAGTGCAGCAAAATTCCTACCTGTAAACAGTAACATTTTCCCAATATTACAACCAGGGAAAACCGCACTTCATCGATCTTTTATAAACTTTCTGCAATCTTTCTTGCTACGTAAACGCCGCTTGCCGATGCATGGGACAGAGAGTGGGTCACACCGCTTCCGTCACCGATGATGTAAAGGCCTTTGTGGCGGCTCTCCAGATTCTCATCGACATCTACTTCCATGTTGTAGAATTTGACCTCGACACCGTAAAGTAAAGTATCGTCATTTGCGGTACCAGGTGCAATCTTATCCAGTGCATAGATCATCTCGATGATGCCGTCTAAGATACGCTTCGGCAGTACCAGCTTAAATCGCCCGGAGTTGCAGATAAGGTCGGCATAAACATATTCTCCTCGATACGCTTCTGGGTGCTTCGTCTTCCGCGCACCAAATCACCGAAACGCTGTACGATAACGCCGCCGCCCAGCATGTTGGACAGACGCGCAATGCTCTCGCCGTAGCCGTTGCTGTCCTTGAACGGCTCAGAGAAATGCTTGGATACCAGCAGCGCAAAGTTGGTGCACTCGGTCTGCTTTGCCGGGTCCTCGTAGCTGTGTCCGTTTACGGTTACGATACCGTTGGTATTCTCATTTACGACAATGCCTCTCGGGTTCATGCAGAAGGTACGCACGTTATCCTCGAATTTCTCGGTGCGGTACACGATCTTGCTCTCGTAAAGCTCATCGGTCAGATGAGAGAACAGAACAGCCGGAAGCTCTACGCGCACACCCAGGTCAACACGGTTGGACTTGGTCGGAATATCCAGTTCCTTACAGATCTTCTCCATCCATTTGCTTCCGCTTCTTCCTACGGAAACAATACATTTCCCACAGTCGTAAGACTCTTCTCCGACCCATACGCGGTAAGTGCCGTCTTCCAGGCTTTCAATGTGGCTGACCGGGGACTCGAAATAGAAATCCACCTGGTCCTTTAACTCATCATAAAGCTGGCCCAGAACAACCAGGTTGATATCGGTACCCAGATGACGCACAGATGCATCCAGCAGTTTCAGACGGTTCTGGATACATACCTTCTTTAATCCGGTTCCTGCGGTAGAATACATCTTGGTACCCTCTCCGCCGTGAGCCATGTTGATCTCGTCGACATACTCCATCAGCTCCGTTGCTACTTTTTTGCCGATGTACTCGTACAGCGTACCACCGAAATCGTTGGTGATATTGTATTTTCCATCAGAGAATGCGCCAGCTCCGCCAAATCCGCTCATAATGGAGCAGGATTTGCACTTGATGCAGGCCTTGATCTTATCTCCATCGATCGGGCAGTGACGCTTCTTCAAAGAATAACCGGAATCGAACACTGCGATCTTCTTGCCGCTGCACTTTTTGGTAAGTTCATAAGCGGAATAGATACCGCCCGGACCTGCTCCTACAATGATGACATCATACTTCATATTTCTTTCAAAACTCCTTCTTATACTTCTCTGTTTTCTTTGCTATGCGTCACGTATGCAGAGGTAAAACCTGCTTTGCGGATCTTATCTGCTGCGCGGCAATCCTCAAATGTAGTCATACCGCATTCGTAGCGCACAAAAACAGAGAATCCATTGGATTCCCTGTTTTTATAACCAGTCTTAAAAATACTTCTTGCTGCCCCAGAGGTTCGCCTTTTTTAAATCCCGGTACTCGTTGTAGGCTTTTTCCAGGATCTGCTTCTCGTTGGAGAATTTCAGAAGATGGTACGCCTCATAAAACTTGTAATACCCGGAATCCACAAAATGCTCTTCCCGTTGTGGTTTACTGTAATAGCTGTCTGCCATCATCAGATACCAGTGTACGTCTTTCTCCACCATATCCTGCGGCGTGTTAAAGGAATAAGAGCTCTTTCCGATATACTTGATAATGGAAGCGCTGACACCGGTTTCTTCTTTGACCTCGCGAAGAGCGGTCTCCTTGTATTCCTCTCCTGCTTCTACAGTTCCCTTTGGAAGGACCCAGCCCTCATACTTGTTCTTGTAATTCTTATAGAGAACCAGGATCTTGCCGCGAAATATAACCACACCTCCACAGCTCGTTGCTTCTATCATTGCAATTCCTCCTGTTGCACCGTGTTACAAACACGGTGTTGGTGTGTCGCATAGACTGGCTTTAGTATACCTCTATTTCGGACAACTTGCAAGTTTCTTATTGCGTTACTTTATTTTATTTATGAAGCTCCCGGAAAATCTTCTCAGGTGTGACCGGAAGCTCACGGATCTGCACGCCGGTCGCATTGGCTACCGCGCCTGCGATCGCCGGGGATGGCGTGTTGATAACAACCTCACCGATGGATTTGACACCAAACGGTCCGGTCGGCTCGTAGCTGCTCTCAAACTCCACGCGGATATTGCCGACATCGACACGGCTCGGAAGCTTGTACTGCATAAAGGAATTCTCATAAACCTGTCCTTTTTCGGAGCGGGTCACATCCTCAAACATCGCCATACCAATGCCCTGTCCCAGACCACCTTCGGTCTGGACGCGGACCAGTGCCGGGTTGATCGGGGTTCCACAGTCTACGACTGCCACATAGTTGACCAGCTCAAAGTCACAGGTTTCCTTGTCCATCTCGATTTCCGCGATACCAACCATAAACGGAGGCGGAGATACCGGTGAAGAATGGCTTTCGGTCACCTCGAGTGCCTTTCCATTGTTCGCCATGGCACGGTTTCCGATATCTTTTAAGCTGATCGCAGCGGAGCCGTCCTTTGCCATCACCCGTTCGCCGTCAAATTCTACTTCCTCTGGCGTTTTTTCCAGATACTCTGCTCCCTTTTCGGTAATCAGACGGATCATGGACTTCGATGCCTTCACAGCTGCCATACCAGTGAGGTACGCGGTACTGGACGCATAAGAGCCGGAATCGTACGGAGAAACATCCGTATCAACACCATGGGATACGATATTGTCAAGATCACACCCCAGCACATCTGCCGCAATCTGGGCCAGTGTTGTATCGCAGCCGGTACCCATGTCGGAAGCACCCAGCATCAGGGTGTAGAAGCCGTCGTCATTTAACTTCAGGGTAATGGAACCCACGTCACAGTTCGAAATCGCAGAACCCTGCATGGACATCGCCACGCCTACGGAACGCACCTTTCCATTGCCCATATCGCGGCACGGGTATTTTTCATCCCAGTGGATCAGTTCCTTGGCTCTTGCCAAACAGCGGTCCAGCGCACAGCTGTTTGCTGTTTCGCCGTAATAGGCCGGCATGAAGTCACCCTCATGTACCATATTTTTCTCACGAGGACCGTCGGGTCCATATGCAATTCCCGCGCAAGCTCATTGACTGCAGATTCCAGTGCAAAAATGCCCTGCGTCGCACCATAACCACGGTATGCACCTGCAGACATGGTATTGGTGTAAACCACATCATAAGCGAATCGATATGCTTTGGTTGTGGAGTACAGCGGGATCGATTTGTGTCCGGACAGACCAACCGTGGTCGGCCCATGCTCGCCAAATGCTCCGGTATTCGACAGGGTATAAATGTCAATTGCCTGGAAAATTCCATTTTCATCGGCTCCGAGCCTTACATGGACCTCCATCTCGTGGCGCGGGGAGGATGCGATCTGGGACTCATAACGAGTGTAGATCAGCTTCGCCGGTTTTCCGGTCTTCCACGTAACCAGTGCCGGATACACCTCGGTCACAACCGTCTGCTTTGCACCGAAGCCGCCGCCAATTCTTGGCTTTAAGACACGCACCTTTGATTTTGGGATATCCAGCGCATGTGCCACGATCCGGCGCACATGGAACGGAATCTGTGTCGAAGAAGTAACATTTAAACGGCCATATGCATCCATGGTCGTAAAAGTACGGAACGTCTCCATCATCGCCTGCTGGTTTGCTTTGACATGATACGTATGGTCAATGACATGTGCACAGCCTGCTAAGATAGCATCGACATCCCCGTTGCTATCCTCGTCGGAAGCACAAAGATTCCGTTTGTTATCTGCACCGACCGGGCACAGACTTTTCCAGCTGTCCTCCGGATGTACCAGGATCTTATTGTCCTTGGCTGTGTGAAAATCCAGAACCGGCTCCAACACCTGATATTTTACCTTAATCAGACACAGTGCCTTATCAACCGCTTCTTCCGTCTCACCTGCCACAATCGCAACTGCATCTCCAACGAAACGGACTCTCTGGTCCAGGATCAGGCGGTCATACGGACTTGGCTCCGGAAAAGTCTGACCCGCCATGGTAAAACGCTTCTGGGAACAGTCTTTATAAGTCAGGATCGTCTCGATTCCCTCTACCTTCAAGGCTCTGGAAAGATCGATCTCTTCGATCCATGCATGCGCATGAGGGCTGCGCAGCAGTTTCACGATCAGGCAATCCTTGGGAGCAATATCATCGGTGTAAAGAGGTTTTCCGGAAAGAAGTGCTTTTGAATCTTTTTTCACCACTGAAGTTCCTACATATTTTTTCTTTGGTTCCATGGTCTACGCCTCCTTTTTCCGGTTTAAGTACTTTTCCAGTGCACGCAGCTGACTGGCATATCCGGTACAGCGGCATAAATTTCCAGCCAGATACTCCCTTACTTCATCCGTCGTCGGGTTTACCAGTTCCCGCTCCATGGCCAGCACATTCATGATCAGACCCGGGCTGCAGAAACCGCACTGGTCAGCACCTTCTCTCGCGAGAAAGCCTGCAAATTCTTCGGATTCCTTCTGAAGCCCTTCCAGCGTGGTGATTTCGTGTCCGTCCGCTCTTGCCGCAAGGACCGAACAAGAAAGCACTGGCTTTTTGTCCAGCCATACCGTGCAGAGACCGCAGTTCGATGTCTCACATCCGCGCTTTACGCTGTAACAGCCCTTTTCGCGGACCAGGTCTAAAAGCAGGGTATCTGCCTTGATCTCTGCCTCAGTCTTTTTTCCGTTTAATATCAGTGTGATCTTCATCTTATGCCTCCTCTCCATTTAATGCTTCCATCAGCCGTCTCACATAGATTTCTGCCAGAGACTTCCGGTAATCTGCGCTGCCCCGCAGATTACTGCCAAAAGAAAACTGGCTGACTGCTTCCTTCGCCTGCTCCGAAAGTTCACAGCCGGTCTGGACCGGCCGTACCACAAGCGCTGCTTTGGAAGGTCTTGCACCCACAGAAAGGTACCACATATCGTCTTTTTTTGCTGCCGCAACCGCGATCAGTGGGAAATCGGTCTTGGAACGGCGCTGGCTGACATAAGCGGCTTTTCTGCCGTCCTTTTTGATGATGATACGAACCAGGATATCCCGCTCATATTTCATCTTTGCAAATTCTTCCAGGGAAACGGTTCCACCCTTGTATAACTCCACATACGTATCCAGAACCATCATGCAGGTTAAAATATCCGAAAAACCGAAACGGCCAAAAATACTGCCGCCCACAGTAGCGCCGTTGCGGAACTGGGTTCCCACGATCCAACGGGTACATTCCCTAAAAACTCCGCCAAAATACTGGTTTAACCTCTCATGAAGTTCCAGATCCCGCAGACTGCACATACAGCCGATCCGGAATTCTTCTTCCGTCTCCTCGATCTGACCGAGTCCGAGACCACTTAGGTCGATCACCGTATTCCGGTTTCCATTTCCCATTTTGAGCCACATCATGCCGCCGACCAGAACATTGCTTTTTTTCTGGTTCAGCGCGTATGCCTGTTCAAGGCTTTCTGCTTTCACATACTCCTTTGCATGAAACATGCGCCTTCCTCCTTCGTCACTCCTAAAGATTGTTTGTGTAAACGGTATATCACTCTATTTTATCTTGAAAAATAGGTATCAAAAATTGTTCTGGCGATCGGTGCTGCCACATGGCCGCCCGAGCCCGCCTCTTCCACCAGGACCGTTACCACCAGCTTCGGATCCTCCGCCGGGGCAAATCCGGTAAACCATGCGTGGGTTTCTTTTCCTGTTTCAAATTCCGCAGATCCGGTTTTCCCGGCTACGGAATACGCATCCGTGCGGACACCCGAACCGGTTCCATCTGTCACTACACTGCGCATAAACATCGCCAGGGTATCCGCTTCCGCAGAGGTCATGAAATTTCCATAGGAAGAAGGCAGGAATTTCTTTCCCTCTTCTCCTGCTGCGGATTCCACATGGTCGATCAGATATGGTTTCATCAGCACACCGCCATTGGCAATGGCTGCCGTGATCATGGCATTGTGAAGCGGCGTCATCTGGGTGTTGCCCTGGCCGATGGCGGTCTGCAGCCGCTCCCAGTCCGAAGCACCGGTTCCCATCGCAAAAGAACTCTTGCTGTAAGCCAGGGACAAGGGAAGGTCCCGGTTAAACAAAAGCTCATCCGTTGTGCGCTTCATGTGCTCCAGATCCATGGTAAGCCCAAGGCTGGCAAACGCACCGTTGCAGGAATTGGCAAATGCCTGCAAAAGGGACTGGTGCCCATGGGCGGTTCCATGGTAACAGGAGATCTTGTAGGCTCCATATTCATAACTTCCGTCACAATCGAAAGTAAAGCCTTCCCAGGTATCCGGATGCTCCCGGATGTATTCCAGAAGCGTAACGATCTTAAACGTCGATCCCGGCGGATAAAGCCCCTGGGATGCACGGTTTAACAGCTGCGCCTCGGTATTATCCCCGGAGATCAGGCTCTCCCACTGACTGCTCAGCTGGTTCGGATCAAACCCGGGCTTCGAGACCATGGCAAGGATCTTTCCGGTGTCCGGCTCCATTACCACAACAGCGCCCTTCCGGTCTCCAAGCGCATCAGCAGCCGCCTGCTGCAGCTGCACATCCAGCGTGGTCACCACCTGATCGCCCAGATTTTTTACATCCGAAAGCTCATTGACTGCCTGCTCCACCAGATTCATGTGGGAGCTTAGCAGATAAAAGTTTGCCAGCGATTCCAGACCGGTTTTTCCCTGGTCAGAATAACCGACCACATGGGCAAATAAACTGCCATACGGATATTCCCGCACCTCGGTTCCATCCTCCGCGACATTGGTTTTCGCTAAGACGGTTCTGTCGCTGCTTAAGATCTCTCCGCGGATGATCCGGTCCGAAAAACTGTCCAGACGGGCATTGTAAGAATTGTTGATGACCGTCTCACTCTGCACCTGCAGAAAATAGCCGAAATAGCCCATCAGACAGACAAACAGCCCCACCATCACATAAGTAATAAACAGGATGTTACGGTCTGTCCGCTTTTCCTTCAGACGTTTTCCTGTTTTCTTCTTTTCAGTCGATTTCATCGTAGTCCTCCTCATCATTCCGCTTCAGAATGTAAAGGCCCTGAATCACCCCGAAAATGATAAAGGTGCTCAAGATAGAACTTCCGCCATAGCTGACAAACGGAAGGGTCACTCCGGTTGACGGGATGAACTTGGTCACACCTCCAACCGTCAGAAAAATCTGGACTGCATATACCATGCAAGCCCGAACGCGATCAGCTGAAAGAACAGCGCCTGCATCTGCGCTGCCAGAAGCACAAACTGCAAAAAGCAGCCAAGGCAGACAAACAGCACACAGAGGGCAAAAATTCCGCCCAGCTCTTCCGAGATTGCCGCAAAGACGAAGTCCTTTTCCACGACCGGGATCTTATACGGCATACCCTGGTAAAGTCCCATGCCAAACCAGCCACCCGTACCGATGGCAAACAGCGACTGCGTGATCTGGTAGCCGCGGTTATCGATGTCTGCCCACGGATTTTTCCAGGCCGCTACACGCGTCCGCACATGGGCAAACAGCTGGTACGCAACCACTGATGCCCCGCCCCCGCTGATGAGTCCGGAAAAAAGGTAAAGCCAGCTGCCCGTTGCCACAAACAGCATGGTCAGATACGTCAGAAAGAAGATCAGCGCACTTCCAAGGTCCTTGGAGAGCACCAGCACCAGCACATAGGCAGCCGCCATGGCGGTTGTCTCTGCGATGGTCCGAAACTCCGTATCTCGGTAAAACATGCATGCCACAAAAAATACGAACAGGATCTTAACAAACTCCGACGGCTGAAATGCAATGCCCGCGATGTTCACAGAAAGCTGCGCTCCAAAGCTGTTGTTTCCGATCACCCACACCACGATCAACAGTGCCAATCCCGCAAAGCCGTACACCCACGGGATTTCTGCCAGCTGCCAGACCCGCTCCAAAATAAATGGAATGATCCAGGTCACCAGTGCGGAAATAGCAACGATCACAAACTGACGGATCGCCTTGTCAAAATCCAGACGGGTCAGAATGATGAATCCGACACACAGCAGCATACACATGTTATTGACTAAAAGTCTTGACCTCTTTGGATAAAAAATCTTGTAAAGCCCCATGTAAACGGCCAGAAAGATCACCTGGGCCAGATAAAACAGGAGCACCCGCTCATCCTCCGATTTTAAAAACAATACCGCATATGCGACAAAATGCATCAGAAACATCGTGATATTCTGCCGGATGCAGACACTTCCCTGCCGGTCCGGGTCATGAAACCGGAAATAACTGAAATTCCAATAAGTGTATGCGGCGATCAGAAGGATCATCAGGTATTTGGATACTTCAATTACAATATTGATCATAAACGGTTATTCTACGCCTCTCTTAAAATGCCCCCGTGTAAAGTCTTTCAGCGGGTCCTTGGTATCTTCTCCGTGCAGGAAATGATCCGCGAATGCATCCAGGATTTCTTTCATCTGCTCCGGTGACTCCATGGTAAACGCCAGACGCAGCGCCCCCGGCTGCAGACGGCTGACCAGCTTTTCCTGACCGAGCAGCGAAAGCGGGCTCGGATTGTAGATGGTGTTGTAGCAGAACCGGCAGAAATTCTTTACCGGAAGCTCTTTTCCAGTGCGGTCCTTCATCTTTAAAAGCTCCGGCTTTTTCGTGCAGCCCTTCGTTGTGCGCACAATGCACTGGGCCGATACCATAGCCGGAAGGTAACCGTACACAAACAGCTCCATCTGCTCACATCCCAGTGTCTCCAGTTCCCTGCTGTTTAACTCCAGCGGAAGGGTCATGCGGGAAATGCCAAGCTGCTCCATCTGCTCTCTGGCCAGATGGTTCATCACATAAAGGTTTGCATCGGAAACCAGGGGGATTTCATCTACTCCCTGTTCCTTTAAGAAGAAGATCTCATCCAGGGATTTTACCACCAGTTCATCAAAGCCTGCTGCCTTTAACGCAGCCATATGCTTCTTAAAATAGGTTTCCGCTTCCGTGCGGAAAATATGAGGCAGCATCAGACTGCACTGTTTTCCCTGCTCATGGCATTCCTTCACAGCCGTTTCCCAGGTCTCCGGTCCGAAGCTGCAGGAATCCAGATAGATGCGGCTGACATCCGGATGGGCAATGGCCGTGCTTAACAGACACGGCTCCTCAAGGGAAATGTGGAGACCGGTTCTGTCCGTGGCTGCTTCCTGGGCTTTTTCCTGGGCTGCTTCCACGATCCGGAGTGTTTCTGAATCCTGAATGTTTTCTGATACCACGGCAGTTTCTGCGGTTCTTCCTTTTTCTGTTTTGCCGCATGTCTCTGTTTTATCACAAGTTTCTGCGGTTCTGTCTGCACCAGACTCCTGCTCTGCCACTCTGGAAAAAGGTGCCAGCAGTTTCTCTTCCATCTGCTCTAAGGCTTCCCGGCGCAGTTCATTCAATGCCTGTACCGGTACAAAACAGTTTCCAGAGATTTCCGCAGTCAGATTTTCAAAATAGAACGGTGTATTTCCCGTCTTGTTCAACTGCTTTAACAGTTTTTCCTCGCCCATTGGCTGGTTCTGCGCCGTCAGAACCTCTGCTCCCGTAACTTCCACATACGGATTCTGGTCAGCAGCTTCTTCCAAAAGCAGCTCCGGCGCTGCACACCAGAGTGCAAACTTCAACGGCTCACCTTCCTTTACCGTCACATGACCGGAAAGTGGCTCCTGCTTCTTTTTATTCACATAATCGCGGTCCAAACGGTCAAACAATGCCTGGTTTCCTTCACGAAACGCCGGTTTTTCTTTTAATGCGACCATCTCCCGGCCATTGTGATGGAGGTAGTAACCATCCGTAAAGCCACCACGGTCAAACAGATCCAGCAGCATTTTCCGGTCAGCCGGATCTACCTTATAGCCGTCCCGGCCATGTTCCAGATAATAATCCACATATTTGCGGTAAATGCTCACGACACCGGCCGTGTAACGCGGACTCTTCATTCTGCCCTCGATTTTTAAGGAATAGACGCCGGACTCAATCACATCCGGGAGAATGTCGAGGGTGCAAAGATCCTTTAAACTCAAAACATAGCGATTATCTCCTGACTTTTTGTCATTTTTCTTCCTGTTATCCCATGTTTTCGCTGTCTTTTTTCCCTCGGCCATCTGGTGGATCGCACCTTTCAGAGGTGTCCCACCTACCGTCAGCACATCGTATGGAAGTCTGCACGGCTGTGCACATCTGCCACGGTTTCCGCTCCGTCCACCAATGAGACTGCTAAGCAGACACTGTCCGGAATAGCAGTAGCACAATGCACCATGGACGAAGCTCTCGATTTCTACATCCACATAATCGCGGATCTGCGCGATTTCCTGCAAAGAAAGCTCACGCGCTGTTACCACACGGGTCGCACCAAGCTCCTTTAAGATTTTTGCGCTACGCCATCCTGTCACCGTCATCTGTGTGCTTGCGTGGATCGGAAGATCCGGGAAATGCTCGCGGATAAATTTCCACACACCCAGATCCTGAACGATCACCGCATCCAGTCCCCGCTCATAGTACGGTTTTAAAAAATCATAAAGCTGGTCCAGCTCCTCTTCCTTAACCAGCGTATTGACTGTCATATAAAGACGGCAGCCATGCAGATGTGCGTAATCGATTGCTTTCAGGAACTGATCCTCTTCTGGATTATCTGCATAGGCGCGGGCACCAAACCGGCTGCCACCCATATAAATAGCATCCGCTCCCGCATGGACCGCTGCCATCATACTTTCCATTGACCCGGCCGGAGCCAGGATTTCTACACGTGAATTCAAAACTTCCTCCTATTAACAATTCCAGGGCAAAATCCAATCAGCGGATGCACCTCCGGTGCTTTCCTAATATGCAATGCAAAGAAAGGGAGTCCCGATCTGATTCGAAACGTCCCTCCTTTCTTGCCCCTGTATATCTGATATCATTACCGTTCACGCGTTGCGCAAAAAGGAACTCTAATATTGTATCCTTTAACGGATAAAATGACGGTTTGGATGTGTTGCTGCCGCCAAAGCCGCCCTAAATGCCGCCTGCTTTGCCAGGTCGTCTGCCTCTTTTTGTTCTTCCGGTGTTTTTACTGCCTTCGGAAGAACGGAAGCTACCTGCTCTCTGGCCGCTGCAGATGTTACAGTCTCTGTTGCCTGCTCTGGCTTTTTCTCTGCAGTTGGTTGTACTGTTGGCACTCCCTGCTCTGCAGTTGAAGCAGCCTGTTCTACCGGCTGAACTGCTGATGCTGACTGTTTCAAGGTTTCCAGTTCCAGTCTTACACTCTCGCCATCTCTTTGTGCTACTTCAAGTTTGATCCGCATCTGCTCTGTTTCTGCTTTCGCCTCAGCGAGCGCTGCTTTTAATTCTGCCTCGGTATGCTCTGCTGCTTCCCGGGTCTGTCTCAGTTCACGGGCTGTTTCCTCTGCAGTCGTGCGAATGCTTTCAAGCTCGCCGGCTGCTTTCTGCTTCTCCTCGCGTGCCTCATCAAGCTCCATAACTGCCATTTCCGTTTCGTCATGTGCCTGGGAAAGCTCTTGTTTTGCGGTCTCTGCCTCGCTCTTGGCCTGGGCAAGCTCCTGTCTCGCAGTCTCTGCCTCGGTTCTGGCCTGGGCAAGCTCCTGTCTTGCGGTCTCTGCCTCGGTCCTGAGCTGGGACAATTTCTCTTTTGCAGCCTCTGCTTCACTTCTAAACTGAGTCAGTCCCTGCTTTGTACTCTCTGCTTCACTTCTGCTCTGGGCAAGTTCCTGCTTCGCACTCTCTGCTTCATTTCTGCTTTGAGCAAGTTCCTGCTTCGCACTCTCTGCTTCACTTCTGCTCTGAGCAAGTTCCTGCTTCGCACTTTCTGCTTCATTTCTGCTCTGAGTAAGTTCCTGCTTCGTACTTTCTGCCTCAGTTTTGATTTTGGACAGTTCCTGTTTCACAGATTCGTTTTCTGCCTTTGTCTGGGCAAGCTCCTGTCTCGCAGTCTCTGCCTCACTTCTGGCCTGATTAAGCTCCTGCTTTGCAGTCTCTGCCTCGCTTCTAGCCTGATTAAGCTCCTGCTTTGTAGTCTCCGCCTCAGTTCTAAGCTGGGACAATTCCTGAATCGAAGAAGCATTCTTCAAGTGAGCCTGCTGCAACTCATTTTCTGCTGCACTTTGCTCAGACTGCAGCTTCGCAAGTTCCTCGCGTACTGCCTCCAGCTCCTGTTTCAACTGATCCGACTCTGCAGATTTTCCTTCCAAATCTTTTTTCAGTTGTTCTGTTTCCTCAGTCTTTTCTTTCAGATTCTGCTTTAATGCTTCTGCATCTGCTTTCGCACTCTCGGCCGCATTTCTTGCCGCTTCTGCCTCCGCCTTTGCGTTTTCAGCCTCGCTTCTTGCCGCCTCTGCTTCCGCCTTTACGTTTTCAGCCTCACTTTTTACGGTTTCTGCTTCTTCCTGCGTAGCTCTATTGCATTTCTTGCAGTTTCAGCTTCTGCCTTTGCATTTTCCAGTTCCATTCTGGCATGCTCCAGACTTGCTTCTACCGTCTTTGTTTCCGCTTTTGCAGCTTCTGTCTCACTTCTCGCTAACGCAGTTTTCTCACGTGCCGCTTCCGCTTCCGCAACCGCAGCTTCCTGCGCTGATACAGCGGCTGCTTTTTCCTGACGGACTGCCTCAGTCTCTGCTTTTGCCGCAGCAAGCTCCTGTCTTGCTGCCTCGCAGCGGTTCTTCAAAGCCTCGATTTCCTGCCCGGCTGTCTCCAGCTTTTCCTTCGCAGTTTCCAGTTCCTCCCTGTCTTTTAACGGGGCAGCCTTCGCCACCTCCAGCTCACGGGACTGCGCATCCAGCTTCATCTGTGTGGTGATCAGCTCATGCTTTAAGCTGTAAGCATCCTTCTCCAGCTCTTCCTTCTGCTGCTCCAGACCGTCTGCACGCATCTGCTCTTTAAAATAATCATCAGAAAGGTTCAGCTGAATGGTCAGATTCTGGTATTCCGGGCTTTGTCTGGAAAAACCATCCAGTTTCCGCACTGCTCCGATCTTTTCATTTAAATACGCTGCAACCTGTCTTAAATACGCTTCATCTTCCTCGCCGCCCAGCGTAAAAACGGTTCCATCTATAAACACTTCCGTGTAATTTTTCTTTTCCATGAAATTTCCTTATAAAATAAATCAATTAATTTAAAATACTGTATACATGTTTCTATCAATTCGCACTCATTTTAACATATTCCATCCGTCTCAACAAGAGTGTTTTGTTACTATAACTACTTTTCACTTTCTTTATAAGGAATGTCCAGATGCTGGTAAGCCAGTTGGGTTGCCACACGGCCGCGCGGGGTCCGGTTTAAAAAGCCATTCATAAGAAGGTATGGCTCATAAACATCCTCCAGCGTGCCTGCATCCTCGCCGAGAGCTGCCGCCAAAGTTTCCAGTCCTACCGGACCTCCTCCAAATTTCTCGATCATCATGAGAAGAATGCTCCGGTCGTTATTATCCAGACCAACCTTGTCCACATCCAGAATGTCCAGTGCAAAATCCGCCACCTGTTTGGTGATGACTCCGTCATATTTTACCTGTGCGAAATCGCGGACCCGCTTTAACAGGCGGTTTGCCAGACGCGGCGTTCCGCGTGAACGTCTTGCGATTTCCGCAGCACCCTCCGGATCAATTCCGACACCAAGCACTGCTGCCGAGCGCTCTACGATTACCTGCAGCTCTGCCGGTGTATAAAACTCCAGCTTCTGTACCACACCAAAACGGTCACGCAGCGGCGCTGTCAGAAGTCCCGCTCTTGTCGTTGCCCCCACAAGGGTAAAATGCGGCAGATCCAGCCGGATAGAGCGGGCAGAAGATTCCTTTCCCAGCATAATATCGATTGCAAAATCCTCCATAGCCGGGTAAAGCACCTCCTCTACCTGACGGTTAAGACGGTGGATTTCGTCTACAAACAATACATCTCCCTCCTGGAGATTGTTTAAAATGGCCGCCATCTCTCCCGGCTTTTCAATGGCCGGACCGGAAGTCACCTTCATATGAACGCCCATCTCGTTGGCAATAATGCCAGAAAGCGTTGTTTTTCCCAGTCCTGGCGGTCCGTAAAACAGCACATGGTCCAGCGATTCCCCACGCGCCTTTGCCGCGTCGATGTAGACCTTTAAATTATTTTTGATTTTTTCCTGCCCTATGTATTCGTCTAACAGCTGAGGACGGAGATTTGGCTCTATTACCTTATCCTCTTCCGTCACCTCAGTGGTAATGATCCGTCGTTCCATTTCCTGCTCCAATACTGATTTTCTAATCGATTTGCACCTGCATGCCTGCCCGCTTTTGGTGAACCAGACTGGCAATGAATAACTGGGGATTCCCGCTTATTATCTTAAAATGCCAGAAATTTCAGCGATGCCTTCAGCACAGCTTCCGCATTCATGCCTTCCTTGATTTCTACCTGCCGCACAGCTTTGGTTGCTTCTGTCGGTGAGTAACCAAGAGCAACCAGTGCTCAATCGCCTCTTTTCCTGCTCCATCCACACCAGAAGCCGCTGCAGCAACATTTGCCTCGGCCTGTCCACCCGCAAACTGCAGCGGGAGCACATCATCCATGCTAATCTTGTCCTTTAAATCCAAAATCACACGCTTTGCTGTCTTCGGGCCAATGCCCGGTGCTTTTGCGATTGCCTTGGCATCCTCCGCTATGATCGCCATGCGAAGATCGTCCGGGGTGAGGGAAGAAAGAATTCCAAGCGCTGCCTTCGGGCCGATGCCATTTACACCGAGAAGCTGGTTAAACATCTTTAAATCCTGACGGCTTAGAAAGCCGTAAAGCGTCATGGAGTCTTCTTTCACCTGAAAGGAGGTATAGACCTTCATCTGCTCCCCCACATGAGGAAGCCGATCCAGCACAGACAGCGGAACGTGAATGTTCCACCCAATGCCTCCCGACTCAATTACCACCGTATCTTCCCAGTATTCTTCTAATGTTCCTTTGATATATGAAAACAAATGACTGACCTGACCTTTCCTAATATCCTTTTATCATGTTTTTTATTCTAGCATATCAGACTGCCTGACGCAAGGCAAATATCGAACAGACATTCTATTTTATCTTTATGGCAAGCACTTTCAGGAGCTGCCGAAGTTCGTAACTGTTCAGTACCTTCACAGTCACGAGCAAAAATCCATGAAAAATTGCCTGCGGCAATGGGATTTTTGCCTGCCATCCTATGTTTTCTTACGGTCAGCGCAGTAAATGCGCAGACCTACTGAACAGTTACCAAATTTCTATGAATCCCCCAACACGATCTGAATCAGGTTTTTGTTTAACATCATCGTGCGGTTCCACGGGTTAATAATGACTCCTTCGATTTCGTTCACCGTCAGTGCTGTCCGGAAAATCTGCTCCAGATCAGCCAGAAACGTGGACTTCACCTGATCCGCACCACGCAATTCCTCTTCAAAGCTGGTAAATGCCACCCACCATGCTTTTCCATCTGCAGTCTGCACTGCCTGAATCTGCATCGGAGCTGCCGGATTTGGCAGTAACTGCGACATGCCACTCTGATCCTGCGGCATGTCCACCGCCAGAATAACCTGTCCCCGCTCCCGCATCCGCCGGCGGAGCACAGTCAACGCGTGAGCCAGTAGTTCTTCGCTCGGTTCCTGCTGCAATGCAGCAATCGCTTCCTCAATTTTTTCATTTCCGATCAGGCCTTCATCCTTTTTCGTGTTCTCTGTTGTATTCATCCTATTGTCCCGCTCTTTCTTATCCTGTTACTGTTAAACAGCAACGGATTTTGCCAATCCTCCGCATTTCAAATCGGCAAAATCTGCTGCAATAACTGTATTTAACGATTTTACACCGTAATCTCAATCTGGTTCTGCTCAATGGCAACGATACAGCTTTCGTAGTAGCCGTCTCCCGTTGTTCTCGGTCCACTGATCACTTCGTAGCCAGCATCCTGCAATTTGGCTGTAATTTGCTCCACATTTTCCTTGCTGCCAACACTGAACGCAATATGTGCGTAGCCTGTCCGGTCTAGATTTTTCGGTAAATCTGACATTTTCGGTTTATTCATAATTTCCAGTCTCGCCCCATCATCAAAAGAAAGAAAATAAGACCGGAATCCTGTCCGCATATTATAATACCCGTCATTTGATTTTGCACCCAGGTATTTCACAAAAAAATCCCGCGTCTTTTCCAGATCATTCACATACAGTGCGATATGTTCTATTTTCATAGACGTAATTCCTCCACCCATTTAGATAATGATTCCCGCCAGATGATCACATTCATGCTGAATGATCTGGGCTGTCCAGCCGCTGAATTTCTGATGCTGCTTTTTGAAATTCATATCTTCGTATTCAACTTCAATCTCCTCATAACGGGTCGTTTTCCTAACCCCGGACAGGGAAAGACAGCCCTCTTCCGTCTCAAATGCACCGGATTTTTTCACAACGACAGGGTTAAACATCGCAACATTCATAAATCCCATATTCACCGCAATGATATTTTTCTGCACCCCGATCATATTCGCTGCCATGCCAACACACTCTGCCTCGTGGGCCTTCAAGGTATCTAAAAGATCGAGTGCGACCTGGCGGTCCGCAGAAGTTGCCGGAAGTGATTTCTGTTTTAAGAATGCGATGTCTCGCATGATTGGTCTTACCATGATTTTGTCTCCATTCTATAGATTCATTTTTTGCGTGAACGATATAACATTGGCCTTTGTAATTGCAGAGTTGTGCGGCCAAATCACATAATTGGAACGACTTCTGCCTTCTGCCAACGATACTCATTCGGGATATCTCCGATTTTCCACCCGGAAGATGTCGTTTCCACATAGTAATACTTTTTCCCATTCCGTTCATAATAGCTTCCCGGAATATCCGTGCCTGCAATACCAAGCGCCATATGGTCGGGCATGATAAGGATAACAACATCGTATCCCCGTTCTTTCAGAAGTCCTGCAAGCAGGAATGTTTTGTCTTCACAATCCCCGCACTGATCAACCAAGGTCTCATACGGATATTTGTACCATTCTTCCTGCCCTACCGATTCCTCATCGGTCTTGTATGGAATCGCCTGTACAAATGCAACCGTTTCCTGCACCTTTGCCCATTCGCTGCTCATGTTTTCTTTTTCACACAGCTCATCGATCGTCTCATTCGTGCGTTTTAACATGCTGACCGTGTATTCATCAGAAATATAATTTTTACAATCATTGGAATATTGGCGTGGTAACCCGCGATAATACATATAGACACCCATATTTAATTCCATGGTCATTCCATTTTTCCATGATCCAGAAGGAGATTCCCATTCGTATTGTATTTTTACGTTTTCTTCAGAAACACGATTTGCCAGTTGCTGCATGTCCGGCTGACGGTCATCGAATAATGATTTTGCTGGCATGGTATTCCTATCTGCAATTTGCTGCGGTATTGCGTTATCCATTCTTGCCGTTGTATTGGTATCACCCGCTGCAGACTGATAGGTATTACTCTTCCCGGTATTCGAAATTTTCAAGATAAAGACCAGGCATATCACAATTGTTATCTTGAAAAAATTCCATATTTTTCGCCCGCCATGATTGTGACGAACATTTTTCTTTGTTTTTATATTGCTGTTCTTTTTTTGATCAAATGCAGGCTTCGCCCCATTCGGTTTTCCAGAATTATTCGCTGCAATGACATGCTTAATAGTCTGCGGCAATCGATTGTACTCTTCCGCCGTTGCAAGCATGGAGATCGTATCTGCAAAAAACTGTATGTATTTCGAAAATATGGCATATGGAGTTTTATAATACCGGTCCTCATAAGCCAGCTCCGGGATGTTATTCATATGACGGTCGATCATTTGTCCATCGTATGTCCGCTCAAAACGAATCGAATCTACGTTAGACAGGTATGCAATACTATCATGGATCAAAGATTCCCGTGAAGTTTCCATGCGTGCTTTGCCAATGAAAGGATTATCTGTTTTTGTGATACTCGTTCTTTTTTCTTTTAATGACTTAAGCGTCCCAAGCTGTTTATGGATCTCTTCCAAATGGCTTTCGTAAATTCCGACTGCTTCGCCCCTCGTGTTTTGGTCTGTATCCAGCATAACCATATAGATATTGTTTAGGTAATTGTAGGCACTGCCAAGATCCTTCTCCTGTAAATACTTCTGGAAACGCTCAAGATTTACAATAGATTGCAAATACTGCAGTGGCGTCTTGTCCTTTATGTAAAATTCTTTTTCCACCAATCTTCCCCCTGACTATACGTTACAGCAAAACCCGGTTTTATCAGACACGTATCGGAAATGATATCCTTATGCTCATATGCAGCCCATTCACCAGTGTTCTGATCTTTCTTTGTATTTAAGTTGCTTTCGTTTATATTCTATTTATTGTTACTGTTACGTGCAAGCATCATTTTCGCAGTAGCGGATCGTAAAATCGAAGTAACGAGACCTCTACTAATCAAGTCAAATTTGCCAGTGACCGCATCACCAGATCAATATCCTGGTTTTCCAGTTCCTGAATGATATGCAGATATGTTTTCTGTGTCGTTGTCATGCTGGCATGTCCAAGTCTCCGCGCCACACTTCCGATCGACACCCCTGCAAATAACAGAATTGACGCATGGGTATGACGCAATCCATGAACAGAAATCGTGGAAATGCCGAGTTTCTTACAATAGCGCTCCAAAATCCCATTCACGGTTGAATTTTATAGTATAAATGATTATTTAGAAGAGATGGCAAAGACCATCTACGACTATTGGTTTGTTCAATTTGATTTTCCAGATGATAATGGAAATCCATATAAATCATCTGGTGGAAAAATGAGTTTCATTGACGATTTTGGCTTAGCTCCTTCTGATTGGAAATTTGGAAATTTATATGATATTGCTGAATTTATAAATGGCTTGGCATGTCAAAAGTATCGTCCTGATGAAACTGAAAATTCTCTTCCAGTAATTAAAATCAAAGAGATGCATGAAGGTATATCTTCAAATACAGAACGAGTAAAAGCAACTATTCCCCAAAATAATATTGTAAACACCGGAGATATATTATTTTCTTGGTCTGCTTCACTTGAAGTCCAACGTTGGGCAGGCTTCAAAAGTGCCCTAAATCAACATATTTTTAAGGTAATTCCCAAGAAAAATTATACTCAAAGTTATGTTTATCACCAGCTAAGGGCATATATTATAAAATTTGTCCAATTGGCTGAAGCCAGGAAAACTACAATGGGGCATATAACCAGCGATCATTTAAGGCAAAGTGTCATTGTTTTACCACCTGAAAATATAATTCGCAAGTTTTCTAACCAAATTGATAAGATTCATACAGAAATTAGTCGCATCAATAAAGAAAATCAGGAATTATATCAGTTAAGAAATTGGCTTCTGCCAATGTTGATGAATGGTCAGGCAACCATAGAAGATTGATCCGCTAAATAATCATTTATCTCTTTGTTATCAGAAATTTTACGATCAATTTTCTCTAACACATTAACTATTTTGTTCTGTTCTTCTAAAGGAATTAATGGGACTGTATATTCCGGAAAACTTTCAATCGAAATTCTATCTACAGTGCTTCCCTTGACTGTCTGATTCTTAATAAATGAAGTCCATTCTGGTGATTTGAAATAATAATACAACCATTTAACGTTTATTTTGTCGCTAATATTTCTTACTATTGCAAGTCTTCTTCCAAGGCAACCATAAAAATCCTTTGGGATCAGTGCATATCTACCTAAGGTTGCCTCATATGAAAATACAATATCATTTTCTTGCAGAATTACTCTTTTTGTCCATTTCACATAATCATCTTCAGATAAATGGGCATACTGTGACGGATCTAACATTCCATCTTCTGTAATAGCATCTATCCCAAGATAAATAGGCCCATTTTCAGTTTTTTTAGGAGTTGCATGAGGTCCATCATAAACCTTGCAAATACTTTTTATTTCTATTCTTTTCATGTATCAACATTCCTATCCAATGTATTTTCTATGAGCAATCTTCACATTACTCTGCTTAACCATTGCGTATTGCAATGTTGTATCTATTCGTTGATGCCCCAATAATTTTTGCAACTGTTCAATCGGCATTCCCTTATCAATCGCAACTGTTGCCAGTGTTCTTCGAAATTTATGCGGATGAACCTTGTCTATATTCAATCGTTTCCCCATTTCCCGTAATCTCAACTCTATACCACCAATTTTCATACGTTTGTACGGTGCTTTTAAAGATACAAATAGGGCTGATTCATTATCTGTTCTTGCATCAAGATAATTCTGCAAATGTAACTTAGTTCGTGCATCAAAATACACCATTCGTTCTTTATCGCCTTTACCAAATACTATGCACTCTCTTTCATCAAATGAAATATCATCTCTATTTAATAAAACCAGTTCTCCAACTCTCATTCCTGTGGATGCAAGTATATCAATCAATGCCAAATCTCTTGGATTGTCACAATTATCCCTCATTGTCTCCAGTTGCTCATCTGTATACGTTTCCTTTATCACGCTAGCGGACTTAATTCTATGTATTCTACGTACAGGGCTTTTTATAATATAATCCTCATCTTCCAGCCATGCAAAGAAGCTCGAAAATATTCTTCTTATATTATCAATCGTCACCTTACTTGATTCCTTTTCAGCCTGATATTTCGATAGATATGTTCGAAGATCTTCCGTTTCAATTGTGCATACTGTTTTTCCAATACTTTCCATCATTTGATAAATGGTATTTCTGTAATATGTTAAAGTTTTCTCCGAACATCCCTCTATTCTCTTTGCAGATAAAAATATCTCCAAATAATCCTGTGTTTCCTGTTCATTTTCTTCGTCTTTTCTAGTCACAATGGCAACATTATATAAATTTACCTCTAATACATCTTTCAATTTTTTTAATTGTCCATTATTAAGTGACGGAAGCATCGCATTAATAATTTCCGTTATTATTTTTTCTTTCATGTGTTTCTCCTTTATACGTGAGAACCACCATGAAGTGGAGTTCTATGATTTGCTCTTGCCACTTTCAAGAGTTAATTTTTCTATTATAAATGATTATTTAGCGGATCAATCTTCGATAGCGGTTTGACTATTCATAAGCATGGGAAGAAGCCAGTCACGTAAGTTTGTTAAGGAACGAATTTCTTCATCATTTTTTGCTTTTAATGGTAATGTGGATGTAAGCCTATCTTCAAATTGTTTTATAACCGACATTGGTGGTACGCATAACACTGTATCCAAAAGTGTATTTATGCGGATGCCTTTAAAAATACTACCAGTGGAACTTGATGTAGCATATTTTATAAAAGAATCGCTCATAAAATATAAATACAGATAAGCAGATGTCATCACACTATAATTGGGTCGAATTGAAAATACCGATTCATTAATATCCCAATCTGTTGGTGCAGATTGAATCAGATAGCATCTACCTAATGGAGCAATGCTTGCAAATAAAATGTCGCCAATTTTGATGTCGGATCTATTATGGATAATTGCATGAGCTGATTCATCAATAGTGTCACAACCAGTGAAATCTAAAGTTCCTTTGGTTGTAAGATTTTTTACAGTGATATATTTTATATTTCCTGAACCTAATTTAAAGTTGTTTCTAGGATTCAATCCTGTACAAATATTGGAAATAACATCCTTCACTTTAAGAATTTTCCAACCATCAGGAATAACATAACCATTAGTATTAATCATTTTTCCACCAGATGATTTATATGGATTTCCATTATCATCTGGAAAATCAAATTGAACAAACCAATAGTCGTAGATGGTCTTTGCCATCTCTTCTAAATAATCATTTATCTCTCTATTCTTCTGAATTTTACACTCAATCGAATAAAGCATATCGCCTATCTTCACCTGCTCATCGTAATCTGGCAAATACACATCTAAGAATGTAAAAATATCCTCATTAAAGCTTGCTCTTAGAGTCATAAATGCATTATTGGTTACAGCTTTACGAAATAGTTCACTTCTAAAATAAAATGCCATATATTTCGGATAAACAAAACCTTTCTTTTTAGGTCTAAGTCTTTTCGTAAATCCACTATATGTTGCTTTGGGATAATCTTTTACAGCAACACAACTCATTGCCAGCTCATCAATTGTCTCACTGGTTCTGGTAATAAAAACATCACCCTCTTTGATAGAGTATATTTCCTGTTCTTTCTCGCTTGTATCCATTAAATCAGGTAATTCATCCGGCAAAAAATAGTTATTAAAAACTGTTCCAAAAGAAGCAAACGGTGCACCATGTCCAGCTTGATCCTTTGTAGAAGATATTCCAGAACTCATATCATATAATTCAGATAATGCATATTTCGTAATCTTACTCATACTTCACCTTCTTCAACTGTTCCAGAATCTCCGCCTGCAAAGCATTACCCTCAGCAAATAATTCTGTCAGTTTATCCGTATAATCATTCATTTTTGCCTGAAACTCTTCCTGTGTCAGTTCTACATACTCAATCTTTACTTCAAAGTACTGTCCGGCACTAAAAGAACACTTCTTCTGCTCTATCTTGTCATAATCTACAACAACAGAGAAATCTTCTTTCGCTTCAAAATTATTGAAAGTATTAATAATATCCTCAATTTCTTCATCAGAAAGTACCGTTCTCTGGTTTTTGCCATCCACCTTAACCTTAGTTCCAAGTTTGGAGGCATCCATAAGTATCACTTTGTTATATTTCTTTGTATTGTCAAGAAATACAACGGATACATTTGTGCCTGTTGTTGCAAAAATATTACTTGGCATGGATACAACACCTCGTAACATTTGTTCTTTCACTATACGCTCTCGTATTGTCTTTGGTATGCCCGTTCCTGCTGTTAAGAATCCTGTCGGCACAACAATTGCAGCTCTGCCACTATTCTCCTTCATGGAAAAAATTATGTGCTGAAGAAACATCTGATAAATTGCCATACTGTCTTTTTTCTTATCAGGGACTTTTGGCACTCCCGCCCAGAATCTTTCCTTATAAGTTTCTCCTGCCAATGTATCTCTATTATCTGAAAAATCCACATTAAAAGGCGGATTGCTGACGATATAGTCAAACTTCATCAATCCATTCTTCTGTCGATTCAAGTGCTGTGGTGATAATAATGTGTCACCATGCACTACGTGACCCAGTGAATGTACAAGATTATTCAGAATAAGATTCAGGCGCAGAAATTCATTTGATTTCTGGGAAATATCCTGTGTATATATTGTACAATTATTCTCGCCTATTTCATGTGCAAGTGCCAATACAAGCGTTCCTGAACCTGCCGCCGGATCATATACTGTAACATTCTGAGTTCCTTGTGGAACCATAATTCTTGCTATAATGCTTGCTATGGAATGTGGTGTATAATACTCGGCATACTTGCCAAAGTCTTTGTTGTAATCCTTAATCAGATACTCAAATATAGTTGCAAAAAAATCATATTTCTGTGAAAATGCATCTGCAAAACTGAAAGTAACAAGCTTATCAATCATCGCCTTGCAGAAGTCAGATCTACGATTAGACTCTGTTACATTGAGTGATAAATTCTGATCAAATAAACGAATCTTATCTCCTGAGCCGGTACTCACTGAAAACACATCAAGGTTCGTATTAGAAATATCCCATAAGGTTGCATCAAACAATCCATTGAACTTATCATCATTTTTATGGTTGAACAGATATGAAATAAAATGCTCTCTTTTCAGTTTTGCAGTTGCTGGCGGTAACAGCATCATAAGCATTTCATAATCATCATCTGACATATCGTTTAATGCTTGCTCAATATTCTTGGAATCTTTCAATTTTTCATCTGCTTGTCGAACCTCATAAAGGAACTTGTCATTCAAAAATTTATACAGGAAGATTTCTGTAATAATTTTATACTCACTACTGGCATTGCCAAGTCCAAAGTTGACACATACGGTTTTTAAGTCATCAATCATCTGTTTTGTATTTGCTATTATTGTTTCTGTTGTCATCAGGATACCCAATCCCTTTCTGATATATATTCTTTTGACAGACAATTATCTATAAATAGAATTTGCTGCCGTTCTATCTTCACATTTTCTCCTAAGCATGCCTTTAAAATGATAGGCTGCAAGGATTTCATAAAGTAATCCTCATTATCAAGGATGTTTTCATTATGAGCTATCTGGTCATCAGCCTCAGACTTAACTGTCATTAAAATTCTATGTACAGTAATCGCATCTGCTATCGGTGGTGGACTTCCCATTATCCTTTTATGAGTTCTCATATATTTAACATCTCCGGAATACTTTACTGCAAGCATCCGATCTGCAAGATTGCGTTTCTCTGCTTTCTTCCGCAATGAACCCAGTTCACCCATCATCTGCCTCATTTCATCTGCTGTGAGTTCTTCAATATTTTTCTTTTTGAATACTCTCTTCAATTCATCAAGAAGTGATATGTACTCCGGATCTTTTGGATCAAGGCATCTGTCCACAATCTCTCTCCTTGTTTTTTCCAGCGTATCTCTAAACGCATCAGCTATCAGAAGCTCTTCTTCTTTGATCTTACGGAACTGAAAATCAATCTGGTCAAGCGCCATGTTAAGCACCTGTGTCATATCTTCCGAAGAATTAATGCTATTCTTCAAGTTTACAATACTGATTCTGTTATTGACCTCATTCAAACATTTAATCGCATTCTCAACATTAAAGTGTTCGTACAGATCTTCATAGCCATATAACCGTATCAGGTTATACATTACTTTGTAATTCTCTAATGCCTGCCGTAAGTCAAGTAGCTGCTTCTTATCATCAATCGCATTAATCTGGTTAATAAAGCTAACCACGTTACTTGTATCATACAGAAATAATTGATTTTTGACCTCGTTTAAATCTTTTTCAATCTCTTCCTTGCTCTTAAAGATATTGCTGTAATTCTGAACTTCATCTCCTAGTTCTGACTGAAGTTCATCAAAATAGGCTTTATTCGTCTTATCAAACTCATCCTTAATATTTGCAAAATCAACAACATATCCATAATGATACCCTTTGTAAGGTCGGTTTACCCTTGTCAAAGTCTGTAATAAATTATGGGCCTTAATCATTCTGGCAAGATACTGTTTCTTTAACCTAGGGGCATCAAAACCTGTCAGAAGCATATTATAAACAACAAGAATATCAATATTACCCTTTTTAAATTCTTCTTGCTCGTCTTTTCTGTCCTGTTTTGTTCCCTCATCATGAAGTATTAGTGCATGAGTATACGCTGAAAAGCGATTCAATTGCTTATCAACCTCTCTTGCCTGCTCAGAAGAATCACATACAATCATTGCACCGATAGAAGAATCCAGTGCATTTCTGCCTTCTCCAAAATCATGTACAATATATTCAACCATCTTCTCAACAAATTTAGGATGAGCATACAACTCTTTCTTTACAATACTTCCCTGTCTTACAATCTGATCCAGCGTATCGTTCATCTGGTTCTTATATGTAGTTTCTATCTCTTCCCGAATCAGTTTTAACGTATAACCATCTGCAATGGACTGATTATAATAATATTTATGAATATAATTTCCAAACACATCTTTTGTATTATAGCCTTCTCCGATCAATGGCGTTCCTGTCAACGCTATCATTACCGCATTTCTATCCGATGACATCAGGTTAGCGAGAAATGAACCTGTTGGATTATAGCTACGATGTGCCTCATCCAAAAAATAAATTCTCTGTACATTGACATTATAATCAGCAGGCTTTGTCACTGATTCTTTCGAGAACTTCTGTATATTAAGCACAGTCATCGTAGTTTTACCACTTGTATTTGACTCTCCCGGATTGATTATATCATTTACAAACTGTTTCTTGTCCTTTATCATCTTGACGTTAAGACCTCTGGCTTCAAATTCACTTTTTGCCTGTTCTGCCAGATCCAATCTGTCTACTATAAAATAAAACTTTGCAATTTTTCCTTCTTCTTTGCTGAAATAATCGGTCAAATATCTTACATTAGAGTATGCCAATGCTGTTTTTCCGCTGCCCTGTGTATGCCAGATAACACCCTTTCTGATGCCTTCACGTAACTTATCACGTATTGCCATAGTTGCAAACATCTGAGGGTAACGCATAATATGTTTCTCTATCTGCGTAATTCCATCTTTATTCGTAGTGGTCTTATAACAGATCCCATATTTCAATAAAAATAATAGTCTGCCTTTTGTATATAAAGATGTAATAATACGATTTGTCGGCGAATCCTCATTTATAGAAGATGTATATTCAGGTGTTCCTTTAATTGCAATAAGATTCGTATCTGACAAAATAAAAGCTTCATCATCAGTATCTATAGCTTTCATTTTCGCCCTCAGCTCTTCTACTCTCTGCTCCCTAAATTTACTAAAAAACATTCTGGTATAGCTGCTGGAAGCATAAAATGCCCCCTGTATCGGTTCGATATCAGAATCATCATACTCATTATTATTAGAAAACACAGTAAACTGCGTGATTCCCACAAATTTACGATAGATTTTATTACCAAAGCGTCTTTCCATGCGGTTACGCTCCGTAAGAATGCCTTCTCTATTATTCTGACGCTTTACCTCGATAAATGATAACGGCATTCCATTTATTAATACAGTAATATCAGGTCTGAAATTATCATCACCATTCTCGTATGGAAGTTCCGTTACTACTGTGTAGTCATTCTGTAATCCACTCTCATCATCAAAATCAATTAACTTTATATCGTTTATTCCTGACTGCAGAATATTAAAAAATGATTTGCCTAAATCCTCATTATCCAGTTTTATCTTTATTTCATCAATAATTTTCTTAGCATCATCAAGGGTAAAATCAGCCTGATTGATTCTATTTATGGCAGATAAAAATTTCCCGTAAAAAATATTTGTATCTCCGTCATAGTCCACATTACGTTCTTTATCTTTAATTGACATATAAGTATATCCAAGCCTTGTAAAATGTACAAGTGCCGGAATCTTTACTCTTGAATCTTCCGGTCTCTCCATAAACATAAACCATCTCCTATACATCATTATTTCTTGCAAGAATCCTAAGTATATTTATCCTGATTTCATTATAAACGTATATTCGAATCGCCGCCACCCCTTTTCCCTTTGGAATCAAAAATAAAAACGACCCTGACCAGAGATTTTTCTCTCTCGTCAGGGTCATTCATAACTCTACAGCATATTGATCACAAATCCGGCCATCATGGTGGAAAGTACCGTGATTACCGTAATTCCACCAACTACATACGAAACATTTAACATACAGACAGATGTAGAATTTCCCGCACCGCATCCAGCAGCGCATAATACAAATAGCAGTCTTTGACACGGGCCGCTGGATGCGAAAAGGAAATGACCAGCCTTTTATCATGTACAAAATACCCGATTCCCCGTGTCGTCATCTTCCATTCAATGGACTCACCCGGAAAACACGCATCCACAAAAGCATGCTCTGTCCCGCAGCAAATCACAAGATCCGGCTGGTAAAGATCCAGCTGCTGTTTCAGAATACCGGCATTATTTAAAGCTTCCGTATAGACCTCTTTCCCATTCGACACATAGCTTCCAGATGTTTTCTTTACATTCACTGCACAGATTTTAGGAAGCATCTGCTTTCTCCGTGTTCTGCAATCATGCTCTAACTGTTCCCACGAAAGTTCCTTTGGAAGACTGAAAATCCCCTGCGTCCACCTTGCGATATTATCCCATGTGGCATCGTGTTCCTGCTGTCTTCCGCCATGTCGCAAATGCTCGCAGAGGCTCCAGCCGAATCCACCATTTACCTCTTTTAGCACATACATGATACGGGTAGCGGCCGATAAATATTCGGTCTCATTTGGCAAACCATCCTCAATCACACCGTGATCCAGCGTCCTAAGTTTGGTAAACAGTTTCGCTTGCGCTCCTGTCATAGTCATGGCTGTTATCATCCTTAATGTACTTTGTCATAATACTTTGCATTTTACTTCCGTATTATCTTACGTATTTTCTTCCCACATTATAGATCAATCATTTTCTATTTCCAAGTAAAACAATAAAAACTATCGTCCCGGCTTCAACGGCCCGTAATAATAACTGGATGTTGCCCACCGTCAATCAGAAACGTGGAACCCGTAATGAATGCACCTTTCTCACTCATCAGGAGTTCTGCGACATTGGCTACTTCATCTGACGTTCCCGGACGGCCTGCCGGACATTTCGCAAACATGTTTTTGTAAAAATCGACGCACGGGGCCGTTGAGCTCATCGATTGCAAGCGGTGTTACGATAATGCCCGGTGCGATTGCATTGATCCGCGCACCACGCTCTCCCCATTTTACAGACTCTGCCATGGTACGCTTTTCATTACAGCGCTTCGCCAGCTGGTATGCATGCAGGGTGTCCTTGATCTGCCCCACCTGGAGCATCGGCAGTGCCAGTAATACTTCTGCCGGTGTGGTCGCAAGAAGCTCATCTTCCTCCAGAGTAAGCGCAGACATTCTCCAGCCAAACTGGCTGGAAATAGTAACACCTACGCCGCCTTTTCGAATTACCTTTCCGACTTCTTCTAAAAGTACTGCGGTACCATACAGATCCACCTTTAGAATCGTTTCGATGGATGCCTGGCTTGGGGAAACACCCACTACATTGACCAGCATGGAAATTTCGCCATACTGCCGTGCTGTTTCGATCATCTGCAAAATAGATGTCCGCGACGATAAATCCATCCAAACAGACTCTTGCATCGAATCCGGCATCATTCAAAATTTTAGAAATGTTCTGCGCATGCTCCAGGTTCTTATCACCAACGATGATTTTCTTTCCATATCCCATTCTCCGGGCAATCGCCATGCCAATCTGACATGCCCAGGTTAAAATCATTACCTCTTTCATCTTCACGCTTACTCCTCTCCGACATGCAAGGAAAAGACCGCCATCGGGTAAGTTCCCCACCAGCATGGTCCCAGTACAAACACATGATCATAGCCGGAGATATCATCCAGATATGCTGCTAACTCTGGTCTGGCATGACGCTTAAGTTCCTGCTTGGCCTGTTCAATGCATTCGTTATAATCATCGCTGTAAGCTTCTGTCGTGCTTACCTCAAACAGGTCACCACCTACTGCCTTCTGAATATATTCTGCGCAGATCTCGGTATTTCCTTTTGCTAGCTTGACAATGCGGCCGTTCACGTAATTTTCACCCTTGCGTAAATAGTAGATAATAAGATTTTTGCTCATTGTAATTTCCTCCTCATAATTTTCGTTTCCTGCTTTCACGTTGCGTAAGCATGTTGTGCTTCTACTATAGTTCTTCTGATCTTTTCAATCAGATAAGTGAAACCAGGAACCTGTTACCAAAACCTACTGCGCCTTTTGGAAGAAAGACAATTCCGGATATTATATCGAAGAATTTACTGAAATGCTGAAATCGGAATTTTAAGTAATAAACAGGGCTGACGCATTAGCCGTTCAAGTATTTTAAAAGCCGGCGGCATGTTCCCTTGAAAATCGAAACATGCTGCCAGCTTTATATTTTTCTTATTCACGTTTATTTCATGACCGGAATATGGTACTTTACCTTCCGGTAAATTTTCCAGCCGAGTACACCAGGAATTCCAATGACCATAGCCAGTGTCGATACGCCTCCGATGATTGCATAAATAATCAGGATCAATAATGTGAACATTCCCATATCCCCTTTCTTTTTTATCGTTACTGTTCACGCTTTGCGCAAACAGCAACATTTTATCTCCTCTGGTATTTTATTCAGAGATGAGACAAATGGGAATAGGTTTTCATGACCCTTAACAGGTTCTGTATGACTTGATAACAGTTTCTTTATAACACCGCAATTTTCTTTTGCGTTTTCCTAACTTTTCTGCAGTTTCCAGACAGAATCAGCAGACACGCCACCTGCACCTCTCCAATATGCAATGCAATGAAAAAAATCCCCGCTGCCATGCATGCACGCGCACACAGCAACGGGGATTCTAAATTCAATTACATAGAAATTACATTGAGATCCACCCAAACGCATTGGCCACGGAGCTGATCAGGATAATGACTGCAAATACCGGGCACAGGTACTGCACCATGATGTTGAAGACCTGCTTTCTGTGGAATTTGCCTTCCCCATGGAGCACCTCTTCTTCGATCCGTTTGATTCCAATGACTCTGGACACAAGAAGACAGGTTGCGATTGCTGCGATCGGCATCATAACCGAGTTGGTCAGGAAATCAAAGAAATCCAGAAACTGCATACCTATGATGGTTACATTTGCTAACGGACCGTATCCCAGGCAGGAAAGTGTTCCAAGTACCAGCATAATGCCGCCGATCATGACCGTAGCCTTTTTCCGGCTCCAGCCAAGCTCGTCCTCAAAAGTAGACACTGCACTCTCCGTCAGCGCGATAGAACTGGTAACTGCCGCAAAGAGTACCAACAGGAAGAATAAGACGCCTGCAATACTTCCAAAGCCCATGCTTGCGAATACTTTCGGAATGGTGATGAACATCAGCGCCGGTCCTGCCTGCAGAGTATCCGGATCACCGCCGGTAAATGCGAACACCGCCGGAATGATCATCAGTCCTGCCATAATGGCAATCGCGGTATCAAATACCTCTACATTTCCGGTGGATGCTTCAATCGAAACATCGCGCTTCATATAAGAACCAAACGTGATCAGGATTCCCATGGCAATGGACAGGGAATAGAACATCTGTCCCATGGCTGTCACCACGGTCATCCAGGAAAAGTTTTCCACGTTCGGCACCAGGAAATATTTGATTCCCGCGCCTGCCCCGGCCGGGTCATGGAATAACCTGCAATGATGATGGAGAGCACGATCAGGATCGGCATCATAAACTTAGATACACGTTCAATCCCGTTTCTCACACCCGCATAGATAATAAACAGGGTGAAAAATGCAAATGCGATAAAACAGATTTCGGTTGCTGCCCCATTCGAAATAAATGCGGAAAAATTACCATTCTCCGCAAGCTGCGCACCCTGCCCGGTCAGATAGCCAAACAGATACCGGATAACCCAGCCGCCGATGACAGAATAATACGGCACGATCAGAATCGGAATGATTGCATTGATCCAACCGCCCAAGGAAAACCAGCCAGACTTTCCGAACGTATGGTATGCACCAACCGGACTCTTTTTCGTCATGCGGCCGATGGATGTCTCTGCCACGATCATGGTGTAGCCAAAGGTTAATGCCAGCAGAATGTAGATCAGCAGAAAGATGCCGCCGCCATATTTTGCTGCCAGATACGGGAAACGCCAGATGTTTCCCAGTCCTACCGAAGCGCCTGCCGCAGAAAGCACGAAACCGAGCTTTCCGGAGAAGCTGCTTCGCTTCGTATGTTTTTTGCTCATAAGATAATAAACTCCTTTAATTAATAAACTATAAGCGGATATTTGGAAATTATACCACAAGAAAACCCCTGCATCAAGCAGGGGTTTTGAAAATATCGCTTTCATTTCTTAAGTGCTCATTTGTTAAAGAAGGATTATTTCTGGTCTTTCAGGATTTCTCCCACGGTCAAGTAACTCTTCTCATATCCAAGCGCCTCGCAAAGCTGCATCACATACGGCTTTTGCAAACGGGCCTTCTGAAGTGCTTCTTCCTGAGCAAACACCTCTTTTGCGGTTCCGTCGGCCAGCACCTGTCCGTGTGCCATGATGATGACGCGCTCGAAGTTTTCTGCCACAAAATCCATGTCATGGAGAATGGCGATGACCAGCTTTCCGCGTTCTGCCAGGCTCCGAATGATGCCGCCGATGATCTGTCTGCCCTTCCAGTCCTGAGCGATGGTCGGCTCATCTAAGATCAGCACATCGGTATCCATGGCGAGGACGGAGGCAATCGCCGTCATCTTCCGCTCGTAAAGCTCCAGATCATACGGGTTCTCCTTCTCTTTTCCTTTTAGTCCGGTCAGTTCCAGTGCCCGCTCTGCTTCTTTTTTCGCACGCTCCGGGTCCATGCCGATATTTAACGGGCCAAACAGGATCTCATCCATCACGTTGTATTTAAAAATCTGGTCATCCGGGTTCTGGAAGACATATCCGACATTGCCAGCCAGCATAGCCACGGTCTTGCCGGAAATATCTTCCCCATGGAAATAAATGCTTCCGGAGACCGGCTTTAACAAGCCCTTTAAAAGTTTCACCAGTGTGGTTTTTCCGGCGCCGTTCTGACCGATGATGGCAGTCGGACGCTTGTCCAGTTTCATATTCAGTGCTTTGATGACCGGAACGTCGGCCAGGTAGGAGAAATCGAGGTTTTCGATACAAAACTGCTCTGTTTCCACATTTCCGACTTTTTCCACGCTTTTTCCATCTTCCGCATTCCCGGCGTTCCCTACGCTTCCGTGCTTCGCTTTCAGCACCCCGGCAGCCTCTTCCACCGTCACCGGATAGGTTCCATCCGGCAGTGTCACCTGCTCGGCTTTGCAGATGCGGGTAAATGCCGGTGCCAGGATTCCGTACTCTTCCAGGTTTTTCAGGGAGAATACTTTCTGCGGCGTGTCAAATGCAATCTGCTTTCCCTTGTGAAGCAGTAAGATCCGGTCACAGTAAGCTGCCATTTTCTCAATCTTCTGTTCGATCATCAAAATGGTGATGCCGGAGTTCGTCAGCTTTTCAACTGCCTGGAAGACCTCATCGCTTCCCTGTGGGTCCAGCTGCGAGGTCGGCTCATCTAAGATCATGACATCCGGCCGCATGACCAGCACACTGGCGATGGCGACACGCTGCATCTGACCGCCGGAAAGATCGAACGGATTGCGGTCCCGGTACTGCCAGATATCCAGAAGCTTTAAGGCCTCCTCGACCCGCTTTTTCATTTCTTCGGCCGGAACGCCAAGGTTCTGCATACCGAATGCCACTTCTTCGTAAACATTGTCTTTCGCGCCGGACAGCTGGTTAAACGGGTTCTGGAATACCAGCCCCACATGGCCGCAAAGCTGTGCCACCGGAGTTTTTCCGGCTTCGAGCCCATCCACCATGATCTTGCCGCCGTAGGCGCCCTTATAAAACTGCGGAACCAGCCCCATAATTGCCTGGCTCAGCGTACTTTTTCCGGCTCCGTTTTCCCCGATGATGCCGATGAACTCGCCCTTTTCCACCGAAAAGTCAACGCCATCGAGCGCAAGCTCCTTTGTGTGGGGATAACGGTAACGTAATTTTTCAACGGTTATCACAGACATCCTACGATCCTCCATACCACAGCCGCCAGAATGCAGAGTCCGAGCAAAATTGTGACCGCACGGTCACCCTTATGCGGGGTTCGCTCTGCCAGCCAGGTTTTCTTCTTACCAGCGCCAAATCCGCGCACCTCCAGGGCAATGGCACGCTCTCTGGTATTGATCAGGGAGCTCATGACCACCGGAGAGATCAGCGGAAGAAATGCCCTGGCACGGGTTCTTAAGTTTCCTTCGGTCTCGAGTCCGCGGCTCCGCTGGGCATCCATGATCGTGTTCATGGTTCCCATCATCTGCGGGATGATCTGGAATACCGAAGTAACGATATAGCCAAACCGCGGGGAAAATCCGCGCTTTTCCAGTTCATCCACAAATTCGGACGGTTTGGTGGAAAGAACGAATACCGCGAAGGAAAGCAGCATGTTTAAGATATTAAGACCAATACGGAGGGCATACAACATGCCCTCCCGGTAAAACTTCAAACCGCCGATCTGAAACAAGACGTTTTCATTTTTCTGGTTAAACAATCCGTGGATCAGGAAAATGGTCAGCAGGATCGTAAAGGAAAACGCGATCAGCGGAACGGTCTTTTTTAAGATTTTTCCACTCGCCAGCACCAAGAGACTGACTGCGATAAACACGCCGAACATCCACAGCCGCCCGGAAATCAGCGGAATGCTGATCGCCGCGGCAATGTACATTAATTTGGTGAAGGGATGCACCTTTGTCAGGTAGGTCCCGTTATCTACAAAAAGACTGATACTTTTCATGTTTTATTTCCCAGCCTCTGCCCTGTCTCAAGGCAGAAGCATTTCCTTATTCTAAGTTCGTAACTCGTAACTGTTTCAGTACCTTCCCAGTCACCTAAGTTCAATAAAACGGTTTCGCACTTAATCCAGGGTTTCAATCTCGGAGTTTGCCTCATACAGTGTGGTCAGCTTGTTCGGCAGTCCCTTTAAGATAAAGAAGACCACGATCAGGGTGATGAGCTTATCCGGCACATCGACCACAACCTCATCTAACAGGGAGCCTAAAAATACCGGCATGGATGCTGCCTGGGTTGCTGCAAATACCGCATCGCCCCATACATTTCCTGTGGTGCCGCCCCAGAATAAAACATTTAACGGGGTGGAAATCACAACTGCGGTAAGTCCGGCTACGCATGCTGTTAAGATTGCCTTCGGGAAGGACTTCATAAATCCAAGACGTGCCATAATACCAACGGCCGCGCCAATGCCAAGGCTGGTCAGCGCATAAATTAAGGTAATGTTATCACCTGCTGAAAAGCCGTAGATCAGGTTGTTGGCTGCTCCGCAGATCGCGCCGATGATCGGGCCTCCCAGGCAGCCGCCAATGCAGGTTCCGATGGAATCCAGCCACAGCGGAAGCTTTAACACACTTGCAAACAGTTTTCCAAGATAGTTGATACCGATGCAGGCCGGGATCAGCACGATCACTGCCGCGTCAAATTTTGTTTTAAATAAATTGTTCATAACTCACACACCCTTTCCCTTCTTTGTTCCGTTTTCCGGAACGATATGTTTTGTTTCATTGCCGGCTGGATCATCCAGGATTCCGTTTTGGCATATTGCTCACTGGATGGTCCGGGATTCCGTTTTGGCATATTGCTCACCGGATGGTCCGGGATTCGTTTTTGCCAGTTGCGTTTCCTGTCAGGCGTCCAGCTTTGCCAATGCCGCAAATGCCGTCAGGATCTCATGCTCCTCGCCCTGTGCCGTCAATGTCTCGCCGTCCACATAGCGGCCAATGTTTTCTGCCACATTGCCCTTGCAGGCTGCCACGACATTTAAAATAGAAGCCGTCTTCATTCCACGGATCCGGCCGACTACAAAAAGTGCTGCCGTCTCCATGTCCGATGCCATGACTCCTTTTTTCGCCCAGTCCGCATAGATAGCCGGATTGTCATCGCGATACAAACAGTCGTGACTTCTGGCAATTCCCGTGTGGAACCGGTAACCAGCCTCGCTTGCGCTTTCCTCACAGGCAGTCAAAAGCCTGTGGTCAGCAACAGCCGGATAACTGAGCGGCGCATAGCCAAGGGACGTTCCCTCATCGCGCACAGCGGCTTCGACCATAACCAGGTCGCCGACTCCTGCTTCTGGCTGAAGTGCACCACAACTTCCAATACGGATTGCCGCCGTCACCCCAATCTTTCGCAGTTCTTCCACCGCGATCGCCATGGAAGGTCCTCCCATGCCGGTAGACATGACCAGAACCGGAACCCCATTCCAGAAACCGCTGTAACTTTTGTACTCCCGGTTCCATGCAAGCAGCTTTGCATCCTTCAGATACCCTGCTGCCCGCTCAGCCCTTGCCGGATCACCCGGAAGCACGGCATAGCGGATTCCCAGATTTTCCGGAAGCTGGATATGCGGCATCTTCGCAGTCGGAACATCCAGCACTTTACTGGAATGTGTCTGCTGATTTTCTTCCAATTTCATACCCTCCCTTCAAAATGTATACTCAATTGCGAATTTAACAACAATTTATGATAAAGATAGCATTAACTTTAGGTAAAGTCAATGAAAAGCGCGTAATCAGAGCTCTATTTGTTAATTAAATAACAAGCAGTTGGACTTGAGTTTTTTCTGTGTTAAAACTATACTGTGTTTTATATTTTAGTTAGGAGGGAATTTCATATGAAGCAATCCGAATCGAAAAACCAGGATCTGTTTCTGGTCATTGATATGCAAAATGTTTACACCAAAGGGCAGGAATGGGCCTGCGAAGGCATAGAAGCTGCTTCCGCTTCCATCCAGCGCATTTTAAAAAGTAATGCTCCAGAGAAAGTCATCTTCACCGAATATCTGGCACCGGAGCACCCAGAGGGTGTCTGGACCGAATACAACCGGGTCAATGCTTCTATCAATGCCAACCCATGGCTGAATGAGATGATGCCGGAATTTCTTCCATGGACCAAAATCTGGCCGGTTTACAAAAAGGATGTCTACTCTTCCTTTGCCATTCCAGAGGTTGTGGCTGCTGCAAGAAAAGCCAGCCGGATCATTATTTCCGGCGTGGTAGCTGAATGCTGCGTGCTCTCCACCGTATTTGCTGCCATCGATGCCGGATGTAAGGTCATCTACCTGACCGATGCCGTTGCCGGACTCACCGGGGACTCCAAAAAGGAAACTGAAAAAATCGTCTCTTACTTTGCGCCGCTCCATACCGAATGCATGACAACGGACGAATATCTGAAACAACAGTAATCCGTTTTTGATGAAAGAAAGGAAGTATCTCCATGACACAATCTCTTCGCATCCGGGTGGAAAATATTTGTATTCTGATCTTAGGCTTTTTATCACTCGGAATGTTCGCCTTAAGCTTTTTTCATCACCTGCCAGCCGAAGCCGCGCTGTTAGTTTCCACAGAAATGGACTGGATGGTCCAGCGTGCCTCCTCTGTCGTACTGTTCTTCCTCTGCATGCAGCTCTGGAAACGGAAGCATGCCGCACGGTTCATTACCCAGGCACTTCTGCTGCTGGATTTTGTAAGTAACATTCCCCATGTTCCAGACCTGTTTTCCCTTGCGTGCATGGCATCTGACGTGATCCTGTTTCTGGTCTTTTTCTGGTTCCGCTCCGACTTCTGCTGTCCGGCTTCCAAAACCAACCGGAAACGCGGGCTTTTTATCATGCTCCTCAGTCTGGTCGGAGTCACTGCCAACGCAGTCATCAGCTACCATTATTTAACTCCCATTCTCGGCGGCGGGCGGCATACACTGCTCGACAGCTTTGAAGAAAGCCTCGATATTCTTCTCGGAAACGGTGCCTCCATTCCGGTTTCCCATGGCGCCCACATGCTGGAGCTTGTGATGTTCTGGTTTAGCTGGGCCTGCATTCTGGCCGCCCTGCTTTATGCAGTCCGCCCATGGCTTACCCCATCCACCCGGCGTGAATCGGATCTGCAGCACGCCCGCACTCTGCTTAATCTCTACAGCCAGAACAGCTGCTCCTATCTCGCCTTGGAGGACGATAAACAGCTTTACTTTGGACGCAATGTAGATGGTGTCATTCCCTACGGAGTTGCCGGCGATACCATCATTGTCAACGGCGATCCGGTCTGCGCAGACCCGGACTTTCCGGCACTGCTTGCCGAGTTTAAGGAATTCTGTGAAAAAAGCGCCCACAAGCTTTTCTTTCTAAGTGTCACCGGTCACTTTCTCGAAGATATAAGCGTCAGGGCTTTGGCTATGTAAAATGCGGCGAAGAAGCACGGTTTTCCCTTGAAGATTATGAGATCAGCGGCAAAAAGGGGGCAAAAATGCGCATGAATATCAACCATGCGAAAAAAGCCGGTGTCACGGTTTTGGAATACCGTCCGCTCGAGCAGCGAAACAAGGAAATCGAAGATGCCTTCGATCGTGTGACCAATGAATGGCTCGGGCAGAAAAAAAGCTCGCTTCTTGCCTTTACCATGGGAAAAGCCGGACTGGATAACCCGATGGATAAACGCTATTTCTACGCAACTGACGCGGACGGAAAGATTGTTGCCTTCATCGCCTTTGTCCCGTTTCTCGGCAAAGATGGCTACATGGCCGATGTCACCCGGCACGGAAACGGCGCTCCAAGCGGTGTCATGGAAACCATCATCTACGAAGCTTTCCAGACCTTCCGCGTAGAAGGCATCCACTACGGAAGTCTCGGTGTTGCTCCACTCGCCGGACTCGATGATGAAAAAGCCAGTCTGGTTGAACGGCTGCTGCGTTTCGTCTACAACAATCTGAACGACTGTTACGGATTTAAGGATCTGTACCGGGCCAAAGAAAAATACAGCCCGACAGATTGGATACCGGCCTACTATATTTATCTGCCAAAGCACCCGACCCCGGATATGTTCTACGCAGTCGTAAAGATCCAGAACCCGAATGGGATCCGTGAAGGTGTTCAGTCTTTTTTAAAGGGGAAACTACATCATGAAGAGCATCCAAGAAACGATCAACAAAAGCAGTCAGAAAATCAAAGAAAAAACAGCTGACATTCTGCAGTCAGCCCCGCAAATCCCAGTACCTGCCGGGCTGCTGTCTGGAAAACACCGAAGATTTCGCTCCGACCGGGGATATTTTGAAACAAACGGAGCACGCCTTTATTATGAAATATCCGGAGCAGGACTTCCCATACTCCTGCTCCATGGCAACCATCAGTCGCACCATGTGTTTCATTCCTATGCTTCCAAGCTTCAGAAATCCTATCAGGTCATTCTAATGGACAGCCGGGGACATGGGCATTCCCAGCTGCTTTGCAGCAAAGCAGGACACTCCGCAGTACGCAAAAAAGAATTCTTTACCATTCAGGACATGGCCCGCGACGCCGCCAGCTTGTTAGACCACCTTGGCATCTCCAAAGTCATCCTCTTTGGATACAGCGACGGAGCCAACACTGCCTTGGAATTTGCAAGCCTTTATCCAGAACGTACGCTTGCAGTGATTTCCGCCAGCGGCAATGCCCTGCCGCATGGTCTGATATTTCCGGTGCGGCTTGGAACGCTGATGCTTGGCAGCGTTCTCACACTGGCTCAGAGGGTCCTTCCCAGCGGAAAACTCCATCAACAGCTCGGCAGCCAGCTGCAGATGAACACGCTTTTAACAGACTCCCCAAAGCTTTCCCCCGGCCGCCTTCAGAAAATTCAGGCTCCGGTCCTGCTTCTAGCCGGAACCCATGACCTCATCAAGACCTCCCATACGCAATGGATGGCAGAACAGATTCCGCATAGTCAGTTATGCCTGCTTACTGGCGGGACACATAACGTACTGTTTTCACAGGAACAGACCTGTCTGGGCAAGATCCTGTATTTTCTGAAGGAAAACAATCTGTGAAAAAACATAACAGCCGCAAACAATCTCATAAAACTATGAAGTGCTGTAAATGCCACATCCGATGGAATGCACACAAAATAAGAGCTATCTGACTTTCTCGTCATCAGATAGCTCTTTTAAGAAATATCCCGAAGTTTCACTTAATAACCTCTCTTTCCATTATTTTGTTTTTCGCTTTTTCGTTAAATTGCTATGGGCCTCTGCCTTTCATTGGAATCTCCCTCCTTCGATTACATCTATGTAAACTCGTTAAGAGATTTTCTACTGGTAAATTTTAATAACCCATTGGACCGCCCTCCATGTTCTGAAGATTTTTGTTTTTTCTCTTCGTTTCTTCTTTTGTTTTTTCCTCTCTTGTTTTTTGTTGTCTTCATTGTACTTCATTAAGTACAATTTGTCAAGCATTATTTCAAAATATTTTTCTATTTTTCTTGTATTTTCTGAATATATTATTTCTATTATTTGTATTTTTGATACAATTCGGTCTTTCCCAATTGAGACTTTCTTTCCTATGCTTCCGTCTGGTCCCGCGGAATCAGTTGTCCGGCATACTGTGGGCACTCTTGTACCCTTCGCATGCCATCCCGGTAATGGAGCTGTTTTTCTTCATACATCAGACGTTCCGCTTTGTGGATCAACTCATCTGCACTGACGGTTCCATCGTTCCAGAGGTAACCGAAGGCAGCCAATTCCTTTTCCTGATGCATCAGCCGTTCTTTCAGTCTCTCAGCCTGTTTTATAAATTCCTTCCGGTCTATATCTGGGCAAAGCACCACAAATTCATCTCCGCTGATCCGGAAAAGCTGCTCTTTTGCAAAATATTCCCTGCACACTTCTGCCAGGTGCTTTAAGGCACGGTCTCCATATTCATGGCCAAAGGTATCGTTCAGATACTTTAAGCCATTAAGATCTGCGAAGGCAACCCCAAGTGACTTGCCTGTTTTTTTCATCAGACTTTTGAGACTTTGAATGTAGGATGTGTTATTCCGGATCCCGGTCAGCTGATCCAAATAACAAAGCCGTAACAGATACTCCTGCTTCTCTTGTTTTCCAATCTCAGCAGCAAGAACCTGGGCAACCTCTGCCACTAGCTCCGGATCACGGTTTTTTAACCGGGCATGCCTGATCTGCAGAATTCCGTAACAGTTTTCCCCGTACTGCACGGCTGCCGTAATCAGTTCTCGCTGCTTGTCCTCTGGTGTATTTTCCCCAGTGACAGTCTCCGGCTCTTCACATTCCAGAAAAACAGCCCGGTCTGCGTGATAATACTGCTGCAAAAGCTCCAGAACCTGCACAAGAGCCTTCCGGCAATCTTCTGCCAAAGCCAGCAGCTTCATGCACGCACTTTTTGTGCTGGCCGCCAGTAAGGCACCAGACTGCTCCATCCCCTTTTCGTCAACCATAACCATACTCCCTTTGTACCTAATTTAGTCTCATTATAACATCTATAGATATAATCATCAATTGTTATAGATGTAATTTTTTCACCTTAAATTTGTTATCCTATCTCTATAGTTTATAGGGAGTACACACATGGATATTGGTAAGAGAATCAGCTTTTTCAGAAATGCAAAGCAATATAGTGTAAACCGTCTTGCGACAATGGCAGGCATATCCCAGAGTTATCTGAGGGATGTGGAATTAGGAAAAAAGAACCCCACAGTAGAGGTTCTTTCTTATGTATGTGAAGCACTGGACATTTCCCTGCGAGACTTTTTTGATGACTCCCTCGAGCTTCACCTCCGGCAGGATCCGCTTCTGGCCCGGATCTACCAGATGAGTCCGAAACAGAGGGCTGCACTTCTTCAGTTTTTAGATTGTATGGATGAGTAATTCCGATTTTTTGAAAAGAGATCACTCCGCCGCAGGCACTACATGCAGGGAGACACCAGTCTGCTTCACCGCCTCTTTGATCTGCTCATCAACTGCCGAATCCGTAATGATATCATCCACCTCATTTAAGACACAAAGCTTTACGAGACTGGCTTTTCCAAACTTTCCGGAATCAGCCAGCACCACGGTCCTGTCTGCGATCTGGCACATCTGTTTCTGCACTCTCGCCTCACTTAATCCCTGATCTGTCAGCCCGACCTGCGGATGCACTCCGCTCACTGACATAAACAGGATATCGAGATGAAGGCTCTCCAATGTCTGGGAAAAATCATTTCCCAGTGATAATTCTTTTTTATCCAAAATTCCCCCCACCAGAATCACGGTGAATCCAGGCATTCAGACAGGATCACGGCATTCTGGATAGAGTTGGTCACTACAGTCAGACTAGTGAATCTGCGTGCCAGTTCCTTTGCCATAACAAGACTTGTGCTTCCATAATCCAGTCCGACTGCCTGGTTTTCTCTGACAAACTCTGCTGCATAGGCAGCAATCGCAGCTTTTTCTTTCATATGGCTGGTATTTCTATCCTCTAAAGAAATATAGTCTTCTTTCTGAACCTGCATCTGTTTTCCGGATACCGGAAGCGCACCACCATGTACGCGCTTTAACTTTCCCTGCTTTTCCAACGCATCCATATCTTTCCGGACTGTCTCCGAAGAAACCTTCATTTCCTTTACAAGCTCCGCATTATGTACAATGCCATTCTTATTTAATAATTCCAGAATCCGGTCATACCGCTGTTGCGCCAGCATAAATATTCCTCCTATTTGCAGCCTTTTTCACTTAACTTCCATTATAACGTATTCTTTTGCATTCTCCTAGCACCTTTTTCTTTTCCAAAATCTTCTTTTCCCCATTATATCAATATTTATCCTGTTTTTCACCAGTATTTTCAACAAATCCCAACCTTATTTTTGGGTATTTCGTTGATTTTCTGTGTTTTATTGTGTTTTGTATTGATTTCCCAATAAAAACCAGATATACTAAAAAGCGAATCAAGGAATGCCGGGCAATTCAAAAAACTGCAGTACTGATATTAAGGAAGGAGAAAAAGTTATGAGTAATGAAATGAAACAAAAAGCTATGAAAGCAGTTCCAAACCGTTGGTTTGTCTTCTGCATTCTGACTCTTTCAGGAGGCATCGCTTTTAAGCTTTCTTCTATGAAAGATATGTTCTATGTTCCCATGCAGCAATTTATGGGACTCACAAACACGCAGATTGGCGGTGCATTAAGCGCATACGGCATTGTTCAGACCATTGGCCTGATCTTCGGAATCTATATCTGTGATATGTTCAGCAAAAAATATATGATCGGTGGCTCCCTGATCGGTCTTGGTGCCGTTGGCGTTTACCTTTCCACTTTCCCTGGATACTGGGGATTCCTGATCGCATTCGGCGTTATGGCTATTTTAGGAGAAGTAACCTACTGGCCAGTTCTTTTAAAAGCAATCCGGCTGCTGGGCGATGAAAAAACACAGGGACGGATGTTTGGTTTTCTGGAAATGGGACGCGGCATTGTAGATGTGATCATCGCATCCAGTGCACTGGCAATCTTTAAAGCTATGGGGGAAGGTGCTCCAGCCTTAAGAGGTGGTCTGTTATTCTTATCCGCAGTTACCGCAACTGCCGGCGTCCTCTGTCTGATTTTCGTGCCAAACGATGAAAAACGTACCGATAAAAACGGAAATGAGCAGAACCGTGCACAGGCCGCTTTCGGCGGTATGATCCAGGCATTGAAAAATATTGATATCTGGGCTGTTGCACTCAATGGATTTGTTGTATACTGCATTTACTGCGGACTGACCTATTTCATTCCGTTTTTAAACCAGATTTACATGCTCCCAGCTACTGCTGTCGGCATGTACGGCATCATCAACCAGTACGGACTGAAGATGGTAGGTGGACCGATCGGCGGCTTTATGTCCGATAAAGTACATAAATCTGCTGCAAAACATATCCGTGTCGGTTTTCTGGTCTGCACCATCGCAATGGCCGCTTTCCTGATGGTTCCTCATGAAGCACTTGGCCAGAACGGAAACTGGATTCTCGGTGCTGCCTGCACGCTTGGCTTTGGTGCGATCGTATTCACCATGCGTGCAGTCTTCTTTGCTCCTATGGATGAAGTCAAGGTACCTGCAGAAATTACCGGTGCGGCCATGAGCCTTGCTTCCCTGGTCATTTATCTGCCAAACGCATTCGCTTACGTGATGTACGGAAGTTTTCTTGACCGCTACCCTGGCATGACTGGATTCCGTATCATTTTCAGCGTTATGATCGGATGGGCTGTGATCGGACTATTTGTTTCCACATTCCTCATCCACCGCATCAAAAAACATCAGGCTTCCAAAACAAATGAGAACTAGGAGAAAGAATCTATGATAAAAATCGGTCTTGATACAGAAAGTCTTCATCTTTGGTTTCAGAACAAGAGAATGGATATTTTCGGTTTTATCGAAAAAGCACATGAATTAGGATTCGATGGTGTTATGATCAACATTCTGAAGGATTATAACCTGGACCCGGAATGGGGAACCCTGGAAAGTAATGATCCGGAACACCTGAAAAAGGTACGGGAATTGCTGGAATCCTACCATATGTATGTGGAACTGGCTACCAAAGGAATCACTAGAGAACATCTTCTTAAAGTCCTGGATGTTGCAGAAGCCCTGGGAGCAGATATCATCCGCACCTACATTCCCATTACCTTAAATCCGCTCGCCTCACGCACTACCGGCGGAGAAGGGAAATACGACCAGGCAAAGGTACGCGGTGACTTCGATCCAGTTGTATTTGATGAAGCCGCCATGACACTTTGCCAGATCATCCCTGAGCTGAAAAAGCGCCGCATCCGCCTGGCTTTGGAAAACCATGAATATGAAACTTCCGAAGAACTGGTTCAGGTTATGAAAAAGCTGAACACGCCATGGATCGGTCTTCATTATGATTTTGGTAATTCCATGATGGCCTGGGAAGACCCGGCGCAGGCTGCAAGGAACATGGCGCCATATACCATCACAACACACTTTAAAGATCACATCGTCATCCCCTATCCGGATGATCCATACGGTTATGTCGTATGCGGTATCCCGGTTGGAAAAGGAAATATGGATCTAAAGCATCTGCTTCAGATCATTCTGGATAATTCTTCCATCACCCGGCTGAATCTGGAAATGTGCTACCCATACTGTGCACAATTTAAGCGTACTCCCGGCACCGGAGGTATTTCGCAGGTCGGCGAAGGCTGTTTTAAGGTAGAACCACCTCTTTTCGACCCGGAAACCGTTAAACCTGGAGATTACTACTATCCGCAGGAGATTTCCGAAGAATTACTGGAACAATGTCTGAAGCTTCAGATGGATGGCGTTATGCACAGCGCTGCTTACACCAGAAAGCTGTGTGAAGAATACCGGAATCAATCATAAGCAAATACTACGCTGCAGTGCCAAAACAGATCCGTCGTTTCCCTACATTTTAAAGAAGACGTTACTGGAGCCATGGAAGCAAAATTTCTTATGTCCACAGGTAAAACGATATTCCGATGAATTCTAGCACAAAAAAGAATGTGCCTTGGCACATTCTCGCGCCGAGGCGCGGTTGCTTCAGCAACCATCTACCTTTGCGCCGAGTGCGCTTCCTCGCGGAGCATTTTTATATGATAGGACGCAATTTCCTATCATATAAAAAAAGAGCTGACTGACAGCTCTTTTTTCATACATTACGCGAACAGTAACGGCTTCACCGCACCGTAAAACCGCTCTCCTCCTCCAGAGGAATGATTTCTGTGTCGATCCATTCGATCGTGATAAACTGATTGTGATTGAGTCCGACCAGAAGCTTATTGATCATGTATTCACTTCCCTGGATTTCCAGAAGCACAGTTCCGTCATATTCATTGCGCACCCATCCGGTCAGCCCCAGGGACTGTGCGAGGTATTTTGCGGTGTAGCGGAAGCCCACGCCCTGAACCCGTCCACGGAAAACAATTCTTTTTCTTACGTCTGCCATGTGCATTCTCCATCCTTTCATCAGATATACACCATTAATCAAAAACAGGCATATCCACCAATATACCACTCATGATCATTCATTCTGGTTTTCCACCGCATACCATCCGTCATTACAAAGCAAACTGCTTCAACATCTCTCGTCTTTCCCGGTAATCCGGGCAGTAGCGCTCTACTTCCGCCCAGAATTCCTTCGAATGATCCATATGCCGCCGGTGTGCCAGTTCATGGATCACCACATAGTCCAGAAGCTCTTCGGGCAAAAATGCAAGCTGGTAATTAAAATTGACATTTCCTTTTGCGCTGCAGCTTCCCCAGCGGGTTTTCTGGTTTTTCACGGTGACCCAGCCTACTGTCACGCCTATGATCTCACAGTAATGCCGCACCCGTTTTCCAATCTTCAGCTGGATCTTCATCCGGTCTGTTTTTGATAAGGACTCTAACGGAGGGGCTGGTGTTGCCTTCCTGTTTTCCTCCCGCTGCGCTGCGATCTGCGTTTTTTTCAGAATCCATTCCCGGTGCGTTTCCACAAACTGCTTCAGTTCCCGGTCCGGGAGACGGGCCGGGATCCTTGCCAGAACCGTATTCTGGTCACGCACCTCAAGACCAAGACTTTTCCTTGCGGAGCGGATGACCAGAATGTGGATTTCCTGATCATTTTCCTGTAGATTCAATTCCTGTATCATGGTTATGCTTCCTGTTTCTGATTTTTGTATAATTCCGTGCATACAATTGTTTCCAATTTTGGTCAGCCCAGTACCCGGTGCAGGGTCTCCCTGAGCTTTTCCACCTCGACCGGCTTTGACAGATGCGCATTCATGCCGCTTGCAAGCGAGCTCTGGATATCCTCCTCAAACGCATTGGCACTTACTGCGATGATCGAGATGGTCTGGCTGTCTTTGCGGTTTGTCATGCGGATCGCATGGGCCGCCTCCAGTCCATTCATGACTGGCATCATGATATCCATGTTAAGTTCATTATCCTCTGCCACAAGAATCCGCATTCCTGCATAATGCTCTGGTGAAATAACTTTCTTTTCAGATTTTTCCTCGTTTCTCTCCACCGGCTGGCTTGTGTTTCCGTATCTACAGAGATTTACTGTGCGATATTGTTATTTTTTACTTGCGGAATGCTGCTACCAGTGCCTCGGCATCATCGTAATTCTGTGCCTTCAGCTCACTGATGAACCAGTCATCGATTCCGTCTACTGCATTTTTGAAGGAATCGATATCCAGATCTGCATACGGGGTGATGGTCACGCCGTTTTTGCTACTCCAGCGGCTCATGATCTCTTCGTCTCCGGCACGGTTGATCTCACGCTCGTAGCGGGTGGCTAAGGCACCGCACTCGTCGATGACAGCCTGCTGCTCCGGAGTCAGCTTGTCGTAGATTTCCTGGTTGATGCAGAAGAACAGGCAGTCGTAGTTTGCGTTCCATAAGGAGCAGTACGGCTGTACTTCCTGTACGCTTGCTGCGTCAATTGCCGGAAGCGGATTCTCCTGGCCTTCTACAGTCTTCTGCTGCAGGGCCGTGTAGGTCTCGGACCAGTTCATATTGGTGGCGTCTGCGCCCCATCTCTTGTAGCACTCCATCAGCAGGTTGCTTCCTGCTACACGGATTTTTAAGTTCTTCATGTCATCCACGGACTTGATCTCGCGGACACTGTTAGTCAGTTCACGGAAACCATTCTCCGCGATGCCCATGCAGTGCAGGCCATACTCGCTTAAAATGTCTTTTAACATCTCACCGGCCTCACCGTCCAGCATGGCGTCTGCATCCTCAACGGAATCAAACAGATATGGAAGGGATACCACGTTAAAGCGCGGGTCAAACGCAGAGTAAATCAGGTTGCTGTGCATGGAAATCTGAACCGGATCCCCATCGATCAGAGCCTGGATCCCCTCAGACTGGTTTCCGTTGGTCAGCTGGTCTGCCGCGTATACATTCACCTTGATCTTTCCGCCGGTTGCTTTTTCAACGAGCTCGCCGAACTTGCGTCCGCCCTCGGCCCAGGTACTGGTCTCGGTGGTGGAACAGGTAAAGTTCCAGGTCTGCTCTTTCCATCCAAGATTACTGTGATCCTCTACGGAATCCGCACCGATGCTGCTGTCTGATTTCTCGGTAAAGACTGCGATCAGGTCTGCTGCATCTTTGTAGCCCTGATTCTCCAGCTCTTTCTGATACCACTCAGCTACGCCGGAAACAGCATTTTTGAAGGAATCTACATCCATATCCTCGTATTTGGTAATGGTAACGCCGTTGGTGTTCTGCCAGCGGTCCATGATCTCCTCATCACCGGCACGGTTGATGTAACGCTCATAATCAACCGCCTTCTGGCCTGCCTCATCGACCACTGCCTGCTGCTCCGGTGTCAGAGCATCATAAATCTTCTGGTTGATGCAGAAGAACAGACAGTCATAATTTGCGTTCCATAAAGAACAGTATGGCTGTACCTCCTGAACGCTTGCCGCGTCAATTGCCGGAAGCGGATTTTCCTGTCCGTCTACGGTCTTTTGCTGCAGCGCGGTATAGGTCTCGGACCAGTTCATATTCGTGGCATCTGCGCCCCATCTCTTATAGCACTCCATGAGCAGGTTGCTTCCTGCAACACGGACCTTTAAGTTTTTCATATCATCCACGGATCTGATCTCGCGGACGCTGTTGGTCAGCTGGCGGAAGCCGTTCTCTGCAATACCCATGCAGTGCAAGTCATACTCAGCTAAGATGTCTTTTAACATATCACCGGCTCTGCCGTCTAACATGGCGTCGGCCTCCTCTACGGAGCTGAAAAGATATGGCAGGGATACCACGTTAAAGCGCGGGTCAAACGCAGAGTAGATCAGATTGCTGTGCATGGAGATCTGAACCGGATCCCCATTCATCAGCGCCTGGATTCCCTCGGACTGGTTTCCGTTAGTCAGCTGGTCTGCTGCGTATACATTGACCTTGATCTTGCCTCCGGTTGCCTTTTCCATGAGCTCGCCGAACTTGCGTCCACCCTCAGCCCAGGTACTGGTCTCGGTGGTAGAACAGGTGAAGTTCCAGGTCTGCTCTTTCCAGTCTAAGTCACTGTAATCGCCAATGGTGTCGAAGTCTGCGCTTCCACCATCCACGGCTGTGCTCTGATCACTGTCTGCCGAAGCAGTAACTGCCCCGCTGTAGGAATCCCCGGCCAATGCCTTCGGCAGGAAAGTGGACACAACCGGCACATAGGTGATCAGAAGCAGGACAATCACGGATGCGCCGATCATCGGCATAACTGCACGGGAAATCTTCGGAATATCGACCTCCATACCCTTTTTCAGCTTGACAGAAATTGCAACGAATAAGTTTACGCCAACCGGCGGGGTTACCTGTCCGATCGCCAGGTTTACGGTTGCCACGATACCAAATGCAACGACATCGTATCCGAGTGCCTTACATACCGGCAGCATGATCGGGATAAAGATGTACATCGCAGAGTTTGCATCGATAAAGCAGCCTGCGATCAGGAAGATCACGTTCACGATCAGAAGGAAGGTGAACTGGTTGTGTGCAATGCTTCCAAGCAGGTCGGATGCCGCCTGTGCGATACCAAACTTGGTACATACAAAAGAGAACAGAGACGCACTGGCTACGATCAGCATGATGCCGCCGGTGGTCTTTCCGGATTCTACCAAAAGTCCTCTTAAATCCTTAAAGGTAACTTCCTTATAAATGAAAATACCAACAAACAGACCGTATACAACAGAAACAGCTGCTGCCTCAGTCGGGGTAAAGATACCGCCGTAAATACCACCCAGGATGATGACCGGCATCAGCAGACCCCAGAATGCATCCTTAAATGCTTCCCAGCGCTCCTTGCCGCTTGCACGTTTCTGGCTGGACTGGATGTTATTTTTGCGCGCCTCGATCATAACCACGATGACCAGAGCCACACCCATTAAGATACCCGGAACGATACCTGCAGTAAACATATCTGCGATGGAAACGCCGGTGATGGATGCATATACCACGAATGCGATACTCGGTGGAATGACGATCGCGATGGAGCTGGCGGTTGCCATAAGAGCCGCGGAGAACGGAGCGGAGAAGCCGCCCTGCTCGATCATAGCCGGGATCAGCACGGCGCCCAGTGCAGCCACGGTTGCCGGGCCAGAACCGGAGATCGCACCGAAGAAGCAGGCTACGATAACGCACACGATCGCGATACCACCTCTTCTGTGTCCGACACAGGTATTCACGAATTTGATCAGACGTTTGGAAATGCCTGCCTTCGCCATAATGTTACCGGACAGTACAAAGAACGGAATGGCAAGCAGCAAAAACTTGCTGATGCCGGAATACATGTTGGTTGCAACGATCGTTAAGGATGTCCCGGAATACAGGATTGCACACACGGAGGAAAGTCCGAGGCAGATTCCGATCGGGATACCCATGATCAGGAAAATGAAAAATGAGATAAACAGTACCGCACTAATCATTTGTCATCGCCCTCCTTTCCACAGCTGTCCAGATAAAATTCGATAAAATGCAGGATCATGCAAGCTGCGCCGATCGGCACGAAGGACCAGAAGATCCACTCCGGCCAGTTCAGCACGAACGTGCGCTTGCCGTTCTGCATCTGGGTGATGACCTTATCCAGACCATACTTGAATAAAACTGCGGTGAAGGCTACAGAAAGGATCGTGCTTAGAAGCAGAAATCCCTTTCTTGCCTGTGCCGGAAGACGGTCAGTCAGAAGTGTTAAATTGACCAGTTCGCCGTCACGGCATGCCAGTGCTGCTGCAAGCAGCGTGATCAGTACAAAAACTGCAACAACCAGTTCCTCGGTAAAAGACCAGGACTGATGAATGACTTTTCGTGAAAATACGTTTCCCACGGTCAGAACCAGGATCAGCACAGTTGCGATTTCCAGCACCAGCTTTTCCAGTCCTGCGAGGGCATTCATGAGTTTTTTGTAGGTTTTCATATACCTTTTAACCCCTTTCCCTTGTGATAAATGGTAACTGCCCTGCATATAGCACAGACACAGTTACGATACCTGTTTTGATACTACCTGTTTTGTTTTGGAATTTTTGGCATACAAAGAACCTGCTGTCGGCAGACACCCTATGTATTAAGAGTTTTGGTAACTGTTCCGTATAGAGCTTCCCAGTTACAGATTTTGATTTTCAGACACCAAATGCATAAGACCTGCTGTCGGCAGTCGCCCCATACATCCAGAAATCAGATCACCCTCAGACACGCAATGTGCATGCTCTGAGTTTATAGATGAAAAAAGGCCCATCCCATTCAGGGACGGACCTTCATCTCTCGTTTGAAACCACCCTGTCTCAAGTAAGAAACAGATACAAACACGTGTACCGGTATCTTTCATTATTACTTTTTCTCAGTAAAGTATTAACGAAACAATGATACACTATTTTGATGATATCGTCAATTCTAAATTTTCCATAAACTTTATAAAAGTTTCATTGCTGTGAACGGCAGCCAGATTTCTGAGCACCTGGGATTTAGTTAAATCCAAAGAATTTCTGGCTGATCTTGTAACCGGCAATGGATACGGTCCGGCCGCTCTGTCCCGGCAAATTCATGCTCTGTCCCAAGAAGCCCCAGCGCAGGCGCATGTAAAGGGCAATATCCTGCTCCTTTAAATCCTTCCAGAGCTGCTTTTTCTTCGCCATATTTTCATCGGTTCCGGACTTAATGGCAAGAATGGAGCAGATTGTCATCATGATTTCAAGGTAGCGTACCATATAATGACGCAGCTTGTAATTTGTGATTTTCGCGTCGTGGTAATAGCCTAACATCAGACGGGTTACCAAAAGCTGCTGGTCGATGCGGCCGATCATGACCTGCTCGTTGACCGACTGGTCCTGTCTTCCGATGAAATACCGGTAAAAGTTTACATCCAGATAGTAGAAGGTCTTTACATACGGAAGCGGCTGGAATACGAAAATGTTATCGACATAGAACGTGTGCTTCGGCAGCTCCAGACCGCACTCTTTTAACATCTGCGTGCGGTAAATGACCGAATGCATCAGTATATACTGTCCCAGCATAAATACCTTTACATCTTTCCAGGTGCATAACTGGCGCTTCGGGAGCGCCGTGCGGTACTGCATGACCCGTTTATGCTTTGCGCCCTGCTTCTCATAGACAAAGTTGGTGATGAGCATATCCAGGGTCTGGTTACCCATAACAAAGTTTCGCAGCGTCTGCAATACTTCTTTGTATGCTTCCTCATTGACCCAGTCATCGCTGTCTACCACTTTAAAGTAGACACCGGTTGCTGCCCTAAGACCGGCATTGACTGCCTCACCGTGGCCGCCATTCTCCTGATGGATGGCCTTGCAGATGCCCGGATAACGCGCCTCGTACTCGTCCGCGATCTGGGCGGTATTGTCCTTTGTGGAGCCATCATCCACGATCAGGATCTCTACTTCGTCTCCGCCCGGTAGCAAAGACTCGATACAGTTTCTCATATAGCCTTCAGAATTATAACAAGGAATTGCTATCGATAATAATTTCATGCTTTCTCAAAAACCTCCTTGGTTTTATATAACGATACCAATGTCACCAAAAGACCTGCTGCTGACAAGATCACCGCCGTTTGCGGCTGCAGGGCCATCGGCGCTCCATAAGAAAACTCAGCCGGCATCGACGGGATTTCCGACCTGTGGCTGATAAAATCCGCAATTACCGGGATCGCCGCTGCTGTAGCATTCGCTGCTGCATGGCATAAGACCGCGGGAGCTAACCGGCCACTCCAGACAGTCACCAGCTCCAGGCACAAGCCAGTCAGAAACGCATACAGGCCCTGACTGAGATTTCCATGATACAGTCCAAACAGGAGTGCCCCAAAAATCACTGCCGCAGCGGTTCTCATATGTCTTCGCAGCTCCTTATGGATAAAACCGCGAAATATGAGTTCCTCTGTCAGAGGCGTTAACACAACCGTCACCAGAAACCGGAGTGCACCTGGTGTTTGGTAAATGGCTTCCTGCACATGGCTCCAGCCTTCTGATGGTGGCAGGAAAACCTGCAGCACCATATTCAGGCACAGGCAAGACCCAATTCCGGCCAGCACAGAAAAAAAACAGCCTGCCAGAAGGCGATGGTTCCTGCACGGCCTTGCTTTTGCTATTTCCGGCACAGTTGTCTTCGTTCGTGTTGCAGTTGTTTTCTTCGCGTTTTTTTCTTCTGTTCCTTGCCCAATAAGCTGCATTTTTTCCAGAGCGCGGTAAACTGCAAACAAAAACGGGAAGGCCAGAGCTGCCCCTGCACCGGTCACAAACAGGGCATTGCCGCTGCCTGCCAGAAGGGAATGTGAGCTCCCAGTTCCGGTATGCCCTGCAAACAAAGAACATCCTGCTGCGGCTGCCTCCGTACACAGTTCATAAAAGACAAGCGGTCCGAACAGCATGCACGCCGCCCGGAACGCTTCATGTTTCAATCGTTTCTTCCGTGTTTTCTTATACATTTTATTGACTTCTTAACAACGCCATTCTTTGTTGCTGTTTACGCGTTGCGCAAACAATAACCATTCTTTTCTATAACTATTTCACTATACCACAAACCAGTTGCAATTTTCAAGCAGAAACACTATAATGAACCCAAATAGAAAAATTACATACAGAAAGGGTTCGATCATATGGCAAAGAAAAGAATTGTTATGGCGCTTGGCCACGACGCTCTTGGTACCAATCTCCCGGAGCAGAAAAAAGCAGTGGCTTCCACAGCAAAATTAATTGCGAATTTCATCCAGAATGGCTGGCAGGTTGCCGTCGTTCACAGTAACGCACCGCAGGTAGGCATGATCCACACAGCTATGAATGAGCTTTGTTTCCATCACGATGGAGAGGGCTACACTCCGGCTCCTATGTCTGTCTGCTCTGCCATGAGCCAGGGCTACATCGGATATGACCTTCAGAACGGCATCCGTTCTGCCCTCTTAAAGCGCGGTATTTACAAGCCGGTATCTACCGTCCTCACCCAGGTTGTGGTCGACCCTTACGATGAATCCTTCTACAACCCAGTCAAGAAGGTTGGCCGTTACATGACCAGGGAAGAGGCTGATGCAGAGGAAGCAAAGGGAAACTATGTCACAGAGGTGGACGGCAAGGGCTGGCAGCGTATCGTATCTGCCCCGAAGCCGGTCGGAATTGTCGAGATCGATACCATCCGCACCCTGATGGACGCTGACCAGATCGTTATCTCCTGCGGCGGCGGCGGTATTCCGGTCCTCGAGCAGGGCAGCGAGCTGCGCGGTGCCAGTGCAGTGATTGAAAAAGACTCCGTCAGCGGTCTTCTCGCAAAAGAGATCGATGCCGATGTTCTTATGATCCTCACCGATGTCGACCAGGTATCCTTAAACTACGGTAAGGCTGATGAGAATCCTCTTTCCCATATGACTGTGGAGGAAGCTGAAAAATACGCAGCAGAGGCCAGTTCGGCGTCTCCTCCATGCTTCCTAAGATTGACGCAGCCATCTCCTTCATCTGTGCCGGAAAGGGCCGCAGCGCCATCATCACCAGCATGGCAAAAGCTGAGGAAGCTGTAAACGGAAAGGCTGGCACCACGATCGAGTAAAGGATTTTACCGCATAAAAATGGAGCTTTGCAACATGAATTGCAAAGCTCCATTTTTATGCCTCATAGATCTTACAGCTGCTTCGCTGCACACTCGCACTGGATATACTGCTCCGTTGTATCATGCAGTATGGTAAACTCTTCTTCTTTTCCACTTATGAATGCCGAAGCACGTCAGTTACCCAAACTGTACTACATCCTTGATCGGCTCTGCCGGCACTACCTCCTCGGCGTAAAGCACCGGTCCTTCCCCGTTATAATCCTGCCAGTATTCGATCTCAACCCGGGCACGTACCGTTACCCACTGTCTGGTTTCTAAGTTTCTGGCCTCTTTAGACTTGCAGATATAGCCAAGGAATGTCATATCCTCCGCACAGCAGGTCATTGCCATACGTCCCGGAACAAAATAGTTTTTCGGGAAGTTAGAAGACTTCATGACCATCGCCGTAAACTCTACCACCTTGCCCTTATAGCGCTCCGGTTTGTCCATGCAGTCAATATACCAGATGCCATAAGCCTCCGGACTGATCTTGATCACATCTGCCTTCATATCGTATGGAAGATCTTCCTCGGAGATCTCGTCGATCTCACCATTTTCATCCTCAAACACAATATCACACTTGGTATTCATGGATTTGAGCATACGTTTATAGCGGTCCAGATCCTCGATTCCGTCGCAGCGGTTGCAGATGATAAGCTCAGAATTCTTTACCATGGAATTTAACAGTGACTTCATATTCTTAACATAGAGCTCGAAGGTCGACATGTCAATGATGGTAATCTGCTGGTAGATGGTCCAGTCCTTTGGAAGCTTGAGGTCATCCTGGTTCCACATACCATTCCACTCGATCAGGACACGTTCCGGCTGGTGCAAAAGCTCCAGCTCAGTTAAGCGGTCCGGTGTGATCTCCTCCAGACTGTCTACATATACGACAGAGGTTTTGGTGTCTGCAAGCAGCGCATCGTCATACTCTGTATCGCCTTCCTCACACACGATCAGGAGGGTCTTTCCGTCTGTACGGAAATAATCCTGTTCCATGGTAAAGGACAAAAATTCGGTTTTTCCGGCCTCCAGAAAGCCGTTGATCAAAAATACCGGCGTTACTTCATCGTCAATCATTGGTCCCATAGTTTGTACCTGTCCTTTTTTCTTTTTAAGAAAGCGCTGATGCATTCAGCGCCTTCCTATGGTCTGTCCGGGCAAAATCTGCTGCCACAACTGTGCGGTACGGAATTTCTAATTCAGAAAATCCATACCCGTATGCAGCAGGCAGTTAGTTTCTACCGAACGCTTTCTTCAATTCGTCTTCCTTTAAGTTTGCGCCGATGACACATACCTTACCGGTGTAATCCGGTGCTCCGGTGCGGATCTCATACTGCTCCGGAACCATATCAAAGTAGTACCACTCGCCTTCCTTCTCACTCGGAAGCATGCCTTTTGCACGGAGAACATCGCCGTATTCGTTACCGTAAGCCAGCTCCTCCAAAATTGCAGTCAGAGTCTCCTTGCTGCAGGCATCGATGGTCTCAAGGCCCCAGCTGCTGAACACTTCATCTGCATGATGATGGTGATGGTCGTGGTCATGGCAGCCACAGGTGCACTCCTCATCATGGTCGTGATGATGATGCTCATGCTCGTGGTCATGGTCCTCGCAGCCGCACTCCTCGTCGTGATCGTGGTGATGGTGCTCATGCTCGTGGTCGTGATCCTCGCAGCCACACTCCTCATCATGGTCGTGATGATGGTGCTCATGCTCGTGGTCATGATCCTCGCAACCACAGCCGCAGTGCCCGCCATGCTCGTGGTGATGGTGGTGTGCGTGCTCCTCCTTTACCTGGGCCAGCAGTTCTTCCATCATGGTGTCCGGCTTTTCGATCAGCTCTAAGAGCTGTGCACCGGTCAGCTGGTCGATCGGGGTGGTCACAATGCTTGCATCCTTATTGTGCTCACGGAGCAGTTCTACATCGGCTAAGACCTTCTTGGAATCTGCCACATCGGTACGGCTCATAACGATGGTTCCTGCATTCTCGATCTGGTTGTTGAAGAACTCACCAAAGTTTTTCATATACATTTTGCACTTGGTCGCATCTACGATGGTTACAGCGCTGTTCAGCTTGACATCCAGATTCTTTGCCACGTCGCGCACTGCGTTCATAACGTCGGAAAGTTTGCCGACACCTGACGGTTCGATGATGACACGCTCTGGTTTATACTTGGTCAGTACTTCCTCCAGAGACTTGCCGAAATCTCCTACCAGGGAGCAGCAGATACAGCCGGAATTCATCTCACGGATCTCGATGCCGGAATCCTTTAAGAATCCGCCGTCGATACCGATCTGGCCAAACTCGTTCTCGATCAGGACAACCTGCTCGCCCTTGATTGCTTCCTGTAAAAGCTTCTTAATAAATGTTGTTTTTCCTGCGCCTAAAAAGCCGGAAATGATATCAATCTTTGTCATGATGATCCCTTCTTTTCTTTATGCTCTGCCGGTCTGCCGTCAGCAGCCGTTGTTACTGCTTATGTTAGCACCCGACAACTTATCATTATCGTTTCCCATTCTGTCACAAAATTCCCAGAATGTCAATATGCCGGGCAGGTTAGGCCCGGCATATCATGTAGTCACTGGTCACTGTACACAGCAGGAATCTTCAGAAAAATTTCCGTACAGTACAGCTGTGGCAACCTTTATTTTCTTTTTCCCATATAAGCACTGATGCCATCAACCACTTCCTGGTCCAAGATGTGTTCCATGCGGCAGGCATTCTCCTCTGCCATTTCCTCAGAAACACCCGTTACCTCCTGCAGGAATGCGGTAAGGAGCAAATGACGTGCATAAATAGACTTTGCCTTGGCAAGACCTTCTTCGGTAAGCTGAATATCGCCACCCTGCTCCATGGAAATGAAGCCCTGGTCCCGCAAAAGTCCCATGGCCCTGCTGACACTTGGCTTGCTAAAATTCAGCGCACGTGCCACGTCAATGGAACGCACAACTCCTTTTTTTTCTTTGATCATCAGTATTGTTTCCAGATAGTTTTCCCCTGATTCGTGCATACAACAACCTCCTGTCCCGTCATGGGATATCCGCAGCAGGCCTGACAAACGCCAAAAACGGACTGCGAATACTATAATCATAAACGATAATCCCATGCAAGTCCAGCACTTTTCCAAAGTTGTACGAATTGTTTCTATGAAAAAATTCTCAATACATCTTTCATTTCTGACATTGTTCGAATTATTTTATATAGAAAACTTCTTCTCCGGAAAAGCAGCCACCCATTTTATTCTGGAAGCAGGTTTTTCATGCTCTTTAAGCCGATCAGGAGCGTAGAAGTATTGTGCAACAGCGCAGAAGTTGCAGGCGGCAGAATGCCAAGAACACCAAGCGCGATCAGGCCTGCGTTAAACCCTACGATCGTGCGGTAATTCCAGTTGATCCGCTTCATCAGATGATTGCTGATCAACTTTAATGTTACCACCTCGTAGAGGTTGTCCGCACCGATGGTCACATCGGCGATCTCTCTCGCAAGCTCCGCACCATCGCTGATGGCAATGCCCACATTCGCTGCGGAAAGCGCCGGGGAATCGTTGATTCCGTCACCGATCATGATGACCTTGCGACCTGCATTCTTTTCTTTCTCCACAAAGCTTGCCTTATCCTCCGGAAGCACTTCGGAATAGTACTCATCGACTCCTGCCTTTGCAGCGATCGCTTTTGCCGTACGCTCGCTGTCGCCCGTCATCATGACAACCTTGCTGATGCCTGCCTCTTTTAAAGAAGCAATGACATCGCGGGCCTCCTCACGCAGCGGATCCTGAATGCAGATCACGGCTGCCAGGCTCCGTCGATTGCCAGATACAGATGGGAATATTCCGGCAAAAGAGCATCGAATAACTCCTGCTTTCCTTCTGGAATAGTACATTTCTCGTCTTCAAAGACAAAATGAGCACTGCCGATGATGGCTTTCTTCTCGCCATTTTTATCCTCCAGGGTTGTGGAAATGCCATGCGCCACAATGTACTCTACCTTGCTGTGAAGCTCCTCATGAACCAGGTTTTTCTTCTTTGCTGCGTCGACCACTGCCTTTGCCATGGAGTGCGGGAAATGCTCCTCCAGGCATGCCGCGATCCGGAGCAGTTCATCGCTGCCCATCTCATTAAAAGATACCACATCCACAACCGTCGGCTGTGCCTTGGTCAGGGTTCCGGTCTTATCGAAGACAATGGTATCTGCCTCGGCCATCGCCTCCAGATACTTGCCGCCCTTAACCGTAATGTCATACATATTGGCCTCACGGATTGCAGACAGGACCGAGATCGGCATAGCCAGCTTTAAGGCACAGGAGAAATCGACCATCAGGATAGAAAGTGCCTTCGTGGTATTTCTGGTGATGAGCCAGGTAAGGCCCGTGCCGAGCAGGCTGTACGGAACCAGCGTGTCAGCCAGATGCTCTGCCTTGCCCTCCAGGGAGGATTTTAATTTTTCTGATTCCTCGATCATGGTAACGATCTTGTCGAACTTGCTGGAGCCTCCGGTCTCTTTGACGCGGATGGTGATCTCGCCTTCCTCGACAACGGTACCTGCATAAACGGACGCACCCGCCGTCTTGGCTGCCGGGACCGACTCACCGGTTAAGGACGCCTGGTTGACCATGGCTTCTCCTTCGACTACTTCGCCATCGAACGGGATGACATTGCCCATGTGAACACGGACAAGGTCTGCTTTCTGGATGGTATTGGTCGGAACCAGTATCTCCTGTCCATCGCTCACCAGCCATACCTTGGTGATGTTTAAGGACATGCTGCGTGCCAGATCTCCCACCGATTTTTTGTGCGTCCACTCTTCCAGGATTTCACCAACACCAAGCAGGAACATGACGGAACCTGCCGTATCGAAGTCGCTTCTTATAATCGAAACGCCAATCGCGGTCGCATCCAGAACCGGAACTTCAATCTTTCTGGCTGCCAGTGTACGGATTCCTTTCCATATATATTTCACGGATTTCACCGACGTGATCACTGCCCGGATGCCGACCGGAAGGAACATGGTATTTCCTGCACGCAGGATCACGCGGGTCATCAGCTTGTCCCAGTACTCACTGTTTAAGGCACGGCCGGAATTCTGCAGATAAGACTCCGGGACTTCTGCCTTCTCATAAGAGAATGTCTGCAAGTCACGGACAACCTCATTCCGGTCTCCGTCAAAATGAATGACCATTTCGCCAAGACGTTCCCGTACTTTTACAGAAATCGCATACGGCTTCGCGTTGAAGTAATACTGCAGGTATCAGCCTGCTCGAAGCTCATGCGGCCCTGCAGAATCTGGACACGGATTCTGCCGCGGATTTCATGTTTGATCACAAATTTCATGAGATATCCCTCTTTTCACTACGGATATGTATTTTATATGTATTTCAAAGGAAAAGGGATGCAATCGCATCTGCTGCATCCCCATTTTCCTGTTTTCACGTTACGATTCTGTATCATCCAACACCGTAACATTCCTGTAAAAACCGGGCGGCAAGTCACAGATGCCGCCCTAAACCACAAGCATTACTCAGCGTCTGCTGCCTCGGTTTCCTCTGCTTCAGCCTCTGCTGCCTCATCTGCGAATGCAGCTGCCTCAGCCTTTGCTGCGCGCTCCTCATTGATCTGCTGAGCCTCAGCGTAGATGTCCTCTGCATTTGCCTGTACGCTTGCTGCTACGTTCAGGACACATGTCTTTGCGCGAAGAACAGCTGCGGTGCAATTGGTATAAAACTTCTTTGCATCCTCACTTGCAAGTACTTTTACGCCTGCAGTACCAAACAGAACACCTGCTGCGAAAATTCCGGATTTCTTAACATCGAAAGCTTTTAAACATTTTAACATGACTGGATTCCTCCTCATATGTAATTTTATTTTTTGTTTACTGGGTATTCTAACGCATTCATTTTCAAAATACAAGAGTCTTTTTGATAAAAATTCTTAATAAGGAAAGAAAGGGAGTGTTAATGATAATCTTTCTCATTAACACTCCCTTTCACGATTCTCCACCCGGAAAATGAACTTCCTGTTTCAGCCCGGAGGCAGAACCTTCTTCTGCATTTCATGCGAATGCCATATGTTCTCCCATACCGTAATCAATCCGATACATGTTTTTTCTCTGAATCAGACCAGCTTCTTCCAGTGTTTTCACCATACGGTAAACCGTAGCCATGCCAATGCTTGGGTCACGTTTTGCTGCCTTATAATAAATTTCCTTGCAGCAGCTGCACTCATCCTGTAAAATCACATCAATCAAAAGTTTTCTCTGGCTGGTAATCCGGCAGCCATTCTTCTTCAGTTCCGAAATAATAAATCCTTTTTTTGCCTCAGCTGACATATGATACCTCCTCTTGGTTGTTTGCTCTTTCTGGTTGATTTTGGTTAGTTCTTGCTAACTTATGGTTTTACAGAAAGGGCAGACAAAACTGCCCTGATCTGTTTGTTTCTTATTTTGTTTTTGGTTCCGGAGTGGAAGGATGACAGCTTGCACAGCCGGAACAGCCGGCGCAGCTTCCGGAACAGCCACCTGATTTTTTCTGCTGGTGACGCTTTCGGATTACATAGAAACAATATCCGGCGATGACGGCCACTACGATAATATCTGCTAACACTTCCGTTCCCTTCTTTCCATACCATTTGAATGCAGCTCCGGCCGGTGAAAACCGGAGCTGTAAAATTCTAATTTGTTTTTTATTGCGTTTAGCGCTTCTTCTATTATTATGAAGCAGCCTGTACCGATCTCTTTGCGTAGGTCTTCTGGTCTTTATACGGATCCGGACGGAACAGCATGAAGAGCATGAAGAGTAATACAACGAATCCAACTACGGTGCCAAAACCGAAGGTGCCGTACAGTAAGAAGGATCCCACCTGATAAATAACCAGGGTTACTGCGTAAGCGAATACATTCTGGAACACAATTGCAAACCAGAACCATTTGCGGCTCTGCATCTCTTTTGCCATGGTAGAGATTGCTGCCAGGCACGGAGAATCAAGCAGGTTGAACAGCAGGAAGCTGAAACCAGCCAGAGCAGTCGGGAACCACATGCCAACACCAGCTGCAACGGTATCTGCATCCTCGACATCGCCTGCAACGTTTGCAAGAACGCCCATGGTAGAAACGATACCCTCTTTTGCACTGAAGCCGGAGATTGCTGCTGCAACCGGCTGCCACTCGCCCCAGCCAAGCGGTGCGAACAGCGGTGCGATCGCGCCGCCGATGATAGCCATTAAGCTGTCTGCGGAATCCTCAACCATACCAAATGCGCCATCCTGTACACCAAAGGTGCTTAAGATCCACATAACTACACATGCTAAGAACAGTACGGTACCTGCTTTGATGAAGAAGCCTTTCAGTCTCTCCCAAACGTGAAGCAGGACAGTTCTTGCAGACGGAATATGGTACTGCGGAAGCTCCATAACGAACGGAGCCGGCTTACCGGAGAACGGTTTGGTCTTCTTTAACATGATTGCTGCGATCAGGACTGCTGCGATACCGATGAAGTACATCAGCGGAGTGATCATGCCAGCGACATCCCAGCCGGTTACATAACCAGCCATAACACCGCCCATAAGAGCGATAACCGGAAGCTTTGCACCACACGGAACAAAGGTTGCAGTCATAATGGTAAGACGTCTGTCGTTATCCTGCTCGATGGTCTTGGAAGCCATGATTCCAGGAATACCGCAGCCAGAAGAAATCAGCAGCGGGATGAAGCTCTTACCGGAAAGTCCGAAGTGACGGAACACACGGTCCATAACGAATGCGATACGTACCATGTAGCCGCAGTCCTCAAGGATAGACAGGAATAAGAACAGGATTGCCATCTGCGGCATGAATCCAAGGACGGCACCCAGACCACCGATGACGCCGTCAACAGCCAGGCTGATGATGAAATCGCTTGCGCCTGCATTAGTAAGGAAGTTGGTTGCAACATCCTGAATGGCACCTACAAAGGTATCGTTGGTCCAGTCGGTAACAAAGGTACCAACAGTGGATACGGAGATGTAATAAACAACCCACATGATCGCGATGAAGATCGGAATACCAAGAATACGGTTGGTTACGATCTGGTCGATCTTATCGGACACGGTCATCTTGTCTTTGCCCTTCTTTACAGAAGAGGAAACAACCTTCTGGATGAATTTGTAACGCTCATCGGTTACAATACTCTCCATATCATCATCATGCTTTTCTTCGATTTCTTTTCTGGTTGCCTCAACGATGCTTGCAGCGGAAGCTGGAAGCGTGATGCTCTCAACAACCTTGCTGTCGTTCTCGAGGAACTTGACTGCATACCATCTCTTCTTGTCAGCAGTGATGCTGTCCGGAAGAACCTCTGCAACCTTGGCAACTGCTTTTTCCATCTCCTCGGTGAAGATTTCCTTCGGCAGTGCTGCCTCTTTCTTGTGGGCAACCTCAACTGCCTTATCGATCAGCTTGTCAAGACCGGTCTGCTTTAATGCGGAGGTCTCAACCACCGGGCAGTTCATTAACATGGAAAGTCGCTCTACATCGATCTTCATGCCTCTCTTCTCGAGAAGGTCGGTCATGTTTAATGCGATGACAACCGGAACACCAGTCTCGATGAGCTGGGTGGTTAAGTACAGGTTACGCTCGATGTTGGTGGAATCCACAAGGTCCACAATCACATCCGGGTTCTCTTTCAGCACATAATCACGGCTGACAACCTCCTCCAGTGTATATGGAGACATGGAGTAAATACCCGGAAGGTCGGTTACGATCACATCCTCATGTTTTCCTTTTGTTTTTAATTTACCTTCTTTTTTCTCTACCGTAACGCCCGGCCAGTTACCTACATACTGGTTTGCACCGGTGAGGGCATTGAACATGGTTGTTTTACCACAGTTCGGGTTTCCGGCAAGTGCAATCTTAATTGCCATTTTCTTCCTCCCTGAAGCCAGATCCTGGCTTTCATTCTTCAATGTTGTCCTATGTATGATTCTTTGTTTGTCACAAAAACTGTATCGCGCAGAATTTTCAATCCCAAAGTTTCCTGCCGCGTACAATAACTATTTTACCTCTACGCACTGGGCATCGTCTTTTCTGACAGACAGCTCATAGCCTCTGACGGTAATCTCAACCGGGTCTCCAAGAGGAGCAACTTTTCTGATGTAAAGCTCGCTTCCTTTCGTGATACCCATGTCCATAATACGACGCTTGTAAGCACCATCACCACTGATCTTGGTTACCACAACGGTACTTCCAACTGCTGCATCACCTAAAGTCATCGTCTTAAATCTCCTTTCCCAAAGATCGCTGCCCTGATCACCATCCGGCACGGGCAGATATATTTTTCATTTGTATATAGTTACGTCCTTTCTGATTACTTACGCAACCATGATGTGACGTGCCATATCCTGGTTAATTGCGACTCTGGAATCCTTGATATTCACGATCACATTGCCTCCGATCGCTGAGATCACGGTAACCTCGGTTCCTGCCACGAAGCCAAGATTCTCCAGAAAACGTCTGCACTCCTCATTGCCTCCAACCTTGTGGATTCTGCTCGCCTGTCCAACCGGCGCCATAGTAAGTGGCATCATAACTCATCTTCTTTCTTTTCTTGTAGTATATAAATTTGCACTGTAACTGATGTAATATTTTGATATAACACTTACACCAAATGGAATCAGCGGGGAATATTAGCACCCGCTAACTTTAGATTAGTATAGGCTAACTTCGGTTAGCAGTCAATAACTTTGCAGCAATTTTGTCATTTTTGTTAGTTGTTGCTAACCACAGGTTTGCTTATTGAGAAAAAATTATTACTATTGCAAGCTTGACAGATTTTTTCAGAAAAATATGGTATGATAGGCATATCTTAGATGTGTTTTAGAGAGGTTATCGATATGATTGAACTGGTTTTTAACGAATTTCTCAATACATTTCCATTTTTTATATTGGCTTATCTGCCCGTCTGCGACCGCATGCGTTTTGCATTCAAAAAGTCCTTCTTGATGATGTGCATCTGGGAATCGGTTTATCTTTGCCTGTTTTCCCTGCTCGTGATCTTCGGACTCTCCAGCGTTTCCGCACAATATCTGGCAATACCGGTTCTGTTCGCCTTGATGATGTTTTTAGTTGACGCGGATATTGGAATTACCGCATTTCTTTTTTTGTTTACGGTCGATTACCTTCTGGTCATCCGTGGTGCAACCTTCTATCTCTGCCAGAAAATTTTTCATGTTTCGTTTTTGTCATGGCAGGCTGGTGCCGTTACCCTGATTCTTACCCTGACAACCGTATTTTTCATGTCAAAGTTCCTGAAAGGAATCCTTTCTGATCTGCTCAGTGTACGGCTGCCGGACTTCTGGAAGACCGCATGGCTGCTGCCATGCTCCGCAACCGTTATGGTCCTGCTCCTCACCGGAAATATCCGCAACGGAAATGTAAAAAGTAACGCACTTATAGCGAGGATCCTGCTTCTGGTCTGCATGTTCCTTATTAGTCATCTGATCCTTTTATTCATTCGGAACCTGCAGGAACAGATCATAGAACAGGAACGCAACAAAACCATGGAAAACCTGTTGAAGATGCAGCGGAAGCAGTCGGAAGAGCTCCAGGTACGCATCAAAGAAAACCGCAGAGCGAGACATGATTTCCGGCAGCACCGGGCAGTGATCCGGGACCTGGCAAACCGTGGAGACTTAGATTCCTTAAAGAATTACCTGGAGGAATATGAGCAGCAGTTTCCCGATTCATCCGACCGGCTATACTGTGGAAACCTTGCCTTAAATGCCGTTCTTTCCTATTATGCAGACCAGGCAAAACAATATTCCATTTCCATGACATTCAAAATCGATTTGCCGGAAAAGCTGCTCATCCCGGAAACCGACTTTTGCGTTCTGATCGGAAATCTTCTGGAAAATGCCCTCGAAGCCTGCAAAGCACAGGCCAGCGATTCCTTTATCCGCGTTCTGATCAAGCAAAACCAGATGTCCTCCATCACGGTTGCCGTGGACAATTCCAGTTCCTGCCGCCCGGTATGGGATGGACAGAAGCTCCTCTCCACGAAACACCCGGGAAACGGAATCGGGACTGACTCCGTGCGCTATATCGCAAAACGCTACAAAGGTGATGCCAACTTTGAATGGAAAGATGGGGTGTTCTACGCATCGGTTATACTGAACCTGCTGTAAACCTGCTGTAAAATAACAATTTATTTCACTTTAATAGGGCCGTGTGAGTTGCCTTTCGGCAACTCACAGGCCCTTGTCATATACTTAAATTGTTATTTTTTTGTGATGCGCATGAGTACGTTCTGCGCGATCGTGAACAGCACAAATGCGGCCAGGTTTACCATGACGACACTGGCACCTGCCGGGGTGGAAAATCCATAGGAAAAAATAATTCCAAGGAGGAAGCACACCACGGCCAGAACCCCAGAGCAGATAACAACACCGCGGAAGCTTTTGAAGATCCGCATGGAGGTCAGTGCCGGGAAAATGATCAGGCTGGAGATAAGCATGGCACCCATCATCCGCATGCCGAGTACAATGGTGACTGCCGTTAAAACAGCAATCAGAACATTGTATAATTCTACCCGCACGCCGGTTGCTTTTGCAAAGTTTTCATCGAAGGTTACTGCAAACAGCTTGTTGTAGCATAATACAAACAGGCACAGCACAATGATGGAAAGTACTGCACTTAATATCACATCCTCACGGCTCATGGCAAGAATACTTCCGAACATATAGCTGCTGACATCGGTTGTCATGCCAGTTGTCAGAGAAGTGACTATAATACCAAGGGCAAGGGAACTTGCAGAGATCATGGCAATGGCTGCGTCACTCTTCACTTTTCCGTTTTCAGTGATGCGGAGCAGGAAAAAAGCTGCCAGTACAACAAGCGGGATCGATACCTTAAGCGGGGACCAGCCCACGGCAATGGCGATGGATAACGCGCCAAAAGAAACGTGGGATAAGCCGTCTCCGATCATGGAATAACGTTTTAGCACCAGACTGACACCAAGCAGGGCGGAGCAAAGCGAAACCAGGATTCCACCCACCAGGGCACGAACAACAAATGGGTAGGAAAGCATTTCAAAAATCATACTCATGCCTCTTCACCTCCCAGAAATTCTTTGCCAGCCACGCTTTTTTTGTACTCCTCCGCTGTTCCGCAAAATACAACCTTCCGGTGAAGATGCAGGATCTTGTTGGCCTGGCTGATGACATTGCCAATATCGTGAGATACCATGATGATGGTAATCCCATCTTCTTTATTCAGCTTCTTGACCAGATGATAAAAGTCCTGGATCGCAGATGGGTCAAGACCCGTGATCGGCTCGTCCAGGATCAGAAGCTGCTCTGTTGCACAGAGGCACGTGCAATAAGGACGCGCTGCTGCTGTCCTCCGGAAAGCTCCCGGTAGCATTTGTTTTTCAGATGTTCAATGCCCAGACGTTCCAGATTGTGCGCCGCCAGTTTCCGCTCCGCCATGGAGTAAAACGGGCGGTTTCCTCTGCGGCTTAAGGTTCCGGACAATACCACTTCCTGTACAGTGGCCGGAAAATCCTTCTGGGCCGCGGTCTGCTGCGGAAGATAGCCAATCCCGCCACGTTTTAAATCATCTGCCACGGTAAGCGTACCGCCTGTAGGCTTTAAGAGACCCAGTATGCCCTTAATGAGCGTACTCTTTCCAGATCCGTTTTCTCCTACCACACAGAGATAATCCCCCGGGTAGATTTCCAGATTCAGATCAACGACTGCATCCTGGTTCTCATATCCAAAATCAGTATGTTCGCATTTGATAATCGGATTCATCAGTCAATTCCTTTTCTTAAATTTTCGATATTCTGGCGCATCAGTCCGGCATAGGTAATACCGGCATCAAACTGCGCCCGGGTAACATTGTGGCAGGAATGAAGAAGCAGTGGTTCTGCCCCGGTCTCTTCTCCAATGATCTCAGAGACCCGGTGACTGCTCAGTTCCAGGTAATATACAACCGGGATCTGCTCCTCTTTCACCTTATCGATCAGATAGGCGATGGTTTTCGCACTCGGCTCTGTGTCGGAGCTGCAGCCGGAAAATGCCGCCCGGTAATCCAGCTGGTATTCATCTGCCAGATAACGGAATGGGAATTTATCTCCCATCACGATCATGTTTCGTTTGCGGTTTCTGGAAACCTCACGGAAGCCTGCATCGATTTCTTCCAGTTCCTTTTTGTAATCTGCAGCCCCCTGCCGGAATACCTCTGCATGTGCCGGGTCTGCCTCTGCCAGTGTTTCTCCGATCACATCCACCAGCTTCATGGCATTTACCGGAGAAGTCCAGATGTGCTCGTCGTACTCAATCGCTTCTTCATGGCCATCGTGATCCACATAGTCGCTGTGATCATGATCGTCAGCTTCCTGCGCATGGGCTGCGTGCTCCTCCGGTGTTTCATGGCTGTGGTCGTGGTCATCAGCTTCCTGCGCATGGGCTGCATGCTCCTCCGGTGTCTCATGGCTGTGGTCGTGGTCATCAACAGCTGCATGGGAATGCGCATGGTCATGGTCGTGCCCTGCATCTTCCATGCCTTCCACGATTTCCTCTTCCACGGTATCTACATAATCCATCATGGTAACGATGGTCATATTGGAGGTATCCAGGGCGCCCAAGGTATCCTCCAGCCAGTGTTCCATGGTCCCGCCGTTGCTGATCAGCACATCGGCATGCTGGATCGTCCGGATGTCGGCCGGGGTCGGCTCAAACGAATGACTGTCCATACCTGCCGGAATGACCATCTGAAGGTCCACCTGGTCACCAGCGATCTGCCGCACGAAATCGTAATATGGAAACAAGGTTACCGCTACTTTTAGTTTTCCGTTTTCTTCCGAAGATGCATCAAAGGCTCCCTGGCTCCCACCAGCCGGTCCGCATCCGCTAAGAAGCAGTGATGCCCCAAGGAACGCGGCCAGCAGACGCTTTCCTGTCATATAGCCTTTCCAAACTGTATTGTGTCTGTTTAATTTCATGTTCATTTCTTTCTGTTGCTGTCTCACCACTGCGGACAAACCTGCACAGTGATATGTCTCTGTAACATCAGACAGCTCCAGTCATCATGCACTGTGACTGAAGCTGTCTCATTTGGTTGCATAGCTAGTTTAAGTATACCACATTCTTTTTATTATGAAAAGAATCATTATTTACAGATTTTCTCGATCCACTGGACCAGTTCTCCGTCATAATCAGCATCGCCATGCGGCTGGTCCCATACCAGGGCATAATCTACATCGGCGCCGGTCTTATTCTCCAGACTCAGTGCCAGCACAGCCGAGATAGAAAGTGCAGTATCGGCATCCTGGGTTCCGACCCGGATCCGGATATGCTCTGCCGTGTCGGCATCCTCAGAACCAATATAATTTAACGGGTTCAAAAGCTGTTTGCGCTCTGCTAACGCCTTATCTCCGATCACTGCATCATAACCTTCTGCATACTTCGCATACTCATCCGGGAATTCTTCCTTTAAACTTTCCAGAACATCCGGCATATAGGAGTCGAAATGGAAATACTGGTGTGTCTCGTCACCGAATTCCAGATTCTCACCGGAATTCTCACTCATCTCCAGATTATCGAATGCCATAACTGTTTTCATTCTCGGATTGTAGTCAGCCAGGTAATCATCCAGGCTGGTGATTTTGGCCTGTTTGCCGTCCCAACTGAGGAAGCTGCTTAAATCGCTTCCTTTTTCTGTTACAACGGCGCGTCCTGTATCCCTGGTTTCTGTGCTGTCCGTTTCCGACTTTATTCTTCCTGCATTCTCTATTTTCCCTGCATTTTCCAGTTTGCCAGTTTTCTTCTGTTTCTGTCCTTCGCCCAGCTTTCCTGCATTTTCTGGCTGACCGGTTGCCCCAGCTTTTTCTGCATCTGCCATCTGCCCTGCATCTCTGGTTTTTCCCGCATCTCCCGGCTGCCCTGCCCTGGCTTTCCACCACGGCCCTGCTTTGTATAATTTCCCTTCAGATAGTCCTCCAGCGTATACGGAACGTTCAGAGAACCTTCTGAAATTTTTTCCAGATAGACCGTGGCTGCGTCTTCTACCTTCGCAACCATATAATTATAGAAGGAACCGCTGCGGCCATCTTCCCCTAAGTTCAATGCCTCGCCGCTTTCCGGATCTACCAATTTCAAACTATTGATGTAATCCACATAGCCAGATGACATCTGTGCCGAAACTGCCTTCTCAAAGTCAGTGGACTCGCCGTTTTCACCACTCCTGCTGTTGTTGTAGGTCTGAAGGTTCTGATACATCCACTCATATGCCTGGTCCGCATGATCCAGATCTGTGATCGGACAATAAGCCTGCGCAGCATAGACATCATCTGTCTGATCCATGGCCGCACCGATTTCCTTTAAATATGGGTCATAATCAGACACATTTCCGGTACTGCCAAGGAGTGCACTCATTGCTCCACCCGCACTAGTGCCGATGGAAATGATCTTGTTTGCATCACCGGCCATTTCCGCATCATTCGCTTTCAGGAAGTGGATTCCCGCCTTCAGGTCCACCAGACCCGCCGGGGATTTTCCGATATAGGTGCCATCTGCACTCTGGGTTTCCTTTCCACGGCTGGCAGGAGAAACAAAAATATATCCCTGCTTGATATAATTGCTGTTTCTGTCAGAAATCTTCGAAGCATCTGCCTCTGCATATCCGCCCACACCATTCTGGTAAATGATCGGAGCCGTCGCTGCTGTGTAGCCATTTACAGTTCCTTTTTCATTGATGGTCCCGCCCGCATTCATATAAGCAGCCGGTACATAAATGTTCATGCATTCCTTTACCGGATCTGCCGGGTTTTCGCAGTAGACAATGTATTCCAGACCGTAACAGCCGTATTCATCATAATAAACCCATTTATCCTGAAAATCCTTCAGGTCCAGACTCCCCTGCAAAAGCTGTGATACATCCGGGGTCTGGCTCATGGCCATACCTGCATAGAATGGCTTGCCATCTGCTCCAGCTTTTTCGTCTGCGGCTCCCTGCATATCTGGATCTGTAGTATTCTGCTGATTTTCTTCTCCTGTTTCCACTCCGGATGCCACTGTACCGGCTTTCTGGCTGCTGCAGCCAGATACTCCCACCGCTGCAACCGCGGCCGCAAACAATAAGCTTCCCTGATAAAACCGTTTTTTTCGCTTCATATTAAATATACTCCTGTTCTATGGCTGTTCACAGTCACAGCCTTTTTCATGACGTTCATTTTATAAAGCGAATGTGATTGGAACATGGAAAATCTGTGTTCATTTTGTGAAATTGCATGCGTATCTTTGCGGAACGTTTTTGTTTCATAGGACGCAATTTCCTGCGAAACAAAAACGCCCCGCAATCCAGACGCGTGACTTGTTTCGTCAGTCATCTGGTATTTACGAGGTGTTCTGTCATTTATAACGATTGGTTGCTCTCACGATATTACAGTTTGTGCTGCCTGCTCAGCAAAGGATTTTTCCGATGCTGTACATCCTGATCGTTCAAATTATTTTGCCAGTGCTGCACCAAGTGCCTTGCATGCTGCTTCGTCATCGTCATTCGGAGTCAGGTTTGCGATCACACCCTCGCCATTTACTACGGTTGCGCCAGCTGCCTGCATGCGCTCTACCCATTTGCGCATCCACTCGCCATCGCCCCAGTCATAAGAACCAAAGAGGCCAACGGTCTTGCCGGAGCAGATTCCCTCTACTGCTGTTACAAAATCATCCATCTCTGCATCCAACTCCTCATCGCCCATAGCGGAAGCGCCCAGTGCGAAGCTGTCTGCATCCTTTAACATAGAAACATCTGCTGCGGATACTTCAACAACATTGGCCTTTCCACCTGCTTCTTCCACACCTGCACCTACAGCCTCAGCCATAGCCTGTGTATTTCCGGTGCTGCTCCAGTAGATTACGTTTACTTCTTTCATGTTCGTTGTTCTCCTTTCTATTTCCGGCTGCATGGCATTTTCCATACAGTCTCCATCCACAGCGTAGAAACGTGTCGCTGTTTGCACAATGCATGGACAGTAACATTTTCATCTGCTGCAGGATCTGGCATATTGTCTCGAATTTCTGTTTTACAAGGAATTACGCTCTGTAAAGCAAAAATGCTCTGTGAAGATGTGCCATGACACCTTCTTTTTTCATGCTTAAGATACCGCCACGTGGGACAGTGTCCGCCCACACATGATTTCCCGAAGAGCCTGTTCCTTTACCCGGTCATACAGGTCAAAGATTTTTTCCGCCTCCTTCGGATTCTGGTATACCTTCCAGTAACGGGATGTCAGGCTGTTTTCTCCGCGGTTGATGATAAATCCTTTCACATCTCCCACCGGGTAGCCCAGCAAAACGCCCAACTCATGAGGGAATTCTTTCGCAGTTCCAGCATAGCGCTGATACCGCCTCCGGAGTCTCGCCAGCACAGAAGCCACGTCAAACCGGTCATATCCGCAGTTCTGCAAAAATTCCCGGACCTCCCGGCTCTTGAGATGCCGTTCCAGCTGCTCATAGCGGTAGAGAAATAAAACTTCTTTTTCCGCGTCCATGTAAAGCGGAATACAGATAATTCTGCTCTTTTTTAAGTACGCACGGATCTTACGCCATCCGCCCGGTTTCATGGTAATGAGATTGGAAATCTTCACACCCTTTAAAACCGGTGCGCATTGTGTCACAACCCGAAAGCCAAACTTTTCTTCCGATGTACAGTTATTCAGAAAATGAAGCATGGTCTCTGCTGACATGTGCCGTTCCTCCCTGTAAGATTTCTTTTCACCTGCGCATCAGTTACCTGTCGCTAACCAGATGTGAGTATGTTAGCATATGCTAACTATTAAGTCAATCCACTTTTTCGAGTAAAATTCTCATTAATGCTTTATTGAGAATTTGTTGTGATCTGGCCTGCATCTTTTGATTTATTTTTACGCATTTTTACGATTTTATTACATTGGTTGATTTTTCTTATTTCTCTTGCTACCATTTTGCAAGGAGGTCAATGACATGAATCAACGAAAATACCTGATCGGTGATGTGGCAAGCCTTATGGGCATGAGCCGCGACACCATCCGTCATTATGAAAAACGCGGACTGCTCACTGCCCAAAAAGCAGAAAACGGTTACCGCTACTATACAGAAACGGATCTTTCCAGGCTTCTCGGTATCCTTTACCAGAGAAAGATGGATATCGGCCTGAATGATCTTGCTGCACTCTGGAATGCGCAGGATTCTTCCGACTCCAATGAGCAGTTAAACCGGATCATCAGCCAGCGTCTGGCAGAAGAAGAGGCGGCAATCGAAGAACACAAACGCACGATTGCCCGCTTAAAGCTCACAAAAAACGATTGCGAGAACATGCAGAAATATGCAGACCAGATTTTTCTTTGCTCTATTCCGGATTCCTATCTGATCGAAACGAACCTGGCATTTCAGGATGGTCTTGAACAATGGTTCCAATACGCAAAGGAATACAATGGGCTGGATACCATGTATCTGTTTGATGAATTTCAGCTTCAGACAACATCGCCGGAAATGCCTTTGGCAGATTCCCTGCATATCGCGGCTGGGAAAAACGCTCTGTCAGCTTCGCAGCCTGCAGCACAGAAGGATACCCTGTGTCTCGATTATCAGCGTTCCTCTCTTCTGCTTCATAAGGATATGGCAGAATACACTGATTATTCTGTCCCTACCGATATTCCCTGTACGGATCCGTCCAGACAATATCTGTCTGTATTCTATACTTCACAGGACCGCATTCCGCCAGTCCATGTAGTCCGGAATATGATCGCCTATGCACAGAAAAACGGCTTACATCATGGCTCACAGCTGTTTTCTACCTTTCTCATGCAGGGGATCCGCGGACAAAAGCAGTGCTATTATATGCAGTTGTATCTTGCTGTATCAGATTCCTGAGGAAAAAACATTTACACTTTGAAAGATATAGAATATATGCATTTAAAAAGGACGTGCCGCCTTCGACACGTCCTTTTTTGCAGAGAGTTTTTATTTTATGACTCTGTCACCTGACAGTCCGTCATTTGTTGCATTCATTATGTGATGGTTTTCATAGCTTTTATATCTGTTCTATTTTTCCGGTTCTGGAGTCCTCCTGTTAATTCGCACTATATTTCTCGGTTCCTTCATAGGTTACCATACCCTTACTGTCGGTGCAGTAGTAACGGTCATCGCCATCTTTGGCATTCTTCTTATTCTTCTGGATCTTGCCGCTGGTATTTACCAGGTAAGCACCGTCCTTGGAAGAATCATCCGGGTCGTTCCAGTCTACTTTCTTAAGCTTCTCCTCCTTATCAGCCTCGATCCGTTTGCCCTTCTCATAGATCACGCCGTCCTCAATGCCATTGTAGCCCTGGCCGCGCTCATCTCCGGATTTGCGGAAGTTGTAGGTATGGCGCTCTCCGTCAATGTCCAGGGTTACGGTTCCGGTCTTCATTGCGCCATCCTTAGAGGTTCCGCCGAAGTAGTAAAGCTCCTCCGGATCACCTGCCTCCGGCAGATTGCTCTCACTCTCAACCTCTGTGCAGGTCAGGATATCGTTACCGGATACAGTCAGCTTATAAAGGCCTTCCAGCATCTTGCCATACTCATCAAACGCATAGTAGGATCCATTGATCTTTTTGATGCGGCTCTTGACTACATCACCATCTTTTTCTGCATAATACCAGCGCTCCTCGCCATCTGCGTAACCATCCGGGTCTGTGTTCTCACCAGGAACTGTCTTAAACCAGCCAACAGACAGCCAGCTGTCACTGACCGGGCTATAGAAGCTCGGGGTTGCCACAGATGCTGCATTGCTGGAGCTTGCATACCAGCTGAAGCGTGCATTACCATACTCCTCAAAGTAATACTTGCGCCCGTTGATGGTCTTTTTTGTATCTGCCGCCTTTTTACCGTTTGCATTGAAATAGAACCAGTACCAGTCCTGGAACTCATCGTTGGTCTGGTCATCATCCACTACATCCAGGCGCTCCCATTGGTGGCTTCTCATGGCCCCGTCATTCGCCGCCCCCAGATAATACACGCCTGTCTGCCATGCGTCATCCCCGGTCTGGCGCTCACCCTGCTCATCGATCCAGCCGTAAAGCATTTTTCCCTGCTCATCAAACGCATATTTTTTTGTTACTCCATCTGCCCGGACGATGCTCTTAAAATTCACTTTTCCGGAATCTTTTGCCTTATAGGCCTTTCCATCCGCGCCGAAATAATACCAGGCTGTATCTGAATCATCGTCGTCCTGCTTGTCTTCGTTTTCTAACTCCCGCCACTGGTTTTTGACCATGGCACCGCTTTCGTTGACATAGTAGTAATTGTCGTTATCCTCCACCAGCTGGTCTGTTGCCATATCCCCGTCTTCATCTAACCAGAAAAAGTCGTTTCCGGATTTTCTCCAGACAGATGTAACTGCCTCTCCATCCTTATCATAATAGCGCCAGGTTCCGTCTTCCTCCTGCCAGCCTGTCGCCGCAAAGGACAGCATACTCGTTCCCAGGGTCAGCGCTGCGGCTGCACACGGAATCAAAAGTGTTTTTGTGTGTTTTTTCATTGTATTTTCTCCTTTCGATGCTCTTGTCATCTGACAGTCCTGACTTTACACCATGGAACCATTCCAAGGTCAATGGAAGTAAACGAATCGTAAAAATCCGTAATTTTTCAGAAATATTTCTTGCTTTCTTGACTATTTTCTTAACACAATCTATACTGTCAGTATGTTATTGTTCACGCGTTGCGCAAACAACAGGACGCAAAAGAGAAAGGAAGGTATACGTTATGAATAATTTTGCTGCTTTAATTCTCGCCAGCATTGGAACCATTGTCATTCTGGCTGTTGGCTGGTACGTTCTTCTGGCAATTGCTTACTGGAAAATTTTTGAAAAGGCCGGAGAACCGGGCTGGAAGGCTTTGATCCCATTTTACAACACCTACTCCCAGTACAAATTCACCTGGAACCCGAATATGTTCTGGATCGTACTGGTCTGCTCCTTACTTGGAGGAGTACTCGGTTCCACAGAAGGTGCTTTATCTTATGTTGGCACTCTGTTCACACTGGCTTCTGCCATCGTCAATATCATTGCTGCAAACAAGCTCTCAAAAGCGTTTGGACATGGCGTAGGATTCACGATCGGTTTATTTTTCTTAAACCCGATCTTTATGCTGATCCTTGCATTCAGCAGTGATGAATACATCGGGCCACAGTAAAATCTAATATAACAATTTAAGTATATGACAAGGGCCGTGTGAGTTGCCGAAAGGCAACTCACACGGCCCTATTAAGTTAATCAAATTGTTATTTGATCGCTTCCACCTTATACCCGGCATCCTCAATCGTTTTTTTTGAGCAGTGCTTCATCCAGCTCGCGGTCATAGCTTACCACGGCTTTTTTGCCGTGCAGGCTGACTTCTGCGGATGCACCGTCAATCTTGTTGATGGCTTCGGT
>NZ_QUMD01000020.1 GCF_003481985.1 Clostridium sp. OF09-36
ATCGGATGCTATTTTCTGAACCAGTTCTTTTAGATAAGTCTCAATCTCTGCCGATAAAATCTTCCTGCGATATTTCACAGACCACACCACATGGTAGTTGATATTGTATACACAAGTTCTTGAATATATTAATTTTTCTTTCATACACATAGTATACTATCATACAGAAGGAAACGCAAGCAAAATCGAACAAGCTTTCGATTTTGTTTGCGTTTCAGACGCTTTCATCTCGGCAATTGAATAACCGAGGATTCCCGCTTGTTATCCTAAAGTCAAATCCATCTCATCCATATCAACAGTTACATTCACATGATGCTTTGCTTCATGGAGTTTGGACAATAAGCACACCGTCTCAACATGCCCGCTCCACGGGAACATATCCACAGTCCGCACCCGCTCTACCTGGTATCCTCTCTCGCCCAGATATTTCACATCTCTTGCAAGGGTCGCGGAGTCGCAGCTGACATAAACCACTTTTTTCGGTGCCATTTTCACGATGGTATCCAGACACACGCTGTCACAGCCCTTGCGCGGCGGATCCACCACGATCGTATCGGCATAAACCTGGTTCTTTTCATACTGCTCCGGCAGCACCTCCTCTGCCTTTCCTACAAAGAATTCCACATTTTCGAAATGATTTAATTCTGCATTGGCTCTCGCATCATCGATGGCCTGGGGAACGATCTCGACTCCATACACCTTTTTCGCTTTCTGGGCAAGGAACAGGGAGATGGTTCCGATGCCGCAGTACAGATCCCATACGGTTTCTTCCCCGGTTAAACCGGCATATTCCAGTGCCGTTCCGTAAAGCTTCTGGGTCTGGACCGGATTGACCTGATAGAAGGATAATGGAGAAATCCGATAGCAGACATTGCCGATATAATCGGTAATATAACCAGGTCCATACAGATTTACGATTTCTTTTCCCATGATGACGTTGGTCTTTTCGCGGTTGATACTGCAGGAGATGCTGACCATATGCGGCGCCGGAATCTCTGTGTTTGCCCTGGTTCCTGCTGCCTGTGCTCCCATTCCTGCGTCATCTGTCTCTGCGCCCTCAGCTGTTTCCACATGTTTTTCCGGGAACAGCTTCACCAGACGCTCCACCAGCACCTCCGCCGCTTTCAGCTTCTTCACCCCTCCATTCAGTACCAGACATACCATCAGTTCACCCGTGGTAAAGCCTTTTCGGATCAGTACATGGCGCACCAGACCGCGGTGTGTTTCCTCCTCATACGGCGCAATATGGAATTCTTCCATAAAGGCGCGGATGCAGTCCAGGATCGGCTGGTTTTCTTCCACGCCAAGCAGACAGTCCTCCTGTTCAATGATGGCATGGGTGCGGCCTGCATAAAAGCCGGTGATGATACGGCCATCCTTGTCTTTTCCAAACGGGAACTGTGCCTTGTTGCGGTAACGCCACGGCTCTTCCATGCCGATGATCGGCTCCATGGGAATCTCCGTGAGTCCGCCGATGCGGCTTAAGTTGTTGCGCACCTTATTTTCTTTAAATTTCAGCTGCTCCTCGTAGCTCATGGCCTGAAGCTGGCATCCGCCGCACTGGCGGGCGGACGGGCAGCGTGGGGTGACACGGCAGTCCGATGGCTTTACCACCTGCATCAGACGGGCAAAGCCATATGATTTTTTTGTTTTCATAACCTTGGCTTCCACCACATCCCCAATTACGGCATCTTTCACAAACCAGGTGAAGCCGTCGGTTTTGCCGATTCCTTCCCCGGTATCGCTCATATCTTCTATCTGAACCTGAAATACATCATTCTTTTTCCAATCCATGTTTCGCTCTATCCTTTCATCCAGTTCCAACCTGATTCTTTCCTATCATTTTACGGGTTTTCTTACCACTGCGCAAGTCTTCCCTTTTTGTTTATCACGATTTCTGTCAAACCGGCCTTGCTGCCATCTTTTTTCCGTAAGGACTTTCCTTTTATTTCCATCCTTTTCCGTAAGATTTTGTTTAGAAACTTTCCGCTTTCTTCACAATCTCCTCAAACTTTAGACACATTTTTCCAGTATCATATAACCATGATGTGAGGGAGAGAAAACAAAACGAACCCATCATCATAATGAACAGCAACTAACAAACATGTTCGTTATGCACCTGTTATAAAAGAGCCCGGCGGCACCAAGCGCGCAACCGCTGCCGGGGTCGTCAATCAACAACCCGTTTTCCGGATGACACACCGGATGAACGGTTCCTATATATTGGTACACAATACATTACCTCTTTCCCCTTTTTAATCAGAAAACGCGCCGGTTTTGGCGCGTTTTCTGATTTTTCTATTCTTTTAACACTCTGTTGTCTTCCGGATATTCGTCTCCAGCAGCCGGTTATATCCAAGCCATCCCTGGTTGTCCCCCGCACCGCGCAGCACTTCGATCATCGTCTCCATCTTTGCGTCTGCGTTGTCCGCGAAGTTTAAAGCCATCGCTTCTAAGAGAGCCGGTTTTTTCGGGGAACCGTACTCCAGTTCTCCGTGATGCGCGAGAATGCAGTGCTTTAACTCGCTTGCCAGCTTTGGCGGAAAGCCTTCGATGGTGCGCATGCGCTCGCCAACCATCTCCGTTCCGATGATGATATGGCCTAACAGCTGACCGTCATCGGTATAGTCATTTGCCGGGAATGTTGACAGCTCTTTGGTCTTACCGATGTCGTGGAACATGGCTGCAGTTAAGAGCAGGTCGCGGTTTAACATCGGGTAGGCAGACGCAAAGTAATCGCACATCTTGGTAACGCTTAACGTATGCTCTAAAAGGCCGCCTACAAATCCGTGATGCACGCTCTTGGCTGCGCTGTGGAACTGGAATGCCTTCGCAAATTCCGGATCCTGGAAGTAGCTGTCCAAAAGCTGTTTCAGATATGGGTTTTTTACAGATGCAATAAACGCAAGCAGCTCGGAATACATCTGTTTTACATCTTTTAAGGAGACCGGAAGGTAATCTGCCGGAATGTATTCACCCTCATCGGCTTTACGGATCCGCTTTACGTTCAGCTGCTTTGCACCCATGAACATGGTCACGTCTGCATCGACGTAAACATAATCCAGCGTCTCAAAATTTCCAACGCCCGGTGATCCCAGATCCCATATTTTTGCGTCTACTGTGCCTGTTTTGTCCTGAAGGACCAGGTTTCCGTATTCCTTTCCGTTCTTGGTCAGCGCGATCTGCTTATTTTTGCACAGATACACGTCAGAAACATGCATGCCTTCTCTGAAACTGTCAATATACTTCATATCTCTTCCTTTTCTTTCTATCTTGCTTGTGATTCTTATTTCCAGTGCAGATCAAATCTGCACTGACCACTACCTGCTTCCCACCGTTACGTCAAACTCCAGCTGCGTGTAGCTGTCGCGCCCGTTCCGCTGCACAGTAATGTGCACCGTCTGGCCGCAGGTCATCTTTTCTACCGCTGCCTGGTATTCCTTCATCGATGTAATTGGCGTTTTATCGATCTGTGTGAGGATGTCTCCGTTCTGGATTCCCGCATTGTACGCCGGTTTCTCGGTAACAGCATTCATGACATAGATGCCCGCCGGCATTCCGCCATCCATCTGCACTTCGGTTACCTCCTGGCCGACAATGCCGACGCAGGGAACGCCCTGGCCATTGCTCAGCTTTTCCAGAATTCCCTTGTAATCGGAAATACCAAAGATCTCCGCCATATTGCTGCCTGCCGCCGAACTGTCAGAAGCGGAAACAGCCCAGCCGATCAGCTCTCCATCTGTATTCATCAAAAATGTGCCGCGGTCCGCATCCGTTAAAATATGGGAATACAGCATCCGGCAATGCTGGTCAACCATCGGATTGCTGCGCACCACATAGGAAACAAATCCGTAATCAAGCGAATGAACGACTCCGGCCGGACTGCCGATGGATGCGATCATATCGCCCTGACGCACCTGATAGGAGTTTCCGAGCGGAACCGGCTCTAAATCTTTTAACAAAGACGTGCTGATGTCGCCCGCGCTGACACTGACGATCGCCATGCCGGATGTGGTATCCTTCTGTTTCATATGACCGCTCACATCGTTTCCATTCTCAAAGGTTACCTTGATGGAATCCGCCTGCTCGACTGCATCCTCTGGTGTCAGGATCAGCAACTCCTGGCTGGTCTTCGCGATGATGACTCCGGCATATAACCCCGTTGTTTCCACCGGATTGTCAAACCAGTCCGTGTTCTGCTGGACAGAATGTACGACCACCACACTTTTATCCACAGCCAATGCTTTGGAACGCAGACTGTTTAACAGGGAATTCAGATCATCTACCGTATAGCGGTAATGCTCCAGTGCACTCTGGACCATCTCCTCCACCGGCTCAGTTTCTGTCTCAGACGCACTCTCCGTCTCCTGCGCTTCTACGGATGACTCCAGCTCATCCTTCGGGATAGATACCGCCGATGCCGTCGGCTTGTTTCCGTCGGATAACTGCTCCATGATCGGACGGGTCAAAACAAAACAGACTGCAGAGACGACACCAAAAATGATTCCGGCACAGGCAGCTGTTGCCATTCTGGTACCAACCTGCTTTTTGCTTGGAGCCGGTCTTACGATCTTTTCGCTGATGAAATCGCGGTCATTCTTTTTTTCATGTTCAGGTTTCTTTTCTGGATCCCGTACCTCAGACATTCACGTCCTCCTTACTTCATAATAAATCCTCCCCTGATGCATGCCTGCGCAGACTTTCCGTTCCTGTACACGCACATGTGTCCAGCAGCGCTTTTCCCATCTTGCAATTCTGCGCAGATGGTATGCATTATCTCCTATTATAAGGTTCTGACCCGATTTACGCAACTAAAAAAGTATGTGCCCCGCCCTTTCGCAGGAATTCATTTCATGTTATAATCGAATTGTTTATTTTCACTATATATAAAGTAAATCGAGGATTTTTATGAACCAGAAAGTATTAAAAACATTAGAATATAACAAGATCATTACCCAGCTGACCGGCTATGCTGCTTCCACCCCCGGAAAGCTGTTATGCCAGAACCTGCTCCCGATGAGCGATTACCACGAGATCGTACAGGCACAGACCGAGACAAGTGATGCGCTCACCCGTGTCCGCATGAAGGGAAGCCTTTCCTTAAGCGGTGTCCGCGATGTGCGGGATTCCTAAAACGCTTGGAGATTGGCAGCTCCCTCAGCATTTTAGAGCTGTTATCCATCAGTTCCCTGCTGACGGTTGCCGCGCGTGCCAAAACTTACGGTCACCACGAGGAATCCGAAGAGTTCCCGGATGACTCCTTAGACTCCATGTTCCGGAGTCTGGAGCCGTTAACCTCCGTCAACAACGAGATCAAGCGCTGCATCCTCTCCGAGGATGAGATCAGCGACAACGCAAGCCCGGGGCTTCACAAGGTCCGCCGCTCCATGCACGGCATCAACGACCGCATCCACACCCAGCTGAACAGCATCTTAAACAGCTGCCGTTCCTACCTGCAGGACGCTGTCATCACCATGCGTGACGGGCGCTACTGCCTTCCGGTCAAAGCGGAATACAAATCCCAGGTCAACGGTATGGTCCACGACCAGTCCTCCACCGGTTCCACCCTGTTCATCGAACCGATGGCTGTGATCCAGTTAAACAACGAACTGCGCACCCTGGAGATTCAAGAGCAGAAAGAGATCGAAGCAGTCCTCGCTGATCTAAGCGGCCAGCTGATGCCTTACACCGAGGAGCTTGCCATCGACCTGCAGATTCTGACCAGACTGGACTTCATTTTCGCCAAAGCAGCGCTGTCCCGCCATTTCAAGTGCAGCGAGCCGAAGTTCAACACCGAAGGCCGCATCCACATCAAGGATGGCCGTCATCCGCTCTTAGACCCGCAGAAGGTTGTTCCGATCACCGTCTGGCTGGGCACCGATTTTGATCTTCTTATGGTCACCGGTCCAAACACCGGCGGTAAGACGGTTTCCTTAAAGACCGTCGGACTCTTCACGCTGATGGGCCAGGCCGGTCTGCACATCCCGGCTTTTGAGGGCTCAGAACTGGCTGTATTTGAGGAAGTCTTTGCCGACATCGGAGATGAGCAGAGCATTGAGCAGAGCCTCAGTACCTTCTCTGCCCACATGACCAACATCGTGCACATTTTAAATCAGGCAGACAGCCATTCCCTCTGCCTGTTCGATGAGCTCTGCTCCGGAACCGACCCGACCGAGGGCGCGGCTCTGGCCATTGCCATCTTAAACTTCTTGCACAACATGAAGTGCCGCACCATGGCCACCACCCATTACAGTGAGTTAAAGATCTATGCGCTCAGTACCCCAGGCGTGGAAAATGCCTGCTGCGAGTTCGATGTGGCAACCCTGCGCCCAACCTACCGCCTGCTCATTGGCATTCCTGGAAAGAGTAATGCATTCGCCATTTCCAAAAAGCTGGGACTGCCGGACTACATCATTGACGATGCAAAGACCCATCTGGAATCCGAGGATGAGACGTTTGAGGATGTCATCAGCCGCCTGGAGGAAAACCGTGTCACCATCGAGAAAGAACGTGCTGAGATCGAATCCTACAAGGCTGAGATTTCACGGCTGAAATCTGGTCTGGAAAAGAAGGAAGAACGCTTCGACGAGCGCAAGGACCAGATGATCCGCAAAGCCAATGAAGAAGCGCAGCGCATCCTGCGCGAGGCAAAGGAGACCGCTGACCGCACGATCAAAAACATCAACAAGCTGGCGGCTTCCTCCGGCATCGATACCAGAGCCCTGGAGGCAGAGCGCACAAAGCTGCGCGAAAACTTAAAGAAAGTCGACGGCAATCTGTCCTTAAAACAGGAGACCAAGAAGCCGCACAAGGCCATCAATCCGAAATCCTTAAAGCTCGGAGACGGCGTGCGCGTTCTCTCCATGAACTTAAAGGGCACCGTCAGCAGCCTTCCGGATGCACAAGGCAACTTATTTGTCCAGATGGGCATCCTGCGCTCCAAGGTCAACCTAAACGACCTGGAACTTCTGCAGGAAAATTCCGTCAGCGGACCGGGCATGGAATCCCGCCGCAAAGGAAGCGGAAGCAGCAACATCAAGATGTCCAAGTCCTTCGGCATCTCCCCGGAGATCAACGTTCTGGGCATGACCGTGGACGAGGCCGTTGCACAGCTTGACAAATACCTCGACGATGCCTACATTGCCCATCTGCCGCAGGTACGCATCGTGCACGGCAAAGGCACCGGAGCCCTGCGCGCCGGTATCCACAAGCACTTAAAGCGCTTAAAATACATCAAAGAATTCCACCTGGGCGGCTTCGGCGAAGGCGACGCAGGCGTAACCATTGTAGTATTCAAATAAGAAAAATCCGGGCAGCCGGATTTTTGCACAAGACGCAGCAGCTGCTGCAGACAAACACAGCACAGGAAATATCAGGAGGAAACGACATGGCTGAGAAACAGCGGATTTTAATCGTAGACGATGACGAGAACATTGCAGAGCTGATTTCGCTCTATCTGATGAAAGAATGCTACGAAACTTATATTGTAAATGACGGCGAGGAAGCCTTAAAAATTTTCCCGGAGTTCAAGCCAAACCTGATCCTTCTGGACTTGATGCTTCCGGGCATCGACGGCTACCAGGTGTGCCGCGAGCTGCGTGCCACCTCCCAGGTGCCGATCATCATGCTGTCCGCCAAGGGCGAAATCTTCGATAAAGTCCTGGGACTGGAGCTTGGCGCCGATGACTATATGATCAAGCCGTTCGATTCCAAGGAACTGGTAGCCCGGGTCAAAGCTGTGCTGCGCCGCTACCAGGCTGCTCCGGCTCCAACGATACCGGAACCGGCCCAGCAGGGCGAGTACGTCGAATACCCGGACCTGACCGTAAACCTCACAAACTACGCGGTCACCTACTGCGGCCACTCCGTGGAGATGCCGCCGAAGGAACTGGAGCTTTTGTACTTCCTTGCCTCCTCACCAAACCAGGTATTCACCCGTGAGCAGCTTCTGGACCACATCTGGGGGTACGAATACATCGGAGACACCCGGACCGTCGACGTACATATCAAACGCCTGCGCGAGAAGATCAAGGATCACGCCAACTGGGCGCTGACCACGGTGTGGGGCATCGGATATAAATTTGAGGTGCGGAAGTAACTTTATAACAATATCACACAGTAACGAACGAGGGCCGAAAGGTTTCGTCCCCGCCATTCGGCGGGGACGGAACCTTCCGGCCCATTTGTGTTTACTGTGAGATATTGTTTACTGAATCCACGCTCCGTCTCCTCCGACGTAGCAGCCGTCCGGTGTCCGGGTGTTGACCAGCATGGCGCCGGTGCTGTCCGTGTAGTACCACTTTCCATTTTCATTGATCCAGCCGCAGCGCAGATATCCGTTCTGCCCGAAGCAATACCAGATTCCGTCAATCAGCACCCAGCGGCCTGCCGGGTAGCTTCCATCCTTAAACTGGAACCATTTACCGCCTTGGTCAATGCACCAGTGGTTGCCCTGTGCGGTGGAAACATTCTGCCCGTTTGCACCTGCTGCCCCCGGGCCGCCGGTGCTGGCACTGCTTCTGCCATTGTCCCCAGGACCGCCGGAAATGTATTTTCCATTTCCCGGCCCACCACTGGATGACGGAGAGCTATGGTAACCAGAGCTGATATCATCTGCCTCCGAGGATGTCAGATAGATCGTATCAGAGCTTTCCCAGTCACCCTTTTCTGAGCCGCTTCCCACTGCACGGACTACAAAATAATAATCCCCTTTCCGGGTCATGCGGCTTGCAAAATCGTAGGAGGTATCGTATACCGATGTGGTACTCATGACGGTAGAATCATCCCGGTACAGCTTCACCTGATAATACCGTGCCGCCGTATTTTCATTCCAGGACCCGGTTCCGGAGGAGCCATCCCAGCTGGCACCACTGACACTCAGATCACCGTTGTCCAGCTTATCCAGCTTCATGACCAGCACCAGTGTTTCTTTGTCATCTTCCCGTCTGCAGGTCACATAAGAAGCATCATCCCCATGGAAAGAAAAATCACTCTTGCTGGTACAGTTGAAATAATAACCACTGTCCGCATACAAGGTCACTTCTACTCTTGGGGTCATACCGCCTTTCCAGTCATCGTCCTCGTTCGTGATCTCTGTTCCGCCAACCCGGTAATTTCCACCATCCGCAGTCACTGAAACATTCCCGCTGCTGCTTCCTGCCTGAATGGTAGAATGCACGGTCAGGCTGACACTGTTAATCTTTGTGCGGGATTCGGCGGCAAAAGCAGCTCCGGCATTCGCCCAGACAAGAACTGCTGTTAGTATAACTGCTGCGATTCGACACATACCCGTTTTCCTGTTCTGGTAAGCTCTTTTTGCTTCCCCATGATTTTCTGCACTATAGTTCTTCATGCTGTTTTTTCCCATGTTTTTGCTCCCTTCTTACAACTATGCTCTGCAATCTTCACATTCTGCCAATGGTTCACTTATGACCTCAAGCTATATTACTGTTCCTGTATGCGTATCCTGCAGTCCCAATCTATTTTATATTATTACAGATTCGTAGCCAGCGGCAATGAAAAGATAAATTCCGATCCCACGCCTTCCGTACTGACGACATCGATATTTTCCCCATGTGCCTGAATGATTTCTTTTACAATGGCAAGTCCGAGACCGGTTCCTTTTTTATCTTTTCCGCGGGACAGGTCCGATTTATAGAAACGGTCGAATACCTTCTTCACACTGTCCTTCGGAATTCCGATGCCCGTATCCTTTACCGAAACAAAGATCTTTTCGTTTTTTATGCGGGTCTGGATGTAAATCGTGGAATCCTGATGGCTAAACTTAATGGCATTATCGATTAGGTTGTAAAGCACCTGCTGGATCTTTCCAAGGTCCGCATAGACCATCTGGATGTTATCGGAAAAGGTCAGCTCAAAGTTGATATTTTTCTTGCCGCAGGTTCCCTCAAAGGATGCCGCCGTGTCCTTGATCACGCGGTTGATATCAAAGCTGGAGCGGGAAAGATAGCCCTTGCTGTCTAAAGAGTTTAAGGTCAGCATTCCCTGGGTCAGTGTTGTTAAACGTTCCGTTTCAGAAATAACGCGCGTTAAATATTTTTCATACATTTCCGGCGGGATGGTTCCGTCGATAATGGCCTCCAGATACCCTTTGATGGAGGTCAGCGGCGAACGGAAATCGTGGGAAACATTGGCGATAAAGTTTCGCTGGTATTCCTCCAGCTTATTGAGTTCCCCAGACATATAGTTTAATGTACCAGCGAGATACCCCATCTCGTCACGGGTATTCAACTCGATCTGGTAGTCCAGATTTCCCTGGGCGTATTCGTTGGCCCCTTCCGTAATCTTCTTTAACGGAAAATATACGGTCTTGGTAAACACAAGAAGAATGATCAGCGACAAGATAAACAGGATTCCAGCCGTGATGTAAACCACATTCAGGTTCGAATTGCTCATTTCCCAGATCACACTCATGGGCAGATGCACCAGCACATAGCCGTATGTATTATAATTTCCGGTAATCGGTGCCGAAACACTCAGCACATCATACGGAAACAAATCATAATAAGATCCGGTCGAGTACGATTTGTTTCCCGTTGCAGTCGGATCAAACCCGTCTATGGTCGTCCCCGCCCGCTTGTTCTGCTCACTGTCCACCACAATGATTCCCTGCCGGTTGACCACCCAGATCTCCGCCCGCACAAACTTTGCCACCGCCTGAAGCTGCGGATAAACGGAATCCAGATCCTGCTTTTTCCCCTGGTATACACTGCTGTAGGCAGATGCGATCAGGTTTGCTTCATCGTACATGGCTTCTGCCTGATTCTTTATCTGGTTTTTGTTCATCAGCTGTGCGGAAAATGTCGCGATCGACGCAAACCCCAGCAGTCCAAAGACCAGATAACCCAATATAAATTTGTAATAGAGTGAATGTTTCATATCTGCACCTAAACCCCTTATGTTGTCATCGGCCTCTTGTAGCTGTGCGGATGCAAAAGCCGATGCGATGTCTGACTCCTTTTGCATTATATTTATTCTATCATAATCCCAGCCCGAAATAAATCCACAGACGACAAAAAGCACGCTCGCGCGTGCTTTCTGTTTAGGAGTTGAGTTTCTGATTTCACGGGTCAGATGAAACCAGACGAAATGTATAGAATATTCACATGTAGTTAGTTGCGGCTAACTGTCATTATATTAGCATAGGCTAACTTATTTTGCAACCCCTTTTTTCAATTTTTTTAAATTTTTTTACCGGCTCCGGTCCTGATACTCCGACGGGGAGATCCCCGTCACCTTTTTGAACTGGGCGCTGAAATATGCCGTATCGGAATATCCCACCTGCTCCGCCACCTCGTAAACCTTCACCCGGCAGTCTTTTAACAGGGTCATGGCTTTCTTCATCCGGTACCAGGTAAGATAGTTGGTGAACGTGTAGTCCGTCTCTTTTTTGAATACGCGGCTTAAATATCCTTCGCTGATTTCCAGCTTTCCTGCTACCGTGCTGATATTGATATCTTCCCGGTAATGCTCCCGGATCAGCTGCACAGCCTGCTCTACATATTTATTTTTTGTATTTTTGACCGGACTTAAGCGAAGGACCGGCGCATCGGCACTGGCATCTGTCTGGGTTTCCCGCGCATCCCGAAGTCCCTGGATATGGCGGACCGCTGCCTCAAGCTCTCCATCTTTTAGCGGCTTTAAAAGGTAATCACTGACACCAAGACGCAGTGCACTCTGGCATATTTAAAATCACTGTATGCCGTCAGGATAATGAAGCGCGCCTGACAGCCTTCCGCCCGCAGCTTTGTGATCATCTCCACACCGTCCATCCTGGGCATCTTGACATCGGTTACCACAAGATCCGGTGACAGCCGCTTCACAAGCTCTGCCCCTTCTTCCCCATTGGCAGCTTCCCCCACGATCACACAGTCTAACGCAGACCAGTCGATCGTCAGGATAATTCCCTTTCTTGCCATGGTTTCGTCTTCCACGACTACGACTCTATCCATTGTTTTCATCCTTTCGAAACGGCAGACGCAGCGTCACGGTAGTCCCGTCCTCCTCTACCTGCGCATGCATCCCGTATGTTTCCCCATAATAGATTTTCAAGATCTGAATGACATTGTAAAGTCCCAGATGTCCGTCCCGCTTTGCCGGTGCCGGGCTGTTGATCCAGTCCACCATATCCGCACTCATTCCACATCCGTCATCGGTCACGGAGATACTTAATACTCCGTCTTTCTGCGCTGCATAGATACAGATATAACCATTGTCACAGCCATCCAGCCCGTGAATGATGGCATTTTCCACCAGCGGCTGCAGGATCATCTTCGGAATCATACATTCTTCCAGCTGGTCCGGAATTTCTGTCTCATAAAGGAATCGTCCGCTGAACCGGATCTTCTGGATTCGGATGTAACTGTCTATGGTGTCCAGTTCTTCCTTTAATGGAATAAAGGGCTTGCTGGATATGCTCTTTCGCAAAATGACTGCCAGGTTTTCCGCCAGCACTGCAATTTCCGGAATCTGCCTGATCCTGGCATTCCATTTGATGGTATCCAGCGTATTGTACAGAAAATGCGGGTTCAGCTGTGTCTGGTAGAGACGCAGCGTTGTCTCATTTAAATCCTTCTGTTTCTGCACTCTTTCTTCCAGGTAACTGTTTAAATCGATTACCATTCTGTTGAAGCTTTCGGTCAGCCGCCCGAGTTCATCGTTTCGCGTGCTGCGGACCCGGATACTCAGATCTCCTGCTTTCACCTTTTCCATAGCTTTATCCAGCTGGCTGACTGGTTTTGCAATGCTCCGCGTCAGGATGCCGGAAATGCTTAAGCACAGGCACAGACTTAACAGGGACATGGCAAGGATCACCGTGCCCATGGTCTGCATGGCCGGTGCGCTGATCGGCGCCTGCCTGCATAGGATCACGGAAAAGCCGCGTTCCGGCTCGTTCACCCGCAGATACTGTGTATCATCCTCCGTGTTCGTCTGCTTCTCCATTCCGGCTGCGATCTCTTCCATTTTTTCAGCATCGTAATCTGGTCTGGAGCAGTAAATGGGACGCTGGTGCGCGTCCAGAAGTAAAATGGTATCGGTCAGGGAATAAAAACCGCTGAAAATGCTGTCGAAATTCTCCCTTGTGAAGTCCAGTACCAGGTATCCGGTTCTAGCTCCTCCTGAATTTTCGATTGGATAAGCGCCCTGCATCAGCACACGGCTGTCCGTCAGGTTCAGATACGGGTCTGTCCGGTACCAGGTCATCTGTTTTTTCCCGGAAGCTTTTTTCAAAAGTCCCCAGTAAACCGGAAGACGATCCCCGCGCGTCATCGTATCCGTCGTAAAGCGCAGCCTTCCTCCGACATCGTAAACGCTGATCTGCGCATGTCCGTATATTTCCTTGGATGCCTGATACAGCGACACATACATGCCGCGCTGCATTTCCACCGTAGTCGTATCGATCATATAGCGGGCCACGGAACCATCCTTTGTCTGTTCCCGGCAGACATTCTCGCAGTCCTCCAAAAGTGCTGTAAACCGGCTGCTGATCTCTGAGATCTGCCGCTGTGCTTCCTGTTCGCTCTGCCGGTTTAAGGATGCGGTAAACAGCCGGACCATCACAATACTGGAAAGAAAGAGCGGCACCAGGCGACCGCCAGGCACGCCAGGAACACCCGTCCCCGGAATGAAAGGTGGATTTTTTTCATGATGCACCTCCCATTCCTGCTTCCGCATCCGATATGGATTTCCACAATTCCAGGATTTTTCTTTTTTCCATAGAAATGGTTTCAAAATCAGCATCCGGAAGCGGCAGCCTTTCGAGAGCATCCATCCCCTTTGGTGTCTCCACATCCTGCCGTACCGACCTTCGGCTCTGACTGTCCATAAGAATTTTCTGCACATCTTTGCTGAGGGTAAACTCCAGAAACTGTTTTGCAGTTTCTTCATGCACAGTTCCCCGGCGGATGGCTGTTCCTTCCAGGACCAGAAGTGTGCCTTCTTCCGGGTAAATATAATCTACATCAGCTCCGCTGCTGCGAAGTGCCTGCGCAGTTTCCTCCGTCGTCACGCCTACACTGCAGCGGCCATCCAGAATTTCTTCCTTTACCTGGGCGATGTTTTCCAGCAGATTATGATCCAGCTTGCCGGCAAGTTCCTGCACGTACTGTTCTTTTTCCGGGCTGACCAGGGCTGCGGCTGCAGGGCAGTCAGAGAAATATCCGATTTTTCCGGGTCCGCAAATGCTACCCTGCCTTTCCACCTCGGCTCCAGCAGACTTGCCCACCCAACCGGAAGTTCCCGGTAAGTCACGACATTCGTGTTGTACATAATGACCAGCGGAAGGACTGAGAATGCGCTCCAGCTGTGGTCCACCGAACGGAATGTCTCTGCAACCGCTGCCTCCTGGGCGCTTTCGTAAGGCATCCAAAGCGCCGCATACTCATCCAGAAGTTCGGTACTCACCCCAAATGCAAGATCCCAGTCTTTCGCCTGTTCAAACATCTGCCGCACGTTTTCCGATGTTCCTGCCTTCACTTCCACGCTCAGACCGGTGCGCTCCTCAAACTCTTTTACCACCGGCTCGTAAACCAATGGCTCCTGGTCCGTACAGATCACCAGATCAGCTGGTACCTGTGTCTGCGCAAACATCGATCCTGCCGTTTTCTTCCCGCAGGCAGAAAGCAGCATCGGTATTGCCGCCAGAATCCATATCCTTCTCCTGATCTTCACTCGTGTTCTCCCCATTTCCGTTGCTTTAAAAAAATCCCCTTTTTCCCATGTTTCTGCTTTTCATTATAGCAGAAAACACTGGAAAACGGGGATTTTCTATTTTACATCTTCCTTAGCGAAACCGTCTCGTTCCGCTACCATTTTCGCATCTGGACAGTCCAGAAAGAGGCAGGACAATTCCGGTTTCCGTTACAGTCCCAGGAATTTTTCAAAGATCTCGCAGATCATCACGGCTTCATGCTCGGTCTCCATCTCACAAAAGATCCGAAGAAGCGGCTCTGTTCCCGAGAAACGCGTGCTGACCCAGCCACCATTTTTTAAGTAAACCTTGCAGCCGTCCATGTAGGAAATATGATCCACCTCAAACGGGATCTCCGGCAATGCCTGGTCGATCATCAGCGTCTTATGGATCCGCTCTTTCTCCTCTGCGGTAAAGCGGTATGCCCGCTCCTCCATATGGATCTCGCCGTATTCTTTGCGGATATCTTCCGCGATCTCCGACAGTTTTTTGCCGCTGACTGCCATCATTTCGACCAGCAAGGACGCCGCGTAGATGCCATCCTTTCCGTGAATGTGTCCCTTCACGGTCAAACCTCCGGAAGACTCGCCGCCGATGATCGCATCGGTCTCCTGCATCTTTGCGGAAATGTACTTAAAGCCGACCGGCACCTCATAACACTTCTGTCCGAAGCTTTCTGCCACCTTGTCCAGCACATGCGTGGTAGAAAGATTTCTCACCACCGGACCGCGCCAGCCGCGGTATTTCAGCAGATAGTAATACAGCATGACCAGAATGGTGTTTGCATGGAGATAATGTCCTTTATCGTCGATGACGCCAAGCCGGTCTGCATCTCCGTCCGTCGCAATGCCGATGTCGCAGTAACGGTCCAGCACGTAGTTCTGCAGATTGCGCAGGGTATTCTCGGTCGGAGCCGGCATCTTTCCGCCAAACAGGGTATCATGCTGGGCATTGATGGTCTCTACCGTACAGCGCGCAATGGAAAGGATGGTGCAGAGTGCCGTCAGGCTGACCCCGTACATCGGATCGATCGCAATGCGCAGATCGCGTTCCCGGATCGCATCCAGATTGATCAGGGAGATGATGTTGTCCAGATATTCGTTCATGGGGTTCATCTCCACCACCTGGCCGCTCTTCACCAGTTCCTGGTAAGCGTGCGGCGGCATCTGCCCGTATTCCTCCGGATCCGGGACATAAAGCTCATCTGCCTGTTTTAAATAGCGTTCAATATCTGCGGTCTGATGCTCATCCGCATCTCTTCCACCCTTCGTAAAGACCTTGATCCCATTGTAGATGGCCGGATTGTGGCTCGCTGTCACCATCATGCCATAATCCAGGTCATGTTTCATCACATAGAACATTACAAGCGGTGTCGGAGAACTCCGGTCCACAAACAGCACTTTGATTCCCTGCTGCCCAAAGATCTCGCAGGACCAGATGACTGCTTCCTTGGAAAGGAACCGGCGGTCATAGCCGATCACCACCGGCTTGTCCTCCACATGTTCTGCTTTCATTTTTAAAGCCATCGCAAGCGCGAGCTTCTGGATATTTTCTTTTGTAAATTCTTCCCCAATGATGGCTCTCCAGCCACCAGTGCCAAATTTTATCATAGCCACACCTCATTTTTTGCACTTGTTCCAGTATGCGTTCACCACTCAGACGACGGATACCCTGCCCTTGCTGACTTTCAAAAAGATAAGCAGGGAGATGACTGTGCTGACGGTCAGGATCGATGCCAGCGCTGCCGCGGTACCGAAACTGTTTCTTACAACCTCCGTATAAATAGCCACGGAGATGGTGCTGGTCTTGCCGCCGTACAGCATCACGCTGGAAGACAGCTCGTTGATACAGGTGATCCAGCTTAAGATCGCGCCGGAAAGAACACCCGGTGCCATCAGTCTTGCAGTCACATTTACAAAGGTTTTCATCGGGGAAACACCCAGGCTGATGGAAGCCTCCTCCACACTTACATCCATCTGCTGCAGGAATGCACTGCCGGAACGGACTGTGTAAGGCAGTTTCCGGACGATAAAAGCAATGATCATGATCATGGCCGTACCGGTTAAGATCATCGGCTGCTTGTTAAATGCAACGATCAAGCTGATACCAAGAACAGCACCCGGGATCACAAACGGGAACATGATCAGCAGATCCATCAGCTGTCCTGCCAGACCTTTCTGACGCACGACGATGTAAGAGATCAGCATGCCCAGAATGATGATGAACACGATCGCAATCGAAGAGAATACGAAGGTATTGCGGATGTTGGTCCACAGGCGGTTGAAGATCGTCACATAACTCTCCAGACTGAAGCCTTTCTGGAAGCCGGTGAAATCGCACTTGATAAAGCTGCTGACAATGACTACGATCTGCGGCATAATGCCGATGAGGGTCACCAGCATAACCGGCAGGGTCACCAGTGCACGTTTGCCTCCGTGAAGAACCTCTTCCTTCGGCGGACGCATGGCAGTCATGACATAGTTTTTCCGGCTCACAAAGTATTTCTGAACCAGAAGCACTGTGGTGGAGCAAAGTACAACAACCACGGACAAAGCGCTCGCCAGATGTGCATTTCCGCCGATCTCACTCATGTACTCATTGTATACAAGAACTGGCAGGACCATGTAGCCTCGCCGATCAGCATCGGGGTACCGAAATCTGCCAGGCTGGTCATAAATACCATAATGGCGCCTGCCGCAATGGACGGAGCCACAACCGGCAGAGTGACTGTCAGAAGGCGGCGCAGCTTATTGCTTCCCAGATTTTCCGCTGCCTCCTCAATACTGGAATCGATGCTTCCCATGGCACCCGACGTATACAGGTACACATAAGGGAACAGTTTAAACGTAAATACCAGGATGATCCCCAGTTTCCCATATATACTCGGAAGATGGATCCCGATCTTCGCAAACATACTGGTGATAAATCCCGCGCGGCCAAACAGCATGATCCAGCTGTAAGCACCGATGAACGGCGGGCTCATCAGACTCATGATAATGAAGATATGAATAAAGTTCTTACCGAATACATTGTAGCGGGACATGATGTAAGCGATCGGCACGCCCACAAGAAGTGTGGTACAGGTCGTCACGATCGACACAAACAGGCTTCGTCCCAGTGCCGAATAGTAATACTTTTTCGTAAAGAACCGGATGTAGTTCTCAAAAGTAAACCCGGCTGTCTTATTTGAGAAAAAGCTTCGGGTGATCAGGGTACAGAACGGGTAGATCAGAAAGATCAGCATAAAACCGATCACTACCACCTTAACCCAGAACCAGAAGTCCAGTTTTTTGCGGGATGTTACCATGAAATCACCTCCTGGGTTGCCGCATCGTAAACGCCTACCGCATTGATGTCAAAGTTTACTTTCACGTTTTCTCCATCCGGGCGGACGGTCTGCACATCCTTGGTGTATTCGTTGAGCTGCAGGGTCTGACCGTTATTTAACTCGATCTCGTACTCAATGAAATCGCCCAGGAAGGTCGACATCACGATCTTGCCCGGAAGTCCATTTGTCTCATCGAAGAACAGCTGCTCCGGTCTTGCAGAGATGATGCCCTTGCCCGCGTACGGTTTCTTTAATTTGCAGGTAATGCTGCATTCGTCCTTAATATTCAAAACGGCTGCCTCCGGATTTTTGCCGTCCACTTCGCATTCCACAAAATTGGAAACGCCGATAAAGCCTGCAACGAACGTATTCTCCGGTTTCTTATAGATTGCTTCCGGCGTTCCCACCTGCATGATGTTGCCCTCTTTCATGACCGCGATCCGGTCTGAGATTGCCAGGGCCTCCTCCTGATCGTGGGTAACGTAAATGGTGGTAATGCCCAGTCTCCGCTGCAGCTTCTTGATCGCAGTTCTCATCTGTACGCGAAGCTTTGCATCCAGGTTGGAAAGCGGCTCATCCATCAAAAGCACGCCAGGCTCAATGACAAACGCACGCGCCAGCGCCACACGCTGCTGCTGACCACCGGAAAGTTCATTTGGTTTTCTGTCTTTTAATTTTCCGATCTGAACCAGCTCCAGTGCCTCTTCCACCTTGCCCGGGATCTGCTCCTTCGGACACTTCTTGGCTTTCAGACCGTATGCCACGTTTTCCGCTACCGTCAGGTGCGGGAAGATCGCATAGTTCTGGAACACCATACCAATATCACGCTTGTGCGCTTCCAGGTTGTTGATCACCTTGTCATCAAAACAGATCTCACCGCCGTCCACGCTGTTGAATCCTGCGATCATACGAAGCAGTGTTGTCTTGCCGCAGCCGGACGGTCCCAGCAGCGTAAAAAATTCCCCCGGTTTAATTTCCAGATCCACTCCATTTAATGCGGTAAAATTTCCGTATTTCTTTACGGCCTTTTTTATGATCACTGCATGACTCATATTCATTCCTCCATTCCTGTCCACCTGTGGCCGTTTGAATCCGACCGGTGTTTTACAAGCCTCTCCGGCGCTCCGCCCTTGCAGGGCATTTTCATACGATAGAATGTTCCTGTGAAGCGGGTAGGAAAAGACTGCCCGCCCGCTTGGGGCAAGGCAGTCTTTTTGATGTTCACGTTCTATTGATTTCCATATTGCCTTTTAATCGTGCACAAAGCTGCGTTTTTCTGCTGCAGCTGACATATGGCTAACGCACGCCGGCAAAATTAATCGTTACTGTTCTCGCGTTGCGCAAACAGCAACGGATTTTGCCGATGCTTCGCATTCCAAATCGGCAAAATCTGCTACCACAACGGTATCGTACGGAATTTTCAGTTCAGAAAATTCCTACCCGTGTACAGTAACAATTAATCTACCATGATATCGTTGAACTTTTCGATATTGGCTTCCTTCTCATTTGCTGCCCAGTCAAAGTCGTAATCTACTAATACCAGATCATCCAGTTTTGCCATACCTTCGCCAACTTCCATATCGCTTCGTACCGGACGGCGTCCCCAGTTCTGGCTCTGCTCGGTCTGGCATTCTTTGGAAGTAACGAAATCGATGAAGAGTTTTGCATTTTCTTCGTTCGGGCATCCCTTAACCAGTGCTACACCATCCGGAACTGCGCTGGTACCATCTTTCGGATATACAAATCCTACAGAAGGATCGTCTGCGTATTTGATCGCAGATTTCTCAATGGTAATACCTACATAGAACTCACCGTCTGCAACCATCTTGTGGCACTTACCGGAAGAGTCAACGATCTTGCCATCCAGGTTATCGTACAGCTGTTTGATGAAATCCCAGCCTTTTTCCTTACCGCCGTGACCCAGGATCATGGTACATAACTGGGTGTATGCGGAACCGGATTTGGACGGCAGGCAGTATGCAATTTTGCCTTTCCATTCTGGCTTGGTTAAGTCTTCCCAGGACTCCGGAATGGTCAGTCCGTCTTTCTCGATCAGGTCCTTATTATAGAAGATAACCATCGGAAGCGGGCTCTCACCGATCCAGTAACCATCCGGATCCTTGTAAGCGTCGCCGATGAATTCGTCGTTTGCACATACATACGGCTCGAAATATTCCTTGAATGCTGCCAGAGAGTCAGCACCACCGCCCCAGAGTACATCTGCGATCGGGTTTGCAGACTCTGCTGCGATTCGGTTGCACAGCTCGCCAGTTCCGGCTGCTACTACCTCAACCTTGACATTCGGATATTTCTCCATGAACAGGTTTACGCCTGCATTCAGCGGATCTGCATCGTGCGGGGAGTAAACAACAACGCTTCCGGTATAATCTTCCGGCGCTTTCTCTGCCTTTTCTTCCTTGGAAGCATCCTTTTCCTCTGCTTTGCTTTCCTCTGCCTTTGTCTCCTCCGCTTTGGTCTCTGCCGGTGCTGCCGTTGTCTCTGCTGCCTTTCCTCCGCCACAGGCGGTTACGCTCAGTGCCATCAGTGCTGCCAATGATGCTGCTAACCAACGTTTTTTCATAATACCCTCTCCTTTTCTTTGTTTTTGTTCCTGGGTTATCACGTTCCATGGGAAAGGTCCGCTCCTGCTTACGCTGTGCGTCCGGTCATAATCGTCCGCACCGGTCAGCAGTGTGCATTTTCCTGTTCCAGATGTCTTTATTATATGCTGTCTTTGTGCGTTTTTCCATTTGTATTTCTGACTTTTCTTTTGTTATTCTGAACTTTGTATATTATTTTTGTTGTTTCTTTTTCTCTTTTGTGCATTTTTACACATGCTTTTCCATTCATTTTCTGTATCTCTGCCATACAAAATAAAACACTTCCAGGCACAACTTCCTATGAAAAAAAAGACCCGCCACCAGGCAGATCTCCTTTTTCTCTTTCGATATGCAGTTTTCTTATCATTTTCCGCTTCCGTCCACGCATGCGTATCCGGCAACGTTCTTACACTTCATCTTTCCAGTGCAGGCGGTGCAGATGTCCTTCCATGTTCATCTTCTCAAATCCATTCTGACGCAGTGCCTCATACAGCACGATCGCCACGGAATTGGAAAGATTTAAGGAGCGGATGTCTCCCCACATCGGGATCCGCACACAGTTTTCCTTGTGCTCTACCAGAATCTCTTCCGGTATCCCGGCGCTTTCCTTGCCAAACATGATATAGCAGTCCGGTTCGTACTCCACATCCGTGTAGGTTTTCGGTGCCTTGGTCGTTGCCATGTAGATTTTCGCGCCCGGATTGCGGTCCAGAAAATCCTGGAAATCGGAATACACGGTAACATCCAGCTTATCCCAGTAGTCCAGTCCGGCACGCTTTACTGCCTTTTCATTCAGCTTAAAACCCAGCGGCTCGATCAAATGTAAGCGGGTATTCGTTGCGACACAGGTACGCCCGATATTTCCGGTGTTCATCGGCATTTCCGGCTCAAATAATACAATGTTCATTTCGTTTTACTCCGTTTTTCCGTCCAGGCGGTCCACAAACCGTTTGATGCGGCTAAGGGCCTCCTTTAAACTCTTTAAGGAATACGCATAGGACACACGGAGGAAGCCTTCTCCGCAGTCTCCAAATGCAGTTCCCGGGACCACTGCTACTTTTTCTTCGCGCAAAAGCCGGGTCGCAAACTCTTCGGAAGTCATGCCGAAGCGTTTGATGCTCGGGAACATATAGAATGCACCCTGCGGCTCAAAGCAATCCAGCCCCATCTCCGCAAAGGCGTTCATCAGATAACGGCGTCTCTGGTCGTAGGATTCCCGCATGTGCTGTACGTCTTCATCGCCATTGCGCAGCGCTTCCACTGCCGCGTACTGACTCGTCGTCGGTGCACACATGATCGCATACTGGTGGATCTTTAACATCTGTTTTAAGATCAGCTCCGATGCGCAGGCATAGCCCAGACGCCATCCGGTCATGGCAAATGCCTTGGAAAAGCCGTTGATCAGAACGGTGCGCTCTTTCATGCCAGGCAGGGAAGCGATCGTCACATGGTCTTCCTTTGCGTAGGTCAGCTCCGAATAGATCTCATCGGAAATGACGTAAAGATCTTTCTCAATGACAATCTCTGCGATCTTCTCCAGATCCTCCCGCTCCATGATCGCACCGGTCGGGTTATTCGGGAACGGCAGTACCAGGATCTTGGTCTTCGGCGTAATCTTCTCTAACAGTTTTTCCGGAGTCAGACGGAAGTTGTCCTTTTCTTCCAGTTCAATGATGACCGGAACACCGTCTGCCAGAACACAGCACGGAGTATAGGAAACATAGCTTGGCTGCGGGATCAGTACTTCATCGCCCGGATCGATCATGGCACGCATAGCCGCATCGATCGCTTCACTGCCACCCACAGTTACCATGATCTCATGGTCCGGATCATAGCAGACATTGCAGCGGCGCTCCAGATAATTGTGGATCTCAATCTTTAAATCCTTTAAACCTGCATTGGAGGTATAAAAGGTACGGCCCTTTTCCAGGGAATAAATGCCTTCCTCGCGGATGTGCCACGGCGTGTCGAAGTCCGGCTCGCCCACACCAAGGGAGATAGCATCCTTCATCTCACTGACGATATCAAAAAATTTACGGATCCCGGACGGCGGGATGGAAACGATTTTTTCATTTAATGGGTTTCTCACGGTGTAATCAGCATCCTTTCATCCTGGACCTCGTCGCAGAGAATGGTTCCGTGGTCCTTATATTTTTTCAGTACAAAATGGGTTGCAGTGCTTAAGACCGAATCAAGCGGTGCCAGCTTGTCGGATACAAACTGTGCAACCTGGCGCATGGTCTTGCCCTCAATAAACACGGTAAAATCAAATGCTCCAGACATTAAGTATACGGCATTGACCTCGCTGTACTGGTAGATGCGCTCTGCAATCTTGTCGAATCCCATGCCGCGCTGGGGAGTTACTTTTACCTCGATCAGCGCAACGACCTTCTCCTCACTGGTGTTGTCCCAGTTGATCAGGGTGTGGTAACCACAGATAATATGTTCTTTCTCCATCTCGGCAATCTCATTGGCGACCGCGACTTCGCTCTCCCCTAAAAGAATCGCCAGGTCATGGATATCGATTCTGCTGTTTTTTTCGATTACCGCCAAAATTTTCTCTCTCATTTTTGATTGCCTCCTTGTATAATTGTGTAAATCCTGCAGTTGCAACATGATTCCTGTTCACATGGAAAATCCTGTGCAGCTGCGATATATAGGGAATCCCGATCTTTTCAGGCGAAAAAACCGGGAATCACTTTCGTTATTTCATCAGGCTGGGGACGCTCTAAAAATCCCCGTCCTTCCTGCACGACCATTTCCCGTGCAATGCCTTTGTTCACCCGGCCAATAACCTGTGCCGGAATGTTTTTTTCTGCCAGTGCACGCACCAGCTGACCGCCGTTTTCGGCAGTCAAAAGGATGCAGCCCTGGCTGTAAAGCCGGTACGGATTTAACTCCAGGCGCTCACAGACCTCCACCGTCTCCTGGCGGATGGGGATCTGGCGCAGATAAAACTCCACGCCGGTCTCATAGGCGCCGGTCAGATTCCAGATGGCAGTTAAGATGCCGCCTTCCCCGGCCGGTTCCCACTCTGTGGCACCAAGACTTTTCCAGAAAGTTCCATCATATGCGGTTTCTGGTTCCAGATCCTGTTTCTGCACCGCAGACGTGCCAGCCAACTGTGCTGCCACTTCAGCCAGACCTGCTGTTTCCTGCGCACTTTCTGCTGTCACTGGCACAAGGTACTGACTGCATTCCGCGATCTCATCCATATATTCACCGGAAAACCAATGGGAAAGCTCTTCTTTCTTTGTTTCCACCAGCTTCAAAGTTCCCGCGAGACCCGCATAACCTGCAACCACCAGATCCTGTCCGGGGTGCAAAAGTCCCGTGTTCTCGCGCTCAATTCTTCGCATCATAATATTTCAATCCTTTTTCTGTTCGGAAGCATGCCATTGTTGCTGTGCACGCACGCGTGCCTGGCAACGGGATTTTGCCGATGCTTCGCATTCCAATCCTCATTCCGGTTCACGCGTGCGTGCCCAGCAACAAAAGCCTTACAAGACTCCGGATTATTCCGGCTGCGATGCATTTTCAACTGGTGCTGCCGCCTCACCGGGTCCTCCGGCTGAAGCTTCGCCCGCAGACGCATTTGCTGTTCCCGGTCCCACCACCTGGCTTTGCTCAGGCTGGGTTGCCGGTGCTGCAGTTTCCGCCGATGCGGCGGTCTCAGGTGTATGTTCTGCCGAAGTTTCCGCCGACGTGTTTTCTGCAGGAGTTTCCACAGGCTGAGCCGGTGTCTCTGCCGGCGCTGCCGGTCCTACCAGAACAATGGCCTTAGACGGATTGTAGGTGTCGGTATGCAGGATGGTGCGCTCTTTCTCCACACCATCTACCGTTACCACCTTCCACAGTCTGGATTTGTAACCGATATGTGCTGACTGAACCTGCTTCGTCTGTCCCGGGCGAAGCGAATTGTCTACCTTTCGCTGCGGCTCACCAGGATCGGTCTTGCTTATCGTCTCGGAAATGTACTCTACCTTCCGATTTGTCGGACGTGTTTCCTTTCCGTAGATCGTAAAGGTCAGCGTTTTCCCCGCTGTCGTTCCCTCGATATAGATCGGGGTACTGTAGTTATTCGTGATCTTAATATCCTTATAGGTTCCGGCAATCGCCGCATCCATGGATGGTTTCACATAGGTGACGATCATGGAATGGTTCTGCCGCTGGGTGATTTCCAGTTCTGCTTCCAGTGATGCGTCATAAAGCGTGGTTGCGATCTGGCAGACACCGCCGCCAACGCTGTCCACAACCTGGCCATTCTCATACGCCGCTGCCGTAAAATAACCGTTTTCGATGGTAAACGGATGCATGCACTCGTAACCCGATAAGGTTTCCCCCGGCATCAGCACATGGCCGTTGATCTTGGAAACACCATTTGCAATGTTTCCGGAGCGTGATGCACCGCTGCTTGCATAAGCCGTCGTGCAGGTACCAAGCACATCGGAAATGGAAGCAAGGTCTTCTTTTTTGATTTTCGGTTCTCCTACAATGATCACCGCATCGGCTGTCACTTCTGCCAAATCTTCTGCCAGCGCCTCATTCAGCTTCTCGATGGTTGCTTTGGTGTCGACAGTCTTTCCTGTCTGTTCTTCTGTAATCTCAAATTTTCCGTTTTTCCGCGTAATGACTGCATCCTTCGGTTCATCGACCAGCCCTGCACACTTCGCATCGATCAGCATCTGGACTGACGCTTCGTCGACCTGTGCATCCAGCGGAATATGAACCGGCTCCTTTTCCAGATCCTTGCGCTCCATATACTGCCGGATCAGACAGCCACCGGCCGCATAATCTTCTGCTTCTTCCAGTGCATCTTCGTTTCCGCAGGCATACCCCAGCTCTTTTGCCGTTGTCTTAACCTCGGTTCCATCGACACGCAGTGTCACGGTGCGCGCCTCCAGCTCAGACAGATACTGGGAAAATCCTTTCTCCGCCTGTTCTTTTGTCAATCCACCAAGGGAAAAATCCCCTACATAAATACCATCCGGATATGCTGCTTCTTTTGCGTAAGCAGGGAATGCCACTGCACTCCCCAGGGCTGCCACCAACGTCAGTCCCCCAAGCAGATTCCATATTTTCATAAACTTCTCCCTTTGCTGCTCACATACTATAGCTTAAACTCACGGATCCCGCACTTCGTGCTCTACTACCTGCTGACGCAGGAATCCATTACATCATGACAGACAGTGCCATCGGCGCAACCATAGCCACGATCAGGATTACGATCACAATACCCATGATAATGCGGGCTTTCTTATTGTTATGCATATTCATCATAATGAATCACCTCTTCTAAAAAATAGGACCAGCCCTGTCTAAGGGGCCGGTTTTTTAAGTTTGCTTCATGGAGATCCGCCCATATTTCGATATGATCTTATCGGTGATACGGGAAATCTCATTCCTGCTCAGATAGTCAATCTGCACAGGTAAATCTATTTTATGATATTTTAGTAAATACCGCAAGTCCTCTTTTTGCTTTTTGGATGCGGGCTGTTCCCGCTTTACCTTGTAAATCAGAGGCTCAGCCGCAAATGCTTCCGGCGCCTGCCCTGCATGCTTCTCCACCAGCTTCTGATACAGCCTGTGGGCATCCAATGCATCGCCCAGTGCGCGGTGGGCGCTCTCCTGTGTAAGACCATAAAAGGCACAGGCTGCTCCCAGCCGTTTGCTCTCCTCTGCCGGCATAAAACGGCGGCACATCGTCAGCGTGTCGATCCCGTCCTTTTCAAAGGTAAGGCCCTGGTTGACCGCCGCCCGCTTTAAAAAGCTGTAATCGAAGATGATCCGATGGCCAAGAAGCGGAAGTTCTCCACAGAAATCCAGAAATCCCGGCAGGATGTCCACAAGATCCGGGGCGTTTTCCAACATATCCCCGGTGATACCTGTCAGTTCCGTGATCCGCGTCTCCAATTCCCGGTGCGGATCGAGCATCGTGTGAAAGCGCCCGGTCTCCTGACCAGCCTCAACCCGCACAGCCCCGATCTCAATGATCTTATCCTGTTTGGGATTCAGGCCGGTAGTTTCCAGATCCAGCGCGATGTAACTGTTCGGAATCTGAATCTGTCTCCCAACCGCCTGCCCCGACTGCAGCCGTATTCCTGCTCCCAGATCGTGCTTCATCTGATCTACTGCGGCATCCTTCTTATTTTCTGCATCCAGCGTCACATTTTCTCCGCTCATACTCAGATCCTCCCCAACACCGTCAGCTTCGCATTATGGTTTAACCGGTCCTTCTCCCGGTAATCAAACAGCAAAATTTCGCCCGAACGCAGCACCTCCACATGAATCTGTGTTCCAAGCGTCCTGAGTTCCGGAACTAACCGTCGGATTTCTTCCTTATAAGGTGCCTGCGCCAGTGCAAACGCCGGACGGCTCTTGGCATTTTCTCGAAGATACAGATCACACATGAGCGCATCCTCGAATGCACCAGGCTTTTCCTCCCCCACCCTCTGACGGATCAGATCATGGAAGATTTCATAGCGGGCCAGACGGCTGTGGTTTAACCCGGTCAGATGATTTTCATCATAATACTGCGCCATGTATTCGTACATGGAAAATGCGTTTCCAAACTCCTGCTCGAACAGCTTTAATGTCTTCAGGAACTGGCGGCTGTTATAGTAAACCTCCACCATATCCTCTACACCTTTTAAGCGCAGCACATCGCTGTAAGGCAGCCATTTGGTAGAAAGCACCTCATACGGTGCCTTTCCCCGGTATTTCAGATCGTACTCCTCTACCTTTTCGTGCATATAAGAGCCTTTTAACACCTTCAAAAAACCAAGCTGGAACTGCTCCGGTTCCATGGCGTACACATCGTTGAACGAACGCCCGAAGGAATCGTAATCCTCAAAAGGAAGTCCGGCGATCAGATCCAGATGCTGGTGTACATTTTTCCCTGCATTGATCCGTTCCACCACATAGCGCAGGCGGTCCAGATCCATCTTGCGGCGGATTGCCCGGATCGTATCCGGTTGGTGCTCTGCACGCCGATCTCCAACTGGATCAGCCCCGGGCGCATCCGGCTGATAAGTTCCAGTTCTTCTTCATCCAGAAGGTCTGCCGTAATCTCAAAGTGGAAGTTTGTCACACCATTATCATGCTCCAGAATATGCTTCCAGATTGCCATGGCATGACTCTTTTTTGCATTAAAGGTCCGGTCCACAAACTTTACCTGCGGTACCTTCCGCTCCAAAAAGAAATCCAGCTCCTGAAGCACCAGCTTCACATTGCGGAAGCGGACGGACTTGTCGATGGAGGACAGGCAATAACTGCAGGAAAACGGGCAGCCACGGCTGCTCTCGTAATAAACGATCCGGTTTTCAAAGCCATCCAGACTCGGATATAAAAATGGGATCCGGCTCATATCCATGACTGGACGGATCGGCTGGTCGCAGACGGTTCCGTCTTCGCGTCGATAGGTAAGGCCTGCAACCTTTTGCATCTGTTGCCAGAAATCACCCGCTTTGTTTTCCCGTTCCATAGCCGGTATCCCATAAGCCTGTATATCAGAGTCTTTATTCTGCCACAGACTCCGCACCGTGCACCCCAGTGTCCGGTAACAGTTTAAGAGCCCGGCAAACATCTCTTCGCCTTCGCCCTTCATGACACCAAACACCTCCGGCTCCCTGGTAAGAAGCTCCGGCGCGTCATAGGAAACCTCCGGACCGCCAAGCCAGATATCGGCATCGGGAAGCACCTTATGAATATCCCGCACCAGATCCAGCGCATAGGAAATATTCCAGATATAGCAGGAAATCCCGATCAGATCCGGTTTTCTCCGGTAAATATCCTCCAGGATCAGTTCCATCTGGTTGTTGATGGTGTACTCCGCAATTTCCACCTGCATACTGCATCCGGCTCCCTGTTTTTCTTTTGCAACCTCCGTCAGACCTGCTACAGCAGGAGCAGTCAGCGCTGCCTTCTCAGGCACACAAGGGAGACCATCATCAAACAGATTCTGGTCTCCCTGTGCTGCTGCCGCGCCCTGGGACTCGGCAAATATTTTTAAGCTGTACACTCCGGGATTGGAGTGGATATATTTGGCATTGATCGCCGTCAATAAAAACTTCATACTTTATACGTCAATCTCAATCTTTCTTCCGGTCTGGTCGTACTGGTAATACCGCACGCCTGCCGCATTCAGCATGCGTTTGGATGCCCGTACCGACGGAGAATCCGGATATTTGTCTTCCTTATAGATAATGGTTTTGATTCCTGCCTGGATGATTGCTTTTGCGCACTCATTGCAAGGGAAAAGGGTTACATAAATCTTGCTGCCTTCCAGGCTGCCTCCGCGATAATTCAAAATCGCATTCAGTTCACTGTGTGTCACATACAGATATTTGGTACTGTACGGATCATCGCCCTCCTGCTCACGTCCCCACGGGAACTCATCGTCTGAGCAGCCCTTCGGGAAACCATTGTAGCCCATGGACATGATCTTATTATCTTCGCTGACAATGCAGGCACCAACCTGCGTGTTCGGGTCCTTCGAACGGCGGCCGGATAGATCCGCCACACCCATAAAATATTCATCCCAGGAAATGTAATCTGCACGTTTCTTTGAATTGCTCATCTTATGCCGCCTCCTGTCTTCTATCCTGCTGCATCACAATGCGTCTGCGTCATCCTGACATCAGCAGATCCTACTCTGTTTTTGTTCTGGCTTCTGTTTTTTCACACCTTCAGCACATGATACCCTGCGGCCTTTGTAAGCCGGTTCATGATTGCCTGCCCCAGATGATCCTTCGAAAAGCTCTCCGAATAAATGCAATCCACATCCAGATCATCAAATTCACGCAATACCGCAAACAGGTTGTGGGCGATCGTCTCTTCCTTCGCACGAAGTCCTACACTTCGAACCTCTCCCTGCGGATAACGCGCCTTTGTCTCATCGGTACAGATCACACCGACTTTTTTGCCTCCACAAGCTTCTCTTTCACCAGTTCGTTGATGGTTTCCACCACCTTACCAGTCTCACCCTCTACCAGCTGCAAATCTGCATGCGGTGCATAATGCCGGTATTTCATTCCCGGTGCCTTCGGCCGCAGATCCGCACTTGGCGGTGCCTGGATCGCCGGATCAATCTCTACCTGTCCTACGGTCTCGCGCAGCATCTCCATGGTAATTGCACCCGGACGAAGCAATGTCGGCACATCCCCGGATACATCCACAATGGTAGACTCCACACCGATTCCCACCGGGCCGCCGTCTAAGATCATCTCAATCTTGCCTTCCATGTCCTGCCATACATGCTGTGCCGTAGTCGGGCTTGGCCTGCCGGATGTATTCGCACTCGGTGCTGCCACCGGAACACCAGCCAGCTTGATCAGGCGGTTTGCCACCGGGTCACTCGGCATACGGACTGCCACCGTATCCAGCCCGCCGGTCGTTCCGTAAGGCACAATGTCACTTTTCGGAAATACCATGGTCAGCGGTCCCGGCCAGAATGCCTCCGCCAGCTTTCTTCCCGCCTCCGGAATGTATGCCACAAGCGGCTCCAGCTCTTCCAGACAGGAAATATGCGCAATCAGCGGGTTGTCGGACGGGCGACCCTTGGCTGCGTAAATCTTCTTTGCCGCAGTCTCATCCAGTGCATTCGCACCAAGACCATAAACCGTCTCGGTCGGAAATGCCACCAGCCCGCCGTCACGCAAAATCTGCGCCGCCTCAGCCAGTTCCTCATCTTTGATCTGTTTTGTATCTTCTATTTTTACCAGTTTTGTATTCATAGCTTTACCTTCTTTGCAATCCTGCACGCAACATGAGGCCAGCGTGCTGTCAACGCTGTGTCCACATCATTATTCCCGGCACAAAACCTTATCTTTTTACCGGTCTGTTTCTGCCTTATCATAACACAAGACACCCTGCGGTGCAAGACAGACCGCAGGGTGTCAGAATATAAGTTTTCTATATTATTTATGCATTCACACGTTTCTCGTTTTTCACGGTCTTGTGCGTTCCGATACTGTGGATCAGCACACTGACACGTTTATAAACCAGAGCAGTCACAACCGATACTACAATGCCTTTGACCACATTGAACGGTCCAACACAGAACAACGCAAAGGTCCATACACTTCCGACTGCCGGGTTGATGGCTGCACCTGCTGCCAGGATCGTCTCAAGCGGCATAAAGTTGGAGTAGAACGGGAGCATAACCAGGGCGTTGGCTACCACGCCAACCACTGCCATGCAGATGGTTCCCACCACAAGTCCTGTCATGGCACCTTTTCTGGTATGGGAAATTTTATAGATCAGACCTGCCGGAATGACCAGGGCACAGGAGATCACAAGGTTTGCAAACTCTCCTACAAAGCCGGTGCTGGTCGGCTTTAATACCAGCTTTACCAGAATTTTTACAACTTCCATAACTGCGCCTGCCGCCGGTCCCATGGCAAAGGTTCCGATCAGTACCGGCACCTCGCTGACATCCAATCCGTAAAAACTCGGTGCAAGAAACGGAAGCGGGAACTCAAACAGCATCAGCACACCTGCAAGGGCACCAAACATTCCCATTAATACAACATTTTTGGTCGTAAGTAATTTTTCTTTCATGTTTTTTCCTCCTGAAATAGATTGTGTAAGTTCATTATTCAGAGGAATCGTGTGAAGCAAGAAAGAATGTGTCTTAGTACATTCTCACGGAGCATTTTATTTCATATGGTGCAATTTCCTATGAGACCGAAAAAACCCCCGGATATCGCTACCCGGGGGATTCAAGTCATTCATGCTGCCATTACAAGTCTCGCTGTAAAAGCCTTCACACAATTTCTTCTCTCATCCAGACTATACTGTCGGTTTTGGAATTTCACCAAATCAACTGCTTTACACAGGTCGCGGACTGTAACCGCCGGTGGGGAATTACACCCCGCCCCGAAGAACTTATCGTTGCCTTAACTATAGTACATCTCTGTTTAAAAATCAAGAGGCTTTTCTCTCTCGCTTTTCGTTACTGGCCATTCAAGTACTCCATCACCCCCATATGGATCGTCCATGCCAGCCGATCCTGGTATTCTGCAGAATTCAGCGCTGCCGCCTCCTTCCAGTTTGACAAAAAACCGCATTCCACGATCACGATCGGCTGCTTTACATGCAGGAGAAGATAATAATTTCCATTCGGCTTTGCCTGCCTGGTATTCTTTTTTCCCAATACAAAGTCAAAGCGCCTCTGCATAATCTCTGCAAGGCGCTTTCCTCTTTCGGATGTTTTATAATAAAATACCTGGCCGCCGGATACCGGTTCCTGGTGATAGCTGTTCTGATGGATGCTCACCACCAGATCCGGATTCGCTTCTTCAATTTTTTTACAACGGTTTTTCATGTCCGCCATCTTTTTGCTGTCGTCTGACTCTTCGTACAGTCCCCGGTCATCCTCCCTGGTCATGATCACATCTACATCGGATGCCTCCAGATACATTTTCAACCGTTCCGCGATCTGCAGGTTAATGTCTTTTTCCAGACTTCCGTCTATACCGATCTTACCAGGGTCCATGCCGCCGTGTCCACTATCCAGGACTACAACCGGCCGGTGAGTCTTTGCTGTCACACTCTGGCTGGATACCATAAGTCCTGCATGGCGGGACAGCAAAAAAACGGATGTCAGAAGCATGACTGTCATAAGCTGCTCTAATCTTTCCAAACCTTTCCACATACGATCTCTCCGGGTCCGACCTTTTCTTATAGATATATGACTCCCGGACTGCGAAAAGACTTGGGTCTTTCACTCTCATTTGGGCAGAAACCCGTACCGCTTCACAGCGCTACTCTACCTCAAGCCGGTTATAGTCCCGCACACCATCTTTCAGGATATACTGGAAATATTCTCCCTGCTGCGTTGCCATACCGTCCTCCTGCCACAATGCATAGGCCGGATCACTGCGTACCATATCCTGCACCTGGTATGCCGTTCCCTGGTAATAATGGTATTTTAGCAGGGAATATAACTGGGCCATCTGCTCTCGTTCGCTGTCTGTAATCTCCGGTACCTCTTTTAACGCCGCCACTGCCTGATTATAGAATACCCGGCGCAAAAATGGTGTCTGGAACTTGCTGAAATTCAGAAGATCCTCTTCTGTCTGCCCATTCTTCTTCGCCCAGCCTTCTACATCCAGTGACCGGGTCCGGTACAGAAAGCTCCGGTCATCCCGGTATGTAAGGATCGCATATTTACATGATGGTGTTGCCAGCGATGCTGTTACCATCTCCCAGATTCCCCTGTTTTCATCGGAACGTTTGCAATGCTGTACATGAAGGTGCCCACTCAGAAACAGCGGTACATCCCAGTTTTCCAAAAGGTCCACAAATTGTTCACTGTGTTCAATCGTGCATTCGTCTACATAAATCTCACTTTCATCCAGCAGGTTATGATGGGCAATGGGGATGATCTCTACACCAGCATCCCAGGCTGCCTCCAGCTGCTGCCCGATCCATTCATACGTATCTTCTGAAATCGCACCGCCAACCTTGTTGACCGGGCTGTATTGGCAGCTGTCGATCATGAGCAGCCAGGTATTCTCATCCAGCTCATACAGATAACTCAGACTGTTCGGATCTTCACTGGACGCCTCGTCGTAGCCAAACGCGCGATATATCTGGCGGAACTCCTCCGGTGTTATATATTCAGCCGGAAGGCGCTCTTCGCCTTCATACCGCGCTGCCTGCCGGTTATTGATGTCATGGTTTCCCGGAATCACAAGAACCGGAATTCCATTATTTTCTACCCGGTGCAGCTTTTCCGCAAGATCCTTATGGCTTGCTTTTTCGCCGTTTAAGGTGAGATCGCCACTTAAAACCAGCACGTTTGGACGCAGCTTTACCACTTCATCCAGAAACGCATCCGTGATCTGGTCAATATAAGTGACCACCTTACCGTCTCCATATTCCACCATTTCCTGAAAACGTGGTCCTCCATCAGTGAGGGAATCGGAAAAATAATGGATATCGGTTCCCAGCATGATATTTTCTACCCAGCCGCCATCTTCTGCTTTCGGAAGCGGCCCAGAGTCTTCCTTCACCTCATCTGACCGGATTTCTTTTTTCGTTTTTTCAGTTCCGGTTTTATCTGCGCCGGATTCCCTGTCCGCTTCTGTTTTCCCCGAAGCTGTTTCGTCTGCTGCTTGCGATGTTTCGCTCCCTGCTGTTTTTTCCGTATCCTTTTCTTGCTCAGCTCCTGCCTGTTCTGTCTGCTGCTCTCCTGACACTGCCGTGGCATCTGCCGGACGGTTGTTTGCACATCCACTCACAATAGCCACTGCCGCAAGAACAGGCAGAAAGGCAGAAAGCACCTGCCTTCTGCCATCTGTTTTCTTTCTCATATTCCCATCATCCTTTCCAAACCATCTGCCGTTCACCCACAGAACCCTATGGCAGCTTTACCGTGTCCCAGATATCCGCAGGTTCCAGGCCAAGCCGCCAGCAGGCTACACCCGCCAGACCATTGTCCCGGATCAGCTGCATTTTCAATGCCAGAGAGCGTTCTTCTTCCATCCAGATCTCGTAATTTACGCCATCCTTCTGCGTCTCTCCATAATACTGTCCCAGGTCATCCTGCCAGTAAAGTTCAACCTGATTGTCCTCGACCCACGCTTTTGCATCTGCGATTCCCAGTGACTGGGATGTTGTTCCAGATGCATCCTCTTTCCATATTCTAGTATAAAACGGGATCGCACTGATGAGCTTTTCCTTCGGTACCTGCTTTAACAGATCCTCAATGCCCTGTCTCTCATATCCGATCGATGCAACCGAACCGGCTTCCCCGCCTGCGTAGTGCTCATCATATCCCATCATGACTACATAATCGGCTACACGGCCCTGCTCCGCCCAGTTATAAAAGGCAGAATAGGATGCCGGCACATAAGAATCGATCGATAAAACAAGACCTTCTTTTCTGCAGTCAATAGAAAGCTCCCGGATAAACTGGACATAATGCGGTCCGGCAGAAGCCTTGATTCCTTCCACATCCAGATTGATTCCATCGAAGCCATAGGTTTTTGCGTCCTGCATCAGGGATGCGATCAGTTTTTTTCTGGCTGCCGTGCTGGCAAACAAAATTTCTGACTGGACATTTTCCCCTTTGTTAAAATTATCCAGAACCGCCCATACCTGCAGTCCCATGCTATGGGCGCGGTCCACATAATTTTTATCTGCAAGGGATTCATAATTCCCCTGATTATCTGTCAGCATAAACCAGGTCGGTGCAATGACATTTACGCCCTTCGTATTCGATACCAGATTCTCCATTGCCTGATTGGCCTGGCGGTTTGTCACCTGGTGCCAGACTAGCACCACCGGCCCATCCATGGAAATGCTGGTATATTCCGGCTCTGTAAAGGTGCTGACCAGCGTCCTGCTTTCTGTTTCCTTTAAGCGCCGGTTCGCAAGATAGCCCACCTGTCCATCCTCCGTACGTACCCGGCTCCAGTTATCCAGCTGTTCCAGCACGATCACTTCAGAATCAGATGGAACCTCTGTGATCATGGCACTCTTTACACCACCGCGGATCCGCAGCGCACTTTTCTTCTTCACGGCCGCAAGCTGCTGCGGTTCCCACGACGTATCTACAAATACCCGGCGCACATTGTCCGTATCGTATGTATCGATACGCACATTAGTGTAAGCAGTCACCAGGCTTGACAGCAGCCATACCTGACCATCCTGCTGCACCACCAGCGGCTTTCCGCTGCTTCCCATGGTTTCCTCATTTGCATACACGATCTGATCTGGCAAGGTATAGATCAGCTGTCTGTTCTCTTCATCCCAGTAAAACTTCTCATTCACCGCTTCATCGATCCAGTCTAACTGCAGATAGGTCTGTCCATCGATATAACGTCCCTTTACTCCTTCCACCAGCACACTGTCTAAAAACAGCGCCATCTCATCGCCGCTGGCCTGATACCATTCATTCTGGTCTACCTGTTCTTTTGATGGTTTGTACTTCCGGTATAAAATAAACCCTGCTGCCGCTCCCGCAAGCAGCACGATCGTCAGTATCACAGTCAGTACTGTTGTAAGAAACCGTTTCATCTGCCGTATCTCCTTCGTGGTATTCTTTTTCTGTTCAAAAGATTCCTATCTATGAACAATAACTTTTTTATCAGTATACCATAAATCAGACACGGCTTCTCTTAAATTTTCCTGATCTTTTTCCCGGGCTGAATCGGGGATTCTCTTTTTTGATCAGAATGTGTTTCTTTTTTTACCGGTGATACACGATGTCAAAATGGATTTCTTTTAACCGTCTGGATTTCATATAATCTTCCGCTTCCTCCTGCACCCCCTCTTCTTCCTCTTCTTCAGATTCTTCCTGCGGGAGGTCTTCCAAGATGTAGTCACCCATGTAGAAGCTTCCGTCCTCATGAATCTCAAATAATTTTCCCCACGTTGCGTCACTGGCATCCTCTCCGTCGATTAAAACACGGATTCCTCTTTCCTGATACCGCTTTAACCCCTCTACATAAAGCTGGTTTTCTTCTCTTCGCTTTTTCTCTGCTGCTGTCATTGCCCCTCTTTTCTGCCAGACGGCACCTGCTCTTTGAAGCTTTGCCGTGACACATTCCATCCACACTGTTTTTGTACCGTCTGCATGCTTTTGTATTACTTCTACTATTCACGCACTACGTAAATCGTAACCCTTCTCCTGCTACTGTTCACATGTGCGTGCCCAGCAACAGCTTTTCAAAATACCTGATTTTTTCCGGTGTAATGCAAAATGCATCTACTGAAGCTGGAATTTTCTGAAGCCTGCACCGAAACAGCCTCTCAACTTCTCTTCTGGTTTCCTCCCCGCCCGACATTACGGCCAGCTTCCAGCTTTTATCCATGTTTCCTGCCTGCTCCAGAATTTCCAGAAATGCTTCTGCTTTCCACTCATTTAAGGACCCCACCAGGATTTTTAGATCGCAGCGCACACACTCGCACAAGCTGCTTTGGGATGCTTCCCCATGATCCAGAATAACATAACGGTAATCCTGCCCCAGACAAAAAGCCAGCACCGACGGATCCGCCATTTTGTAATAATCCACATCCATCAGACAAAACACATTCCTGCCTGGATCCGTCTCCTGCTGCATCGCTTTCCGCCTGCCGCTATGTTTCCCGGCAAACCGTTCTATCCTGGAAAAATCCCCATGACCGTTCCATTCCAGTATTGCTGTTTTTTTCCGTTTCACTCCCGTCAGATAATTGGCCAGAGAAATCGCCAGATGACTGGTTCCCACTCCCCGTCCGCAGCCCACCAGGCCAATCGTCCGGAACCGGAGGTCTGGCAAGCTTACCGGAGTCTCTTTTTTATTCCCGAAAATACCCTTCGTACCGTATCTCCTCCCTGTCCAAACCATTGGTTCCAGATTGTCCGGTATACACGGTCTGACGGATTGCTCCCATAAAATGGATCTGCAAAATATGGCATCCTGAATCCACCTGCAACACAATACTTCTGCCGGAAAGGCAACCGGTCACAAAACATATTGTAAAGCACCTTCAGGCCATGAACAGAGTCGCAGTATGCTGCAGCGTCTCCGGAATTCTCCCATTCCCAGGGTTTTCCACCGCATATCAGCAAATATCCGTCCGCATTTTCCTGTGTCAGGATAGCCGGATCTGCACCGCAGTCCAGAATGCGGATCCGGTATCCGGACGGCTTCCACTCCACCACTTCCCCATAACGGGGCAGCATCGGTGTTTTCCAGATGCGGAAGATTCCACAGGAATCTGCCCTGACTCCCCGGCACTGCGCAAGCTGGCGCACCGCTCCGGATTCATTGTGTTCCTCATAAACCGCTGGCATTCCGCATCGCTGCAGATATGCCGTAAAGCCCATAGCAATGTGGGTCGTTCCCACTCCGTGACGGCTTCCCGCCACGGCGATCACCAGAGACTTTTCCATACGCTTTGTCCCATATCGGAACACACCATATTCCGACTGGCTCCAAAGTTCTTTCAGTGACTGTTCCAGCTCTGCTACCGTCTGGAACCGTTTATCCTTTTCCTTCTGCAGACATTTGCGGATAACACACATCAGATGACGCTCCGTAATTCCTGATAACTCTGCCTGCCCCGTCCGGATACGTTCTCCCGGGAAATGTCCTGTCAGCATGTAATGGAGGACAGCACCAATGGCATAAATATCTGTTCTTCCATCTAAAACATCTCCCGAATACTGTTCCGGTGCCGCGCAGCCGATTGTTCCATAACGTTCTTCCATATGTTCCGCTTCATCTGCATAAACTGCATGATCAAAATCGATCAACTTGATTGTGTTTTCGCATAGTAATAAATTTCTGGGTTGTAAATCAAGATATAAAATAGGGGTAGGCATTGTGGAATGCATGATATGTACCAGATGGCAAATCTGGATCCCGTAACAGATCGTCATTGCCGATGAACAATGTCCTGATTCTGTAACCAGGGCATATAAAGAATCTCCTTCGAGATACTCCTCAATCAGGTAGCTGTACTGATCATCTTCCGCCAGATCATACACAATGGGTATAGCCTGGTCACGAATCCCCTTCAGTATCAGCGCTTCTCTTCTAAACAGTTCGTAATTGACAAAGGTCTTCGGAACCCTTTTGATGGCGCGGTATTCGTCCAGCTCCATGTGCCTTGCCAGAAATACTGTACCGCTTCTGCCGCAGCCCAGTACACGGCACAACCGGTACTTTCCGAATAAAATGGTGTCCGCCGTTTTTGCACCTCCTTCTTTGTACTTGTCTCTGTGATTTTATTCTAGACTGAGTAACGCTATCTGGCAACTTAATCTATCCTCAAGGTTCGACAGAATTCGACATTCGTTGTTTTCTTATTGCTGTTCACACATTGTGCAAACAGCAACGTGTGAACAATAACACGTTTTCTTAACATTTCCTAAAATTTTTACATAGGAATTGATATTTTCCCTTATCATGTACTATAATTAAAGTAGGAAAGCAGATTCTTTTTTCCGCCTTTCCCATTTCAGATTGAAAGGAGTGATCTTATGAAGATTGAACGGATCAATGAAAACCAGATTCGCTGCACGCTGACCAGTCTTGACCTCAGCTCCCGCAATTTAAATCTGGGTGAGCTTGCTTATGGAAGTGAAAAAGCCCGCAGTCTGTTTCGTGAAATGATTCAAAAGGCCTCCAATGAAGTTGGCTTTGACGCTGAAGATATCCCCCTGATGGTGGAAGCGATTCCGCTGTCCGGTGAAAGCGTGATGCTTGTCATCACCAAGATAGAGGATCCTGAGGAGCTGGATACCCGCTTTTCCAAATTCTCCCCTCTCTCCGAAGACGGGGCAGAAAATTTCCTAAGCGGTCTGGCAAACGAGCTGTTGGAAGGTTCAGACGGACTCATGGAGCTGTTTAAGCAAAATATGCTTGCCATGAATAATCCGGCAGTTTCAGGAGATGCAGACACTGCTTCCCTGCAGACCCCGAATGAATCAGCAAATGACGGTTCGGCCGATGGTGCACCCGTCATTCAGACCCGCACCTACCGTTTCAGCAGTCTGGATCAGATTTCCGATGCGGCAAGGGCTGCAGCAGCACTCGGCTCCATCCCGAATAAGCTTTACAAAAAACCGGGAAGCAGCCAGTATTATCTGGTTCTTTCCAGCGCTGGTGCAGACCAGATCACATTCAGCCGTATCTGTAATCTGCTTGCAGAATACGGTGAAAAAGTAAAATCCGACGTTGCAGGCGAAGCCTACTATCAGGAACACTATGAAATTATCATTGGAGCAGATGCATTACAGAAACTTGCCCTGATCTAAAAAAGGGAAACAAAAAAGCGAAGTACCGTCTTTCGATGGTCTTCGCTTTTTTGTTTGCTGCTGTTCACACATATGTGCCCAGCAGCTGTTGTTCCCATATTGCAAACGTGCCTTATTTATCAGCCAGGATCTCGTTGATACCAGATACCAGTGAATCACAGTCGATACCGTGAACCATGCATGCCTCTTCCAGAGACTCTCCCTGAGAAGACGGGCAGCCCAGGCAATGCATACCTGCACGCATTAAAATCGGGGCAATCAGATCGCTCTTCTGAAGCAGCTCGCCGATTAACATATCTTTACTGATCTGCATGTTGAATTCCTCCTTTTGGATATACTACATTACACTATAATACTTTTCACCAAAATGCGCAAGTAGTATTCACAAAACTGAAAATCCGTTACTGTTCACGCATGCGTGCCCAGCAACGGGATTTTGCCGATGCTTCGCATTCCAAATCGGCAAAATCTGCTGCCAGAACTGTATCATACGGGATTTTCAGTTCAGAAAATCCCTACCTGTGAACAGTAACAAGATCTTTGCAACATCGAAGGATCTTTGTGATCCTCCTTTAGTCATTTATGCATTTCTCACAAATTGAATATAATAATTTTATTCAATACGCCCAATTCATAGTGCTTTTCTAGGATTTAAGTTGCAATAGTTACCTAAAGCTAACCGCATATTGTACCTCATTTTATTCAAAAGTGCAATATTTTCCTCTTGAATATTTTTTCAAGATAGTATACAATGATGCTATCGAAATGATTATAGAATATTTAAGGAGGATAATTATCATGGCATATGTAATTTCTGATTCTTGTGTTAGTTGCGGTACCTGCGAGAGCGAGTGCCCGGTAAGCGCTATTTCCCAGGGAGACAGCCAGTACGTAATCGATGCTGATGCTTGCATCTCTTGCGGTACCTGTGCAGGTGTTTGCCCGACCGGCGCTATCAGCGAGGGTTAATTGAAACACAATTAATCGAAAAGCCTCTTCTGTATTTGCGGTACAGAAGAGGCTTTTTTTGTAAAGGAGTTTTCCCATGGCAAATCAAAAACCATTAATCGCTCTCACCCCTTATTTTAATATCGAGCGCGACGAGCCTTACATGCGCCCTGCCTACTTAAAGGCTATACGCGCTGCCGGCGGTACACCGCTGATTCTTCCCCTGGATCTGGAAGAAGATGATCTGTTGCAGATTGTGAACACGTTTGACGGATTTTTATTTACCGGTGGCCCGGATATCCATCCCTTCTATTTCGGGGAAGAAACTCAGGCCCACTGCGGCAATGTCTGCCTGCGCCGGGACCGTATGGAACTGACCCTGCTAAAGCTGGTTATGAAGGCCAGAAAACCGATTCTCGGCATCTGCCGCGGGATCCAGCTTTTAAATGTTGCACTTGGCGGCGATATCTATCAGGATATCCCCAGCCAGTTTCCGCAGGAGTTCCCGGTCGCACATACACAGCCGTTTGATTATGTCATCCCATCCCACAAGGTTGACGTGGTCCCTGGCACTCTGCTGGCCCGTCTGACCGGCTGTGAGACCTTACAGGTCAATAGTATGCACCATCAGGCCTGCCGCCGGCTTGCGCCGGGACTGACTGCCTGTGGCTATGCTTCTGGAGGTCTGATCGAGGCAGTTGAAAAACCAGATTACCCGTTCTTCCTCGGAGTCCAGTGGCACCCGGAATATCTGTGGGAGCAGGATTCCTGTATGAGAGCAATTTTTGAAGCATTTGTAAAGGCGGCCCGCTGAGCGCGGACCGCCTTTTCCCTACAACTTTTTCCCGCTTCTCCCGAATTTCTTTTCCGGAAAAACGGCATTTTGGCTGCTGCAGCCTCTGCCTTTCCCTTATTCTCCTTCTGGTACGCACGCAGTGCTTCATCCAGCGCCTTGAAGCGTTCTTCTTCCTTTTCATCGCTGATCCGCATCATGTACTCCAGCTCCTGGACCATGCGGTCATTCACCTGACGGCTGATCTCCTCGCTGAGCACTTCATTATTCTGGCGCATGGCCTGTCCAATCGCATTGCCAATAATATGGTTCATCAAAAGCTGGAACTGCTCCAGTTTTTCCTGCTGCGACATCATGGCCACATCTTCTTCCCGGCTTGCTATTGCTCCTGTCTTTACATCCCCATCCATTCCCATATCCTTCTCCACACTTTCTTCATTGATCCCGCCATTCCCCGCAATGAATTCTGCGTCCCCAGAATTTTTTTCTTCTACGTTATTTTTTCCTGAATCTGCTTTCCCAAAACTTTCTTCTCCCGCATACCGGTACACCGTTTCTGCCTGCATCTGTACCCCAGCCCTCCCAGCATGTGCCTGGCGCAGGATTTCCGTTGCATTTTCCATCAGGATCCGGCTTAGATTCAGGTCTTTTTCTCCAGCCAGCATCCGCTTCAGAACCGGCTCTATAGCCTTTAACTGGTATCCCTTTTCCTTTAATTCATTGATCTTCTGGAACATTTCGATATGAAGCTTCGTGTAATACCGTTGATTTTTCCTGTCCCGCGGTATCTCCAGGTGCAGCTCGTCCTCCCAGTAACGGAGCACATGATTCTCCACTCCCACAAGCCTGCTTGCCTGGGATATGGAGTAACGTCTTTCAGCCATCCTTTTCTCTCCTTATGGTTCTTTCCTATTTCATACAGCACAGCCGTGCTCTGGCCCCACAACTGCACTACAGCTTACTTAAATCATATGAGTGCACCTTCAGAAATATTCGTAACACTTCAACACCTTCACAAATGTGATCAAAAAAAGATAGAAAAGCCCCACAAAACTTCCATGGTCTTCTTCTATCTTTCTTTTATCATCACATGTATTTATGAAATCTATTTTGCCAGGTTCACAAACTTTGTGAACTCTGGCTGCCATAACAGATTCACCGTACCGATCGGGCCATTACGCTGTTTGGCTATGATTACCTCCGCAATGTTCGGAGTGTCTGTATCTTTGTTGTAGTAATCGTCACGGTAAAGGAACATCACCACATCGGCATCCTGCTCGATCGCACCGGACTCACGCAGGTCCGAAAGCATCGGACGGTGGTCGGTACGGGTCTCACACGCACGGCTCAGCTGTGACAGGGCGATGACCGGTGCATTGATCTCACGCGCCAGGGCCTTTAAGGAACGGGAAATCTCGGAAATCTCCTGCTGGCGGCTCTCACTGCTCTTTCCTCCGCTGCCCGTCATGAGCTGAAGGTAGTCGATGATGACCATGCTCAACCCATACTCCAGCTTCATCTTTCTGCACTTAGAGCGCAGCTCCGTGATAGAAATACCCGGCGTATCATCAATGATCATCCTGGAATTTCCAATGACACCGATTCCCTCAACGATCGCATCCCAGTCTGAATCAGTCAGGTTACCATTACGAAGCTTCTGGGCGTCAACGTTGGACTCCATGGCCAGCATACGGTTGACCAGCTGCTCTTTCGACATCTCCAGGCTGAAGATCATGCAGGGAAGTCCTTTGCGGACCGCCACATGGTCCACCAGGTTTAAGACGAATGCCGTCTTACCCATAGAAGGACGCGCCGCGATCAGCACCAGGTCAGAAGGCTGCATACCAGAAGTCTTATAATCCAGATCGATGAATCCGGTCGGGATACCGGTTACCGTCCCCTGGCTCTTGGACGCCGTTTCGATCTTTTCCAGGACATTTAATGCCACCTGCCGGATCGGCACAAAGTCGCCGGAGTTCCGGTTCTGAAGGAGGTCGAAGATGGTTTTCTCCGTACCTGCCAGAATCTGCTCCAGCGGTTCCTTTCCTGCATAACAGGTGTTGGCAATCTCTTCATTCACCTTGATGAGCTTTCTTAAAACCGACTTTTCGTACACGATATTCGCGTAGGAACGGACATTGGCCGAAGTCGGAACCGTGGTGATGATGTCGCGCACAAATTCCAGGCTGCTGACCTCCGGCGGCACATCCTTCTCCTTCAGACGGTTCTGAAGCGTGATCAGATCGACCGGAGCGCCTTCATTGAACAATTCCACCATGCTTCAAACATGATGCCATACGACTGCTGGTAAAAGTCCGCTGCCGTGATGATCTCCGATGCGGCAATGATGGCATCCTTGTCCATCAACATCGAGCCGATTACCGACTGCTCTGCTTCCACACTGTGGGGAAGCACACGCTTCATCAATGCCTCATCCATAAAAACTTACGCCTCCGTTACTTTGACAGTCAGCTTCGCGGTTACATCCTTGTGAAGCTTTACCGGAACCTCATGGTTTCCGAAGGTCTTGATCGGCTCCGGAAGAACCAGTTTCTTTTTGTCGATATCCAGATTCAGCTGCTCTGCTGCTGCAGCTGCGATCTCCTTGCTGGATACGGAACCAAATGCCTTTCCGCCCTCTCCGGCTTTCATTTTCAGGGTTACGGAAACAGCCTCGATCTTCTCTGCCAGCTCTTTTGCTGCTGCCAGCTGCTCTGCTGCCACCTTTGCTGCGTTTGCCTTCTGAAGCTTTAAGTCGTTTAAGTTCTTGGAAGTTGCCTCAACCCCCAGCTTTTTCGGCAGGATAAAGTTTCTTGCGTATCCGTCATTAACCTTTACGATCTGGCCTTTCTTTCCTAATGCCTTAACATCCTCTAATAATACGATTTCCATTATGATATATCTCCCTTCTGTAACATCTCATCAATCACCGCTTTCACGCGGTCCTTTGCCTCATCCATGCTGATGCCGGAAAGCTGCGCCCCGGCAATGGTCCGGTGACCGCCGCCGCCCAGTTTTTCCATCATAACCTGAACATTGACCTCATCAATGGAACGGGCACTTAAATAGATCAGACCATGATATTCCGTCATAACCACAGACGCCTTAATGCCCTTGATCTCCAGCAGCTCATTTGCCGCCTGGGCACAGACAATGGTCGGACTCGGAAGCCCTTCCGACGGACAGACGCCGATGGAAAAGGCATCCCGGTAAATCTCTGCAGAGGCAATGGCTGCCGCCTTCGCCTTGTAATCCTGCATATCATCCCGGAACAGCTTGCGCACACGAGTCACATCGGCTCCGTTCCGGCGCAGGAACGCTGCTGCCTCAAAGGTACGCACACCGGTCTGGTTGGTAAAGTTGTTGGTATCGATCACGATACCGGCATACATGGCATCTGCTCGGCAGATTTCATGCGGATTCCGTCCGCGATGTACTGCAGCACCTCAGCAACCATCTCACAGGCTGAGGAAGCATACGGCTCCACATAGGAAAGCACTGCGTTGCTGATGACCTCGCTGCTCTGGCGGTGGTGATCCATCACCACGATCGTCTTCACCAGCTTCAACAGTTCCGGCGCATCGGTGATGCTTGGCCGGTTTACATCGACCACGACCAGCATAGTGCTGGCATCTACCAGTTCTGCCGCCTGGGCACCGGTCAGAAACAGATCCTCCGGATAATCCGGATTGTCCAAAAACCGATTCATCATCGGCTGGACGGATGTTGTCACCTCGTTGATGATGACATGCGCCTTTTTGTTTAATGCCGTTGCGATCCTGTAAATTCCAATCGCAGAGCCAAAGGCATCGCTGTCGCTCAGCTTATGACCCATAATCAGGATGCGGTCCTTCGTCTCCATAAGCTCACGCATCGCATGTGCCTTAACGCGGGCCTTAACGCGGGTGGATTTCTCCTGCTGCTGGGACTTGCCGCCGTAATACTGGATACGGCTGCCATCCTTTACAACCGCCTGGTCACCGCCGCGGCCCAGGGCCATATCGATGGCAACACGCGCAGACTCGTAATTCTGGGCGTAGCCATCTCCATTCATACCGATACCGATACTTAAGGTCACTGCCATCTCGTTGCCGATATTGACGGTCTTAACATCCTCCAGGATAGAGAAACGCTCCTCCTGCATCTGCTCCATGTATTTCTGCTTTACTGCAAAGAAATACTTGTCTTTCTCAATCTTTTTCAGAATTCCATCCACCGCGCCGATGTACTTATTGATCTTACGGTCGATCAGCGCAGTCAGCAGGGAACGGCGCACCTCTTCCACGCTCTCCAGTGCCTCATCGTAGTTGTCCAGATAAATAATACCTGCCACCATCTTCTCATCGGTGATCTGCTGACGGTAACGCAAAATCTCCGTCTCATCAAACAGATATACCGCCAACAGCTTCTGCTGGCTGACAACTGCCTGAATCTCCTCTTCCTCCGAACTGCTCACATAGATCGGCTGGATCTCCATGCGGAAGCGATGCTCACCAAAAACAGTGTGCACCTTGACCGGATCCTCATCCGTCGCCAGATCCTCTTTTGTTACCTCCGGAAACATGGAAAGCAGATTTTTCCAGTTTCCTTTTTCCAGGGCGGTTACTGCCCGAAACTCCTCGTTTGCCCAGACGATCCTGCCGTCTTCATCGGCTAACGCGTAAGGCAGAGCCAGCCCCGTGAGCAGCTGCTTCTGAATCCATGCATATTCCGCTGAAAAGTCTACCAGCCCGCCAAGGATGCGCTTTCTGCTGTAAAGAAAGATCCACATGGCAACCGCCAGATAGCCGATCGTGAACGGAAGCATGACCAGTCCGCCAATATGGCTGACACACCCGGCCGCAATGTTGGCGCAGACTAAAAACAGGGAAAGAAGCAGGGGCCAGCTCAAATAACCCTTCAGCTGCCCATGAACCTTTATGTTCTCTTTCATACGTTTTCTCCTTATTCGATTCGCAACTGTTCCTGCAATCGTTCCTGTTCATGCATTACGCAGACAGAAACCTGCAACATCACAGTTACCCAGACCCCAGGGGATCTGCCGCTTGCAGTCAGCATTTTGCCGCCGCTTATCTTTCGATTATACCATAGCCGACTTATTTCGTCTACTATCGTTCCGCTTCCGGGCACAACGCATACCCGTAAGCCTTATCGTTTACAGCCTTCGACACTTTGCAATGATATAGTTCCGCACGACACCGTTGTCGTTGCAGATTTTTTGACTTTATCTTTCCAGAACAGTCGTTCCGTGATAGAATAATAATCCGAAGCAACTGCAAATTTCTAAAGCAGTTACGCGCGAAATAACACGTTTTCCATTAATATATCACTGTACATACGTGCGTGTGCAGTAAGATCGATACCGCTGTAAAGGAGACTCACTTTATGATAAAAAAAGAAATCGCTGAAATCAAGCGCCAGTTCACCCCTGCAAACTGCTCCATTTCCCGCATTTGCGGCTGCTACGTGGATGGTGAAAAAAACAAAAAAGCCGAATTCAAGGAAGCCTTTTTATCTCTTCCGGAAGAGGATATGTTCAAGTATTTTGAACTGCTCCGTAAAAATTTGTCCGGCACACTGGGAAAAAATCTCATCAACCTGGAGTTCCCGCTGGCTGCCGAAGAAGAAGGCGGACCGCATGAATTCCTGTTAAAGCTGCGCAACAGCCGTCTCCAGGACGATGCCCTCTTAGACGCTTTCTACGACCGGATCATTGAAAACTACGACTACATCGGCAACTACCTCATCCTGCTGATCCACGACGCCTACGACATTCCGGGCAAGACCTCCGACGGCATCGAAATGGAAGATGCCTCCGATGAAGTTTACAGCTACATCCTGTGTTCCATCTGCCCGGTCGATCTGTCCAAACCAGGGCTCAGCTACAACGAACTGGAAGGCAGCTTCCAGAACCGCATCCGCGACTGGGTAGTCCAGATGCCGGAGCTCGGCTTTTTATTCCCAGCCTTCAACGACCGCTCCACCGACCTGCACAGCACCCTTTACTACTCCAAAGACAGCAATGACCTGCACGATGCCTTTATCGAGCAGCTCCTGGGCTGCCCGCTCCCGCTGCCAGCCGGATACCAGAAGGAATCCTTCCAGACCATCATCGAAGAAACCCTGGGAGATGCCTGCAACTATGAAACAGTAAAAACAATCCATGAGAGTTTAAGCGAACTGATCGAAGAGCACAAAGACGAGCCTGAGCCGCTGGTACTTGACAAATACCAGGTACGCAGCCTGTTAGAGAAAAGCGGCGTCGAAGAAGAACATCTGGAAACCTTTGACCAGAACTTCGATGAGACTGCAGGAGAAAGGGCTTCCATTTACGCAAGCAATATCGCCAACACCCGCGCCTTCGAGGTCAAAACCCCGGATGTCATCATCAAGGTCAACCCGGACCGCACAGACCTCATTGAAACCCGCGAGATCGATGGCCGCCAGTGCCTCGTCATCGCGATCGACGGCGGCGTCGAAGTCAATGGAATTGCGGTGAGTCCGGCTGCGGCTGCTCCAGAAGAATAACAATATTGTTAACGTAATAGGACCGTGAAAGTTGCCTTCGCACTTTCACGGTCCATCGTTTTTTCCATGAAATTGTTATATTTAGTGGTGGCTGCTACAATGACTGCAGTCCCCATTACAGGTCAGATGCCCTGCACCAGCGTTTTCTTTTTCCGGGCAATCTGCACGGTTTCCGTTCTGTGCTTCTTCCTTATCCTTTTTCTTAGAGTAAAGAAGCAGTCCGGCCAGACATACCACACCAACCAGCACGGCTACGCAGGCCTTCAAAAATATTCCCATTAATACTTCCATGATCACGCGATCTCCTCTATATACAGTCTGACGATTCCAGAAATAAGTCCCTATCTTTTCTCTATAGTTCAGAAAATCCTGCCCGTGGACAGTAATCCAAACTGTTCTTATGCAAAAAGAGGCCTTACACGATTTCTCGCATAAAACCTCTCCTGAATTCTTAAGTCCGTATCTTAGGATTACTCCATGGTGTACGGCATCAGAGCGATGTGACGTGCTCTCTTGATAGCAACGGTCAGAGCTCTCTGGTGCTTTGCACAGTTACCGGTAATTCTTCTCGGAAGAATTTTACCTCTCTCAGATACGTATCTTTTCAGCTTGTTGGTATCCTTGTAATCGATTACGCCGTTCTTATCGCCGCAGAATACACAAACTTTTTTTCTTCTACGCATGCCGCCTCTTCTTACCTTAGCGCCATCTGCTTTATCAGTCTTATTGAATGCCATTGGTACTGCCTCCTTCTTCAAATGATTCGTGCCGTCTTAAGCTAAATCCGATTTAGTTAAACGGCAGTCCTTCGTCTTCCACACCATCCGGAATGTTCATGAAGCCATCGCCAATCGCGCTGGTCGGCGCCGGTCTGGAGGTTGGCTGATAGCCGTAACCGCCATTGTCGTTATTGCCGCTTCCAGAGTTCTTGCTGTCTGCGAACTCCTGATCATCCACGATGATGTCTGTGGTATAAACACGCTGACCTTCTTTGTTGGTGTAACTGCCAGTCTGGATACGTCCGGACACCAGTACGCGCATCCCCTGACGGAAATACTTCTCTGCAAACTCGCCTGCTCTGTCAAATGCCACGATGTTAATAAAATCGGCAGTCTGCTCGTTTCCGTCCTGGTTACGGCGTCCTCTGCGGTCCACTGCAAGGGTATATCTCGCAACAGCCATGGAACGCTCTCCCTGGGTGTAACGAACTTCCGGGTCTCTGGTCAATCTTCCCATAAGGATTACTCTATTCATACCATCACTCTTCCTTTTTTAAGCTGGTCGTTATCTATTACTTACTGCTCGTCCTGCTTTACGCAAAGATATCTGACAACCGGCTCCATGATGCGGATGTGTGCTTCCACTTCGTTAGAGCAGTCAGAGTTCTCAGACTCGAACTTGATGAAGTAGTAGAAAGCCTCTTTTGCTTTCTGAATCTCGTAAGCAAGTCTCTTCTTGCCCCAATCATCAACGCCTGTTACAGTGCCACCGAAGCGGGTGATATAACCCTGTACCTTCTCCAGTGCTGCAGCTCTCTCTTCGTCTTCGAGTTTTGCGCTCAGAACAACTGCTAATTCGTATTTGTTCATTGCTTTACCTCCTTGTGGTCTCTGGCCCTTGACTTCAGTCTCAAGAGCAAGGATTTTAATGTGTCACGGATAAATATTTTAGCAGAAGCGACGCATAAATGCAAGCACTTTTTTGCAGATTTTGCAAGTTTTTTTGCAGGTTTTTTGCAGGTTTTTTGCGTCTTCACGCCTTTTCCACGTTTCCTGCCTTCGTCAGTCCACGGGCATTTTTTTCTACCATTTTCCGCTCTGTCATCACCTGATGGCCGCAGCCCATACATTTCAGGCGGAAATCTGCCCCGACACGCAAGATTTCCCACTCATGGCTTCCGCAGGGATGCGGTTTCTTTAATTTTACGATATCTCCAACTTCAAAATTCCATCGCTGGTCCATGCATCGCTCTCCTTTCGTTTTCAGCTTCTCTGTTGTTTTCAAACTTCCTGGCCTATATTTGTTTCCTTCCCAGGAAACCCGCAGATAAATGCTTCTGTTTTCTATTTCATTCTTTTATTTCATTTTTCCGGCTCTGTTTCTGCATTTCCAGATTTAGCGAATCATATGTCCCGGGTCTTTTCCCAGGATCGCATCGATCTTTGCAAGCTCCTCTTCTGAGAAGTCCAGATGCTCAAGTGCCTCCACGTTATCTTCGAGCTGGCTGACACGGCTTGCCCCGATCAGCACACTACTTACCTCCGGCCGTCTCAGCACCCACGCCAGCGCCATCTGCGCCAGGCTCTGTCCGCGCTCCACGGCAATCTCATGCAGCTTTGCTACCTTCGCAAGCTGTTCCTCATTCATATAGCGCTTGCCGATCGTAGTTCCTTTGCGGGAGGCACGGGAGTCTGCCGGAATGCCCTTTAAATACCGGTCCGTCAATGCGCCCTGCGCCAGCGGACTGTATGCGATGCAGCCGGTCCCGGTCTCTGTCAGCACATCAAACAGGCCCTGCTCCGGCCAGCGCTCAAACATATTGTATCTCGCCTGATGAAGCAGACACGGCGTTTTATTCTCTTTCAGAATGGTAATGGCACGCGCAGCTTCATCTGCCTGATAATTGGAAATGCCGACATACAATGCCTTACCCTGGCGAACCATATCGGAAAGGGCACCCATCGTCTCCTCCAGAGGTGTCTCCGGATCCGGGCGGTGATGATAGAAGATATCGACATAATCCAGATTCATGCGCTTCAGGCTTGCATCCAGACTGGACATCAGATATTTTCTGGAGCCCCAGTTTCCGTAAGGACCTGGCCAGAAGTCATAGCCCGCCTTGGTAGATACCAGGATCTGTTCCCGGTAAGGCTTCAGATCCTCCAGAAAGATCTTTCCAAAATTTTCCTCTGCCATTCCGATATTCGGCGCACCGTAATTGTTTGCCAGATCGAAATGCGTGATTCCCAGATCAAATGCCTTAAAAATGATCTCCTTCTGCTCGGATAACGGCTTTTCCGCACCGAAATTCTGCCACATGCCCAGAGATACCCTCGGAAGCAGAATGCCGCTGTTCCCGCAGCGTTTGTAGCTCATTTTGTCGTATCTCGCCTCGTCTGCTCTATACATTTATTTTCCCTCCGTCAAAAAGCGCTCAAACACCTCACCGATCGGCGCACTGATCACCAGATCTGCCCGTTCATCCATCGGCGTTGCTGTTTTATTGATCAGCACCAGTTTCTTTCCCCGGTAATAATCGATCAGGCCCGCTGCCGGATAAACGGTCAGGGAAGTACCGCCAATGATCAGGATCTCCGCATTTTGTATGTAGCGCACCGCCTTCTGCAGCGTTTCCTGGTCCAGTCCTTCTTCATATAAAACCACGTCCGGCTTGATGATGCCGCCGCACTCGCACCGCGGCACACCGTTCATCCCCAAAATATCGGAAAGTCCGAAGAATTTCCCACAGCGGGTGCAGTAATTTCTGTGGACAGATCCATGCAGTTCCAAAACCTCTTTACTTCCGGCTGCCTGATGCAGACCGTCGATGTTCTGGGTGATCACTGCACGCACCTTGCCCTGCTGCTCCAGTTTAGCCAGTGCCTTGTGTGCTGCATTCGGCTGCGCATCCGGGAACAGCATTTTGTTTTTGTAAAACCGGTAAAACTCTTCCGGGTTCTTCCGGTAAAAACTGTGGCTGATGATGGTTTCCGGCGGATAATCGTACTGCTGGTTATAAAGTCCGTCCACACTTCGGAAATCCGGGATTCCGCTCTCGGTTGAAACACCCGCACCGCCAAAGAACACCACATTGTCGCTTTCTTTGATCCACTGTTCCAAAAGATCCACTCGCTCTGACATTTTCTGATCCATCCTGCATGCTCCTTTCCAGTTTCATTCCATGTAGTTCTTTTCTATATTTTCTTCTATTTATCAACGGGCAGCCTGGCACTTTTCTTTATACAACCTCATCCAGAAAAACACGGCTCAGCACATCGATCTGCTCCGCTCCCGGATAGGCCCGGACTGCCTCCGGAATCCGGTAACCAAACAGCCATGCCGTAAACGCTTCAATCCGCAGATACAGCACCCGACGCTCATCCCACTGGGGCCGTGCCAATGCTTCCTCCATCGTATCGATCGGACCGTCCAGTTTTTCCAGTTCGGATTCCGTATGATTTAGTGTCCACACCCAGCGTCCCGCATTTTGCGGGATCAGCGGATCTTCCAGTTCCAGGCAGATCCGAAGCTGTTCCGTCTGGGCATCCTGTTTTAAGCGGATCACTGGTACAAACGCTTCCGGTGTTACGATCCGGGTCATGATCGCCGGTTTCTTGGTCTCCAGTTCCGAGTAACCAGTTTCTGTATACAAAAGGCGCTGTTCTTTCTTTTCGCGTCCCCAGATGCCCTGGATTCCAACCAGCTGCTCCCCGTCATACAACAGTTCCAGCTTGCCAAGCTCACTCTGAACCTCACGCACCAGACTTTTTACATACGCTGCATCCCGCTTGGCAAATACCTCATAGCGCGATTCCAGCCAATGCTGCATCCAGTCCGCTGCCAGCTCTACGGTGTCTTCTTCCACACAGACACGTTTCAAATCTTTATTTCCACTCAGTTTCCAGACTGGCTGGTCATAAATAAACGTAAACTGAAACGGCGTATAGATTGCCTCTGCCGCCGGCATCAAAAAACAGAATGGCATTTGGCGTTCCCGCATATCCTGCATCATCCGAAGAAGCAGACTGCGCATATATCCCCGGTGACGCATCGTACTCTTCGTCGCTACGGCCACGATATAGTCCACATTCCAACAGGCATCCCGCACCAAAAGCCGGTATGGATTGAGGTGGAGCATCGCCTGAATTCCATCCTCCTCACGGACCAAAACCTGGTTTGTTGTCATTTTTTCCTGATCATAATAAGTAAGGAACTCCTCAGAATCCTCCGGGAAAGCTTCTCTCCATAAATTCTTTGTCAGGACTTTTTCCTGATTATCCAGATATCTTATCATAGCTGCCTCTCTTTTCCGCCACAACCCCTATCTGCTGAAGTTCTTCTGCTGCACCAGATATTTTCTTGCAAAGCCACACGGATTATACGACATTTTTGCGTGCCGCAAGCCTTCCTGTCCCAGGTCGTCCTCCCGGTTTACCAGCGCCACATCCGGGAATTCCTGCACCAGAAACTGCTGGTTAATAAACTGATATAAACCCCGGATTTCTGGATTTGCCTTTTCAATGTGAATGACTGCCATATTTTCCGCCGGATTATAGCTTCCAATGGTAAATGCTTCCAGTGTTCCATCAATGTATACACCAGACATCCGGATATCCAGATCCAGACACTGCTTTAAAATCTCGTGGATTCCCTCTACTTCATAATCCAGATGCTCTTCTACCTCATCGCCCTTGCCTTCTCTCCAGCGGTCCAGGAAACGCCAGACATCATCCCGGTCAGAACAGCAAAGGCGCCGGAACTCATAGCGGCCCTCATACTCCTTCAAAAATGCATTCAGATGATTTTTCTTCTTATGCAGCTTCTTGCCGGACAGTTTGCGCATGGCTTCGCCGTCGTACAGATAATCCTTTAAATCCTCTTGTTCCGTCACCACAAAATCATCCGACTCCTTTAAATGAAGAAACTCTACCGCCTCCTCATCGGCCAGATAAATTTTAAGCGGAATATGCAAGACATTATTAAAATATTCCACCGTCATATCAAAATACTTTTTTAAGTTCTCTTCTTTGCAAAGAGGCATGGCACTATGCATCACCCCTTCTTCCTTCATCAGCCACAAGAGTGCCTTGTTCTCATGAATGGCATACTGCACATGATAATATTTCCGCCAGATGAAACTGTCTAACGGCACACTGTCACAAGTCTTATTGGGACGCAGCCCAAAATACGGTGCCAGAATCTTCATATCTGCTGCTTCTACTGGTTTAAAATTCAAATCTGTCATTTCTATTCCTTTATTCCTTCCATATAAGATAAGACAGTATGTTTCTTATCTTAAGCTTTCTTTCACGTCTTTCGCGTTTTATTATTATAGCGTGAGTCCGTTCCAGAATCAATATAGCGAAATTCCCATTTCCAACCATTTATTCTCGTTACTGCTCAGAAAAGGTCCAGCAGCCAGCAGCTACCGGACCTTTTCTGTAACCTGATGAACCTTCCATGCCCGCATTCCGGATATTTCCAGTGCAGAACCACAATAACGGCACTGTTTTACCCCAAGCTGTTCCACCGGCGCTCCACAATTCGGGCATACCACCGATGCTGCTGCCCCCGCCTTTCCAGAGTCATAAATGTAAACCAGCTCGGTCTCGCAGACCGTCTGCTTTTTGTGAGGTGCCGGTCTATCTGTCTGATGGTTTTCCTTGGTCCGGCTTCTGGAAAGTTTCTGTGCCTTCATCCCATTTTCCGGCAGTCTCTGCCTCTCTCCAATATTCTGCCGCAGTTTCACAGAAAATACTCGCACTGCCGCCATAACGCTGATACCGGTTGATCACGGTTTTATGGATTCTGACTGCCCCGGCCGTCTGGAGATTTTCTTTTTCCAGAAACTCCTTCACCGCCTGTTCCACTTCTGTTTGCATCTCCTCCCAGTTCCATTCCGGGAAATCCCGCAGGATCTGCGGCAAGTAGATGCTTGTCATCCCACCAAGCGATTTTGGCTGTTCTTCCTGCTCTTCTCCTGCGCTCTGCGCACTCCGCAAAAATTCCCGGAGGAAACGAATCTCCGCGGAATTTAGAAATCTGCGGAAACTCCGCCGGATCCGAAAGAACAAGATCACTGCCAGAAGAAATAAAATTCCACCTATCATCAGCGCGATCTGCTTTTCACTCATATGTATCTTTCCTTTTTCCTGTCTTTTGCATATTTTTATGCGAAAACTACGCCTGCAGTATCAACTATTATATCATACTTATCAGGAAAACTTATGGAATTTTTTATTTTGTTTCACAGGACGCACTTCCTATGAACAAGAAAAAGAGTCCACCTTTCGATGAACTCTTCCACAGCTTTCTTCTATTTCATTCTCCGGATGATCGCATCCCGGTATTCCTCTGTTGTCGCAGTTCCATGAAGATCCGGAGTCAGACAGGTTCCCGCTTCCAGTACCTCATCCACTGCCCCTCGGATCTTTGCTGCGCAATCACGCTGCCCTAAGTATTCCAGCATCATGCAGGCTGACCATAAAAATGCGGTCGGATTCGCAACGTGCTGTCCGGCAATATCCGGCGCACTGCCATGAACCGCCTCAAACATGGCATAATCTGTTCCGAGATTGCTGGATGGCAAAAGTCCAAGTCCTCCAATCAGTCCACTTGCCAGATCAGACAACAGATCTCCATACAGATTCGGCGTTACAATGATATCAAACTGATTCGGATTCATAACCATCTGCATACAGGTATTGTCGATGATCTTGTCATCGTGCTGGATTTCCGGATACTCCTTTGCGATCTCATGGAAAATGCTCAAAAACAGGCCATCTGACATTTTCAGGATATTTGCCTTATGTACGCAGGTCACTTTTTTTCTGCCATGTGCCCGTGCATACTCAAATGCATCACGGATAATCCGGGTACTGGCCTTTCTGGTGATAATTTTCGTTGCATGAACCGTATTTTCATCGATCTGCTCTTCCACACCCACATACAGGTCGTCCGTGTTTTCCCGGAAAATCACCATATCTACATCGTGAAATGGCGTTTTCACCGCAATATTCGATTTTGCAGGACGGATATTCGCATACAGGTCATATTTACTTCTCAGGGTTACATTCAGAGAACGGAATCCGTGACCGATCGGAGTTGTGATCGGAGACTTCAATAAAACATGGTTCTGGTCAAACGAAGCATATGCTTCCGCCGGAATTAACGCACTAGTTTTCTTCCATTCAGCCTCACCGACATTGTAAACCTCATACTCCAGTTCTGCACCTGCGTATTCCGGCATGATCTCTGCCTGTTCAATCTCATCAATCTTTTTCTTCAATCTAGTTAGTGGTCAGTCAACTGTTGGGACGCGCTTCGGTAAAGATTACCTATGACACGTATGTACATACAGATTCACACCGTGCTTTTTCTGCTGTACAATCGTTAGAATAGCTGAATAATAATTTGGTTCCTTATTGGTGCCTTATTTTTCACCAAAAATCGTTCTGAAATGATTTCTGGCAGAAATTTATGATGAAATTTTCATTGTAAATTTCACAGCCCCCCAAAAACAGAAAAAGTCTGGGAAGCCGCATAAATACTGGCTTTTCCAGACAAAAAAAGGAACCATCTTTCGATGATTCCTTAGAGGCGACAACCAGATTTGAACTGGTGATCAGGGTGTTGCAGACCCACGCCTTACCACTTGGCTATGTCGCCATATAAAATTGTTTACCAGATGAACTCTGATAAATGACCCCAACGAGATTCGAACTCGTGTTACCGCCGTGAAAGGGCGATGTCTTAACCGCTTGACCATGGGGCCTCTCATATATTCTATTTACACATATAAAAAATATGTGAGCTCCCCGAGTAGGACTTGAACCTACGACAGCGCGGTTAACAGCCGCGTGCTCTACCGACTGAGCTATCGAGGAATACGCTGCTCGTTGACAGGCAACACAGGTATTATATGATATGGGTGCCTTTTTGTCAAGCAATTTATTTCAAAATTTTTGAAAAATTTTATTTGCTTCATTAACGTGTTCATTTTCACTTCAAAAGACACATTTTTTAATTTACCTGATATAAAAAGAATATACCTTGGCATACTTCTTCACTGAGGCGCGGTTTCCTGCGAAATAAGAAAGCACCAGGTTCCTATCCTTTCAGGAGGAACTCCGGTGCTTTCTTAGTTTGCCACGATTCTGTTCGTTTATTCATTGTGTTTTTGCTTACAGCAAAATCCTCGCTCGTATGAAAATCTACTTTTCAAGACTCTTCCAACGGAAGTTCGGAACCACATCACTCCATTTGCTGATTCCGATCAGGTCTTTATATTTCTCTGTAGTCTCCAGGGTAGATGCCTTATTGTCGATATTTTTATATACCAGCCAGGACGGCTTCTGCATCGTTGCTACGATATCGTTTGTCTTACTGGTATCGCAATGCCACAGACCAAACGCCTGGGATGCTGCCATCTCAGAAGGCGCATCAACCTGACGGCTCATGATAAATGCATCGATATACGGATTGCTATCGGCAATGTAATATGCATAAGCAATGGCTGCTGCCTGCAGATCTTCTGTCGTGCCACGCGTTGCACTGGTGGATGTAAAGCCCTGTTCAGAAAGGATCACATGGCGTACTTCACCAGAACGGGTACGGAACTGGGCCTGCTGCAGATAATCTGTCAGAACGCTTAAATTCAGCATATTTACAACCGGTGAAGACGCATCATCCTTGATCAGTCCGGTTTCGCGGTCATTCCAGAATTCCGGTTCCGTTAACGGAATCGAGTACGGATGATATGCTAATCCCCAGTCCATGGAACCGCCCGGGATCATCTGGTTATTAAATGCATCCAGCAGATCTTTGGCATTATATGTCAACGAGCCATCCGCTTCGTGCATCCAGTTATAATCCGTTGAGAAGAAGACACGGCTGCTCTGGCTGGTACTGCGGATTGCTGTGTAGAACACACGGAATGCCCGCTGATATTCATTGATATAGCTTTCCAGACTCATAGGTCCCATATAGTTCCAAAGCTGATTATTAATCTCATTGCCGATGACCCAGTTGGACACTCTCCCATATGGAGAAGATTTTCTTCCGTAACGGTCTGCCAAAAATGCAGCAATCGCACGCAAGGACTCATATCCTTCCTCCGTCGCAACATGAAAACCATAATAGTTTGCAACGGAAGCCGGCTGCTTTGTAACCCCCGGATAATACAACTGCGGCGTGCTGTCGTTCCAGCCATTTAAGATAACCGCAGTAACAGTCATATCTTTTTCCGACATTCTCTTAATGGTGTCATCGTATACGGCAAGCACATCTTTATTAAAATGGTAAGTTTTCCCATCATACTCATAATCAATTCCGCTGCCCAAAATGTGGTTGAACGGAATATTGACGATCACATGGTTTACGCCAAGGGAAAACGCATCCGAAAGCATAGCCGGTGTCGTCTGGATCAGAAGTCCTTTTTTTGTCTGCGCAGTCTTATACGGATCTGTGTATTTTGCAACACTTTCCGGATTTGCCACATAAGCCTCATTACTGACAATGGTATATTCACTTCCATCATAGACAGCTACAACAAAACTGGAATACAGTCTGTCTTCCTGCGTTCCATGATTCAGCGGAAGCTGAAACGATAATTCGTCTCCCTTTGTGATCCATGCAGCGTAATCCGTCCGGCCTTTTAAATCCCTCTGATACGGTTTCATTTCAAAAAGATACAGATAATTATCATAGTATGCCGGATCCGACCAGCTTCCTTCCATCTGACCTTTGATGCTTACCTGATTGCCACCTGTCACTTCGCAGCTTGTTATATGGGCAAATTCTGCCGGTGCAGGCTTTGCAGCCTGACTTTCTGCCTGAGTTTCCGCCGCAGCTGTATCCGCAGTCTCTGCCATTGCTGTTACGCTGCCGGCCCCGGCAAATACCGCAGCCATACAGCATAACGAGATACAATACTTCCATATTTTTTTCAAATTTTCTGCCTCCAATCTCTGTCAATCCATGTCATAAACAGCAAAATATTTCGACTTGCCATTTTCACTCCATTATCATAGCACGGAATCCATTTGGTTCAAGTAGGTTTTCCCTTACATTGATTTAAGATTTTCTTGCAGAATTCTATGGAAGAAAGTAATGATTTATGATTCTACGGCAACTGCGCAATGCATTTTCTCCACATCAAAACCGATAAAATGACTGCAATATAGTCCGTCAGTGCCTGCCCGTAAATAACGCCGGTTAAACCACCAAGCGCATTTAGCAGAAATAAAAGCGGAATCAGAAGTACCCCCTGACGAAGCACCGATAAAATAGTCGCCCAAAACGCTTTTCCTACAGACTGCATACAGTTCATATTCATAAAAAGGATTCCGATGACAGGCCCAGAAAGCATGTATGCAATCAGCATTCTGACACCATACATGATGACTTCCTCATCCTGGATAAACAAGCCGATAATCTGTCTGCGGAATACAAAGAACAGAAGTGTCGCCAAAATTCCAATCACGATACAGCATTTTTTTGTGTATGCCGCAATGTCCTGAAAACGTTTTTTATCGCCGGATCCAAAATTATAACCAAGCAGGGGCTGCACTCCGTTTGCAAGTCCCATCTGCAGAAATGTGATAAACATATTTGCCTTGAATACGATTCCGATTGCCGCTACCGGTGCATTTCCATATGCGACTAAAATCTGATTTAATACAATTGTGGAAACGCTCATTAAAGTTGAAAAAATAGCTGTTGGGAGACCGCAGGAACAAATGCCGCTGAAAATACCGTACCGACATGTGAAATTACGGATCCCAATAGAAAACTTATTACTTTTTTTCACGAAATACCAGAGATAATACAGGCTCGCCAGTATATTTCCCAAAGTAGTAGCAACTGCTGCACCAGCTGCACCGAGATGAAATCCACTGATCAGAACCGGATCCAGAACAATATTGGCAATGGTACCGATCATGCTGCCGATCATCGCCTCTTTGCTGGCGCCCTCAGAACGCACTACAAAGCTGGCTGCTGCAGACCAGATGATAAACGGTGCTCCATAAGAAATATGAAAAACATATCCGCATGCCAGCGCATAAGTTTCTTCATTTGCGCCAAAAATACTCAGGATTGGCTGCATAAATCCCACTAATACAAGTGCAAAGAGAATCCCAACGGCCAATGACGCATACGTGATAAATGTAGAAACCTGTTTCATACGCTTCTGATTCTGCTCTCCAAGTGCCATAGATGCCACAGCGCTGCCGCCCATGCCAAACATATTCGCAACCGCCATAAATAAAATAAAGATGGGATTCGTAAGACTGACTGCAGCAACCTGAAGCGGATCTCCCGTCTGACCAACAAAAAAGGTATCCGCCATATTATAAACAACCGTAACCAGGCTGCTGATCACACTTGGGATCGCCATCGTCGCAACTGCCTTAGAAACCTTCATCCGGGCCATTAATTCATTTTCCGCATTCTCATTTGCATTCATTTTTCATTCGTCCTTTCTGCCTCCAGATTTTGAAGCATTTTTCCTGCAATACGCAGAAATTCCTGCTTTTCCTGTTCCGTGATTCCCTGTAATAACAAATGCTCCGTCTCCTCGACCTCCTGCCGAATCCGGTCTTTCATGCTTCTCGCTTTTTCGGTAAATACGATTTTTTTATATCGTCCGTCCCATTCATCCGATACCCGCTGGATCAATTTTTTCTGCTCCAATGCATTCAGCATTTCCGTTACCGTAGATGGTCGCAGACCAAATTCCCGCTCCAGATCTTTTTGATATACGGAATGTGCCTCTGACTCAACCAGAACATAGTTCAGGATTTTCCCCTGCGCACTTCCGATGCCCAGCTGCGTATGTACTTCCTGCGAGCGGTTCCGAAGCCGATTCGAAATACAGTTGATCATTTTTCCTGTTTCCATAAATCCATGTCACACCTTTCTGCCTTTGTTTCTGACTCCGCCTTTGCAGACTTTTGTTTGTCCGTAGTTTCTTTTCGTCGATACCTTATTGCTTCACCAATTGTTGCGTTTCCGCTTCTGATAGTTGTAATAGCCTTCGTAATAGTTCGGTTCCTAAGTATATTAAGAGAAGAAATAATAAAAGTCAACGATACTTCAAATATTGAAACTTTCCTTCGTTTTTTCGCATAAACTGCTTTCTTTTTCGCCGACTGCCTAAGAAACAAAACTGAGGAATTTTCGCCGATTGTTCTTCATAACAAAAAAAGACTGGAATCTCTTCCAGCCTCTCATCTATGTACCCTCAAAACCACATATTGAATTTCATCCGTTTTCTTTTACCTAAACCGTCTTGGTTAAGCCCTCGACCTATTAGTGACAGTCAGCTGCACGTGTTACCACGCTTCCACCTCTGCCCTATCTACCTCGTCGTCTTCAAGGGGTCTTACTACTTGCGTATG
>NZ_QUMD01000021.1 GCF_003481985.1 Clostridium sp. OF09-36
AATCCGATGCAGGCGAACATGTGTCAGCGAAAGCAAGCGAACAACGATATGTGAAAATGGAGGAAGTCAGACTCGTACACGCCCGGACCTTCTAATCGACTTACTGTGCTAAATTGTTACTTAGCAGGCACGATTTCAATCCAGTAGCCATCTGGATCGGAGATGAAGTAAATGCCCATTCCCTCGTTTTCGTAGCAGATTACGTTCTGTTGCTTGTGCTGCTCATGGAGCTTTTCGTACTCGTCCGTTACAAAGGCCAGATGAAATTCGCATTCGCCAAGGTTGTATGGCTCAGTGCGGTCGCGGAGCCAGGTGAGCTCTAAGGTGAAGTTGCTGGTGCCATCGCCCAGATAAACAAGCTTGAAGGAACCATCGGATGCTTCTTTCTCGCGAACAGGTTCCAGATTTAAAGTGTCTTTGTAGAATTTTAAACTCTTGTCTAAATCCAATACGTTAAAATTGAAGTGATTAAATTGAACCATAATACAAATCTCCTTTTTATTTAATTTCATGTTTCACGTGAAACATGAGTAATAACAAAAGTGATACTGAAAAAGTTTTCTGAAATGATATTTGGTTTGAAAAATGTTTCACGTGAAACATAAGTAAATAACAAAGGTAATGTTAAAAGAGTCCTCAAAAATGATATTTGGATTGAAAAAATGTTTCACGTGAAACACATAAATATGATTGTCGTAAAAGCGGTCGGGCAATAAAATCTAATTTGGAAATTATTGTCCGTAAAATTCACCACGATAATTCTCACTGGCAAAAATATGTTTTAACGAGTTCTGCAATTTTGTCTGGTTGCTCTAAGTGTGGCAGTCCTTTTGCCTTTGGTACAAGCGCAGTTTCAATGGAAGAATTATAGCCTTTATATTCATCCAGACGGTCTTTCATGTTTTCTATAGAAGCACCGCCAACCAGATAAATACTGTTGTCGATTTTCTTTAGAGCATTCACCAGATTGCATTTTGTATAGTTACAGCGAATGCTTGCGAATGTAGATTTTGGTGATGTGCCAAGGTGAGCTGCTTCATAGCAGGAATCTACATAGCTGGATTTTACAGAGTAGGGATTGAAAAATCCTTTTGTCACAAGTTCTTCCGTAATCATTTTTTTACTGCTTGCAATATGGTATAACAGAGTGCCTATGATGGGTAACTCTACGATGCATTTATACATTTTGGCAGTTTTCCCTGGAATTGTGCTGAAATCCAGAAGACTGAGTGGATTGATAGCCATAATCTGATCGAATAGGTCTGGATTATTAGCACATGCCATAAGCGGAATAGAAGCTGATTCACCGGACGTAATTACATTGGTCCGGTGTCCAATTTCTGATTTAATAAAATCAGAAATCAGTTGAACATATAAAAAATTTGTGTATGTCATATTTGCTTTTTCGGAACGGCCGAATCCTAAAAGATCAATTGTGTAAATGGTGTATTCATCACGCAACAATGGAATCAGTTGTTTCCACTCGTGACCGGAAGCCATTGGATTCAAATCATGGATGAGCAGAAGTGGTTTGCCGCTTCCTTCTTTGGTGTAGTGAATATTGCCAAGGCGCCATTTAAAACAGAGAGATTCTGGCTCAGCAAGCAGATTTTTAGAAACAGCTGAAACCTGAATGGCTTTGTTGATTGCTGCAGTAGTGGCAGCGGCACTGGCAGAAAGTATAAGGAGTGTGAGTAATTTATTTTTTGCTTTCATAAAATCTCCTTTTAATTATGAAAAGATGGGTTGCTATTTGCGCAATGCGTAAACAGTAACAAAGTGCTGAAACAATTAGGAATTCATGTTATAAGTATAGTATTTTTTTATGAAAGATGCAACCGCTTCCAGTAGAATGATTTCATCCTGTGATTCTGCGAGAAAAGTGACGGTAGCAACACTAAATTCAACAGATGCAACAGTAATTCCAATCCACGCTTCCGCGAGGAAGCGGCGGTTGATAATTGCAAGGATGATGCGCTGCGTCTGATTTCAATCCACGCTTCCGCGAAGGAAGCGACTGGCGCAGCAGTTTCAGAGTATGCTGCGCGGAATAATTCCAATCCACGCTTCCGCGAGGAAAAACGACGCAGACGGAGAATGGCAGAACGAACAGAATGTATATTTCAATCCACGCCCGCCTAAATTGAAATATATTTGTATCGTTCTCATTTCCATTCACAGATGAAGAAGAAATGTTTCACGTGAAACATTTGTATATGTTAATATGCGTCTGTAAATAGGAATATTTTGTATTTTCAAGCTGATTTTATTACAAAGAATAGGAAAAGTGAAAAAAGTGTGCTATACTAACGTTATTGTTTTAAATAAGCCGGATATGCTTACGTGAACGGCAACAAGAAATCTGCTTTTTGGCGAGAAATATAAGGATGGTTATATGGGAAGAATAATAGCAATTGCAAATCAGAAGGGCGGCGTAGGAAAAACTACGACTGCTATTAATTTATCTGCATGTCTGGCAGAAGCAGGTCAGAAGGTTCTTGCGGTGGATTTTGATCCGCAGGGAAACGCGACCAGTGGACTTGGATTTGAAAAGGGGTACATGGACAAGACCGTATATGAATTGCTGGTCGGCGAGTGTACTCTGGAAGAATGCATCATTAAAGAGGTGCAGGAGAATCTGGATGTTCTTCCGTCAGATGTGAATCTGGCGGGCGCAGAGATTGAATTATTGGATGTTCCGAACAAAGAGTCGCTGTTGAAGCTGGAACTGGAAAAGGTAGAAAAGAATTACGATTATATCATTATTGACTGTCCGCCGTCGTTAAGTCTGTTGACGATCAATGCATTGACTGCAGCGGATACGGTGTTGGTACCGATCCAGTGTGAATACTATGCACTGGAGGGATTGAGCCAGATTCTTCAGACGGTTGATTTGGTAAAGAAAAAGCTGAATCCGAAGCTGGAGCTGGAAGGTGTCGTATTTACCATGTATGATGCAAGAACAAATCTTTCACTTCAGGTAGTTGAGAATGTAAAAGCACATTTAAATAAGAGCATTTACAAAACGATCATTCCGAGAAATGTCAGATTGGCAGAGGCACCGAGTCATGGAAAACCGATCAACATTTACGACACCAGGTCGACAGGTGCGGAGAGTTACCGGATGCTGGCAGCAGAAGTAATTAGCAGAGGGGAAGAATAAAAATGGCAGGAGCAAAAAGAGGATTAGGCAGAGGCCTTGGAGCGTTGTTTGGAGAGGATACGGTAGAGGAAGTTATTGCAGAGGAAAAGGCTGAGAAGGCTGCGATCGCGACGCAAAGAGCGAGAAAAAATACTCTGAATCATAAGCCAGAAAACGATGGAGCGAAAACCAGAAAAGCCGAAAAGACAGCGAAGACGGACGAGAAAAAATTACAGGAGGATGATCTGGACGGTCAGATGAGTCTCAACCTGGAAGATACAGCGAATGTTACATCGAATGCCCTGAAAGCAGAGGAGGAAGCCCAGACAGAGCTGGAGCTTCCGGTTTCTGAGATCGAGCCGAACCGTGATCAGCCAAGAAAAGCGTTCGATGAAGAACAGCTGGAGGAGCTGGCGGATTCTATCCGTAAATATGGTGTCTTGCAGCCGCTTCTGGTTCAGAAAAAGGGTGATAGCTACGAGATCATTGCCGGTGAACGCAGATGGAGAGCAGCAAAATTAGCAGGATTAAAGAAGGTTCCTGTGGTAATCCGGGAGTATAGTCCACAGCAGACTATGGAGATTGCATTGATTGAGAATGTGCAGAGAGCAGACTTAAATCCTATCGAGGAAGCGCTCGCATACCAGCGGCTGATGCAGGAGTTTTCTTTAAAGCAGGAAGAAATTGCAGAGCGTGTTTCTAAAAACCGTACAACGATCACGAATAGCATGCGTTTGCTGAATCTGGTTCCTGGAGTGCAGCAGATGCTTGCGGAAGGACGTATTACAAGTGGTCATGCACGTGCACTTCTTGGCGTGAGTGATCCGCAGCAGCAGCTGGCACTGGCTCAGAAGGTTGAGCAGGAGAAATTAAGTGTCCGGGAAAGCGAAAAAGCAGTAAAACTGTTGGGACGGGAGAAGAAGGAAAAGAAAAAGTCCCAGGTAGATGAAGCGGTGGAACTGGTATTCCAGGATATGGAGAACCGGATGAAGACGGTGATGGGAACTAAGGTTAACATCAGCCGTAAGGATAAAACAAAAGGAAAAGTCGAAATCGAATATTATTCGGAGGCAGAATTGGAACGCATTGTTGAGCTGATTGAATCAATCCAGCCGATGTAGGTTGCATATGAACCGAACCACAAAACGGAAAGACGGGATTTATCTATGGAAGGAAGTATATTAAATAATCTTGGGTTTGACCCGGTGTATCTGCTGATCGCATCAGTGGTCCTGACCCTGATTTTGCTTGTTGTGACAGTTATGTGCCTGATCAACATGCGGAAGCTTTACCGCAGATATGATATTTTTATGCGCGGAAAAGATGCAGAGACGATGGAGAACCTAATCGTTGAGCAGATGAACGATATCATTGATCTGAAAGCACAGGATCGTTATAATAAGGATTCAATCCGGACAGCTAATAAAAATAGCCGTGCAGCATTCCAGAAGATTGGTATTGTAAAGTACAATGCATTTAAAGGAATGGGTGGAAATCTAAGCTTTGCACTGGCACTTTTGGATTATACCAACACAGGATTTGTGTTGAATTCCGTTCATAGCCGGGAAGGCTGTTATCTTTATTTAAAGGATGTAGAACGGGGAGAGACGGAGGTTTTGCTTGGTGCAGAGGAACAGGAAGCACTGGAGCAGGCACTTGGATACCGGGAGCGGAAGCAGCCGCAGGAGTGATAATATAAGAGGTGGAAAAACAATCTGGGAGAATGTTTTTCCACCTCTTTTTATGTTGTACAGAAAAAAAGACAGAAAGAAAATAAAAAAATATATTGACAATTATTTAACGAGTGGTATAATACAAACAGAATTAATCGTCAAAAAAATATCAAAGAATGATTGATTTCAAACCACTGAGGCGCAACGGAATGTAGCGCCGGAAATGAATGAAAACAAAATCGAATCAGCAGTAAACAGAAAACAAAGCAAAAAGAACTGAACCTGGAAAGAACCAACGCAAATGAAACGGAATGGCGTTGGCTTTGATGGAAATGAATCGTTGGAGGATAAGAACATGGCGAAGAAAGAAACAACAGCAGTTCCGGCAATCATCGACAATGTAGAAGCACTGGAAAAGAAAATGGCCGCTATGCGTGAGGCACAGAAGGTATTTGCTACTTATACGCAGGAACAGGTTGATAAAATTTTCCATGCAGCAGCAATCGCAGCAAACCAGATGCGTATTCCATTAGCGAAGATGGCAGTAGAAGAAACTGGCATGGGCGTTGTAGAGGATAAAGTGATCAAGAACAACTACGCTGCAGAGCATATCCATAACGCATATAAAGATATGAAGACCTGTGGTGTGATCGAGGAAGATAAGGCGTATGGTATCAAGAAAATTGCAGAGCCGATCGGCCTGGTTGCAGCCGTAATCCCGACTACCAACCCGACCTCTACCGCAATCTTCAAAACCCTGATCTGCTTAAAGACCAGAAACGCCATCATCATTTCCCCACATCCGCGTGCAAAGGCCTGCACCATCGCAGCCGCTAAGGTTGTTCTGGATGCAGCAGTGAAAGCCGGCGCTCCGGAGGGCATCATCGGCTGGATCGATGTTCCGTCTCTGGAACTTACGAACACTGTTATGAAGGATGCAGACATCATCCTGGCAACCGGTGGCCCTGGCATGGTAAAGGCAGCATATTCTTCCGGCAAACCGGCACTTGGTGTAGGTGCTGGTAATACTCCGGCTATCATCGATGAAACTGCAGACATTAAGCTGGCTGTAAACTCCATTATCCATTCCAAGACCTTCGATAATGGTATGATCTGTGCATCCGAGCAGTCTGTAACAGTACTGGCTCCGGTTTATGAGGCAGTAAAGAAAGAGTTTAAATACCGCGGCTGTTATTTCTTAAAGCCGGATGAGATCGAGAAGGTAAGAAAGACCATCCTGATCAATGGTTCCCTGAACGCAAAGATTGTTGGCCAGAGCGCATTTAAGATCGCGCAGATGGCAGGTGTTGAGGTTCCGGAGGATACCAAGATCCTGATTGGTGAAGTAGAGTCCGTGGACATCAGCGAGGAGTTCGCACATGAGAAGCTGTCTCCGGTCCTTGCAATGTATAAGGCACAGACCTTTGATGAGGCAATCGCAAAGGCAGAGCGTCTGGTCGCAGATGGCGGTTATGGCCATACCTCTTCCCTCTATATTAATATCAATGAAAAAGAGAAGATGGCGAAGCATGCAGCGGCTATGAAGACCTGCCGTATCCTGATCAATACTCCGTCCTCTCAGGGTGGTATCGGTGACCTGTACAACTTCAAGCTGCTCCCGTCTCTGACACTGGGCTGCGGCTCCTGGGGTGGCAACTCGGTTTCTGAAAACGTAGGTGTAAAGCATTTGCTGAACATTAAGACTGTTGCTGAGAGGAGAGAGAACATGCTGTGGTTCCGTACACCGGAGAAGGTATATTTCAAGAAGGGTTCTATGCCGGTTGCTTTAAGTGAGCTGAAGGATGTTATGGGCAAGAAGAGAGCCTTCATCGTAACGGACTCCTTCCTGTATATGAACGGTTATACCAAACCGATCACCGATAAGCTGGATGAAATGGGTATTGTTTACCAGTGCTTCTCCAACGTACAGCCGGACCCGACCTTGGCAAATGCGATCGAGGGTGCAAAGGCTATGACCGCATTCCAGCCGGATGTCATCATCGCACTGGGCGGTGGTTCCGCAATGGATGCCGGTAAGATCATGTGGGTAATGTACGAGCATCCGGAAGTAGATTTCCAGGGCATGGCAATGCGCTTCATCGATATCCGGAAACGTGTTTACACCTTCCCGAAGATGGGCGAGAAGGCTTACTTCGTAGCAATTCCGACTTCTTCCGGTACTGGTTCCGAGGTAACTCCGTTCGCGGTTATTACTGATCAGGAAACCGGCGTGAAGTATCCGTTAGCAGACTATCAGCTGCTGCCGAATATGGCGATCGTAGATACCGATAACATGATGAGCCAGCCGAAGGGCTTAACCAGCGCATCTGGTGTGGATGTTCTGACCCATGCACTGGAGGCATACGCTTCTGTTATGGCAACCGATTACACCGATGGTCTGGCACTGAAGGCTATGAAGAATGTTTTTGAGTACCTGCCGGCTGCATACAACGATGGCAGCAATGTAGAGGCAAGAAGCAAGATGGCTGATGCTTCCTGCATGGCTGGTATGGCATTTGCAAACGCATTCTTAGGTGTCTGCCACTCCATGGCACATAAGCTTGGCGCATTCCATCATCTGCCGCATGGTATCGCAAACGCACTGCTTATTTCCCTGGTTGTAGAGTTCAACTCTGCTGAGTGCCCGAGAAAGATGGGAACCTTCTCCCAGTACCAGTATCCGCACACCATGGCCCGCTATGCAGAGTGCGCACGCTTCGTAGGAATTCAGGCGAAGACCGATGAAGAGGCAGTGAAGAAGCTCATCGAGAAGATTGAGGAACTGAAGGCTGCAGTTGGCGTGAAGAAGACCATCGCAGAGTATGGTGTTGACGAGAAGTACTTCTTAGATACCCTGGATGCTATGGTTGAGCAGGCATTCGATGACCAGTGCACCGGTGCAAACCCGAGATACCCGCTGATGAGCGAGATCAAGGAGATGTATTTAAGAGCTTACTACGGAAAATAAAAAGCATAAAGGATATAGATAATGAATAAAAGCAAGAGGTTCCGGACAAATGTCCGGGCCTCTTTTTTTAGCATTTTGGCGGTGTCCATTTTCCAATAGAATTGACAAAGCAGGGCGCACACGTTTATAATAAAACTAATGGCATTAGTTTTGCGCCGGGTTTTATCTATCATGATAACGATAGGACCTGATCCTATTACTGGAAAAGGAGGAAAAAAGAGTGGCACACAAAGGGCTGAGTCCGGAAACGGTGGTGAAGGCGGCAGCAGAGCTGATCGAGCAGCAGGGCAGGGAAACATTTTCCATGCGTGCCCTGGCGGATCATCTGGGAGTAAAAACAGCGTCGCTTTATAACCATGTGGATCATATGGAGGGGCTTTTGGCGGAGGTCTGCCGGTATGGGCTGTGCCTTCAGAAGGAAGCGGAGCTGCAGGGAATCGAGGGAAAGCACGGGGAAGAGGCCGTGCGCATTCTTGCAGATACTTACCGCAGCTTCGCAAAGCAGCACAAGGAACTTTACTGGCTGATCATGAACCGGTCGGCTAAGGATCCGCAGGTGCTGGATGACGCAGCGGTCCTGTTTACGGATCCGTTAAAGCAGATGCTGCAGGATTTTCATCTAAGGGAAGAAGAAAATATCCATTACCGCCGATTGTTCCGTGCGATCGTGCATGGATTTATCTCGCAGGAGGAGCAGGGCTTTTTTTCCCATTATCCGGTGGCGGTGGAAGAAAGCTTTCATTTTGCGATCCAATGTTTTATTGATAGTTTAAAGCAAGGGGAAGAGAGGTGCAGCACGGATGAAACCGGAAAATGAATACAATGAAAGACAGGAACAGCAGAAAACCCCGGAAACCCAGGAACGCATGAGCCTGAAAAATAAGAAAATAAAACACGGACATGCAGGGAATACAGGTGCGGAGAATAACGAATTGTTTGCCAGTATGCCGGTGGCACAGGCAATCCTGATGCTGGCGGTGCCGACGGTCGTAAGCCAGATCATTACGATCATTTATAACATGGCAGATACGTTTTTTATCGGTCAGCTGGGAGATCCGAAGCAGGTGGCCGCAGCTACGCTGGCAATGCCGCTGTTTATGTTTATGACGGCGCTTTCCAATCTGTTTGGAGTCGGCGGTGCCAGTCTGATCTCCCGTTTTCTGGGGGCAAAGGAGCGGGATCAGGCAAGGCGCTGCAGTGCTTTTTGTATCTGGTCGGCGGCAGCAGTGTCGTTTCTTTACGGAGTTCTTGTACTGGCTGGCAGACCGGTGCTGATGCCGCTTCTTGGGGCCAATGAGGAAACCTTTCAGATGGCCTCCTCCTATCTGTTCTGGACGATCGGGCTTGGCGCACTTCCGACCGTTTTGAACCCGGCGCTGGCCCATCTGATCCGGGCAGAGGGCTATTCCAGACAGGCAAGCTTTGGTGTTGCCTTTGGCGGGATTTTGAATATGGTTCTGGACCCGCTTTTTATCTACGGTTTTCATTTGCAGATCACCGGTGCGGCAATCGCTACCCTGATCTCGAATACAACTGCGCTTTTGTATTTTGTGGGATTTATCTGGAAGATCCGCAAAAACAGCGTGCTGACCTTATCACCAAGATACTATACGTTAGGAAACCATATTCCGGCAGAGGTAGTCAGCGTGGGTTTGCCAAGCTTTCTGATTTCAATGATGGGAACGGTTTCGAACATGGTCCTGAATCATATCATTGCCGGGTATTCCAATGTGGCAGTGGCAGGCATGGGGATTGCGAAAAAGGTGAATATGCTGGCCTTTGCGGTTGCACAGGGGATTACACAGGGAACCTTGCCACTTATCGGCTACAACTATAGCTCCGGGGACCGGAAACGTATGCTTGAGGCAATCCGGACCCTGTTTGTATTCAGCCTGGGCGTTGCCCTGTTCATTGCGGTCATGCTGTATCTGAATGCTCCAGCTGTGACCAGACTGTTTATTAATAATGAGGAAACGGTGTCATATGGATGCAGTTTTCTTCATATTATTTGTTCAGCAAGTCCGATGACGGCCATGACATTTTTTGCCCTGACTGTGTTTCAGGCCACGGGCAAAAAGAAACAGCCGATCATTTTATCCATGCTCAGAAAGGGAACAGTGGATGTACCATTTATGTTTCTGTTCAATGCTATGTTCGGAATCGGCGGTGTGGCATGGGCAACTCCGGTGGCGGAGGTGACATCGATGGTTGTCGCGGCAGTGATGGTAATTCCGTACATCAGGAAGCTGGGACGGTGATGCTTAGGAATAGGGATTTTCCGTTTAGAGAATGCCTGCCTGTAAACAGAAATTCCTATTACCTGTATGGATAGTAGGTTGATAGGCAAAACCTGCAAATTGGTAGGTAAATAGAGCGGTAAATAATTTGTTCTTCGAATTCTTGACAGAAAAAGAGAAATGATGTATAAAATATACAACGATGTGTTTGAATTTGTCAGACATAATTAAAAATCGCAACAAGGAGACAATGCCGTCATGTTTCTGGAAAAGGGAGCATGACGGTTTTTTCCTACATCGGAAAGGGAAAAGGAGGAGCCGTGATTGATGAGGAGGAGCCCGGATCTTAATGGACATGATCCACCATGTCTCAAAATGACACATACATCTGAAACTGCTTTGTGATAATGCTATAAATCATGCAAATAAAACAAATGAAAACAAGGCAGAAACCACGAAGCTGAACAGAATGCACAAATACAATTGACATTTTAATGATAAAATTGTAAAATTAAAACATCGAAAACGAAAATTTGGACAACGTGATCCATAAAATAAGGAGGAACAAAGTATGAAGAAAAGAAATCTTGCACTCTCACTGACACTCGCGGCAGCTATGGCGCTGACAACAGCCTGCTCCGGCGGTTCACAGAGCAGCAGCACCCCGGAAACCACTGCAGCACAGAAGGATGCAGCAGCCGATACTTCTGCAGCAGCAGAGGGCGGCAGCAGTGATCTGGATACTTCCAACCCGATCACCATTGCAGTCGCAGCACCGATGACTGGAGATAACTCTGAGTATGGTATCGGCTTCGCAAACGCAGCAAAGCTTATGGCCCAGAAGTGGAACGATAACGGCGGATGCTTGGCAGAGAGGTTCAGATCGTAGAGTACGACGATAAGAACACCTCAGAGGAAGCAACCACCATCGCACAGAAGATCGTATCTGACAAAGATAACATCGCAGGTGTGATCGGACATTTTGCTTCCGGCGTATGTATGACAGCAGCTCCGATCTATCAGGAGAACGGCGTGATCGAAATTTCCCCGTCCTCTTCCCATCCGGATTATTCCTCTATCGGTGATTATATTTTCAGAAACAACACCGTTATTTCTAAAGAGGGTGGTGCGAGTGTTGACATTGCAGTGAATGACCTTGGAAAGAAAAATATTGGTATCATTTCCATTATGACTGACTGGGGAACCAATACCTCCAAGATCATTAACGACATCATTGATGGTATGAGTGATAAGGGTGTTAAGGTTGTAGCTCACGAGGAAGTTATGGAGGGTTCTGATGACTACTCCGCAGCAATCGCAAAGCTGAACGAAGCTGGCGCAGAGGCAGTTATCTGCTGTGGTATGTACAACCTGGTAGCACCGGTTGCAAAGCAGTACAAGCAGGTTAACCCGGATGTTACTATCATTGCATTCTCCAACGCTTACAGCCAGCAGCTTCTTGAGCTGGGTGGAAGCGCAGTAAACGGCGTATGCTTCCCGGTTATCTTCTTCGCAGATTCCGATGATCCTGAGATCCAGGCATATGTAAAACAGTACACCGATGTTTACGGCAGCGCACCGTCTGCACTGACCTCTCAGGCATACGATTCCGTAGGTATGCTGCTTACCGCAATCGAGGATGCAGGAACTACTGAGTCTGCTAAAGTAAAAGACGCACTTTACAATGTTGATTATCCGGGCGTTACCGGTCAGACCAAGTTTGACTCCAACGGTGATGTAGATAAGGAATTCGTAAAAGTAACCATCGAAGATGGCAAATTCGTAAAAATGAAATAAACGAAAGCGACAATTCATGTAAGTACATCTAAGGGAGCCGGAAAGCGTGCTTTCCGGCTCCCGGTATCTTTGAAAGGAGCCACAATGCTTGCTCAACAGGTTTTTAATGGTTTAGCCCTGGGAATGGGATATGCGTTAATAGCAGTCGGCTATTCGCTCATATTCGGAATCCTTCGACTGGTCAATTTCTCACATGGTTCCATTTACGCGTTCGGCGCGGAAATTGCAATGGTATTCATTGTTAGCATGAAATTCGGCATTGTACCAGGGATTCTCTTAAGTATGTTAGTAACTGGTGTGTTGGGAATCATGATTGATAAGATCGCACTGGAACCTCTTCGTAAAAAAGGCTCACCGCCTATCGCATCTCTGATTACCACGATCGGTATTTCCAACATTATCACAAATCTCCTGATTGTTTTTATCGGTTCAGAAAAAAGAAACTTCCCGAACATTTTTGGTTACGGCATGATCAAGCTTGGCAAAGTTTCCATTACTCTGACCCAGGTTATGATGTGTGTGGTTTCTGTTGTTTTGATGCTGATTCTGGTATTTATCGTATTTAAAACCAAGATTGGTCTGGCTATGAGAGCCAGTCAGCAGAATGCAAAAGCAGCAAAGATGATGGGAATCGATGTAAACTTTGTTATCAGCTTTACATTCTTCCTCGCAGGTGTATCTGCAACTCTTGCAGGCGCTCTGGTTGGAGGTTATTATGAGATCGTTTACCCGAATATGGGATTTATGGCCGGCTTAAAGGCATTCGCGGCTGCAGTTCTTGGAGGTATCGGAAGCCTGCCGGGTGCAATCCTTGGCGGTCTGATCATCGGTGTTTCTGAGTGTATGGCAGTTACCTTCTTTGGTTCTACCTACCGCGACTCTGTAGCATTTATCATTTTGATCCTGGTGCTGATCATTCGTCCGAACGGTCTGTTCGGTAAGAAGGGTATCACTAAGGTATAAGACACAGTGACGAAACTTGGAGGATAGAGATGAAAAAAGATAATAAAACAATGCTTTCTTCGTTTGAACAGTTTACTTCGAAGAATGCAAAGATCCTTTGGGGAGTTCTGGCTGTCATTCTTATTGCGCTGCCGTTTGTGGTAAAGAACCAGTATTTTCTGACTGTTGTTGCGAAAATCGGATGCTATGCCATCCTGGGACTTGGATTGAATATCCTGACTGGATATACCGGCCTGGTTTCTCTGGGACATGCAGGCTTTGTTGCAATCGGTGCTTATACGGCCTCTCTTCTGGCTGTAACGTTGGGCTGGTCATTCTTCCCGGCTATGCTGGCAGGTATGCTGCTGGCCGCAGTGATCGGTGTATTAGTCGGACTGCCTACCTTACGTGTAACCGGAACGTACCTTTCTATTATCACCCTGGGATTTGGTGAGATCGTCAAGATGGTTCTGATGAACTGGCAGAGTGTAACGAATGGTACACTTGGTGTTAAAAATATCCCGAAGCCGCAGATTTTCGGTATTAAGCTTACGGTGGCAAACAATGGTATGTATTTCCTGATTCTGATCATGATCGTGCTGATCTCCCTGTTCTGTAAGGCACTGATCCAGTCTAAGACCGGAAGAGCGCTCAGAGCGATCAAGACAGATGAAATGGCCAGCACCATGATGGGAATCAATATCACAAAATACAAGATCCTGGCATTTGTTGTTTCTGCCATGATCTGTGCACTGGGCGGAGCATTGTATTCTTCCCTGATCGGTTACATCGATCCGAATACATTTAACTTTGATGTTTCACCCTGATTTTAAGTATCGTTATTTTAGGCGGCATGGGAACTCTCAGAGGCATGTACGTAGGAGCAATCGTTCTGGTTGCTTTCCCGGAGGTTTCCAGAAGCCTTATGAAATACCGCTTCGTTCTTTATGGTGTTATCTTAGTCCTGATGATGCGTTTCCGTCCGGAAGGATTGCTGGGCTGGAAATCTTCCTTACCTTATAAATTATCCAAAAAGGTTCAGGCGAAGATAAACGGAGAAGAGGCAAACGCGTAAAAGAACGAGTTGGTAACGGATGGAGGCACAATGGCTAGAGAAGATTTGTTATTAGAGGTCAATGGAATAACGAAACGATTCGGCGGCATTGTTGCGGTGGAAAATGTAAGCTTCAAGGTTCACGAGGGTGAAGTCATCAGTATTATCGGACCGAACGGAGCAGGAAAAACGACCGTATTCAACATGCTGACCGGAGTTTATAAAGTTGATGAGGGCACGATCAAATTCAAGGGTGAGGAAATCCAGAGCATTAACCCGAGAGATATTGTAAAAAAAGGTATTTCCAGAACATTCCAGAACATTCGCCTTTTCTCGGATATGAGAGTAATCGAAAATGTACTGGTAGGTGCACATATCAAAACAAAGTACGACCTGGCTTCTTCCATTTTCAGAACAAAGAAATTCAGAGAAGAGGAAGATGCAATTACCTATGATGCGCTGAAGGTTCTGAAGGAAGTAGGGCTTTACGACAGAAAAGATGATTATGCATCGAACCTGCCTTATGGTGATCAGAGAAAGCTGGAAATCGCCCGTGCGATCGCTACCGGCGCAAAGCTGATCTTGTTAGATGAGCCGGCAGCAGGCATGAACCCGCAGGAGTCCCACGAATTGATGGAATTCATTAGACTTTTGAAAAAGCAGGGTTACACTGTTCTTATGATCGAGCATGATATGAGTGTAGTTATGAATATTTCAGACCGTATTTATGTAATCGACCATGGAAAACCGATCGCGGAAGGACTTCCGGAAGAGATCGCAAAGAATCAGAAGGTTATCGACGTATATCTGGGAGGTTCGAATAATGCTGCTAAAAATTGAGGATCTGCACACCAACTACGGCGCGATCCACGCCTTAAAGGGAATCAGCCTGGAAGTAAATGAGGGAGAGATCGTCTGCCTGATCGGCAGTAACGGCGCCGGAAAAACAACGCTTGTAAATTCTATCGTTGGCATCGTAAAATCGAGCAGCGGTACGATTACATTTGATGGAAAAGATATTACGCATGTACCTGCACATGCAATGACAAAAGAAGGAATCGGTATTTCTCCAGAGGGACGTGAGGTGTTCCCAGAGCTTACCGTAGAAGAAAACCTGCGTATTGGTGCATTTGTTGTAAAAGACGAGAACAAGATTAAAGAATCCTACGAAAGGGTTTATGAATTATTCCCGCGTCTGAAAGAACGTATCACGCAGCAGGCCGGTACCTTATCTGGTGGTGAGCAGCAGATGCTGGCTGTAGGACGGGCGCTGATGTCAAACCCGAAGATGATCCTGCTTGACGAGCCGTCATTAGGACTTGCTCCGAACTTCGTAGAGATGATCTTCGGCATGATCGAAAAGATCAACAAACAGGGGGTTACGGTTCTTCTGATCGAACAGAACGCAAATATGGCGCTTCAGGTTTCGCAGAGAGCCTATGTATTGGAGAATGGTCTCGTAAGTATGTCTGGCAAAGCCAGTGACATTGCAAACAATCCGATGGTAAAGAAAGCTTATCTCGGTATGGCATAAAACTATGAAAGGATGTATGTTATGAAAAAGATTATCAACAATCCGACTGATGTAGTAAGTGAGGCACTGATGGGAATGCAGGCAGCTTATCCGGATAAGCTGGTTTACACTCCGAAGATGGAGGTCATCAGCAGAAAAGAGAAAAAGACGGATAAGGTGGCAGTGATCTCCGGTGGCGGAGCTGGTCATGAGCCGCTGCACGCAGGCTTTGTCGGAAAAGGTATGCTGGATGCAGCAATTTCCGGAAATGTATTCTCTTCTCCGAGCCCGGACCGTATCGGCAGTGCCATTGAGCAGGTTTCCTGCGGAAAAGGCGTACTGATGGTAATCAAAAACTACTCCGGTGATATTATGAACTTTGGCCTTTCTGCAGATCTTGCAGAGATGGACGATATTGAGGTTGCCCAGGTTATCGTAAAGGATGATGTTGCAGTTCCGGACAGAGAAGAGGGAACAGGCAGAAGAGGTATCGCAGGAACCGTCTTTGTACATAAGATCGCAGGTGCAAAGGCAGAGCAGGGGGCAAGCCTCGCAGAGGTAAAGGCAGCAGCAGAAAAGGCAGTCCGCAATATCCGTACCATGGGTGTTGCCATGACACCGTGCATTCTTCCGGCAGTTGGAAAGCCTGGTTTTCAGATCGCAGACGACGAGATCGAGATCGGCATGGGAATCCATGGTGAGCAGGGCGTTGAGACTACCAAGATCAAGAGCGCAAAGGAAATCGCAGAGATTCTGGTAGGACGCATTCTGGATGATTATGATTATTCCGGCAGCGAAGTTGCAGTTCTGGTAAATGGCCTTGGCGGTACCCCGTTAATGGAGCTTTACATCCTGAATCTGGAGGTACAGAAGATCCTGGAGGAAAAGGGCATTAAGGCATACCGCACTTTTGTAGGAAACTACTGCACTTCGATCGACATGACCGGTGCTTCTGTTACCCTGATGAAGCTGGATGATGAATTAAAAGAACTGCTGGATGCTCCGTGTGACACTCCGGCACTGAAAATCTGAAGGAGGGAATAAACGATGAGCTTTACTTTAACCGCAAAGGATTACGCAGAATATATCAAGCTGGCCTATGAGCTGATCCATTCCAAAGGTGACTATATCACAGAGCTGGACAGTGTGACCGGTGATGGTGATCACTGGACCAACATCAATATGGGCTTTGAGAATCTTGTAAAAAATGTTGATCGTCTGGAAACCATGGAGCTTTCTGATGAGTTCAAAGAGATCGGTAAGATTATGATGTCTGTAATCGGCGGATCTTCAGGCGTATTATACGGAAGTGCTTACATTGCTGCAGCAAAGGCGTTAAAGGGAATTGAGGTTCTTCATGATGCAGAGCTGTGCACTGTATTGAAGGCAATGCTGGATGCCATCGTAGCGAGAGGTCAGGCCAAGGAAGGCTACAAGACCATGATCGATTCCCTGGCACCTGCAGTTAAGAAGTATGAAGAGTGCCTGGCAAACGGAACCCCGTCTGCAGAGTTATGTGATCTGGTTAAGAAGGCTGCAGAGGACGGCGCAGAGAATACCAAGAACATGGAAGCAATCAGAGGACGTGCAAGCTATCAGGCAAACCGTGGCCTTGGACATCTGGATCCGGGTGCTGTTACCATGTCTTACCAGATCGCTACCCTGATGGATTACGCAGCAGGTAAAATTACCGAATAACTGTTATTGGGACAACTGTAAGAAGCCAGGCAGTTACATATTAAGTGATATGAAGGAGTCGCAACGAATATGAGTGAGAATAGAAGACAGCTTCTGAAGGATGCCATGGACAACAAAGAGACTTACCGGATCCCGATGGGATTCTGGCATCATTTCGTACTTGGAAAGGACCAGTTCCAGGGACTGGAGCATCCGGAGATTCTGGAAAAGATCGTAGAAGGACATAAACGTTATTTTGAGACCATTGATCCGGATATGATGAAGCTGATGAACGAGGGCTTCATGGGCTATCCGCCGATCATGAACAATAATCTGGAAACTGCAGAAGATCTTCTGGCGATCAAGAGCATCGGTCCGGATCATCCGTGGATCACGGAGCAGGTGAAGCATGTGCGCCGCCTGGTAGATCTGTTTGGCGATAAGGTGATGACCTTCTACAATGTGTTTGCTCCACTGCAGGTCATCCGGATCCGTCTGGACTTTTATGACCTGAAATACGACCAGTTCGTATATCTCGCAGAGCATTTCCCGGAGGAGCTTCACAAAGCGGGAATGGAGATCCAGAAGGATATCGATACACTGGTATCAAAGCTTCTGACGGAGACAAAGCTGGATGGCATTTATTACTGTGTCCAGAACATCCAGAGCAGCATGTATGACCGGGAAACCTATGACCGTCTGGTCCGCCCGACGGAGATCGGCGTACTTGAGACTGCAAATAAGCTGAGTGATTACAATATCCTTCATATCTGTGGATATGCACATCACAAAAACAACTTAAGCTGGTATCAGGATTACAAGGCAAAGGCTTACAACTGGGCAACCTTCACGGAGGGTGTGACCATTGAAGAAGGACGTAAGCTCTTCCCGGGCAAGTGTGTGCTGGGTGGTTTTGATAATAACCCGCAGTCCCTGATCGATAGCGGAAGCGAGGAAGAGGTTTGCAAGTTTGTAGACCAGCTGATCAAGGAAAATGGCCACCGCGGTTACATTATGGGTGCAGACTGTTCCATTCCGAATAATATCAACGATGGCAGAATTCACTGGATTTCCAGACAGGTGAAGGAAAAGGAGAATTGTATGAAAGACGATAGAAAAGCGGCAGTTGACGCATTTTTAAACAATGAGAACGAGGAGAGAGTACCGGTTGCCTTCTGGCATCATTTCGTATCCTTCCACAACCATTACAGCGGAGCAGATCCGGAGATCTACAACACCGTAGTGACCGAGCAGAAAAAATACATTGATGAGGTAAAGCCGGACTTCTTAAAGATCATGTCCGATGGCTTCTTCGGTCATCCGTCTGTTTGCCGCAAGACCATTACTTCTGTTGAGGATCTGGATAAGGTTGCTTCTGTAGGACCGGATCATCCGTGGATCACAAAGCAGGTTGAGTATGTAAAAGAGATCTGCGATTATGCTGGTAATGATACCTACAAATACTACAACATCTTCTCACCGCTCCAGTACATCAGACTTCGTTTCGAGGAGTACGATGAGGACTTCAAGAAATTCGTAAGACTGTTCCACGAAAGCCCGGAGGTTATGGAGAAGGCTGCACGCTGCATCGCAGAGGATACCAAGATCCTGGTAAAGAGACTGTTTGAGGAGACTTCCATTGACGGTATCTACTACAGCGTTCAGTGTGTGCAGGATAAGATGCTGACCCATGCAGGCCACAAAAAGCTGGTAGAGCCGCTCGATCTGGATGTGTTAAACTACATCAACGAGTTTAGCGACAATGTCATTCTTCATATCTGCGGATACGGCAAGTACACCAACAACTTAAGCTGGTATAAGGATTACCCGGTAAAGGCTTACAACTGGGCTGTTTATTCCGAGGGAATCACCCTGGGCGAAGGAAAGAAGATCCTGGGAGATAAGCCGGTCATCGGTGGCTTCGATAACGCTGCAGAGAGCATCCTTTACAAAGGAACCGAGGAGGAATTAAGAGCCGAGATCAAGAAGATCCTGGATGAGGCAGGAACCAAGGGCGTAGCGATCGGCGCTGACTGCACCATCTCTTCTGACATTTCTCCGGAGAGATTAGAGCTGATCCGTAAGATCGCAGCAGAATATACAAAATAAAAACGGGAAAAGCATTCAGGAAATGATCCGGTAACTGCTTACGGATAAAAAGTTTTCTGAACGCCAGATCCTGTATAGTTACGAGGGCCCGGGAAGAACCTGCACTGGTTTTTCCCGGGCCTGTTATATTGGGGTGTGTTATGAAATTTAAGGGTGAGTTAAAAACAGAATTTGATGATTTCGCACGGGCAATCTCGGATGTACTGGAAACCGATGTCATCATCACAGATGCGGACATGAATGTGATCGGCAGTGCGTTTCAGTATTTCTCCTTATATCAGGATATTAAGATCGGCTCCCTGATCGCGGAGGTCTTTTATGACAACCGGGATGTGCTGCTGGAGCACAAGCGGGAAAAGGAAAGCTGCAGGCAGTGTCCGGAATACCATAACTGTAAGATGGAGTCGTTCGTGGGTGTGCCGATCCGGCGGGATCTTAGAACCGTCGGGGTAATTGCCCTAATCTTGCCGAAGGACCGTGGTAAGGCCCTGTTTAAAAAAATCGGGTCCACAGTCACCTTTATGCACAGCATGGCAGAGCTGATCGCATCGAAGATCATGGACAGCCAGTACTCCAGGATCATAGAAGCCAAGAATGATGAGCTGAAGGGGATTCTGGATGCACATGATGCAGCACTGGCCTATACGGATTTTTATGGGAGTATTCTGTTTGTCAATGAGGCATTCCGGAAGCTGTTCCGTATTACAGAGCCGGTCCTTGGAACGCGGATCCAGGAGCTGTTTCCGTATAAAGCCTTTCAGGAGACCTTTCAGAAGGCAGACCGGAAGCCACGGATGGTGAAGGCAACCATGGAGCAGAGTCAGTTTTTCGGTATCATCAATATTAAACCGATCTACGAGCACCGGCATGGGACCTCGATGCTCTTTACATTCCGCAGATACAGTGAGATCCAGAAGGAATCCGTGCAGTTTACGAATGGCAGCTACATTACGTTTGATTTTCTGGGGGATATCTGTGATACGGAGCTCATTTACCGGGGGCGTGATTATGCCAGGGAAAATAAAAACATCATACTGGTCAATACGGATGACGGGGAGATCAACGAGCTGCTGGCCAAGGCAATCCATAACGAATCCAGCCGGAAGCTAAAAGATATCCTGATCATGCACAGCTCCAGCATTTACCGGGATTATCTGTGTGAGTACCTGTTTGGGGAGGATGGCCTGTTGAAGAATATCCATGACGGGACGATCATCATTCATTATCCGGAGCGCATGCAGATCTATTATCAGGAGCGTCTTGCAGAGGTGATCGAGGGCAGAAAAAAACAGCGGGAGTCAGAGCCGGTGCGGATCATTTTCTGCACGGACCAGAATCTGGAGGAGCGCTGCCAGGCCGGTTTGTTCAGCTGGGGACTGTATGATGCCATGAAGGACCAGACCTTGCGGACGGGGCGGACGATCCATACCGATTCCGCACTGTTTTGCCGCTATGCGGAAAACATGATCGATTATTACTGCCGTATTTACAAAAAAACGAAAATGGAACTGAATATCACTGCGGCAGATTATAAGCAGCTTATGAAGCTGGAGATCAACGAGCTGAACATTCAGCTGGAAATGGCCGTGCGGAATAACGGATATGTTGCTGCGAAAACGGAGCTGCAGGGAATGAGCTCGCGGGAATACGAGCTGAAAACCATACGGGAGCTTCTGGATGCAGGAAAGACCCAGCGGGAGATCTGCGCAAGGCTTTCCATTTCCCGCAGTACCTTAAACAGGCGGATCGCAGAGCTGAGAAAATAGTGGGGCTGTTTCGCGGTTGCCGGGTACGCATGTAAGAATAGGAATCTTGCGCATGCGTAAAGCGGAACGAAATTTGGCTTAATGATTGCCTTTTCAGTAACAGGATGGTATGATGGGGGCATATCGAATGAGGACAGCGGGTGCCGGAATCTGCATGAGAGCAGAGAATGGGTAAAAGGGAAGCAGGTGAAAAGCCTGCGCGATCTCGTCACTGTAAGTAAGGAGCATAAGATTGGTATTGTGCCACTGGTTTTTCTGGAAGACCGGGAAGGTGATCGTATGTGTGGAGATACAAGTCAGGAAACCTGCCGGCTGTTGGTACAGGAACAGATGTTGCAGGTGCAGTCTGTCTGGCACCTATATGCCGGACAGCAGCGCAGGAGGCAGCGGATTCCAGACCACGAGGGCTTGGTCGTGCCGTGTTTTTAGGTATTTTCTGCGTTTTGCGGGAATGAGAACGGTCAGGGCCATAGTCTGTGGCACAAGTTCCTGGTACTTCCAAGATCGGTAATGTCAGGAAATCAAGGAGGATACCAAAAATGAAAAAAAGAACACTGACAGCGTTATTTGCAGTTACTGCGCTTTCTGCTGCGATGATGGCAGGCTGTGCAGGAAAGGCAGAGAAGACCGAGGCAACCACAGCGGCAGAGGCTTCCAGCGAGGCTGAGACTGAGGCAGAGACTACAGCAGAGGAAACAACTGCAGAGGCTGAGGCAGAAGACGAAGAAAATTATGACACCGGAGATGCATCTATGGACAACACAAGAAATCAGGACGAGATCGGCGATAAGGAGCTGATGGTTGTCAGCTTTGGAACCAGCTTTAACGACAGCCGCCGTCTGACCATTGGCGCAATTGAGAACGCAATGGAGGAGGCATTCCCGGATTATTCCGTAAGAAGAGGCTTTACCAGCCAGATCATCATTGACCATGTAAAGTCTAGAGATAACGTAACGATCGATAACGTAGGCGAAGCACTCAAGCGTGCGGTTGACAATAACGTAAAGACCCTGGTTGTCCAGCCGACTCATCTGATGAATGGCCTGGAGTACAACGATCTGGTTGATGAGATCGCACAGAATTCTGACGCGTTTGAGCAGGTAGCAGTAGGCGAGCCGCTTCTGACCAGTGATGATGATTTTAAGGCAGTCATCAAGGCAATCACAGACGCAACCGCAGAGTACGATGACGGTGAGACCGCAATCTGCTTTATGGGCCACGGCACTGAGGCAGATTCCAATGGTGTTTACGCAAAGATGCAGCAGATGCTGGCAGATGAAGGCTTTGAGCATTACTATGTAGGTACCGTTGAGGCTGAGCCGAGTCTGGATGATGTCATCGCAAAGGTAAAAGAGGGCGAGTACAAGAAGGTTGTTCTTGAGCCGCTTATGATCGTAGCCGGTGACCATGCAAACAACGATATGGCAGGCGACGAGGATGGTTCCTGGAAGACCGAGTTTGAGAAAGAGGGTTATGAAGTAACCTGCATTCTGCGCGGTTTAGGCGAGTTAGAGCCGATCCAGAAGCTGTTTACCGAGCATGCACAGGCTGCAATCGATACCTTAAAATAAAATCGCTTTGCAGCAGTGTTTGGAAATCGCCAAAAAGCTGCAGGCAAGAGGCATTGAATGTAAAATTCGAGCAGAAGATAGAAAAAACGGGTGGCAGGATGGAGTTCCGGCCACCCGTTTTTGCTGCATTGCATAGCGGGAAGGCGCCAGCGGCGCCTCCGTTGATTGGTTTATAGAGAATAAGGAGCATTGTTATGAAGAAAAAAATCTATGGCGTTATGGCGGCTGTTTGCCTGAGTGGTATGCTGGCAGCAGGCTGCGGCGGAAAAAACCAGGCAGAGACATTGCCGGCACAGGGTGGAGCGCCGGTTGTTACAGGCGAGAGTGCGGATGGTGCACAGGAGAAAACTGTAGATCAGAAGGCAGACCGGAGCGAAGGTCAGGACGAATCGTCTGCGGACAGCGCAGTCGCAGCAGCGGAGGAGACGGTCGCGGAGAAACAGGTAGGGACAGAGGGCATGGTTCCGGTCCCGGCTTCGGAATTAAAGGATGGCGTGTATCCGGTAAATGTGGATTCCAGCTCTTCCATGTTTCAGATCGAGGAATGTGAACTTACCGTAAAGAATGGCGAGATGACAGCGGATATGAAGATGGGCGGCACCGGCTATTTAAAGCTTTATATGGGAACTGGCGCTGAGGCAGTCAATGCCTCTGAGGAGGACATGATCCCGTACGAAGAGGCGTCCGATGGAAGCCATCATTTTACGGTGCCGGTAGAGGCGCTGGATCAGGAAATCGACTGCAGTGCGTTCAGCAAAAAGAAAGAAAAATGGTATGACCGGGTGCTGGTATTCCGTGCCGATTCCCTTCCGGACGATGCCTATCTGGAAAGTAGGCAGGTGACTGCAGAGAGTCTGGGACTTGCAGACGGCAGTTACACCGTGGAGGTGTCCATGGAAGGCGGCTCCGGAAAGGTAACGGTGGAGTCTCCGGCAAAGCTGGAAATCAAGGATGGAGAGGCAGTTGCAACGGTACGTTGGAGCAGTCCGAACTATGATTACATGAAGATTGGGGAAGAAAAATTCCTGCCGGTAAACCAGGGCGGAAATTCTGCATTTGAAATTCCGGTTGAGGTGTTTGACCGGAAGATTGCTGTGGCAGCGGATACCACGGCGATGAGCACGCCGCATGAGATTGACTATACCTGTTGTTTGATTCGGCATCCATTACTGAGGCGAAATAAAGGGATGGTCGTAAGGCGTATGATGAAAAACAGGGAAAAATTAAAACGGATGCGGAAGCTTCTGGCGGTTGGAGTGCTGATGGTTTGTCTGGCAGGAATGTCGGGATGCGCCGGGGCAGCAGGCGGCGGTGTATCGGCATCAGGCTCTGAATCGGATTCTGCGTCAGGTGTTGTGACATCTGAGCCGGCGAGTGCAAGTGCGGAAGTTTCAGGCACAGAGTTTTCAGGATTGGAAAATAGTGGGGAGTCAGCGTCTGATGCAGCATCAAAAACGGCGGCACCGGTTTGGAGTGAAATGCAGCCGGAAGGCAGCATGGAGCTTTTGTATGCCACGCAGTTTACCGTGGATGTTTACGAGGGCGGTTATGAATTGATACAGATCCAGGATGATGGGAAGTATCTGGTCGTACCGGAAACCATGCCGGTGCCGGAAGGAGTACCGGATTCCATTACTGTTTTGCAGAAACCGTTAGACCATGTGTATCTGGCAGCAACTTCCGCGATGGATCTGATCGCGGCGATCGGACGCACGGACCGGATCACGTTGTCCGGCACCAAAGAATCCGGGTGGTATGTGGAAGCGGCAAAAGAGGCAATGAAAGCCGGAACCCTCACCTATGCAGGAAAATACAGTGCCCCGGATTACGAAAAGATTCTGGCAGATGGCTGCGACCTGGCGGTGGAATCGACCATGATCTACCATACGCCGGATGTGAAAGAACAGCTTTCGCAGTTGAAAATCCCGGTACTGGTAGAACGCTCCAGCTATGAGGAGCACCCACTTGGAAGAATGGAATGGATCCGGCTGTACGGTGTGCTGTTTGACGAGGAGGAAAAGGCAGAGCAGCTTTTCAAGAAAAACATGGAAGCCTTAGACGGTGTGCTGTCCGAACAGCCGGCCGGAAAGACTGCGGCATTTTTCTACATCACATCGAATGGTGCAGTGAATGTAAGAAAACCGGGAGATTATGTGGCAAAGATGATCGGGCTTGCGGGCGGAAGCTATGTGCCGCAGAGCGCATCGGAAGAGGAAAATGCACTTTCCACGATGAATATGCAGATGGAAACCTTTTATGCGGAAGCAAAGGATGCAGATATCCTGATCTACAACAGTACCATAGACGGGGAACTGGAAACGCTCGATCAGCTTCTGGCGAAGAGTCCGCTTCTGGCAGATTTTAAGGCCGTTAAAGAAGGCAATGTCTGGTGTACCGGAAAAAATATGTTCCAGGAGACGATGGGACTTGGCAATATGATCCTGGATCTGCACACCGTGTTTGCAGAGGAAGAGCCTGCGGATGGAGAACTGCATTATCTGCACCGGCTGCAGTAATGCAGATTTTGCAGTTTGGATAGAATGAGAGGAAAAACGTTATGAAGAATCGGATCATGCGCTGTCAACTTGGATTTTTGCTGCTTGGATTTTTGCTGGCGGTTCTTGCGGCGGCAAGCTTTCGTGTGGGAAGTGTTTCCCTGTCTCTCCAGGACATACAGGCAATTTTGTCCGGAACAGACCGGGAGAGTACAGCATACCATATCCTGTGGGACATCCGTTTGCCAAGACTTCTTGCGGCGGCATTGCTTGGCGGGGCACTTTCCGTGTCCGGTTTTCTGCTCCAGACGTTTTTCACAAATCCCATTGCCGGACCGTTTGTTCTTGGCATTTCTTCCGGGGCCAAGCTTGTGGTGGCGCTGGTCATGATCCTGTTTCTGGGAAAAGGACTTTTTATGGGCTCAGCAACCATGATCGTGGCGGCCTTTGCTGGTTCCATGCTTTCCATGGGCTTTGTGCTGGTAATCGCAAAACGGATCCGGCAGATGTCGGTGTTAGTGGTATGCGGTGTCATGATCAGCTATATCTGCTCGGCGGTTACGGACTTTGTGGTGACCTTTGCAGACGACGCGAATATCGTGAACCTGCATAACTGGTCTATGGGCAGCTTTTCCGGAATGACCTGGGATCAGGTGAGGGTCATCACGGTGGTGGTCCTTCCGGTGTTTGTGCTTGCTTTTTGTATGGCGAAGCCATCAGTGCCTATCAGCTCGGCGAAGAATATGCCAGAAGCCTTGGCGTAAATGTAAAGCGTTTCCGTGCGGAACTGATTTTATTATCCAGCGTGTTGTCCGCCTGCGTGACGGCCTTTGCCGGTCCGGTATCTTTTGTGGGAATCGCAGTGCCGCAGCTCGTGAAACGGCTGTTTGGGACGGCGAAGCCGATCGTTGTGATCCCCGGCTGCTTCCTGGGCGGTGCGGTGTTCTGCCTGTTCAGTGATCTGATCGCGCGGACGCTGTTTGCGCCGACGGAACTTTCCATCAGCTCGGTAACGGCAGTATTTGGGGCGCCGGTGGTGATCTGGATTATGATTCGCAGAAAGGGAGTGCAGAAGTGATGGAACAGGAAGAAGCATATCTGAGGACGGATGATCTTGCGGCGGGGTATGATGGAAAAGTCTGGATCCGCGAGATCAATATTCATGTCGCACGTGGGGAAATCGTGACGCTGATCGGTCCAAACGGTGCAGGAAAATCCACGATCTTAAAAAGTATCGCAGGGCAGCTAAAGCCGGTAGATGGTGCGGTTTTCCTGGAAAAGACAGCCATGAAAGACTGGTCGGAGCAGGAAATCGCAAAGCGGATGGCTGTCATGATGACAGAGCGGACGCGGCCAGAGCTTATGACCTGTTTTGATGTGGCGTCCATGGGGCGTTATCCGCATACGGGGCGTTTTGGAACGTTGTCAGATGAAGATAAACAGGTAGTATGGGAAGCGCTCGACATGGTACACGCAAAGGATCTTGCAGACCGGGATTTTTCCCGGATCAGCGATGGACAAAGGCAGCGAATCCTGCTGGCTCGCGCCATTTGCCAGCAGCCGCAGGTGATTCTTTTGGATGAACCCACTGCATTTTTGGATATCCGTCACAAGATGGAGCTGCTCACCATTTTAAAAACACTGGTGCGGGAGCGAAAGGTGGCAGTGCTGATGTCCATGCATGAGCTGGATCTGGCGCAGAAGGTATCGGACTATGTTGTCTGTGTCGGCGAAAACCAGATCTGGAAATGCGGAACGCCGGAAGAAATTTTTACAGAAACCTGCATGGAAAAATTGTTTGGGGTCCCGCAGGAAAGCTACTGCGCTGAGTATGGTTCGGTGGAGCTGCCTCCGGTGAAGGGCAAGCCGGAAGTATTTGTGATCGGTGGAAACGGGAGCGGGATTCCGGTCTACCGGAGGCTGCAAAGACAGGGGATTCCATTTGCAGCAGGAATTCTGCATGAAAATGACCTGGATTATCCGGTGGCGAAGGCTCTGGCGGTTCAGGTGATTTCGGAGCGGCCATACGAAGCAATTCAGCAGGAAACTTATGAGGCGGCGCTTGGGGTACTGAAGGACTGCAGGAGCGTGATCTGCTGTGCAAAGGCGTTCGGAACGATCAACCGGAAAAACGAAGAGTTGGCCCGGTTTGCGCAGGAGACGGGAAAAATGTAAGCCCGTTCAAAACGATTCGAAAAATTCCTGCCTTTGTGCAGCAACAGAGAATCTTCTTTTTGTGAAAAAAGGGTAGACAGAAACACTTTAGTATGCTACCATGATAACGTGTTCGCGGTACGTGTACAATATCCGCTTCGGAAAGTGGAGTGAACCGCAGCGGAAAATCCCTGTTACTGTCTGGCAGCAGGCAGCAGCAAAACCCGCAAAATGAGGAGGAAATATTATGAGAAAGAGAATGTTAAGCGCAGCAATGGCAGGTATGATGGCAGTATCCATGACCGCATGCGGAGGCAGCAAACCGGCAGAGACCACCGCAGCAGCAACTGAGGCAGCAACTTCCGCTGAGGAGACCAAGGCAGAAGAAACCACCGCAGAGGCAGCAGACGAGGCTGGTACAGAGGGCGGCACCTTTACCGTTGGCTTCGATCAGGATTTCCCGCCGATGGGTTTTGTAGGAGATGACGGCCAATATACTGGATTTGATCTGGAACTGGCACAGGAAGTGGCAGACAGACTGGGCCTTGAGTTTGTTCCGCAGCCGATCGCATGGGACGCAAAGGATATGGAGTTAAGCTCCGGCACCATCGACTGCATCTGGAACGGCTTCACCATGAATGGACGTGAAGATGATTACACCTGGAGTACCCCATATATGGACAATAGCCAGGTATTCGTTGTAGCAGCAGATTCCGGCATCAGCACTCTGGCTGATCTGGCAGGCAAGGTTGTTGAGGTTCAGACCGATTCTTCCGCTGAGGCTGCATTAAAGGACAACGCAGAGTTAAGTGCTACCTTTGGTACTCTTCAGACAACCCCGGATTACAACACTGCATTCATGGATCTGGAGATGGGCGCTGTTGATGCCATCGCTATGGACGTGATCGTAGCTGGTTACCAGATCGAGCAGAGAGGTGAGTCTGACAAGTACACCATCCTGGATGAGACCCTTTCTTCCGAGGAGTATGGCATTGGCTTTAAGAAGGGTAACGAAGAGTTAAGAGATAAAGTTCAGGGCGCACTGGACGAGATGGCAGCAGACGGCACCATGGCAGAGATTTCTGAGAAATGGTTTGGCCGTGACGTAACCACCATCGGAAAATAAAAAAGAAGGATATGTGACGGCAGAAGAACGAAGCCGTCCCGAATGAATCAGAAGACGAAGGAGTAGAAGTTATGCAGGTTAACACAATGGTATCACAGTTAGCAGGAGGAATGCTGGTCAGCACGGAAATTTTTGTCGTGACGCTGCTTTTTTCCCTGCCCCTTGGTCTTCTGATCGCATTCGGAAGAATGTCGAAGAATAAGATCCTTCAGGGAATCGTAAAGACCTACATCTCTATCATGCGCGGCACCCCGCTGATGCTGCAGCTGATGGTCGTTTATTTTGGACCTTATTATCTGTTCGGCATTAAGATCAAGAGTAACAATTACCGTTTAATTGCAGCGATGATCGGATTTGTCATCAACTATGCAGCATATTTCGCGGAGATCTACCGCAGCGGCATCCAGTCTATGCCGGCAGGCCAGTACGAGGCTGCAAAGCTTTTAGGCTACAGCCGCAGCCAGACTTTTTTCCGTATCATCCTGCCGCAGGTGATCAAACGGATCTTACCGTCCGTGACCAACGAGGTCATTACCTTGGTCAAGGATACATCTCTGGCATTTACCATCAGCGTTCTGGAGATGTTTGCTATTGCGAAAGCACTGGCATCTTCCCAGACCAGCATGATCCCGTTTGTGGCAGCCGGTGTATTCTATTATGTCTTTAACCTGATCGTGGCAGTAGCCATGGAATGGATTGAGAAGAAACTTTCCTACTATCAATAAATTCGGAGGATATCATGAACTTACTGGAAATGAATCATGTAAAAAAATCATTTGGAGACCTTGGGGTCATTCAGGATATTTCTCTGCATGTAGGAGAGGGCGAGATCGTATCCATCATCGGGCCGTCTGGTTCGGGTAAATCCACGCTGCTGCGCTGTGCGACCATGTTAGAGACCATGGACAGTGGTGAGCTGATCTACTTAGGTGAAAAGGCAGCCTGGAACGATGCAGCGGGAAATGCAGTTTATGCATCGAAACAGGAATTGAAGAAGATCCAGCAGAATTACGGACTGGTATTCCAGAATTTTAACCTGTTTCCGCATTATTCGGTACTCCGCAATGTGATGGATGCGCCAATAGCCGTTCAGAAGCGGGAGAAAGAAGAGGTACGCAAAGAAGCTATGGAGCTTCTGGAGAAAATGGGACTGGCCGACAAAGCAGACGCGTATCCCTGCCAGTTATCCGGCGGACAGTGCCAGCGTGTGGCGATTGCCCGTGCCCTGGCATTAAACCCGAAGATCCTGTTCTTCGACGAGCCGACCTCCGCACTGGATCCGGAGCTGACCGGAGAGGTGTTAAAGGTTATTAAGTCACTGGCAGACCTGCACATCGCCATGGTGATCGTAACCCACGAGATGGCCTTTGCGAGAGATATTTCTGACCGCGTGATCTTCGTGGCAGACGGAGTTATCGTCGAAGAGGGAACTCCGGCGCAGGTATTCGCATCCGAGAATGAGCGCACCAAGAACTTTTTGGGGCGCTATGGGGCGATGCTTAAGTAACAATATCGCACAGTAAATCCCTGCAGCCATTACTGAAATGGCAGATAGTTAGCCTATCTCTGCCATTTCAGTAGTGGTTGCAGGTTTTTCGTATGTAGCGGGGGCTTTCGGAGTTATTGATATTTACGGTGTGATGTTGGTATAATAATTAGTAGTGATAAAATTTGTCAGGAGATAATGAGTATGCTGTATACATATCCACATTACTATAAAAAGTTTCGATGCATCGCGTCGGCATGTGAGGATACCTGCTGTGCAGGCTGGGCGATTACGATCGATCCGAAATCGTTGAAGAAGTACCGTCAGGCTGAGGGTGAGATGAAGACACGCTTGCAGGAGTCGGTGGACTGGAAGCAGAAGTGCTTTAAGCAGCGGGATCACCGGTGTGCGTTCCTGAATGAGGAGAATCTTTGCGACCTTTATATGGGAATGGGACCGGACAGTTTGTGCTGGACCTGTAAGACTTATCCCCGTCATATCGAGGTGTTTGACGGTGTGCGAGAGGTGTCACTGTGCTTGTCGTGCATTGAGGCGGCGCGGATCATTCTGGGAACGAAGGAGCCGGTGCGCTTCCTTTCCAGCGAGAATGACAAAGAGGAAAGCTGCGAGGACGAGGACTTTGACTTTTTCCTGTATACCAAGCTTGGTGAAGTGCGTGATGTGATCTTTGAGATCCTGGAGAACCGGAATTTATCCAGTGAGCTGCGTATGGCAATGTGCCTGGCACTGGCTCATGATCTGCAGCGCAGAGTGCGGGATGAGAAGCTTTATGAGGTGGACGGACTGCTTGAGCGGTACCGTGTGGGAAGCATGTGCCGGGCAGTGCAGGCGGAAGAACATGCGCAGGAAGTGAAGAACACGGAGAAAGCTGGGAACGCTGAAAAAGATGCAGCAGACATTGACCAGACGGTACCAGGCAGTGCCGGAGGTGTTGTGGAGCGTTTCTGCCGCCGCCTGGCATCGGCCGGACTTGGGCAGTACAGCCGCTTTGAAACTGCAAGTGAACTTTTCGCGGTGTTTGAGAAGATGGAGCCGCTGGATGTTGCATGGCCAGCACGCAGAGATGGTATGGATGAGATCCTTTACGGAGTCGGACGGGAAACGTACGAGGCGAACCGTCGGGCGTTTCTGGATGCAAATGGTACACGCATGGAGCTTCTTAGGGAGCAGATCATGGTATACTTTGTGTTCGGCTACTTCTGCGGGGCAGTTTATAACGATAATCCATATGGAAAAATGAAACTGGCTGTGGCAGCAACGGTTCTGGTGGAGGAAATGCTCATGGCAGAGTGGCTGCAGGAGAAAACACAGGGAACGCTGCAGGGAGCCTCGGGGAGCCAGGAAGATGCTTTGGCAGCTGGAGATACTGAGAGAGATACTGTGGCAGTGGTTCAGAACAAAATCCGGGGCAAGGTGCCGGGGTATGCATTGCCGGAGACGCAGATCGTGGATTTGGTGCATTGCTTCTCGAGAGAGGTAGAGCATTCCGATGAAAACCGCGGGTTGCTGGAGGATGAGCTGGTGAAGCGGGAAGAGTTTTGTCTGCGGGCGTTGCTGGCGGCTTCTGTGGAGTGGAAATAGAGAAGCGGGATATCCTCAAAACACACCCTGGAACAGATGATTTTGTGGAAAAGCAGTTCCGCAGCTGGGAAAACCGCGGAAAAATGTTACTGTATACGGGTAGGAATTTTCTGAACTGAAAATTCCGTACAATACAGTTGCGGCAGCAGATTTTGCCGATTTGGAATGCGAAGCATCGGCAAAATTCCGTTGCTGGGCACGCATGCGTGAACAGTAATGGGAAAAACCTGAAAAATCCCGCAAAATCCAGTGAAATAGCGCTTGCAAAATACGGAAATTCCTGTAAAATAGAGATGATGCAAAAGACGAGGGACATGATTATGCCCCTCTTTTTTATGAAAGGTGTTAGAAAAGAATGATTAGTGCAAATGGTGTTACCCTGCGCGTGGGCAAGAAAGCATTATTTGAAGATGTAAATATCAAATTTACCGAAGGAAACTGCTACGGACTGATCGGTGCGAACGGTGCCGGAAAGTCTACCTTCTTAAAAATCTTATCCGGACAGTTAGAGCCGACCAATGGTGATGTTGTCATCACCCAGGGTCAGCGTCTTTCTTTCCTGCAGCAGGACCACTTTAAATACGACGAGTACACCGTACTGGATACCGTTATCATGGGAAACAAGCGCCTGTACGATGTTATGAAAGAGAAAGATGCCATCTACATGAAGCCGGATTTCTCCGATGAGGACGGAATCAAGGCAGCAGAGTTAGAGGGTGAGTTCGCAGAGATGAACGGCTGGGAGGCTGAGTCTGACGCAGCGAACCTGTTAAATGGTCTGGGCGTTGATACCGAGTATCATTACAGCCTGATGAAAGACTTAACCGGTGCATTAAAGGTCAAGGTCCTGCTGGCACAGGCACTGTTCGGAAACCCGGACATCCTGCTTCTCGACGAGCCGACCAACCATCTGGATCTGGATGCGATCGCATGGCTGGAGGAGTTCTTAATTAACTTCGAGAACACCGTCATTGTGGTATCCCATGACCGTTACTTCTTAAATAAGGTCTGCACCAACATCGCGGATATCGACTACGGTAAGATCCAGCTTTACGCTGGTAACTACGACTTCTGGTACGAGTCCAGCCAGTTGATGGTAAAACAGATGAAGGAAGCAAACCGTAAGAAAGAGGAGAAAATCAAAGAGCTGCAGGAGTTCATCCAGCGATTCTCCGCAAACGCTTCCAAGTCCAAGCAGGCAACTTCCAGAAAGCGTGCCTTAGAGAAGATCGAGTTAGACGACATCCGTCCGTCCAGCCGTAAATATCCGTACATTGACTTCCGCCCGTTCCGCGAGATCGGAAATGAGGTCCTGACTGTTGAGAACTTATCCAAGACCATCGACGGCGAGAAGATCTTAGATGGCATCAGCTTCACCCTGACCCGCGACAACAAGGTTGCACTGGTTGGACCGAATGAGCGTGCAAAGACCGTTCTGTTCCAGATCCTGGCAGGCGAGATGGAGCCGGACGAGGGTTCCTACAAGTGGGGGCTTACCACAACCCAGTCTTATTTCCCGAAGGACAATACTGCAGAGTTCGACAGCGACGATACTATCGTAGACTGGCTGACCCAGTACTCTCCGGAGAAGGATGTAACCTATGTACGTGGTTTCCTCGGCCGTATGCTGTTTGCCGGCGAGGATGGCGTGAAGAAGGTTCGCGTTTTATCCGGTGGTGAGAAAGTCCGCTGCATGCTTTCCAAGCTGATGATCTCTGGAGCAAACGTGCTGATGTTAGACGAGCCGACTGACCATCTGGATATGGAGTCCATCACTGCACTGAACAACGGACTGATCAAGTTCCCGGGCGTGCTGATCTTCTCCTCCCGTGACCACCAGATCGTGCAGACCACCGCAAACCGTATTATGGAGATCGTAAACGGTAAGCTGATCGATAAGATCACCACCTACGACGAGTATCTTGAGAGCGACGAGATGGCAAGAAAGCGTTTCGTATTTGCTGTGGATGAGAAGGAAGACGAGGATTAACTTCCTGGCAATTTGCCGCGGCTTTTTGCGTGAACGGCAAAGACAAACCTGAAAAACAAACCTGAAAATAGAGAGGGCAGTCCCATGACCGAACCCCGCGGGGATCGACGGGGCTGTCCTTTTTGCACATGTGGAGTGAATTATGAGCTTAATTACAATTGAACATTTGACAAAATCTTATACCGAGCGCCTGCTGTTTGATGATACTGCATTCAGCATCAACGAAGGCGAGAAGGTTGGCCTGATCGGCATCAACGGAACCGGAAAATCCACGCTGTTAAAGATCGTGGCAGGTCTGGAGGAGCCGGATGACGGCTCCGTGGTGCGCCGCCGCAACTTATATATCCGCTACCTTCCGCAGATCCCGGTCTTCACCGCAGGGGATACGGTTCTGGATGCAATCGTGCGGGACAATGCGTCAGAGCCACATTTTTCCTCCCGCGAGGAAATCGAGGCCAGCGCGAAGAATATTCTGACGCGGCTTGGCATCTATGACTTTGACGAGAAGGTGGAGCATTTGTCCGGTGGTCAGAGAAAGCGTGTGGCGCTGACCAGTGTGCTGCTCTCCACAGCCGATCTTCTGATCCTGGACGAGCCGACCAACCACTTAGACAGTGAGATGGCAGACTGGCTTGAGGACTACTTAAAGAAATTCCGCGGTGCGCTTCTTATGATCACGCATGACCGGTATTTTCTGGACAGCGTAACGAACCGGATCGTGGAGCTGGATAAAGGAAAGCTTTACAGCTATCAGACCAACTATGAGGGATTTGTAAAGCTGAAAGCAGAGCGCATCGACATTGCAGTGGCATCGGAGCGCAAGCGTCAGTCCATCTTAAAAACTGAGCTTGCCTGGATGCAGCGAGGTGCCCGTGCACGTTCCACCAAGCAGAAGGCCCACATCCAGCGCTATGAAGCCCTTCGTGACATGGATGCGCCGGAGTTTGACAAAGAGGTGGAGATGGAATCTATTTCCAGCCGTCTGGGACGTACAACGGTCGAGGTGAAGGATCTGTGCAAGTCTTACGGCAATAAGGTGCTGCTAAAAGATTTCACCTACATTTTCTTAAAGAATGACCGTGTGGGAATCATCGGACCGAACGGAAGCGGAAAGTCCACGCTCATGAAGATGATCGCCGGATGGGTGCAGCCGGATTCCGGAAGCATTGAGATCGGCCAGACCGTAAAGATCGGTTATTTTTCCCAGGAAAACGAGGCAATGGATGAAAGCTTAAAGGTCATCGATTACATCCGCAATGTGGCAGAGTACGTGCAGACGAAGGACGGAAGCATCAGCGCATCCCAGATGCTGGAGCGCTTTCTGTTTCCGGGAAGCGTGCAGTATACCACGATCAGCCGCCTTTCCGGCGGTGAAAAGCGCAGACTGTATCTCTTACGGATCCTGATGGATGCGCCAAATGTCCTGCTCCTGGATGAGCCGACCAACGACCTCGACATCCGCACGCTGACCATTCTGGAGGATTATCTGGACAGCTTCCAGGGCATCGTGATCACGGTATCGCATGACCGGTATTTCCTGGACCGTATGGTGCGCCGGATCTTCGCGTTTGAGGGAGACGGAAAGGTTGTGCAGTATGAGGGCGGCTTCACCGATTATCAGGCGGCATATCTGCTAAAACACCCGGATCTTCTGGGTGGAAGTGCTGGACGCGGGAAGAATGGTGCAGCAGGAGATAGTTATGGCCGTGGCGCTGCGGGAAGTGTTGGAGCAGCTGGTGGAAATGGAGCAGCAGGAAGTCTGGACCAGAATGCAGTGGATGCGGATGGCCTCAATGCAGCTGGTGCAGGCAAAAAATCCTCCCAGGATGGCCGTGCACACCAGAAAAAGCTGAAGTTCTCCTATAAAGAGCAGCGCGAGTGGGATACCATCGAAGATGAGATTGCCAGTCTGGAAGCAGAGATCGAGGCATTGGACGGCCAGATCGCGGAATCCGCGACTAATTATGGCAAGCTGAATCAGCTGATGGCTGAGAAGGCTGAAAAGGAAGCATTGCTGGAAGAGAAAATGGACCGCTGGATGTATTTACAGGAATTAGCGGAGAAGATTGCCGCGCAGTCATAACATTTCAGGATTTTTATGGTATTCATGCGTAAGCTTAATTTTTTCAAGCCCTGAAACATGCAGATTCAGGAGATTTTTGTTATGGCTTCTTTACGAAAATATAAATATAAGGCATATCAGCTATGATTTTTTGCAATGTAAGTTTCGAAATCAAAGGATTGACTTTAGCAAATTAACTTGCTATAATTTCTACGATACGTTGAGAGCAATGGGGCTCCGCCGATATTGGCGGTGCCTCATTGTCTTTTTTAAGAAAAAGATAATAGCTCAAGGAGGAGAATAGTTATGTCTTATGTAGATGAGGTCTATGAGAGAGTAGTAGCACAGAACCCGGGCGAGCCGGAGTTCCATCAGGCAGTCAAAGAGGTTCTGGATTCCTTAAAACTGGTGATTGACGCAAACGAGGAGAAATACCGCAAAGCAGGTATCCTGGAGCGTTTTGTAGAGCCGGAGAGAATCGTCTCCTTCAAGGTTCCGTGGGTAGATGATAAGGCAACGTACAGGTAAACAAGGGCTACCGCGTACAGTTCAACAGCGCGATCGGACCGTACAAGGGAGGTCTTCGTCTCCATCCGTCCGTAAACCAGAGCATCTTAAAATTCTTAGGTTTCGAGCAGACCCTGAAAAACTCCTTAACCGGACTGCCTATGGGTGGTGGTAAAGGTGGTTCCAACTTCGACCCGAAGGGCAAATCTGACCGTGAGGTTATGGCATTCTGCCAGAGCTTTATGACTGAGCTGTACCGTCATATCGGTAAAGATACCGACTGCCCGGCTGGCGATATCGGTGTAGGCGCAAGAGAGGTTGGTTTCCTGTTTGGTCAGTACAAGAGAATTACCGGTCTGTATGAGGGCGTCCTGACTGGTAAGGGTCTGACTTTCGGTGGTTCCCTGGCAAGAACCCAGGCAACCGGTTATGGTCTGGTCTATATCCTGGATGAGATGTTAAAGCACAATGGCAAAGAGCTGGCTGGCAAGACCGTTGTTGTTTCTGGTTCCGGAAACGTTGCAACCTACGCAGTAGAGAAAGCTCAGCAGATGGGTGCAAAGGTTGTTGCCATGAGCGATTCCAACGGCTATGTATATGATCCAGACGGCATCAAGCTGGATGTTGTAAAAGAGATCAAAGAAGGTCGCCGCGGCAGAATCAAAGAGTATGTTGAGGCTGTTCCGACTGCAAAATACACCGAGGGCAAGGGCATCTGGACCATTCCGTGTGACATCGCACTTCCGTGCGCAACCCAGAACGAGCTGAACTTAGACGATGCAAAGGCACTGATCGCAAACGGCTGCTTCGCAGTAGCTGAGGGTGCTAACATGCCGTCCACCAGAGAGGCTACCGACCTGTTCGTAGAGAAGAAGATCCTCTTCATGCCTGGTAAGGCTGCAAACGCAGGCGGTGTTGCTGTATCCGGTCTGGAGCAGAGCCAGAACAGCATGAGAATGTCCTGGACCTTCGAAGAGGTTGATGCAAAACTGCATGACATCATGGTTGGCATTTTCGCAAAAGCAAACGATGCTGCAAAACGTTACGGCGTAGAAGGCAACTATGTTGCAGGCGCAAACATTGCAGGATTTGAGAAAGTTGCAGAGGCTATGCTGGCACAGGGTATTGTATAAGACAAGTCTTGAGCTGAACATAAACAGATAACAAAAACTCCCACGGGACTGTGAAAATGGTTCCGGGGGAGTTTTTTATTGCCTTGTATATCAAGAAGGCGAGTGGTGCGGCTGCTGATTATAGTTTGATCTCATTTCCATTAGAAACAGCTAAAGCTTCCGCTGTTTTTGTGAGTTCCAGTGCAAATTCCAGAGAGCCAATATCTGGCTTCCGCTTTTCCAGAATACAGTTGCAAAATTCTATCATTTCCTGATACATGCCCTGGACAAATGCAGCCTGATTGTCGAGAGATGCTTTGCAGTTCTGGACTTTCCAGACAACTGCGCCACAGTCATCACCTGGTGCAGTGAAAGAAGTGGCGCGTTCGTAAACAAAAGGAATTCCTCTTTGCAGTGTGACTTTACTGCTGTCATCGATGTGCAGATGCCACTTCTGGGAATAAAAATGATATTCCTCAATTGGCTGGGGACCGGATGCAAGGTAAAATGTGCCGATTGCACCATTTTTAAATTTGATGATATTTGCGCCATGCCCAGTTTCATTTTGGACAGAAACAACGGACTGCACGGAACCTCCGGTTGCAAGCATGACAGAAAGAGGATGGCAGCCGTTGTTCAGCCAGTCTGTCCGGATACCCTTCTGAATCACTTCCGTCCAGTTTTGAGGCATTTTCATAGGGTATACGGCAAGCATGCTTTCCAGATTCCCGTATTTCTCGGACTGGATCACTTCGCGGGATTTGGTTACAGCGGGCATAAAGGCTTTTTTGTAGCCGACCAGGGCAACCTGGTCTTGTCTGGCTTCGATCATCTGCAAAATCTGTTCGCTATTCATGGCGGCAGGTTTTTCTACCCATACGTGTAAGCCGGTCTGAAGAGCCTGGATTACAAGAGATGGGTGTGCTTCCGGGGAGACACAGATAAATACACAGTCCAGATTTTCTTTTTCGTACATTTCTTCTGGTTTCTGATAACTTTTACAGCCATACTGGGCGGCAGTAAGCTGTGCAAGCTCGATGTTGCTGCGATTGCAGACAGCAACGAGCTGAACTGGGAGGAAATTCATAACCGGGAGAATGTTGCGGTATGCATGAGAACCGATTCCGACCAATCCGGCTCTCAGTCTGTGAGAAAATTCTCTTTGATAACTCATATGCTAGTGCCTCCTTATGCTTTTTTCAGAAAACGTCTGAGAGCCTCGACACATACTTCGTGGTCTTCTGCTGCGGAAAGACCCAGACACACCGATCATTCCGACCATACCGGTTCCAGGAATTACAATAGGAAAACCACCTCCGGCACATTGATACTCCTGCGGCGCATAATAATCATAAAACTGTCGTCCTTTTGTAATATATTTTTCACCGGCATACATAGAGCAATGTTCAAATTTTGTGACGGTATTTAATTTCCTCTGCGCAAAAAGGCGATTATCCCAGTTGGCACCATCCATACAGTGGGAAAAAACAATATTTTCACCGCGGCGGATTTCGATGTAAACGCCGCTTTTCTTTGCTTCATGGATATAAGCGACAGCCTGCAGGCCAATGGTTAATGCATCTTCGTTGGAAAATGAGGATAACACCAGTTCCTGCTCCAGGGCAAGAAGTTCCTGAGCTTTTTCCTGTGCGGTTTGCGTGGTTTGTGGATTCATATGGAAGGTCCTCCTTAATTAAGATTAAATTTGTTTGCATGATATTACTGTTATAACAGAATGTCAATATGATAAAAGCAGATTCGCTGGAAGAATATGAAATGTGCACAAAAGACAATGTTAATTTTTGAACAGAATGTAGAACTAGGGAATATGCACAAAATAGATATTGACAAAAACGTTATAACAGTAATATTATGATAGCGTAAAGAGAAGGAGAGAACATGCAGGAAGAAGTTTTTCAGACTGCGGCAGATGTCGCATATCGTATTATTTCACAAAAGATCCTGGATGGTGAATTTCCACCAGGAATGAAACTTTCCAGAAGAAAGATGGCAGAAGTGACCAGTGTCAGTGTCATACCAGTTATTGAAGCTTTAAAGAAACTGGAGGAAGATGGATTGGTTGAATCCAAACCGCAGTGGGGTTCCTTTGTTACCATTCCAAATAGAAAGAAAATCATGGAATGTTATCAACTCAGGGAAGCCATCGAATGTCAGGTGGCCCGGATTGTGAGTCAGAATCCTTCTCCGGAGCGCATGCAGGAGCTGATCTACATTGCAACAGAACTCGATACGGTTCCTTATGAAGAAAACAGTGCATTGGATTCCAGAAAAAATCATCTTCGGTTCCACCGTGGTCTTGCTGAACTTACAGACAATGAGATGCTGATCAAAACATTAAACCGCATCAATCTGTTCTGGGTATTGTGCAAAGCTTTGGGTGCACGCGCATCTAAAACGCAGTATCCAAGATACTGGCATAGAAAGCTTTTGGATGAAATCAACACAGGAGACCCGGAACGGGCGGAAAAAGCCATGCGGGAACATATTCTGGATTCACTTGGACCAATTCTTGCAACATTGCCGGAAAAAGAAGAGAAGGCATAAGCAGACCCAAATGAGAGAAAGTCAAAAAGCATTATTTTGCTTACTTTTTTATATGTTATAACAGTCATAACAATATGGCGTAAGGAGGGGAGTAGGAAGAGCTTTTATTTTTTACCCAAACTGTTATAACAGTGATATCTAAGCGATTAATATTAATTTTACAAGATAAAAGGAGAAGAACTATGAAGAAAAAAATCGCAGTGGTACTTGCAACAGCAATCGCAGCCAGCATGGTATTTACAGGATGCAGCAAAAAGGAGGATACTTACCCGAGTGACTCGATCCAGATCGTGGTACCGGTAAAGGCCGGAGGAGATACGGACGCAAATGCCCGTCTGCTGACAAAGTACATGGAAAAAGAATTGGGTGTGGCTATGCCGGTTGTAAACGTTTCAGGTTCTTCTGGAACGATTGGTATGGAGCAGGTTCGTTCCGCAGAGCCAGATGGTTACAATGCCCTGTTCTTCCACACAGAAGCTATGCTTCCGGAAATTGCGGAGTTGGTGGATTATCAGCTGGATGCGTTTAAAATGGCTGGTGTGTGCCTGCAGGCGAACACAACGCTTCTTGTAACTCATAAAGATTCTGGCTTTTCTACATTTCAGGAGTTTATTGACCAGGCAAAAGCAAATCCGGGCAAGCTTGAATTTGGTATGGCTGTAGGCGGTTATCCGCAGTTAGTTGGTCTTGCACTTGAAAAAGAGGCTGGTATTGATCTGAATCTTGTTGATATCGGTGGTAATGCAGATAAAGTAGCTGCTCTTGCTGGCCATAATACCGATATCATCAACGTAGAGTACGCAGTTGTAAAGGACTATCTGGAGACCGGAGAGTTCGTAGCACTGGCTGTTTTAAACGATGAAAGAAACCCGCTGTTCCCAGACATCCCAACTGCAAAAGAGCAGGGACTGGACAATATGGTATTTGGTAAATTCTTCTTTGTTGCATTCCCAAAAGAAACTCCGGATGATATTGTAAATACCTTTAGTGCAGCTATGAAGAAAGTTGTTGAGAATCCGGAATTTGTTAAGGCAGCAGAAGATTCCTACGCATTAACCCCGGTTTACATGGATCCGAAGGAAGCTACAGAGTATGCACAGCAGGTATACGATAAGCTGAATTCTTATAAGGATCTGTTCGTAGCACAGTAGTCTTAAAGCCAGATAGTATGACAGTGGACCAGGACAGTACGTCTGCTGGTCCACTTTTTATGCCAGGCTGACAGGAAGGAGACCCTAAATTATGAAAAAGTACAGCGATATGATCTGTGGAATGATCGGTATTGCGATAGCTGTTATTTTATTTATTCTCAGTTTTCAGATTAACAGGAAAGAAGGAGATCTGATCGGAGCCGGATTTCTGCCGATGATCGTTGCGGTTATTGTATTTTTCTTTTCACTGATATTGACCATGAGAGGATGGAAATCCAGTAAAACTTATGTGGAAAAGCCAGTTGAATACAAGAAAAATACCATAGGCGTGTGGAGCATGATTGTGGCATGTTTTCTGTATGCGGCTTTGTTAAAACCGGTTGGATTTATCATCGACAGTGTCTGGTTTCTGTATTTTACCTTGTGTATGATGACAAAAAAAGAAAACATCAAATGGGTAAGATTTGGAATTTTGGCAGTGGTGGCCGTTGTGATCATTTACCTGATCTTCACGGAAATTTTTGGAATACGTCTGCCGAAAGGAATTCTGTAAAGGGAGGAAAAAGAAAATGAGTGAAATCACAGCGGGCATTTTGTCTATTTGTAATTTGCCGATTATGGCCCTGATCCTTCTTGGAACATTTATGGGCATTATCGTAGGTGCCATTCCTGGATTAAGTGTAACAATGGGTGTTGCACTGTTCCTGCCGCTCACTTTTGGCATGGATCCAATTGCAGGTCTGTCTCTTCTCTGTGGATTGTATATCGGAGGAACCTCTGGTGGTCTGATCAGTGCGATCCTGTTAAAGATGCCAGGTACTGCTGCATCTGTCGCAACAACGTTTGATGGTCATCCTATGGCAGCAAGAGGAGAAGCGGGAAAAGCACTGGGAGTTGGTATTGTTGCTTCTTTCTTTGGCGGTCTGATCAGCTATATCATTCTGATGCTGCTGGCTCCATTTATTGCAAAATTTGCCCTGCAGTTTGGACCATATGAGTACTTTTCCATTGGACTGTTTTCTTTGACGATGATCGTAAGCCTTTCGTCGGGATCCCTGGTAAAAGGTGTTTTAAGTGGTATGATCGGTCTGATCCTGGCATTTGTGGGAATTGCCCCGATTACAAGTTTCACCCGGTTTACGTTTGGAATTTCGGAACTGAATGCCGGATTTAGTATGATTCCAATGCTGATCGGTCTGTTTGCAGTGGCAGAGGTACTGACTGCACTGGAAGATAAAAACAAGCCTGGAGAAGAACGTGCCCAGGATTGTAAGATTAAAGGATTTGGATTTACTTTGAATGATATCAAGGGACAGGGAAGCAATTTCCTGATTTCCACTATGATTGGTACTGCAATCGGTATCCTTCCAGGACTTGGAGCAAGTATCTGTAATATCCTTGCATACTCTGTGGCTAAGAACCGTTCGAAACATCCGGAGAAATTTGGAACTGGTATTGTAGATGGTCTGATTGCTTCGGAAAGTTCCAACAATGCATCTACCGGTGGTGCTTTAGTTCCGTTATTAACGCTGGGACTTCCTGGAGATAACACAACAGCGCTGATCCTGGCTGGCTTTATGATTCATGGTATTACCCCGGGACCACTGTTATTCCGTACAGAAGGTAAGCTTGTTTATGGTATTTTTGCAGCCCTGATCGTAGCAAATATCATGATGTTGATTGTAGAGTATCTGGGTATGCGGGTGTTTATCCGTATTCTGTCGGTACCGAAGAATCTGCTTCTTCCGATTGTTATGATTTTCTGCACTGTAGGTGCGTATGCAAATAACAACCGTGTATTTGATGTTGTAGTTATGATGTTATTTGGCCTGTTAGGATATGGCATGAAGAAAATGAAGCTGCCGCAGGCGCCGATCATTCTTGCTTTTATTCTTTGCCCGACAGTAGAAACAAACCTGCGCCGTGGACTCATGAAGAGCCAGGGAAGTTTTCTCCCATTCCTGACTTCTCCTATTTCCTGTATCTTCCTGCTCATTGCAGTAGGTACACTGATCTGGACAGTCAGAAAAGAATATCTGAACTCTAAGAAAGTAAGCTTAAAGGAGGCATAAGAGACATGAAAGTATATATTCCACAGGCTGTAGCAAAAGAGGGAACAGACTATCTTCTGGAGCATGGATATGAAATAAAAGAAGGAACCGGGTTTTCACCCGAGGAGATGGCCCGCGATATCGCTGATTGCGATGCAATGCTGATCCGTACTGCGCAGTGTCCGAAAGAAGTGGTTGATGCAGCAAAGCATGTAAAAATCATTGCGCGTCATGGTGTAGGATTCGATAATATTGATATCAAAGAGGCGGAAACATGTGGAATCTGGGTAACCAATACCCCACAGGCACTGTCAGATTCTGTTGCAGAGTATACCTTATCTGCTTTGCTGATGGCAGCAAAAAATATCCGGGACTGCAGCAATGCCATGTACCGTGGTGAGTATGCCTATAAAAATTCCCATAAGGGACTGGATGTAGGCGGCAAAAAACTTGGTGTTGTTGGTTTTGGACGAATTGGACGTGCGGTAGCAAAAAAAGCCTATTATGGTCTGGATATGGAAATTCTTGCGTATGATCCATTTGTAAAGCAGGAGCAGGCGCCTGAGTATGTGACGATGTGCAGCTGGGAAGCGTTATTTTCCGGAGCAGATTTTATCAGTCTCCATCTGCCGGGCGGAGAGGCAAACCGGAATGCAGTCGGGGCAAAAGAGTTTGAGATGATGAAAAATAGCGCAATCCTTCTAAATGTCGCAAGAGGTGAGGTTGTTGATGAAAATGCATTGGATGCGGCATTAAAAGCCGAAGAGCTTCGCTATGCAGTACTGGATGTACAGAGCCAGGAACCGCCGAAAGAGGATTATCCGTTATATAAGAATGAAAAAGTGATTTTGACACCGCATATGGCATCCAATACGGAAGAATGTATGGGACGTATGGCGCTTCATGCGGCCATGCAGATTCACAAAGTATTATCCGGCGGGCAGCCGGATTGGCCAGTCAATCATCCGAAATTTTAACATTGTGTTGCAAGATGTGCAGTTGTGTATTGACTTAACAATGAAGCAGAATAGGGAGGCTTAACATGATTTATTCATCTTTGAAAGCACAGAGTGCGCAGTGCAAGTGGCCGGAGCCATTTCAGAAAGCGTTTGATTTTTTGAAAAATTCCGATCTGGAGCATATGGAAGTCGGCCGTTATGAGATCGATGGGGATGATATCTACGCCATGATCCAGAAGCAGACAACCGCAGCGCCGGAAAACAAAAAGGCAGAAAGCCATTATAAGTATATCGATATCCAGTATCTGATTCGCGGAGAAGAAATGCAGGGAGTTGCGCCGCTGCCGGAGGGAAAAGAGCGGGAGGAGCATCCGGAACGGGATGTCATGTACTATTCGGAAGTAGCGGGTGAGAACTTTATTCAGCTGAAACCTGGAGATTTTGCAGTATATTTCACAAACGATATTCACCGACCAAACTGCGCGCCGGGAGAAAGTATGGAAATCAAAAAGGTAGTGCTGAAGATTCGGGAAGCAATTTTATAAGGGCTGATTTTCCGGATAAGCAGGCAGAGCCGCAGAAAAAAGAATTGAATATTTGTATAAAAAGCCAACCTTGTTTCCGCCAAATGAAATGGCAAAGACAAGGGTGGCTTTTTGGCTTTGCATGTAAAAAGGCCGCCTGCGGCAGCCTTTAAAACGAAAGTATGTTAGGATTCTTGTCATTCTTCCGGGTAATCAAACTTCCCATCATTTTTTTCTTCCAGTACTTTGATCAGATTGTAGGTCATTTCATTGTACGGGCATTCGATTCCGAGCTCTTTTCCCATGCGGACCAGGGCTCCGGAGAACATATCGATTTCTGTGTGACGGTGTGCGTCCAGATCCTGCAGGGTGGAATAACGCTGGGACGGTTTGCATTTTCCGGCTTTAAATTCTTCCTTGAGCGGAATCCCTTTGGCATTTGCGACCAGAACGACCTCGTGGCGCATCTGCCGCATGATGGCATTCATATAGGTGCTGTCATCGTAAGCCTGCATGCCAACGCCAAGGATTGCCTGGGGAAGGTTGCGGGCAATATTTAAGCCGAATTTATCCCAGATATCGAGCAGGATGTCATCACTTAAATGCAGAACAATGGGAGTATCGGCAAAGATGTCTGCAATGGCTAAAAGCCGCGGATCCTGACTGGCAGGCTGGTTCGGCAGACCGACATAAATTCCGTTGTAGCCTTTCGGAACCGGAAAGTGGATCGAGTTGCCGATACGCTGGGAGGCAATGCGGATTAGGGAATAGATCATATGCTCCATGCCGATGCGCTGTCCGATGATTTCCTCACTGTCGACGCCATTTAACAGGCTGATGACCGTCGTGTGCTTATCTGCAATGGCTTCGATATCCGGAAGGGAAGAACGAAGCTGGGTATATTTCAGGCAGACAAAGAGAAAATCAACGCCGTGCGCTTCACCTGGTGTTTTTACATTGAGAATATAGTGTTGGTCATTGATGTTGAGTCCGTTTTCTTCCAGACGTTTTTTGCGTTCGCCGTCGGCAATTACCCAGAGATTTTCCTTATATTTTTCGGAAAGCCCCATAACCAGGTAGGAACCGACAGCACCGGCTCCGAGAATGCCGATGGTGGGGGTAGTCTGTTTCATGAATTTTGCTCCTCTCGTTTGTGTGATCAGTCAGAAGTTGTAAGTTCTGGTACATCCCAAAGTCAAAATAGATTTCCAGACAAAATCGTTCATTCATGCAAGTATGATTTACAATTTTGTCTGAAAATCTGCCTGGCTCTGAATAGTTACCATGATATTACCGGAAGCTGCACATGTCAACTTTCCGATTGAAATGCTGTTACGTATCATGTATAATGAGGCGTAAAGATTTTTCTCAGAAATTAGACGTTTGTAAATGTTCAGGAAGTCTGGGCAGATACGAATTTTTGAGGATTTGGAGGGCATGAAACTATGCATAAATTTTTGCGAAGTATCGGCTTTAGCACATATAGAAGAAAGCGGGATATCGAACGGCTGCTGGCATCGTTAGTGCCGTCCGCCAAATGGCGCCGCATCCAGCTTGATGAGGAGACGAATCTGTGTGAACTGCGGGCAGAGGTGGCACCCGGCATGGGCATCGTCATGATGGGGGAAATGAACGAAGAAGGGGCATTTCAGTGTGAGTACTATTATCCTTATCTGAATTCAGCAGATGTATCATCTGAAACAGACTGCTCCATTCAGCGCCACACTGAAAAAGAGACGTATGCCGGACTTCTGGATGAATACCGGGTGGGCATTTCCCTGATCTTTTATCTGGAAAACGGTTATGAATATCGGGAACGAAAGATCAAGCGGATGTCGCGGACGGTAGAATCGGTGAATCTGACTGGTCTGGCAGCAGAAGGCAAGGTGCTTCTTCCGCTCCATAAAACCAGAAAGCAGATCGAGATGGCAAAGGTAGCGGCCAGAGACCGCAATAACCTGTTAGAGGCAGCGAAGAAAGGCGATGAAGATGCCATGGAAACGCTGACGATCGAGGATATTGATCTGTATTCCCAGGTTTCCAGACGTGCCATGAAGGAAGATCTGTATTCTATCGTGGATTCTACTTTCATGCCAAGCGGCATCGAGTGTGACCAGTATTCCATCATCGGGGAGATTACAAAGATCGATACGAAGGAAAACCGCGTCACCGGCGAGAAGGTTTATGATCTGACCATCAGCTGCAGCGATATGCTGTTCCATGTAGGTATCGCCCAGAAGGATCTGATGGGAGAGCCGAAGGTCGGTCGCCGGTTTAAAGGGCAGATCTGGATGCAAGGGACTGCAAAGTTTGCCGAAGGATCGAAAGCGGAATTATAAAGTTGTGGAGATGGGCAGGAAATTGGCATTGCCGGGAGCGCATGCGTGAGCAGCAGCCAATAATAAATTGGCAGAGGAATGATTGCCGGGGCTTGCTATTTTGCGGGATTTTTGTTATTCTATAGAAGTGCGTTTTACGTACGATGTTCTCATAGTTAAATGGATATAACGAGCGCCTCCTAAGGTTGCGTTACAACGGCCACCTCAAAAAAAACTAAATAAGGGATTGCAGTTCGACTTTGATCGGGCTATAATCATATATCAGACACGTCCATATAGCTCAGCTGGATAGAGCACACGCCTCCTAAGCGTGGGGTCGGAGGTTCAAATCCTCTTATGGACGCCAGTGAACAACGCCGAAAGCCTTTGTTTTCAAGGGTTTTCGGCTTTTCTTATATAAAAAGCTACGAAAAAGCTCTTTCACTGTATGAGATAAAATTCTACTCCAAAATTTGATTTTTGACAACCCCTCCAGAATCGAACGGTTGTTATAAGACAAAATCGCCAGCTAATTTTTAGCAGAAAACGGGCTGTTCTTGCTAATGAAAATGCCCTTCCTGCTAATCAGCCCCAAAATCGTGCCAAAAATCCAGCTAATCAAAAAAGGCGGATGTTTTGAATACCATGCAGTTATAGCAGATAAAATTAAATATCGTTATGTACATAGAGCGTCTATTTGCCCCGCATTGGGGATGGATAGGCGCTCTTTTTTTATGCCCAAACCCATGGGCAAATACAAGAGATTGGAGGTGTTTTATTTGAGCAAGCCTGTTTATACCGCAGACAAGCCGAGCGACTGTCATTACTGCTACTTCTGGACGAATGGCAGAAAGGGCTGCCGTCTGGGTAGAAATAATTGCTACTACTTAATCTCTTTGCCGCCGAAACCCAAGTCGGAATGTGATGGCTGTCCCTATGGGCGAGATCACCCGTGCATTGGTTGGTGTACGAAGAAGGTTATGCGTGAAGTGGGGCTTCGTTGATATGGATGTGTATGAACAGGAATACCGCTTCTACTATTTTGCCCGATGTCCTTACGAAAAGACGGATACGACTTTCCGCAGCATTCCGCTGACAACAGAAAGTTTTCCGCAGAAAGAAGGTGGTGAAGCCGTGTGAGTTTTGATTATTTTTACGGTCAGCAATCCGATCTATTCACATTCTATCGAGTTCCGAAGGTGTTGTTCACGAACGAGAGGTTCTGGAATATTTCTGCCGATGCCAAGATGCTGTATGGCATTTTGCTTGACCGCATGAGCCTGTCTGCCAAGAATGGTTGGATAGATAAAAACGGTAGAGTGTATATCATTTTTACAATCGACGAAGCGAAGATGGCTCTGAACTGTGCTGAACAAAAGGCTATCAAGCTGCTCAGTGAACTTGAGAAGAAAGCAGGATTGATTGAACGTAAGCGCCAGGGTTTGGGAAAGCCCAACCTGATCTATGTGAAGAACTTTATCTCTGCTGTGGATTCACAACTCTTGAATTGTGAAAATCACAATTCTGGAACAATGGAAATCACAACTCAAGAACTTCCGAAATCACAATGTAATAATACTGATATTAAAAATACTGAATTTAGTGATACTGATTCTATCTTTCCTTCCGGAATGGTGGAATGATGGACGAGAATGACCGGTATCAAGAATACTTTGATTATTTCTCGGATCAGCTCAGTATGGATTTGTTGAAGAAGGATTACCCTTACGATTCCGAAATGCTGGATAACATTCTGGAGTTGATCGTTGAAACAGTTTGCACGAAGCGACCGTTGATTCGCATTGGTGCAGAGGAGCGTCCGGCAGAAATTGTCCGCAGTCGGTTTATGAAACTGAATGCCGAACACATTCGATATGTTATGGACTGCTTCAAGGAGAACACCACAAAGATTAGAAATATCCGTCAGTATATGCTGACTACGATATACAATGCGCCGACGACAATAGACACCTACTACGATGCTCTTGTTCGGCACGATATGTCACACGGATATTTGGAAGGAGGATTTAAGAAATTGAAAATGAAGCGAGAGGAAGGAGAGTGACGATAAATGTCGAAAAAAGCAACCATCATTGCGGTGGTCAATCAGAAAGGAGGCACTGGAAAGACCACCACCACCGAGAATCTGGGCGTTGGCTTGGCTCTTGAAGGAAAAAAGGTGCTTCTGGTAGACACCGATCCCCAGGCTTCCCTGACGGTCAGTTTGGGCAATCCCTGCCCGGATGATCTGTCTCCGACACTTTCCGATCTGATGGGAAAGATTATGATGGAAAACCCTATTACTCCCGATGAAGGGATTCTTCATCATCCGGAGGGCGTTGATTTGGTGCCGTCCAACATCGAACTCTCAGGTATGGAGGTAGCACTGGTCAATGCCATGAGCCGGGAAACCATTCTCCGGCAATACCTGGATACAGTCAAACAGAATTATGATTACATTCTTCTTGACTGTATGCCGTCTTTGGGTATGCTGACCGTCAATGCGTTGGCAGCTGCCGACAATGTGCTGATACCGGTTCAGGCAGCATACCTTCCTGCAAAGGGTCTGGAACAGCTGCTTGGAACCATCAACAAGGTCAAGAGGCAAATCAACCCGAAACTGAGGATTGAAGGGATTCTTCTGACGATGGTGGACAGCCGCACCAACTACTCCAAAGACATCAGCAATCTGATTCGGGAGAGCTACGGCGGAAAGCTGAAGGTTTACAAGACCGACATTCCCCGCTCTGTCCGTGCAGAGGAAATCAGCGCAGAGGGAACCAGTATCTTCAAGCATGATCCCAAAGGCAAAGTTGCCGAAGCCTATAAAATTCTGACGAAGGAGGTGTTAAACAATGCAGAAAAAAGGCGCAAACATCAGCTTGAAGGGGTACGATGATATTTTCTCCACCGATCAATCCAGAGCTGAAGCCCAGCAGGAGCGTGTGCAGGAAATTCCGCTTTCTGAGCTACACCCCTTTGAGGGACACCCCTTCCGTGTGGTTGATGATGAAGAAATGATGAAAACGGCAGAGAGCGTCCGAGATTTCGGAGTTCTCACTCCTGCGATTGTCCGTCCTGACCCCGACGGTGGTTATGAAATCGTTTCTGGTCACAGGCGGCACCGGGCATCGGAGCTTGCGGGTAAGGAAACCATGCCTGCGATTGTTCGTGACCTGGACGATGATGCAGCCATTATTTTGATGGTTGATGCGAATTTGCAGAGGGAGAGTATCCTGCCGAGTGAAAGAGCATTTGCTTATAAGATGAAGCTGGATGCGATTAAACATCAAGGTCAACGCACCGATTTAACTTCATCCCAAGTTGGGATGAAGTTGCAGGCAATGGATATAGTCGGTCAGGAGGCAGGAGAAAGCAGAAATCAGGTACACCGTTATATCCGTCTGACCGAACTGATTCCGGAACTGCTGGATATGGTAGATACGGGTCAGATCAAATTCAATCCTGCGGTGGAGCTTTCCTATCTGGCAAGTGAAGAACAGAAGGATTTTCTTTCTGCAATGGATTATGCTCAAGCAGCTCCTTCCCTTTCGCAAGCACAGCGAATTAAAAAGCTCGCACAGGAGGGCGAGTGTACGCTGGATGCGATGTGCGAGATTATGAATGAAATCAAGAAGGGAGAGCTGGACAGAGTAACCTTCAAAACGGATTCGTTGCGAAAATACTTCCCGAAGTCCTATACCAACAAGCAGATGGAGGATAAAATCATTCAGCTTTTGGAGCAATGGCAGAAAAAAAGAGAAAAATCAATGGAAAGGTAAGGTAAAAAATGTTTACACCCAAAAACATTCAGGGCGCTTTGGAAGAACTCTACGACCTTTGCGATCCTGATTATATGGTAGATATGCTCGTAAACTACAGTGAGGAGTTCGATGATATTTCTCCTGCGCTTCTGGCAAAGTCGTTTCAGAAAAATGCCGAGATGATTAGCGAGTATCGAGTATTGTCCTCTGCTGGTGAGGGTATCGACTATCAGGGAAAGGTACTTCTGAACAGCAGAGCCGTGCGGCTTCTGTCCTATGTAGAAGATATGAGCGGCGATGAAAAAGTTCGCACGATTCAGAGCAAGGAGCTGTGGTTAGCAGAAGATATGACATTCTATGTGGTGTCCTGTATGTCTACGATCACGATGGACAAGGAAGAAGCCATTTGTCTTAACGAACACCGCAGCGTGGTTACTACGGTGGAATGCGAGGACGATATTTTCTTCGACATGGGTTCCCTGATTTGCGAACTGGACGATATTTGCTTGTTCGAGCTTTTAGCCGATGTGGATGCGACTATTTATGAACTGTAACAGGTTCATGGATGGTCGCTTTTCTTATTTCCAAAGAAACGGAGGTATCGAAACTTGAAAGAATACGATGTGAAGATCACCGAAACCTTGGAGAAAACGGTTACGGTGCAAGCAGAATCTCACGATGCGGCAGAGGAACAGGTTAGAGCCGCTTATTACAATTCGGAGTACATTCTGGACTCCGAAAACTTTACCGGTGTTGCGTTCGGCACGACCGAGGAACGGGAGGTTCAGAAAGAACAGGCAGATACCATGAATGTGTTGCTGGTAAAGCCGTTCATGTATCCGCAGGCTGTGCAGATCGGCTGTGAGCTGGAGGATTTGCAGAAAGCCGTAGGTGGCGATATTGAGGCAACTTATCCGTTCAATGAGCCGGTTGCACTGGTGATGCACGACGAAGGTAAACTCGTAGGCAAAGAACTGAACCGTGCGCTGCGTGATGATGACGGTGATATTTATGACATTATCGCCGGTGATTTTCTGGTTGTGGGATTGGGCGAGGATGATTTTTGTTCTCTGTCCCCGGAACTGATGAAGCAGTTTGAGGAACACTTTCATCAGCCTGAGACTTTTGTACGCATGGGGCGCAGCATTATGGCGCTTCCCCTGCCGGATGACATGGTGAAGAAAGAAGATGCACCTGTCAAAGCTGATTCGGTTCCCCACAAAAGTAACCCTGACCGAGATGTTCTGTAAGGAGGTTCTTATGCAAAGAAATTCGACGATTGGAGAGCTGATGGAGCGAAAGCGGATTCAGGATGGTGCCAAGGAGTACCAGGGACATACCTATATGGACTTGGCACGATTTGATGACGCCACCAAGCACATGATTATTTTCGATGTGCTGACCGATGAATCGCCTGTCGGTTGGAAAGGCGAAAGAAATCGCCTGTATTTGAGCGATGTGGGTTATCAGAAGGCTCTGGATAACCAGAAAGCTGGCAATATCAAGATTATCAGCCATGCCGCAGTTGCCAAGGGCAATCTGTATTACGACCACAGAGATATGGCACGATAATCTGTTCACTCTACTGCTTGCAGGAGGTGATGAATCATGCAGGAAGAAGTTGAAAACAGAACAGTAAACCTGGCGATCAGCACAACCAAGCTGACGGGGCGCACTATCATTGCCGGTATCCGCAAGTATTTGCAGCACCGGGAAAAAGTGAAGATGAAAAAGGCACGAGACCCTGCCGTTCATGGAAAGCAATCCGTGAAACAGCTTTTGGGACAGAATCAGGGTGCTACGAATGTTGAGATCGACAAAGAGAGTATCCGTGATTTTGAAAAGCTCGCCAAGAAGTATGGCGTGGACTTTGCCGTAAGAAAAGATAAGTCCGTTGATCCTCCCCGGTTTCTTGTTTTTGTCCGTTCTAAAGATGCAGATGCTTTGGATGCAATCTGCAAGGAACATCAGGCAAGGGCATTAACCAAGAATGAAAAGCCGAGCGTTCTGGCGCAGCTGAAGAAGTTCAAGGAAATTGTCGCAGCGATTCCGAAGAAGGTTCGAGAGAAGAAACAGGAGCGTGATCTGTGATGGATAAGAGAAAAATGAAAAAGCTCCTGATTCTGAATTTACCGTATTTTCTGGTAGGGTTGTTCGCTACGAATTTAGGAGAAGCATGGAGATTGGCTGAGGGGGCAGATTCATCTGCGAAAATCCTCAGCTTTTTTCATGCCCTTCCGATAGCCCTGAACAATCCGTTTCCCAGCTTTCACCCGTTGGATTTGCTGATTGGTATTCTCTGCGGCGCAGGACTTCGGCTGGCTGTCTATCTAAAAGGCAAAAACGCAAAGAAGTACCGACACAATGTTGAGTACGGTTCTGCTCGTTGGGGAACGGCAAAAGATATTGAGCCGTTTATTGCACCAAAGTTCGAGGACAATGTGATCCTGACGAAAACGGAGCGGCTGATGATGAGCAATCGCCCGAAGAATCCTGCCAATGCCCGAAATAAGAATGTTCTGATTATCGGCGGTTCGGGTTCCGGTAAAACTCGCTTTTGGTTGAAGCCAAACCTTCTCCAGATGCACAGTTCCTATGTGGTCACTGACCCGAAAGGCAGCATCGTGATTGAGTGCGGCAACGCCCTTTTGAAGCATGGCTACACCATCAAGATTTTCAACACCATCAACTTTCAGAAGTCGATGCACTATAACCCATTTGCCTATATCCATTCAGAAAAAGACATTCTGAAACTGGTGACAACGCTGATTGCCAACACAAAGGGTGATGGAAAAGCCGGTGATGAGTTCTGGACGAAGGCGGAAACGCTGCTCTACTGTGCCTTGATCGGATATATCCACTATGAAGCTCCGGTTGAGGAACAGAATTTCTCCACCCTGATTGAGTTCCTGAACGCAATGGAGGTGCGGGAAGATGATGAGGAGTTCCAGAACCCGGTGGATCTGATGTTTGAAGCCCTGGAAAAGAAAAAGCCGAATCACTTTGCAGTCCGTCAGTATAAAAAATACAAGCTGGCTGCCGGCAAGACCGCTAAGTCGATTTTGATTTCCTGCGGCGCTCGTCTGGCTCCTTTTGATATTCAGGAGGTCAGAGATGTGACTGCCTATGACGAGTTGCAGTTGGATACTCTCGGAGATAAGAAAACGGCGCTCTTTCTGATTATGTCAGATACGGATGCGACGTTTAATTTTTTGATCTCCATGATTTACACACAGCTGTTCAACTTGTTGTGCGAGAAAGCAGATGATGTGTACGGCGGCAGACTGCCGGTTCATGTGCGCTGCTTGATTGATGAGATGGCAAACATCGGTCAGATTCCCAATCTGGAAAAACTGGTAGCGACAATCCGAAGCCGTGAAATATCGGCTTGCCTTGTTCTCCAGGCACAATCACAGCTGAAAGCCATTTATAAAGACAATGCCGATACCATCATCGGCAACATGGATTCCCGAATTTTCCTGGGTGGTTCTGAGCCAACCACGCTCAAAGAACTGAATCAGGCATTGGGAAAAGAAACTATCGACACCTACAACACCTCCAACACCAGAGGTAACAGCCCGTCTTACGGCTTGAATTATCAGAAGTTAGGCAAAGACCTTGCGAGCGTAGATGAGCTTGCGGTTCTGGATGGCAGCAAGTGTATTTTGCAGTTGCGTGGTGTCAGACCGTTTCTTTCTGACAAGTACGATCTGACGCAGCACCCCAATTATAAGTACACATCAGACTTTGATAAGAGAAATGAGTTCAACATTGAGCAGTTTCTGAGTCGAAGGTTGAAGCTCAAGGCAGGTGATGAGTTTGTGGTAGTCGATGCGGATTAAGGAGGTTTCTGTTTGGAAAATCTGAAAACGGTATCTGCCCTGGTTAAGAACATCTTGGAACACGACCACAAGGCAAGAAATACCGACAATCATTTGTACCTGATGGTACTGGAACACTATTCCGGTCTGCGTGGCATCGACATTCATGCCATGACGGTTCCTGTGTTTTTGAAGGAACTGGATAGACGCAGCTTTCCGGGGTTTGAAACTGTCCGCAGAAGCAGACAGAAAGTGCAGGCAACCTACCCTGACCTTGCTCCCAGTGAAGCCGTAGGCAAGCGCAGAGCAAAAAATGAGGTTGTATATCGAGAATTTGCAGAAAGCGAGGTGTAAAAAAAATGACTTGGTGGATCACGGATACCTCTATTGGGCAGCGATTGAAGTTCGTTAGACGATTTCGCCGCCTTACCCAGAAAGAGCTTGGACTCCTGATGGGGTATTCCGAGAAAACAGCGGATGTCCGTATTGCTCAGTATGAGAAAAACGCTCGAACCCCTAATGCAGAAACCACAGCGAAACTCGCAGAGGTTCTGAAGGTTTCACCTGTCGTTTTTTCACCGACAATCTGTGCTTCTCGTGAAGATTTGTTGCAGTCAATGTATTGGCTGTTTCTTATGAAAGGTGGTGGTGATATATATGATTGTGAAACTGAATATGCAAGAAGCAGAATGGAACAGAAACTTGGCGTGATAACCGTCGAGGAGTTCCTTGAAAAGATTCTCGTAAACTAAGCCTTCCGTCCGGTTTTGATGCCGGTAGTACGGAGGGCTTTTTCTATTCTCAAAACAATTTCAAATTTTAGGAGGAAAATATTATGGCATTTTTCAATAGCGCAGTAACCGTTCTTCAGACTCTCGTTATCGCTCTGGGCGCAGGTCTTGGCATCTGGGGTGCAATCAATCTGCTTGAGGGCTACGGCAACGATAACCCCGGCGCAAATGCTCATGTGCGGTAAAGTAATAAAAAGATTTAGGTAGCCGCCTTAACTATTCCTAAATAAGATAATATGCACAGTATTTTCTCGTAAATAGAAAATAAATTATTGCATTTTACCAATTATTATGTTAAAATGACAATGTAACAAAGAGCTATGTATTTTTAAGGAAAGGGAGGAACTTATGAATTTAAGAAAATCTATTTTAGCACTTTCAGTAGTAGCTGGAATTGTAGCTGCTCCAATGACTGTATTTGCCGCTCATACTCATAGTTGGGGTTCTCCCCAGTACTATGGATATGAAGATGAAATGCCTGGTATATATGATGACTGGGATAAATGTGCGACACGTCATGTATATAATTACAAACAATGTTTAATTTGTGGAGAAGTAAGCATTTATGAAGTTTGAGACGATTGAAATGTCTCACAAATGGGTGAATGGTGCATGTGTATATTGCAACAAAGGTTACGCGAAAGAGATAAATTAACATAGTATCATTACCGGCAAGTTTATGATCAAAAAATAGAAAGCATTGAGAATATTTCAAAATTTCTTGAAAGTACTCTCAGTGCTTTCTTTGATAATATGAAAGGAGAAATAAATGCAAAAAAAACAACTTTCTGTATTAGTACTAATTATTTTATGCTTTTTATTAGGATGTAACAGAGAAACACCAAAAGATGAATCTCAACAAAATTATGAAGATGAATCTAATATTTCTAAAACAAATGGAGAAGAACTTGTAAATATAACAGTGAATTGTTAGGTTCGACTCCTTTTGATATCCAAATCGATAAAACAGCATTGCAGACTAGAAAAGAAACAGAAACAGAAGTTACAATAAAGACAAATTTAACAGACTGGGGTTATACTGTTTCTTCTGAAAAAGGGAAAATATCTGATATAAATAAAAATTCATTCATATATATAGCACCTAAAGATGAGAGGGATGATACTATAAAAATACAATTATCGGACTATGAAAATGGCATATCATATGAATATACAATTCCACTTATTTTTGCGGGAAACAATGAACATTCTTTAGATAAATTCAAGGAAAATCTTTCAAGATTACCTAATAGTTAGTAAAGAGTCGATAGACTAAAGTACCACCATCCTCTTTTATTTCAACTGAATATCCATCCCGCCGCACCGCAGCGGCACATGAAGCAGTAAATCCGAAAAAGATTTGCTGCTTTTTTTGCGTCCATTTTTGGCAAATTTCCAAAAGTTCCGTATTAGACAGTGAAACCAAAAAAGGCTGCCATTTTTTTCAGACAGCGGGCAAAACGCAGCTTCCGAAACGCCTTATTGTCGGGAAAGACCGAGCCGCCGGAAAAGTTCTTGCCGGAAAGTCCGTCCATTCTGCTCTTTTGTGGTTTGTAGGGAGTAAGGGAAAAACGCCAGCCCGCAGCCTTTTATAAAAAAAGCTGGTTATAGATTTTCTGAAAAAGTGGCAGTAGCAAGTGAACGGCAGGCCGGCAGTTTCTTAGAGCAAGATTCTACCGCAGTACCAAAATTCGCTTATCGCTCATTTTGCCCCTGCGGGAATCTTGTTGGGGAGTGCCTTCCCCAAACCCTGCTTATGCGGCTTACGCCGCTGGAAAATCCCTCAAAATAATTTTTCGGATTTTTCAAAAACAGTTCCGCTTTACACCCTGTTTTTCTCCTATTAGTGAGAGGACACCACGCACAGCCGAAGGAGGTTTTACCATGCGAAAACGATATAACACGCCGCACCGCAGCCGGGTAGTCAAGACACGCATGACCGAGGAAGAATACGCCGAGTTTGCGGAAAGGCTTTCTGCTTACAACATGAGCCAAGCCGAGTTTATCCGGCAAGCCATAACCGGGGCAGCCATACGCCCCATCATAACCGTTTCCCCCGTCAATGACGAGTTGCTTGCCGCTGTCGGGAAGCTGACCGCCGAATACGGCAGGATCGGCGGCAACTTAAACCAGATAGCCCGGACGCTGAACGAGTGGCACAGCCCCTACCCGCAGCTTGCCGGGGAGGTACGGG
>NZ_QUMD01000022.1 GCF_003481985.1 Clostridium sp. OF09-36
GGAGTCATCTTTTTTCATTAAAGACAGCATAGATTTTAATGGTTGAAAACAAAACAGTTTGAAATCAGGCATGCCGAAAGGGATGTCTGGGAATGAACTGTGTTTATAAGGGATGGGGGCGAAATCACAACCGATTTCGCCCCCATTTGGGCATAAAGCAGGGCTGCCGCCCAGCAAAAAATATTTGCTAGTGCGACAGCCCCTTTTTGTGGTATGATAAAAATGGAAAAGAACTGATACAAGAAAAACTGATAATCAGAGAGAATAGATATTTGGAGGAAATCATGACAAACGAAGGGAATGTTCCGGCTGATAAACCGGTATACTACATTTTAGACAACTGTACCCGCTGTGGACGCTGCGCCCAGAAGTGTCCGCTTCACGCGCTGGTTCCGCGCCAGGGGCATTACCGGATCGATCTGCGTTTTTGTGATGGCTGCGGAATCTGCTATGATATCTGCCCGATCGGGGCAGTGGCGAAGGAGTAATCATGTATCTATGTATGGACCTGAAATCGTTCTACGCATCTGTGGAGTGTGTGGACCGCGGCTTAAATCCGTTGACGACCAACCTGGTGGTAGCGGATCCGTCCCGCACGGAGAAGACCATCTGCCTGGCGGTTTCCCCATCCTTGAAAGCATACGGGATCCCGGGGAGAGCAAGGCTGTTTGAGGTGATCGAGCAGGTGCGCCGTGCCAATGCGAAGCGGAGAAGCCTTGCTCCAGGCGGCAGATTTACGTGGGCTTCTGCACAGGCAGATGAACTGGCAAAACATCCGGAGTATCAGATCGACTATCTGATCGCGCCGCCGCGTATGGCCCGATATATGGAAATGAGTACGAAAATTTACGAAATCTACTTAAAATATGCGGCGCCGGAGGATATTCATGTCTATTCAATCGATGAGGTGTTTATCGACCTGACGAATTATCTGCAGGCAGCAGGCTGTACGGCGCGGGAGTATGCGAAAAAGATTATGAAGGAGATTTTTGCAAAATCCGGGATTACTGCTACAGCAGGGATTGGTACGAATCTGTATCTTGCCAAAATCGCCATGGATATCGAAGCGAAGCATATTCCGGCAGATGAGGATGGAGCCAGGATCGCCATGCTGGACGAGATCAGCTACCGGCGCAAACTCTGGACGCATCAGCCATCACCGATTTCTGGAGGGTTGGCCGCGGTTATGCGGCAAAGCTGAAGGAACATGGTATGCTGACGATGGGCGATGTCGCGCGCTGCTCCATTGGAAAGCCAGGAGATTATCACAATGAAGAACTGCTGTACCGTTTGTTTGGCATCAATGCAGAGCTTCTGATCGATCATGCCTGGGGCTATGAGCCATGCCGCATGGAACATATCAAGGCTTATAAGCCGGAAAACAATAGTGTTGGTTCCGGGCAGGTGCTGCATTGTCCGTATACGGCACAGAAGACGCGGCTCGTGGTCAAAGAAATGGCAGACCAACTTTCATTACAGCTGGTAGACCAGGGGCTTGTGACAGACCAGATGGTCTTAACAGTAGGCTACGATATTGAGAATCTGACGGATCCGAAACGCAGCGGTTCCTACCGTGGCGAGGTTACGAAGGACCGGTACGGCAGAAATATTCCAAAGCATGCTCACGGAACGGAAAATCTGGGGTGTTTTACTTCCTCAACCCGGCAGATCCTGGATGCAGTTTTGGCATTGTATGACCGCATTATCGATGAAAAGCTTTTGATCCGGCGGGTGTATCTGACTGCAAATCATGTCATGTCGGAGACTGAAGTGAAACGGGAACCGGTGGCCGAACAGCTTGATCTTTTTACCGATTATGATGCCTTGGAACAGAAACGCCAAAAAGAACAGCAGGAGCTGGAACGCGAAAAACGCCTGCAGCATGCGATGCTGGATATCAAGAAAAAATTCGGAAAAAATGCGATCTTAAAGGGCATGAATCTGTGTGAAGGTGCGACGGCAAAAGAGCGCAATGACCAGATCGGAGGGCACAAGGCATAAGAGCATGTTTCTGGAAGACAGGAATGAAAGCATTTATGTGTCAGAAATTGGCAAAGGGAGAGAACCGATATGGAACGAGAAACTGATTTCTCGAAATATGAAAATATGCTGTATCTCAAACGTCCGGTGTCGCGCAATCACCCGCCGATGGACCTTAAGGACCGTGCTGCCCAGTTTTCCCCATTTGCAGCGTTGACAGGTTATGGTGATGCAGTGAAGGAGACTGAACGGCAGACCGAGCAAAGGCGCGAGTTGGATGAGTATGAGAAAGCAGCACTGGATGAGCAGCTGCGGGAGCTGGAAGCGCAGCTGCAGAACTTAGAAAACGGGAAAAATCAGGCAGCTCCAAGGGTCACTGTCACCTGCTTTATTCCAGATGAATACAAAGCAGGAGGTGCTTACCGCACGTTCACTGCTGCAGTTAAAAAAATCGATCATGACAGGCGGGGAATCATTTTGCAGAATGGGACACAGGAAGGAGAATGTGTGCTGTTGGATGATATCCTGAAACTGGATATCCATATGGATTTCGATTCCCGGATATGATAAGATAATAGATAAATTTGAAACAGAAACGGGGTGGAGCAGATGCCATGTACGATCGGAATCGGAAAGCAGGATTTCGTGTCCCTGCGGGAAGGCAATTATTTCTATATTGATAAAACAAAACTGATTTCACAGTGGTGGGAGTCAGGAGATTCGGTTACGCTGATTACCCGCCCTAGGCGGTTTGGAAAAACGCTGAATATGAGTATGCTGGATTGTTTCTTTTCAAAACGGTATGCAGACCGCTTTGATCTTTTTAGCGGTCTTGAGATATGGAATGAGGAGAAATATCAGAAGCTTCAGGGAACTTACCCGGTTATATTTTTAAGTTTTGCGGATGTAAAGCAGAATTGTTATACGGACACAGTTCAGAAAATCCGGCATATTATTGGCGATACTTATCGTCAGCACCGTTATCTTCTGGATACAGCGTGCTTTGCGGACACAGAAAAACAGCAGTTTATAAAAGTAATGAACTGTGAAATGGATGATGTAACAGCTCAGGATGCCCTGAAAAATCTGTCTTATTACCTGCACCATTTCTGGGAAAAGCGTGTGCTCATATTATTGGATGAATACGATACCCCCATGCAGGAGGCATATGTGCATGGGTACTGGAACGAATTTACTTCCTTTATCCGGAGTCTGTTCAATGCGACATTCAAAACAAACCCGTATCTGGAACGTGGAATGATGACGGGAATTACCCGTGTTTCGAAGGAATCTGTCTTTTCGGATCTGAATAACCTCAGTGCAATCACAACCACCTCGAAGCGGTATGCAGACTGTTTTGGCTTTACGGAAGCAGAGGTATTTGCATCTCTGGAACAGTTTGGTCTAATAGAGCAAAAAGAAGAAGTGAAGCGCTGGTATGATGGCTTCACGTTTGGATCAAAGCGGGATGTCTATAATCCGTGGTCCATCACGAATTTCCTGCGGGAGAAAACATTCATGGCCTACTGGGCAGCAACCAGTGGAAATACGCTGATCAACAAGCTGATCCGGACGGCATCTGCGGAAATAAAGGAAGGCATGGAGGATCTGCTTCAGGGAGGAAAAATTGTGGTAACCTTTGATGAGCAGATCGTATTTGACCAGCTGGATCATGTGCAGAACGCAATCTGGAGTCTGCTTGTGGCCAGCGGGTATTTACGGGTGGAGCAGGTCGAATATCGCGGAGCCTGGAGAAAACCGTGGTATCATCTGATGATCACAAATCTGGAAACGCTGGGGATGTTTTCTGATATGTTTTCCGGATGGTTTGAAAAGTCCGGAACCAATTATAATGCGTTCATCGAGGCTCTTTTAAAGGGAAATATAAAAGAAATGAACGCCTATATGAATGATGTGGCTCTGACTACTTTCAGCAGCTTTGACACAGGAAATCATCCGTCTGAGCGGACACAGCCGGAGCGCTTTTATCATGGCTTTGTGCTTGGGCTTCTGGTGGAGCTGCGGGATGCTTATCTGATCCGGTCCAACCGGGAGAGCGGACTGGGGCGTTATGATGTGATGCTGATTCCACAAAAACCGGAATTTGATGGCATCATTCTGGAGTTTAAGGTTCGTGAGGTGGAAGAGGAAACTTCTCTTGGGGATACGGTTCAGGCGGCATTGAAGCAGATTCAGGAGAAACAGTATGACCGGGAACTGATTGCCCACGGTGTATCGGAAGACCGGATTCGCTGTTATGGATTCGCGTTTGAGGGTAAGCGGGTGCTGATCGGAACAGATTGATATGATGAAAGAAAGCGCAATCAGAAAAAGGACAAACCTATGACACTGACACAATTAAAATACATCGTGGAGACCGCTGAGGCGGGGAGCATCAGCAAAGCTGCGGAGCGGCTCTACATTTCCCAGCCGAGCCTGACTGCGGCAATCCGGGAACTGGAGCACGAATTTGGTATTACCATTTTCCAGCGGACTAACAAGGGCATTCTTCTGACCACGGAGGGGGAGGAATTTCTTGGTTATGCAAGACAGGTGATCACCCAGACCAGACTCATGGAGGAGCGCTATGCGGGCGCAGCGCCGGTGCGCCACCAGTTCTGTGTATCCACCCAGCATTATTCCTTTGCGGTGGAGGCGTTTGTGGAACTGTTAAAGACGTATGGCGGGGAAAGCTACGACTTTCGTATCCGGGAAACGCAGACCTACGAGATCATCGAAGATGTCGCGAAGCTGAAAAGCGAGGTCGGGGTTCTTTATCTGAACCAGTTCAATGAAACGGTTTTGCGAAAGACCTTTAAGGAACATAACCTTAAGTTTGAACGACTCTTTCTCGCAAAGCCCCATGTCTTTGTCGGGGCGAAAAATCCGCTGGCGGAACAAAAATCAGTGACACTGCAGGATCTGGAGGATTATCCGCGGTTGTCGTATGAGCAGGGAGACCACAATGCGTTCTATTTTTCGGAGGAAATCTTGAGCACGCTGGAGAGCAAAAAAGATATCCGGGTGTGCGACCGTGCGACACTGTTTAACCTGCTGATCGGGCTGAATGGTTATACCATCTGCAGCGGTGTGATCAATGAAACACTGAATGGAAAGGATATTGTTGCGGTTCCTCTGGAAGCGGAAGATTATATGGAAATCGGGTATATCACCCACAAACAGGTTGTGCCCGGGAAGTTTGCAGCACATTATATCGAAGCGTTAAAACGGTTTGCTATAGACTAAAACTATGGCAAACCGCTTTTTTTCAATATTTTACAGAAACGGAAAATACGGGTATGATAAGTGCCATGAACAGATAAGGAGAACACCGACCATGAGCAAATATACCCCGTTTCGTTATGACTATGTAGGAAGTTTTTTAAGACCAGATTATTTAAAGAAGGCACGCGCTGATTTTGAGGCAGGTACGATCACCGCAGAGGAACTGAAAAAAGTAGAAGATACCGCGATCACGGATCTGGTAGAGAAGCAGAAAAAAGCCGGATACCATGTGATCACAGATGGAGAATTCCGCCGTGCTACCTGGCATCTGGATTTCATGTGGGGCTTCAACGGCGTGGGGCACAGCGCGACCGAGAATGGACTTCCATTCCACGATGAGGCAGCCAAGATCGACGATACGTTCCTGACAGGAAAAATCTCTGTGGGACATCATCCGTTTGTGGAGCATTTCAAATTCGTGAAAGCGCTGGAAGATGAGAATACTGTGGCAAAGCAGACGATTCCGGCACCGGCGCAGTTTTTAGAGCAGCTGGTCATGCCGATGAACATCGAGGATACCAGAAAGATCTATCCAAACGATGAGGAACTGATCGCGGATCTGGTAGCTGGTTACAAAAAAGTGATCGCAGACCTGTATGCAGCAGGCTGCAGAAATATCCAGCTCGATGACTGTACCTGGGGCTGTTTTGTAGATCCGAGGCGAGAATGTTCTTTGGTACTGATGATGCAGGACTGGAAAAGCTGCAGAAAGAATTCTTAGAGATCAATAACCTTGTGATCGAAGGAAAACCGGAAGACCTGGTGATCAACACTCACATCTGCCGTGGAAACTTTCATTCTACCTGGGCCTGCACCGGCGCATACGATAAGGTCGCAGAACTGGTATTTGGAAAGGAACAGGTCAATGCCCTGTATCTGGAATTTGACGATGCACGTTCCGGCGGATTCGAGTGTCTGTCCCACGAATCTGAGAACAAGAAGGTGGTTCTGGGACTCATTACGACTAAATACCCGAAGCTGGAGGACAAAGCAGCCGTGATCGCAAGAATCCACGAAGCAGCGAAGTATGTTCCGTTAGACCATCTGTGCTTAAGCCCGCAGTGCGGCTTCGCATCCTGCGAGATTGGCAATAAGCTGACCGAAGAAGAACAGTGGGCAAAGCTTGCGCTGGTGAAGGAAATCGCAGAGGAAGTCTGGGGATAATAGAACAATTTAAGTATCGACAAGGGCCGTGTGAGTTGCCGAAAGGCAACTCACACGGCCCTATTAAAGTGAAATAAATTTATTAGTTCGCAGCAGTGGTCTCCTCAGCTGCTTCCTCAGAAGTCTCCTCCTCGGAAGACTCTTCAGATTCCTCCTCAGAAGCATCCTCAGCCTCAACAGACTCCTCCTCAGAAGCCTCTTCCTCAGAAGACTCCTCAGCCTCGGTGGACTCCTCTGCAGTAGTCTCCTCTACAGTGGTCTCTTCTACAGTAGTCTCTGCAGCAGTGGTCTCCTCTTTGGTGCCGCCGCAAGCGGTGATTCCCATAGCTACCACAGCAGCAGCTACAACAGCGATCATGGATTTGTTAAATACTTTCTTCATCATAATTTTTTCCTCCTCTGTCCCTTAGGACAAGAATATACTATAGCGGGAAAATGTGTCCAAATTGTGTTCGAAAAATAAAAAAATATAAAAGTTCTTATCAAATTATTAAGAAAAAAGGAAAACATATTGTATTTCTTGCGCAATTGCAATAATTTACCAGTTATGCTATGCTGATTAAGATATAATTTTTACAAAATGAAAGGTTTTAATTTATGAAACCTGATCCGTTTTGAGACGGAAGGACTGGACTTTGTCATGACAGCCATGTTTGCCGTTATCTTTTTAGAACAGTGGTTAAAAGACAAGCACCACATCAGTGCCTGGGCAGGCCTGATTGCCAGTGTGGGCTGTCTGGTCGTCTTTGGCCCGGACCAGTTTTTGATTCCGGCGATGATCTGTGTGCTATATGGTGCTGGTGCAGATTGTGTTCTAACAAAACTGAAACAAAACAGAACTTATGTTCGAAAATACTGTACTTTTTATGAGACATATGCTATAGTAATATTTATAGAAGCGTTGAAACAACAGATCATGTATCAGAATGCTTAGCATCGCAAATAGCACAATTACTCGGGTTACCATGTGCAAAGTTTGAGTTAGGCGTTTATCATGGGCGTGAAGGCTCTATGAGCTATAATATCATACAACGGGATTCTCAGATTTTGTTAGAAGGAATTCATTTTATTACGTCGCTATATCCAGAATATGATCCGGAAAAATTTATGGACCGGGTGTCTGGAAACAAATATTCCATAGAAATGGTACTACAGTCTATACGAAAGTTTGTACCAGTCGAAGATTTTTTTGGATATGGTTATTTTCGATTATCTGATCGGAAATACAGACAGGCATCAGAATAATTGGGCCATTGTTGAAGAAAATGGGAAAATGACGTGGTCTCCGCTTTACGATAACAGTTCTTCTTTCTTTGATCTTAAAATTTTTACTCAGTAAAACAGAAATGATGAAATTAGTTTATTTCGGAAAGCAGGAGTGATATGTCACTGAAAAATGGTAAAGATTATTTGTATTTAATTTGGAAGTGCCCAACGTCAAGAAGGCATTATCTTGGATGCGGGGGAGAAAATTGTGAAAAGTCAGTGCCCTTGCACCACGATGAAGAAGTTTTTTTAAAAAAGAATCGGAAAATATCTACGACAAAACTGCAATCTGTGTAATGGATCAAGAGCAGAGAGTATTGGGGTATGTTCCAAGATATTATACCCAGGCTTTTGGGCGTTTTATGGACGAAAAACGCCTGGATAAGTGTTATATTTCTAATGTAGAAAAGCAAACCCATTGTGATGTATGTGTGAGTGTCACCGTAAAAATTGATGGTAAGCAAAGTTAAATAGTTACGATTCACATTTTGGAGGAATTATGGATCATTTTCAGTTATATTCCGAGTATCAGCCACCGGCGACCAGCCGCAGGCTATTGCTGAGCTTGTAAAAGGGTTTCGGGAGGGCAATCAGTTCGAGACATTGCTGGGTGTGACAGGCTCCGGTAAGACCTTTACCATGGCGAATGTCATTCAGGCATTGAACAAGCCAACGCTCATCATTGCCCATAACAAGACGCTGGCTGCGCAGCTTTACGGGGAAATGAAGGAATTTTTCCCGGAGAATGCTGTAGAATATTTCGTATCCTATTACGATTATTACCAGCCGGAGGCCTACGTTCCTTCTACGGATACTTATATTGAGAAGGATTCTGCCATCAACGACGAGATCGATAAACTGCGGCATTCCGCGACAGCGGCACTTTCCGAGCGGAAGGATGTTATTATTGTGGCATCGGTTTCCTGCATCTATGGTCTTGGTTCCCCGATCGATTACCAGGAAATGGTGATCTCGCTGCGGCCGGGCATGGAAAAAGACCGGGATGAGGTGATCCGCAAGCTGATCGATATTCAGTACACCCGCAACGACATGGATTTCCACCGCGGTACGTTCCGCGTGCGGGGCGATGTACTGGAAATCTTTCCGGCGTATTCCGACAGTGCGGCATACCGGGTTGAATTTTTCGGGGACGAGATCGACCGGATCGTGGAGATCGACACGCTGACCGGAGAGGCAAAGCTGCAGTTAAACCATATTGCCATCTTCCCGGCATCCCATTATGTTGTGCCGAAAGAGAAGATGCAGCTTGCCACGGAAAATATTCTGGAAGAACTGAAAGAGCGTGTGGCTTTCTTTAAGAGTGAGGATAAACTGCTGGAAGCACAGCGTATCTCGGAGCGCACTAATTTCGATGTGGAGATGATGCGGGAGACCGGTTTTTGTTCCGGCATTGAGAACTATTCCCGGCACCTGACGTTTGGAAAACCGGGGGAGCCGCCGTGGACGCTGATCGATTATTTCCCGGATGATTTTCTCATCATTGTGGATGAGTCTCACATCACGCTGCCGCAGGTGCGCGGTATGTATGCAGGGGACCGTTCGCGAAAAACCACGTTGGTGGATTATGGTTTCCGTCTGCCGTCGGCGCTCGACAACCGTCCGTTAAATTTTACAGAGTTTGAGAGCAAGATCGACCAGATGATGTTTGTCTCCGCAACACCGGGCCCTTACGAGGCAGAGCATGAGCTCCTTAGGGCAGAGCAGATCATCCGCCCGACCGGCCTTTTGGATCCGGAAATCTCTGTGCGCCCGGTAGAAGGGCAGATCGATGATCTGGTGGGCGAGGTCAACAAAGAGGTGGCAGCGCATCACAAGGTCCTGATCACCACACTGACCAAGCGCATGGCAGAGGACTTAACCGATTATATGAAAGAAATCGGAATCCGGGTCAAGTACCTGCATTCTGACATCGACACGCTGGAACGTGCGGAGATCATCCGCGATATGCGTCTGGATGTGTTTGACGTGCTGGTCGGCATCAACCTGCTGCGAGAGGGTCTGGATATTCCAGAGATCACCCTGGTCGCAATCCTCGATGCAGATAAAGAAGGCTTCCTGCGCTCGGAAACATCGCTCATTCAGACGATTGGCCGTGCGGCCCGGAACTCTGAGGGGCATGTCATTATGTATGCGGATACGGTCACGGATTCCATGCGGGTGGCAATCGAGGAGACGAACCGCCGCCGCCAGATCCAGCAGGCGTACAACGAGGAACATGGCATAACTCCGACCACCATCAAGAAAGCGGTGCGGGACCTGATTGCAATCTCCAAGGCAGCGGAGAAGGATGCTTCGGCAGATGAAAAGGATCTGGAGTCCATGAGTGCCAAGGAACTGAACAAGCTGGTAAAAGAAATCCAGAAGAAGATGCATCAGGCCGCTGCAGAGCTAAACTTCGAGGAGGCAGCTGTGCTGCGTGACCGGATGCTGGAAGTGAAACAGGCGCTGCTGGAACTGGAGTCTTAAAAATATACCCTTATTGACAAAATTTATCAATAAGGGTATATTTTTATGTACTGGTTACTAATTGCTAACTATAAGGAGTTGTTTTCTATGAAATTGAGTGAAGGAATCATTGGCCGCACCTACCGTGTAGACAGTGTGGCTGTGAATGAGACGATTACCAGACGTCTGGAGGCACTCGGAGTCAACAGCATGACACCGGTGACTCTTTTAAACAAGAAAGGAAGCGGTTCCGTGATCTTTAAGGTGCGCGGTACAAGGCTGGCTGTGGGTAAGCGCATCAGTGACGGAATCGAGATTTCAGAAATGGAGGTGCGAAGCCATGACTGAGATGCAGCAGAACAAAGATAAGGCAGGACAGCCGGAAAATCCAACGGAGAAAAGCGCGAACCAATCTGGTAAAAAAACAGACAACCGCGAAATCCGTGTTGGTTTCGTCGGAAACCCGAACTGCGGAAAAACGACGCTCTTTAATGCGTTTACCGGCGCAAATCTGAAGGTGGCAAACTGGCCCGGTGTTACGGTAGAGCGTGTGGAGGGCCGCACCAATTATAAGGGAAGACCGATCAAGGTCATTGACCTTCCGGGCATTTACAGCCTGACTTCTTACACGATCGAGGAAATTGTAACCAGACGCTGCATCGAGGAGGGTGAGGTTGACGTCATCATCAACGTGGTGGATGCGTCTTCCCTGGAGCGAAACCTCTACTTAACCTTACAGCTTCTGGAACTGAAAAAGCCGGTTATTCTGGCACTGAACATGATGGATATCGTGGAAGAACGCGGCATGGAGATCGACCTGCACCGCCTTCCGGAGATGCTGGGCGGAATCCCGGTTGTCCCGGTTTCTGCAAGAAAGCGCACCGGACTGGATGTTCTGATGCACGCAGTGGTCCACCATTACGAAGAGGGACCGCAGGGCATCGTAGTGCATTACGATCAGGAGATTGAAGAAAAAATCACGCAGATTGAAACAATCCTCCGGGCAAAATACGGCGATATGGAAAACATGCGCTGGCATGCCGTAAAGCTTCTGGAGCAGGACCCGGAGGTCATGAAAGACCATCCGGTGGATATCAGCCATATCGCAGGGAAAAACTACGAAAAAGATATCATCAACGAGAAGTATAACTATATCGAAGAGGTCATGGAAGAATGTATGGTGGGCCGGGACGAAAAATCGGCATCGACAGACCGCATCGATTCGTGGCTGACACATCCGGTGTTTGGTGTTCCAATCTTTCTCGGAATTATGGCGCTGGTGTTCTTCTTAACATTTACTGTGGGAGATTTCTTAAAGGGCTATTTTGAGATTGGACTGGAATGGTTTTCCGGAGCACTTCTGGCGGCTATGCAGCATGTAGATGCTTCAGACTGGCTGATCTCTCTGGTAGTCGATGGTATTGTAGCCGGTGTGGGCGGTATTCTGACCTTCCTGCCGAACATTTTCATCCTGTTTCTGGCACTGGCATTTCTGGAAGACAGCGGATATATGGCACGCGTTGCCTATGTCATGAATGAGATCATGGGTCGTGTCGGATTGTCCGGCAAGGCATTTCTTCCGATGCTTCTTGGTTTTGGCTGTACCGTTCCGGCAGTCATGGCAACCAGGGCGCTGGCGACAGAGCGTGACCGCCGCCGCACGATCCTGATTACCCCGTTTATGTCCTGTTCTGCAAGACTTCCGATCTATGTGCTGTTTGCAGAGATGTTTTTTAAGGAGCATGCGATGTTAGCGGCGTATTCCCTGTATGTGATCGGTCTCATCGTTGCGATCACGATCGCCTTTATCCTTCATAAGCATGAGAAGAATAAGGATGAGGATACGCTTCTGATCGAGCTTCCGGAGTACAAGACTCCGAATGCCAGAACCGTGGCAATCTATGTATGGGATAAGGTAAAGGATTATCTGACCAAGGCCGGAACCACGATCTTTGTGGCATCCATTGTACTTTGGTTTGTGTTGAATTTTGGCATTCACGGTTACGAGACCGATGTAACTCAGAGCTTTGCGGCAGCGATCGGCCGGCTCTTAGTTCCGATCTTAAAACCGGCAGGACTTGGCACCTGGCAGATCGCAGTAGCGCTAATCTCCGGGCTTTCCGCAAAAGAGGTGGTGGTTTCCAGCTTCTCCGTATTGTATGGCATCAGCAATATCAACTCTGCCGCCGGAATGGCGGAGCTGTCCAAGGTGCTTGGAATTGCCGGGTTTGGTATGGCGAATGCTACGCACTTTTGGTATTCTGTCTTTTGTATTCCCCGTGCGTGGCTGCAGTGGGAACCATCCGGCGTGAGACAAGATCCTTAAAATTTACGATCTGGATGGTATTGTTCCAGATCGTTCTGGCGTGGTGCTTTGCCGTGATCATTTACCAGGCCGGAAGCCGGATCTTCTAAAATATCTCAATGACGGAGCCGATGCGTCAGACAGGAACATCCGGCGGGAGGGGAATGCACCGGACGCGTCAGACAGAGATACCGGAAAGGCGAAATGCATCAGGACAGTGCCGATGCTCCGACCAGCTCCGGTGCATTGGAAACGACCTTCAGGCTTCCATCCTTCCGGCTGAACAGGTAAACCTGGTTGGAAAGCTGTTCTTCCGGGGAAACTTCCTGGCGGTTGATGGAAGTAACCATGGAGCTAAGGTCTTCATAAGAAGAATCTTCCAGATTTGGTGTGAGAAGGACTTCGTGGACACTGGATGGCAGAAGGATCAGATCTGCCTGAAGGTGATCTGCGAAGTCCTTCAGTACGTTCTGGTAGACCATGCAGCTTGCACCGTAAAGGCCATTGCTGTTGCTGAGCACATAAAGCGGTGCAGCATCGTCGGAGTCCAGCAGATCCTGGATCAGTTCCGGGTCGTAGTGCTCTCCCATATTTTTCTGTGCGATCTCCTTGAGCAGGTCAGCCATGCTCTGGATCTGGGCCGGGTATTCCCGCGGAGTGTTGCGGCTGGCTGCATTCCACAGGTCGTTTACGGATACATTCCAGCGTTTCATATGTTCATTATGAATGAGGGCGGTCATCTGGCCGGCCTCATTGCGTTCCAGAAAAACAAAAAATACAATGGAAAGATCCAGATAGGGAAGGTGTGGCAGATCGTTTAAGAGCACCTGGTTAGACGCGCTATGAATGATCCGGAACATGATCCGGGAGCGGAGTTCAGAAAAGTTTTCCAGGGAATCTGGCTGAAGAAAGGTAGGAGACGGGGTGGTGCGGTAGAGCTTTAAGATGTCGAGGACGATCTCGTGAATATCTGTTCCGCGCTGGTACTGCTCGTAGTAGGGATTTAAATAAATGGTGGGTGCGACTGGAGAGCCGGGGCTCTGGATGGTCAGTCCGTCGAGGGTAACACCGTTATTTTTCGGAAGCGGGCGGAGCGTGAACTGGTAAGCATCGCCTAAAGCCTCCTGAAGTTTGTTGGTTACTGTTTCCAGAAATGCTTCGTATATCATAAAAATACCTCCAGATAAGATAAAAAATAAGCAGGCTTGTGTTTGTAAGTAAAATGGGAACATAATAAAAATAAAATAGATAAAACAGGAAATATAGAAAACAAGAATTTTTTATTATGAATAGATGGAATGTGTAAATCTATTATAAAGGATGGGGGACATTATAGCAAGCGAAAATTAAGAAAACATTTTCTTGTGGGGAACAGGAAAACAAGGTAAAATAAGGAAGCAACGATAAAAAAGATTAATTGGAACAATATAATAATAAGGAAATCAGAACTATATGAATCACATCGTAAAACGAATTGCAATTTTATCCGGTGTATTCGCGGCGGCGCTGGGCGTCTTTTTTTTCGCGAATAACCGATGGAACCGCGGCCAGGAGCAGGCCGTATATATAGATATGGAAGCAGCAACGCTTCCGAGCGTTACAGTCCAGATGCTGGGCCGCGACATGAACCGTCTTTATGGTTACCGTCAGGAAATGAATTCTGTAGCAGCGGGGGAGACACTGACGATCCTTCCGCCGGACCGGGCATTGGAGCTGAACATTGAGGGGACCGGGGTTACCGGGATCAGCTATGAGGTACGCAGCATGGACCGGGCGCGTCTGGTGGAAAAAACAGAGGTGCCGGACTGGCAGCAAACGGAAAACGGCATCACTGCGATACTTCCTATCCAGAACCTTCTGACAAAGGAACGGGAGTACCAGCTAAAGCTCCAGCTCGATACAGAAGCTGCAGGGCCGGTCTATTATTATACCCGGATCCTGTGGACCGATGCGCAGGAGCATGCCCGCGCCATGGTAGATCTGGCGGCGGACTTTTCCATGAAAACCTTTGATTATGAGCAGGCAAGAAGCCTGACAACCTATCTGGAGAGCAGCCCGGCAGAGGACAACACGACCTTCGGGCATACGTCTATCCACTCCAGCTTTTCCCAGCTGACCTGGGGAAAACTGGGAATGCAGCCGGAAGAGCCGGTGGAGATCCGCTTAAAGGAGCTAGATGGTGTCATGTGTGGAATCCAGCTTTCCTACCGGGCAAAGCGCCAGGACGAGGAAGGCACGGAAACCTATGAGGTTGAGGAAGACTTCACCATGAAGTGGAATGAGCTGCGCATTTACATGATGCAGTATGACCGTACAGTAAACCAGATCTTTGCCGGGGACCGCAGCGAGTTTTCCGGAAAGCGAATCCTGCTTGGTATTACAGGGGATGACCGGATCGAATTAGTAAAAAGCGCAGGAGGCAGGGTCAGCGTTTTCCGTGTAGACCGGGATCTGTGGAGCTATGAGCCCGGGGCACGGCGTGCGGTGCAGATCTTTTCCTTCCGGGACGATGACAGCACGGATGTGCGCTGTAACTACGACCATCATGACGTAAAGATCCTTTCCGTGGAGGACAGCGGAGACGTGGACTTTCTGGTGTATGGCTACATGAACCGCGGAAACCACGAAGGGGAAAACGGAATTGCCGGGTATCATTATTCAGCCGGGGATAATGCACTGGAGGAACGCTATTTCATTCCGTATTCCGGCTCCTATGAGCAGCTTGCGGCAGACCTGAACCAGCTTGCCAGCCAGACCTCCGGCGGTATGCTTTACCTGTATGTGGATCATGCAGTGTATGGAATCGATATGAACAGCCGGGAAAATATGGTTGTGGCAGATTCCCTTGAAGAAGGAACCTTTGCAGTAAGCAGCGATAAAAAGCGTATTGCCTGGCAGGAGGGATCCCTTTACGGATCGAGGTCCTGCACCTGATGGATCTGGAATCCGGGGAAAACCGCGATGTCCGTTCCGGGGACGGGGAATATGTCCGCGCCCTTGGCTTTGTAGGGCGGGATCTGGTATATGGCACAGCCAGGGAAGAGGACAGCTGGCTGGTGAATGGCCGTACAGAGAATCTTCCTATGTATAGTGTCCACATCATCAACGACCAGATGCAGGAGGAGACTAGCTACGAGAAGAACGGCTATTACATTTCAGAGGTTACTGTAGATGAGAGCCGGATCCATTTAAAGCGTGTCATGAAAACCGGGGCACACAGCTATTCAGACAGCCCGGAGGACACCATTGTCTGCAATGCAGAGTTGGGAAATGGAAAGATGGACGGCATCGGCTGGTTTGCATCACCGGAGAAGGAGCGCGTGTATTTTGTGCAGCTCGATGAGGAAATCAAGAATGGACGGAGTGTCCGCATCCAGGCACCGAAGCGGGTGAGCTACGAACAGTCCGACCGTCTGGAGTTAAAGTCCAACTACCAGCTTTCGGATATGGAATTTTATGCATACGGAAGCGGCCATCTCTTAAAGGTGACGACCGATTTTTCAGAGGCACTTTCACTGGCCTACGACCAGATGGGGTTTGTGACGGATAAGGACCGCAATGTGCTGTGGAACCGCGTAAAGCGCGGGAATATCAGAAACATCCGCGACCCACAGTCTGTGTTTGCACCGCTGGCCCGTTATCTGGATGATTTTACGGGAAATACGGTTTATGAAAATGAAAAGCTTGCGGTATTAAATGCAAGGGGAAGCAGTCTGGCACAGATGCTTTACTTCATAGACCAGGGAATCCCGGTGGCAGCGTATACTGGGGAAGGACAATATCTGGTCCTTTGCGGCTTTGACCAGTATAACGTCACCGTGTATGATCCGCAGACGGGAGAAACCTATAAGGCCGGTCTCAACGACAGCACCGAGTTCTTCCGCGTCCGCGGCAATGACTTTATCTGTGCGGTAAATCTGCCATAGGATCTCATAGGGGATTTTCAGTTCAGAAAATCCCTGCCTGTGAACAGCAATGAGTGTATACAAAAACCACAGGCTTATCGGAGTTCTACTTTACAAAATCGGAATCTGTGGTATAATCATAAAGATTTAATAGAATCGTAAAGGTTTACTTTTGATTATAGAGGTGTGTAATGAATCAGTATATTATGAAAGGCGGCAGTCCGCTGGTCGGAGATGTTGTGATAAGCGGAGCGAAGAATGCAGCGCTTGGCATTCTGGCGGCTTCCATTATGACAGATGAAGACGTGATCATTGAAAATCTTCCGGATGTGCGGGATATCAATGTTCTTCTGGAGGCAATCCAGGAGATCGGTGCCCGGGTGGACCGGATTGACCGTCACACGGTAAAAATCAACGGATCAACCATCCGCGAGGTGTCGGTCGATGACGAATATATCCGCCGCATCCGTGCATCCTATTATTTTATAGGTGCACTGCTGGGCAAATATAAGAGTGCGCAGGTTCCGCTTCCTGGCGGCTGTGACATCGGCAGCAGACCGATTGACCAGCACTTAAAGGGCTTCCGGGCTCTGGGCGCGAAGATTGAGATCGAGTGCGGAGCAGTTCATGCCCACGCGATCGATCTGGTGGGTGCCCATATTTACCTGGACATGGTTTCTGTAGGTGCAACCATCAACATTATGATGGCAGCAGCCATGGCAGAGGGCATGACCATTATTGAGAATGCAGCAAAAGAGCCGCATGTTGTAGATGTGGCAAACTTCTTAAACAGCATGGGTGCAAACATCAAGGGTGCAGGAACCGATGTGATCCGCATTCGCGGTGTCAGGACTCTGCATGGAACCGATTATTCCATCATTCCGGACCAGATCGAGGCAGGTACATTCATGTGTGCAGCAGCGGTCACCCGGGGCGATATCACCGTAAAAAATGTCATTCCGAAGCATCTGGAGGCTATTTCCGCAAAGCTCATTGAAATCGGCTGTGAGGTGATCGAGGGCGATGACGAGGTCCGTGTGTAGGCAGACCGAAGCAGCACTCCACCAACATCAAGACTCTGCCATACCCTGGCTTCCCGACCGACATGCAGCCGCAGATGGCGGTAACGCTTGCCTTAGCAGAGGGCACCAGCATGATTACCGAGAGCATTTTTGAGAATCGGTTCAAATATGTGGATGAACTGGCCCGCATGGGTGGAAGCATTAAGGTAGAAGGCAATGTAGCCGTGATCGACGGTGTGAGAGGCTTTACCGGGGCCCGCGTGGAGTCTCCGGATCTGCGAGCAGGTGCAGCACTGGTGCTTGCCGGATTATCGGCAGAGGGCTACACCGTGGTAGACGAGATTGGCTATATCCAGCGTGGCTATGAAAAATTTGAGGAAAAGCTCCAGGCTCTTGGTGCTGCCATCGAAATGGTAGACTCCGAGAAGGAGGCACAGAAATTCCGCTTAAAGATTGGCTGACCAAATACAGGCTGTCTGTTTTATCAGGATAGGATGAACGGACAGCCTGTTGTGTTATATGGCATACCGGCGGCTTGCCGGTAAATGGATCAGGACCCTGACAAGACATAAGAAATGCGCAGATTTGGTAAGAATTGTAAACAAATCGTTAAATTCTGTAGAGAATTTGTCATGTTCTGGACACAATCTGTACACGTTTTTCCGGTATCCTATAAGTAATCAAAAAGCAAACCAAGGGTATACGGATCAAAAAATCAAGAGTGTGTAAAAGGAGGAAGCATTATGAAGTTATGGAAAAAGGGACTTGCCGGTTTTATCGGCGCGGCATTGTTAAGTGCTCTTGCAGTGGGTTCTGCATTTGCAGCAGAGAGCCGCACCAAGATCACCAGTGTCAGCATTACCATCGATTCCGATATTACCGTGGGAGACAGCGGCGGAAGTGTAACAGCCAGTGCAAATGGCAGTAATTACGACGTTACCGACGTAGACATTGTAAACGATGATGGAGAGTGGGTAGACGGCGATGTGCCGAGAGTGGAGATCACACTGGAGGCAGATAGTGACTACTACTTCAACTCCATGACTAAGGCAAAGGTTACCTTAAAAGGTTCCAAGGCAACTTACGTTTCTTCCAGAAGACAAGATTCCAGCTCCACACTGATCATTACCGTAAAGCTGGATAGTTTGGAAGGTACCATGGAAATCGACGATGTAACCTGGCAGAACGACAATTCCCCAATTGCAACCTGGGAGACTACTTCAGGCGCAGTAAGCTATCAAGTGCGTCTGTACCGTGGCAGCAGCTCTGTAGGAAGTGCAGTGACCACAAGCAACGAATATTACAACTTCGCTTCCAGCATTACCAGAGAGGGTGAATATTACTTTAAGGTACGTGCGACCAACAGCAACAACAAAAAAGGTGACTGGTACGAGTCTGATTACATCTATGTAGACGACGAGATGCTGGCAAACATCAAAGCCGGTAATTACAATAACGTAACCAACTCTTCCAGCTCAGGAAGCACTGCCAATTCCCCGGCCAGCAGCCAGCAGGCATCCTGGATCAAGGACAGCGTAGGCTGGTGGTACCGCTTCGCAAATGGCACCTACCCGACTAATGGCTGGCTCCAGATCAATAACCAGTGGTATTGCTTCGACAGCGTAGGCTATATGCGTACCGGCTGGATCCAGGCAGGAGACGGCAAGTATTATTACTGCGACCTGACCAACGGCAACATGCTGACCAACACCTGGACCCCGGATAACTACTATGTAGACGCATCTGGTGCATGGGTACAGGGTAAAATCCGCTAAAGAATCAATAAAGATCATTGGGGACCGCGTCATTGCGCGGTCCCTTTTTTCTCATTTATACAAATATCACGAGAAACCCCTTGACAAGCCTATAGGGTATCTGCTAAGATATGACACGCAGCTATGCTCATGGCTGTGTAACTGACAACTGAAAAGTGCGTAATCCCTTATTCAGAGTGATGGAGATACAAAGGATCTGTGAAGTCACGGCAACCCCTCACGAAATGCCACAGGCAGGAGCGTGCGGAAGGTGCCAACCTGAGCGAGAAATCGAGCAATAAGAGGATTTGATCAATCAGAAATCAAGTCCGCGGCGTTGCTACGGACTTTTCTTTTTGTTTTATTTCAATATTATATTATTCTAAGGAGGATTTTCATGGAAAAGTTACTGTTTACTTCCGAGTCCGTTACTGAGGGACATCCGGACAAAATGTGCGATGCAATCTCCGATGCGATCCTGGATGCGCTGATGGAAAAAGACCCGATGAGCCGTGTAGCGTGCGAGACCTGCACCACCACCGGTCTGGTTATGGTTATGGGCGAGATCACCACCAATGCTTATGTGGACATTCAGAAGATCGTGCGCGAGACCGTCCGTGAGATCGGCTATGACCGTGCAAAATATGGCTTTGACTGCGATACCTGCGGTGTGATCGTGGCACTGGATGAGCAGTCCAAGGATATCGCGCTTGGCGTAGATACCGCACTGGAGAAAAAAGAGAACACCATGGATGATGATGCACTGGATGCCATCGGTGCAGGTGACCAGGGTATGATGTTTGGTTTTGCAACCAACGAAACTGAGGAGTACATGCCGTATCCGATCGCACTGGCTCACAAGCTGGCCCACCAGCTGACCAAGGTCCGCAAGGACGGAACCCTCCGTTACCTTCGTCCGGATGGAAAAACCCAGGTTACCGTAGAGTACGATGAGAACGGTAAGCCGAAGCGTCTGGATGCAGTCGTTCTTTCTACCCAGCACGACGAGGAAGTAACACAGGAGCAGATCCATGCAGATATCAAGAAGTATGTATTCGATGAGATTCTTCCGGCAGAGATGGTAGATGCAGAAACCAAATTCTTCATCAACCCGACCGGCCGTTTCGTAATCGGTGGACCGCACGGAGACAGCGGACTGACCGGACGTAAGATCATCGTAGACACCTACGGTGGATACGCTCGTCACGGCGGCGGCGCATTCTCCGGTAAGGACTGCACCAAGGTAGACCGTTCCGCAGCATATGCAGCACGTTACGTTGCAAAGAATATCGTAGCAGCAGGACTGGCTGACAAGTGTGAGATCCAGCTCTCCTATGCGATCGGTGTAGCACATCCGACCTCTATCATGGTAGACACCTTCGGAACCGGAAAGCTTTCTAACGAGAAGCTGGTTGAGATGATCCGTGAGAACTTCGACTTAAGACCGGCTGGCATCATCAAGATGCTTGACCTGCGCCGACCGATCTACAAGCAGACCGCAGCATACGGTCACTTTGGCCGCACCGATGTAGATCTTCCGTGGGAGAAGCTCGACAAGGTTGAGGCACTGAAGGCATATCTCTAAATAACAATTTAGCACAGTAAGTATCAAATGGGCGAAAGTTTCCACAGCCGCATGCATGGCGGCTGCGGGAACTTTCGCCCCTCGTTCGTTATCGTGCGATATTCTTTACTCCGGCGCCACAACCTTTGCGATCACGCGGTTTGGCAGGCAGACGATCAATTCTCCGTTCTGTGATACACGTCCCTGGTGGACACAGACTTTATCCGGGCAGGAGGCTTCGCTGAAGTAAGCAGTTCCGTTTTCGATGATCAAATGATTTGTGCCGCCATTTACTCCGTCTATCATGGTGTCGGTATCTTTGGTCAGATCAAACGTTTGTGTGACGTTTCCGTCTACCGTAATCTGCAGCTGTGCGGCTGGCTTTTGATGCAGGGTATGGTTGATGAAAAAGCCTGCAGCGGCAACCACAAGAATGAAAAGGACCAGAATCAGTTCCCGTTTCTTTTTTGTCATGGAAACACCTCTTTCTGAAAAGTACAGATAATGATATAATGGTGTCGCAACTATAGCACAGATATAAGGAGAAGTCAATTTGGAAAACAGTAAGAAGGAAGGGCGTGCCAAGGGGCACAATCCTGCAGAAAAAGTGGCTTTATACGGCATCCTGATCGCCCTGGCTTTTATATTCAGTTACGTGGAAGCCCTGATACCGCTTCCGGTGCCGGTTCCGGGCATGAAGCTGGGACTGGCCAATCTGGTTAATGTCGTAGGGATTTATACGGTGGGAGCGGCAGGAACAATTGCAGTAGGACTGATCCGTATTGTTATGGTCGGATTTACGTTCAGTAATCCAGGAAGTATGCTGTATGCGCTGTCTGGCGGAGTTTTAAGCCTTGCAGCCATGGCACTGGCAAAGAAGATGGACTGGTTCGATAAAACCGGAGTCAGCATCCTGGGCGGTGTGTGTCACAACATTGGCCAGCTTTCCATGGCGGCATGGATCACCGGGACAGCTAGTGTGTTTTCGTATCTGCCGGTTCTTTTAGTGGCTGGCGTGATCACTGGAGCAGTCATTGGTCTTTTGGGAGGTCTGGTGACGGAGCGGATCGCACCGGTGGTTTCTGGAATGAAGAGGTAAAAAATGGTAACTCCTGTTGTGTGCTGTAAGGCAGAGTGGACGAAAAAATCATACAGCAGAGAAATTCGTAGACATGCTAAAGATTATTCTATAGAATTCCGCAGAAAAAATGATTATACTGAGTCTATAAGCTGTCTGGAGCAACTGGAACAAAAGGACCGTTGCAAGGCAGGAAACAAGAGGTTTATAGTAAGTGTGTGGCAGTGCTGAGGGGCAACAAAGAACTGTCATGCGTGAAAATGGGGAGGCAATCGTATGGTTTACACTGCAATCAAAAAACTGGTGCAATATGGTCTGGATACTGGGCTGATCACAGAGACAGACCGCATTTACGCAACAAACCAGCTGTTAGAGGCATTGAAGCTTGAGGAATATGAGGAGCCGGAGGAAACTTTTGGTGAGATTAATCTGGAGGAAACATTAAAAGAACTTCTGGATTATGCCTGTGAACAGGGCATCATCGAAAACAGCATTGCTTACCGCGACCTGTTTGATGCAAAGCTGATGAATTGCCTGATGCCGCGCCCGTCGGAGGTGGAGCGTGTGTTCTGGACCCGTTACCAGGAGGGCGGTCCGGAAGCAGCTACGGATTATTTCTACAAGCTGAGCCAGGATTCGGATTATATCCGCCGTTACCGTGTATGCAAGGACCAGAAGTGGGTGACCAGTACACCATACGGCGATCTGGACATTACCATCAACCTGTCCAAGCCGGAGAAGGATCCGAAGGCCATTGCGGCTGCAAAACTGGCAAAACAGAGTGGTTACCCGAAGTGCCTGCTCTGCATGGAAAATGAGGGATATGCCGGACGTTTAAACCATCCGGCAAGAAATAACCACCGCATTATCCGCATTACGGTGAATGAGAGCCGCTGGGGCTTCCAGTATTCCCCGTATGTATATTATAATGAGCACTGCATTGTCTTCAATGGTCAGCATACCCCGATGAAGATCGACCGCTCTGCGTTCGTGAAGCTGTTCGATTTTGTAAAGCAGTTTCCGCACTATTTCCTGGGATCCAATGCTGATCTGCCAATCGTAGGCGGTTCGATCTTAAGCCACGATCATTTCCAGGGCGGTCATTATACATTTGCCATGCGAAGGCCGGACTGGAGCAGGAATTTACGATTTCTGGTTTTGAAGATGTCCAGGCAGGCATTGTGCACTGGCCAATGTCGGTACTGCGTCTGCGTGGAGAAAAGCCGGAGCGCCTGATCGACCTGGGCGAGAAGGTGTTAACGGCATGGCGCAGCTACACCGATGAAGACGCATTTATTTATGCGGAAACGGATGGAGAGCCTCATAACACCATTACGCCGATCGCGCGCAAAAATGGGGCTTATTATGAATTGGATCTGGTGCTGCGCAACAACATCACAACAGAGGAGTTCCCGCTGGGCGTTTACCATCCGCACCAGGAGCTGCACCACATCAAGAAAGAGAATATCGGTTTGATCGAGGTGATGGGTCTTGCTGTCCTTCCGTCCCGCTTAAAGGACGAGCTGGCAAAGCTGGCTGATGCGATCGTAGAAGGCAAAGACATCCACTCCGATGAAGTGCTTGAAAAGCATGCGGACTGGGTAGACGAATTCCGCCCGAATTATGCTTCGATCACCCGCGAAAATGTAGATGGAATCCTGCGGGAAGAGGTCGGAAAGGTATTTGCACGCGTTCTGGAGGATGCAGGAGTGTACAAGTGTACGCCGGAAGGCAGAGAGGCTTTCGGACGGTTCCTGGCATCGGTGGGATTTGAAAAAAAGTAAAAAATAAAATTGCAATGATTCTTGAAATGAACCCAATTCATTGTGCTCAGAAAAAGGAACACAGGAATTTAGATCATCCTGTGTGAGAAAAGAAACAGATAAATAAATGGACGAAAAAAGAATGCTGGCTTTCCAACATTCTTTTTTTGTGCTATGATGAATTGGTCTGTGCGCTGGTCTGGAAATGAATTTCTGTGCAAATGCGGGCAAAGCAATGCAGAAATTGCGATGTCATGAAATGCAGAAAAACGCGAAAATGCAGTCTGTGCAGGTCTGGATAGCAGACGGATACGAAACAAGAAAAGAATAAGAAAAAGAAATGTTGCAGTTGTATCATATTTATGTGACTGTAGCAAAGAATCGGGTGAAACATGAAGAGAACAAGTTGCGTTCTTCTGGCGGCAGCCTCCGCTCTGTTACTGGCGGGCTGCTCCGAAAACGGGCAGAAGCTGACGGCTTACGATGCGCAGTATCTGGATTATTTTGATACGATCACAAGCATCACGATCTGCGCGGCGAGTGAAGAACAATTTCAGGAATATAAGAGTCTGGCAGAGGAAACGCTGGAAAAATATCATGAACTGTTTGATATTTATGACAATTACGATGGCGTGAATAACATCAAGACCATCAATGATAATGCGGGAATCGCCCCGGTAACGGTAGATCCGGAGATTCTGGATCTGCTGGAGTTTTCCCGGCAGGAATACGAGGAGACCGGCGGAAAGGTGAATGTGGCGATGGGAAGCGTGCTTTCTATCTGGCACGAATACCGGGAGGAAGGCATGGCAGATCCGGACAGTGCACGGGTGCCAGATCTTGTGGAGTTGGAAAAAGCAGCACAGCATACGGATTTCGAACAGATCCAGATTGACAGGGGAGCATTGACCGTGTATCTTCCAGACGAAGAAATGAGTCTGGACGTGGGAGCCATTGCCAAGGGCTATGCAACCAAACGTCTGGCAGAAACATTGAAAGAAGCCGGTGTCACTTCCGCACTTCTGAGCCTTGGCGGCAACGTGGAAACCATCGGTCTGAAGGCAGATGGCAAGCCGTGGCGGGTCGGCGTCCAGAACCCGGATACCAGCGCGGCAAAATCGTATCTGCATGTGTTAAAGCTTGCAGACACCTGCCTCGTTACCAGCGGAACCTACCAGCGTTACTATGAGGTAGATGGCGTTCGGTATCATCACATCATTGATCCGGATAGCCTGATGCCGGAAAATATCTATGACTCTGTTACCATCTTATGCAGCGATAGCGCAAAGGCAGATGCGCTTTCTACAGCGGTCTTCAATATGAAGCCGGAAGAGGGTATGAAATTTGTGGAATCTTTGGACGGAGTCGAAGCCTTGTGGGTATATCCTGATGGCAAAGAAACGCAGAGCAGCGGATTTGCGGCATATGTGGACCAGTAATTGTGACATAAGAAAATGCATACGATCCATGTAGGAACTGTGTGGGAGATGGTTTTGGGAAAGCAAGCCGCTGGAAATGAGAAAAAGGGAAATCGGAGGATACAAAAAGATATGGAACCATCAACACATAAATCGGGAAAAACCGCGAGAAACAGCTTTATGCTGCTTCTTGCAGCCCTGGTCTGGGGTGTGGCATTTGTGGCGCAGAGTGAAGGACTCAATTATGTAAAAACCTTTACCTTCAATACCTGCAGATTTTTGCTTGGCGGGGCAGTCCTGATCCCGTGCATCTTATTTTTGCACGGAAGAAAAGACAGCATGTGGCAGACACTGACAGCAGAAGAAAAAAAGAAGCAGACCCGCATGGGAATCATCGGCGGCATCTGCTGTGGCACGATCCTGTGCCTGGCAAGCTGCCTTCAGCAGTTTGGCATTGGCCAGACAACGGTGGGAAAAGCCGGGTTTATCACGACACTGTATATCATCATTGTGCCATTTATGGGCCTTTTCTTAAAGCGAAAAATCGGGCTGAATATTTGGATCAGCGCAGTGATCGCGGCAGTCGGCATGTACTTTTTATGCATCACCGAATCCTTCTCCATTGGAGCAGGAGACCGGTTGGTGTTACTTTGTTCCGTTGTTTTTTCTGTCCATATCCTGGTGATCGATTATTTTTCTCCGAGGCAGATGGCGTCGTGATCTCCTGCGTCCAGTTCTTTACGGCAGGAGTGATCGCGAGTGTGCCGATGCTCCTGTTTGACCATCCGACCTGGAGCGCGATCGTGGCAGCAGCAGCCCCAATCCTTTATGCGGGCGTTATGTCCTGTGGTGTAGGTTACACGCTTCAGGTCGTAGCCCAGAATGGCGTAGACCCGACGGTCGCATCCCTGCTCTTAAGTCTGGAATCCGTATTTTCCGTGCTGGCCGGTTGGATCATTCTGGGCCAGAAACTTTCCGGAAGAGAACTCTTCGGATGTGTCTTGGTGTTCGCAGCGGTATTGCTGGTGCAGATACCGACCGAGAAGTTGTTTAAAGTGAAGTAACAATATTGTTCGATATTTTCTTCAGGCAGTAAAAGCACGTCGGCGCAATATAGCAGCACGCCGCGATCCAGGCGGTCTGGTCTGCAAAGCAGATGGCGGTATAACCAAAAGTGCCGACAAAAACCATGCACACGATGGTGCGGGCAATCATCTCGGTGACACCGGAGAAGAAAGCTCTTCCGGAATGTCCCAGTCCCTGCGTGACCATACGGGTGACATTTAAGATGCCGAGACTCCAGTAGAAATAGCCCATGCAGCGCAGATACTGTGCGGATGCATCGAGGACACCGGCGGCGTCTTTGCTCACAAAGATCATGGAGAGCGGACGGCCTGCAAAAATCAGGATGATACCGGCAAAAATTCCGTATCCAACTCCGACTGCAATGCCTTCCCAAAGTCCCTTGCGGATGCGGTCAAATTTTCCGGCACCATAGTTCTGGCTGCAGAAGACGGAAACCGAGGTGGCAATGGCATCAAACGGGCACATAGTAAACTGCTTGAGCTTTGCGCCGGCAGTGAATGCGGCAACGTAATCGCCGCCAAGTCCGTTGTTGGCTGACTGCATGACCATGCTGCCAATGGCGGTAATGGAATACTGCAGTCCGGTTGGGAGTCCCATGGAGAGCAATTCTGCGACAGCGTCTTTGCTGACCACGCGGTTTTCTTTGGAGAGCCATAAAACTTCCATTTTCCGCACAATGACGATCAGGCAGAGAATTCCGCTGACTGCCTGGGAAGCAATCGTGGCAAAGGCCGCGCCTGCACATCCCCATCCTGCAACGATGATAAAAAACAGATCCAGAAAAATATTCAGCACAGCGGAGAATGCAAGAAACAGAAATGGTGTCCGGCTGTCTCCGACGGCCCGCAGGATGCTGGAAAGGTAGTTGTAAAGCAGCGTAAAGGGCAGGCCCAGGAAAATGATCATCAGGTAGGAGTAAGCGTTGTCGTAAATGTCGCTTTTAACAGAAAGTACCTGAAGAATCCGCGGACAAAGCAGGGCGCAGAGTGCGGTGATGATACATGCAATGGCTGCAGTCACAATGGCACCATTGAAAATGATTTTTTTCATGTGCGCAAGATCACCCGCACCAAAATATTTTGCTACGGGAATTCCAAAACCGGTACAGCTTCCCATACAAAAGCCGAGGACCATGAACTGGACACTGGTGCTGGCCCCGACGCTGGCCAGTGCCTGTGCACCAAGATTCTGGCCGACAATGGCGGCATCAATGATATTGTAGGTCTGCTGCAGGAGGTTGCCGACCAGAAGCGGAAAAGCAAACTGCAGCATCACCCGTAAGGGGTTGCCTTTAGTCATAGAACTGGACATAGTAGAATCTTCCTTTTTTTATATTTATGGTTGCAGAACCCGAAAAAGCCGCTTTAGCGGCTTTTTTCGGGTTCTATATCATAGTTACGTCTTATTTTGTCTCGTTTTTCTTCAGTTCAGCCATCTTCATTGCGCGAACCTTAAGCGGCAGTCCGAACAGGGTGATGAAGCCGTCTGCGTCGTGGTGGTCGTAAAGGTCACCGGTGGTGAAGGATGCCAGGGACTCGCTGTATAAGGAGTAGGGGGAAGTGGTACCAGCCTTGATGATGTTGCCCTTGTACAGTTTGAATTTGACTTCACCGGTTACATATTCCTGGGTGGAGGTTACGAATGCCTGGATGGCCTCGCGCAACGGAGTGAACCATTTGCCCTCGTAAACAACCTGAGCCAGCTTATCGCCCATCTCTTTCTTAACTTCCATGGTAGCGCGGTCAAGAACCAGCTCCTCTAACTGCTTGTGAGCTTCCATGAGGATGGTTCCGCCAGGAGTCTCATAAACACCGCGGGATTTCATGCCGACTACACGGTTCTCTACGATATCGACGATACCGATGCCGTGCTTGCCGCCCAGCTCGTTTAACTTGCGGATGATATCAGCAACCTTCATCTTCTCGCCGTTTACGCTGGTCGGAACACCTTTCTCGAGGTCATGGTAACATACTCGCCCTGGTCCGGTGCTTTCTCCGGGCTTACGCCGAGTACCAGAAGGTGATCGTAGTTCGGCTCATTTGCCGGATCCTCTAACTCTAGGCCCTCATGGCTGATGTGCCATAAGTTACGGTCACGGCTGTAGCTGCTGTCTGCTGCGAACGGAAGGTCGATGCCGTGCTGCTTGCAGTACTCGATCTCGTCTTCACGGGACTGCATGGTCCATACATCGGTCATACGCCATGGAGCGATGATCTTGATGTCCGGAGCCAGTGCCTTGATGCCAAGCTCGAAACGGATCTGGTCATTGCCTTTGCCGGTTGCACCGTGCAGATAGCAACAGCGCCTTCTTTTCTTGCAATCTCAACGAGGCGTTTTGCGATAGCCGGACGGGCCATGGAAGTACCTAACAGGTATTTGTTCTCATAGGTAGCGTTTGCCTGTACGCATGGAACGATGTAGTTCTCAGCAAAATCATCTACCAGATCTTCGATGTATAATTTGGAAGCGCCGGAAAGCTTTGCTCTTTCCTGAAGACCCTCTAACTCACTGCCCTGACCACAGTCGATGCAGCAGCATACAACATCATAATCGAAATGCTCCTTTAACCACGGAATGATTGCGGTGGTATCCAGACCGCCGGAATATGCAAGAACAACTTTCTCTTTCATCTCAAAATCCTCCTTGAGTAGTCTATAAAAATGTATGTTTTGAATTTCCCTTGTCATGTAAGACTTCATAAATATACAACAGTTTTTCGGATTATGCAAGACTAAATTGCATATTTTTCAAAAAAAGATTGCATATTATGCAAAACAGATGTATAATTATGAAATCTCGCAGGAACTGGTGCATCGTATTTGCAGTTACTTCAGTCCAGAAAATTCTTGTTCATGTACAGGAACACATTTTGTACATAATGAGAATATTTGGAAAAAGGTCTTTTCTTGTGATGAAAAAATACTTATAATGAAAATCAAAAATCTTAGGAATATTTATGATTGTGAGGATATTTGACAGTTATAAGCATCCAAAAGTGTATATTTATGAACAATAGGGAGGAATGGCTATGATTAAGGCTGGAATTATCGGAGCAACCGGCTACGCAGGAGCGGAGCTGGCCCGTTTATTACTTCAGAGAGATGATGTGGAACTGGTATGGTACGGTTCCAGAAGCTATGTCGGGGAAGATTTTGCTTCTATATATAGAAACGTTGCACACGCAGTAAGCGAGCCTTGCAAAGACGATGACATGGCAAAGCTTGCAGAGATGGCAGATGTAATCTTTACCGCAACCCCGCAGGGTTTCTGTGCATCCCAGGTGACCGAGGATATCTTATCCAAGACCAAGATCATCGATCTGAGCGCAGACTTCCGTATTAAAGATGTAGACGTTTACGAGAAATGGTACAAGATTAAACATGCAACCCCGCAGTTTATCGGGGAAGCCGTATACGGTCTTCCGGAGATCAATCGCGAGAAGATCAAACACGCAAGACTGATCGCGAACCCGGGCTGCTATCCGACCTGTTCCTTCTTAAGCACCTATCCGCTGGTAAAAGAAGGCATCATCGACCCGAACACCATCATCATCGATGCGAAGTCCGGTACCTCCGGCGCAGGCAGAAGCGCAAAGGTTTCCAGTCTGTTCTGCGAGGTCAATGAAAGCATGAAGGCATATGGCGTTGCAGGACACCGTCACACCCCGGAAATCGAGGAGCAGTTATCCTATGCGGCAGGAAAGCCGGTAACCATCAGCTTCACCCCGCATTTGGTTCCGATGAACCGCGGCATTCTGGTAACCGCGTATGCATCCCTTACCAGGGAAGTAACGACAGAAGAGGTAAAGGCAATCTACGATAAATATTACCAGAATGAATATTTCGTCCGCGTCCTGGAGCCTGGTATGGCACCGGAGACCCGCTGGGTAGAGGGCAGCAACTTTGCAGACGTGTCCTTCAAGCTGGATCCGAGAACCAATCGTGTGGTTATGATGGGCGCGATCGACAATATGGTAAAAGGAGCAGCCGGACAGGCCATGCAGAACATGAACCTGTTATTCGGACTGCCGGAAAATACCGGACTGAAGCAGATCCCGGTATTCCCGTAAACTAGTAAGATGAATTGTTGTTTTTGTTTGTTTTTCCCGCCAAATGGAATGTGGAAATGGGAACAGCAGACGGAAACAGTCGAAAAAACAACCGGAAAAAGCAATCGGAAAGAAAGCAAACAAAAGGAAACAGGTAGTACCGGGAAAGGAAGCATCACATGGCAGGAACCATGAGCATTTTGATCCGGGAGATGACCCCGGAAGATTATGATAAAGTTTATGAACTCTGGATGAGCATTCAGGGCTTCGGAATCCGTTCCATCGACGATTCCAGGGAAGGTGTGACGCGGTTTTTGAAGCGCAATCCAACCACCAGCGTGGTGGCAGAGCAGAACGGCCGCATTGTAGGTGCCATCCTCTGCGGACACGACGGACGGACCGGCTTTTTCTACCATGTGTGTGTGGCATCGGATTACCGCAAGCATGGAGTCGGGCACCGCATGGTGCATTTCGCCATGAAAGCCCTTCAGTCAGAAGGCATCAACAAGGTAAGCCTGATCGCCTTTAAATCCAACGAGGTCGGCAATGAGTTCTGGCACAACGTGGGCTGGGTAGAGCGTAGCGACGTGAACTACTACGATTTCGTTCTGAATGAAGAGAATATTACGAAATTTATACAATAGTGAGGAAGATAAGATGTATACAGTAATCGAAGGCGGCGTAACCGCTGCAACCGGATTTGCCACTGCATCCACTGCAGCAGGCATCAAATACAAAAACAGAAAAGATATGGCGCTGATCTACAGCGAGAAGCCGTGTAAGGCAGCAGGAACCTTTACCACCAATATCGTAAAGGCAGCTCCGGTCAAATGGGACCAGAAAATCGTAAAAGAGTCTGAGTACGCACAGGCCGTTGTCATCAACGCTGGTATCGCAAACGCTTGTACTGGCGCAGAGGGCATGGGCTACTGTGCAGAGACTGCCGCAGCAGCTTCCGCAGCACTGAATGTTCCGGAGAGCGCTGTTTTAGTGGCATCCACCGGTGTCATCGGCATGCAGCTGCCAATGGATAAATTAAAAGCAGGAATCACCGCCATGGCTCCGGAGCTTTCCGGCACCATCGAGAGCGGTACTGAAGCAGCCAAGTCCATCATGACAACTGATACGAAGAAAAAGGAAGTCGCTGTTCAGGTTGGGATCGGCGGAAAGACCGTTACCATTGGCGGTATGTGCAAGGGCTCCGGCATGATCCACCCGAATATGTGCACCATGCTTTCCTTCGTTACCACCGACCTTGCTATTTCCAAAAAACTGTTGCAGGAAGCACTCAGCGCTGATGTCAAAGACACCTACAACATGATCTCCGTAGACGGCGATACCTCCACCAACGATACCTGTCTGCTTCTGGCAAACGGTATGGCTGGCAATGCAGAGATCACCGAGAAGAACGCAGATTACGAGGAGTTCTGCAAGGCACTCAATTACGTCAATGAGACCCTGGCAAAGAAGATGGCAGGCGACGGTGAGGGCTGTACCGCACTGTTTGAGGTAAAGGTCATCGGTGCAGAGAGCAAGGAACAGGCAGTGACCCTTTCCAAGTCCATCATCACTTCCAGCCTGACCAAAGCAGCAATCTTCGGACATGACGCAAACTGGGGACGTATCCTCTGTGCCATGGGTTATTCCGGCGCACAGTTCGACCCGGAGAAGGTGGACCTGTTCTTTGAAAGTGCAGCAGGCAGCATGCAGATTATCAAAGACGGCGTGGCACTGGACTACAGCGAGGAAGAAGCAACCAAGATCCTGTCCGAGCCGGAGGTAACCGCGATCGCTGATGTGAAGATGGGCGATGCAAGTGCAATTGCATGGGGCTGCGACCTGACCTTCGATTATGTCAAGATCAATGCGGATTACCGTTCTTAAAAATATTTTAGGGGAGATAATATTATGAAAAGTTCTGAGATCACCGAGTTACAGAAAGCAGAGGTCCTCATTGAGGCCCTTCCATATATCCAGCGGTTCAACCGCAAGATCATCGTTGTCAAATACGGCGGCAGCGCTATGGTAGACGAGCAGTTAAAGCACCAGGTTATCCAGGATGTGGTACTGTTAAAGCTGGTAGGCTTTAAGCCGATCATCGTACATGGCGGCGGTAAGGAAATCAGCCGCTGGGTCAACAAGGTTGGCATGGAGCCGCATTTTGTAAACGGTCTGCGCGTCACCGATGAGCCGACCATGGAAATCGCGGAGATGGTGTTAAACAAGGTCAACAAGAGCCTGGTCCAGCTGGTCAACGAGTTGGGCGTGAAGGCAGTCGGCATCAGCGGAAAAGACGGTATGCTGCTGCGCTGCGAGAAGAAGCTTTCCAAGGGCGAGGATATCGGCTTTGTAGGCGAGATCACCAAGGTAGATCCGCAGATCATCTACGATCTGTTAGAGAAGGATTTCCTCCCGATCATCTGCCCGATCGGTTCTGACGAGCATTATGCAAGCTACAATATCAACGCCGATGACGCAGCCTGCGCCATTGCCCGTGCAGTCAACGCAGAGAAGCTGGCATTTCTGACCGATGTTGAGGGCGTTTACCGCGACTTCGAGGACAAGAGCTCCCTCATCTCCGAGATGACCGTCAGAGAGGCACAGGACTTTGTAGACAGCGGAAGCCTGGGCGGCGGCATGCTTCCGAAGCTGCAGAACTGCATCGATGCAATCGAGAACGGAGTATCCCGCGTCCATATCCTGGATGGCCGGATCGCACACTGCCTGCTTCTGGAAATCTTTACCAACCGTGGTATCGGTACCGCAATTTATAAAGATGGAGATGCGCGGTATTTCCATGAGGAAAACAAGTAGAAAAATGAGTGTTTTTCAGCCGTGTGCAGAAAAATAGAAAGGAGGAAAGAAAAAATTCCCAGAAAGTCGGCCTGAACTGATGAAAAAGTTGCTGGATGCATATGCTTGAACAGCAGAAAAAGAAAGGATACAAAACATGGAAAAGCAGCAATATATTGACCGTGCAGAGCACGTATTATATAAAACCTACAACCGCTTTCCAGTGGTATTTGACCACGGCGAGGGTGTGAAGCTGTATGACACAGACGGACAGGAATATCTGGATTTTGGCGCCGGAATTGCTGTTATGGGTCTGGGCTACAGCTGTGATGAAGTAAAAAATGCAGTAAAGGAGCAGATGGACAAGCTTCCGCACATCTCCAACCTGTTTTACAATGAACCGGCGATCGATGCAGGTGAGAAGCTTCTGGCGGTTTCCGAGATGGACAAGGTGTTCTTCACCAACAGCGGTACCGAGGCCATTGAGGGCGCATTGAAGATCGCAAAGCGTTATGCCTACAACAAGGGCATGGCACCGGATTATGAGATCATTGCCATGAAGCATTCCTTCCACGGAAGAAGCTTAGGCGCACTTTCCTTAACCGGAAATGATCACTACCAGGAGCCGTTTGCTCCTCTGATCCCGAATATCAAATTCGCGCAGTTCAATGATCTGGACAGTGTGAAAGCATTGTTCTCTGATAAGACCTGCGCCGTGATCATGGAGACAATCCAGGGAGAGGGCGGCATCTACCCTGCAACAGAAGAGTTCATCAAAGGTGTGCGCGCACTCTGCGATGAGCACGATGCCCTTCTCGTGTTAGACGAAATCCAGTGCGGCATGGGCAGAAGCGGCGAGATGTTCGCATGGCAGGGCTACGGCGTGAAGCCGGATGTCATGACCAGTGCAAAAGCACTTGGAAACGGTGTTCCGATTGGTGCATTCCTTGCATGCGGCAAGGCAGCAACCGCTATGGTGCCGGGCGACCATGGAACCACCTACGGCGGCAATCCGCTGGTATGTGCAGCAGCCAATGCCGTTCTTGACGTATTCAAAGAGAAGAACATTACCGGTTATGTCAAAGAAGTGGGGGCTTATCTGTGGGAGAAGCTGGAAGAGGTTGCAGCAGCGTATGACTGCGTCATCGCGCACCGCGGCAAAGGCCTGATCCAGGGACTGGAATTCAACACTGCAGTAGGTCCGGTTGTGACCAACGCGCTGTTAGAGCAGCATCTGGTACTCATCAGTGCCGGAGCCAATATCATCCGCTTTGTACCGCCGCTTGTGATCGAGAAGGCAGATGTGGATGCGATGGTTGGAAAGCTGAAGGCTGCGATCGAGGCAGTAGTGAAATAAACAATGCTTTTTGGCAGTAATTTAAAAAAATTATAAGCAAAAGCAACAGGGGCATAAGCATTTATGCATACCACTGTTGCTTTTTTGCATTGGTAAAAACAGAGTGAATTATGATATAGTCAGATTACAGGAGCGCGGTCGGCTGATCGTGGAAGAAAGAGGAGAAACAAGAGATGATGGTCACATTACCAGTGATAGGAGCGATCCTGTGCAAGTGCCGGTCCAGATTTTAGTCGGAGGAGAAGACAGAAAACCAGTCGGCGATGAATTCTGCGGAAGCTGCAGGGTGGAGCGCATGGAATATCTTACGGACAATCTGCAAAAGCACCAGATCGCAGCAGAACTGGAGATCATTCCGGGAATCGGGCACAGCGATGGTGAGAGAGTGCGGACAGATAGATTTTTGGGAAGGCTGGGGAAGTTGATGCAGAAGTAAGTTTCTATGATAGTAGACAGTATTGACAAAGCGATCTGGAGTTGTATATAATTTTTTATAACACTTACACAAATTTTATTTGAGTATGTTCAGAACAAGGAGGGAATACGATTGTGAAGATTGCAGCATTTGAAGTGCGGCCGGATGAAAAGGCATCATTTGCCTACTGGTCCAAAGAGTATCAAGTAGAGCTTTTAGAGTACACCGAAGTGCCGACTCTGGAAAATGCCGGTCTTGTGGCTGGCTGCGAGGGTGTGACAATGCTCGGGCAGGGAACCATCGACCGGGCTTTGCTGAGCAAATACCGTGAACTTGGTGTGAAATGCCTGTCGACCCGTACCATCGGCAGCGACCATATTGATCTGGAGGCAGCAAAAGAACTGGGAATTCTGGTTTGCAATGCCAGCTATGCCCCGGATGCCGTAGCCGATTTTACCATTATGATGATGCTCATGTGCTTAAGACAGTATAAGCAGGCATTCTGGCGCGGCTATGTCAACGACTTTTCCCTGGCAGGACTTCAGGGAAAAAATATGAGAGCCATGACCATAGGCGTTATGGGAACCGGCCGTATCGGCCAGCAGGTGATCCGTGACCTGCAGGGCTTTGGCTGCCGCATCCTGGCTTATGATGTATACCAGAACGCAGAAGTAGCGAAAATGGCAGAATATGTGGATATTGACACCTTCTACCGGGAGTGCGATATCATCACGCTTCACATGCCGCTGCTTCCGTCCACCCACCATATGATCAACCGGGAAAGCATCGCCAAAATGAAAAAAGGCGTGATTCTGGTAAACTGTGCCCGTGGCGGCCTGACAGACACCGAGGCACTCATCGAAGGCATTGAATCCATGCAGATCGGTGCCCTCGGCATGGATACCGCAGAGGGAGAGGAAGGCATCATCCATTGTGATCGCAGAAGCGATATCATCGCAAACCGCAACTGGTTCTATCTGCACCAGTTCCGCAACGTCATCATGACCCAGCACATGGCATTCTACACCGAGCAGTCCGTAGACAGCATGGTGCAGTGCGGTGTAGAGGGACTTGTGAAGATGGCAGAAGAAGGAAGCTATAAGACAATGCTGAATAAATAATAGAAGAGTATATCATAGCTGGTTTCTTCCCGGTAACTATCTCACGAAAAAGTGCTTACTTTACAGAAGCCCGGTCACCTGTGCGATTGACCTGATGGATTACGATGAAACGGGCATCTATTTTCTGACAGCAAAAGGAAAGCGTTTTTACGAACGCCTGAGAAAGCAAATGAAAATGTTGCTTTTACGGCAATGAAGGGAAAAGATACACTATCCTGCGTGGCTGTGTCAGTGCAGGGAAAGGTTGTGGAGCTTGGTCCGGATAAACTGCCTGATTTGTTTGCAAAAAATACTTACATGGAAAAGATTTATCCGGACGAACAGTCGCGCAGTGCCCTGACTGTTTTTCAGATTTATTAGGGAAACGGAGAATGGTTCGATCTGTCAAAGCACCCGATCGAGCGTGCATCGTTTTCCTTTGGCGGTGCAGAGAAAAAAGAAAGTGGATACAGGGTGACAGAGCGCTGCATCGGCTGTAAGCTGTGTTATTCCAAATGCCCGCAGAAATGCATTGACATTTCTGGAAAACCGGTGAAGATCCATCAGGAACATTGCCTGCATTGCGGGAACTGTATGGAGGTATGCCCGGTTGGGGCAGTAGAGAAAATAGGTTGACGGATATAGGAAAGATAGAGAGCCGGGGAATTTCCCCGGCTCTTGCTTTTGGGGGGGACTAAAAAGATAATCACCATGATTAAAAAATGTTTTTCGTAATAATCATAACGGAAATGGTGCCTGCCACAAATCGCAGCCAGAGAATGCAAAAAACTATTAAAAATACGACAGTTTGGCATCATTTGTCTTATTTTGGCAGCTTGTGAGTTGCTGATTGAGAAAATTATATGTATAATTGTAAAAAAATATGCATTTCCACCATTATTTACAGACAAATTATCCAAACGACATGCCTGCGAATATATCACAGGCTATTTTTATACAGTCTGGAAAAAAATAACGCTGTGGCTGGCAGATAAAGCAGAAAAGCTTTTGAACCAATGAAAACCATATAAAGAAAACAACGACATGGGAAGGAGGACCGCCAATGCGCGGAGCGAAACCAGAACCTGACGGAAAAACCAGACTCTGGTCCGCTGGTAAATGACAACTATGAATGATGCAAAAGAAAAAGAAACTTCCGTAATTTCAAAATTTTTCACAGTACTGGGAACTATCCTGTGTGTGATTCTGGCACCGATCCTGATACTCAACTGCACGTTGATCGTAAAAAGTCATCTTAATAAAAATGCAGTACCGGATGTCGGCGGCTACAGTCCCATGGTCGTATTATCCGATTCCATGTTTCCGTACATTGAGGCAGGCGATCTGATCATATGCAAACAGGCAGATCCGGAAAGTGTAAAGGCAGGCGATGTCATTTCCTTCTTTGATCCGGCGAGCAACACAAACAGCGTGGTAACCCACCGGGTCGTAGAAATCCAGACCGCAGAAGACGGCGCATTAACCTGGATCACAAGAGGTGATGCCAACAATGCCGATGACCAGAACCCGGTACCGGCCAGTAATCTGGTTGGCATCTACAAACACAAAATTCCGGGACTCGGCAAATTAGTGATGTATATGACAACGACACAGGGACTGATCACCTGCGTGGTTGTGCCGATCATCTTACTTCTTGGCTTTGACTTCATCCGCCAGGGCATCTACGAACGCCGCAGAAAGAAAGATACCGACGCACTGCTGGCAGAACTGGAAAGCCTGCGGGCAGAGAAAGAAAAAAACAAAGCAGAGGATAAGAAAGAGTAATCAGCATCCATACGATTCTGTTCCGCAGGAGTCACGCCAGCGGATTGAATAAATAAAACAACGTGCAAAAGCCTCCACTGTGAGACATGGCGAAGGAAAGCACAGGCAAAGAAGCCATTCAGAAATCTTGGAGAGGGTTCTGAAAAAGAGAAAGGGGAAATTCGTATGAAGAAACACAACATGATGAGAGTAGCCTCCGCACTGGCAGTGGTAACGCTGTTAAGCACAAGTGTGATCAGTGGAACGCTGGCGAAGTATACGAGTACGGCAAGTGGTACATCAGTAGCAGCTACTGTAGCGAAGTGGTCTTTTAAGGTAGGTGTTGGTGGCACGGATGTAACAGCAACAAATGATATTACAGGAACTAATACTTTCGATTTTGACTTATTCGGTTCAATAAAAGATGCCGGTGGAACGGCTGATGAAACGGATGTAACAGGAAAGCGTGTTATCGCACCTGGAACTTCTGGACAGATTACGTTAGCGTTAAAAAATGATTCTCAAGTAAATACAAAATATAACATCGAGTTTCAGCAGTTAACGATGGCAATATTCCATTGAAGTATGCTATTGCACAGGGAACTAATACAAGCTATTCAGCGTTGGATTGGAAAGACAGTGTACAGGATTTAAATGAACAAAACAAAGCTTTAAATGTAGGTGAAAGCAATACAACGAGCTATACAGTATACTGGAAATGGGATTATGAAGTAGATACTGATGGTAGTACTAAAACAAGAGATGATTCTGATACAATGTTAGGTGTGGGCGCACAAACAGATGCTGCAACCGCAACAATAACCGCTACAGTTACAGCTACTCAGGTTGATTAATTCATATCTGGCTTATAGTTTGTGATTGTACTATAAAAATGTCATAGAATTGATGCCAGCCCCGTCGTGACCGGGGCTTGTATCAAAAAAATCGAAGAAACAATCTTCACTTCTTCCTTTATCGATTTTCCAGAAAGCAATCTGAAAAATCGACAAGCGAAGAAATGATATAGCAGAATGGGTGAGATAGGGATTGACGTAAACTGTACCCAGGAAAGCAGGGAAGCCTATGAAAATACAACCGGATCGCCAAAATCCAAAGAAAATTCAAAAGAATAAAAACCGACGCATCTTGCTGTTGGCCGTTATCTTATTTCTTCTGATCCTCATGTCTTCCTGCGGCCTCATCTACCACCTCGGAAAACAGGCCAGGGAGCAGGCAGAGCCAAACCGGCAGACCATTAAGGTTGAGCCGGAGGAAGAAAATAAAACAATCTTATCGCTTTACGGAGTGGTCCGCTACACAAATGGTACTCCGTGCAGTGATCATACCGTAGAGCTTCACAGTACGCCAAAAACCACGGTGACAGGAAAGGATGGTTCTTTCTTTTTCTACGATGTGGAGCATGGCGAGCATCAGATTGCTGTACTGGATGCTTCCGGGAATGAGAAAGCATCGATGAAGTTCCAGATTGAAGAACACGAAGACCCGTCTCTCCAATATGTAAAAATGACGGAGCTGAATCAGCAGATTCAGTTTGAAATCCCGATCAACACGATCCTGTTGGATGTGAATCTGGAGCTGGACGAGCAGGAGCAGATATTAAAGATGGAGGCGGACCAGACAACCGCAGCTCTGACGCAGGGACGCGTGCTTACTTCATCGGCCAGTGTGCAGGTGAAAGAGGGCGAAGCGGCGGTCTTTGCATCGGGACACTATATGCTGCAGGACGGAACCATCGCTTTGGCGAATGGCGGAATCCTGTTGCCGGAGCAGATTTATCTTCCGCCGGGTGCAAAGCTGGCAAGCCTTCCGTCCCTTCCAGATGGAGTTACACTGGATCCGGATGGAAATGTTGTGCTGGAGGATCAGACAAAGCTTGACCGGAGCAATCAGCAGATTACACTTCCAAACGGCATCGTTCTCCGGCCGGACCAGACAGCGTCGATGGCGGATGATTCCATCTTAAATATCCCGGATTACGGGAATAATGCTTACCTGATCCGGGAAACCGACAGTGACCTGATCGGGAATGGAGATGCGGGAAGTAAGAATATCGGAGTTATGGATGAAACCCGTATGAGAGGTAACAGTGGGATGGAAGCTGCTGCAAACCAAGGGCAGACTGGTGATCCAGAGCGATCCGAAGGTTCCGAAGCAGGTTCCGGGGCTACTGGAAATTCCGGCAGCGCAGGAAATTCCAATGGTTCAGCCAATTCTGGCAGTACAGGAACTTCTGGTGCCTCAGGAAGCTCCGGCGGTTCTGGTAATGCCGATGGGTCAGAAAATTCTGGAGGTTCCGGAAACTCTGGCAATTCCGGCGGTTCGGATGATTCTGGAAACTCTGGAGACTCCGGTGATTCGGGCAATCCAACACCGCCAAAACCAACCGGGGAAACCGGTTCCGTAGAAATCGGTGATGTTAAAACCGGAAAGCTCTGGAAACAGATGGCAACGATCGATCTTTTCACCGATCCGAGCGGCAATCAGGTTTATGAGACCTTATATCCGGGCATTGAGGGGCGGTACGATTTTTACATCCGCAATACCATGAAGACGATTACCTACATGACGATTAGCGTGGAAGAAGAAGCCAACAGCAGAAATGGCGGAACGCTTCCGTTAGAATACAAGATTCTGGATGAAACTGGAAAGGAAATCAGCGGGGAGTGGAAGAATGCGGCGCAGTTAAAAGCATTTTCCGTGACCCTGCAGCCGAACCAGAATGTAACTACAGCATTCGCTGGCGCTGGCATTACGAAAGAAACGACAGTGCCGGAAGCAGCCAGACATCAGATGCATATGACACAAGCCTCGCTACCAGCGTAGAGCGAAGCCATAAGCTGAAACTGGTGATCCATGTAGAGCAATAAGAAAAAACGGCAAAAGATAAACGACAGACAAAAAAACAAAGCAGGAAGGAAATACCATATGACAGAAACAGGGCAGGCAGAAAGCAAAATGGCAAACAGCAAAACAGCACTCAGCCGGAGCATCTGGATCCGCAGACTGGTTCTGGCTTTGCTTGGACTGCTGATGGGTCTGCAGATCTATTTCGTCAATGCCGGAAGAGTCATGGGCGATCCGCTTCCGATGCCGTTCGGCTACGGTGCGGCGGTCGTACTTTCCGGCAGTATGGAGCCAACCTATTCAGCGGGAGACTTGCTGATCGTGAAAAAAATGGACCATTACCAGACTGGCGATATCGTAGTGTATCAGAGCGGACGAAGTCTGGTGGTACACCGCATTATCGACATGAATGGTGAGACGGTAACGACTCAGGGCGATGCAAACAACGCCCCGGACGAGCCCTTTGCAGTCAGCCAGATCAAAGGCATCTCCGTGGGAAGCATCCCATTTGTGGGAACCTGGTTTCGCATTTTAAAAACACCGGCCGGACTGATGGCAGCTTTTCTTTGCACGGTCTTTTTGACCGAGGTATCGTTCCGCAAACAGAGCGATGCCGGTGCGGCAGAACTGGAGAAACTCAAAGAGGAGATCCAGCGGTTAAAGCAGGATGATGGGAACACGAAAGGATAAGGAAGGTAAAAGGCAGATGGGAGGGAGTATATGAAAAAGAATGGGAAAAAACAGGGATGGCCCGGTCATCTGTTTGTGATCCTGGCGTCGATGGTGCTGCTCACCTCCTGGGCTTTATGTGGAACATATGCGAAGTATGTGTCAACGGCGACTGGAAGTTCCATGGCGCGGGTAGCGAAGTTTGAGGTGACAGACCAAGGTGGATGGGAACAGGAAACCGGGATCGCAGCCAGATCGCACCGGGAGAAAAGCTTTATTATAAGGTAGAGGTAATCAATAAAAGTGAAGTAACAATTTCCTGTCAGTTAAGTGGCGAGGGAAAATATAAAACCATACCATTAAAAGTTTCCATGACTGATGAAAATAAAAAAGAATTACCGGATGGAAGTGCCGTGATCGAAGCTGCAACGAATGCAGATTCGCCTCAAAAACATATTTATTACGCGTGCATCAGTTGGGATGAGAATGTGAAAGACGCATCTTATGCGGGAAAAACAGATTTGGTCAGCATTACATTTAAGGCAGTTCAGGCAGATTAGGGGATGAAGATATATGGGGAAACAAAAGAAAAAGCAAGAGTATGCGGCAAAATTATGGAACCGGATTGCCAGAGTGCGTATGCCACTGACGGTGGTATGCATTCTGGCTTTTGGTGCTTTTATAGTATATGCAAAATATATACAGACATCGCAATACAATGATGCTGTAACTGCCAAAGAATTTTACTTTTCCAGTGATGTACTGGATGGAGGTGTGCATGAAATTCCGGCATTGGACGTAGCTGAGGATGGAACGACAAGCGCGACCCTTACCTTTCATCTGATGAATCATGAGGATCAGCTAAGGTATTCTGAGGTAGCGGTCGACTATAACATTACATGGAAAGAAGAGAATGGAAACGCTTCGGAGACATCCGGAAACGGGATCAATCTTAGCGGGCAAATTGTAGCAGGAAAAGGCCACGGTGATCAGACAGGTGATCAAACAAACGATAAAACCGTCACCATTTCCGGTCTGGAACAGGGAAAAACTTATACGGTAACAGCCACAGCCACGGCGCCTTACACGAAGACCCTGACTGCAACCATCCGTGTGCAGCAGAAAAATGCAGAACTTCAGGCATCGGTCAGCGACCATGGAAACTATATTGAGGTAACGGTGTGGACCGCAGATAAAACAAAGACGATACGTTTAATCAATCATGCTGCCGGGCTGATTCCGGATAATACAGATTCCTTTCTGGAAAATATGCAGACAGGAACAGGAAATTCTGGTGAAAACCAATCTGTTTCAGTAGCGCTTGGCTCCAATGCCTCTCATGTATTCCGCTTTTTTAAATCCAATGCGGAAAAAAGTTATACAGCTACTGTATTAAACGATGTAGTAACAGTTGGGGAGGTGACGAATGAATGAAGCGGCTCATTGATATTTTAAAGAAAAAAAGACAATGGAGACAGATCGGTGCGGTCGTTTTGATCGTCTGCCTGTTAGAAAGTGTACTTTTATCGAATCAGATTTCCGGAGTGCGTGCCATTCCGGATGAAGAAAAGGACTTTTGGAGTGATGCAAGTCCATCCAATGCAAAGCACACACCAGACAATACCGGGGAGAAAGATGAGGAGTGGGCACTTGCGAGTGGATCGAATGCGACGGTATCAAACGCAAGCCCGTCGAATGCAGAAGAATACGACCAGCTGACCTTGGAAGATGACAGCGAACCAGTCATGGTCAGCGGAAAACTCCCAATTGGCACCAGCCTGAAAGCGCAAGCGATCACGGAGGAAGAACTTCAGGACTGTGGATTGGAAGAGGTAGAGCTGAATAGTGGACGCCCTGTGTTTGCGTATGATATTTCTCTTTGGCTGCATGGAAAACGTTATGAACCAGAGTATGCGCTAACTGTCCAGATCGATAATACAGAGCTGCTGGGCGGCAAATTGAAGCTGCTCCAGATAGACCAGTCTGAATCAGAGCCACAGTCGTTGGACTTTATGATGGATAAAGAAGGCCGGGTCAGATTTACTATGAAAAAACTGGCAGTTTATGCTGGGCTGGATATGAGTGATCCGGATGCTGTCATTACGGTCCAGGACCCGGAGCAGCTTGTGGCTGTTACAGGAATCCTGCCAAAAGATACCACGGTAACGGTGGAAACATTATCAGAAGAAATTCTTGGTAAGCTGCAGCTTCCGGAAGGTGACATTACCTTTGCGTATGATATTACACTTTGGTAGATGGGAAAGAATACCAGCCCGAGCAGCCGGTGAAGGTTAAGATATTACATGCAAAGGATGAGTACCATGAAGATTTGCTGATCAGCCATGTGAAAGTGGAAGCAGATGGAAGTATGCAGACGCCGGGCAGTATATCAGGCGAGGTGGAAGCAGATGGAAGTGTCAGTTTCCTGACGGAAGGATTTTCTTATTTTATCGGATCTGCAAGGATGTCAGAACTTCAATTAGGGAATGTGACCTGGACTTACAATATGGATGGAAAGAACGGACCGGTAACGCTCCAAGGTGATGGCCAGGATCCGGGACCATTGAACGTTGCTCTGTTAAACAATGCTGAGGAAGCATTGTATACAGGAGATAAAACGGTTATGTTTGCATACAGCATTACAGCGGTAACTGCCTCTGAAAACCCGTCACCGGGAGTCTGTGAGATTACAGTGTCTGATCGCGGTGTGATGTCTGATGATGACTCGGTAGAAATTTATAAAATCCAGAATGACAAGGATGGGCAGCCCGCATCTTTAGAAAGCCTGGGGCAGCCATTTGTGCAAGAGGAAGGCAAGGTGGCATTTCTTACGTATGGGTTAGGAAATTATATTGCAGTCAGCAATGTGGCAACAGTGGATCTGGCGAAGGGCAATGTCACGATAAATCCGGATTCTTTAGCAGGAACACGTCAGGATGGAAGGAATGTTGAGGTATCCTTTGGGAAGAATAATGCAAAATACCGGATCGCGCAAAGTAATGCAACCACAAAAGCCGATAAGGGAGTTACTGCAACGGGAAATTTTACGGAAGAACGGACGGTTATCCTAGATGGGATCAACACAGACAAGATGATTAACATCAATGCTCCGAAAGGTGCGACCAAAAAAATTTTGCTGCAGCTTCGTGGAACGAACCAGGTAAAACGTATCGGTTATGGGACAGGCGGTGAAAAACTAGAAAATAATAATGTGAATTCGAGTCTGACCATCGATAGTTATGCAAGCCCAGGAAGTACAGACGGTGAACTTTATATACCGAAAAAAATGGAGTCTGATGCGGAATTAAAGGATTATGTATCAGATGATTCGAATGGTGGTTCTGCAGGAGCCGGATGGGCGGAAGCAGGGATTGGCGGATTTTGGCAGGGTGGAAGCAAGGGTACGACCGGACTAACGATCTCAGGCGGAACAATCTGTGTGATAACGTCAAAAAATAACTGTGCGACTGCGATTGGTGGTGGCGCAAATGCGGATGGGGAAGTTACAATCACAGGTGGCGACATTACAGCGATCTGCTGTGGAACCGGTGCGGCGATCGGCGGTGGGATCGGTTGGGAGCAGCGTGGAGGTAATGGCAAGGTAACGATCACCGGAGGTACTGTATACGCAGAAAATTATGGTTATTTTACAAGAAATGAAACGGACTATGGCGGTGTGGCGATCGGCAGCGGAAGTTCGAAACAGATGGAAGGAAATGCAGCAGTTGTTGAAATTTCAGGAGACAGCCGCGTAACTGCCTATGCCCGTTATGGAAATGCGATCGGCAGCGGCAACAGCTACGATGGAACTGCGGCGCAGGCGGATATTACCATTAGCGGAAACAGTTATGTATTGACCAATGCACTTGGAGGAGGTACCAGCAAAAGTGCCGCTGGCGGTTCCGCAAATATCAGGATCAGTGAAGAAGCATATGTGGAATGTGTAAATTATTCCAATGTTACCAATAAGTACGACCCGTCATCTGCCAATGTATTAGGAGCGTTTGGTATTGGTGGTGGCGGAAGCAGGGGAACTGCAAAGGGCGGATCGGCGATAGTGGAGATTTCCGGTGGTACCGTAAACTGCAATGGCGGTAAGATTGGCGGAGGTTCTGCTGAAAATGGAGCAGGAGGAGATGCCTCTGTGACGATCACCGGAGGAAAACTGGACTGCGCATCCATTGGTGGCGGAGACAGTGAAAATGGTACGCCCGGAGCTGTAACGAAAACCAGTACAGATGTGAAAGGAACAGAAGAAGCAGGCATCGTGATCGCTGGAGGAAGCATTAAAACCGGAACCATCGGCGGCGGAAAAAATGGGAGCGGAGCGATCGGCTTCGCGACTGCTAAGATTACCGGTGGCGAAATCCAGGGACAGTTTGTTCTGGCAAACAGGGATAAAGATAAAAAATGTTCTTTTGAAATGACAGGAGGGACCATTGATAACCGGGATCTAAGTAGCGCAGGGTATGAGCGGGCACAGGAAAATGGCGGAGCGGTTTATCTGGACGATGCAAATGGAACGGTTTCAATAAGCGGCGGCACGATCAAAAATGCGGCAGGTGTATTGGGTGGAGCTGTATACATGAAGTCCGGATCATTTACGCTGTCGGGCAATGCTGCGATCGAAAACTGTATTGCAAAGATATCTGCAGCGAATGATACTGCTACAAAGACTTCTGGCTGCGGAGGAGCTGTTTATCTGGAAGAGGGAACCGTAAGCATTTATGGTGGTTATGTCAGAAATAACCAGTCGGAACGGGATGGTGCTGGTGTGTACCTGGCAGACGGAAGTCTGACCGTATCTGGTGGAATGGTTGAAAATAATACGGCGAAGCAAAATGGCGGTGGAGCTTATTTGCAAAGCGGAACATTTTCGATGGGTGACCTGATGGGGGATGAGGCTACTGTCCGGGCAACAGCCATTTCCGGGAACCATGCGGAAAATGGCGCAGGGGTATACCTGGCAGGAGGAACCCCGGATTTAAATTGTGGAACCTTGTCTGGGAATACAGCGTCAGGAAATGGCGGAGGCATTTATATTGATAAGCAGAATGTCACACTAAATCCGGTTGCAGCAGTAAATATTACCGGAAACAATGCCGCAAATGGAGCGGGGATTTATATTGCAGGAACAGAAGGCAGGAAAGATGCAAGCTTTGGATTAAGGGAAAACTGCAAAGGAACGGTTATCTTGTCTGGGAATACAGCATCAGGAAATGGCGGAGCTGTTTGTATCCGTTATGGTTCTTTCTTGCAAAACAGCGGGAACATCACGATAACCGGAAACAAAGCAGCTTATGGTGGTGGCGTTGCGGTCCTGGAAGGCGACTTTCAGATGTCAGGCGGTGCGATCGGATCGGAAAATGGGACCAATGCGGCCAGCCAGAGCGGAGGCGGTGTTTATGTATCTGGCGGATCGGTTACGCTGGATGGAGGAACCATTGCATATAACACGGCAAGGATGCAGGGGGGAGGAATCGCGGTCAAAGACGGCAATGTCCTGATGTATGACGGCAGTATCGTGCATAATAAAACATCCGGTGGTGAAGGTGGTGGCATTTATGTAAATGCAGACCAGAAAGAAGCCGATGTAACCATTTTGAGCGGAACGATCAGCAATAACACATCCCACACATCCGGCGGAGCAATCGCCGTTTTAAGTACGTCGCAGAAAGCAAATATTGTGCTGGGAACATGCCAGGAGCATGCCGGTCTGGAATTGGATGCGGATGGTCATTCAGGAAAAAGAAAATTTGAAGGATTTGATATTGCATATGATCGTACGGCATATTCAACACATCACCATACATCCTGCCCTGTGATCGCAGATAATACAGCAGGAACTTCCGGCGGTGCGTTTTATGTGAATGGCAGCAGCAATTCTGTGATCGCGTTTTACTGTTTGCATGAAACCGGAAATAAAGCTACGGGAGAATCGCGCAGCGATGCGTTAAAAGTAGAAGGCGGAACCGTGAAGATCGGAGATGAAAGCTATACCAAAGATAGCAAAGACGCTGCCAGGGGAAATGTGGCCGTGACTGGTTCCATGCTGATCGAAGGTGGTACCGTAACCATTTCCGGAAGCATGAAAAACCCTTATTTTGAAAACCGGATCACGGTAGACAGCCAGAAGGGATATGTCGATAACCGTGTCCAGGATGCCGGAAACGTAGTTTACCGGGTAATCTATATGGAAAATTTCACCGGAACCGGAACAGAACCAACCGGTCTTTATATCACGAGGCAATATTCAGAGCTTGCCGGAAAAACAGTCGCAGCTTCCTTATTCGGGCATGGAGGGTGGACCATCCAGGGGTGGAATACAAAAAAAGACGGAAGCGGAAAAAGCTATAGTACAGGAACTGCCCTGGAAGAAACGGGGATATCCCAGGATAATCCGACGTTAACGCTTTACGCAATCTGGCAAAGAAACATGTATACCGTTGTATTTCATCCGAATATTCCTTTAGGTGTTACTTATTCCGGTATGATGGAAAATCTGCCATGTACTGTCGGTGATACACTGACACTTCCGGAAAATGTGTACCGGTGTACCGGTTACCAGTTTGATTCCTGGAATACCAAAAGGGATGGAAGTGGTACGGCCTATTCCGATAGGACCCAGGTTGGGAATGGACTGTCACAGGAAAACGGTGCAACGATCAATCTGTATGCACAGTGGAGTGTATGTCTGCATCCTTCGGAAAAACAAACATACCGGATCAATGAAACAAAAAAAGGCCTGATCCAGACCTGCAGCTGCGGGGCGCACACTGCGGAAATGATCATGGAGGCAGTGAATGTGACTTATGATAAAAATAACCATCCGGTAAAAACCAGCTGCAAGGGCGATGAATGGAGCGGCGCAGAACCGAATGTTGCCTATTCCTGGAGGCCGTTGAACAGTACAGAAGTATTTCAGCCATTGACTTCTGGCGGACTGCCGCAAAAAGCAGGACAGTACCGGGCGGAAATTGAGGCTGGACCAGGTGCAGGTACGGAAGACCGCCAGAATATCTGGATCAATTACCGGATCGAAAAGGCAAAGCAGGAAGCAGCGGAAGGAACACTGAAATATGCTTATGACACAGCAGGAAAAAAACTGGTGATTGATGCGATCGCGGTTGGAACAGAGCCAGAAACCGATGAATATCACAGCGTTCCGGTTTATGAACTGGAATATACTGCGAACGGAGTCACGAAAAAGATAACCCAGAAAAGTGGAGAACAGCAAGAAGCAAACCAGATTTATATTGAAGGAGGACTTCCACCGGAAGTTTATTGCCGGATCTCTGCATATTACGGGGAAACAGATAACTATCTGGCTTCCGGGGCATTGGATGCCGGATTCTACACAAGCAGTAATGCACAGATACATTTTACTATGGACCAGGGTGTTACTGTGGAACCTTCGGAAGCACCATCCGGTTATCCTGCTGATTCTGGCAGTCATCGAAAATGGTACCGTGTGAAGATCGATGAAGGATATCACAAAAACAAGTTCCAGTGTTCCGTGAAGGATAACATTGCGGAAAGTGGTTCTGGTGTGTTATTTCAGAAATATGAGGCAGGAACCGGTGAAGCGGGAGACCTTTATTATCTGGAACTTCCGGCAACCAGCCAGGTATCACAGCTGGAGGTAGAAATATCGGTTACAGGTGTACTTCCGAATGCCGGGATAACGGTAAAACGGGCAGCCGGTCCCTATTTTGATGATTTCGATGGATAGATGCTTCAGATGCCTTGATCATCGGAGCGGACTCTGTTTTCACGGCGCAGTTCGGTGTAAGCAACCGGCAAGCCGGAGAATATGGGGAACCTTATCTGAAATTTGGCTCAGCTGTTCCGGCGGGGACTACGATCATCATGCAGACACTGAAAACAGGGCAAAATACAGACCAGGATTATTGGTATTATAAAACAGGACAGGAACTTGCAGCAGAAAGCATTTTAAAATTAAGTGCATTTCAGAAAATGGGAGCAGATAGCAGTTCGCCGGATTCCAGCTATTCTGATCTGACCGGAAGAAAACAGGAGTATCGTTTTGTTGTAGATTTTACCAATGCTGTGGAAACACAGACAGCCGGAGCTGGACTGGAAAATACCGGAACGGCGTGGAATCTGGTGTTCGCATTTACGAAAGCAGAAAATAACGGTAATCCATTGGATGCAGCATCGGGTGACACAGAAACGGTTATCCCGGATCTGTGGGAAACAGTAACTGTAATGAAGAACGCCGGAGGCCGGTTTACTCTGGAAACAGACAATACGGCCGGTTTGGACACTTCTGACGAATGGAACAGTCTGAATCTGACGGCTGCTTACCATATTTCGCCGTCAGATCTTCCAATGTGGACAGGGCGTACATTGGGACTTGTGATCGCTGTTTCAGGGGACCGGGCAGATGCAGCACCGATTCCTAGGGATATGAGACTTGAGGTTCAGAAAAACGGAGGAGACACTACGCTATATCCGCAAAACGAGAACGGAGAGTTTCTGGTGCCGATTGATGAAATTTCAAAAAATTCCGATACAAGATCACTCACGCTGCGGCTGGTATCAGATACCTATTATTTTCAGCGGCAAGCCTATCAAAATGTAACGGCAAAGCTGTATGCATCAGCCTCTGCAGATACCGATGCTTCTTTCAAAGGAAAATTGCTTGCAGAACAGGGCGGGTTAACGCTGGTCCGGAATGCGACGGCACTTCCATCTGTGAAGGTTGAAACAGAAAAGCGCTTGTATCCGCAAAATGGTGTATTAAAGCTTCCGGTTACATATGCCAATGTTGATAAAGTAGAAGCAACGATCTGGAAGCAAAACGAGAACAGCAGCGAGTATACCAACACTGCGTTCCGGCAGGAACTGGACACGTCCGGGGAAACAAATGATTTTTCATTAAACGGACAGGAAGCGGGAAGCTATTGTCTGAAGATTACTGCATCAAAAACAGAAGGAGAAAGCATCCGTACGATTATGGAGGTTCCTTATTATTTTATCATTACAAACGAATAAAACGGTAATGGTTTGATGATGTGGTTACATTACCGTAAACATTACCAAAAAGAAGAAGCGAAGAAGATCCTGATAAGCAATGACAGGATTTTCTTCGCTTCTTTCTTTGAATTTGTTTATTTTGGAATATGAATATTTGGAAACTGCGTGTTCAACAGGTCGCCCGGCTTGACGTGCAGGGCGTCAGCGATATTGTATAAAATTTCTACCGAAAAAGATTGTATTACATTAGGAGCTTCAATAGCACTTAGATAAGAACGGCTGATGTTTGCCTTCTCAGCAAGCTGTTCCTGGGACATACCCTGCGATTTGCGGATTGCGGCAATCGTCAGGCCAAGGTCGGTAAAACGATCGCGGTTGTCAAATGAAATGATTTTGCTCTTACCCATAGGTGGTAAACTCCTTTGCAAGAAAAGTAGAATAAAAGATGAAACGGTCGAAAAAATGATAATATCACTATTATAGCAATTATAAAAGAAAGCAACAGCATCATAAAACGGGTAATTAACTACTATATAAGACATATGTATAATGAAAGAATAGGATGAGGAGGGAAGCATTGCATATAATGCGGCCAGGATCAATGGGGGAGGTATTTTTGTAAAAGATGGTAATGTTCTCATGTATCATGGAAACATTACAGATAATAAAGCTTCCGGTGGCGCGGGCGGTGGTATTTACGTCAATGCAGAAAACGCAAATGAAAAAGTTGTTATGCTGAGCGGTGCAATCGAATCGAATCACGCACATACTTCTGGTGGAGGCATGGCGGCACAAAGCGGATCGGACCATAACATCACGGTGCAGATTGGGACAGCGGATGTTCATCCAAAGTTGGATTTAAACAAAAGAACATTTACTGCGTTTCAGTACGGTGCTGACGAATTCGAAAGCCATGATCATAGTTCCTGTCCGGTAATCAGCGGAAACCAGGCTGGAATTTCTGGAGGCGCTTTTTATCTGAATAGTCCGGGTTCTACATTCCAGTTTTTCTGTTTGAAAGAAACAGGAAATAAAGCCAAGGATGTAAAGAGCAATGGTCTGAAGGTCGAAGGCGGTGATGTGAGCATAGGTTCAGAAACTGGCGGAAATATTGACATGAAAGGATCTGTCATGGTGCAAGGTGGATCAGTGGATGTATATGGAACCATGAAAAACCCATATTTCCATGGTCAGATCACGGTTGATATTCAAAGTACGGATAATAATCATTATCTTGATCATCGTAGCCAGGAAAAAGGTAATAATATTGAATATAAAGTTCAATACAATGAAAATTTTACCGGAACAGATTGCAATCTGGGTCAGAAGCATGTATACGGTGATGTATTATCCGAATGTTCCGCTTGGGGTTACTTATTCCGGTACTATGCCAAATTAGCCGTGTACGGTAGGCGAAGTCTATACGGTTCCAGAAAATCAATATTTGTGTACCGGTTACCGTTTCCAGGGATGGACACAAAAATGGATGGAACGGGAAAATCTTACAATACGGCAGAGAGTGGCCAGGACGGATTGTCTCAGGAAAATGGAGCAACAATCAAACTGTATGCACAATGGAGCAAATGTGAACACAATGCAGCTAATTTAACCTATCGCATCAACAAAAATGAAACCGGTCTTATTCAGACCTGTAGCTGTGGAGCACATACTGCTGAAGTTACGCTTCAGACTGTCGATCAGGTTTATGATAAAAAGGAACATCCGGTAACATTGCGTTATAGCGGAGATACCTGGAGTCAGGCAATACCGGACATTCAGTATGAATGGAGAAAAGCAGGAACGAATGACGCCTATACATCCGTAAACGGAAATCCGAAACTGGCAGGACAATACCAGGTCACCATGACAGCACCGTTGGATTCATCAGCATCAGAAACCGGAACCTGTATGTTTACATACAAGTCAACGGAAGAGCAGAAAGGAGATCTTTATCAACTGGATTTTACACCGAATACAGGGGTGACATCAAATCTGAATATTAAAGTTACGATTAGTGGCGTTAAGGCAAATGCAGTCATTGCGGCAACGCGTGAAGCCGGACAATTCTTTGAGCAATTTCTGGTATTACAAACCAGAAACATCAGATGGACTTTCTTCCATAAAACTTTCGGACTTCTGCAGGATGGGAAGTAAAAAAGAAACCTATGGAGTTTCCACAAGTTCTGGAAATGCGGGTCAGATTCCGGAAAGCTATCGCTTTGTGGTAGATTTTTCCAAAACTTCATCAAAATTAACTGCGAAGTATGCAGCAACGCAGAACACACAGTCTTCTCTATATGGAAAACGACCGATTCTTGTGATTGAGAGTCCTAAAACAGGAGATTTGGAAAAGAATAGTAATGAGGAAATATGGGGAACGCTGGATACAAACAATAGTACTTATCCGACTAAGCTCTCTGAGGGAAGCTATTGTCTGATCATTACAGTTTCCAGAACAGAAAATGGAAATGCAGGAGATGGAACTGTGCGGACGGTTATGGAAGTTCCATATTATTTCATTATCATGGATGAAAATTCGGAAAATGCTGCTTAGGAAACAAAAAATGTAGAGAAAGCTGCGGCTTCATTGTCAATGCTGATTCTAATCAGACTTGAGACAAAAAACGATCCCTATGTCAATCAAAAGGTATAGGGATCGTTTTTTTGAAAAGTCGATATATCTCGCCCTACATTAGACAGGATTTTGAATGGTGAGATAGACAGCAAAAGTACGTTTGACAAACACGAGATGTCTGGTTTCTATTTTGCAAGCTAATTCATATCTACTTGACGTCCACATGAGAATAATACTACAATAAGCATAATGTCGTTAAGAATAGGAACGTCGGCATAAAGATTTTGGGAAGAAACGTTCCGAAAAGGAAGGTACGCAGGAAAAGGAGAAAAGACAGTGAAAGCAAACACAGATTTATTTGAAAATGCCCCGGTGCCGAAGGCCGTGGCGACGATGGCGATTCCAACGATGATTTCCATGCTGGTTGTGGTTATTTACAACATGGCGGATACATTTTTCATCGGACAGACAAAAGATCCGCTTCAGGTAGCAGCCGTGTCACTGGCTACGCCGGTATTTATGATCTTTATGGCACTGGGACATTTGTTTGGAATTGGCGGAAGCTCGGCAATTTCAAGAGCGCTGGGAGAACGGAGAAAGGACCGTGCATGGCATATTAGTTCCTTCTGCTGTTATGGTTCGTTGGGACTTGGCGTCATTGTGGCAGCAGTTTCCGTGCTTTGTATGGAAAAGATTCTGCGTCTGATCGGTGCAAGCGCGAATACCATTGATTTTGCAAGACAGTATCTGACAATCATTGCTGTTGGTGCGCCGACCATCATGTTTTCGACCGCATTTGCGAATATCTTGCGCGGCGAAGGTGCATCCAGGGAATCCATGATCGGGAACCTGCTTGGAACGGTTGTAAATATTATTCTGGATCCGGTTATGATCCTGGGGCTTGGCTGGGGTGTCTCCGGGGCAGCGCTTGCAACGGTGATCGGAAACATTGCGGCTTGCCTGTTTTATATTGCCTACTATGTGCGCGGCAAATCGATGCTGTCCATTCATCTGAAAGATTTTAAGATGGGAGATGGAATCGCCGTAGCGGTTGCGGCAATCGGTATTCCGGCTTCTTTGAATAACATTCTGATGAGCTTTGCGAACATCATCTTGAATCAGGCGTTGGTCGGCTATGGCGATACGCCGGTTGCGGCAATGGGCGTGGCAATGAAGTCGAATATGCTGGTAGTGCTGTTGCAGATCGGACTTTGTGTGGGAATCCAGCCGTTGATCGGTTACAATTACGGCTCTGGAAATAAGAAGCGCCTGATGCAGGTATTCAAATTTACCGGCGCCGTTTCAGTGGTTATGGGAGTTATTTTGACCCTGTTTATGCTCATTGCAAGAAAGTCCCTGATCCAGGTCTTCATCAACGACGCAGAAGTCGTGGAATATGGTATCCGGATGGTCATTGCGCTGCAGCTTTCCGCCCCGTTCATCGGAATTTTGTTCCTGTGCATCAATACGATCCAGGGCATGGGAAAGGCGCTGCCTTCCCTCATCCTTACGGTCTGCCGCCAGGGACTGATTTTTATTCCGCTGATTTTTATTTTGAATCATCTGTTTGGGCTGGATGGTGTGATTTATGCGCAGCCGACGGCGGATTATCTGTCAATCATGGTGGGGGTTATCATTTGCACGCATTTGTTTCGGACGATGAAGCATCAGATGCAGGTTTCATCATTTTTTGAATAAATTCCGTATAATGCACACCGCCATCACCACGGTTGCCAGGTCTGCGCATGCCTGCGACAACAGGACACCGTGGTATCCAAACAGATTAGAGAGAAGAAACAGGAAAGCGGCGTACAGCACACCCTGGCGGCATACGGATAAAAGGAATGCGCCGAGGGCATTTCCGACTGACTGACCGCCAAAGGCAAAGCCGACCAGGATCAGCGCAGTGATCATGTTGGATTTCAGGGCGATACCCATAGCTGTAATCTTATCGGTACCGTAAGCAAGCAGGAAATGGTTGGTCATCATGACCATGAAGCTCTGCATCAGGTTGGTGATGGAAGCAGGAATGCCGATCGTGAAAATATCCCGCGCCATGGTCCCGGAAATGTGGATTTCCTGGATGGATGAGCGTCACCAGAAGTCCAAAACCAATGGAAGTCCAGATGCAGAACGCACTGGCTTTTTTTGCGGCAGTTTCGTTTTTTTCGCCAAGCAGTCTGGAGATGATGGAGCTTCCGCCAAGTCCGAAGATATCTCCGAAGGCGATCATCAGCGTGAATACGGGAACAGCCAGGGAAACACCGGCCACCAGGTCCTGTTTGCCGGTGAGTGCAATGAAGTAGGTATCTACCATGTTGTAGATGAGAGAGACCATCATACTGAGTACGACCGGAAATGCGAGCGTGAGATACGCTTTTGGAACCGGCGTTGTTTCAAAAAGTTCGTTTTTCATAAGAATCAGATGTCCTTTCTGTGTGTACTGGCGCAAAATCAGCGGATGTACCACGGATGTACTTTCTGTATGGAAGTGCAATAAAAAACATCCACAACCCAGAACTGGATTATGGATGTCCGACCGTAGCGCAAAACCTTGCGCCCTATCATATGTAGTTAGTTATTGGCAAAATCCGTTTCTGTCTGCGCATCGCGTGAACCGAAATGGATTTTGTTTGTTCCTGCGGTATTTTAGGATAACAAGCGGGAATCCTCGGTTATTCAATTGCCGAGATGAAAGCGTCTGAAACGCAAGCAAAATCGAAAGTCTGTTCGATTTTGCTTGCGTTTCCTTCTGTATGATAGTATACTATGTGTATGAAAGAAAAATTAATACATTCAAGAACTTGTGTATACAATATCAACTACCATGTGGTGTGGTCTGTGAAATATCGCAGGAAGATTTTATCGGCAGAGATTGAGACTTATCTAAAAGAACTGGTTCAGAAAATAGCATCCGAT
>NZ_QUMD01000023.1 GCF_003481985.1 Clostridium sp. OF09-36
TACTATTGCTTATATTAAAGTGAATGTTACTATGAGGAGCCGTATGCGGGAAAGCCGCACGTACGGATCTGTGAGGGGCTAAGATTGAGAGGTCTTAGTCTACTCGACTTACGAGGAGAACACAGTGTACGCACAGGCAGCGATAAAACCGAATACCTTACTCCGTAACGGTGCATACGGCATCGTTATGAGGGGTGTGCAAAAATGCACCTGTGCGGGTGCATCGTTAAGGGGTAGATATTCCGCTCCGTTATGTTGTATCAAATTAGACACGGCAACAGATCCAGCATGTGGCAGTGGTAACTTCCTTACGGAAACATATATTAGCATTCGTAGGCTTGAAAATAAGGTATTGGCTGAGTTGCAGAAGGGCCAGATTCGCTTCGGATTTGAAGAAGCAAATCCAATTCAGGTATCCATTGCTCAGTTTTATGGCATTGAGATTAACGATTTCGCCGTTACTGTTGCTAAGACAGCGCTCTGGATTGCGGAGAGCCAGATGATGAAAGAAACAGAAGCAATCGTATTGATGCAACTTGATTTCTTGCCTTTAAAAACTAATGCATCTATCATCGAGAGTAATGCTTTGCAGATTAACTGGGAAGATGTTGTGCCGAAAATGAGCGTCAATTATATTATGGGTAACCCGCCGTTTGTAGGTGCACGGATGATGAATAAAGTCCAGAAGGACGATATAGCACTCGTTTTCCCAGGTTGGAAAAATGCTGGTAACTTGGATTATGTTTGTTGTTGGTATAAAAAATAGTAGAATTTTCTGCCGTTCCACACAATAAAATTTGATAGGTAAAACGCTGAAAAGCCGCATAAACACTATGTTTTTGCGGCTTTTCGCGTTCCTGCGTCAGCGGTCAAAAAATGCCGTTTGACGCTTTTTTGCCGCCCTAACTCGACGGGGTGATATAAAAGGCTATAAGAAGCGGTAAAAAGATAAGTCGGTCAAAGCTCCATTTCCTTGTGTTTTTTCTTTGTCGTTCCTTTTTCTGTTTTTGCGCCTGCTTCCTTTGCCTGTGCCGGGGCTGCTTTTTCTACTGCGCCGTGGTAGGTGTCCAACACCTCCTTTTTTCGCTCCAGGCGCACATCAACATATCGGGCGGTTACTGCTTCAAAGTTCATGGATAAGCCAAGCGACGCGCCGATACCCGCAAGCGTATGTCCCAAGACTTCGCCCACGGTATAGAAGTCGCCTGTCAGTTGGTGCATATTCGTAGCTGCTGTATGGCGCAAATCGTGAAAACGGATATGCGGCATTTCCAAATCTTCAAGAAGTTTACCAAACTGCGACGATACCCAAGACGCATTGATAGGCGCACCGTCCGGCTTTGCCACAACAAGGTCATTGTCGTAGTAGGGCTTTCCCTCCTTTGCTGCCTGTTCCTTTTGCACTTCCTGCATAGCAAACTGTTTGAGGAAGAACGGACGGGCAAGCTCGGTAATCGGTAGCTTCCTGCCGTTGGATTTTGGCGGTGCCATTTCTTCAATGACTTTTGTTTTCGGCGGCACCTTAAAGGGTAGCTGCTCGGTAACGTCAAAGGTATTGTTTTCTAAATCCACGTTGCGCCAACGCAGCCCCAAGATTTCAGAACGGCGCATACCATAAAGCCCGCCAAGAATAACGGGCATTTCCCAAACTGTCCCCTCCACCCGCTGCATGAGCAGCTTGACTTGTTCCGGCGTGTAGGGGTCGGGTGTCTTATCGCCTTTTCCAAACTTCGTAAGGGTGTCCTTTGCAGCGTTTGTTTCAATATAGCGATATTTCCGGGCATGGCTCAACGCCACGCTCAACACGCGCTTTGCCCCGGCTGCGGTGGACGGTTTCAAGCCCTTGTCAATAATCTGCTGAAACATCTTGTCTACCATAGCCGGGGTAAGCTGATTAAGGGCAACGCCGCCAATGTATGGATTGATATAGTTTGCAATGGTCTTTTTGTACCCGTCGTAGGTAGAGGGGCGCAAGTTTACTCTTGCATAGCTTTCCACCCAATCATTGAGATAGGCGGCGACGGTCTGCTTGCGCTGTGAAGTAATGGAAGCGATCTGCCCCGGATTTTGGAGTTTCGTTTTCATTTCCGCTTCATGCTGCGCCGCTTCGCGTTTGGTCGCAAATCCTCGTTTGGTATAGGATTTTTTCGCCCCGTCGGGGGCGGTGTACTTTATATCAACGTCGTAAACCGTACCCGGTCGCCCGGTCAGTACGCCGTTACTGTCGCGTTTGTTTTTCGCTTGTCTTGTTCTGATTGCCATAGCTTAACCCCCTTGCGTTGCCGGGGGCTTTGCCGCTTTCTTTGCTCTGTGGTACCAATCCCAAATAGCAGCGTCGGCAATCAAGCGGCGGTTTCCATTTTGGATATATTCAAGCTCGCCACTATCCATAAGCTCGCGCAGCTTGTTTTCGCCAATGCCGCTAACCTTGCTCATTTGCTCTACTGTTTTCAGCATAGGCAGCAAAGGGGCGGCATAGCTTGTAGTTTCTTTTTTTGCCATAGAGATTACCCCCTTTCGTAAAAATGGCAAAAGGTTTGTTTACGAAAAGTGGGTTTCATCAGACGGTCGATTCGCTTCTCAACCTCACGGGAATTGCACCCCTGCGCGGTTCTCGCGCAGCCCTACCCATTGCCTGCGACGCTTTGAACGCTCGGACTATGGCGATAAGGGAGTATCATTATGTATTTTGCGCTTCGTCGCCGACAAGCTGCTGTGCCTGTTTTCCGGAGTCGGTGTTGATCGCTCGGCAATCCGGAGCGGGGAAATCCCGCCGGGAATGCGTCATGGCGCACCCGCCGCATGGCTCGACGCAAAAGGAACGTATCTGATTTGCCCTATGCTGCGCCGCCGTTATCTTGCGTCGCTTTCTTTTTCAAGGTACAAAAGACAGAAATATACAAAGAGGAAAGGGGAGGAACACTTTGCGTTTATTTCTCTGTCTTAAAGGATAGGACAGCCCGCATGAGCTTTGCTTGCAGCCGTTCGCGCAAGTCCTCGTCTATGCCGTAATAGGTATTGCCGTTCTCGTCACGGATTTTCCGCATAGACAGGTGGGCTATGTAGCTTTGGTAGTGCTGCATTACAATTTTCATGGCGTCGGGGTCGCCCTTTGTCGCGGCTAAAATGACCGGGTAGGGTAATAAGCCGCGCTCATTGTCATTACAATTCGTTCCATTCATCAGCGCGTTCCTCCAAATATCGTTTTAGCAGTTCAAAAGAGCTTGTCCGTCTATACTGTACTGTGCTGCGGGGTACTTTCATAAGCTCCGCGATTTCAGCGTCGGTCATGCTGAAAAAGTAATACAGTAAAACGGCTTGCCGTTTTTCTTCCGGCAGGGAGTGCATTGCTTCGGCAAGCAACTTCGCCGTAATCTTCAAACCGCCTGCACAAAAAGCGTCCTCGTCCTCATTGACAAAATATCTGTCAACGGTATAAAGCTGCTTTTCCTCATGCGGGGCAAGGTCTGAAAAGTTGACTTCGTGCTTTCGCCGACTTTTGCTTTCCCGGCAGGCGTCAATCAGTTCGTTGCGTAGCGTGTGTTTGCAGTACGCATTAAACTCACATCTTGTCTGCCATTCCAACCGATTAGGATAATCCATGTTCTCACCCCCTTTCGTCCCGGGGGCGGGTTATTTATCCCCTTTCGGCTGCCTTCCACGGACGTGCCGCAGATTTGCCAAACGGAATAGAAAAGTTTTTCAAAAAAGTTTTGAAAAACACAAAATGCGCCCGTCTGCAAGGCGCAGACGGACGCAAAGGAAATGTAAGCAGTATTCAGATGATTTGACAGTTCATACTCATGGGTAGACTTGCCCGGAGGTGGAGCTATGCTTTTTTTAATTGATGAAGCTCATGGGTATTATGGAATACCAAAGTAGACACGGCGGCAACCTCCTAAAATACCGCCGTGTCAGTTCATGGTGTCCGGGTCGTCGCAAGTTTGGGATAGATTGACGAAAAGAAACGGCGGCTCTGAAAAATCAAAGCCGCCGAGATAAAATAAGCGCGTGAAAATATGGCTGCTGCACGACGGCTTTTTTTCTTTTGCCGTCGTCCGGCAGATTACTATTTGCTATCAAAGAAAGAGCCGATAACCGCAAATTTATGTTTTGCGGATTATCGGCTCTGCGTCTGTGCGTCTGGCTCTTTGATAACAGTAATATTCAATTTGTGGACGCTAATAAGATTTTCTTGTTTACACTTTGGGCAATATAAAGGGAAATTTTTAAGCACAGTATCATCTCGAATTTTTAATCTTGTTTTATTGCCGCACACTGGGCAAAATATCCACTCACATTTTATCATTTTTATACCTCACGAACATAATAACAAAAAGAGTACCTCTATAACGCTTGATAAAGGTGTTCTCCTCGCCTATTTAGACAAAGTACCAAAATACTTATTAACAGTAGAATAATGCCGCACACAATATACCCACCCAACAGCAATGAGTTTGAGAAGTATTTCAGAAGCAAATAGCATGTTCCACAGGTTGAGAGTGTTCCAATCAGTGCGCTTAATATTGCAGGTAGACTTTGCTTGATAATATGTGTAATATTTTCCCATTCAAAGTTGGGGAAAAATATGTTTATTAAACATCCTATTATGCCAATAAATAAAGAATATAGAAATGGCATAGCATATCCTAACATGACTTTTTCCAAAGACCAATGCAAGTAAAAAGCCATTACTGTATTCAAAACTAATATAATAGGCCCCGATACAGAAAGATGTAACAGTATCTTTGATTTGATAATGTATTTTGCGGTTATCGGCAAAGATTTCAATATTTCAATTTGTTTTCCCTCAATGGAAATACTGGGATAAGTCGTGCTGGATAATGTTACTAAAACAGTAAATACAAAAATATAAAACACATCATATTCCGCAGGGGCAACTTTCAAGTATTCGGCTAATTGATAAGCATACAGGCTAATTTTGTCTGTCATAAAAACAATTAACACTACAAATATAGCAGCAAACAAAAAACCACAAGCAGTATTTGTTAAATATACAGGCAACGAAAAATAGCGTACTCGTTCTCTTTTTACAAGCGCGGTCATAAGACTGTTTTGCTTAAAAGATTGTTTATTCCGATTAGTATTTTGGTATTTTGTATGATGAATGATGTTACAGTACCAATTTTGATATATTCTGCTTAAACCAAATAGTAACGAACTACCTATGATAAGCACAATTCCAGTATATAATCCTAATGATAAATAATCACAACAAAGAATTAAGTGTACATATCTGCTTCCAGGAATAGAAATAGCTGAAATTGAAAAGTTAAAACCCGTATCTCCCGCAACTATATCAGGAAATTTGCAAAACATGAATGTCATAAATGCAAATAAAATCAATACAGCTCCGATTGTTTTTAATCGTGTAACGAGAGCAGATGAGCTTTTCAATATATGATGAACTTTTGTTCCAACAATCGTTCCCAAAAGACCGGGAATGATAGGAAATAGCAAAACAACCCCTGCCATGACTGGATAATATGAAATTTTCATATCGGCAGTTAAGCCGAATAATACTGCCATAGGAAACAATAGCGTCATATCAAGGACGGCTTGAACTAAATATAAAATGCTTAACTTTGAGATTATTAACACCATTAAAGGAACAGGAAACGCAAGCAGGTTATCTATGTTCGTATCACTAAGGAGTAGTCCACTTCCCCAAAAGATACTGATAAAAACATTGAGTATCATGCAGATTAGGATCACTGGAAGAATAAGATTTATGATTATTTCGTCCAGTGTCCATGATAAAGAGAAAACAATGTTCAAAGAATAACTTAAATATACAAGCCCACCTATCAGGATAGTTCCAACAAAAATGTAGAGATAAATAGTGTTTCTACGCTTCTGGTTATCTGCATAGCGCAGTTGGTTAAGCCGGCACAACTGTATCAAATTATTTTTCAATAGAAGTAATAAAATTTTCATCGCTATTCATCTCCATAAAAACTTCTTCCAACCCCTTTGTTCCGGTGATTTCTACTGTCGGGCCGGAATATAGTAAATGCCCTTGTTTAATGACCGCTACTTTATTGCATACCTTCTCTACCACATCGAGAATATGACTTGAAAATAGAACGGAGCTTCCGTCCGCACATAATTCTTTCATTTGCTCTTTTAAGATTATAAATGCTTCGGGGTCTAAGCCAACGAACGGTTCATCCAAAATCAAGAGTTTCGGTGCATGTGAAAATGCAGCAATCAGCGCAAGTTTTTGTTTCATTCCATGTGAGTAAGAGGAGATTAAACTGTTCAAATGCGGTTCCATTTGAAATGTCGAAGCTAACTTTTCGATAATGTACTTGCGATTTTGAGATGGAACGGCATAAATGTCAGCAATAAAATTAAGGTACTGTATTCCTGTCATATACTCGTCAAGTTGTGGATTGTCTGGTACATATGCCATTTTCTTTTTGCAAACTATTGGTTCTTTGAGTATTGAAACACCGTCTAATAGGATTTCACCCTTGTCAATACCAACTATACCTAAACAAGATTTTAAGGTAGTTGTCTTACCAGCTCCATTTTTCCCAATGAAGCCCATTATGTCGCCGTCCTCAACTATTAAATTTAGATTACATACGGCTTTCTTTTCACCATAGCTTTTGGATAAGTTTCTGATTTCTAACATAGTGTCCTCCATTCTCATTTAGAAAAAAATCGAAATGAAAGTTAAAAAAATAAACCGTTCCGCTATCAATTCTCATTTCATACCTAAATAAATCATAATACCTGTCACAGCAAACGCCACCACTGGCATGATATAAAACATGTATGTCTTTTTATTTTCATGCTGGCTAAGAACTGCATCAACAATCAGATTGAGCAGGACACAAAATGCGGGAACACCAAAGACTACGACATTACGAGGCCAAAAAGAGTTCGCATTTCCGGCAGAATCAAAGTGCACTGGAACAGACTCTGGCAGTTTGCCAGAAAAGGCGATAAGGACTGCCAATGTCAATGCACATAGTACGGTACTGATAATGATATGTTTCTTTACAGATTTCATAAGTATATCCTCCTTAAATTAAGTGTTCTTCTTTCTTCTGAAATAAAGAAAGAGTGAATAGGCCAATGGAACAACGCCAACTAATAGAATAATTAGCGGAACGGTCACAAAGTAAAATTTGTGCAATGGATGTAGGATAAAGACTAATCCAGAAAGAAGCCATGTATAACTTCCCAATTTGTGTGTTTTATACCAACTTTCTTCATCATTGAACAGCCACGGGAATTTCAATCCAACATAAGGATTTATATGATTTTTAGGAAAGTAATTTCCGCTGATAATGAACATTATGCCAACAAACACATAGATAAATGCTTCCGTTATATCCTGCTCTGGAAATAGCAAAGAATAAAACTGGGGAATTAAATATACCACACCCGTAATCGGCATAATCCATTTGCCTAAAAATATCAGACTTTTAGCCCCGTTGGTCGAAGCAACCTTAATACTTAGTCCAAAGTTCAAGACTATATTAAGCAGAATGGCAATTACATAAAGTAGGATATACATGTCAGCATTGCTATTCTTTAGCTTTGAGATTATCAATGTTGTAAAAGATAAAATAATACATGCTATGGTTGAGATGATTAAAGTACGCTTATTTTTCTGGTTCATTCTTATCCTCCTGAAACTGCATAAGCCACATAACGGCGTCTTCAAATACAGAAATGTTTATCTCGTAATAAATGTATTTCTGATAACGTGTTTCAAAAATTAAATCAGCCTTTTTTAGAGTAGAAAGATGATATGAAATAGTGGCATTTGATAAATCAAATTCTGCGGCAATCTCTCCGGCAGACATCTTTCGTTTTTGTTTTAGTTTTAGTAATATTTCCCGTCGAACGGGATCGCTAAGTGCTTTGAATACATTTGGTAAGCTCACGGTATTATCACCTTTGGTTCTTCTCATTTTGATTTATTTCTAAATGACAATCACATTATATCACGGGCGTGCTAAAAATCAATATCATTTTGAAGATTTTCTAAATGAAATCGCTAAAAGCGAACAGTGAAACCAAAATAATGAATTATTTTAGTGCATAGTAGGAAGTATATAGACATATCCAACGAGAAAGGGGAACAGTAAAATGTAACTGGGTGAATGAATATGGCAAAAAGACCAGTAGAAAAATATGACTTCAAGGCTTTCGGGCAAGCAATAAAAGCAGCGCGGACAGCAAGAAAGGAGAGCCGCAAGAAAGTAAGCGACGAAATGTTTATTTCCCCTCGCTACCTTGCGAACATTGAGAATAACGGGCAACACCCAAGTCTGCAAATCTTTTTTGAGCTTATGCTCCGTTACGATATATCCGTAGACCAGTTCCTTTTAGAGAAGCCGGATACGAAAAATACGCAGCGTCGGCAGCTTGACACGTTGCTTGATACCATGAGCGATAAGGGAATACGGATTGTAACCGCAACGGCGAAAGAAATTAAGGAAGTTGAAAAAGAGGACAAATGAAAATGTCCGGCAAAATTGAATATGGATTTTAGGAAGCGTTGTAATCTTTTTTTGAGATTGCAGCGTTTTTCTTTTGGATAAGTTCGGCAAAATAGCTTTTTCTCCGTAGTGGGAAATAAGGACAGAAGAGATAAAAAACTTGAATAGCAAGCATAGGAAGCGGGTACCCACTTCCGTATTTTGCCCGTCCTGCGCTGCGGCAGCGTCGGCAAAATTGCTTGTTGGGAAGTGTCCCAAACCCTCGGAATGGAAAGGAGCATTTACACATGGACGGAAGAAAAAGAACGGTGCAAATCAAGTTCAGAGTAACAGAAGCGGAACGAGATTTAATTCTTGAAAAAATGAAGCTCGTTCCCACCCGGAACATGGCGGCGTATCTTCGCAAGATTGCCATTGACGGCTATATCATACAGGTAGACCATATCGACATAAAGGCAATGACAGCGGAGATACAGAAAATCGGCGTCAACGTCAATCAGATTGCAAAGCGCGTGAACAGTACGGGCAGCGTCTACCAAGAGGACATAGAAGAAATAAAGGGGGTGCTTGCGGAAATATGGCGGTTACAAAGATTAAGCCTATTAAGGGAACGCTAAACAAAGCCCTTGACTATATCCAAAATCCGGCAAAGACCGATGAAAAAATGCTTGTGTCCTCCTTTGGCTGCTCCTATGAAACGGCAGACATTGAATTTACATTTACTTTGTCGCAGGCGTTGGATAAGGGCAACAACCTCGCCCACCATTTGATACAAGCCTTTGAGCCGGGAGAAGTCGATTACAGAGAAGCCCATGAAATCGGGCGGCAGCTTGCCGACGCAGTAACCAAAGGTCAGCACGAATATGTTTTGACTACTCACATTGACAAGGGGCATATCCATAACCACATTATTTTTTGCGCGGTCAATTTCGTAGACCACCACAAGTACAATTCCAACAAGCGCAGCTATTACGGTATACGGAACATGAGCGATAAGCTGTGCCGGGAACATGGCTTATCAGTTGTCCTTCCGAACCGGGGCAGCAAGGGAAAAAGCTATGCAGAGTACCAGGCAGAGAAAACAGGTACCAGTTGGAAAGGCAAGCTGAAAATTGCCGTGGACGCTCTCATTCCCCAAGTGTCAAGTTTTGAGGAATTGCTATCACGGTTAGAAGCGACGGGCTATGAGGTAAAACCGGGGAAATATATTTCCTGCCGCGCTCCCGGACAGGAACGGTTTACCCGCCTTAAAACTCTCGGCGCAGATTATACAGAGGAAGCTATCAGAGAACGGATAAGCGGCAAACGCGCCCGCGCTGCGAAAGCTCCCCGCGCAGATCGTGGCGGCGTTAGTCTGCTCATTGATATTCAGAACAGTATCAAGGCGCAGGAAAGCCGGGGCTATGAGCAATGGGCAAAAATCCATAATCTGAAACAGGCAGCGAAAACCATGAATTTCTTGACAGAACATAAGATTGAACAGCACGCAGAATTGACCGCGAAAATCACGGAAGTTACCAAAGCAAGCGAACAGGCAGCGGACAGCTTGAAAGAGGTTGAAAAGCGGCTTACCGATATGACGCTGCTTATTAAGAATATCACTACCTATCAAAAGACAAAGCCCGCCTATGCTTCATACCGCAAGGTAAAGGATAAAGACAAATACCGGGCAGCCCATGAGAGCGATATTATTCTCTATGAAGCAGCGGCAAAGGCAATTAAGGCGGCGGGGATAACCAAGCTACCAAGTCTTGCCGCCCTGCAAGCAGAGTACGCAGCACTTCAAGAGCAGAAAGAAGCCCTGTATGCCGACTATGGGAAGCTGAAAAAGCAGGTCAAGGAATACGACGTTATCAAGAAGAATATCGACAGTATTTTGAAAGTGGAACGTCAGCCAGAACGGACAAAGGGAACAGAGCGCGGATAAATGAACACAAAAAAAGAACGGACGCGGCAGCCGGTATGTTGGCCACCGCGCCCGTTTTCTCTATGGGTGCAAATTATTTTTTGTTACGCAGTAGAACCGCGATTTTAAGGGAATAGGTATTAAGATATTACCGCCCTTCAAAACGGCTGTCAGAGCCGCATAAAACAAGGCTTTTTTCGCCCCTACTGCGTAACAAGAGCGCGTCTTTTCCTCATGCGCTCGGCTGCCTGTCTGCGGGTAATCCGCTTCCGGCAATCCGGGCAGTATTTGACGCTGTTTGAAGTAGATACAAAGAACGTGCCGCACTCGGTACATTTCTTTCTGTCCTCGGTCTGATTGAGTTCTGCATACAGGAGCTTGTCGGCGGGAAGTACGGCAATCCGAAACCACTTGCAGAGCAGCGAATAGGAAATGAGCTGCGGGCATACGCAAGTGTCCCCGTCGTCCAGTAAGATACAGTTGCCGTTATCGCAGTTGCAGCACTCCCGGCGTACAAGGGTATTGACTTTCCGGCTTTGGGGCGGCGTCAGCCGCTTAATCCCAGTCATACTTCATCAGCGGCGTAAATGGGAAGCCCCGCAAACTCCGCTTCGGTCATGGCTTCCACTTTGGAAAGGGTGCGCTTTGCAAGCTCTCGCATATCCTCGTCCATGAAAGGCAGCGCGGCGGTCATGTTCTCTACAAGCTGCGCTTTGCTTCCCTCGTGGTAAATGCTTAAAAGGTTTGTTTCCTCAACAGTCAATCTATTCATGCTCATACCTCCAAATCGTGATTTTTTGCTTTTGTCGTCGTCTTTTTAGGGGCTGTCTTTGTCTTATCTGCTTTTAGCTGCGCCCGGACAGAGGGGCGTGGCTTTTTAATCTCTTTGTCCCGGTTCTCTCCTTTGTCAATCAGCGCATACGTCCCATGTCTGCCCTCGATTTTGGAAAAGGAAAGGGTCTTGTAGGGCAGCATGGAGAAAAGGCGGTCAATGTCCTTTGTGTTCGCAAGCTGCATGAACGCCGGGGAAAGCTCCACCATGAAATGGGTCTTGTTCGGGCTGTTCGGTGTGTCATTCCGCTTCATTTCCCGCACAATGCGCCGCGCTTCCGTTTCAATCAGTCCGTCATGCAGCGTGGCGATATGTGCCTTAAAATCTCCCGGTAGAAGCTGCTCCCTGTTGCGGTGTTCCTCCCGTAAGAGCCATTTAAGCGCGTCCGGGTCGTTGGGTAGGGCTTCAAAGCGTTCAAACTTCCCAAGCTGCGGGTCTGGACTTCCGTTGAAATACTGTCCGGCGGGTATCGTCTGCTCCCCGCGCTCATAAATCAGCTTGACCGTATCGGCGGGCAGCCCCTTTTCCTTGACGCGCTCATAATGGCGGGAATAGTCAAGCTCATACAGATTGCCCTTGATTTTTCCATGCTCCCTGTCTGTCAGCTCGATTGCATAGGCAAGAATACGGTCGCTTGTCTGCTCCATGTAGAAACGCCAGGTGTTATGGGGCGCGGTGTCCTTTAGGAATACGTCGCGCTCCCGAAAGCAATGCGTCCCGGACGGTCGGCAAAACCATAAGAGGGTCTTGTCCTCTTTACTCGCATTTGCCGCCGCCCTTGCGATAATCTCCCTGTCAATGTCAAAATCGCTCTGATAAAATCCTGTATTCTGCTTTAATATCGCATGGAGAGAAGCAAGTACGTCCACATTTTCAAATTTATTCTGTTTCGGCATGGGTCAGCTCCTTTCCAAGTCCTGTGACTTCTGCTTTGTGTTCTTCTTTTTCCCCGTCCGTTCCTTGTCAGCTTTAAGCTGCGCCCGGATAGAGGGCTTTTCTTTGCCGCGTTCTTTGTCTGCCTTAATCGCTTCTGCAAGGTCAACAAGGGAAATCTGTTCCCCGGCTTTTACCTTTGCTTCCAGTTCGTCAACCGTAGGGGTGTTGTTGATGATACCGTCAAAGTTGTTGTCGTTCTGCTCGATTGTGTCCTCGACGTGCTTTAGCGGGTTTATCTTTTCCGGCTGTTGTGTCTGCTCCTGCAAAAACTCCGGCACTTCCTTGTAGCCGAAACTATCTACATAATGCGCCGCGTCCTGTCCGTTCTGATGAAGCACTACCACGTCGGAAACGGAAAGGCTGTGTCCCTTAAAATCTTTCGGGTGTTCGATATTGAAACGGGTGTAAATATCTTCAAGGGAAGTACCCGGCGTAAGCTCTGCGGAATAGACAAGCTCATAGTTTGCCTTATCAACCACATTTCCCGCCGCCTGCAGGCGGTTGTAAGGCTCAAAGCGGAAGTCCCGCGTTTCGTCCCCTTGCTTTAGCTGATAAATGGAAAAGGTGTCTTTGTCGGCTTCGGCTTCCTGCGCCTTTGCATATAGCTCCTTTACTTCTCCCTGCGTCAGCTCTCCGGCGTTCAGCCGCCCATGAGTTCCCGGCATTTTGCAAGGCTGCCGATATACAGCACGTCCCCGATTTTTGCCCTGCCGTTTTCCTGCGGGAGATAGGCTTGCAAGAAAAAGCGGTCGTTGTCGCCCGTTGTGCGGGGGTTGGCTTCAATCTTGTAAATGTACTCCGGCATGGCGGCTTTCTCCCTCGGCGCGTCCTGCACCTGTTCCTTTTGCAGTTCTGCGATATGTTCATCAATGCTGTTGATGATTTCCGCTGCGGTGCTGCGGATTGTTTCAAGAGAGCTTTTCAGTTCGGTAAGCTCCCGTCCGGCACTCCACCCGGCAACATACCCAAAGGAATAATCAGAGGTATCAAGCCCGTAATGCTGGCACACGGTATAGGCGATACTTTCTGCCTGTACCTCACGGGTGCGGCGGTCGGGTCTGTTCTCCAAGTCCTCTAAAGGGGCGTTTAGGTCAATGTCGTGCAGCTTCGCATGGGCGATTTCATGGATAAGTGTCTTTAAGGTTTGCAGCTCGCTCATGCCCTCATCAAGGGCAATACGCTTGTCCTCCAAGTGGTAGTAACCATGTGCGCCGCCCTCGATTTTTTCAAAGCCAACAGGAACAGGAGAAGTCTTTTCAAGGGCAGCGAAAACCTCCTTGTAATGCTCCACGTCCCCGGTCAGCATATTTACGGCAATATCGGGGATTTCCCTGCCCTCGGTCTGCGATACGTCAAAGACCGATACCACCTTAAAGGCGGGGATTGTGATTTCCTTTTCCTCGGTTACGGGCTTTCCGTCTTTGCCGATAATGGCTTTCTGTGTCTGCGGGTCGATTTTCTCCATTTCTTTTTTAATCTTGAACGGCGACGGGGCAAGGATTTTGATACCCTTTTGTCCTTTCATCACGTTTCGTCCAAAGTTATTTTTCCATGCGGAAAATCCGGCGATAAGGGAAGCGTCGGGCTTTTGCATGGCGATCAGCAGCGTATTGTTAAAGCTGTAATTATGAAACTTTGACATGACGCGCAGATATTCCTTGTAACGCTCGCTGTCGAACAGTTCCGTAATGCCTTGCTCCAAGCGGTCGGTTATCTCTTTGAGCTTTTCGGCGGGCTTCTCGGAAGTTAAGACAATGGGGATAACCGGGCGCGGCTCCTGCGGCGTTGCTTCGGGAACAGTCGCCTGTACTGCCGGGGCTGCGTCCAGTTCGACGGTTGGCTGCGGGTAGCTCATAATGCGGTAGTCCTCCGGCACATCGCGCCCCTCAAAGTGCTGCTCCCATGCGTCGCCGCTTTCCACAAGGTAGCCGTATTCCGTAAAGCTGCCTTTTTCCTGTGCGGCGGCGTTTCGTCCAAAGGCGATAAGGTCAATGCTGTTTTTCCATTCAGCGGGCATTTGCACCATGCCGGATTTGTTAAGGTAATAATCGCCCAATTCGCGGAGATTATGTACTTCGGGGATATGCACGAAAAAGTCCTCGTTATAGGTAAAGTCAATGAGCTGCCCGATATTCTCAAAACCATTCCTGCGCTGCGTGGCGGCGTTCAGCGCGGTAATCCCGGAAGCGTCAAGGGTTTCCAGTCGTGCCGCAAGGAAATTCAGCTCGTCCACCTGTGCCGCGCATACCATGTCATACGGCAGGGCAATGTGTCTGTCCTCCCGGTCAGAGTAGCCGTGAATGAAAAATTCCTGCGGATTGTCTGCGGTAATGCCGACGCTTTGCATGGCTTCGTGAAGTTCTTCCTTTGTGGCGGGCATGGATAACCAGCAGCCGCCCGGTTCTCCCGTTTCAAAACGGGTGCGGCTGTCAATAAGGATTGCAAACTGTTCCGTATCCTGTCCCGGTTCGGTTCTCGGTGCAGCGGCGGGAATGTCGGCAGCGGGCTGCTTGATTTCCTCGCCCTCTACGGTATAGCCCGGTAAGAGCTGCCCGTTTACCTTAAACTGTTCCGCGTATTCCGGCGGGATAGCCGGGGAGATTTCCGTAAAAAGTTTTTCATACGCCTTGATACGCCCATTCAGATATTTTTCCATAGCCGCCCGGTCAGCAAATACCTTTCTGTCCTGTCCGGCGATTTTCGCCTGTCCGTACCCGTGGGGGCTGTTGGTGTAGATGTTCCAAGACAGCGTATAGGAATACGGGATAGATTTCTGTGCTGCCTTGTCGTAGCGGGTATTTTCATACACATGGTAGCTCATTTTATATACCCGGTTGCTGATGGTGTGGCGGTCGTTGTCCTCGTCCTGCCACTTGTTCGCCGTATGCTTCACTTCGGGTATTCTCGCATACTCAATCGCCTTGTCAAATAGCAGGGTCTTTCCTGCCTGTTCCTCCCATGCGGAAGCCTGTACTTTCAGATTTTCAAAAACAGTCTGCTCCGCAGCCGCGCTTTCCTCCCGCAGCTTCACAAGCTCGGCAAGAGGTAAGGCGGTCAGCGGGGAAATATCCGCGCCTTTCGTGTCAAAATAGATACCGCGCTCAATCTTCATCTTGTCGGCGGCTTCCAGTCTGTCATGGTCGTATGAGGAATAACCTGTTTTCCATTCGTCCATTTGCTCGCTCCTTTCTTTTTCAATCATGCGGTGCATAAGCTCGTAGTCCTCAATACTCATGCTCCCGTCAAATACATAAGGGTCAAAATCTTCCCCGTCCCGGTAGGGCTTTTCGGAAAAGGGAAGCCCCGCTGCATGGGCGGCGGCTTTTGCTTCCTCGATAAGCTCCGGGGGAAGTCTGTCGTCGTGGGCTTCGATAAATCCGGCAACGTCATTTGTGCCGTTTTTGTAGTGGTGGCGCACTCCGGCGGTCAGCTCGTCAAGGCTCATATTCTCGCCTAAATGCCCGCAGTAGTAGCCGTTTAGAATAACGGCGGCGGGGTCAGCCGCCTTGATTTCCTCTAACCGGCTCCTGTCAAACGGTTCTAAAGTACCGTCCACTTCAAGATGAAACAGCTCGGCGTTCCATGAACGTCCCTCTTTCCAAAATGCTACCCATGCAATACCGTCCCTAAGTTCCTCTTGATAGTCCTTTACGCTGTCGCGCAAACTTGCCATGTGTAAAACCTCCTTTCGCGTATGGCAGCGCGGACGCTGCGTTTGTGGTTACATAGTCCTACTACGGTGCGCCCGCATTTCTGCCAAAGATTTTTGAGGATTTTTAGAGGGTTTGGGAAACTTCCCAACAAGCAAAATCCCCGCCAAGCTCGGTTAGAGTGGCAGGGATTTTACGGAAGTGGGTACCCGCTTCCTATGCTTGCTATTCAAGTTCTTTGTCCTTTGAAATGGTTACTTTGTAATTCACATACTTGCCGCCCGTATCAGCTAAAAGTACCGTTCCGTCATAGGTTTTGCCTGTTTTCGGAGAGTACAGCTTTTTGACTTTTACCTTGCCGGATTTTAAGAGTGCTGCGGCAATCGACCGGGTAAAGACGGTTTTACGTTCCTCAAAGAAGCGGTCATTTTTCCACATGGTAAAGCCGCACTCTTTGTTGGAACAGTAGTAGTTTTTCTTTCCCTCATAGACCGGGGACTTGCAGCGGGGACACTTCCCAATCTCTGTTTTTTCTGTCTTGAAAAGCTCTTGTTTCTCACCCAACACGGAAGCGTAGGTTTTTACAAGCCCCTGTGCCATTGCTTCAATTCCCTGCATGAAAGCGGCAGGGTCGGCGTTGCCCTTTGCAATCTGCGTCAGATTGTTTTCCCATGCAGCCGTAAGCTGCGGAGAGGTCAGACTATCCGGCAGGACGCAGACAAGGTTTGTGCCGTCTTTGGTGGGAAATAGCTGCTTGCCCTTGCGCTCCACAAAGCCGCCTTTGACTAACTTTTCAATGACGGCGGCGCGGGTGGCAGGCGTACCAAGCCCCCGGCGTTCTGCGTCCGGGTCGGTGTCCTCATTCCCGGCGCGTTCCATAGCCGACAAAAGACTTGCTTCATTGTGGGGCTTCGGGGGCGTGGTGGCATGCTCTGTCACTTTTGCCGCCGGATTTTCAAAGGTCTGCCCCTCGGAAAAGTCCGGCACATCTAACACAAGCTCGTTTTCGTCGTCGCTGTCCGGCTTCTTTTTGAGGGTCGCCCGGTAAAGCCGTTCAATCTCTTTCCACCCGGCAGCGATTACCGCCTTTCCCTTTGCCGTAAATTCATGGTCGGCGCAGGAGAAAACCGCCGTTACCGCTTCGTAAACGTGCGGCTCTGCGGTTGCCATAAGCAGACGCGCCCCGGCAAGGGTCAGGATATTGCGCTCGCTTTCCGGCAGCGCGGTAAGGTCAGCCTTTGCAAGCTCCATAGTGGGAATGATTGCGTGGTGGTCTGATACCTTTTTACTGTTCAGCACCTTTGCAATCTCCGGCGAAAAATCCGCGCCCTCCATAAAGGAAAGTTTCTCACAAAGCACCTTGATAATGCCCGTCGCTGTTTCTCCCATGTCGTCGGTCAGAAATGCGCTGTCCGTTCTCGGATAGGTCAAGAGCTTCTTTTCATAGAGCTTGCGCCAGGTCAAGGGTCTGCTTCGCGGTGTACCCGTAAATACGGTTTGCTTCCCGCTGTAAACTGGTAAGGTCAAAGAGCTTCGGCGGGGCAATGGTTTTCTTTTCTTTCACAAGGGAAGTACAGACAGCCGCCGACGCTTCGCAGGCTGCTTTCAGTTTGCCCGCTTCATCAGCGGCACAGATCTTCGCGCTTGCCGCTTCTGCGCCGGGGAGAGTAAGGCGCACATGGTAGTAGGTTTCTTTCTGAAAGCCTGTAATCGCAGCGTCCCGGTCTACAAGCATTTTGAGGGTCGGGGTCTGCACACGCCCCACGTTCAAGGTCTTTCCATACAGGCAGGAGAAAAGGCGGGTCGCGTTAATGCCGATAAGCCAGTCAGCCTTTGCCCTGCATAGTGCGGAATGGTAGAGGCGTCGTATTCCCGCCCGTCCTTCAGATTGTCAAAGCCACTTCGGATTGCTTCGTTTTCCATTGAGGAAATCCAAAGACGGGTAAAGGGCTTCTTGCAGCCCGCTTGATGATAGACAAATCGGAAAATCAACTCGCCCTCGCGTCCTGCGTCGCAGGCGTTCACGACTTCCGAAACGTCGGCGCGGTGCATGAGGTCTTTTAAGATTTTGAATTGTTTTCCCTTGTCGGCAGCTACGGTGTACTGCCATTCCTGCGGCAGAATGGGTAAGCTGTCATAGCTCCATTTCTTGTACTGTTCCCCATAGGCGGCAGCTTCGGAAAGCTGTACCAAATGCCCGATACACCAAGAAATGAGGTAGCCGTTTCCCTCGATATATCCGTCTTTTCTGCCCGTAACGCCAAGGGCGGCGGCAACCGCCGCCCCGACGCTGGGCTTCTCACAAATCACAAGTTTCATGCTTCCTCGTCCTCCTGTTCGGTATCTGCGCTGTCAGCTTCTTCCTCCGGCTCGTCCTCGTCGTATTCGTCAAAATCAAATTCGTCAAGGTCGGTGCCGCCTTTTACGCTCTGCTTCGGTTTCATAAACTTAACGTAGTAGAGGGCTGCGCCGCCGCCAAGAAGTCCCACAACAAGGAAAATGAGAAGCCCGCCCATGCTGTTTTTGGGTTTCTCCGGCTCTGCGGGTGCTTCCGGCTCGGCTTCCTTGCCTGTGCAGTTATTCATGGCTGCGGAGCAGACGGGGCAGGCGGTGTTTACTTCGCCCGCCTTGCATTTCTCGGTACAGTTGCAGACAGCCGGGGGCTGCTCGGTCTGTTCCTCCCCGATAATCGCCATAAGGTCGCTTTCGTCTACTTGATTTAGGAAGTGGACGGAATTTTCGCCCTCGGCTGCCCGGTCAACGATAATGTAAAAATAGTTGCCGCCTTTGCTTTTCACGACGATAAACTGCTTATCCTCGGCAGCGTCCCCGTCGATGTCGTCCACAAGGGTCATGTTGCCCTCCGGGGTAAGGGGCTGCGGTTCGGTTTCCACGATTACGCCGCTGTCGTCGGTTTCCTCTGTCGGGGTCTGCGCGTAGGCAGTAACGGAAAAGCCGCCCACAAGGACAAGGGCGGCGCAAAGTGCGGTAATGCTTGCAAGGATTTTATTCTTCATCTGCATTGTCCTCCTGTTCGTCATAGTCTGTGGGCATAGGGCAATGCCCGGAATACCGTTGCCGGAAAGCATAGCGGTAAGCTCCTGCGGGGTCAGACGCATAGCGCGTACAAGCTGCACGATTTCAAGGTTTTCCGCTTCGGTTTTCTGTGCTTCCAGTCCGCGCAGCTTGTTCTGATACTCCGTGATTTTCTCACGGGTCTTTTGGATTTCCTTTTCAATTCTTTCGATTTTACTCATTGCCATAAATTTTTTCTCCTTTCGATTTTCAAAAATGTGTCAGTTCCAGTTCATCAGCCCGTACCCTTTGATACAGGCATAGTCAAGGGGATAGCTCTTAATCTTGCAGGCGTCGCCGGAATTGCCCTCCACGGTATAAACGCGGTTTGCGTCCCTGCCGATAACAAGCCCTACATGGTCTGCGCTTCCGTCTAAATCCCAGTCAAAAAAGATAGCGTCACCGGGGGCAATGTTCTCATAGCCCCGCGCGCCCCATTGCCCGTGAGAGGTAAACCACGGAATACCCTGCGACTGGCAGGCGGCAAAGCGCGGCTCGGAAAGTCCCATTTGCCCGTAGCACCAGGACACGAAACAGGCGCACCATTCCACGCGGGAGTTGAAGCCGTACCAGCTCCAATACGGATAGCCGCCCACATTTCCGACTTGCTGCTTTGCAAGGTCAACGATAGCGGTATTACCGGGGCGCGTTCCGTTTACAAAGTCCACGCCGCTTAAATCCTCGGACGCGGAAGTGTCGGGAGAGCCGCCGCCAAAGATAAGGGGCTTGTTCCCGCTTGTCTGCAAGTACACCCGGTACATTTCCAGTTGTTCCGGGGGCAGATTATTTTCCGCAATGGTGGATAGCGGGGTGTTCGTCATCTTGACGTTTAAGATGTAATACTCATAAGGCACTTGTACCGTATAGGTGTCCGTATGCTCGTTGCCGTCCTCGTCTGTCCATGTGTCGGTGCGTTCTTCCTCCCGGTAGCGTATTTCCACTTCCTCGGTCAGCGTCAGCTTGTATTGCTGATTGAAAATCCGTTGTAATTCGCTCTGTACCTCGGCGCGGGTGTAGCTTTGGTATTTTGCGGTCAGATAGGACGCTAATTCGTGGGGGTTATGCCCGATATTTGCAAGGTCATAGCGGTACTCGTCATAGCCGGGGTGGGTGCTTTCGATAGCGTCAATCTCGTTTTGCAGCCCGCTTTCCAGTCCGGCATAGGCATTTTCCACTTCCACAAGGTCGCTGTCCTCGGAGGTATAAGACGTTCCAAGCACGCCGTTTAACGTGCCGGAAAACATTGCACCACAAGAGGACAGCCCGGACAGAAGCATAATGAAAAGTAGCAGCGCCCCGACAGCGATTGCCACGCCCGCCGGGTGTCTTGCCACAAACGCCGCTGTCTGCTTCGTTTTCTCGGCGGCTTTGGCTGCCGCTTTGCGGGTGCGTTCCGCTGCGCCCTTGATACCCTTTGCAGTATTGCGGGCTTCCTTTGCATACTGCTTTTTAATCTGCTGTTTCTGCCAAAAACGGGAAATAGGGTTAGAGGTAAGCTGTGGGTTATCATGCAGGGTCTTATGATACTGAAAATCCACGTTTGCCTTGAAAGCAGCTTTTTCAGCCTTTGCCGCTTCCCGGTAGGGTTTCAGCTTATGGTTGCGGTAGCCCTGCTTGATTTTCCGCGCCCCGTACTTCAATCCCCGTTCTGCGGCTTCCTCGCTCTTGTGTGCGCCCTCCACGCCGGAATTATCCTTTTCGACAGAATGGATTTTGTTATGTACCAAAATCCCGGCTTCCTGTGTGGGGCGGGATAGCGGGTTGTGCTTCTCCTTAAATCCGGGCGGCTTGTCCTTTTCCTCAAAGTGCAGGCGGGTCTTGCCTTTCCCGGTGGTTTCGTCAAAGGTGCGCTCTTTTACCAGTTTCTTTTCTTTGGGGATAGCTGCCTTTGCCTTATCCAAGCGGTCGGCGGCTTTGTCGGATTTCTTGATATACTTTTCAAGCTCCGGGGCAGCGCGTTCCTCGTCGGTAAATTGCAGCCGGGAAGATTTCGTCCCGGCGGTAGCTTCCGCCTGTGCCTTTCGTACCGCTTTTTTAGACGCTTTGCGGGTATGGGCGGCTTCGATATGCTCCATGACGCGCTCCGTTTTGCCTGTGTCCGCTTTGGGGGCAGCTCCCGGCACATGGGGCAAGGGAGAAGTCGGGGAAGCTGCACCTTGTAGCTGTGCTGCCTGTTGCTCCGGGGATTTCTGAAAATCCGCGTCCTGCGTCCGCTTGCTGATACGTTCCGTGTCTCCCGTGGTCTGATTTTCTGCGATAGCCCCGTCGCGGGTCATTTTCTGCGTGATTTTATCACGAGGTTTGTATTGCTTTATGGTTCTGCACCTCCAATCCGCGCCCCTGCAAGGGCGCAATACTCGGCGTTCAGTTCAATGCCGATATAGCGGCGGTCAAGGCTTTTCGCTGCAAGCCCGGTGGTGCCGCTTCCAAAGAAAGGGTCAAGGACAACGCCGCCTGCCGGACAGCCCGCCAGTATGCACGTTTCCGCGAGCTTCGGGGGATAGGCGGCAAAATGCCCGCCCTTATACGGTACGGTATTGATAAGCCAAACGTCCCGCTTGTTCCTTGTGGTCGGCATAAGAGCGTCGTCATAATAGCCGCCGCTGCGGGTTTTATTGATACCCTGTACCTTGCCCTGTCCGGGTATTTCCTCGGCATATTTGTGTCCTGCGCCGCGCCCCTGCCGGTACCGCGCAGCCGTTCCCGGCGCAATCGGCTCTGCAATGGCGGCAGCGTCATAGTAATATTTCTTTGATTTCGTCAGTAAAAAGATATGCTCATAGCAGCGGCTCGGTCGGTCGCGGCAGCTCTCCGGCATAGGATTTTCTTTCAGCCAGATAATATCGCTGCGTAAATACCACCCGTCAGAGCGCAGGGCAAAAGCAAGCTGCCACGGAATACCGATTAAATCCTTTTGCTTGCAGCCCGCTTTCATGCCTGTGCCGCAGTAAGTGTCTGCGATATTCAGCCAAAACGTCCCGTCGTCTTTGAGTACCCGGCGCAGCTCCCGGAATACTTCTACAAGCCTGTCAATGTACTGCTCCGGCGTGTCCTCCCGTCCAATCTGTGCGTCAAGCCCGTAGTCCCTAAGTCCATAGTAGGGCGGGCTTGTGACGCAGCAGTTCACGCTTTCACTCGGCAGCTCCCGCAGGGCATAGAGGCGTCGCGGTTGATGATTACGTCCGTTTTCATGGCTTGCTCACTTCCTCCGGCTTTGTCGTAAGCAGACGGTAAAGCTCGGTGTCGGTTGGGAAGCGGTCAATGAACGGCAGCACCACATTCCCGTAAAAGATAAGCCCCTCGCCTGCTTCGGTGTGGGTTACATACTTCATCTGCTGCGGGGAGATGTTAAGCTGCTTTGCAAGGATAGCCCGGTCGCCTGCGGCTTGATTGAGCATGAGGACAAAATCGGAGTTTTCAAAGATATTCTCGACTTCGCGGCTGCTTAAAAGGTCTTTGACGTTCTGTGTGATTGCCGTCGGTATGCCGCCCCATTTACGAAAACGCTTCCAAATCTCCACGGAATAGGCTGCGGTCTGTTCCTCTTTCAAAAGCAAATGAAATTCGTCCATATAGTAACGGGTTGCCTTTTTCTCGGCGCGGTTTACGGTAACGCGGTTCCACACCTGGTCTTGCACAATGAGCATACCTAATTTCTTGAGCTGCTTTCCAAGCTGCTTAATATCAAAGCAGACAAGGCGGTTAGAAAGCTCTACATTCGTTCTGTGGTTAAAGACGTTCAGACTTCCCGAAACATAAAGCTCCAATGCCGCCGCAATGCGGGCAGCTTCCGGCTCCGGCTGTTTCAGCAGTTCGTTGTAGAGGTCGCCCAAAATCGGCATTTTTGCCGGGTCGGGGTCTGCAAGGAAAGGTCGGTACACATTCCTAACGGCGCGGTCAATGACGGTCTTTTCCACGGGCTGCAAGCCCTCTTTGCCGCCGATAACAAGCTCGCAGAGGGAAAGGATAAAGTCGGATTTCAAGGCAAGCGGGTTGTCGTCCTCGGAGTAGTTGAGGTTAATATCCATAGGGTTCACATACTGGGGCTTGCCGTCCATGCCTTTTCCGGCAGGCGACAGACGTATCACTTGCCCGCCCAAACGCTGCACAAGGGAAAAATATTCTGCTTCCGGGTCGCAGATAATAATATCGTCGTCGGTAATGAGAAAGGCGTTTGTCATTTCCCGTTTTGCCGCAAAGGATTTACCGCTTCCCGGTGTTCCAAGAATAAGCCCGTTGGGATTTTTCAGTTGCTTGCGGTCGCAGAGTATCATGTTGTTACTAAGGGCATTTAAGCCGTAGTAAAGGGCTGCACCCCTTTGGAAAAGCTCCTGCGTGATGAACGGGATAAAAATAGCGGTGCTACTGGTCGTAAGCCCTCTTTGAATGGGGATAAGGTTCTCCCCAAGAGGAATAGAGGACATAAAGCCCGCTTCCTGCAAATAGTCAAGGCGGGTCAGAGCGCAGTTGTTTTTCTGTGCAAAGCCCGCCGTAGCAAATACGTCATTATCTAGTTTCCGTTTTGTGTCTGCCATGTTTACCACAAGGAACGTCAGCAGAAACATTCGCTCGTTGCGGCTCTGTAAATCCTGCAACAGATTTTTTGCTTCGCTGCCGAAAGTAGCAAGGTCGGACGGAATTATATCCATGTCATACCCGCTGCGTACCGCTTTTTTCTGTTCCTCAATCTTCATCTTGTCGAGGTCGGTTATCTTGCGCTTGATAGTCTTGATTGCTTCGCTCTGGTCGATACTGCGGATATGCATATTGACGATTATCCCGTTTTCAAGGTCGAGAATGTCCGAAAGCATACGGTCATTCAGCTCCGGCGCAAGGATTTCAAGGAACGATACCGCACCAAGTTTTCGCCCCATGCGGAACGTGCGCCCGTCGCCAAAACGGAACGAGGACGGGGCGATAAAGTCCTTTGTAGAAAGCCCCGACGGCACAAGCCAGTCCCAAGAGAAGCGGAACGGCTCGCCCTCCGGGTGGAAAATCCCATGCAGGACGTTCAAGCGTTCCTGTCCGTTCATGGGGCGGGCGGTTACACCAAGCACCTTAAAATTATTCAGTACATCGGTTTCGATACGGGAAAGGCGGGCTTTTGCCGCCGCAAGATTGTCCGCTTCAATGGAAAAGGTAATGTACTTGCACTTTTCCAGTCCGTTGTTGCCTTTTTCAAGCTGATTTTTCAGCATATCCGCGTACTCCCTGCGGATAGAGTTAAAAGCGTCGTCCTGTGCCGGAATTTCGATAGCCGCCTGTGCCTTTTCCTTTCTTGCGCCCTGATTGATGAAAGAGAGCTGCACCGAAACGGAAGCGTCAAAGTAGTTGAGAAAATCGCACCAGTTTTCAAAAATGGCGGTCTTATCATCTGCCTGTGCAAGCTGATAGTTAATATCTTCAAAGACAAGGCTTTTACTGTATTTCTTTTCCGTTACCCTGCAAATCCCGTCCGGGTACATCTGCAAGTAGGGAATGGTCTGCTGCGCGGTGTGGGGCTTCCCGTCGCCCTTTGCCGCCTGTATCACGGCGGCGATTTCTTTCTTTTCTGCGCGGGTCAGCTTACGCTTCACGGGATTTTTTACCGCGCGGGTCATGGTTTTTCGTTCTGCCATTGACAATAGCCGATACCTCCTTTTCCAGTTTTCGTTGTTTTTCTATGACGGCATAAAAATTTTCCGTCTGATAGGGGCGTTCCTTTGGTCGGATAAACTTTGTCTGAATGACGTTCTTTATCACGACTTCAAGGGGCTGCCCGTGTTTTTCATACATTGCCAAGAGGAAGCAGGGAAGCATAACGACAATCATTGCAAATGCCGCCATGCTTGTTCCCGCGCTGTCTTTGAGCAAAAAGAAAAGCGGTAGTCCCATAGCGAGGGCTGCCGCAAAACATATAATCTGCCGCTTTGTCAGATTAAAAGCGACTTTCGTTTTGATTTTTGATAAGTCTTTGGGTACGGGTACATACGCCAAGTGAAAACCTCCTTTCGGTCTTTAGTGGGCGTTAAAAATTGACTTCGCAAGTGTGCCTGTTTTGAATAAAGAGAAGCACAAAATCACGGTGTAGGCTGCAAGGGAGAATATCGCGCTGTGTAGGTTATCCGCTACAATCATGCTGCCAACCAAAACCGCATAAATGCCGACGCATATCATTATGAGGAAGCCTTGAAAACCGAGGGCGAACAGGGCTTTTAAGTAGTTGTTGCCTATCTGCCCCCACTCTCTGTTGGTCATAGTTGCAAACGGGATAGGCGATACCGAACAGTAAAGGTAAATTTCTATCATTCTGCCGTACAGAATAACCGTGATAAGCACCGACATGATTTTCATGCAAAGGCTCACAAGGCTTGTTTCCATAACGAGCAAAAGCAGTTCGGGGATTTCCATAGCGTCAAGTCCGGCTTGCATGGACGAGAGGGCGGCGTCAACGTCGATATTCGTATTGCCGCCGATCACGCCCGCCGCGCCGGAAACAACGTGCTGCGCCATATCGAACACCGCCATAGTGATAGTAAAGGTGTGGGTAACGAGATACACCGCTACCCACGCCTTGAAAAACCACTTAAAGAACATGAACGTGTCAATATCGTGCATATTGTTCTTTTCCGTTACCATGCTGATAGCTCCACGCATAGAACGTAGGTAATGACAAGCCCCGCAATGGGTACAATCACATTTTCCGATAAACTCTGTATCATGGAAAATATGCCTGCGTTCCACCCCTGCGGGGTCTTGCCTACCTCTGCGGCGATAGTTCCGACTTTTTCGTTTACGTCCCCGAACATAGTTGACAGATTACCGTTAATGGCTCCAATGAGGATTTCCTTTATCCATTCGTTAATCGCGTCAAGTATGCTCTGCATAGGCAGTTACCCGCCGCTTAACCGAACAGGCCGGAAAGCAGAGGTACAAGGGTGCCACCGATAAGGGCAACGCCGCCGCCCGCCATGAGCTGTTTCATACCCAAATAGGTGTAGGAAACCGGCTCGATGGCGGGCGGCGGCGTGTCAAGAAATATCTATGGAGTTTTTTTAGAACCGCCCCGGCGGGGCAGGTCAGGCTGTGACCTGCTCCACTTCCGGGAGGGGTTTGAGATTAAAATGAATTTCGATAGAAATGTGTCTTGTTTTATCGCTGTCTATGCTCTCATGGACAACGATTTCTTTAATCAGGCGATTAAGGGTAGCTGCGTCCAGTTCCGTGATGTCGGCGTATTCCTGAATGGCTTCTACCCACTGGCGGGCGTCATACGCAAGCCGGATTTCATCGGCCAGCTTCTTCCGGCCTTCCTCAACCCTCGCCTTCAACTCGGCCTGTTCCTTCTGCGTCTTTTCCATCAGCAGATTGAAGTTTGCTTCGCTGATACGTCCGGCAACCATATCCTCATACAGCCGCAGAACCATCTTTTCCAGAACGTCAATCCGTTCCTCGTCTTTGGCAAGGGAGCGTTCCAACGCTTCCCGCTGGCCTTTCTGCTCGGCTTCGCAGGTGTCGGACAGCTTCCCGGCAACGGCTTCCCCGTCCATCAGGGCGGCTCTGGCACACTCCCGGATTTTGTTCAGTACAAGCCGGTACAGGGTGTCGTACTCAACCCGGTGCTGGGAACAGTGCTGTTTCCCGTAGGCATTGTAGGTCTTACAGGAATAAATCTGCTTCGGGTGCTTCTCGTTGGTGTAGCGGATAGTCAGCGACTTCCCGCACTCGCCGCATTTGATAAGCCCCGCAAACAGGCTGATTTCCCCGGTCTGGCGGGGGCGCTGCCGGGATTTCAGCTTGCGCTGCACGATGTCAAAGGTCTTGCGGTCAACAAGCGGCTCATGCTGGTTCTCCACGACAATCCATTCCTCCGGCTTCTTCTCCCCGATGGTGCCGATTTTGAAGCGGTATTCCTTCTTCTGGGAAGCGATAGCGCCGGTATAGACGGGATTCATCAGGATGTCCTTAATCACGGTAAAGTCCCAGATATACCGCCCATTTACCGGGTCTTTCTTTTCCCACTTGGTTGACACGTTCCGCAGCCCCCGTACCCGGTTCCAGTAGGTCGGGCAGGGGATTTTTTCTTCTTCCAGCCTGCGCCGGATGTAGTTGGGGCCGTGTCCTTCCAGCGCCCACGCAAACAGACGCCGGACAATGGGTGCCGTTTCCTCGTCAATCAGCAGGTGGTTTTTGTCCTCCGGGTCTTTCTGGTAGCCGAAGGGGGCAAGGCAGCCGGTAAACTGGCCTTTCTGCGCTTTCAGCAGATAAGAGGAATGAACCTTCTTGGAAATGTCCTTGCTGTACATCTCGTTGAGGATGTTCTTGAACGGCGCAATGTCGTTGTTGTCCCGCATGGTGTCGATACCGTCATTCATGGCGATATAGCGCACGCCGTGGCGGGGGAAGAAATCTTCAATCAGGAAGCCGGTCTGCAAATAATTCCTGCCTAACCTCGATAAATCTTTCGTTATCACAAGGTTGGCCTGCCTGCGCTCGATGGCTTTCAACATCCGTTTCAGGTCGGGGCGCTCCATGTTCAGCCCCGTGTAGCCATCGTCCTGATAGACTGCAACAACCTCCCATCCCTGCTTCTCGCAGTAGTTTTCCAGCATATCCCGCTGGTTTGCAATGCTGGCGCTCTCCCCGTCAAGGTCATCGTCCTTGGAAAGCCTGCAATAAATAGCCGCCCGGAAGCTGCCCGCCAGTATTGCGTCCATGCCTGTATATTCCATTCCGTTCATCATAACCGTTTACCCGCACAATCCAGACGGAACACGGTCATGCTGAACCTTGTCTTTATTATACTCTAAATCTTGCTTTTTCGCAAGATATTCTTTATCATTTCTCTGGCTGTATTTCTGTGCAATCAGGCTCACGAAAACGTCCGTAGCGTCCAGTTCGCCGTCAAATACCGTTGTGACATGGATTTCAGTTTTGTTTTTTGCCATAGGCAGTTACCTCCATAAATGAAATAAGCCAGACAGGAGAGGGTCGGCAACGAAGTCCGGCAACGGGCTTCAAAAAACCTCGAAAACAATCTCTGTCTGGCGGGTTATTGTTTATTTACTTTTTCTTTTATTTTTCTGTTGCTTTGGTTGTCAGAGGGGAGAAAAGCCCGCAGTTACGGGCTTTTTCCCGGCAACCGGCTCGGCAACGGGATAGCAACGGGGTCGGCAACCGGCTGTGATTTTCCCGGATATTTCAGAAGGGAAGTTCCATCTGCTCCGTGACTTCCACAAATCCGTCCGGCGTTTTTTCACGTCCGTTGTCAGCGCCCGTTGCCGGGGCTTCCTGTTCCCAGCCCTTCTGCCTGCCGTATCCTTCAAATATCCGGGGATTGGAGAAATACTTCCATCCCGTGATACAGTGGTTCATGATGTCATTGACCTCCCGGATTTCCCATTGCTTCGGCTCGTCAAAGGGGTGGTTCAGGGCTTCTTTGAAAAGCTGCTTGGAGCATACGGCGCTGCCAGTGTAGCGGTCAAGGTATGCCTGTATCATCCCGGCCTTGGTGTCCTCCGGCATGAAATCCCGCTGGTGTTCTTTGAGGTACTGTATCATTTCGGGCGTAAAAGACAGCTTAAAATCGCCACTTTTGTAGGTTGTCATGGCTTCCGCCCATACCTGTTCAATATAGGCTCTGGAAGCGGCTTCATCGTCCAAAATGTGTATCTCGGCCTGTCCGGGGTAGACCATGACCGGCAGGAAGCGCCGGTTCCCGGAACGGTCAAGGGGCAGGAAGTCCAGCGCATTGGAAGTCCCGCCGAACACGCATTGCCGCAGCCTGTCCTCCGGGTGGGTTTCGTAGGGGATTTTATAGACCTCCTTCTGGCGGCTTAAAAATGACTTGATTTCCTCTATGCTCTTGGCGTTTGCGGTGGCAATCATCTCCGACATTTCAATTATCCAGTGGCCTTGTAGCTTGCGGTACACGTTATCATCGTCCAACTTCCGCAAATCATCGGAAAACCACTCGTCTTTTACGGCCAGCAGCCGGAAGAAGGTGGATTTCCCGGCTCCCTGACCGCCAACCAGACAGAGCATGACCTCAAACTTACAGCCGGGGCAGAAAGCCCGGTGGATGGCTCCCAGCAGGAACAGCCGCAGGGAATGGTAAGTGAAGTTGTCTGTGTCGGCTCCCAGAAAGTGACGCAGGCAGTAGCGGATACGCTCTTTCCCGTCCCAGACAAGGCCGTTCAGGTAGTCCCGGATGGGATGGTAGCTGTTGGCGTCTGCGGCCAGATCAGCGGCGTCTGCTATCTTTTTCTCGCTTGTCAGGCCGTAGGTATCTTCCAGATACAGCCGGATATATTTCATGTCCGTGTCGGTCATGGCCTTGCTGCCGGTTCTGCGTTTCCTGCCGATGGGCTTTAGAAGGTCAATACGCTCGGTCAGGAGATTTTTTGCAACCGCCCCGGAAAGAATGGGGTCATACTGGAACACGGTCAGGCAGTTGTGGATACTGTTCCGCACGCCGCCTTTCTCGGTGCCCTCCAGCATGGCCTTGACTTCCTCAACGCTCCGGGGCGGGGGTGCGGCTTCGATGGTGTCCGTCACGGCCTGCCGCAGTTCGGGCGGCAAGGTCTGCCATTCTCCACTCAAGGTTCCTCACTTCCTTTCCGTAGCTGGTAATCAGGGCAGCCCGTTCCCCTATGTCGGAGAACAGCAGCACATCCAGCAGATATTCCACATGGGATTGTTTCTGCAAGGCTTCCACGAAAAGCGGGTGCCATTCTTCCTCCGGCGTCTTGGGGGCATAGTCCCGCTTCCAGCGGCGCAGCAGATTGTGATAGTCGGACAGTACCCGGAAGCAATATCGCTCCATGCGCTTAAATTGCTGTTCCGGGCTTTCCTTCCGGGGATTTCGCTTCGGGCGGCTCCTGCTTGGTGGCTCCTTATCCTCATAGGGGATGGAGAAGTCCTGCGCCAGCATGAGGGCGGCTTCCCTGGGGCTGACGTTTTCCAGACGGGAAACAAAGTCAATCACATCCCCGTCTGCCTGACAGCCGAAGCAATGGAAGCGCCGGTCAACCTTCATGCTGGGGTTTTTATCGTCATGGAAGGGGCAGACGCACATCCCGTTTCTCCCTACCAGGATACCGTAATGCTCGGCAGCCTGCCGGGTGGTAACAGACTGTTTCACGGCTTCAAATACATTCAATAGGCAAATCCTCCTGAAAATAGAAAAAGCGCCTGTCATTCTCACGGGGAAAATGGCAAGCGCCTGATTGGTTAAAGTTCCATATCCTGTTTTTGCTGGCGGCGGGGCTGCTGGTGTTTCTCTGCCTGTTCCTCCCGGATACGCTGCTCCCGGCCTTTGACCGCCTGCTGGATGGACGGTTTCTTTCCCGGCTCTGCGGTCTGGCGGTACTGCTCGGATGGTAAAACCTGATTGAGCCAGTGGCGCACATCCCGCAAAATCTTTACATCCTCCTGTACGGCAGTCAGCGCTTCCGTCTTGGAAGCGATATTCTCTGAAAGCTGTGCCTGTTCCCCGGCCAGCTTCTTTGTGCTGTACTTCGCCCCATCAAGGTGAACCTTGAAATACCGCAGGGCAGCGTTGTAGGCGTCCAGTTCCTCCTTATGGTCGGCGGCAAATTTCTCCTTGGGTTTCTTCCAGCGGATAGCGGCATATTTCGCATGAACCGGCTTGTTTGCTTCAAAGTTCCCGATATGGAAAAGCAGCCGGTCAATCTCTTTCACACGTTTCTCCATCGGCCTGATTTCCTCACGGATGGAAACGGCCTGTGCGCTGGCTTCATCCAGATAGGCGTCAAGGCTCTCTACGGTGGAAATCTCTTTCTGCCGCAGGAAGTCAAGGGCTTCCATAACCTTGTTGAAATCGCCAACGGTTCCTTTTAACTTCCCCTTGGAAGTCCAGCCGGTACGTTCCTCGCTCCGTTTATCCAGATACCGGGAAAGCAGTTCGGGGATGGTCGGCTCCTTTGCCTGTTCCAGCGCTTCCAGCAGCGCCGCCTTTTTCTCTTTCAGGCCGGACAGCCAGCCCTTTAAGCTGCGTACCATCTGCCGGATAGACTGCATGAGGGAATTGGCGGCTTTGATGTCCCGGTTCAGGTTGCCGATGTTGGTCTGTATGCCTTTTTTCTCCAACTGGCTGACCGCTGGTCCCATGTGGACAGTGGGGATTTTATCAATCCCCTGTCGGACATAGGAGCGAAGGTCAAGGCGCTCCGGGCTGCCGATGGCTTCCAGATAGCGGTTCGCTGTGTCAGCCCAGCCCTGCCGCCATATCTCAGCGTACTTCTGGTCGTTCCAGTCCACGGTATCCTCCTTGTGGCTTTTCCATCTGCCGGACGCAAGCCGGATACGCTCGCCGTTCTCGTCAAGGTCGTAGACTTCCGGCTCTTGGGAAGCCACTTGCCCTGTTCGTCCATCGCCCGCATGGTAAGAAGGATGTGGGCGTGGGGATTTCCGTCCCCCTTGTCATGGATGGCAAAATCGGCAATCATGCCCTTGGAAACGAAAAACTCCCGGCAGTAGTCCCGGATAAGGTCGGCGTACTGTGACCGGGGAAGTTCCCTCGGTATGGCAAGCACGAACCTCCGGGCAAGCTGGGAGTTCCATTGTTTTTCGATGGCTTCGGCGGCGTTCCACAAGGTATTCCGGTCTGCGTACTCCGGCGGGGCATGGGGCGGCAGCATGATTTCGGTGTGGACGATTTCGCTTTTATGGGAATAGTATTTCTGTTTCTGGTCGTATTCGGAAAACAGCCGTTCCCCGCTCTGGTAGGCGGCAGACGCAACGGCTGACTGGCGCTTGCTGCGCTGGATGATTTTCACATCAAAGTGCGGGCATGGCAAGTCGTGTCCTCCTTTCTCCCGGCGTCCGGGCAAAAGAGCAGGGAACCTGTTTCAAGATTTCCTGCTCGGTGGTGCCGCCGGTGGGCGGCTGGTATTCAGTTTTGAAAGTTCGGGTCAGGTTGGCCCGATGATGGGATATTTTACAACTCAAAATTCCTATCTCAAATCAAAAAGAACGCTTTCATAGTCCTTTACGAAATACTTTATATTTGTGCGTCCTTTCTGAATAATTGTGTGGCCTTCTGCTTCCAGTTTTTCCTTTTGTGCTTCTATACCGCCGGGATATTTTGCGTTCAATTCCCCGTTTGCCTTTAAGGTTCGCCAATACGGGGTTTCATCTTCGGAACGCTGGTAACTCGCCCATGCTGCAATAGATACAAAAATTCCTGCTGTAATAGGCTCTGTGAAATCCGCTCCATTCAGTTCAGCAAAATATTCACGGATTTTTCCGACAGTAATTACTTTGCCATAAGGAATTAGTTTCATTACCTTGTCATAATCGATTGGCGGGGCAAAATACATTCTGCTTCCGCCATATTTCTCAATGCTTTTCTGGTCGGTAATGGTCTGAAATTTAGGCATATCCTTGCTATCGTGTAGCATGGCATTAAAATCTTTTTTATCTTCATTCGCCATTTCTCAACACCTCCTGCCTTAATTATAGTGGAGTAGACTACTCCATGCAATGAGACGGTTTGAAAATAATCTTGAAAAATGTAATTGTGATTGGATTTGAATAAACTTGCTGAACGGGAACAGCTTGCAGCGCAAGGTGTTTCCGGGCGGCAAGTCCACAAAGGGGTAGCTGGCGGCAGCCAGCGCAGGGGAAGTGTAGCTTCCCCTGTGATGATTGGCTGGAGCCGGAACGCTGCGGGCAATCATCCGCTTTCCGCAGGAAGCCCCGGCAGGGCGCAACACACTACCTCAGGTGGTGTATAGTTGCGCCCTCTTTCAGAGGGGCAGTCCACGGGCTGCGGCTCTGAAAGCAATCATGGCCGTTTCCGGCCTGCGTCCTCTCCCTGAAAATTACCGTTACCGGCAAATACTTTTTCCATGAGCTGACGAGTGCTGTCTTTGTGGAACAGCAGCTTCAAGAACAAACTGACCTGTTCATCCGTGATGGCTTCCGGGTGGGGAAGGTAGCTTTCCAGCATGGCGGCTCTGGTGCAAAGCCGGTGCGTCCGTTCCTTCCGTGTCAGCGTCTTTATCTGGTGTTCCAACATCTTTTCTTCATGCTGCGCCCTCTGCAGCTTCTTTTCCGTTTTCTCTATCTCCTGATTGAGTGCTTCCAGCTTTTCATTCATAGGCGGCTGTCCTCCTTTTTCGGAATGAGTACATATATCTTGTTGGGTTCCCCGAAGCCCTGACGCACTCGCAGTATCAGTCCGGCGTCCTCCAATTCATTCAGGGAACGCTTCACGGTCATGGTGCTGCGGGCAAGTGCCGCCGCCAGTTCCACGATGGGGAAATGGATAAATAAAATCCCATTGGTGTCCTCTATGCCGGATACAAAAACAATATCCAACATCCGGGCGTACATGACCTTGGCGGTGCTGCTGATCGGGAGCCGCAGCATGGCTCTCGGCAGCGGCATACAGGGCGGCAAGGGGGTGTCTGCGGTCATAAATTCAACTTCCATTCAATCGGTGTCCTCCTTTACTTTTCGTTTTGAGCGTTTGGAAAGATAATGGGGGCAGTCCACAATGACCGCCCGGAAACTCTGCTTGCAAGTACGCTGGCATTTCCGGCAAAGGTCGTTGTACGTTACCCGCCCCCGTTCATTGAGGAAGAAAGACAGTTCCAGCTTCCTCTTTTTCGGCATTCTCGGCATGGTGCTCCTTAAACAAAAATCCGCCCATTTCAGCCGTAACAGCCGCAATAGACGGATAACAGATTTTAGTGTTGTGTTTCGGGGCGATTTTCAAGGGAAAAGCGGCCATAGAGCCGCCCGGAAATCCCCCGTAGTATTACGGATAGGGTAGACTATGCCCTATCGGATTGTTGTGTTTCGGTATCAATTCGGTGTTCATTTTCGCCGGTTCTCCCTGATGTCGTTCCTGCCCCTGGCTCTCACAACGGCGTTTCGCTCCCTTTGGTACGCTCGTTGCGGTCATGGTTCCTCCATTTCCCTGCCGCAAGTCGTTGCGCTACATCGCCGAGGAGCATATCCCATACAGGCCGGTCATTCGATTGGAATAATCCATCGATGAACTAAGCCCATTATGGCACATTTTTGAGCCTTCTCCCGTATATCCACAAAGTAGGAAAACCGTCCCAAAAACGAAAATTTCCACGATTGCGGAACGGGTATGGTATAATGGGATGGACGGCGGCAGCCAGCCGCAGGAAGGAGCGATGTATCTATGAAAACCCGCATTTCCGTACAGGAACGCCTGAAAGATTTACGGGTGGAACGGGGCTTAAATCTGGAAGAACTGGCGCAGGAAACCGGCATTTCAAAATCAGCCCTCGGCAGCTATGAAAACGACAACGATGAATACAAGGAAATCAATCACGGCAGCCTGTTGAAGCTGGCAGACTTTTATCAGGTGTCCGTTGACTATCTGCTCGGCCTTACCAACAATCGGAAATATGAAAACACGCCGATAGAAGAATTACATTTGAGTGATGAAGTCGTGGAACTGCTGAAAAGTGAACGCTTCAACAACCGGCTGCTGTGTGAGATTATCTCCCATGAAAAATTCAGGGAACTGTTGGCAGACGCAGAAATCTATGTGGACGGGATAGCAACCATGCACTTTCATGACACAAACAGCTCACTGGCTGCTTTACGGGCTATGATACTGGAAGAACATCCCGAAGCTACGGCAGACCGGGCAATCAAAGTATTGGAAGCCTGTCAGGTAGAGGAAGAAGATTTCTTCTGCCATGTGACGCACAAAACATGGGATGCCATTCTCCACGACATACGCAAGGCGCACGAAAATGACAGTGAAAGTGCGCCGGATACCACGCCCGCCGATGAACTGATACGGGAAGTACAAAAGGCCATGCAATCGCCGGGGGACAGGGTTCAGCAATTCACGGAGATATTCTGCAAGGCGTTTCAGCTTAAATATAAGCGGCTCTCACAAGAGGAACGAAGCCTTTTGAAGAAGCTGTTCAAGAAATCCCCGCTGATAAAACAGTCCGGTATGAACTTCCGGCGCAGGCCGTGGAAATGAAAACTGCCGTTGTGGGAATGGTTGTTCCTGCAACGGCAGCTTTGATTATATATGAATTTGGAAATCCTGAAACTTAAACAATCCATTTCCCTGTTTGAGTTTTCCGGCTCTCTCTAATTGTGCAAATCCGGCTTCAATATCGGCTATCAAAGAAACGGGAATATCCAACTGATGGTGTCCGGGCAGAACTTTTTTTATATTGTATTTCCGTATTCGCCTTATAGATTGATAGAATAGCTTCGGGTCGGTAGTTGGGTAAAATGCGTCCAGGCTTCCCTTGTATATCAAATCCCCGGAATACAAATAGTTTCGTTCTGGTTCGTAAAAGCAACAATGTCCGGGAGAATGTCCCGGCGTGTGAACAACTTGAATTTCCCGCCCGCCTAAATTTAGAAAATCGCCATCGTGTAAAATTCTTTGTGGGATACCTTGAAAAATCTGATAAGCGTTAATATCAAAATCTCTTGGAAAATCACAAGGAAGCCTTGTCAAATTATTCTTCACAACTTGCAATGGTATCGGAAACCTGACCGATAGCCAGTCCTTTTCCGCTTCATGTACGGCGATATTATCAAAATACTTATGCCCGCCAATGTGATCCCAATGAACATGAGTTGTAACTGTCATAACAGGCAGCTTTGTCAGAGAGTCCACAATTTTTCTGATGTTGGAAACGCCTAAACCTGTATCAATGAGAATAGCATATTTTTCCCCACATAATAGATAACAATGTGTTTCTTCCCAGTGCTTGTATTCGCTAATAGAGAATGTATCACGGTCTATTTGCTCAATGGTAAACCAATTATCCATTCCACATAATTACCTCCAGCAACTGAATTTCCAGTTAAAACCACTTTGCATTTTCATCTCTGAAATGTGGTATATTGCCATCTTTATAAGGGTCATACCGATTTTCGTTACAACCAAATTCTTTTAAGAGAGCAATCTTGCCATCTGGCGTCCATTCTATCAGTGACATTCCATCAAACGCTTCTACGTTACCGGCGTCCATCTTATTTTTGAAATACCATTCAACAATGGTTTGATTGCCTTTATGGAAAAATTGCTTGATGTCCCATTGCAAGACAGTTCCACGGGTATTCCATTCCTCAAACCAAAGTTTTATTTTCTTGGAGCCGTGGTACTCTGGCCCCCAACTTTCAATATATACGGCATTATCAGAAAATACATTAAATATACCCAAATCTTTTTTTGCAAGCCACATATCAAACCAAAGTCTGATAATTTTTTCTCTATTGTCCATTTCGCAGCGCCTTCCTTGTCAATTTAATTTTTCAGCGTCTTTGTCCTGCTCTAATTCAATTACATCCAAAATGCCACAATTCAGGGCTTCGCAGATACGAACCAGCGTTTCCATGCTGATGTTTTTGCCTTTACCCATGTTGGCAATCATATTTGTGGTAAGACCGGCGGCAATCCGCAAGTCCTCTTTCCTCATATTGCGCTCAACCAGCGTGTGCCAGAGGGGTTTATAGCTTATGTGCATTTATCCTCCTGCCTTTCTCCCGGTTCCGGGGTTTCTGTTCCCATTATATCAAAGTTCTTGCTATTCCACAAATATTTCTTGACACAACCGCCGGTTCCGTCTGGATTGTGCTTTTCCTTTCTTTTCTTGATTACATCTACTTAGCCATGAGCTGCTTCATGCCCTGGCTTTTTGCACCTGGGTTGTCATTTCCGTAGCCCTCCAAGAGGTTGATAACGCCCCAAATGCCAAGACCTGCTCCGAGAGCGATAACGAGTGTCTGTAAAACGCCTACTGCGCTGTTGAAAAATGCCATAATATAACTCCTTTCTGCCGCTGTGCGGCTGCCCGAAAAAGGGCATAAAAAACGGCGGTCAGTTTTCGATAACTGCCGCGGTCATAAGTCCCCGCGCTGCGTTTGTTGCTGCGGCGCGGCGGTATTCAGTTGTAAGGGTGCGGCTTCCTGCCGCGATACGCGCAAGGAGTAGGGGCGCGTACCATGTAGCCCGTGTTTATTATTTTTACTTTAAGCTCCCTCCTTTTCAAAAAGTGGTGTGTAGACAGGCATAATGCCGTACTGCCGTTCCCGGACAGCTTCGATATACTTGATATAGGAAATACCTGCCTGTCTTGTCCTGCGTTCCTGTTCCCGCTGCATTTCCTCGGCAGCTTCCACAAGCCCGCTGATAGCCCGGATTAGCTGCTGTTTTGCCTTTTTCTTTCTGATACGCTTATTCATTTTCTGTGTCCTCCTGCAAATCTGCTTCGTCAACTTCGTAATAGTCAAATACCTCGTCCGGCTTTACGATTGCAGGACGGCGGCGCAAGTGCTTTTCCATGTCAAAGGCATTTTTCTTGTCAAAGTCGGAAAGGTACTTGTACTTCGGGTGTTTGGTAATATCGTATTTTTCGGAGAAGAACGGACGCACCCCGCGTAGTTGCAAGATACATTTCCCGCCGTCCATGACCGCAATTTCATCTTCGCTCATAAGCTGCTTGCCTAACTTCTGATAGTTCAGCCCGTGGGAAAGCTCCCGTCCTCTTGTTTCGGAAGTGTTGAAGCTGTCAATGGTTTCTTTCCCCAAGATTTCCGACATTTCTTTAAGGGTCGTTTTCTCCTTGCCGCCCAAGAACAGGGTCGTATCGCAGTTGCCGACAATGGTATCGGCGTTGTCCTTGTAGATAGCCTTTAGCTGCGACTGGCTCTGCAAGATGATGGACGCGGAGATTTCGCGGCTCCTTATCGTGGCAATGAGTTTTTCAAACTTCGGTATCTGCCCGATATTTGCAAACTCGTCAAGCAGACAGCGCACATGAACAGGTAGCCGCCCGCCGTACACATCATCTGCCTTGTCACAAAGCAGATTGAAAAGCTGTGTGTAAAGGATTGATACAACAAAGTTAAAGGTGTCGTCGGTGTCGGAGATAATAACAAAAAGCGCGGTCTTTCGGTCGCCTAAGGTGTCAAGCTCCATTTCGTCGGTTTCCATCAGCTCGCGCAGTTCCCGAATGTCAAAGGGGGCAAGACGCGCACCGCAGGAAATGAGGATAGAGCTTCTTGTTTTTCCGGCAGACAGCAAAAACTTCTTGTACTGGCGCACCGCAAAATGTTCCGGGTCTTTTTCCTCCAAGCGTTCAAACATGAGGTCAACGGGGGATTGAAATTCCGGGTCGTCCTCGCGGGCTTCCGACGCATTTATCATTTCAAGCAGCGTCGTAAAGTTTTTCTCATTCTCCGGGGCTTCGTACCAGATGTAGCCGATAAGGGCGCAGTAAAAAAGCCGTTCCGATTTCACCCAAAAATCCTCGCCGGATTTTTCCCCGTCGCCTTTGGTGTTGGCGATAATGGTATTTACCAGTTTCAAAATATCCTTTTCGCTGCGCAGATAGGCGAAGGGATTGTACCGCATGGATTTCTTGAAATTGATGGTGTTTAGCACTTTGATTTTGTACCCGCCCCGCTGCAAGAGCTTCCCGCACTCGATTAAAACCGTTCCTTTCGGGTCAGTGACTACATAGCTGCTGTGCATTTGCATTAAGTTGGGCTTTACAAAAAACCTCGTTTTGCCGCTGCCGGAGCCGCCGATGACAAGTACATTTTTGTTTCGTGCATATTTCGGGTGCTTCGGGCGGCTTGACATCATCAGCCGTTCGGTCTGCGTCAGCAGCACGTTATTTTCAAAAATGGGGTCGATATACGGCTTTATATCCTCGGCATTGCCCCATGAAGCGTTTTGTCAAGTGCTTTTTAGAGTTATTGACGCGACATATGCTCTTTTTTCCACGATAAAGCCCCACGCGGTCATACATGGGGCTGTGGGATTATGGTTGAAGTGGCGAAGTGGCAAAGTGGCAAGGTATCTGGGTTTTGCCACTTGGATTTTGCCAGTTCACTTTTTTAGGGCGTGATACCATGCTGCGCCGATACGCTTTGAGGTAATGCGCCCGTCAAGGTTTTTCTTTGCCGCCCGGACAGTACGGGCAGAAATTCCCGCGTCGGCTGCGGCTTTCTCTATGTCCTCGCTGGCAAGTTCTTTTCCGTCTGCCAGTAGGTCAAGTATCAGCTTTTCAGCCTGTTCGGTTTTGGTGGCGTTGTTGCCGCCCGCGCCGGACAGCAGCTCGTCGGCAGTTATATCATATTCGCTATCCACTCAAAGCCTGTTTCCGGGTCAAGGCAAAAGGCAACGGGCTTTCCCTCCGGCGCAAGGGAAGATTTGTCGTGAATGATAACACGCACATTCGGCTCACGCTTCACGCGCCCGATTAAAAGGACGCTCCTTGCTGCGGCTCTAAAGTCGATAGAACCTAAGCCCCTGTATGCGCTCTGTCCTCCGGCAGCTTTGTTAAGGTGTCCGATAAGGATAACGGCGCACCCGGTACGCTCCGCAACTTCGGCAAGGCGGCGAAAAATGGGGCGCACCTCGTTTGCCTTGTTCATGTCGGCTTTGTCGCCATATACGCCTGTATGGGGTCAAGGATAATCAGACGCGCCCCGTTCTGTATGATTGCTTTCTCTATGCGCTCGTCGGACAGGGTAAGCTCCCGTTTTGCTTCATCAATCACAAGCACCCGGTCAAGGTCTGCGGCGGCTTCTATCAAGCGGGGTTTGACGGTATCTCCCAAACCGTCCTCGGCGGTCTGATAAATAACTTGAAACGGCTGTATGGGCTTCATGCCCGGAAGCGTCCCGCCAGTGTACAGGCAGCGGCAAGGCGCAGCGCAAAGGTGGTCTTTCCCTCGCCGGGGTTGCCCTGTACTATGGTTACTTTCCCAAAGGGGATATACGGCTCCCATAGCCATTCAACGGTCTGTGTGTCAACCTCGCTCATGCGGATAATCTCAACGGTTTCTTCCTGTGGCGGTTCTTTCAATCCATAGACAGCTTCCCGCAGATATTTCCCGTCTGTGATTTCGCCCCGGCGCGTCTGCACCTCGTTCCAGTCTTTGAAAAGAGGGATAAGGCGGTGGACGGTCAAGCCCTCCGGCATAAGCTCCACAAGGCGGCTACAAGCGTCGTTTCCGGCTTGGTCGCTGTCAAGGCAGAGATATACGGTCTTGATGTTCGGGCGGTCAGAGAGAAAGCGCATAAGGGCTTTATCTCCCACGCCACCCAGCGCAAGATAGCTTTGCTTCTGCCAGTCCTTTTTGAACAGACAGAGAAAAGATAACAGGTCAATAGGGGCTTCAAAGACAAACAATCTTTCGCCCTCGCCCCGATAGCAGAAGTTAAAGGCTTTGTCGCTGCCTTTCACATCAAGCCGGAAGTTCCCGGCTGTGCCGCGTTGGTGGGCGTATCGTGGTACTCCGTCCTCGTCCCGTCCTACGAATACGGCGTTATGGTGGGCGGCTTCCTCGTAAATATCCCCGGTGGAAAAGAAAAAGCCCGACACATCTTCATCAATGTGGCGGGCGGCTGTGAGGAAGTTCCTCGCTATGTGGTTGTCGGTGTTGTGGGGCGGCAGTCGAAAGTCAGAAAAGGACGCGGGGCTTGGTCTGTCCGGCGGCGGTGCTGCGCCTTTTTCTCCTGTCAGCAGTTCTACGGCTTCGGTAAAGCTCTTTCCGAAAAACTCCATGACAAAATCAATGGGTGCGCCGCCTTTGCTCTGGCTGTGCCTGTACCATTTGTTTCCCCGAATAGTCAAGCTGTCATGCCGTTTCCAGCGGTATTCCTGTCCGGCGCGGGTAAGCTGCTCGCCCTGTCCTTGCAGAAAAGAAACAAGGTCGGCTTGGTTGGCGCAGTCTATTTGTTCTTGGGTGTAATACATAAAATTTCAACTCCTTTCAGCGGTCTATATCGTGCCGCTTGGTGCGGCTCTGTGTTTGCTCCGGCTGCTCGGCTTTCAGCGCAATATCGACGCACTTGCGTATCTTCTGAAGCTCGGCAACTTCGGCGCGGGTAGCTTTCAGTTTGGTGTAGTCAGTATCTCTCTGCTCTTTGAGGTCGGCGTATTCCTGTTTCCATTTGGAGATAGGCAGCGTCTTTGTATCCGTCAGATTTGCATGGAGATAGCGGCTTGCTGCGTTCCATAAGGTCAGCTCGGCGCGGTGGGCTTCCTCATACTTATCCCGTTTGTTCGTCCAGCCGTTTTTCAGCTTTTTTAGTTCGGCATGAATGGGCTTATACTGCAAATAATTCTCTCCGTTCTCTATCAGCTTTTGCAGCTCTTTCATGCGCTGCTCGGCGGCTTTCATTCCCTCCCGGATAGAAAAGGCTTCATCACTGACAGAGGAAAGAGAAGCGTCCAACTCGTCAAGTGTAGAGATACCATGCTCCGCAAGATAATTGGCTGCCTGTGATATGGTTTTCAGTTCGTCGGCTGCGTGTTGGTGCTGCCAGCTCTGCGAATACTTCCGGCTCTTTTCCCTCTGAACGCCCAAATACTTCATCAGAAGATTTGCAAGGTTCGGAGATTTTGGCGGTTGTTGTTTTCTTGGGGAAGTTTCCCACGCCGCAAGCAGTCCGGCAATCCATTCTTTGAGGTTGCCGATCTGCGCCCGGATTTCCTTTATCAGTCTGTTTGATTTGCGGATAGCCCGGTTCAGTTCGCCTTTCTCGGTGGCTATGCCTTTCTTCTCCATTTGACAGGCGGCTACGCCCATGTGGACAGTAGGTATCTCGTCAATTCCTCTCTCGGCGTTGCTGCGGTGGTCGATACGCTCTGTGCTTCCGGCGCGTTCAAGATAGCTGTTTGAAATATCAGCCACGCTTTGCGCCACAAGAGGGCGTTGCCTTTGTCGTTCCAGCCTGTGAGGTCAACCTTGTGGGTCTTGTATCTGCCATTCGGCAAGCGTATGCGCTCCCCGTTTTCATCAAGGTCATATTCCTTTTTAGACTTCGCCGCCCACGCGCCGCGCTCGTCAAGTGGTCGCATGGTCAGCATGATATGACAATGGGGGTTGCCGCTGTCGGTGTCATGGATAGCAAAATCCACGCACATTCCTTTAGAAACAAATTGAGAGGAACAGTATTCCCGGACAAGCCGTATCTGTTCCTCTCGTGATAATTCTATGGGGAGTGCTGCGTCAATCTCACGCGCAAGCTGGGCGTTCCCGGCTTTCTCATAAAGTTCCACGCTGTTCCATAGGGTAGAACGGTCAGAGAAAGAGGGCGGGGCATGGGGCGGCAGCATGATTTCGGTATGGACAACGCCGCCTTTGCGGGTGTAGTCGTGGGTCATTCCGTCCCACTCGTTTGTCAGCTTTTCGCCGCTTCGGTAGGCGGCTGCGGCAACTGCTGATTTGCCTTTGCCCCGACTGACTATGCTGATGTTACAATGGTAAATGGCTATGGGTATCACCTCCAGTATAGCGGATATAAAACTTGTGGAAAATGAATAGCTTGCGTAGCAAGGTGTTCGGTTTCCGCAAGTACACAAAAGGGTAGACAGCGCAAGCTGTCGCAGGGGAAGTGTAGCGTCCCCTGTCTGCGGCAAAGCCGCCAATCGTAGCGCGGGGTAAAATCCCTGTGCTTAAGATAAAGCCCTCGGCAGAGCGCACACGCCCGTTAGGGTGTATAAGTGCGCCCTTAGTGTCTAAGGGATTTATTCAGCGTTCCCGTTCTCGGCTCGTTTTTTCAGATATTCCCGTACCAGCTCACTCGTCAGTGCAAACCTAAGAAGTGCTGCGGCTTCCTCGTCGCTCATGTTCTTTGCTTCCGGCACAATGCTTTCAAAGACTGCGCCTCGGACAATAAGGCGGTGGCTGCGTGTCCGGCGTTCCTCTTGCGACAGCTTTTGCCGCAGCACCTTTTCCCGGTTCTCAAACTGCCGGATTTTCTTTTTTCCGTCCTCGATTTCGGCTTGCAGTTCCTCGCGGGTTTTCTCTCTTGGCTTTGTCATGGTTGATCGCTCCTTTCTGCTCATAGCATAGAAAAGAGCAGCCGTTTTTGTGTGAAAAAGGCTGCTCTCATTGAATTATTTGGTTTGTATTTATATCGGTAACTACGAAAACTTATTGACTTATGCTTTCTAAAGGGAAAGTAACACTCCAATTTCCTTCGATATGTGTATCGCTCGTAACAAAATATCCATATACTTTATATTGGGTTAAATCAACATCTGACAAATCATAAACATATTCCACATACCGTTCTTGATGTTCACTATCAGTAGAAAATGCAATATTTGCGATACAGTGGATTTCCTCTCCTTTGTCATTTTTGAAATAGATATAGCCATGATTATCCGTTTCTAAACTATCCTCGTACTTGACTTGTATATGCAATTTCCCATCCACATATCCCATGGCTGTAATATCTACCTCAGCAATAGGGGAACACAGAATACCTGTTGTTTTCAATGCCTGAAAATTGTTTTCCATTTCATTGTAGTTTGTTCCCCCACCACCCCAAATTTGAGTCGGGGTAATTGTTTTTGGTGTAGCACTAATTTGGGTCAAATCCAAATCTGTCAATATCGCATCATATTCCTGCTTATTGCTCAGCATTTCTCGGACACAAAAAGTAATTTTCTCACCAATAATGTCTTTTTCATTCCATTGTGATATAGAAATTAGGAAAGTGGCGGTTTTTGTTTCGGTGTCATAGCTTATATTTTCACACGAACTGCTACAATCAAAAGGTGTATTGATACTAAAGCTATCAAACAAATCTGTCGTTTCATCAATTCTATCTCCGTCAATATCTTGTACGGAAATAAAAATCTTTGCTTCGCTACCCTCAACATAAGCCGAAATTACTTCAAACTTAATCCCATTATCCTCGCAGGACATACTAACAGGCTTTAACTTTTGGGCAATTGCCGGAGATACCTTGTAGAGTAGATTATAAGCTGGTCCAAAATCTGCTGCCGCTAATGCTGGAACAGACATGGTAAAAACAAGGAGCAAACTGGCTACCATAGCTCCCCATTTAATCCAAATGGGCTTCTTGACCTTTTTCTTATAGTTAAGGGCTTCGTCAATGTATTTGTTGTCAAGCTCGCTCATAGCGTCGGAAAACTTCTTTGCGTTCATATAAAGACCTCTCTTTCAATTAAATATTGTTTCATCTTTTCGCGGATACGGGTCAGCCGGACAGAGACATTTTTCTCTGAAAGCCCCACAACCTCGGCTATGTCTTTGTAGCTGTCAGAAAACCAATAGCGGCGCATGAAAATAACGCGGTTTTCAGTAGTCAGCGTATCTAAAAAACTTTCAATGATACGGGCTAATTCTTTAGCTTCAATTTCTGCTTCTACTGTGTGAGTATCTGCTACATAGGTTTCAATTTCCTCCAAAGCAATCGTGTAATGGCTGCTTCGTTTGGCTGCTTCCTTTCTCCAATAAATTTTGATTGAAATGTTCCGAACGATTTTCAGAACATAGGATAAAAGTGGGTTAGGTCGTGCAGGGGGAATAGTGTTCCATACACCTAAATAAGCGTCGTTTACACATTCCTCTGCGTTCTGCCTACTTCCTACGATATGATAGGAAAGATTGTGGCAGACTGTTCCGTATTTTATATCCAACTCCCGTATGCCTTGTTCTGAACGTTCAAAAAACATTTCTATGATTTTTTCATCCTCTATCATTGCACCGCCTCCTCTCCGGCTTCACCTATATACTACGGTTTTAACGACGAATACTACATCAAATCTCAAACTTTTTCAAAAAATTATACCACACTTCGCGTGAGATTGCTTGCGTTAGCTTTCGCCGCTTCGCTGGCGGCTCTCCGGCGTTGCTCATTGTATGGGGCGGTCAGACGGAAAGAGAAACGCCCCTTTGCAATATCAAACTCCATGCAGCCTGTTTCGTGGTCTGTGTCGGTCTGGTAGCACTCGTCGGGGTACTGCTCGGCATAAGCGGCAAGCCGCTTTTTGAGGTTGGTGTTGTGGGTGCGGATATGGATAAGGGGGTCTTTCTCGTCAAACCATATATCGGTGGTCTTTTCCTGTTTGGTAAGCCCTGTTCTCATGCAAGCTCCTTTCTGCGTCCCTGTTACGCAATAGGGGTGTTTTTCGGGTGTTTTCCTCGGCTCTTGACTTGGGGAAAACTGCGTTTTTGACGATAAAAACCGCCCAAACGGGGAATGTATCGTCGGGGCGGCTGTTATCGCAAGATTTCTGTTTTTTCCGGCTCTTGACCGTCAGACGCAGAAAAACGCAGACTGTCGGCAAGTATCGTTTTCAGCAGCTTGTCGGAGAATGTTTCTGTGGCGTTGTGGTTAAAAAACAGCTCCGCAACAATGGTCTGCCCGTTTCTCTGTGTCGTGATAACTCCGTCCGGTTTGGTCGGCGGGGTGGGTGTTCCTTTCTTTTCTGTCAATAGGTTACTCCTTTCTCCGGGCGTAAAAAAGGGACTTCCCGTAGTTCGGAAAATCCCTCTATGATGTTGCTATTCTGTTTTATGGTGCGGACAGTGCGGCGGCAGCCTGCGCCTTTTTCTTCGCCCGATATTCCCGCGCTTTGATACGGTCGTACTCCCGCCTCTTTTCAAGATTTCTCGCCCGGTATTCTCTTGAATAGTTGCGGTGGTAGGCGCGGCTCTTTTCCTTTCTTGCTTCTTCGATTTCCTCACGCATTTGCCGGATTTCCTGCTCTGTCGGCTCTGCAAGCTGTGTCAGTTCATTTTCAAATCTGCCGATATGGTTAAAATATATCCCGATATGCTGAATAGCCTGTTTCGCCCTTTTCTTGTCACGCTCATGCACTTCAATCCGGCTGATAAACTCGTTGAGGATAGTCGGGGTAAGGTCGGTAAAGTCAGCGTAACGGTCTATCAGCTTTACAAACTTCTGCGCCCGTCCTCCCGCGTTCTCAAAAGCGGATAGCTGTTCCCTAAGCTGTTCAAGCTCGGCTTTCAGTGAGTAGTATTCTTCGGAATACTTCTGCGACATCTGCTCATAGCGGTCTTGTGGGATAGTACCCAGCGCGTTGTCCTCATAAAGTTTATTCAGCACCTTGTCAATCTGTTCAAGGCGCGTCGTGATTTGCGGGATACGCTTCTGCTGTTTCTTTGTCTTGTCGGTCTGCTGCATGGCAAGGCTCTTTTTCACTAAGGCTTCAAACTCTGCCCGGTTGCTGATAGAGTATTCCGCGATTTTTTTCAGCACATCTGCGACGGTCTGCATAAGCAGATCCGCGTCCATGATGTGCGGGGAGCTGCACTTGGGATTTTTGGCTTTTCCCTTGTGGTACTCGCTGCAATAGGCAACATGGCGCTTGCCGCCGTTTCGGTAATCTATGCGAATGTGCATTTTTGCACCGCAGTCTTTACAGAAAAGCAAGCCGGACAGAGGGTGGATTTCTCCGTCCCCGTTGGGGCGTTTGACAGGTGCGTTTTCCAAAATCCGCTGCACATTTTCAAAGTCGGTGCGGTCAATAATCGGCTCATGCACATTTTCTGTGATGTGCCACTGGCTTCTGTCTACATAGTGGTTTCGCTTATCCCGGAAATGCTTTGTGGTCTTGAAGTTGACTACATCGCCGCAATACTCCTGCCGCGTGAGGATATGGGTCAGCGTGGCTTTGTTCCACTTGTAACGGTTATCCTCGTTGAGCGTCTTATTTTTACAAGTTCCCCGCCCGCGGTCTTTCATGTAGAAAGTGGGGGTTGGGATTTGCTCCTGTGTCAGATATACGGCGATTTGGTTTCGGTTTTTCCCGTCCAAAAACAGACGGAAAATAAGGCGTACAACCTCGGCGGCTTCCTCGTCGATTATCCAAAAATCCTTGTTGTCCGGGGCTTTGATATAGCCGTAAGGGGCTTCGGTGGCAATCGGCTTTCCACTCATGCCTTTGGTCTTAATGCCCGTTTTCACTTTCTTGCTGATGTCCTTTGCGTACCACTCCGACATGATATTGATAAAGGGGGCAAACTCTAATGTGTCGGGGTTTTCGCTGTCTATACCGTTGTTGACTGCGATAAAGCGTACATTGTTCCGTCTGAAAATCTCCATAGCGTTGCCAACTTGGAGATAGTCGCGCCCCCAGCGGGTAAGGTCTTTCATAATGCAGACACCGATTTTGCCGCTTTCCACATCTTCAATCATGCGGGAATAAGCGGAACGGTCAAAGAACCTGCCGCTTTCGTCGTCGTCAATGTAGTGGCGGATATTGGTTAGGTGCTGTCCTTTGGCGTAGTTCTCTAAAAAGATTTTTTGGTTCTGTATGCTGTTGCTCTCGCCGCCGTCCCTGTCTTCGTCGCCTACGGAAAGGCGGGAGTAAAGGGCTGTGATTTTATTGTAATTGCTCATGTGCATATCCTCCTGCGTCCATAAAGTCGTTGTTTACAGTTAAGATTATGCACTCCAACGTGCAGAGCCGTACTCCATGCCCTTACGGTATTTCTTTGCGTTCTTGCCTTTCACATAGACCGCAAGCCGGATAACGACAGCCCCGACAATGCCGATAAGCAAGTCCATAGGGGCGAAACTCGGCAGGGCATTTGAAAAGGCGGCAGAAAAGCCGCTGCCAATGGAAAGCAGCTTGCCGGAGAGGTCAGCCCCCGGAGAGAGCCGCACCGCCTGTCCGACTTTATCAAAGAGATACACAAAGAGCAGATAGGGGGCGTTTAGGATAAGCAGCTTCTTGATATTCGGCTTCATAGCGATACCTCCCTGTCCTTGTGTTTTGTCTTTTGACGGTTCGCATTAAGCTGCTTTGCTGCGTCCCGGAATGTGGCAAGTGCCTTTCGGATAGAGGGCTTTTGCTCCTGTGTCAGCTTCTTTGCGGAAAACTCCTTAAAGGCTGCGGTCAGAGCGTCCGCGTCCCGCCCCTTGAAAAATACAAGATAACGGGGCGGCGTTTCGGTGCTGTCTTTCTTTAGGGCAAAGTCGATACCGTATTTTTTTGCCGTCTGCTCAAAGGCTTTGATATTGCCCTCGGTTATCTCAATGTTGGAAAGCCCCGCGTTCTGCTTCGCAAGCTGCTTTAGGGTCTGCTTCCCGTGGGGCTGTTTTTCCTGCTGCTTTTTTGCCTGTGCAAGCATGGCTTTGATTGCCTTTTGCAGCATTTCAGCGGTCAGCTTTGCTCCCTTGACAGAGAGCGCAACCACTTTTTCGTTGATTTCATCTTGCAATGTTTACCGTTCCTCCTTTCCCGATAGTGATAGTGTTCTTTTGGGCGTGAAAAAAGGGCGTCCGTTCTTCACGCCGCCCTGTTAAATCCGTACCCGCAGCCCGTTCAAATCCTCGGCGCGGATACCTACAAGATACCAGTTGTCCCCGTACTCAATGCGGGTAGGCTTCCATTTGCCGCCTGTGAATACGTCCATGCACTCGCCGCAATGCAAGCCGCCGTAATAGTCGGCAATATCAAAGCGAATGTCGTAGCGGTCAGCGGTTTCATCAAAAATCAAAGCTCCTGTTTTCTGTGTCATGTGGTAAATCCTCCTTTTTTCGTTTACAGGCTTTCGCCTCATTGTAGGTGTAATAGTCCGGGTCGCCGTACTTCGGCTTTCTCGGTGCAAGTGCGCCGCTTGCCATATCGTGAGCGACAAGGGAAGTATAGTAGCTGTCAATGGTAGACGGGGCATTGAAAAGCACCGCCTTTAGGTACTGCTTGATGTTGCGGATTTTGGTGGTGTTCTCCTGCATACAGTCAAGCACAAAGCGGATATGTTCGCTGTTCAGCTTCATAAACTTTGACTTCACAAGTTCGGCGGGGTAATCGTCCCCGGCAATACGGATTTTCTTTCTTGACGTACAGAGTGTTTCAAGGATAATGTCAACAATCTCATTCAGACGGTCATGGTCAAACTTCATATCCTGCAAGAGAATGTCATACTCGATATTGTCCTTGATGATTTCCTCATACACTCTATAAGCGTCGTTCCTTTCCGTTCTTTTCCTTTCCTGCGGCTGTGCCGTTTCGTCCTCGCCATAAGGCAGAGGGATAGGCGTTTGTTCCAAACGCCCGGAATGGATAGGAATGGAATGGGTAATTGATAAATCCGTATTTGATTTTTCTTTTTTTGGTAAGTTAGTTCTTGATATATCTTTATTTATTTGCGTTGGATTTTCCGACGTCGGATTATCCGTTGTCGGATTTTCCAATATCGGGTTAGCCGCTGTTGGATTTTCCAATATCGGATAATCCAATCCCGGCGGCTGCGGCTGCTCGTAAATGGTGTACTCGATAGCGGTCATTTTTCCTTTCTCGTCGCGCCCCTGCCGCCTTGTGATATATCCGGCTTTTTCAAGCTCCCAAATGGCGGTACGGATAGCGTCGATACTTTCCCGGTTGATGTAGGACAGCCCCGCAAGGGTATAGTCCCAATTTTCGGGAAGTGACAGCATTTGAGAAAGCAGCCCCTTTGCCTTTAGGGTAAGCTCCTTGTTGCGTAAGTGGTGGTTGCTCATTACGGTGTAGCCCGTTGTCCTTTCCACGCGGAAAACTGCCATAGCTTCATCACTCCTTTGCTGTGGATTTGTTACGCAGTAGAACGGCGATTTTGAGGGAAAAGGTATAAATCCCTTACCGCACGAAAAACGCGCCCGCAAAACCGCATAAATCAAGGCTTTTTCTGCTCCTACTGCGTAACATGAGGGCATAAAAATAGCGGCGTTCCTGTTCTCCCGGTGTGGGAGTAAGAAACGCCGCCTGTGCGGGTCTGTATTTAATTGTCGTCGGCGATTATGTCCTGCATGACTTCGCCAAAGTCAGCCGTAAGGGAAAACAGGAAGTATTCCAATACGTCGGGGTCTGCGCCCATAGGCTCGGCTTCCTCAGAAAAGGGCAAGCCCATAAGCCCGTACAGCAGCTTGACAACCTTAAAAAGTTTTTCCCTGTCTGCGGGGGTGTTCATGGTTACAAATACGTCCGTCAAGCGGTTAATGGTTTCCATGTCGCCGCCTGTCGTTACCCATACCATTTCCGCGAACGGCTGCGTGATTGCTCCGGCTACAAGGTTGATTTTATCCTTGTTGATTTCGCCGGACGGGAGTATAATACCCTTGTCTAAAAGTACGTTTTTCATGTCGTCCTCCTTCATTTTCGGTGCTGCGCTTGACGCTTTTTTGCCGCCCGCGCTTACAAAACGAGATTATGTGGAGATACGGCAAGATAAATGACGATATGCGGAAAACCTTGATTTTAAGCCATTTTCGCAAGGTTTTATAAACATTTGCGAGGACTTATAAAAGGTTTTGCGTCTATCAAATCAATAAAAAATGCACGGATTTTATGAAAAATACAGCTATACGCAGCGCATTAGTATCTACCAATTCTGTGTCACAAGGTGAAAGCGTTGCGAATTTGTGGAAGCCTTTATTTGAGGAAGGAGTTCATATTGATTTTGCTTATCATACATTTAGATGGGATAGTGAGGCAAAAATTAAAGCCCATGTTCATTGTGTAATCATTGGATTTAGCATTGCTGTGAATACGAAACAGAAGAAATTATTTACAGAGGAGAGGTACCAAGCTGTTAAAAATATCAATGGTTATCTGCTTGATGCTGAGGATATTTTTGTTGAAAGTAGAAATAAACCGCTTTGTAATGTCCCAGAAATAGGCATTGGAAATAAGCCGATAGATGGTGGATTTTATCTATTTGAAAAAGAAGAAATGGAGGATTTTATAAAAAAGGAACCTGGATCAAAAAAATATTTTCGACCTTGGTATGGATCCAGAGAATTTATAAATCAAGCACCACGATATTGTTTATGGCTTGGAGAGTGTAGCCCAGCTGAACTTAGAAAAATGCCTTTGTGCATGGATAGAATTAATAAGGTAAGGGAGTATCGTCTTGCCAGCCCAAGTGCAGGTACAATAAAATTAGCTGAAAGACCGACGCGTTTTCATGTTGAAAATATGCCAAAAGGAAACTATATTGTTGTCCCAGAGGTTTCGTCGCAAAGACGAAGATATATCCCGATAGGATTTTTTACACCGGAAATTTTTTACAGCAATCTTGTAAAAATCATTCCGGACGCTACATTATATCACTTTGGAATACTTACCTCAAATGTACATATGGCCTGGATGCGTGTTGTATGCGGAAGATTAAAAAGCGATTATCGATATTCAAAAGATATCGTTTATAATAATTTCCCATGGCCATTACCAACGGAGCAACAGAAGCAGAAAATTGAGCAGACAGCGCAGGCTATTCTTGACGCACGTGCCATCTATCCTGATAGCAGTCTCGCAGATCTATACGACGAACTAACCATGCCCTCAGAACTTCGAAAGGCACATCAACAGAATGATAAGGCAGTAATGCAGGATTACGGCTTTGATATTAGGACTACTACGGAAAGCAGTTGCGTAGCTGAACTAATGAAAATGTATCAGGAATTAACAGAAAAAGAAAATGCCAGAGGTAGAAAATGACCAGAGAGGAAGTGTTCGATTATTGCCGCCAGCAATACAAAACTGAACCGGATTATCCATGGAAAGATTACAATGCCGTGTTGAGGCACTCGGATAATAATAAGTGGTATGGTCTGGTTATGACAGTATCTTTCTATCGCTCACCGGACGACCATCCAGAAGCAGTTCGTTGTGGAATTTTAACTGCCGATCACCAAATTTTCCGTAGGGAACGATGGACAGTTTTAAAGATTTTGCGTGTAAAAAGTGAGAGCAGTCCACTGTTTCTTCGATGCGATAATCCCTTAGTTTTAAGCCATTTTTTCGTGTATCAGGAGACGGAGCCGGATATGCGCTTGGGTGCTGCGTCAATTGGGATTATGACTGATGACAATTATAACATCTTTGAGGACGGTATTGATTTGATGGTAGGTGGTCGCATGATGCCTGTACCTGCTTATCCGGAGTATGAGCACAATCCAGAGCTGCTTGAAGATATGGAAAAGATTAAGTATGTGTTGGATGGAGGAAACCTGTCTTACCGGCCATCACCGCATCGTTTTATTCGCACCAATAGACCATCGACTTATGCTATGGATGAGATGATAGAAGAAGCAAAGCAAGGGCTGAGAAGAGAATTTCCAAAACATGGGAAAAGGACAGAATATACTGTTGATTGGCTGGAAGTACGGCGGAAAGCATTAGAACTCTATAAGCAGATTTATGGCAGAAAAGGCGTTGCCGGTATGGTGTATTTTGATCCAGATTTAGTGAGCGTGGAAACAGCAGAATGTAAAAACGGCTGGGAAGTGCCAGTAGGAAAGAAAAATTGTGTGAAGCTGTTATGCTTTGAAGAGCAGCAAAGTACGGCGGAAGACCTCATTTGTACCGATCCAGCTGAGGCAAAAGGGTATGTTCGCTTTGCATCTGGATATTGTACGGATCTGGATAAACAAGTGAAACAATGGAAGAGAGAATACGGAACAGACGAGCCGATGGAGATAGTCCGTGATATCTATAAAGAAACCCCTCATGTGCATCGGGCTTACCGGGAGATACTTGGTCAGCACGCAGTTTTTCGGATGGAGGGGCAGATTGATGATTATATGGATATGGTCAAAGATAAGCTGGCAAGCTCCGCACCGGACATTGAGATTGGTGCTAAGACGCAGAGAATAGAAAAACGAGGAAAAAGTTACAGTCGATAAGTATTTATATAGAACAGAAAGGCAGGATTTTGGTCCTGCCTTTTTCATATCTGTCAGTGGTTGCAAACAAAGTCCGCCACTTCTTTGTTGAATTTATCTGCTTCGTCCCAGAAAAGCATATGCCCGGAATCCTCGAAGAATACAGTCTTGGCTCCCGGAATGTTTTCGCCAACCCAGGCACTACCATGCCAGTCGAAAATGTTACTCTTTTTGGCAACACAGACAAGGGTAGGCAGGTTGATGTGCGGGATAAAGTCGCGCCAATCCAAATTTGTATGATCACGCATAATTTCAATGCGTGCATAAGGCGGGCACTTATTGGCTTCGGCTGCCAGCATCTTGGCATCTTCTGGATCCGGTGTATGATTTAAGCATCCAGTGATCAGTCCAGCTGCAGAGCCTTCTGGATCCGCTTGAATTCCACAGCACAATCTGATAAATGACTCAACATCATAGCAACCTTTCTGTCCCCATTGCCAATCAGGTCCGATATACTGAGCAGGAGACTGGTCCACGCAAATCAGTCCGCTTAGTCTATCGTTTCCAAAAAGTTCGATGTAGCTCCACCAAATTGATGCGCCCATGGACCAGCCAAGTCCAGTAACATCTTTGATATCCAGATAGTCCAGCAGATTCTTCACATCCATGGCATACCGAGAAATTCTATGGCTGTGCAGAACTTTTTCGGACTCTCCGTGTGCGCGAAGATCCATGGTGATCACCTTACAGGATTTTGCCAGTTCATCAACATTCTTTTTCCAGAATTTTGTCGAGCATGTCCAGCCCGGCAGCATCAGCAGCGGTCTTCCTTCTCCTTTAATGTCATAATAGATTTCCACGTTGTCATTTGTTTTAAATGTGCTCATATAGTAAACCCTCCTTTACCATAAGCAAACGCTACAATTCAGCTACCATCATTGTATCACAATTAATACAAACCAGAACGAAAGAATCTATTAAATTTACTAATCACCTACAAAAATATAGTATTTTACCTATACCGAAATTTCAGTAAATCAATGTAAAAATGAATATTTTACATTGAATCACTTCAAACTCCCCAAATCGATTTATTTTCTATCCCATTCTCCATCATATATATTAGAAAGGATGGTGTATAACTATGGCAGAAAGATTATATTAAAAGGATGGTTCTCTGCAAGGCTCAAACTTCAACAAGGAGATGCAGAGGACATTGAAAATGGAACTGGTTTTATCCGTGAAGAAGAGAAGGGTTTGGACTTTTCTGCTACACTTGGTGATGATTTCAAAATTGCAAAAGACAAAGAGACACAAAAAGAGTGTGTTGAAATCAAGTTGCAGGGCACTTAGTTGCTGCTTAGGAACAGATACTTTTGAATACACAATAAAAACAATCAAAAAAGCAATCGTAAAAAAAATACGATTGCTTTTTTGCGTATTTCTGCATATAATATATTCAATAAGACAGAAATGGAGGCGATTGGTATGCGTGAAACAAGAATATTAGAGTTCAAGGAAACAATCACGAACACATTTTTAAAAACAGTCAGTGCCTTTTCAAATTATGACGGAGGAACCGTCCTTTTTGGTATAGATGATGATGGAAATATAAAAGGTTTGCCGGATGTAAAGCAAGCATGTTTGGATATTGAAAACAAAATCAATGACAGCATTACACCGCAGCCGGACTATACGCTTGAGATAAAGAATAATGACCAGACGATAAAACTTACTGTGAAAAGCGGACTTCAGAAGCCATATCTATATAAATCGAAAGCATACAAGCGGAATGATACAGCAACGATAGAAGTAGACACTCTGGAGTTTTCAAGGCTCGTACTGGATGGGAAAAATATTCGATTTGAAGAATTGCCTTGCAAAGATCAGGAACTGTCTTTTGAAATTTTACATCGTAAACTGAAAGAAACTGTCCGGATTGAAAATTTTGACAAGGACACGCTGAAGACATTGAACCTGTATAACGATGGAAATGGATTCAATAATGCAGCAGGGCTTTTGGCAGATAAAAATCATTTTCCCGGAATTGATATTGTCAAATTCGGAGAAAACATCAGCATCATTCAAAAGAGATCAACCTTTGAAAATGTATCGGTTTTAGAGGTATATGAAAAGGCAATCGAGGTATTCAGAGACTATTATCAATACGAAGTAATACAAGGTGCTGATCGAAAGAAGATGGAGAAAATACCGGAAGCAGCTTTCCGAGAAGCAATCGCCAATGCTCTGATTCATAGGGTATGGGATGTGGATTCGCAAATCAGAGTTTCGATGTTCGATGATCGAATCGAAATTGTTTCTCCTGGTGGGTTGCCGTCTGGAATAACGGAAGAAGAATATTTGGCAGGAAAACTTTCTGTGTTAAGAAATAGAAATCTTGCCAATGTATTTTACAGATTAGGATTCGTAGAGATATTCGGAACGGGAATCACAAGAATAAAACAACTGTATGCAGAAGGCTTGATAAAACCGGATTTTGAAGTTTCAGAAAATGCCATAAAAATTGTACTTCCGATATTTGAAAAAAATGCTGATTTAACGGAAGACGAAATAGTGATTTATAAGCTTTTGAGCAAGACGATGCTGAAGCCAATCAGCGAAGTTGCACCGTATGTTCCTTTTGGCAAATCAAAGACAACAAAGCTACTGAAAGAAATGTGTCAAAAGGGCGTGATTACAGTGGAAGGCAAAGGCAAAGGCACAAAATATATCATTAGTTAAGATTTAACGTAACACTGCAAGAATTCTCCCATCCTCTTCAGGTGGTGGGATGAATTGCTTGCTTTTGATTCCTGATATGCAATAACTGGCATGATTCGATAGTGCACATATCTGTGCTGGCAGAAAAAGAACATACATTCGATAAGAATATAGACATATAGAGCAATA
>NZ_QUMD01000024.1 GCF_003481985.1 Clostridium sp. OF09-36
CAGGAACACCGGGGACTGCAACACCGGGAACAGGAACACCGGGAACAGGAACACCGGGGACTGGAACACCGGGGACTGGAACAAATCGTCTTTTAATACTGGTTGTTTTAATACAGAAGAACAGAAGATCATGCTGTTCAATAAACCGTCAGATATGACTTACAGTGAATGGTTGGGTTCAGATGCAAGATATTTACTGAATCAGATACCAAAGGATGTTGTTGAATGGGTATATGAAGAAGATATGACTGATGCGGAAAAGGCAGCACATCCAACCTATGAAACAACAGGCGGTTATCTCAAAGTGCTTGATGAATCTGAATGTGGTCAGTTGTGGTGGGGCAGCCTGTCAGACCGCAGAAAGGAAATCATCAAGGCAATACCAAACTTTGATGCTGAAATATTCTTCCAGTGTACGGGTGTCAGGGTAGATGAATGATCTGCACTTTATGCCCCATCAGGAAGATGCACTGAACAGAACTGAACAGTTCAACCGTTGTGCTTATTATCTTGATATGGGACTGGGTAAGACCTTTGTAGGTGCTGAAAAAATGTATTTGCTGAACAATGCGGTGAATGTGGTCATCTGTCAGAAATCCAAGATAGATGACTGGATTCAGCACTTCAAAGAATATTACCCAAGTGACCGTGTGATGAACCTGACCAAGAAAAGTGAAGCAATCAATTTCAGGACACTTGTTGATACCAAAGAATTATACAACAAGGATGTTCAGATTATAGGCGTTATCAACTATGAGACTGCTTTCCGGCGGGATTGGTTGCTGAAACTCAAAGGGTTCACACTGATGCTTGATGAAAGTTCACTGATAACCAATGAAACAGCACAACGGTCAAAGTTCATTCTGAAAATGCAGCCGGAAAGCGTGATTTTATTATCAGGAACACCAACAGCCGGAAAGTATGAAAGGTTGTGGTCACAGGTTCAGTTGCTTGGGTGGAACATTACAAAAAAGGCGTTTTGGTCATCATACGTTCAGACCGAATGGGTTGAAAACGGTGACGGGTACAAGAATGAAGTGATAACTGGGTACAAACACACAAAACACCTGAAAAAGAAACTTGCAGATTATGGGTGCATCTTTATGAAAACCGCTGATGTAATTGAACTGCCGGAACAGACTGAACAGAAGATATTCTTTAAGGTAACACAGGCATACAAGTATTTTATCAAAAACAGTTACATCATGCTTGATACCCTGAATATGTGCAAGTTCAAAGATGATTCAGATTATTACGGCACGGATGTGACACCACGGGTTGAACTGGTCGGTGATAACAGCCTGACCAAGATGCTATATGCACGGCAGTTGTGCGGACAGTGGCATAAGGAAAAACTGGAAGGTTTGCGGGACTTGGTTGAATCAACAGAAGATAGGCTGATTATATTCTACAACTTTACCGCAGAACTTGAAGCAATGCAGAAAAAACTTGCTGATCTAAACAGACCCTATTCAGTTGTGAATGGGTCAAAGAAGGACTTGACTGCATACGATCAGGCAGATGATTCAATCACATTCATACAGTACCAAGCCGGGGCAATGGGTGGTAACTATCAGAAAGCAAACAAGATTATTTATTTCACCTTGCCACTTGGCAAAGGGTCATGTGATATGTGGGAACAGTCAAAAAAGCGTATTCACCGCATAGGACAAGCCAAACCGTGCTTTTACTATTACTTACTGGTGAAGGGGACGGTTGAAGAAAGAAACCTTGCAGCGTTGAAAGAAGGGAAGGAACTGACAGATGAATTATTCAAAAATACTTAATTGGATATTTGGAATCATGGCATTTATCGGTGTATTCCTGATAATCGGTGCAGTCGGTGCATCTGACTATGCGGTTGAAATGGGAATATATGAACCACTTACTGCACACCTGAAAGAATACATCATTGGTGCGATTCTGATAATTCCCGGAATCATTTATTTGAAAATCACGGAAAGGGGTGATGAAAATTGAACTATTCAAAGAGCATGAGAAAGTCGGCAATGGTCAAAAGGGTCTTGATTCTGATTGGTGTTGCACTTGTCGTTGGTTTGGTGATTGGTAATGTGTCAGGATATGCCCTGAAAACTCATATAACCGCCAAGGACAAGCAGAAAACAGAAGAACACACACTTGAACGGGATAATACAGAAACCCTTGTATATGGGGCGTATGATGATAGAACATTCACACAGGAAATTTCCCTTGACTGGGGTGCGGGTGACTTAGATTTCACACCGCTTGACTGCAAGATGCCGGAAGAACAACAGGAATTTACATATTACCTTTGTACCGGGTACAACATTGATTTTACCCTTGTCATGGCACTGATTCAGAATGAAAGCAGTTTTGACCCGGCGGTTGTTAGTGAAACCAATGATTACGGTTATATGCAGATCAATCAGATCAATCATCAGTGGTTGACAGATACCCTTGGTGTTACGGATTTCACAGACCCATATCAGAACATCAGGGCGGGCGTGTTCGTACTTAGAAAACTGTTTGAACGGTATCAAGATACCAACATGGTCTTGATGGCGTACAACATGGGTGAAGATGGTGCTGCCCGGTTATGGGAAAAGGGCATCTATTCAACCGACTATACAGAAAAAATATTGAACTATCAGACACAGTTCAATGAACAGTTGGAAGGGAGTAAATAAGAAGTGAGTGCATACCGTGAAGAAAAACCATTGACAGAAGATGACAAATTTACTTTTGAAGATTCACAGATTTTGAAAGAATTGCGTGAGTCTGACCGATTGACAGAAAGGGAAAAACTGGCAGTTCAGAGATTATACAGAACATATCAGTACATGGTGGATTGATGGCAGCAGAAAAGAATTTTGAAAATAAGGTCAAAGCGTTCCTGAAGGACACCGGGGCGTGGCTGCTGAAATACTGGGGCGGTGCTGCTTATACAAAAAGCGGTATTCCTGACCTGTTGGTTTGTTCAGACGGGTGTTTCCTTGGCATTGAAGTCAAAGCACCAAACGGTGAACCGTCACTATTGCAGTTGGTCAACCTCAAAAAAATCAGAGAATCAGGCGGGTATGGAATTTTGTTGTACCCCAAGGATTTTGAACAGTTCAAAATGTTCATTGCAAAAAAATCAGAACTTAACGCTTGGTATCTTTCCAACATTGAAGATCAGAAGCGTTGGGAAATAAAATTATCAAAATAAGGAGTGAAAGAGCATGGCAACAAAAAAGAAAGCAGATGCAGCGGTTGAGAATACCGCAGAAGTAACACAGGAAAGCGTTCAGGAAGAAATTGAACAGGTAGCAGCAGACAACGCAAAGGAACTTGACAATAAGAAGTATGTGGTTGATCACTTACTTTCAACCAAGCGTGAGGGAATGGAAGATCTGATTGCATACATGGAAGAAATCGGATTCTTTGAAGCACCTTGCAGTGGTGGAAATCACCTTGCTTGTCAGTTCGGTCTTGTTCATCACAGCAGAAACGTGATGATGGCAGCAGAAAACATTGGTTACGCACTTCTTGGCAAGGTCAAGTATGCAGAAATTCGTAATTCAGTCATCATTGCAGCAGCATTACATGACCTTGGCAAGTGTGGTGACTTTGGCAAGCAGATGTATGTGCCTAACATGATTAAGGACGGCAGACCTACCAAGACAGAGCCGGAACAGAAATATAAACAGTCTGAAAGCAAGCCTTTCAAGCGTAACCCGGCACTTCTTCCACTTGACCATGCAACCCGCAGCATCAAGTTAGCAACCCTTTTCATTGACCTGACGGAAGATGAAGAATTTGCGATCAGATACCATGATGGTCTGTATGAATCAGCAAACTATGCAGTGAAGGGAAATGAAACCCCGTTATATTTGATTCTGCACTATGCTGATTTATGGTCAAGCAGAGTAACAGAAGGCAGCACAGATGAAGGAAGTGAAGAATGATGGATAAAAGAGATAAGAAAATCAGACGGTTAGAAGATGAACGCAATCAGCTGATGGCTGAAAATCAGGAATTGAAATATATCATCAATGATATTCAGTCAGTAAATGATATTATGCGTGAAGATATTGAAAAGGAATGTGCTGCTGAATGTGGTTGTATTGTAATTGAAGGAAGTCGCACCAGTGCAGCATATCAGGATTTAGTTGGTATTCTTCTTGCAAATAACTATTCTGTTGAAGTCATACCAATGGATGAACGCAGAAAGTTAAAAATCATTATCAAGGAAAGTGAGGTATAAGAGTATGGTAAATGAAAGACAGGGAAAAGTTTACAATCCACGCCCGGTATATAACAGAAAGTTACTTCGTTCAGTGATTCGTGCGGGAGTTCAGAAACAGTTTGGTCAGCATCATGTTTCTGCTAATATGGCTGGAAACTTTGAAAAAATCAGAAAGGAACAGGTGAAGTAAATGGAAGGTATGTATAATCCCGGTATTTATGCTAAAGAAGTACCGAACAATGATGTGAAAGAAGCATTAAATGCAGCATATGGAAGGTCAATGTTTCCACCTATGTGTTTTTGTTCAGACCTTGGAAAACCTATCGGTGGGTTTGTTAGTCATCCAAGTTATGAAAGCCTTCTTAATGCAAAATATGGTTCACGTTTAATTCCTGAACGTATTCTGAAATCAGGTTCAGCAACTATTGTATTTTGGAAAGATGGCACAAAAACTGTTGTAAAGTGTGCCAAGGATGAATACCCAAATGATTACAATGCATTCACTGCTGCACTTGCAATCAAACTTTTTGGTACTAACAGTCATGTAAAAAGTATCATTAAGAATAAAACAGTGATTCAGGATAAGAAAGGACAGGTGAAATAATATGGCACAGATGCTTTTGATTATGGGTGAATCAGGTACAGGAAAAAGTACCAGTATGAGAAATTGCAATCCGGCAACAACTGCCGTTGTGAACCCGGTTGGTAAACCGTTACCGTTCAAGGGTAAGTTCACAATGCTGAACAGTGAAGTTGAATCACGCAAGATTTGCAAATTTATGAAGGAACAGGTAGCAGCCGGGAAGAAGCTGATTGTTGTTGATGACTTCCAGTATATTCTTTCAGTTCCGTACATGAACCGTATCAAAGAAAACGGTTGGGATAAGTGGAATGACTTCGGTGCGAACTACTTTGAAATCATTGAGGTATGCAAGGAACTTCCTGATGATGTGGTGGTTGCTTATATGACCCACACAGAAACCCTTGAAAATGGTGTTACTACTATTAAGCTGATCGGAAAGTTACTTCGTGAGAAGATCACCATTGAAGGACTTTTCACCATTGTACTTAGAACAGGTGTGAATGAAGGAAAATATTACTTCTACACACAGAACAGTGGCAAGGACACCGTGAAGTCACCTATGGGAATGTTCCGGCATACGCCATTGACAATGACCTGAATTATGTAGCTGATAAAATCCGCAACTTCTATGAAGTCGGTGAGTATAAGACAGATGCAGAAATGGGTCAGGCTGATGCACAGGCTGCATCCGATCTTGAAAAGCCGGATGCAAACGGTAGACGGGCAAGGGGTGGAAAAAAGACCACAGCCACAGCAACACCGCCTACTACAACAGAAGATGCAGCACCAAAGACAGGCAGAACCGCCCGCAAGACACATGATGAAGTGGTGGCTGAAAATAATCAGAAAATGGCTGATTATATGGCAGAGCGTGACAAGGCTATTGATGCGGTTGCTGATGGGCGTGAAGAAATCCCGTTTGATGAAGCGTGTGCAGCAGCGGATTCTGTACCGCAGCCGGAACTTGAAACACCGCCAAGAAGAACCCGCAAGGAAAGAAAGTCTGCTGAACAGTCTGAACCTGTTCAGGACGGTACAACAAACACTGATTCTGAATCTGTCACACTGGATGCAGACACATACTTCTATGTTCCGGCTGATGATAACTATGTGATGAAGCACAAGGGTGACACGGTTGACCTGATTGTTGACGGTGTTGAGGTTATGAAGGTCATCAGCAAGGAAGAATTTGGTGAAGGTGTGAAGCGTTTAGCACAGACAGACAACCCTAAGCCGGAAAACCCTATTGACGGGGCAATGAACCCGCCGGAGAAGGGCAGACGCACAAGAAGAAGTGCAGCACAGGCACAGCCTGATAATGCAGATACAACAGCGGATGAAACCCCGGCAGTAGATGAACAGCCGACTGGCAGAACCCGCAGAGTAAGAAAAACACGCTAAGAAAGTGAGGTAAAAGAACATGAACAATCCTTTTGGTTTACCTGATGAACTGTTTGGTGCAATCCTTGCATCAGCAATCACGGAAGGAATGAACACGGCAAACAACCGTTCAATGAAGAACCCGCACCCGGTAGCACCTAAACAGGATGTACCGCCGGAAGATGGTGCAACTGCTGCAAAGAAAATCTATGATTCCTATGTAAAAGCCGGGTTCAATGAGGTTCAGGCGTTTGAGTTGTTAAAGTTAGTATTAAGCAAATAAGAAAGGTTAAAAGGTGAAAAATTATGGCTATTGATTTCAGTGCATTTGATGAAAAGGTTGATTTACAGGAATTACAGAATGAGGTGCAGAACGCACCTGATAATGATTTTGCTGATGTGCCGGATGGTACATATATCATTAGTATTGAGAAGATGGAAATTAAGTTGACCAAGGCACAGGATAAGTTGATGTTTGCAGTTCAGGCAAAGATCAAGGAAGGTGAACAGGCAAACCGCATGATCTTCTTCAACCGTGTTATTTCCGGCAACAGTTCCGCAAAGTGGACGGACGGACAGGCAATCAAGTCTGTATGCACTTGGGTGAACAAGCTGATTGCAGAAGATGACACACCTGTTGAGTTCGTAAACTATGCAGATTTTGCAGATCAGATTCTTGATGTGTTCCAGTCTATTCAGGGTGCGATTGAAGTTGAGGTTGATTATAAGGCAGATGCTTTCAACCCTATCACAATCAAGGAAGTTTTTGACTGTTAAAAAATTTTGCTTGCGTGTGGATTGACAATCCACAATAATGTTATCAGGCGGTGGCGGGGTCACACCTTCCACCGCTATTTTCAGAAAGGGTGAATGTAGTGATTTTTTATGACTTTGAGGTTTTCAAGGAAGATTGGCTTGCCGTTTTCATTGATGTGACCAAGAAAAAAGAGTATGTGATAATCAATAACCCTGATGAATTAAAAGCCTTATATGAAGCTAATAGCAAGGATATATGGGTAGGTTATAACAACCGCCACTATGACCAGTACATTATGAAAGGTATTCTGTTGGGAATGAATCCCAAAAGAATCAATGACTGGATAATTGTTGAAAAAAAGGAAGGGTGGCAATTTTCATCAGCGTTCAACAAAGTTCCAATGATTAACTATGATGTTATGCCGAACCCCCCGGTTGGTTTGAAAACACTGGAAGGTTTTCTTGGCAGCAATATCAAGGAAACGGATGTTGATTTTAGAATAAACAGGAAATTGACCAAGGAAGAAATTGAAATGACGGTTTTTTACTGTCGGCATGATGTGGAAGAAACCATCAAAGTATTCCTTGAAAAAATAGATGAATTTAATGCAATGCACGGTATCATTCAGGCTTTCCCGGACATTGTGAACCTGTCTGATATAGGGGACAGTGAAGCAAGAATCACCGCAAAGGTGCTTGGGTGTTCCCGCAGATCATTTGAAGATGAATTTGATTTCTACTTCTTGCCGTGCTTGCAACTGAAAAAATATAAATATGTTCAGGACTGGTTTGAACAGAAAAGACAGGAAGCCTTGTCAATGGACTTGGCACACATGGATAAATACTCAAAACGTACATGGTACAAAGAACAGGGTCTTGAAACCGTGGTTGCGGGTATTCCTCATTCATTCGGTTTTGGCGGTGTTCATGGGGCAACAGCCACACCAATTCATAAGACCGGGCAACTGCTGCACGTTGATGTAAACAATTACTACCCGTCAATGCTGATTGCTTGGGGACTGGTTACAAGGGCAGCAACCAATGACAATTACCCGTTGGTGTATAACACACGAAAAGCCATGAAGGAAAAACAGATTGCTGCAAAAAACGCCGGAAACAAGAAAGAAGTCAAGCGGTGGAAGAAAGCACAGTTGCCATATAAGAAGATGCTGAACGCCTTGTCAGGTGCAATGAAGGACGAAACCAATGCAGCGTATGACCCAAGAAATAATAACTGTATGTGTATCAATGGTCAGTTGATGTTGCTTGACCTGATTGAACACCTTGAAGTTGTACCGGGATTTGAACTGATTCAGTCCAACACGGACGGTCTTATTATTTGGATTCCTGACACAGATGAAGCCTTTGAAATGGTGGATGATATTTGTTGGGAGTGGGAACAGCGTTGTTCCACAGATCAGTGTTCAATTCTTCTTGAACTGGATAACATCAGTGAAATCTATCAGAAGGATGTGAACAATTACCTTTGGGTTGGTATTGACGGCGGTGTTGAAAGAATCGGTGCTTATGTGAAGGAACTTTCAGCGGTTGACAATGATCTGCCAATCCTGAATAAAGCACTGGTTGACTACATGGTTAAGAAAACCCCGGTTGAACAGACCATCAATCAGTGTGATGACCTGATTATGTTTCAGAAGATCGTCAAGTTATCAGACAAGTATGATTGGGTGGAACATGAGCATTGCACCCCGCTTGTCAGTCATATAGGCAAAAGAACAATCAAGACGGTGTATGAATACCCTGACAAGGACAAATACACATATAAGTCATACAGGGTGTTTGCATCTAACGATCAGAAGGACGGCAGATTGCTGAAACGTAAACAGGTGAAAACCAAAGGTGAAAAATTCGGTAATACACCTGACCACTGTTTCATTTTCAATGATTCAGTTGTTGGGGTAAAAACACCGCCTGAACTTGATAGGCAGTGGTACATAGATTTAGCAAAGAAACGCTTGAAACAATTTGGTGTTGTAGCGTAACACCGGGAAGGAAGGTTTTTCATGGATTTAGAAATCAGATATGAAAATGGTTCAATGACTGTTCATCTTGAAGAATTTCTGAATATCCGCAGCATTGCCAAGGTCAGGAAACTGCTGAAACTTATCAGAAGCAGTTTCACCCCGGAATGTGAACAGCAGATTAAAGAATTTGTTCAGGACTGGATTGAACAGTTTGAACAGAAACAGTTGGAAACTGAACGGTATATCACAGGGTATGAACAGAAAGTCAGTTATTGTCAGAAGCAGTTGCGGGATGCTTTATATACCCGTGACAGTTACAAGAAGTCAACACCGCTGCATAAGTCGGAAGGGTGGGACAGATGGAATGAAGAAGTGAAAGGGTGCAGAAAAGAACTTGCAGAAGTGAAAACACTGCTTCGTTCCTATCAGTCCCGGTACAACAGCAACATCAGGAATAAGGATTTTTATAAAAAGGTGTTAGAAAACATCACATAAGGTAGGTGATAAAAGATGCTTTACAAAGGTTATGTTGAAACCAAAGGCAAGGCAAGCATTGAAAAACTGAAAAACAGAACCACATGGAAAACCTATGATGAAGTGAAAAACCTGAACGGGTTCGGCGGGGTTTTGGCTGATGACACCATCCTTATTGACATTGATGATTCTGACCAATCTGAAATTCTGATGAACATTGTGGAAGAACTGCAACTTGACTGTAAAGTCCTTTGTACCAGTAGGGGAAAACACTTTCTTTTCAAGAATCATACTATTGCAAGGAACAGGACACACGTTCAGTTGGCGGTTGGTCTTACTGCTGATATAAAAGTCGGCAGTAAGTTATCCTATGAGGTTATCAAGATTGACGGTGAAGAAAGGTTTTGTGAATGGGACATTGAAGAAGGTGGAAAGTATCAGGAAGTTCCCAAGTGGTTGTTCCCGGTCAAGGCAACCGCAGACTTTGTTGATATGGATGCCGGGGACGGAAGGAATCAGGCACTTTTCAATTACATCCTGACCCTGACTGCAAATGATTTCACGGTTGAAGAAACCCGTGAGTGCATCCGCATCCTGAACAAATTTGTACTGAAACAACCGCTGTCAGATGATGAACTGGAAGTGATCTTGCGTGATGATGCTTTTCAGAAACCTGTTTTTTTCCTTGGCAGCACATTCCTGTTTGACAAGTTTGCAGTGTTTATGAAGAACACGGCACACGTTATCAAAATCAACGGACAGTTACACATATACAAAGATGGTGTGTATTCCAATGGGTACAAAGAAATTGAATCAAACATGATTCAGCATATCCCCAACCTAAAAAAGATGCAACGCCGGGAAGTTCTTGATTACATGGAATTGATCGTTGATGAAAAGGAACAATCAGATGCAAACCTGATTGCTTTCAACAATGGTGTATATGACCTTGTGACCGGGGAACTGAAACCATTCAGCACGGACATTGTTATTACTAATAAGATTCCTTGGGACTACAAGCCGGATGCCTATTCTGAACTGGCAGACAGTACATTGAACAAGTTAGCGTGTGGTGATGCAGCAATCAGGGCGTTGTTGGAAGAATGTATTGGTTACTGCTTTTACAGAAGAAATGAGTTAGGCAAGGCGTTCATCCTGACAGGTGACAAGTCCAACGGTAAAAGTACATTTTTGGATTGTGTCAAAGCAATCTTGGTGATCGGAATATTTCAGCACTTGACCTGAAAGAACTGGGGGACAGGTTCAATACTTCAATGATGTTCGGCAAACTGGCAAACATTGGTGATGATATTGGTGATGATTTCCTTCAAGGTTCACAGGTCAGTGTGTTCAAGAAAATAGTAACAGGTAACCGCATCAAGGCAGAACGTAAAGGACAAGACCCGTTTGAGTTCAACCCGTTCATCAAATTGTTATTCAGTGCAAATGATATTCCCCGTATGAAGGACAAGACAGGGGCGGTACTTAGGCGTTTGGTTATTATTCCATTCAATGCCACGTTCAGCAAGGATGATCCTGATTATGACCCATTCATCAAGTACAAACTGATTCAACAGGAAAGCGTTGAATATTTCATCAGGCTTGGTGTGGAAGGTCTGAAAAGAATTATCATCAATGACGGATTCACCAAGTCAGACAAAGTTCAGAACCAGTTGACAGAGTATGAAGAAGAAAACAACCCTATCCTTGCATTTATCAATGACACCGGGGTTGACATGATAGAAAATGAACCAACCGCTGATGTATATAAGCGGTATCAGGTTTTTTGTGCAGACAATGCAATGCAGCCAATGTCAAATATTGTGTTCAGTAAGCAGATCAATAAGAGGCTTGGGTTCAGAGTAATTCAGAAAAAAGTGAACAATAAAAATTGTAAGATATTTGTTTCATAGCAGAAAGGAAGGTGATTGAATGTGTCAGAAAAACTGCAAATATTGGAACTTTTTGGTGGCATAGGGTCACCAAGGGTTGCCCTTAGAAACATAGGTGTTTCAGTAAAATCTATTGATTATGTGGAAATTGATGAAAAGGCTGTCAGGTCATACAATGCAATGTTTGAACAGGAATCAGCATATTCACCGCAGACAGTAGTGGGGTGGAATCTTCAACCTGATATTCTGATTCACGGGTCACCGTGTCAGGATTTCAGTATTGCGGGGCATCAGGGAAAAGCAACGGCAGCAGACGGAAGAATAAACAAAGGAAAAGGTGCTGATGAAGGTTCAGGGACAAGATCATCCCTGATGTGGGAAACGGTACATATTATTGAACAGATGGGTGAGTGGAAACCAACTGTTGTGATATGGGAAAACGTAAAAAATGTTTTATCAAAGCACATGGTTCACAACTTCAACCGTTACCTGTCATATATGGAAAAGTTGGGTTATTCCAATAATTACAAAGTGTTAGACTGCCGTGATTATGGAATACCACAGGCACGGGAACGGTGTTTCACAGTATCAATTCTTGGTGACAATGTTTTTGATTTTGAACTGATGGAAAAAAGACCCATGAAGAACATTTCAAATTTTCTTGAATACGGTGATGTTCCTGATTGCTACTTGGTGACACAGCCAAGTGTTTATTCAGTGATTGGTAAGAAAGGAATCAGAAGGGCAACCATAATCAAAGATTATGTAAATACTATCACAACAAGACAGGATAGGACACCCGCACAGGTCATTGATCTTGGTGGTGGAAAATACAGATATTTGACAGAATTGGAATGTTGGCGGTTGATGGGATATTCGGATGATGATTTTTATGCAGCAGAAGCAACTTGCAGAGTTGAACCGGGAAAAATGAACAGAACCTTATATCATCAGGCGGGTAATTCCATACCCGTACCGATATTTGAAAGTATGTTCAGTGCAATGCTGAACAGTGGGATTATAAGAAAGGAAGGTATCAATTAGTGAAAGGTGGAAGAAATCAGGAAGGATATGCAGACCCAACGGCAACTATTGCTGTTGGTAGAGTAGCAAAGGAAGAACATGAACAGGTTGAATGTGAAGCAGCAGACAAACGTGCCTATGATCTGATTAAGGTTTTGAAGTACATCATCAAAGGTGCGGGGTTTGAACTGACTGAACGTGTTCAGGTAAAAGATACCAAGACGGGAAGGGTTTACAGATGAATGAAATATTTACAGGTACATTTGATAGGTGGAAATGGTTTCCACAAATGAAACCTTGGGAACTGGAAGTAATGAGTTCCAACAAAAAGGTTCAGAGAATGAAAGACAGGCAAGATAGAAAGGTGAGGTTAAGAAATTATGGAAAATAAGATTTTGGAATTATTGGAACAGAAGGGCAGCGTGTCAATGAATGATGATATTTTCCCATTGGTGGAAAAAGAATTTGAAGGTCAGGTGATTGGTGCAGAACTTTATGAACTTGCACACCAATACATATTACAGTTGTTGTATGGGGCGCATACTGCCGGGGTTGCCGTGATTGCTGTTCCTAAGTTTGCAGCGGGTCAGCAGTTTGGTCAGATGGTTGTTGCTGATGTGATTTATACAAAGGTGAATGATACACCGTATGATTTTATGCAGTAGTTGCGGTTGGTAACTGTTGGTAACGGTTCACGGTAACTGTTGAAAGTCTTTATTTATGCGGTTTGTAACGGTAGTAACGGTTAAATGTAATTTTTTATTATTTTTATATATAAGTACTTTTTATGTATTTATAAAAAGTAAAAATATAGAGTATAAGGGTTTAACCGTTACCGTTACCAACCGTTACCGTCAGTATTTACAAGGCTTTCAAGGTATTTTTTGCCAATTTTCAACCGTTACCCAACCGATACCAAGGAAAGGATAGGTGAAAGTGATGAATAATAAGAAATTGACTGCACGGCGGTACTTAGAGCAGATACAGGAATTTGATATTTATATCAATCAGGACTTAGAACGCCTTGAAGAAATGAAAGTCAATGCTTGCAGTACAGGGGCAATAGATTATTCCAAGGATAGAGTGCAGACAAGTCCGTCAGGTGATACACTTTGCAAACAGGTAACAAATTATGTTGCTTTCAATGATAAAATCAATGCAGAAATTGACAGTTTTGCAGATGCTAAAGAACAGATCATCAAAGAAATCAGAGGTTTGCGTGATAAAAATTATGTTCAGGTGTTGTATAAAGTGTATGTTCAGTACAAGACAGTGAAACAGGCATCAAAGGAAATGAAAAAGTGCTATAATTACACGGTTGAACTGCATAACAAGGCACTTGCAGCGTTTGAAAAAACTTATCAAAACTTACATTATTTGATGTAATCGGTTATATCTGACGATTGACAAACAGGTACAAGACAATTATGATAAACTTGCAAAAACTGGGTTGCAGATAATTCTTATGAATTATCTGCAATTTATTTTTTACTGCCGATATTTGCACCCTGAAATGTAATGTTTCAGGGATTTTTTATTGCAAAAATACATGAAAGGGGTGTTGTTTGATGGCAAAAACGGCAAAATTAACTGAAAAACAGCAGCGTTTTGTTGAAGAATACCTGATTGACCTGAACGCAACACAAGCAGCCATTCGTGCGGGTTATTCGGCAAAAACAGCAGATCAGCAAGGTTCAAGGATGTTGGCAAATGTCAAGGTTCAACAAGCAATTAGTGTTGCAATGGCAGAACGCAGCAAAAGAACAGGAATCAATCAGGACAGGGTTGTTTTAGAACTTGCCCGCATTGCTTTTGTTAAGATGACAGACCTTGTTGATAGTCACGGAAGAATCAAAGACAATGCAACTGATGATGACCTTGCTTGTATCGAATCCGTGAAATATAAACAGTCTGAATCAGAAACTGGGTCAAGCGTTGAAAGGGAAGTGAAGGTTTCACCAAAGCTGAAAGCACTTGAATTACTTGGTAAGCATTTGGGTATGTGGAATGACAAGATTGATGTGAATATCACACAGCCTATTGTTATCACTGGTGAAGATGCCCTTGAAGATTAGGCGGTGATCGTCTATGGTCAAGAACAGAATATCTTCACAATATGTTTTTGGGTATCAGAAGTTTATCCTGTACCCGGAAGATTACAAAGCTACAAAGTCCGGCAAGAAGAAAGTGCTGCTGCCTGAACTGGTTGGTAAGGGTTACGGTACTTTTTGGCGTTGGAAAGGTAGATATAGGGTATGCAAGGGCAGCCGTGCATCCAAGAAATCAAAAACAACTGCCCTTTGGTATATCACCAATATGATGAAGTACCCACAGGCAAATACCCTTGTGGTCAGAAAGACTTTCAGAACCCTGAAAGATTCCTGTTTCACAGAATTGAAGTGGGCGATTCACCGCCTTGGCGTTGATGCCTTTTGGGAAATCAAAGAATCACCACTTGAAATGACCTATAAACCGACAGGTCAAAAGATTTATTTCAGGGGACTGGATGACCCCCTGAAAGTAACATCAATAACCGTTGATATTGGTTGCTTGTGTTGGATGTGGATTGAAGAAGCGTATGAAATCAGTTCAGAAGATGATTTCAATATGCTTGATGAATCAATCCGTGGTGCTGTTCCTGACGGTTCAGGACTGTTCAAGCAAATAACCCTTACACTGAACCCGTGGAATGAACACCACTGGATAAAGAAGCGGTTTTTTGATAACACGGATGATGAAACCCTTGCAATGACCACCAATTACAAGTGCAATGAATGGTTGGATAAGGCAGACTTAAAAGTCTTTGAAACCATGAAGAAGCAGAACCCAAGGCGTTACAAAGTAGCGGGTCTTGGTGATTGGGGTATTGTAGACGGTCTTGTCTATGAAAATTGGGAAGAAAAGGCGTTCAGTGTTGATGAAGTCAAGAAGATTGCCGGTGTCAAGTCTGTATTCGGTCTTGACTTTGGTTATACAAATGACCCGTCAGCACTGTTTTGTGGTCTGATAGATCAGTCAAGCAAAACCATTTGGGTCTTTGATGAAATGTATCAGCCGGGTATGAGTAATGAAGCCATTGCCGAACAGGTTCAGCGGATGGGATATGTGAAAGAGAAGATCACAGCCGATTCAGCAGAACCAAAGAGCATTGACCGCTTGCGTGAACTGGGTCTGAAAGGAATCAGGAAAGCAAGGAAGGGCAAGGACAGCATCAACAACGGCATTGACTTCATACAGGACTATCATATTATCATTCATCCACGTTGCGTGAATTTCATCACAGAGATCAGCAACTATCAGTGGGATAAGGATGCCAAGACGGGCAAGAAACTGAACCGCCCTATTGATGATTTCAACCACCTGATGGATGCAATGCGTTATGCGATTGAACAGATGGCAAAAGGTGATGCCTTTAGTTTTGATTAAGCAATTACCGGGTAGAATACACGGTGTCAGCAGCCGTTTCTTTTTTGGACGGTAGGAAAAGGCTGTCAAATGCTTACTCCGGGGCGGTTGCAATCGGTGACCGCCTATGACACCTGTATAACTACTTTTTGAGATATTAGAAACAAATTAGTAACACATACCCTTGGAAACATAGTGTTTTCAGGGGTTTTGATTTTATTATGCAATGAAAGGGGTGAATTGAACCGTGTTCAGTTCCTTTGTGGATGCAATCACATTAAAACTTAGCAACTTTATATTGCAAGGGGCAAAGGCACACATGACAGACTTGGAATTTCTTGAAAAGGAAATTGCAGCATGGAAGTGTTCACCCCGTAGAATGATGCAGATAAAAGGATTTTTGTACTATGACGGTGACCATGATGTAATTCACCGCAAGCGTACAATGATCGGTGAAGGTGGGGAACTTGAAGTTGTTGAGAACCTACCAAACAACAGAATTGTTGATAACCAGTATGCAAAGATGGTCAATCAGAAAGCCAATTATCTGTTTGGTAAGCCGTTCACACTAAGCGGTGAAAACACTGCATACATTGAACTGCTGAAAAAGATATTTGATAAGAAGTTCATGCGAACATTGAAAAGTGCGGGCAAAGCTGCATATAACGGCGGTATTGCTTGGCTATATCCATACTACAATGAACGGGGTGAATTTGCTTTCAGGCTTTTCCCCGCTTATGAGATTTTGCCATTTTGGAAAGATTCTGAACATACTGAACTTGATTTCTTCATCCGGCATTATGTGACGGTTGCCTATGACGGCAATCAAAGGAAGTTCATTGAAAAGGTTGAATTGTATGATCTGAATGGTGTTCACCTGTTCATTCTTGATGGCGGGAAACTGATTCCTGACATTGTGAACAATGAAACCGCAGACTTCCCACACGTTACAATGACGGATGCTGCCGGAAATGTTCAAGTGTTCAACTGGCAGCGTGTTCCCCTGATTCCATTGAAAGCCAATGAACAGGAAACACCGTTGATTAAGAAAGTCAAGTCATTACAGGATGGCATCAATGTGATGCTGTCTGACTTTGAAAATAATATGCAAGAAGATGCCCGGAACACCATTTTGGTATTGAAGAACTATGACGGTACTAATTTAGGTGAGTTTAGGAAGAACCTTGCAACCTATGGTGCAGTAAAGGTCAGATATGACGGTGACACCAAGGGCGGGGTTGAAACCCTTGAAATCACAGTCAATGCAGAGAATTACAAGACCATTGTGGAAATCTTCAAGAAAGCCTTGATTGAGAACGCAATGGGTTATGATGCCAAGGATGACAGACTTTCCGGCAACCCTAATCAGATGAACATTCAGTCAATGTACTCTGACATTGATACAGATGCCAATGATACGGAATCAGAAGCACAGGCAACAATGGATGATGTACTTTGGTTTGTCAACTGCCACCTTGCCAATACGGGACAGGGTGATTTTGAAGGTGAAGAAGATGGGGTTGATGTGGTATTCAACCGTGATATGCTGATGAATGAATCAGATATTATTGATAACTGTCAGAAGTCACAGGGAATCATTTCTGATGAAACAATCATCAGTATGCACCCTTGGGTAGATGACCCGCAACTTGAAATGGAACGCCTGAAAAAGCAGAAGGAAGAAGCACAGAAAGAAATGCTTGCACAGTATGACCCATTTGGTACACAGAACCAAAACGGTGACGGTGCAGATGATGACCCTGACAATAAAGGTGACCCGTCACAGGGAAGTCAGGGCGGTGAAGTAGATGAATAACGGTGAATACTGGCAGAAGCGTTTTGAACTGCTTGAACAGGCTGCACACCAACAGGGGGTTCAGTGCTATGCGGATATTGAAAAACAATACCGACAGGCGCAAAAGCAACTTGAAGGTCAGATTGCTGCATGGTATCAGCGTTTTGCATCTAACAATGGGGTAACCCTTGCAGAAGCAAAGCGGATGTTGAACGCAAAGGAACTTGCTGAACTGAAATGGGATGTGAACCAGTACATTCAGTACGGTCAGGAAAATGCGATCAACGGTACTTGGGTCAAGCAGCTTGAAAACGCATCTGCAAGATTCCATATCAGCAGACTTGAAGCCTTGAAGTTGCAGACCCAACAGAGCATTGAAGTCATGTTTGGAAACCAACTTGACAACATTGACAGCACAATGCGGAATGTTTACAAGTCCGGCTATTATCACACAGCCTATGAGATTCAGAAGGGTGTGGGTGTTGGTTGGGACTTTTCCGCACTGGATGACAAGCAGATCAGCAAGGTCATCAATAAGCCTTGGGCGGTTGACGGTAAGAATTTCAGTGAAAGGATATGGGGCAACCGTCAGAAGTTGGTCAATGAACTGAACAACACACTGACACAGAACATCATCTTGGGAAAAGACCCACAGAAAGCCATTGATGAAATTGCCCGGAAGATGAACACTTCCAAGACCAACGCCGGGCGGTTGGTAATGACAGAAGAAGCCTTTTTCAGTTCCGCAGCACAGAAGGATTGTTTTGATGAACTGGATGTTGAACAGTTTGAGATTGTGGCAACACTGGATTCCCACACTTCGGATATATGCCGGGGTATGGATGGTAAGCATTTCCCTATGTCTGAATGGAAGGTTGGTGTGACTGCACCGCCGTTTCATGTTCATTGCCGTTCAACCACAGTACCGTATTTTGATGATGAATTTGATGCCGTTGGTGAACGTGCTGCACGGGATGAAGAAACAGGCAAGACCTACTTTGTACCGGGCAATATGACCTATAAGGAATGGGAAAAGGCATTTGTCAATGGTGATAAGTCAGGCTTGCAAGCAGTCAACAGTGATGATACAATCAAAGAAAAAGAACCAAGTGAAGCATTTCAACAGATTCAGAAAGCGTGTGAAGCGGACAAGGTTGAACACAGACCTGTTCAGAAACTTTCACAGCCGTTGTCATCTGATGAAATCATTGAAAGGCTTGCGGGTGGAGATATGACCAAGGGTTCATGTTCTTCACTGGCTTTTGCATACATTGGAAACAGGAACGGACTTGATGTTCTTGATTTCAGGGGTGGCAGTAGTCAGTATGTATTTTCTATGAACAGTAACATTAAGAAAATACTGGAATTACCGGGTGTGAATGGTTCAATCACAATGGTCAAGAAAGAGATTTCAGGAACAATGGAAGTCCTGAATAACCTTGTCTTGAATAAAGAATACTATCTTGCAACTGGTAAACACGCAGCCATTGTCAGACGGGTTGACAGCGGTGTTGAATACTTGGAACTTCAATCAAAATTTCAGAACGGGTGGATGCCATTTGACCGTTATGGTTCAATGGCTGCAACACTGAATAAGCGTTTTGGATGTAGGAAAACAGTTGATAAGCAATTCGGCAAGGTTTGGGAAAAATCGGTTGTTCTTATGGATGTTGAATCATTCAATGAAAATACTGAATTTGAACAAATTCTTGGGTATATAAATACCGCAGTAGAAAGTCAGAAGAAAGGGGTGACGGGTGATGTCAAGTAACTGGTACAAGAACAATGAAACAGATCAGATTTGGTGGAAAGATACACCTGATTCAGTCGGTGAATGGCTGTTCAGTTTTGACAAAAAGCAAGTGTTCAATATGTTTGCTGATTATCCGCACAACCTAACACCTGAACAGAAAAAAATATTTGATGAAGAAAATCCTGAATGGTGTGAGTTCTTCAAAGATAGAGTATAGAAAGCACGGTCAAATAACCGTGCTTTTTTCATACCTTAACAAGTTATCAATAGACCTGTAATAATTGCTATATGGCTGTTATATGAGGTCAGAAAGGGGGATAAAAGGCACATGAAAACATACACAATGAGAAAGGCATGGTGATCCTGATTATCTCCCGGCTACTGGGTCAAGTAGCACATAGAAAAGGCATCCGGCAACGGGTGTCTTTTTTCTTGCGGGTTGTCAAGCGTAAACCGAACAAAACCAATCAATCATGTGGGAGTAACCCCGTATAAAAACGTATTTGAAAGGATGGTATAGAAATGACAAGAAAACAGTTAGAGGATTTAGGACTTACCAAGGAACAGGCTGATTCAGTAATGAAAATCAATGGTGATGACATTGAGAACGCAAAGGGTACTGCTTCAACAGAAATCAAGAACTTGCAGACAGAGGTTGAAGGACTGAAAACACAGGTCGGTGACCGTGACAAGCAGTTAGAAACCCTGAAAGCATCTGCCGGGGACAACGCTGATCTGAAAAAGAAGATTGAGGACTTACAGACTGAAAATGCCACTGCCAAGGCAACCCATGAATCTGAACTGAACCAGTTGAAAATTGATTTTGCGGTTGAAAAGGCACTTACTGGTGCAAAGGCAAAGAACATCAAAGCTGTCAAAGCCTTACTTGAACTTGGAGAAGCCAAACTTGACAAGGACGGAAATGTCAAGGGACTGGATGAACAGATCGAGAAGTTAAGAAGTGGTGATGACACCAAGTTCCTGTTTGAAGCACAAAAGCAGCAGAAACAGCAGCAGAATTTCAAAGGTTTTCAGCCGGGAGCATCAGGGGAAAAGAAACCGGGTGAGGGTGAAACGGTCGATTTCTCAAAAATGAGTTATGACGAACTCACCGCTTACATGGAAGCAAACCCGGATGCACAGATTTAATTTGATGAAAGGAAGGTAATTGAAACATGGCAAAATTTGATGCTAAAAGTTTTAACGAAAAGGCGTTCGGTAAGTACATGAGTGCTATTAAGAACGTAAAACTGAACAAGTTGCGTGAATCTCGTGCAATCGTTGGTGATGCAAGATTGCGTGACACTTTTGTGAATAACTCACAGACTGGCACTGTTTATGCAGTGTTACCGTATTTTGGTCTGCTTTCCGGCACACCGCAGAACTATGACGGTGTTGACAATGTTACACCGGGCAAGACTGATACCTATGAACAGGGTGTTTTCACCTATGGCAGAATGAACGGTTGGACAGAAGCAGATTTCAGTTATGATGTAACTGGTGGTACTGACTTCATGGCAAACGTCAGAAATCAGATCAATGACTACTGGAACAGTGTAGATCAGGATGTTATTCTTGCAATCTTAGAAGGTGTCTTTGGAATGAAGGACACTGGTACAGGTGACATTAAGAAAGCCAATGCAGCCTTTGTTGAAGCACACACCTATAACATTGCATCAGCGGGTGCTGAACATACTGATGACAGTATGAAGATGGATGCAACAACCCTGAACAGTGCAATTCAGAAGGCTTGCGGTGATAACAAGCAGAAGTTCAAGCTGGTTTACTGTCACAGTGCAGTTGCTACCAACCTTGAAAACCTGAAACTGCTTGCATACTTAAAGTACACAGATGCACAGGGCATTGAGCGTGATCTTGAAATGGGTACTTGGAACGGCAGACTGGTCATCATTGATGATTCTTTACCTACTAAGGTTGTTGAAGCCGTTGCAGAGGACACAGGCAAGGGAATCAAGGCACAGGATGCATACACAGAGTACACAACCTATATCCTTGGTGAAGGTGCTATTGGTTTTGAGGATGTTGGTGCAAAAGTACCGTATGAAATGGTTCGTGATGCGAAACTTCACGGCGGTGAAGATACACTGATTTCCCGTAAGCGTCACGCCGTTTCTGTTGGTGGTATTTCCTACACTAAGGCATCACAGGCAACAAATTCCCCTACCAATGCGGAATTAAAGACTGGCAAGAACTGGTCACTGGTTGCATCTGATACCAAGACTATTGAGCATAAGGCAGTACCTATTGCCCGTATCATTTCCCGTGGATAATTTCTGATCTGAAAGGGTGGTTGCAATGTTTGATACTGATACAGTAAAAGAACGGTTGAAATCATTCGGTTATACGGTCAAGGCAGATGATGAATTTGCCTTGACCTTTTGCGTTGAGAAAGTACGCAGCACAATCAAGAATGAAATCAACTGGAATGATGTGCCGGAAGGACTGGAACACATTGCCGTTGATATGGCGGTGGGTGAATTTCTTCTTTCCAAGAAAACCTTTGCACCTGATGACCTTACCGGGTTTGATTTAGAATATGCTGTCAAGCAGATTCAGACAGGGGACACCAACACGGTTTTTGCAACTGGTGAAGGTTCAATGACCCCTGAACAAAGACTGACCTCTTTCATCAATTACCTTTTATCCTATGGAAAGGCTGAATTTAATTCATTCAGGCGTATCAGATGGTAAAACAGATTCAGGCAGCACAAAAGGCTGCAAGAAAAGCCATTGAAGCAACCTATTTTGGTACTTTGACGGTGACAGAACTGCAAAAGGTAAAAAATGAGAAGTCAAAACTTATGGAAGAATCAGAAGTTGTAGTCTTACAAGACCAACCGTGCAGATTATCTTTTGAAAAACTGCAAACAGCAATTCAGTCAGAATCAGCAGCAACGATCACGCAAAGCACAAAGTTGTTCGTTTCCCCGGATGTAACCATCAAGGCGGGGTCAAAACTGACAGTAACACAGGACAATGTGACCACGGACTACACACGCAGCGGTGTCCCTTCCACATACCCAACGCATCAGGAAATTACACTTGAACTGTTCAAGGAATATGCGTAAATGGGTAGAATGGGAAGATTTGACTGCAAAGGTCTGAAAGACTTTCAGCAGCAGTTGGGAAAGTTGCAAAATCCTGATGACTTTGTGGAATCGTGTGCAAAGGAACTTGCTGCCCGGTTGCTTCGCATGGTGGTCAAAAGAACACCTGTCGGACAGTACCCGGCAAGTTCAGGAAAAAAGGGCGGTACATTAAGGCGTGGTTGGACTGGTGAAAAACGTGCATCAGCACAAGGGTATGCAGACAGCCTGACGGTGAATCATTTTGGTGACACCTATGTCATTGAAATTGTGAACCCGGTTGAATACGCATCTTATGTTGAGTACGGACACAGGACAGCCAATCATTCAGGATGGGTCAAGGGTCAGTTTATGATGACCATATCTGAACAGGAATTACAGAGAATTGCCCCAAAGGTGCTTGAAAACAAAATCAAGAAATATTTAGGGGGACTTGGTAAATGATAAATTCAATAGTTGAAGCAATCAGTTGTTCCCTGAACAAAGAATTTGGGGATGATTATGAAATCCACAATGAAGAAATCAAGCAAGGTTTGAAAGAGCCTTGTTTTTTTATTGCTTGCTTGAACCCAAACAACAACCTTTTCCTTGGCAAACGGTATGAACGTACCAATCAGTTCTGCATCCAGTATTTCCCACAGTCTGCAAAGAAGCAGCGGGAATGTGCTGATGTGGCTGAAAGAATGTATGACTGTTTGGAGTATATCACAACAGACGGTGATACCAAGCCAATCAGGGGTTCAAAAATGAATCATCAGGTGGTTGACGGTGTTCTGAATTTTTTTGTCAATTATGACTTTTTCACGGTCAAGACGGAAGAACAGACACCAATGGAAACTATGACGGCAAGCACGGATGTGAAGGAAGGTGGTTGATTATGGCAGCAAAAAAGACAGCAACGGGAACTGCTGCAAGGTCTGAACAGACTGAACCAATGTTCAGCAAGGAACAGATTCTTGCATCTGCCCGTTTTGCAAACAGAAGGGACTTGGTGGATGCCCTTCTTGATGAAGATAAAAGTTACACCATGAAAACTGTTGACAATTTAGTTGAAAAATACATGAAAGGACAGGTGAAATAGTATGGCTTTAGGTGGTGGTACATTTACCTCACAGAACAAAGAACTGCCCGGTGCTTATATCAACTTTGTATCGGCTGCATCCGCATCCGCTGCATTGTCTGATAGAGGTATCGCAACAATGCCCCTTGAACTTGACTGGGGTGTTGAAGGGGAAGTTTTTGAAGTGACCAATGAAGATTTTCAGAAGAACAGCCTGAAACTTTTTGGTTATGCCTTTGACAGTCCTAAGATGCTTGGTCTTAATGATCTGTTCATGGGTGCAAAGACCTTATACGCATACCGTCTGAACGGCGGTGGTGATAAGGCAGCGAACACATACGCAACTGCAAAGTATTGTGGTGTTCGTGGTAACGATTTGAAGATCGTGATTCAGAAAAATGCAGATGATGCAAGCAAGTATGATGTTACAACCTACTTCGGTACGGTCAAGGTTGACACACAGACAGTTGCCAAGGCTGCTGATCTTGTGGCAAACGATTATGTGACATTCAAGGCTGCTGATCTTGCTGTTACTGCCGGAACACCTTTAACTGGTGGTACAAACGGCACGGTTGACGGCACTGCACATCAGGCTTACTTGGATAAAATCGAATCATACACCTACAACACTATGGGCGTTGTGGTTACTGATGATGTTACCAAGAAGTTATATGTGGCTTTCAACAAGCGTTTGCGTGATGAACTTGGTATCAAGTTCCAGTTGGTTGTTTACAACCTGTCTGCTGATTATATGGGCGTTATCAGTGTGAAGAACAAGGTAACAGATACAGGATGGTCAGAAGCAGCACTTGTGTACTGGGTAACTGGTGCAGAAAGCGGTTGTGCGGTCAATAAGTCTTGTCAGAACAAGAAATATGACGGCGGTTTCACCGTTGATACCAATTACACACAGAATGAGTTGAAAGCAGCAATCAAGGCGGGTGAGTTCACTTTCCATAAGGTCAACGGCGTTGTCCGTGTGCTTGAAGATATTAACTCTATGGTGACCACTTCGGACACTTGCGGGGATGTATTCAAGGACAATCAGACGATCAGAGTTATTGACCAGTTGGGAATGATGATGCAGTTCTTTTCAACACTAAGTATCTTGGTGTTGTTCCAAACAATGCATCAGGCAGAACTTCCCTTTGGTCTGACTTGGTGAAAATCCGTACACAGTTACAGGAACTTGGTGCTATTGAAGGGTTCACTGATTCTGATGTTACGGTTGCACAGGGCGATTCCAAAAAGGCGGTTGTGATTACATCAGCAATCACCGTTGTGAACGCTATGGGTAAACTCTATGAAACGGTTACGGTTGCGTAAGAAAGGGGTGAAATAAAATGCCGAATGTAACAATGAAAGCAAGGGACACTATTGCAGCAAAACTTGCTGAATGTTTTATCACAATCGGAAGTAGAAGATACAACTTCATGCAGATGATTGATATGGAAGCAAAGGTTGAGAAAACCAAGACTACTGTTCCCCGCCTTGGTGCAATCATGGCGGGTCATAAGTCATGTGGTATGGAAGGTACTTTTTCCGGCACGGCACACTATAACCAGTCAGTTCTTCGTCAGGCATTGCTTGACTATAAGAACACTGGTGAGGATGTGTATTTTGAAATGCAGATCACCAATGATGATCCAACCAGTGATGCGGGCAGACAGACGATCATTTTCTATGACTGCAACACTGACGGCGGTGTGTTAGCAAAATTTGATGCTGACGGGGAATACCTTGATGAAGAGATTGAAGGAACATTTGAGGACTTCTCAATGCCTGAATCTTTTGCAAACCTCACGGGTTTTCTTACTAACTAAGTAACAGAACCCCTTGTGTGGCTTTTATATAAGGTCATATAAGGGGTTTTTTCTATTCTTTGATAAACAGAAGGGAGAACAACAAAATGTCAAAATTTAGTGCATTTATGAAAGCGAATAAAAAGGTAAAGGAAAATGAAAAGTTTGCACCTACTGCTTCACTTCTTGGTTCAGACGGAACACCTGTTAGATGGGAGTTCAGACATATCAGTTCCAAGGAGAATGAAGAACTTCGTGATGCAAACACCATTGAAGTTCAGGTGACAGGCAAGCCGAACTTATTCAGACCAAAACTGATTACTTCAAAGTACCTTATGGCAATGATCGTGAAGTCAACGGTGTTTCCTGACCTTTACGATAAAGAGTTACAGGACAGTTACGGTGTGATGACCCCGGAAGATTTAGTCTATGCAATGGTTGATGATGCCGGGGAAATGCAGGACTTCCAGTTATGGATGCAGAAGTTTCAGGGATTTACCAAGTCACTTGATGAAAAGGTTGATGAAGCAAAAAACTAATTGAAGAAGGGGACGGTGAAGCAAATTATGCTTACTATGCCCTTCTAAAACTTCACATTCTTCCATCAGTGTTCTTGGCTATGGATGAACAGGAAAAAGCCTTTGTGATTGCTTCAATCAAGTTGAAAGCAGAGCATGACAAGAAGGAAAAGAAAAAGGCAGAAGCAAGGGCAAAGAAAAAACACTAAGAAAGGACGGTGAAACAGGTGTCATCTATTCAGACAGGTATTGAACTTAATGACCAATTCAGCGGAGTGTTGAACAACATCATCAGTTCAGTGAACCTTGCCGTATCTGCAATGTATGATATGCAGCAGTCAATGAACGCTGATATTGATACAAGCAGTATTGAAGGGGCAAGGGATGAAATCAATCAGGCAACCGCTGCCATTGAAGCAATGAATCAGGCAGCAAGCCGACAGACCGCACCTGATATTGCACCGCCTGTTGTGGATGGTGGAAATCAAGAACCGATTCCTGTACCTGTTGACCCGGTACTTCCTGACCCTTTGGTTGAAAATCCTGAACCAATCAGACCTGAAATTCAGCCAAACGCACCGCCTGACCCTGAACCCGTAGAAATCCCGGTCACATGGAACACTGACGGGATGGATGTGTTCACAGGAACAGGTGTTGAACGATTTCAGCAAGAAGTTCAGAGTGCAAACGATATGTTGAACACACTGAATACCACACAGGCAAGGATTTCACAGACCGCACAGGGAATGGATATACTGCCGGATGCAGCAGTTCAGGATATGAACACCATGCAACAGCGGTTATCTGCAATTCAGCAGCGGATTCAGCAGATTGAGAACAACCCGGTAAATGTTGGGGCAGACAATGCAAATGCAGAACTGGAACAGTTGCGTATGCAGTTGAATCAGGCTATTCAGGAACAAAATTCACTGAATCAGGCAATGCAGAATATGGATGTTTCTGCTGCCAATGATGCCTATTTACGTTTGTCACAGACTGTTGGCAACACAGAAAGGTACATCCGTGACAATGTGGATGAACAGGGGCGTTTCAATCAGGAAATTTCAGCCGGAACACAACAGGCAAATGAACTGACCAATACCATCAAGCGGGCGGTTGCAGCCTATGTCAGTATTCAGACAGTTGGGAAAGCACTGAACATTTCAGACGAACTTGTTCAGACAACATCCCGTTTGAACATGATGAATGACGGGGTTCAGACAACCGCTGAACTTGTCAACATGGTATATGCAGCAGCACAAGATGCAAGAGGTTCATTCAGTCAGATGGCTGATGTTGTTGCCCGTTTCGGTAACAACGCAAAGGATGCGTTCAGCAGTTCAGAAGAAGTTGTTGCTTTTGCTGATCTGATTCAAAAGCAGATGACGATTGCCGGGGCAAGCACCCAAGAAGCAGCAAACGCAGAATTGCAGTTATCACAGGCACTTGGTTCAGGTGTCCTTCGTGGTGATGAATTGAACAGTATCTTTGAACAAGCACCTAACCTGATTCAGAACATTGCGGACTATCTTGATGTTCCAATCGGTAAGATCAGAGAAATGGCAGCGGATGGGGAACTTTCCGCTGATGTAGTCAAGGCAGCAATCTTTTCTGCTGCTGATGACATTAACAGCAAATTCAATGAAATGCCTATGACTTGGGGGCAGATATGGCAGTCAATGCAGAACACCGCACTGATTGCATTTCAGCCTGTTCTTCAAAGACTGAACGATTTAGCTAATAGTGAAGCATTTCAGACTTTCATTCAGGGTGCTATTGAAGCAATGGCAACCCTTGCGAATATCCTTCTGAATGTGTTTGAAGTGGCTGCATCTGTTGGGGCATTTATCGGTGATGACTGGTCAATCATTGCACCAATTATCTATGGTGTAATTGCTGCATTAGGGGCATATTTGGCAATCATGGGAATTGTCAACGCAATTACTGCAATTTCAGCAGCCATTGATGCGACAAAGGCAGCGGCAGATGCACTTGCAGCCGGACAAACATTTCTTTGGACAGTACAGCAGTATGGATTGAACGCAGCACTTGCAGCGTGTCCGATCACATGGATTATTGTGCTGATTATAGCACTTATAGCAATAATTTTTGCCGTATGTAATGCGATTGCAAAGATGACAGGTATTGCAAATTCAGGGTTCGGTGTGATTACTGGTGGTGTGAACGTGGTGATTCAGTTCTTCAAGAACTTGGGTCTAACCGTGGCAAACATTGCCTTGGGTATTGGAAACGCCATTGCAGCACTTGCATCCAATATGATGACGGCATTTCACAATGCAATCTGTTCTGTTCAGTCATGGTTTTACAACCTGTTAAGCACGGCACTTTCAGTCATTGAAGGTATTTGTTCAGCACTGAATAAGTTACCGTTTGTTGAATTTGACTATTCAGGCATTTCATCCGCAGCGGATGACTATGCAGCCAAAGCAAGTGAAGCAGCCGGAAACAAAGAAGATTACCAGTCAATCAGTGATGCGTTCAATGAAGGTTTTACAACCTTTGATGCATTTCAGGACGGTTGGGCATCAGATGCGTTCAATGCGGGTGCAGCATGGGGTGACGGTATTGCTGATAAGGTTTCAAACTTTAGTCTGTCGGATGTATTCGGTCAGACAGATATTCCTAATGTTGGTGATTACACATCAGGGTTCAATGATGCAATAGCAAATTCAGGCGTGGGTGACAGCATTGGAAACATTGACGATAACACAGGCAAAATCAAGGATTCTTTGGATGTTACAGAAGAAGATTTGAAGTATTTGCGTGACATTGCGGAACAAGAATCAATTAACAGATTCACAACCGCAGAAGTAACTATCAACCAAACAAACAACAATAATGTTTCATCTGATACTGACCTTGATGGCTTTATCACTGCATTAGATGATGCAATGGGTGAAGCAATAGATGAAGTAACAAATGGGGGTACAGACTAATGGCACAAAGCGGATATGATATGTATTTTGATAAATGCCTTTTTCCTGTCACCCCTGAAAAAATTAGCATCAAAATCAATGGTAATAACAAAACGGTCAACCTGATAAATGAAGGTGAAATCAATATCCTGAAAAAAACCGGGTTGACCGACATTGAATTTGAAGCAGAAATCCCGCAAGTAAAACATCCTTATGCGGTGTATAAGAATGGTTTCAAAGAAGCGGGGTATTTCTTTGATATTTTTGAAGGGTTGAAAACAGGCAAAAAGACATTCCAGTTCATTGTGTGCAGAAAGACCCCGGTGGGGAAAAAACTGCTGAACACGAACATGAAGGTATCTTTGGAAGATTACAAAATTTCAGAGGATGCCAAGAACGGGTTTGACTTCAAAGTCAAGTTCAATCTGAAACAGTACCGGGACTATGGAACAAAGACAGTCAACATCAAAATTGCTGCATCCAAGCCAAAGGCAAGTGCAGAGCCTAAGCGGGAAACTAACAATTCACCCGCCCCGGCAGCAGCACAGACTTATACGGTTGTGCGTGGTGATTGTTTATGGAACATTGCAAAACGGTTTTACGGTAGCGGTGCAAAATACACCGTGATTTACAACGCAAACAGGGGTGTCATTGGTGGCAACCCTAACTTAATTTATCCGGGACAGGTTTTGACCATTCCGGCAGCATAAGAAAGGGGTGTTGTTCAATGTACGTTGAACTACTGGTTGGGAATGAATCAGGAACAAAAGTATATCAACCTGTTGTTCAGGAAGGTATTGAATGGTCAACAGAAAGAAAAAACACCCCCGGCAAACTGGTTTTCAAAGTCCTGTATGACAACATTCTTGATTTTTCAGAAGGTAGTCCAGTCAGGATGAAGGTAGACGGTGACAATGTATTCTTTGGTTTTGTATTCAAGCAGCAAAGAAGTAAGGACAAGATCATTACTGTCACCGCCTACGATCAGTTAAGATATTTGAAAAATAAGGACACTAAGGTTTATGAAAATAAAACTGCATCACAATTTGTAAAAATGATTGCAGATGATTATGCCCTGAACCTTGGTACACTGGATGATACAGGGTATGTCATTGAATCAAGAATTGAAGAAAACAGTGAACTGTTTGAAATGATAACAAATGCTCTTGACCTGACACTGACTAACACCGGGGAAATGTATGTGTTATATGACGATTTTGGAAAACTTACCCTGAAAAGCCTGTCATCTATGTATGTGGGTGTTCCGGGGGCGTACTTAATGATTGATGAAGAAACAGGGCAAGATTTTGAATATACTTCATCTATCGACAGTAATACTTATAACAAAATCAAGTTGACCTATGACAATGAAGATACTAAAAAGCGTGATGTTTATATCACACAGGATTCTTCTAATATCAATAAATGGGGCATTTTGCAGTATTTTGATACCTTACAGAAAGGTGAAAATGGTCAAGCAAAGGCAGATGCCCTTTTGAAACTGTATAACAAGAAAACCCGTAACTTGAAGATCACCAATGCTTTGGGTGACAACAGAGTGCGGGCGGGTTCAATGGTTGTCATTAACCTTGACCTTGGTGATATGAAAGTGAAAAACTGGATGCTTGTTGAAAAGTGCAAGCACACTTACAAGGAAGGTGAACATTGGATGGATTTGACACTTAGAGGGGGTGAGTTTATTGCCTGATGCAAAAGGAATTATCAAGAAAGTACATCAAGCAGCGGTTGAAGCGGTAGAATCAACAAAACCTGTAAATGTATGTTTTGGAAAGGTTATATCTGCATCCCCGTTACAGATAAATGTTGAACAGAAGATGATTCTTACTGAAAAACAACTTGTACTTTCAAGGAATGTAACAGATTTCAAAACTAAGATAACGGCGGGGAATATCAAGAATTATTACTATACCGGGGATGTAAATTCAGGGACAGCACCAGTTTCCCCGTCACACGTTCATGCTGTCGGAACGATTGAAGTCACCGTACACAATGGCTTGGCTGTCGGTGATGGTGTCATTCTAATAAGACAGCAAGAAGGTCAGAAATTCATTGTTGTGGATAGGATAGGCAAATGATTCCTTCAACAGTTGGTTTTCTTGACCAAGATTTTGAAATTGAAACACAGCCAAGCCTAACTTATAAAATGGATTTAGACGGTGATTCAGTCAGGGGTCTTGTGGATGAACAGGATGCCATGAAGCAGATGATTTTCAGAACACTGCAAACAGAACGGTATCAGTACATCATATATCCGTGGTATTACGGCATTGAAACACTTGATCTGTATGGTGAACCTGTTACTTGGGTTTGCCCTGAATTAGAACGCAGAATCACTGAAGCGTTAGCCGTTGATGAAAGAATCACGGGCGTGACCGACTTTGAATTTGACCTGACGGTCAAAGGTGTGGTTCATGCCTATTTTACCGTAAAAACAATTTACGGTGATATTAAAGCAGAGAAGGGGGTGAAGATTTAGAATGTATGAAGATCAGACTTATGACATTATCCTTGAAAGGATGATGAACCGGGTATCTGACAAAATTGACAAAAGACCGTCATCCCCTGTTTATGATCTGCATAGTTCAACAGCCATTGAATTTCAGATTTTATACATTGAGTTGGAATATCTGATAAAAAATTCATACGGTGATACTGCTGCAAGGGAATTTCTGATCTTGCTTGCAAAGGACAGGGGACTTTCACCTGAACCCGCAACCAAGGCAATCTTACAGGGTGAGTTCACACCAACAAACATTGATGTTACTGGAAAGCGTTTCAACATTGGTGAAATCAACTATGTTGTGACTGAACAGATCACACCGGGAACATACAAGGTTCAGTGTGAAACAGAAGGTGTGGTTGGCAATCAGTACCTTGGGGATATGATACCAATGGAATATATTGACGGATTGCAGACGGCAAGCCTGACAAGCGTATTGATCCCCGGTGAAGATGAAGAAGATACAGAAGTTTTCAGACAGCGTTACTTTGACAGCTCAATGAACAGTCCTTTGGTGGTAATCATGCTGATTATATGGCAAAGGTCAAAGGCATTGAAGGTGTTGGGTCATGTAAGGTCAAGCGTGTTTGGAATGGTGACATTAGACCCGCTGACATGATCGTCAGTACAGTGGTCAAGAACTGGTATGAATCAATCATTTCAACAGTTCCGGCAGCAGTCAAACCGTGGCTTGATGCCGTATATAATGCAGCCAAGGACAAGAAACTGACAGTTGGCGGTACTGTTCATGTAGTTATCACTGATTCAGATGATTACGGTGAAGCAAGTTCAACGCTTGTTCAATACGTTCAGCAGACACTTGACCCGGAAGAAAATGCCGGGGAAGGTTACGGACTTGCACCAATCGGTCATGTAGTCAGTGTTGCAAGTGCATCACCTGTCAGTATTGAGGTCAAGACCACGGTAACCTTTGAAGAAGGTCACAACTGGTCAAATACCAAAGCAGCCATTACAGAAGCGGTTGATGCGTATTTCTTGGAATTAAGAAAGAACTGGTCAGAAACATCACAAACCATTGTCAGGGTATCGCAGATTGAAAACCGCATCCTTGGTGTTGATGGTGTGGTGGATGTGACCGGGACAAAGCTGAACGGCACGGCAAGCAATATGACCTTGACAGAATTTTGCATACCAAAGTTAGGGGGTGTTTCTGCATGATAAGAGAAGTTGACCTTGTTTCATACTTGCCGCCATTCATGCAGAACTACAAAGAACCCGTTGCAGCACTTGAAGCGGAAAACCCTGAATTTAGTCTGATGTGGTCGGCAACTGACAGGTGTTTGCGTAACCGCTTCATTTCAACCGCTGATGAATATGGAATCAGCAGATTTGAAAAGATGCTGAAAATATACCCAACTGCTGATGATACCCTTGAATCAAGGCGTTCAAGGGTTCAAAGCAAGTGGTTCAACACAATCCCGTACACTTGGAAAGTGTTGCTTCAAAAGTTGCTTGTCCTTTGTGGTGACAGTGATTTTGAAGTGACTGGTGATTTCAAGACCGGGTACACACTGTATATTGACACTGACCTTGAATTATATGGTCAGGTGGAAGAACTGGAAAACATCATAAACACAATGATTCCTGAAAATCTTGTGGTTGTATCTAAGAACAGCATCCCTTGCAACATCAAAGGTGCTGTTCTTTTTGGTGGTGGCATCTGCTTCATCAATGAATTTATCATCACAAACGATTTCCGGGAAGTGTTTGATGTGAACGGTTCATCAGTCTTTGGTGGTGGAATCGTTCAGACTGAAATGCTGAACATCACAAATGACAGTCAGGAAACAGTGAGTGTTCAGGGTACAGTGAACTTTGGTGGTAAGGCAACAGATACCGCAATGGTAACCATTTCAACAGATTTTAATGAAACAATCCGGGCAGATATGGATGCAAAGGCAGCATCCGGCGTTGTTCAGGTAGACTTCATTGAGATAAAAACAACATAGAAAGGAATGATAAGATGGCAGAGTATTCAAAACTTTACATCACAAACAATGGTCAGGCACTTATGGCAAAGATGATTGCCGGGTCAGGAAACATTGATTTTACAAAAGTATGTTCTTCCAGTACCCAGTACACTGAAAGTCAGTTACAGGCATTGACCGCACTTAGCAACATCAAGCAGACAACCCTTGTTTCCAAGGTTACCCGCACAAATGAGGTTGCAATCAAAATTGATGCAGCATATTCCAACGTAGACCTGAAAGAAGGTTACTATATGCGTACACTTGGCTTATATGCCGTTGACCCTGACAAGGGTGAAATCCTGTATGCAGTCTGCATTGAAAAGTCAAATAACTGTTATATGCCACCATATAACGGCGTTACGGTATCGGCTGCATACTTACAGTTATATACCACAGTAGGAAACGCTGACAGCGTATCACTTGCGGTCAGTCCGGGTGCGTATGCAACGGTCGGTGACATTCAGGCACTTGAAAAAGAAATTGCTGATCTGAAAGCCTTTGTTGGCTATACAGACGGTGACATTTACGGTGTTGAAGTGGACCTTGAAAATAAGAAATTCACAAGACTTGCCGGAGCAGTAAACCGTTCAGCGGGTTCAGGGTTTGATGGAATCAATGCCTTTGGTGGCAGAAAGCGTTGCAACCTTACCAATGACGGGCGTGTTGCTGCATATTATGGTGAAGCCGGATTTTCCACTACTGGAAAACTGACACAGGCGGTTGATCGTAACCCGGTAGGTACTGAATCACCTGATGAAAACCTGAAATTCAGTGCCGGGACAATCGTTCAGGTAATGGTTGAACAGCCAAAGTTTTATTACAAGGTTGTACCGCTTAAAACTGAAAAGAGAACCAAGGGGGCGATCACAAGAAAAATCAGATACTATGTATCAGATACACCAAAGGCGGGATTCAAACTTCATCCGGCGTTCATTGTAAATGGTCAGGAAAATGATGTTGCATATCTTGCAGCCTTTGAAGGTTCACTTTGGGATGCATCTGCATCAGCATACATTCTTGATGATTCACAGGTTGCTGACTTTGCTGCTGATATGTTATGCAGTATTGCCAATGCAAAACCGCTGTCAGGACTTACACAGAACGCAACCCGTGCAAATATCAGAAAACTTGCTGAAAAACGTGGTACTGGTTGGGAACAGGGTGTTGTTCAGACGGCATCCGCTTCACAGATGCTCATGCTGATTGAATATGCAACCTTCAATATGCAGTCTGCCATTGGTAACGGTGCAGTTTCCAAGACTGATGACGGTAAAACATCCATGACAGAAAATACAGGTGCAACAATCACCCTTGGTAATGCATCCGGTTCAGTTGTCAACGCTAACGGTATTCAGATTGTGTCATACCGTGGTGAAGAAAACTTTTGGGGCAATATTTGGTGGTGGATTGATGGAATCAATCACTATGCAAACGCAACCACAGGTGAGTGTGAAACCTATGTTGCAGATCATGGTTTTGCTGATGACATTAAGGCAGCACCTTATGAAGATACAGGAATGACCGCAAAGTATGGAAACGGCTATATTTCCGCTTTCTGCTATTCAGAAGATTTTGATTGGTTGTTCTTACCGGGTGAGTTCAACGGAAACACTGCACTTCCTGTTGGTGATTACTGTTGGAATCAGAACGGTACTGGTTGGCGTGTCGCTGCATTGGGTGCTGGTTGGGGTAATGGCTTGGGTGCCGGTGCTTTCTGTTGGTATCTGGGTAATGCTTCTTCTGGTCGTTATCGGGGTATCGGCGGTCGGTTGGTGTATCGAAAAAAGGTGGCAGCATAACAGGCAACCAGTAATTCACACAATTTTAGGTAATCAGGATGCTAAGGATGACGATTTTCAAGCAGAAAGACAATAAAAAGACAAAAAACCAATGTCACTAAATTAGGTGCTAATTGGAATAATGGCTTGAATACCAGTGCTTTCTATTGGAATCTGAATAATGCTTCTTCTAATCGTAATCGGAATATCAGCAGTCAGTTAGTAAATGCACAAATATCACTTGAAACACCCCGTCAGAAATGGCGGGGTGTTCTTATAAATCAATGTACTGAAAACTGATTACCGTGCCACTTGGCAAAACATCAAAATACATGGGCTGTATTAGTAGACCGCCACCTGACGGGTTGAAAGTTCGGTTCAGTGCATACAGAAGGGAACAGACAAGCGTGAAACGGTATGGCAATCTTTATGAAAAAATCTGTTCAATGGATAACCTGTATCTTGCGTTTCAACACGCAAAGAAAGGCAAAGGATGGTACAAGGAAGTTCAGCAGATTGAGAAAAGACCATACTACTATTTGGCTGGTCTGCAATGGATGCTTCAAAACCATTTATACAAAACTTCGGAATATGCCACTTTTACGAAAAAGGACGGCAAGAAGGAACGGGAAATATACAAACTTCCATTCTTCCCTGACAGAATTGCACAATGGGCGGTTTTACAGGTGATTGAACCGCAGTTATTAGCGTATTTCACTGATGACACATATTCAGCAATACCAAACAAGGGTATTCATGCAGCATACAAGAAGTTACGGTTGGCGGTTGATACCGTGCCGGAAGAAATGACCTATTGTTTGAAAATAGACTGCAAGAAATTTTACCCTTCCATTGACCATGAAACACTAAAACAGAAGTTCAGACGGAAGTACAAAGACCCTGAACTGCTTGAACTGATTGATGAAGTAATTGATTCAATCAGCACTTGTCCGGCAACGGATGAAAACATTGAATTTTATCGGTCTTGTGGTAATGAAATCAAGATAGTGAAGGTAAACGGCAAGGACTTCATTGAAGGTGTCGGTATTCCAATAGGGAATTACTTTTCACAGTATGACGGCAATTTCTTCCTATCAGGTTTTGACCACTGGATAAAAGAAGTTAAGCGGGTAAAGCACTATTACCGTTATATGGATGATATTTGTATTTTTGCAAGAACCAAAGAAGAACTGCATCAGTTACTTACAGAAATCAATGAATACTTCATACAGAATTTGAAATTAAGAATAAAAGGCAACTATCAGATATTCCCTTCGTTCATCCGGGGTATTGATTTTGTAGGGTACAGGATTTTCTTGAAAGATACCCTTCTTAGAAAATCCACCTGTCAGGAATTTGAACGGAAAATGACCGCAATCAGGAAGAAGATTGAAAGCGGTCAGGAAATGAACTATTCAGAATGGTGTGCAATCAATTCCTATAAGGGTTGGTTGAAATATTGTGATAGCAGCCGATTGTCTGAAAAATATATTGAACCAATTCAGCCTTATGCTGATAGGTACTATAAAGATCATATCAAGAAAGGTGGTAAAAAGCATGAAAGAGTACGGAAAAGTACGCAGTACAAAGCAGCCTGAACAGAAAGTCATTGATGACTATTCAGTTTGGGTTGCTGCAAACATCACCCCGGTCACAGAAGCCGGGACAGATGAACAGCCGGGATTCACTGGTTATGAATATGACCTGACCCAGTACACCAAGGATGAATACATCAAAATGATTGATGACAGGAACGCATCTTTGGAAGATCAGATGACACAGGCACAGGAAGCCATGTGTGAAATCTATGAAATGATGGCATAAGGAAGGGGTGAGAATATGGCAAACATTTATGCAGCACTTATCATCAAGGGTAAGAAGTCAATCAATGATGTTCCTGACAAGATCAGGGATGAAGTCAAACAGGTGCTTATTGATGAAGGACACCCGGAACTGGCAGAAGGTGGTAACTGATGTTGTTTCAGTTCATCATAAAAATTTTATTCAGAAAGGATGTGGAATCTATGGCAGTGATCTATGCAACCCTTATCATTAAGGGCAAGAAAACCTTTGCTGATGTACCTGAGAAAATCAAGGACAAAGTGAAGGAAGTTCTGATTGACCTTGATTGCCCTGAATTAGCAGAGTAATCAACAGACAAGGAAATTATCACAGGAACAAAAACAACCGCTATATGACCCTTATATGAGGTCACAAGCGGTTGTTTTTATGTTCAGAAAGGACAGAGAAAATGAAACAGACTATTTGCAGTGTATTAGGTGTGATTGGTTCAGCAATCGCATCTTTTTTTGGTGGTTGGGATGCGGGACTTGCAACCCTTCTGATCTTCATGGGTCTTGATTATATTTCAGGACTGATTGTTGCGGGGGTGTTCAAGAACAGTCCCAAGACAGACACAGGTTCACTTGAAAGTAAGGCGGGGTGGAAAGGTCTTTGCAGAAAGTGCATGACCCTGATTTTTGTACTGGTTGCGTACCGCCTTGATCTTGTCATTGGCACAAATTACATCAGGGATGCAGTAATCATTGCGTTCATTGCCAATGAAACAATTTCCCTTGTGGAAAATGCGGGTCTTATGGGGTTACCACTCCCGGCAGTCATCACCAAGGCTATTGATATTTTACAGAAAAAGACAGAAAGTGAGGGTGAATAATTATGAGTTTAGTAGTAGGTTCAGCAAGAATTGATGAAAACGGCAAGATTTCCGGCGGTGTGTTGGGTGACAACAACGGTAGGGAAGTAAGTACACAGCCGTACTATTTGCACAGCAAGGTTGGTATGTTTTAGACCAAAAACTGTTGCACTTGCAAATGGTCTTGCATCTGCAATGTCAGATGCGTGTGCAAATGACCATATCGGTTACGATCAGTCTAACCGTTATGGTGTCATTAAGATGGTCAGAAAATATGGCAGCATGAAAGCAATCAAAGAAAAGACAGAAGCAGACTGTTCTTCTTTGGTTCGTGGTTGTTGTATTCAGAACGGTTTTGACCCCGGTGATTTTGCAACATCAGGTGAAGCAGCCAAACTTGAAGCAACTGGAAAATTTGAAAAAAGGCAGTCTGTCAGTGCTAATACTGTTTTATATAATGGTGATGTACTGGTTACAAAAACATCAGGTCACACTGTTATTGTAGTAAGTGGAAACAGTAGATCAGCAAGCAACAGTCAGAGTGCTGCACCAGTTACTTCAAAGACCGCAAAGTCATCTGCACAGAAAAAGTCATCTGCCGTTGCCGGAACATATAAGACAAGCACTGATTGTTATATGCGTAACGGTGCGGGAAAACAGAACACATCAATGGTTGTGTTAGAACAGGGGACAGAAGTGAAGTGCTATGGTTACTATTCTGAATATCAGGGTGTAAAATGGCTTTATGTTCAGGTAACGTACAGGGGTGTGAAATACACTGGTTTTGTTTCTGAACGTGTCCTGAATAAACAGTAACCGGGTGTTACTAATTTGTTACTAAATAGCGGGATTTTGTGAGATTTGCGGAGATATTCAAAATTGAACTTTTCAGCAAATACGGGCAAAAAGCGGGGTGTTATATCAATGAAATTTATGATATAATAAGTGACGAGGAAAAGAAAAGCCTTATTACTTATCTCATAAAAGAAATTCAGATATATCCAAATGGGGAGTCAGAGCAGCCTTTGAAGTCGATAGAGTTTAATTTCCCAATATATCGGGATGGTCAAGAGGTAAGGCGGCTCTTGTGGGAAAAAGGTAATACCGTTGAGACGGTATGTTTACTCTCGCGTAAAGCCCCAGTTTAAGCGGGTTTGCGGGCTTTTGTGTCAGATATGAACCTGTGTTTTTAGAAGGAAAATATGAGAATTTTTAAGTGTTTTAATAGGGGTGTTAAAAAAACTGCGTAATTAGCTTTGTGCGCCGAGATTTTATCGGGCTAAAGCTGTGCGCGGATTTTACATCTCTATTTTTACGTCCTTTTTATGGGACATTAAAATTTGTAAAATATAAAGGCAAAGCGAGGCACTATCATGAGACGTATTTTACTAAGCATGAAGCCCTATGGGTGGGAGATTGTAAAGAGTCAAGAAAAAATATACGAATATAGAAAACGGTTTATGCATGAGGAGGTTGAAGCATATTTATACCTTAGCAGACCACTTTCAGGAATTTCTGGAGTCATCACAATGGGAAAAGGAATAGAACTAGACGATTTGAAGAAAAAATACAAAAATACATCAGAGGTATATTCAAGGATATGTCAATACGAAAGTAGAGGTAATAAGATGATGATGCCAATACTAAGCATTTGTGAGACTAATTTTATTAGCAAAGGAAAAATAGAAATTGATATAGGCAGATTTATTGTTCCGCAAGGATTTTATTATTTAGAGGGGACAGAATTGGAAGGCTATCTGGATGAAAATCTGGTGAAAAATAACGCAATAAAAATAGACATCAATAGATTTCAAGTAGCTGATGAAATATGTAGAAATTATAAATACTAACCATTTTTTTTGCAAAAATTATGAACCGAGGTTTGAGTTTTTTGAAGAGTGCGAATAAAACAAAAAGAATTAAAAAGCAATATAAAGATTGAGTTTACGCTCTTTTTATGGTAAAATCAAACTGCTGTTGTTATACAATTAAATGACGATTTGGAATACTAGGAGGAAAAATGAAATTTACATACAAAAAACTATGGAAATTACTTATAGATAAAGATATGAAAAAAACAGAGCTTATAAATTTGGCGCAGATTAGTAAATCATCAGTTACAAAATTAGTACATGATGAAAATGTCACAACGGATGTGTTGTTAAAGATTTGTGTCGCATTAGATTGTGAAATATCTGATATTATGGAAATCGTGAAGGAATAAGGAGACCAGCTATGAAAAGAGCAGCATTACCATTTAGATATCCAGGTGGAAAATATTACGCAATGGATATTTTACAACCTTATTGGGAGGCAGTAGACTGTACAGAGTATAGAGAACCATTTGCAGGCGGAGCAACCGTTTTTTTTCATAAACCAAAAGCTGAATTAAATTGGTTGAATGATTTAGACTCAGAATTGATGGAATGTTATAGAACTATGCAGGATCCTTTTTTAAGAGAAAAAATGGCAGAAGAATTTAAATCAGAGATTGCTTCAAAAGAGAGATGGAAAGAAATATATGAAAGTGTTCCAGAGAACAATTATGAGATAGCAAAAAAATATTATTACTTGAATAGAACATCGTTCAGTGGAAAGTTAGTCTCTGCTGCATGGGGATATCGTCCGAAAAGAAGTTTGCCTCCTGAAAGGTGGTTTGAAAGAATCATACCATGTGGAGAGGCTTTAGAAGGAGTTAGACTTACCAATTTGGATTTTTCTGACGTTATTAGAGCACCGGGAGACAATGTTCTTTTATATGTTGATCCCCCATATTATTTGCCACCTAAGCATAAGCATTATAGGTGCGGATTTGATATTGAAGATCATATTAGATTGGCTGAAGAACTTAAAAGAACAAATCATAAATTCTTTCTTACATATGATGACTGTCCTGAAATACGGGAGTTGTATAATTGGGCGAATATTTATGATGTTAATTTTACATATAGAGTGGATAATTCAGCAGTTAGAAATGGCGCAAGACAGGTTGGATTTGAGTTGATAATCACCAATTTTATGATTCCACAGCAAATGTCTTTTTTGGAAGGAGAAAGTAGATTATGATTTCACAATATACTGTAGAACCATATAAAAAAGCGACAGATGCGATCAAATCTCCGTTGAGATATCCAGGAGGAAAATTTTATGCATTGAAACATATAATGCCTTACATTGTGTGTGTTCCTCATGATGAGTATCGAGAACCGTTTATGGGTGGCGGTTCAGTCTTTTTTGCAAAAAGAAGGTTAAGTATAATATCATCAATGATTTGGAAACAGAAATAATAGATTTATATCGGTGGATCCAGGATGCTGAGAGATGTGAACAGTTAATTGAAATGTTAAGTCGTGAAGAGGCAACCAGGGAAAGACATGCGATAATAAAGGAATTAGTTGTAGAGACAGAGATTGAAAAGGTATTCAAGACATACTATTTGAATAGAACATCTTACAGTGGAATTATTAATCGACCTGCATGGGGGTATGCAGAAGGAAAAAGTTCACCTCCTAAAAACTGGGGGAATTTTTTGAGAACTGCTTCAAAAAAATTAGTAGATGTAGAAATGTTTTCGCTAGATTTTACAGAGATACTGAATATGCCGCCAAAAGGTCGAGATGTACTTATATATTTAGATCCGCCATACTATCACGCTGACCAAAAAAGGGCATACACAAAACCATTTGATATTGAAGATCATATTAGAGTAGCGCATGCCCTTAGAAATACAAAATATAATTTTTGTTTATCCTATGATGATTGCCCAGAAATAAGAGAACTGTATTCTTGGGCAAATATTAACGACGTGAGTTGGCTTTATAATACTGATAATAAGCCAGGTCAAAGTCGAAAAGCCTGCAAGGAGGTTATTATAACTAATTACGAGACGAAACATATTAATTCCATTTTGTGAGCCATTCAGGATTTATTTTGTATTGTAATAAATCCTTAAACATAATATATTGATGTGAAGCGATTCGTGTAGTATATGTTGGGTGGGTACTTAGTGCTGCCACCGGCACACAATAATATGACCATTTATAATTTGGAGTTCCAAAATATTCAAGATTATATTTGTTGGTATAAGGTGGATCCATTGCCATTATTACATATTCAAAGTCAGATATTTTGTATAACCTACTTTGTGTTGGATGGTCATTTACACGTCCTCTTGATAATTGTGTTTCACAGTCAATACGTGAGTTCTGACCATCGAAACGACAGCCAGAGAAGGTAAGGCCTTTTACTTGAAAACGAATATAGTTATTTTCTTTGCTCTGCAATACTAAATCACTCTTTTCCGGACGATCTAAACCAGTGATGGTTGGAGGAAAAACAGTTATCGAGTTTTGGAAAAAGAGATTGCTTAAAGAGCGTTCACGAATGAAGCCACGCATATTCATATCCCAAATTCGAAAGTTCTCAATTCTAAAGATGGCTTCAAGTATATATTCGCTACGAACGTCCATTGCAGAAGCAGATAATGGTAAAATCTCATTTGAATCTAGAGTTGTTATCGATCTAGGAAAGACAAGAGATTTGGAAATACCAAGTTTATTAAAGTCATTGATATATTGTCCATTTTCAATGTTTATATACATTGGACTTTGAATGTACTCGTCATGATCTGGAACTCTTGGAAGTTCGTTTTTAGGGATGATGTCAACCTGGAAAGGCTCGTATGAAACCAATCCAACTAGATAATCTGCGAAATCTGATACTTTATGATAGTAATCGAAAGATTCCAATTCGGATTTGGCGCCATGAGTCTTATGCGTTTTATAAGAAACGGTGTTTTCGGAACATCCATTTACATAAGGCGTCTTTAATTGAAGAGTGATATTATTAACGATTAGATCAGTATCACCGTCTCCACCGATGTCTGTGCATGAAATAGAATTATTGATAAGCATTTTTTCAAATATTATCTCAAATGCATGACCTTTAACTGTGCGTTTTACTTCAGACTATTAGCAATAATTTCGTCTAAAGAAAGTCTGTCAATAGCTAATGCAGTGCACAGTGATTCAAGTTTCTGATTGGGGCTAAGTTCTTTTGCCGTTGAACAGTTATAGTAGTTGCATGCAGCAGAGGCAATTTCGGCAATACGACCGGTAGTTATGTGTGATGAAAAATAATCTTGTATATTCAATGTGAATTCTCCTTTTATTGTTGATATGTACATTATATCAAAAAAGAGGAAAATAACAATTGGACAGTGCAAACTACATAAAAAGAGGAAGTGATTTTTTGAAAGATAAAATGATTCTTACATATACAACCGCATGTCAGTATTTGCTTGATATGCTTCCAGAAGAAATATCGGAAGCTGAATTGCAAAAATACTTTATAGGAGATAGGCGTGATTATGCTTCAGTGCAAGATATTTATGAACAGTTTATCCATTCAGCACAAAACTATCAGAGCATGCCAAATATTATAAAATACGATTTACGTCGGCAACAGATTAAAGAAATCTTGTACGATTTTGATGTTAGTCGAGTTAAACAAATGGATGCTGATGCACTATATTACATATTTAGAGAAAAGTTTGGAGTAACGAGTAAAGATAGTAAGAGAAATAGTTGGTGGAAGTGGAGTAAGTCGTGTGTTGAGGCCGCCGATTTCATGAGTAATTTTACAGATACGGATGATTTTAGAAAGTTTGTATACCAATTTGATTACAATAAGCCGACTAGAATGGCCTTACCACTTTTAATCTCGACAAAGATTTCTGGCATAGGATTTGCTTTAGCATGCGACTGTTTGAAGGAGCTGGGCTTCTTAAATTATCCTAAACCGGATGTACATCTTATAGAGGTTTTTAGTCAGACCGGATTATCAAAGGCCGATCCGATTTCGGTATTTGAGTCAATAGTAGAGATGGCAGAAGTATGTAAGAAAGTTGATCCAGAGGTGACACCATATAAAATAGACAAAATAATGTGGCTTATATGCTCAGGCAGATTCTATTTGGATGATATATCGGTTGGAAGGCATAAAGATGACTTTATAAAATATATAACTAATTGTCATAAAGATGTAGAGGTTTGAGAAAGGTAGTGATTATTTGCATGATTTTGGATTGGGTGGATCGGAAGAATTAAGAAAAGCAATTCAGCAGCTAAACAACTTATCAAAAAAGTTAGCACCTCAGATACAGCTATGGAAGGATAAAAGTATTCAGATTTCGCGTATGTGGAAGGATGCTATAAACCCAGACATAGTAAAGAGCTTAAATATTGCAAAATTTCAAGGAAGTAATATTGCAAATCTGGCAAAGCAACTTGATGGCATTTTTCCAACATTCCAACTGTCGGATGAAATGTGGGAGTTTATAAAGGAAGCGAAAGAAAGTGAGCAGCTTTCTGAGGATGAGTTTGAGTCCAAATATGGAGAAGAAATCGAGATATGTAAAACACTAGGTGCTAATGGGTGGATTGTATCTGGGCACTCTAATCCGCGTGAAATATCCCAGTGGTACAATGCAATAATTGCAGATAACAGCGATGCGATAGTTGAATTCTTCGAAGAAGATAATGGTAGAGTCCTTGAGACTATAATCAGCGATTTAGATAAAAAGTATATTCTTCCGGCGAATAGGAATTATTTTGAAAGAGGAATAAAAGCCTTTCGAGAAAATGATTATATGACTGCAGCGATGTATTTAGTTGCATTGCTAGATGTTAGAGTAAATAAGTTAGCTGAATTTCCCAAAGTGATAAGATACTATAGTCAGAAATTTTCAGATAACGGATTTGCACATATTAAAAAAGAACAATTTGAAGCATCGAATTCTTTTTTTATGAAACGATATTATTTTTTGGATGTTTATCCATCAATGATAGAATATTTGAGTAGGTTATTTGTAGATGGAGAGTATACCTTTGAAAGCGGTAATGAGCCTCCATATGTCAATCGCAACTGGATACTACATGGTAGGACAAGCAGAAATGTTGAAAGATATGAATGCATTCAGATATTAAATGCGTTAGATATGATAGAAGGAATTCTGGGAAAGGATAAAACAGACAAGAAAGAGGGGAAACATCCTATGACAGAAAAAGATAAAGAAAAAATTATCAGCGAAGCAGCAAAGCTGATCGCAAACCTTCCAAATAAGAGTAATACTACAACAGGTCGCGCTGTAGGAAAAGTCTGTCCAGATATGGTAGAAAAGATTGAATTTTCGGAGTTTTTTGATATTCATAATGCGATAGTGGAAACCTTGGAACAGCAGGATATTATCCTGGATTTCAGCTCACATGATGATAAGGTGGAAGGCCTACCTTGGAATCTGGATTTTTATGTATATCACAAGGCACTCCAAAAGGCTCAGATTATTTCAGATATGCTTAGATATTTTAAGAATCCACTTGAGGAAACTGCAGTGGAGCAGCATCTTACAATATCGGCCACAGGTCGCGTTTGGTTTTCTGATTATGTTTTATGCGATGGTGGACGTGTGATAAGAAATAAAAAACAGCTTACTATTGGAAATCAGAAAGCCGCAGCAATTCTTTGCTATATCAATGACTATGTTCAATCAAAACCGGAACCAATATTAGCAACAGATGTTGGTAATTGGGATATGAATGTTACAAAGGCCAATGGAAGCAAGGAATCGTTATTTGGAGCACTAATTGGAGGGGTGGAAATCGATGGAGTCGATTTAGATACATTTATCCGAGAGCGTATTCCTATCGAGGATCTGGAAGTCTTCGGCGGTCATATTGAAGATGAAGAAGAATAGTAGCTTGTAGAAATGGAGGTATTGCAATGGGGAAGATTGGCAGAAATGATCCATGTCCATGTGGAAGTGGCAAGAAATATAAACAATGTTGCTTATTAAAAGAAAATATAAGCCCTGTTCAGAAAATTAGAGATGAAGTTAAAGCTGCAGGGTATAGTGAGGAATTATCTAATGTGCTTGTTAATCTTTATAATTACATGCATAGAAAAAATTGGTGGGGGGCATGCCATGCGTCTTGTTCCGCATTATATGTTGCACTGAAGGAACTGGGAATGGAGCCAACATTATGTATTGGTGAAGTATACGGACAAGGTTTATACTTTGACCATTCTTGGATTACTATTGATGATAAAATTGTAGATGTCGCAATCAGTATGACGTTGATGGGCGGAGCTCCTGCATCTGGAATAATCATTTTTGATAAGGATATCACTACTGGACATGAACCTGTTCTGAATTATGGAGTTCCGGGACGTGGATTAGAAGGCGATTCGTTAGTAGTTCAAAATACGGACTTCACAATGTTCATGGATGTATTTCCAGATGAAAAAAATGGACTCTGGGGAGTTGTGGAGGAACTATTAGGTAAAAAGATAGATCTTCCAGCTTTGAGAGAAAAGTATGCCGGTACAAAACGAACACTGATTAGAAAAGACAGTGAGGCATTCTAATGCAGCTTTTATATTTTGAAATTGACAACAGAACAAATGTTCTGTATAATAACTCTAGGTTCGCTACCTAGGGTTTTTATATTTTGTTAAACAGGCCGATCAATATTAATCCCGGTATTGGAGGTGTGATTGACATGGAACTGGAGGAATGCATCAAGGATAACTTTGATGAGTCACTTCGTGTGTATATTCAGTCTCAAGAATATACCCGACTAAAGCAGCAGGAGGATAGGCTGTTATCATATTTGCAAGCAGGATTAAGTGATATACAGAAGCAGCAGCTTACAGCATACTTGGACGCAGCTACGGAAGTAAATAGCGCATTAGCGTCTGAGGCATACGTGCATGGTGTTGTTGATGGTATTGCTTTACGAGAAAAGGTAACAGCAAAATAGGTTGTAAGGATGACTAGCTTTGATTTCCCTTTGAGCTGGCCTTTTCTTTGGTAGGAGGCATTTATGGCAGCAGGATATAAAGTCGGCGATAAGGCCTATATTATAGAAAGTAATAGAATAGTCAGGGAATGCACAGTGGTGCGCCCGGCTGGAAATTTGATTATTATAAGATTTGAAAATGGCGGTGGGATCCAGGTAAACAAGAACAGGTTGTTTGCCACAAAAGAAGCTGCAGAAGATAGCATACCAAAGGCTAAGCCAAAGCCGGTGGTAGCACAGCAGCGAGGGTATCGCTCACCTTATGATTATTGGCATTAAAATAAGCTAGTGAATTCCGATTTGGTTTTCACTAGCTTTCTGCTTTTTTGTATTCTATTTTTCATAGGCTTCTTCTCTAGAATAGCCTCGTTCAATACCAGCATCATATGATGCCTCGGCAAGACAGGCATATTCATCTGATAAATGATTGAGGAGACTGGTAAAGTATGCCTTCATGTGGCCCGGCAACTGCTCTCGAAAGAGCTCAATTTCCTCATTGTTTCGCGTGTGCATAGCCTGGTATTGGCCTGACTGGGTGAAGGACTGCATGTCCTCGTCGTAGTGATCCATAGAGTCATTATATTTAAGCATGGTTATACCTCCGTTGCAAAATCTTAAGTTTACAGTTACATAGCTAATATAAGATTTGCATCATCGGTGTTGCCTCTATGGAAGCGGGGTACCAGGTAAATCTTGCGTGTTAATCCTGAGTGTTCCAGGAACGCATTCACGATATGCTTTAAATCCTGCGTATCGCACAAATTGAGATCATAGTGAATTGCAGCGGTAACAACATAGTCTCTCGGATCAATACCAAGAACTGTTTCAAATGCATTAAGAAGTGCACGCAGGAACTTCTCATAGATGTCGTCTACGATTTCACTTATCATTTTTGCTATTCCACCAGTACCGGCAAATAACTCGATTGTTTTAGTTGTATCTGATTCACAGTTGCGCTTAATGATTTGCATATCGTATCTCCTCCTTTCTCGTAAGTTTTCTATGAAAATTATAACATCATATTCATTTTTATGCTGCACCAAACAGTGACATCAATTGTGTTTCATGTTCAGTGTAGTAAGGGCTGCAGCTTAACCACTTGACGTAGCGTTCAAGGCAGTAGCCGGACATCTCCCATGAGACATGGAAAGTGCGGCATAAGTCATCCTGGTTTGCGCATGCATAGTAGTCAATCATCGGCGGTGGCGCAAGGCTGTATGCCGCATAAAAGTTGGCTTCTGATTCCTTGTAATTGTCAGGCTTATCAATGTCCTCATCCAGGTGGCCAAGCCTTATATGTCCGATTTCGTGCATGATTGTAAAATGCACGCGACTGTCGTCAATATCGCTGGAATCATTGTAATAAATATTGTAGGTGTACATACCAGTTTCCTGGTTGTGATCTAGCTCGGAACAACCGTCCTTGCTAATACAGTGACACTCGATTCTTTTTTCCACTGGAAGAGAAGAATATGGTACCACATTGTAATGTAATGTCTCGGCAATATCGAATGCGTTGAGTGGGAATGTATGTACATCACATTATTCAAACATATCGATAATGTCAGCCTTAATTTCCTCATAGCGCTCGTTGGCTAGGCGGACGCCTCTGTGCTGTCGCAAGATAATCAATACTTTTGTTCTATCCTTTCCTAGTTCTCGTCGGACTCAAGTAAAGCATTGATAAGTTCACGTCTCTGTTTTGGAGACATCTGAGATGCGTTTCTAGCAATCAGTCTGTGAATCTGATAGTATTCGGATTCAAAGTCACCGGTGCCGGAACCTTCCCCGTTTAATAGGAAATCAGTGGTTGTGTGAAGGGCAGTGGCAATATTAGCCAGAGTAGTTCCCTTTGGAACACGATCGCCTTTGATATAACGAGACATAGACACTTCAGTGATGCCAGCCTTATCTGCGAGCTCTCTTTGAGTCATGTTATATTGTGTCAATAATTCAGCGATTCGACCTCCTAAGTTTTGTGCCATTTGGTTTTCCTCATTTCTAATTAAGATTTGCATATGCTCTGCGTTGCTTTAAGGCGCTGCGTCTGGGCATTGTGCAGTGTTTGTTTTTTTCATCATTTTTTGTGGGCTTAAAAAATTATTATTCACTCCGCACTCTTCTTATACAATATTGTGCCCTAACTTACCATTTTTATAAACACTGGTTTGTTGCTCGCATGACTGTCCATGTCGTCTCGCACTACAGAATTCCAGCAAATTCAGTATTTCTTTGCTTTTTTTCGTAGTATATTATTTTTAAATTCATTTTTATATGAATCACTGAATTTACTAAAAGTATAACGCGACTTACCGAAAATGTCAATAGAAAATAAATTTTTGGAAAGTTTTTTGTGGCTGAAAGCCTTGATTTTACTAGACTTATTAGATTTCAAGGTAAAACAAATGGTAAAATAAGTGTTGACAACTTACCATTTGTTATATAGAATAGGCTCATAACTTAAACAAACGGGAGGTGAGATGATGAATGTTCGATTACTTAAAGCCAAGCGCGTCGAACGCAATGTCAAACAAAAAGACCTGGCTGCTGTACTCGGTATTACCGAGAAGGCCATGTGTCAAAAAGAATGTAGCGAAGTGAATAAGTTCAAAGCTGAGGAGATGGTTGAAATCGTCAAGGCACTTAACTTATCATTTCCAGAATTCGATGCAATTTTTTTTGATCACGAGCTTACCAAATGTTTAAGACGAAACATTAAAACTTAAACAAAATGGTAACACAACGGTAAAGAATAAGGAATACAATCAACCGGTGCCCTGGAAAGCTAATGGATGATGAACATTCCAAATCTGGTTAGAGTCAGTATAGCACACTGGCTCTGGAAAGGAAAGAAGATTTTTATGGATAAGATTTTTATTTGCTCTCCATATAGAGGAGACGAGAAAAAGAACCTTGAGAATGTAAAACGATATTGCAGAGATGCTGCTTACGACGGTATTCCGATTGCACCACATTTATACTTCACACAGTTTCTGGATGAGAAGTATGACCGCTATAAGGGAATGCGCTGGGGCAAAGCACTGCTCGCAGAATGTAAAGAGATGCGTGTTTATGCGGATGAGGTGTCCGAGGGCATGATCGAAGAAATCCAGGAAGCTCGTAAGCGTAAGATTCCTATCAAATTCTTCAACTCTGATATGGAAGAAATCAAGTACGATGCTCTGATCATCAACAATCGTATCGGCATCGGATATAAGCAGATTATTGAAGATACGGTAAATCCCGGCGGTAGCAGACATATCTGTCCATACGCAGGACAGTGTGAAAAGAGCTGCGCGAAGGCCTCGGAAAAGAGTGAGCCAGTTGTGAGCAAGCCAGAAGATAAGCTAGTAACTGTAAACACCAAAGGAAGTGATTGGAGATCAAAACTCCTTGCTCATTTCTATCGTGGACATTAAGGAGGTAGCGTATGACACCAATTGAAGCAATTAACAATGTAGCCAAAGCATACCAGGATTTAGCAGTGGTGCTTATGGCAGTAGCAGATAAAACAATCGGAGTTCCAGTAGCGCAGGCTATGACAGTAGATGCTGATAAACCGGTAGAGGAACCAAAGAAGGAAGCACCAAAGGCAGCTAAAGCCAAGGCCGAGAAGCCTGCAAAGGGGCCGGAGGAAGTTATCACCATCGAGCAGGTGAGAGCAGTGCTTGCAGAAAAGAGTCAGGACGGATTTACAGCGCAGGTGAAGGAACTTCTTGAGAGCTTCGATGCAAATAAATTGTCCGCAGTCAAGCCGGAAGATTATAAGGACCTGATGGCTGCAGCGCAGGATATTAAGTAGGAGGTGCGGCATGGTGATTTTAAGAGAGGCGATATCGTATTCGTCGACAATCCAATCAAAAAGCCACATGGCCATGTAGTCTGTGGTAATCACCCTGCTGTGGTGATTCAGAACCAGGTAGGAAATGACCATTCAGGGAATCTGATTGTAGCGTACCTTACTTCACAGCTTAAGAAGTTGGAACTTCCAACACATATTGTGTTACAGCATTATTCCGGACTTCGTAAGGTATCCGTTCTTCAGGCAGAGCAGCTTGCCACTATTGATAAAGGTGATGTGATTTCAGTGACCGACCATCTGACCGACGCTGATATGGCCAGGGTAGATCAGGCACTTCTTGCATCACTTGGATTGGAGGTGAGTGCCTAATGCCACCAGAGGTACACAGTGTCCTCGGTGCATCGGCAGCGGACAGATGGATGAATTGTACGCCATCTGCCCAGCTCACTGCCGGTATGGAGGACGAGACAACAACCTTTGCTGCAGAGGGAACCGCAGCACATGCTCTTTGTGAATGGAAGGTGCGAAAGGCACTGAAGATGAGAGCAGGCAGGAGACCAACTTCTGATTATTGGACCGATGAGATGGAGGAGTTTACTGATGATTACCGGGATTTCATTATGGACCTGGTAGGACAGGCCAAACTTACCTACAAGGATCCTGTGACACTCATTGAGCAGCATCTCGATTTCCCATGTTATGTTCCGGACGGCTTTGGTACCGATGACTTCCTTTTAGTCGCGGATAAGGAATTGAATGTAGTGGATTTCAAGTATGGAAGGGGCGTGGCAGTCTATGCAGATCACAATCCGCAGATGATGTTATATGCCCTGGGAGCTTTGAATCTCTTTGATTGTTTGTACGATATCGAGCAGGTCACAATGACCATCTTCCAATCAAGACTCTCCAGTATTTCCACTTGGACGATTAGTGCCGAGGAGCTCTATAAATGGGCTGAGGAAGTATTAAAGCCAAAGGCTGAGCTTGCTGCTAAGGGAGAAGGAGAGTTTATTTCTGGATCCTGGTGCAGATTTTGTAAAGCAAGAAATACCTGCAGGGCCAGAGCAGAGAGCTTTTTGGAACTTGCAAAAATGGAGTTCCAGCCGCCCGCACTTTTATCGGATGAAGAAGTTGCTGAGGTAATGGAGAAGGCGGACGAGCTTTCCAAGTGGGCCAGTGATGTTATGGCGTATGCCCAGGCAGAGGCCATTGAGAATGGTAAGCATTGGAATGGATACAAGCTCGTAGAAGGTAGGTCCACCAGACGATTCACTGATGAGAAAAAGGTAGAGGAGGCTGCCAAGGGTGCCGGTTATACGGACATCTATAATAAGTCCCTTATTACCTTGACTGCTTTTGAAAAGCTTATGGGTAAGGATACCTTCAACGAGGTGCTGGGCTCATATGTCACAAAGCCAGCAGGAAAATTAACGCTCGTTCCGGTGAGCGATAAAAGACCGGAAGTAACAGTTAACACAGTAAATGATGAATTCCAGGAGGATTAGTATTATGGCAAAAATTATGAATGGTAACAGAGTAGTAACTAACGAGGTAAGACTTTCTTATGCAAATGTGTTCACACCAAAGTCAATCAATGGTGGTGATGAGAAGTACAGTGTGTCCCTTATTATTCCGAAGTCCGACACAGAGACAATCGCCTTAATCAATAAGGCAATCGACCAGGCAATCACAGACGGTGTTTCAAAGTTTGGTGGTAAGAAGCCGAACAAGGCAGCACTTAAGCTCCCACTTCGTGATGGTATCGAAAAGGATGACGAGGCATACGAAGACGCATACTTCATCAACTGCAATTCAAAGACAGCTCCTCAGATCGTAGATCTTAACCGTCAGCCTATCACAGATGAGACAGAAGTGTATTCTGGTTGCTATGCAAGAGTCAGCATCAACTTTTATGCCTTCAACACAAATGGCAATAAGGGTATCGCATGTGGACTTGGAAATATCCAGAAGACCAGAGATGGTGAGAGCCTTGGTGGTGGCAGAGTTTCTGCTAACGATGACTTTGGCGATGGTGAGGACGATTTCCTCGGTTAATAACAATTAAAGAGTGTCAGATGGAAGCCGGGAGGGTAACACCTCCTGGTGATCCAATCAACCGCTTAGAAAGTAAGAAAGGTGATTAGCATGAAAAGAATGAATATTGATATTGAAACTTATAGTGAAGCAGACTTATCTAAGTCAGGAGTTTACAAGTATGTAGATGCTCCTGGTTTTGAAGTGCTGCTTTTTGGTTATTCCGCAGATGGTGGTCCGGCGAAGGTAATCTCCCTGGCAGAAGGGGAGGAACTACCACAGGAAATAAGGGAAGCGATGCTTGATGATACGGTTCTAAAATTTGCCTTCAATGCACAGTTTGAGCGTGTTTGCTTAGGAAAGTACCTAGGTGTACACCTGGCTCCGGACGCATGGCGCTGTACGATGGTGGCTTCGTTGTATCTAGGGCTTCCAGGCTCTTTGGCTCAGGTAGAAGCAGTGTTAGGAGTGGAAAAGAAGAAGTTAGAAACTGGTAAGGATTTGATTAAATTCTTCTCTGTACCATGTAAGCCGACCAAAACAAATGGTGGTTGCACCAGAAACCTTCCGGAGCATGATAGAGAAAAATGAGAACAGTTTATTACCTATAATGCCAGGGACGTTGAAACAGAAATGGAGATCATGGATAAGTTGGCAAGGTTCCCGGTTCCAGATTTCCTTTGGAAACAATATACACAGGATCAGCGCATCAATGATTTAGGCATTGAGCTTGATATGGCACTGGTAAGGCAGGCCATTAAATGTGATGAGGAGTCCAGGGATCGATATTTAAAAAGAGCCCAGGAGCTTACGGGACTAGAAAATCCAAACTCACCCATTCAGTTAAAAGAGTGGATTTTGTCAAATGGTGTCGAAATGGAGACACTTACAAAAGCAGAGGTGGCTTCAATTATGGAAACAGCAACCGGACCGGTAAAGGAAGTGTTAGAGCTTAGGCTGCTTCTTTCCAAGTCCAGCGTGAAAAAATATCTGGCAATGGAGACCTGCCACTGCAACGATGGAAGGGCACATGGACTGTTGCAGTTTTATGGAGCCAACAGAACTGGCCGCTGGGCAGGCAGACTTGTGCAGGTGCAAAACCTCCCACAGAACCATATTCCTGATTTGGCGGTAGCAAGAAATCTGATAAAGAGTGGTTGCTTTGAAGCAGTAGAGCTTTTGTACGATTCTATTCCAGATACCCTTTCCCAGCTTATTCGTACTGCATTTGTGCCGAGAGAAGGCTGTAAGTTTATGGTAGCTGACTTTAGTGCAATTGAGGCCAGGGTAATTGCATGGCTTGCTGGGGAGAGCTGGCGTCAGGAAGTTTTTAGGAACAACGGTGATATCTATTGCGCATCTGCCAGTCAGATGTTTGGTGTTCCGGTTGAAAAGCATGGTGTCAATGGAGAGCTGCGTCAGAAAGGTAAGATCGCAGAACTGGCACTTGGATATGGTGGTGGCGTTGGAGCGATGATCAGCATGGGTGCTATTGATATGGGGCTTGCTGAGGAAGAATTGCAGCCGATTGTGGATTCCTGGAGACAGAGTAATCCGGCCATCGTAAAGCTGTGGTGGGATGTGCATAGATGTGTCATCAAAGCAGTAAAGGATAAGCAGCCACAGACCTATAAGTGTCTGACCTTTGAATATCAGTCCGGCATGTTGTTTATTGGCCTGCCAAGTGGAAGAAGGCTCGCCTATGCAAAGCCAAGCGTATATCGCAATGATTATGACAGAGACGAGATTGCCTATATGGGTGTAGATGCCACAAAGAAATGGGGAAAGATCAATTCCTACGGACCAAAGTTTGTGGAAAACATTATTCAGGCGATGAGTAGAGATATTTTGGCAGAAGCAATGGAACGCTTGGAAGCAGCAGGTTATGACATTGTTATGCATGTGCATGATGAGGCTGTCATTGAAGCTCCGAGAGATGCAGTTCTTGATGATGCGTGTCGGATTATGTCGAAAACACTCGATTGGACACCAGGACTGATCTTAAACGCAGCGGGATATGAATGTGAATTTTATCAGAAAGATTAAGGAGGAAGCGGTATGACCGTAAATGTAAATAGAACTTTTAGAGAGCTTAGGAGCCTTAAGGGGAAGATTCCTAAAAATACTTATCAGTCCATTAAAGGACAGATTTTGTCAGGAAATGTCGAAGGTGCCAATATTGGCATCTATCGTATCAAACGAGAATTAGCGAAGGAGGCAGCAGGTTATGAGAATAGCAGTAGGAAATAGCAGAATGGATAAGAAGTGGAAGAACAAGGAAATGTCCTGGGAGGACTTTAAGCAGAAGTGTTCCCAGACCATTCGTACCACTGAGACCATTTCAGAATATCGAAAGATGAGTAAGCCGGCACAGGATAATACTGGTCCTATGTCAAGATTTAGTACAAGTTAAAATAAGAAAATTCTCCCCATTTTAACCTGCCAGAAGCTCAGCCTCAGTGTGTATTCTTTCATACACTCGTTCGAATTC
>NZ_QUMD01000025.1 GCF_003481985.1 Clostridium sp. OF09-36
TGAGCAGTACAAAAACAATAAAAGTAGCTGTGTAACCCACCTGGGTAGCAGTAAGGGTGTCATGGACGCACCCCTGAAACTACGGAGCTATGCTTCGTAATCAGATGCTCGGTAATTCAATTGCCGATGTAGTTCACTAGAGGAGGCTGTAAATGGCCAGGAAGCGGTTGACAAGAAATTAGTAAATATGCATTGGGAAAAGGAGAAGGACTATGTTTTTAGGAAATGGAAAAGTAAAATTTGAATTTGCGCATGTAGGCATTAATGCACAGACTCCGGAAGAAGGGGCGCGGATGAAGGATTTCTTCACAGATGTCATGGGATACCATGATTACCGCGATAATCAGGTGGCCTATTTCACGGTAGATAATAAGATGGAGCTTATGAAGATCATGGGAAAAGGTACTATGGGACATCTTGGCTTCTTTGTGAACGATATGCCGGCCGCGATCGAATATCTGGAAGAAAAAGGATATCAGCTAGACTATGACACCGCACGTTATGACGAGGACGGCAAAACCATCCGCCTGATCTTTTTAAAAGAGGAGATCAATGGATTCCGTATCCACATTACCGTGAAAAAGGCACCGTTTTATGTAGAAGCATGACAACACACATCTGGAACGTGGCGCTGGTGTGTAAAATGAGAGCTATCTACAACATAAAACTGAACATGAACAAAAAGATGCTGCCGCATCGAAAGCCAGTCTGACTTTTGATGCGGCAGCTCCATTTTTAGCAGTACGCCTTGCGGCATACGTCTCATTCGTTTTAATTCCAGTTATCCTTCAAAAACTCTACAATATCTGCAGCCTTTGGCGGACAACCGGTGAGGCTCTTTTCACAGCACTTGGTGCAGCGGCCGACACCGATCTTGGCGCATCCTTCCGGCATATTCTGGTAGCCCTGGCCGATGGCAACAGACGGAAGACCGCGGCGCAGGTAACCAGCATCGTTTAAACGGTCCAGCGCATAGATCAGGGAACCGTAGCAGGCACTGCAGGCATCCTCGGTTCGGTGTAGGCTGCCAGCTTCTGGACGCGGTGGGTCATGCGGAATTTGACTCCGGCCTGATCTGGCTGGTTTAAGTAGATCATGTTCGCATGTGCGGTATCGCTGCTTCCGACACCAAGCTTTTCAGCAAGCGGAATGTACGGAACGTCCTGAATGGAATAGCCCATGCTGTCACAGACAAAGGAATCGCAGAGTACCGGGTCTTTAAAGCCAAGAACGCGGTTCATGACAACCGGGTTGCCGCCCTCCTCAAAGTCCAAATCTCCGCAGATGTTGTCCACCAAGATAAAGTCGTTACGTGCAATGGTATTTAAGTGTGCGATCGGTTTATGTAATCCCATGGTGTGGAAGTGACGTTTTTCCTGGTTCGGGATCACTCCCTTGTTGTTCTTTAAGGCACAGGTTACCGTAGTCTGGCAATGTCCCTTTAAGACTGGCATATTGATCATGTAATCGACAGCAGCCGCTTTGTCACAAAGCTTGATCTTCATGCCTGCTGCATCGTATTCTTTCCAGGTATCGCGCTGGAGGTCGACGAACGGAACATGGTAACGGTCGCAGACCATGTCATAGCCTGCTGCGCGGAACGCTTCCCCGGTACGGTCTCCAACCCAGGAGCCTTCCATGATGGTGATGTTCTCAAAACCATGCTCCTGCAGATATTCAATGACACCGGCAAGAAGCTCACTGTGGGTAGTTGCACCGCTGGAAGGAGCTTTTGCAGTAACCAGATTCGGTTTTAAAGCAATCTTTTTCTTCTTATCGCCGATATCCTCTGCGACGTTAGCAGCTTCCATGACTTTTTTCGCCATCTGTTTGTAATTGGTTCCGTGTATTAGGATAATGTCGTTCTTTTCCATTAGAATTTCCTCACTTTGTATTGAACTTTTTCTCAATTATTATACAGCGTTTCTTTATTTTTGCAAATGGAAAGTCGAAAGAATGCCTGCATGCTTTATTTGCCGGGCATGCAGGCGTGAACAGTAACAACAAATTTGGGACAATGCGTGAACAGCAACGTAATACTTGACAAAATGGCGTGGTGAGGGGTATAGTATAACTCGTAAAGAGAATAGAACATAAGTACCGGGGAGTCTGCGGAAGCAGACTGAGAGCTGGCTAGAGACCGCCAGGACCCGTATACCTGATTTGGATCATGCCAACGTAGGAAGTGACTGTGACTGGATAAAAACAGAAAGTGGTATTGCGTCCCTGCGTAGTTCCGCTTTTTTCTTTTGTCTAAATATCTCTAGCTGCCAAAGCTGCATGAATATGCTGCTGAAGATGCTACAGGTCATTCTCTTTGCGGCGGTGCATTGGGGGCACCACCTTGAGCCGCCTAAAAAATATGGATGCATGAGAGGAGTTTCATCATGAAAATGAAAACAGCATTAACGATCGCTGGAAGTGATTCCAGCGGAGGCGCCGGAATCCAGGCTGACTTAAAGACCATGACTGCAAATGGCGTTTATGCCATGAGTGCAATTACTGCGCTGACAGCCCAGAACACGACCGGAGTCCAGGGAATTTTTGAAGTAACCCCAGAGTTTTTGAAACAGCAGATCGACAGTGTCTTTACAGACATCCGCCCGGACGCGGTGAAGATCGGCATGGTTTCCTCTGCAGGCCTCATTCAGGCGATTGCAGAAAAAATGAAAGAATATAAAGCAGAAAATATTGTAGTAGACCCGGTGATGGTGGCAACCAGCGGCGCAAAGCTCATCAGCGACGATGCCATCGGAACCTTAAAGGAGTGTCTGTTCCCGCTTGCAACGGTTCTGACACCAAATATTCCGGAAGCGAAAGTGCTTTCCGATATGGATATCACCACGGCAGAGGAAATGATCGATGCAGCGAAAAAAATCAGTGAGACGTATCACTGCGCCGTTCTTTTAAAGGGCGGTCATCAGTTGAATGACGCGAATGACCTGTTATACCGGGACGGCGGATACCGCTGGTTTAACGGAAAACGGATCGATAACCCGAATACCCACGGTACCGGCTGCACCTTATCCAGTGCCATTGCTTCCAATCTGGCAAAAGGTTATGATCTGGATACTGCAGTAGAGCAGGCAAAGGCATACATCTCCGGTGCACTTGCTGCTATGCTGGATCTGGGCGCAGGCTCCGGACCGATGAATCATGCATTCGAATTCTGCGGCAAGGGCTTTGCAAAGGAGGAAGCATGAGCATGACACCGACCGAGAAACTTTTAGATTCCGTAAAAGACATCTGGACAGGCTACCACAACCATCCGTTTGTAACCGGGATCGGCGATGGCAGCCTGGACCAGAAGAAATTCCGCTATTATATGATACAGGATTATCTGTATCTGATCGATTATACAAGAGTCTTTGCCATTGGCGCGGCCAAGGCAAGGGACTTAAGCGTAATGAAACTGTTCGCAGCCTATACGCATAACATTTTAGATGGGGAGATGGACATTCACCGCACTTACATGAAACGCCTTGGCATTACACAGGAAGAGGCAGAAACCACCCCGGTATCCCTTGATAACTGTTCTTACACCTCTTATATGTTAAGGGCAGCTTATGAAGGGGGAGAAGCAGAGGTTATGGCAGCCATCCTTTCCTGCGCGTTAAGCTATGAAGCGATTGCAAAAGAGCTTGTGCAGCATAACCCGGACGCGAAGGATCATCCGTTTTACGGAGAATGGGTATCCGGTTATGCGAGCGATTCCTACCATGAGGAAAATGAAATCCTGATTGGTCTGATGGACCGCCTTGCTGCAGAGTATACTCCTGCACAGATGGACCATCTGACCGATATTTTCAAAGCTTGCTCCCGCTATGAAATGGCATTCTGGGATATGGCATGGGAAATGAGGGATTAACATGCTGGAATTTGACCATGTGTGTTTCCAGTACGATACCGATGCGTATCCGATCATGGACCAGCTGTCTTTTCAGGTACAGGACGGCGAATTTGTCTGTGTGATCGGTGCTTCCGGCTGTGGAAAAAGTACGATTTTCCGATTGGTTAACAAGCTTCTTTCCCCAGATCAGGGAACGATCCGCATCAACGGGAATCCGATCGAAACACAAAAAAACTATTGCGGCTATATGCCGCAGCATGACCTTTTATTTCCGTGGAGAACGGTAAGAGAAAATATCATGCTTCCGCTCGAGATCCAGGGTGGGATTTCAAAAAAAGAAATGGAAAAACAGGCAGATGAAGCATTGGCCTCGGTCGGTCTTTCAGACTGGGGGCAGAAAAGCCCGAGAGAGCTTTCCGGCGGCATGCGCCAGCGGGCAGCTTTTGCACGGACCGTTCTGACCGGCTCGGATCTGCTGCTTCTCGATGAACCATTTTCGGCACTCGACTATCTGACACGCCTTTCCATGCGGGAGTGGCTGTTAAAACAGTGGGAACAAGATAAGAAAACGGTATTATTTATCACCCACGATGTAGAAGAGGCGCTCTTTTTATCCGGCAGGATTCTGGTAGTTGAGGAAACACCGATGACCCACCTGCGCTCCATCGAAGTTCCGGCCGCCTATCCGCGGACCCGGGACGAACTGTCTCGTCCGGAAATCCTTACATTAAAAGAAGAACTGATCAAGATGTTAAGGAGGAACCAGGCGTGAAAAAGAAAATGAGAAACAATTCCAGCCTTCCGGCCCTGATCTTAATGTTTCTTCTGCTGTTTTTCTGGCAGGCAGCAGCAATGGGCGTAAATGCGGCTATATTCTCCCTTCCCCAATCCAGATCCTGGTACGGCTCTGGGAGCTTCGGGAGCTGCTTTTTACGGCACATTTGCCGGCAACCATGTCTGTGGTAGCGATTGGCCTTGGCATCTCTATTGTGCTTGGCTTAGGACTTGCTGTTTTAATGGATGCAAATGACACTGCAAGAAGGGCACTGTATCCGCTCATCATTGCATCACAGACCATTCCTACTACAGCCCTGGCTCCGCTTTTTGTGCTGTGGTTTGGCTATTCCATCTGGGGAAAGGTACTGGTTACAGTACTCATTACCTTTTTCCCGATCACCATCACGGTGTTTGACGGTTTTCAGTCCGTAAAGACAGAGATGGAAGAATTACTGTTTACCTTCGGGGCTTCACCGTCCCAGATTTTCTGGAAACTGAAGGTACCGGCAGTTTTGCCGTATTTCTTTTCCGCGATCAAGATGGCAGTACCGCTTTCCATTATCGGAGCAGCAATCGGAGAATGGCTGGGTGCCCAGAATGGACTTGGCTATTTCAGCCGCCGTATGATGACGCAGTTAGATGGTGCCGGAGTATTTGCACCGATTCTGTTATTGTCGGTAGTGGCAATGCTCTTTGTGTGGCTTGTCACACTTCTGGAAAAGCGGATGATCCGCTGGAGAAATGATTTATAGAGAATAAACATTACTGTGAAGACATGCATGCAAGAACAGTAATGACAAATGAACAACGATTGATGACACGAAAGATTGATAATACGTAAAAGTGAGGACTTTAACATTATGAAAAAAAGAATACTGATCGCAGCATTTACCGCAGCAGCTATGACTGTCGCAGCTCTTTCTGGCTGCTCAAACAGCGCAAAACCGGCAGAGACCTCTGCACAGGCTGAAACAGCAGACAAAGCAGACGCAAACGATACAGAGACCAAAGATGCAGAAAGTAAAGAGCAGGCTTCTGATGCTGCGAAGGATGAGAAAAAAGATCTCCGTGAAGTGAATGTGGTTCTGGACTGGTATCCGAATGCCATCCATACCTTCCTTTATACCGCGATTGAGCGTGGCTATTACGAGGAAGAAGGACTGGATGTCCAGATCCGTTTCCCGGCTAACGCAAACGATGCGCTTTCCATGGTAGCAGCAGGAAAAGCCGAGATCGGCATGTACTACCAGCAGGATTTGATCCAGGCAGTGGCAAACCAGAAGGCATCGATCCGTTCCATCGGAGCCATTGTACAGTCTCCGCTGAACATCATCCTTTCCCTGAAGGATAAAAATATCACCAGCCCGAAAGATATGGTTGGAAAGACCATTGGTTACGGCGGCACCGTATTAAGTGAATCTTTGGTAAAATGCATGATGGAGTATGTGGGTGCGGATGCTTCCGACGTCAATCTGGTCGACGTTGGTTTTGACCTGATGAGCTCCATGACGACCGGCAATGTCGATGCCACGATCGGCTGTCTGGTGAACCACGAGGTTCCGCAGATGGAAGAAGAAGGCTTCGAATTAAACTATTTCCCGGTAAGCGGATATGGAATCCCGAATTACTATGAGGAAGTCTTCCTGACTAACAATAAGCTGCTGGAAGAGGAGCCGGAAGTGGTAGAAGGATTCCTCCGTGCATCCAAGAAGGGCTTTGACGATTTCAAGGCTGACCCGGATGGCTGTCTTGCAATCTTAATGAACAACCAGAACGAAGCAAACTTCCCGCTGACCCAGAGCGTAGAGGAGCAGTCCTGCAAGACGCTGCTTCCGCTTATGGAGACAGACTCCGCTGAGTTTTTAAGCCAGACTGAAGAATGCTGGCAGGAGAACATCGACTGGATGTTAGAAAACGGACTGATCGACAAAGCAGTAGATGTCTCCGATGTCATGACCAATATCGAGTATTAGGAAAAATGTCCCTCCCTTGTCCTTTTCTGGAAATTAAGCTATAATGTATAAAATGTTTGATATGCAAAGGAAAACCAGACTGCGTCTGGTGGGAAAAGGAGAAGATTTTTCAAATGGGAACAACAGGAATTGTAACAGACAGCCATAGCGGCATTTCGCAGGAGGAAGCACAGAAGCTTGGGATTTTTGTATTGCCAATGCCTTTTTATATGAATGAAACCTGTTATTATGAGGGTGTGAATATTACCAGGGCGGAATTTCTGGAACGGCTGGGAAGACTGGAGAACATCAGCACCTCCCAGCCTTCCCCGGAAGCTGTGATGGAGCTCTGGGATAGGGCTCTGGAAACCTATCAGGATATCCTTTATATCCCGATCAGCAGTGGTTTAAGCGGCTCCTGCCAGACTGCCATGATGCTGGCCAGGGAAGAAAAATACGAGGGAAAGGTTTATGTGGTCGATAATGGAAGCGTGTCTACCCCGCTTCACCAGAGCATTCTGGATGCACTGGAGCTTCTGGAGACCGGCTGCAGTGCGGCAGAGGTAAAAACGCGCATGGAAGCGGTGAAGACCAGAGCCGGGATCTATATTGCAGTGGATGACCTGAAATACTTAAAGCATGGTGGTCGTATCTCTGCGGGTGTAGCCCTGGTTGGAGGTCTTTTGAATGTAAAACCGGTCCTTCATTTCGATATTGGCATTCTGGAGCTTTACAAAAACTGCCGAGGATTAAAACGGGCAAAGCAGACGATGATCGAGGAAGTCAAAAAAGTGATCGAACAATCTTACCAGAGGAAATATGAAGAAGGCCGGCTGCATATCGTGGCAGCGACAAGCTCTGGAAAGGAAGAAACAGATGCCTGGGTGAATGAAATCGAGGCTGCATTTCCGGGACACAAGATCCTCTGTGATGATCTGTCGTTTGGGGTAACCTGCCATATCGGACCTGGCGGACTTGGAATCGGCTATTCCTGCAAACCGTGAGAAAATGCTTTCCAGTAGTTCCCAGTAGATTTTCCATTCTCTGTATGCTAACATACTTTTGTAACATTTATGAAACATTTGTGTAACAAAAGGAGAATGACAACTATGAAAAAACACATCGTATCAACGCAGCAGCTATGGCAGTGACCGCCCTGATGGCATTTCAGCCGATGACCGCATTTGCGGCAGTTAGCAACTGCCCGGGCAACAGCGGATGTTATAGTTCCGGATGCTACAGTAATGGCTGTGCTACTTCCGTATGCCAGAGCCTTGGCTGTAAGACAGATGGCTGCAAACAAAGCAAAGCTTCATGCAGAACAAACCTGCCGGTGAAAGGCTGCAGCAGTCCAAAGCTGGTTTCCTGCAAGATTACTAATCTGGGATGCCAGAGATAACAGAAAACAAAAGAAACACAATCTGACGGATAACTACATAAGATTATACCTGCAGGCGCACCATGCTGGTGCGTCTGTTTTGCATTTGAATGAGATTAGGTGATGCGGTATGTATGCTGTAAAGATTTTTATTAAATCGTTGTTGGTTTTAAGTAAAATGTGACAAGACACTAACAAGTAAAATGTGAAATATAAATTAAAATTGAAAAAAATATTCAAAATCTATTGCAAAATATACAAAACGTGGTATAGTTAATGCAGAGTTAATGTTAATTAATTAACGAGATGAAACAGAAACCAAAATCAAAAAGGTGTCGCGACAAGACGCGGCAGAATGGAGGATTTGTTATGGCTAGATTCACATTACCAAGAGACTTATACCACGGAAAAGGTGCTTTAGAGGCATTAAAGACATTTGAAGGCAAAAAAGCAATGATCTGTGTTGGCGGCGGTTCCATGAAACGCTTCGGTTTTCTGGATAAAGCAAAACAGTATCTGGAAGAAGCAGGAATGGAGGTTCAGCTTTTCGAAGGCATCGAGCCGGATCCGTCCGTAGAGACCGTTATGAAGGGTGCAGCAGCTATGGAAGCATTCCAGCCAGACTGGATCGTAGCTATGGGCGGCGGTTCCCCGATCGATGCAGCAAAGGCTATGTGGATCAAATACGAGTATCCGGACATCACCTTTGAAGATATGTGTAAGGTATTCGGTATTCCGAAGCTGAGAAAGAAAGCTCATTTCTGTGCAATTTCCTCCACATCCGGAACTGCAACTGAGGTTACCGCATTCTCTATCATTACCGATTACCAGAAGGGTATCAAGTACCCGATCGCAGACTTCGAAATCACCCCGGATGTTGCGATCGTAGATCCAGATCTTGCAGAGACCATGCCGCAGAAGCTGGTTGCCCATACCGGTATGGATGCTATGACCCATGCGATCGAGCTTATGTATCTACCGCAAACTGCGACTTTACCGATCCGCTGGCTCTCCATGCGATCAAGATGATCCAGAGAGATCTGGTTGATTCCTACAACGGCGATATGGCAAAGCGTGACTCCATGCACAATGCACAGTGCCTGGCAGGTATGGCATTCTCTAATGCACTGCTTGGTATCGTTCACTCCATGGCTCATAAGACTGGTGCAGCATTTGCAGATTACGGCGCACACATCATTCACGGTGCAGCAAACGCTATGTACCTGCCGAAGGTTATCGCATTCAACGCAAAAGACGAAACCGCGAAAGAGCGTTATGGCGAGATTGCAGACTTCATGAAGCTGGGCGGCGAGACCTTAGACGAGAAGGTAGCTCTTCTGATCGCTTACTTAAGAAAGATGAACGATGACTTAAAGATTCCGCACTGCATCAAGAACTATGGCGCAGACAGCTATCCGACCGAGCAGGGCTTTGTACCGGAGGAGGTATTCTTAGAGAGACTTCCTGAGATTGCAAAGAACGCGATCGCAGACGCATGTACCGGTTCCAACCCGCGTCAGCCTAGCCAGGAGGAGATGGAAAAACTCCTGAAGTGCTGCTACTACGATACTGAGGTAGATTTCTAATTATTGTTCACGCATGCGTGCCAGCAACGATTTTTAATCAATAACATTACCTGTTACAGAAACAGAGCCCTGCCGGGTGAAAATCCGGCAGGGCTTTATTAGTGTTTCTTCCTATTGCCAGCTTTCGAAAAAATGGTTATAATAACACTTTGTTACTTTAAGAATAAATCAAGGGGATGAAAAGAATCATGAAAAGGCTGGTCGCATATTTCAAAAAGGAGACGGTGCTTTGCATTGCAGCAATTCTTGCCGTTATTTCTGTATTTTTTGTCCATCCGGACAGTCAGTATCCTGGATATCTGGACTACCGGACACTGGCATTGCTGTTTTCTCTGATGACGATCATGGAAGGGTTTAAACAGACCGGGTTTTTTGGAAAGGTGGCGCAGGCACTGCTTGCGAAGGTCCATACGTTCCGCCAGCTCTATCTGGTACTGGTGATGCTTTGCTTCTTTTGCTCCATGTGGATCACCAACGATGTGTCACTGCTGACGTTTGTTCCATTTACGATCCTGGTTCTGGAGCTTGCCGGCTTACAAAAAGAAATGATCCCGGTCATTGTCATGCAGACGATCGCAGCGAACCTGGGCAGCATGATGACACCGGTGGGAAATCCGCAGAATCTGTATCTGTATTCGGTTTCCGGTATGGGAATGGGGCAGTTTCTGATGATCATGGGACCGCTTAGCCTCCTTTCTTTTTTGATGATCCTTGGAGCCTGTGTGGCTCATAAAAACTTCCCATTAGATTCGGAACGGTTGAAGTCAGAAATGCTGGCCTCTCATACAGATACAAAAACGCAAAAAGCTACCGCAGACCATGCTTTTGCAAACGTAAAAACACAGGACCTCCCTGCAGGCAAACGACACAGTGAGAAGGATCAGTCCCGTTACCAGAATCTGCTGCTGGCAGTGCTGTTTTTGTTCAGCCTGCTTTCGGTATTCCGCGTGCTGGAATGGCCGCTTCTTCTGCTGATCGTATTGATCGGATGCCTGCTGTTAAGCGGACTTTTCCACAGCACGTTTCTGCCACGAAACGTCGATTACAGCCTTCTGCTTACGTTTATTGCATTTTTTATTTTTATCGGCAATATGAAGCGGATGGATCTGGTGCGGGATCTGCTAAACCAGCTCTTGACGGGCCGGGAACTGTTTGTTTCTTTTGCCTGCAGCCAGGTGATCAGCAATGTACCGGCAGCAATCCTGCTTTCCGGCTTTACCGACCAGTATGCTGCACTTTTGCGCGGCGTGAACATTGGCGGACTCGGTACGCTGATCGCATCGCTGGCCAGCCTGATCTCTTATAAGTTTTTTGCGGAAAGTCAGGAGCATTTTCCGGAAGCCGGAACGAAACAGCAGTACCTGATCCGTTTTACGACCTGGAACTTTGGAATGGCAGTCATTTTACTGCTTGCAGCAGTGATTTTTGGTTAGCAGACTGTTGGATGAAAACAGCATGAATAGGAACAGTCTGACATCGAATCATGAATTTTGGTTCTTGATTTTGATGGAAATTTTATTTATAATTTAGATTCGAACATTTGTTTTATAGTTGGAGGGAAACATGGCAAATACACAGTATAACGCAGACAGCATCACGGTCCTGGAAGGGCTGGAAGCGGTGCGCAAACGCCCGGGTATGTACATTGGAAGCGTTGGAACAAAAGGATTAAATCATCTGATCTACGAGATCGTGGACAATGCGGTAGACGAACATCTGGCTGGCTTCTGCGATACCATATGGGTTACCCTGGAAGCAGACGGCTCCTGCACCGTAAAGGACAGCGGACGTGGCATCCCGGTAGAAATGCATAAAAAAGGCGTATCTGCAGAGCGTGTGGTTTTATCTACACTGCATGCGGGCGGTAAATTTGACAACCAGGCTTACAAGACCAGCGGCGGACTGCACGGTGTCGGTTCCTCTGTCGTGAATGCCTTATCTGCCCATATGGATGTCAAAATCTATAAAAACGGTTTTATCCATCACGATGCGTATGAGCGCGGTATCCCCACCGTGGAACTGGAAAACGGATTGCTCCCGGTACTCGGAAAGACCAGACAGACCGGTACAGAGATCAATTTCCTGCCAGACGACGAAATCTTTGAAAAAACACGGTTTAAGGCGGACTGGTTAAAGAGCCGTCTGCATGAGACCGCTTATTTAAATCCGGGCCTTACCATTTATTATAAAAATGCACGTGCCAGCGAGAAAGAAGAGATCACCTACCATGAACCGGAAGGAATCGTGGCTTATGTAAAGGAATTAAACCGCGGCAAGACGGTGATCCACGAACCAATTTACTTTAAAAAGGAACTGGATCAGATCGAGGTGGAAGTAGCGATCCAGTTTGTCGATGCTTTTGAGGAAAATATCCTTGGCTTCTGTAATAATATTTTTACGCAGGAGGGCGGTACGCATCTGGTTGGATTTAAGACCCGCTTTACCCAGCTGATCAACTCCTATGCCCGAGAGCTGGGCATCTTAAAGGAGAAAGATCCGAACTTTACTGGTGCGGATACCCGAAACGGCATGACGGCGATCGTTGCAGTGAAGCATCCGGATCCGATCTTTGAGGGTCAGACGAAAACGAAGCTTGCAAGTGCAGATGCCACCAAAGCAGTCTTTACGGTATCCGGCGATCTGCTTTCGCATTATTTTGACCGCAATCTGGAGACTTTAAAAGCCATCATCGGCTGCGCGGAAAAATCCGCAAAGATCCGCAAAGCAGAAGAGAAGGCGAAGACCAACATGCTGACAAAGTCTAAATTTTCCTTTGACAGCAACGGGAAGCTGGCAAACTGCGAGAGCCGTGATGCCGAGCTTTGCGAAATCTTTATCGTAGAGGGAGATTCTGCGGGCGGTTCTGCCAAAACAGCCAGAAACCGCAAATACCAGGCAATCCTTCCAATCCGTGGTAAGATCCTGAATGTGGAAAAAGCATCCATGGACAAGGTACTGGCCAATGCCGAGATCAAAACCATGATCAATACCTTCGGCTGCGGCTTTTCAGAAGGGTATGGAAACGATTTCGATATCACCAAACTAAAATATAACAAGATCATTCTCATGACGGATGCCGATGTCGACGGAAGCCACATCGACACCCTGCTTCTGACGTTTTTATACCGGTTTATGCCGGAGCTGATCTACAACGGCCATGTTTACATTGCCATGCCGCCGCTTTACAAGGTCATCCCGTCCAGAGGACAGGAGCAGTACTTATACGATGATAAAGAGCTGGAGCGCTACCGAAAAAACCATATCGGCGATTTCCGGCTGCAGCGTTACAAAGGTCTTGGTGAGATGGACCCGGAGCAGCTCTGGGAAACCACGCTCGACCCGGAGCGCCGCGTCTTAAAGCGTGTGGAAATCGAGGATGCACGCATGGCATCCGAAGTGACCGAGATGCTGATGGGAAGCGAAGTGCCGCCAAGAAAACAGTTTATCTATGACCATGCAAACGAAGCAGAGATCGATGCGTAAGGGAGTGAAGGAGAAAAAACATGGCTGAGAAGATATTAACAACAGAATATTCCGAGGAGATGCAGCGCAGTTACTTAAACTACTCCATGAGCGTCATTACTGCCAGAGCGATCCCGGATGCGCGCGACGGCTTAAAGCCGGTACAGCGCCGTGTCCTTTACGATATGAGCGAGCTGCGCTTGGGACACGATAAACCACACAGAAAATCGGCGCGTATCGTCGGCGACACCATGGGTAAATACCATCCGCACGGTGACAGCTCCATCTACGAGACGCTGGTTGTGATGTCCCAGGACTTTAAAAAGGGAATGGCCCTGGTAGATGGTCACGGAAACTTCGGTTCTATCGAGGGAGACGGCGCCGCGGCTATGCGTTACACCGAGGCCCGCTTAAAGAAGTTTGCGGAAGAAGTGTATTTAAAGGATCTGGACAAGACCGTGCAGTTCGTATCCAACTACGATGAATCTGAAAAAGAGCCGGAGGTTCTTCCGGTCCGCGTGCCGAACCTTCTGATCAACGGTGCGGAGGGCATCGCGGTCGGCATGAGCACCAGCATCCCGACACACAATTTGGGAGAGGTGGTCGATCTGGTCAAAGCCTATATCGACCGTCCGGACATGTCACTTGAAGAGATGATGGAATATATGCCGGGGCCGGATTTTCCTACCGGAGGTATCATTGCCAATCAAAAAGATTTGCCGGCGATCTATGAAACTGGAACCGGAAAGATTAAGCTGCGCGGTAAGATCGAGGTGGAGCTGGGACGCCGGAAAAGTGACCGAGATAAACTTGTCATCAGTGAGATCCCATACACCATGATCGGCGCCGGCATCAATAAATTCCTGGTCGATATTGCGGAGCTGTAGAAAACAAGACTTTGTCCGATGTTGTGGACATTTCCAACCAGTCTAACAAAGAGGGAATCCGCATTGTCCTCGAACTGAAAAAGGATGCTGACATCGAGAAAATCCGCAACATTCTCTATAAGAAGACAAAGCTGGAGGATACCTTTGGCGTCAACATGCTGGCGATCGCCCACGGACGTCCAGAAACCTTAAACTTGCGCGGAATCCTGGAAAACTATCTGGAATTCCAGTATGAAAATACGACCCGCAAGTATCAGGCACTTCTGGAAAAAGAACTGGAGAAAAAAGAAATCCGCGAAGGTCTCATCCGTGCCTGCGACGTGATCGACCTCATCATTGCGATCCTGCGTGGTTCGAAAAACTTGAAAGACGCCAAAGCCTGCCTGATGACCGGTGACATTTCCAGGATCCAGTTTAAGCATCCGGGCTTTGAGGAGGATGCAAAGCAGCTTAACTTTACGGAAAAGCAGGCAAATGCCATTCTCGAAATGCGCCTTTACAAATTGATCGGTCTGGAAATCCTGGCACTGCAGAAGGACTATAAGGAATGCCTGAAGAAAATCGCAGAATATGAGAAGATCTTAAAGAGCCGCGACGGTATGAACCGGGTCATCAAGGAAGATCTGGACCACATTAAAGAAGAATTCGCCCAGCCGAGAAAGACCCTGATCGAAAACGGAAAAGAAGCCGTATACGAGGAATCTGCGGTAGCTGTGAGCGAAGTGGTGTTTGTCATGGACCGCTTCGGTTACTGCAAGCTTCTCGACCGTTCCACTTACGACCGGAACCGGGAAACCGTAGATACCGAATACAAGTATGTGATCCCGTGTCTGAATACCGATAAACTCTGTGTATTCACTGACACCGGAAACCTCCACCAGATCAAGCTGATGGAGATTCCATCCGGAAAGCTCCGCGATAAGGGAACTCCAATCGATAATTTAAGCAAATACGATGGAAGCAAAGAAGAAATCATCTTCCTGACCAATTTTGGCCGCCTGACCGGGCAGATTTTATTATTTGCCACGAAGATGGCCATGGTAAAGCAGGTCCCGGCAGAAGAATTTGTGACCAACAACCGCACGGTGGCGTCGACCAAGCTGCAGGAGGGAGACAGCCTGTTAACCGTCCGGATCGTGGGAACCGAGACCGATCTTGCCCTGCAAAGTGCCAGCGGCATGTTCCTGCGTTTCTCCATGGAAGATATTCCAGAGCTGAAGAAGAATTCCCGCGGTGTACGCGGTATGAAGCTGGGCGCGGGAGACGAGCTGGAAAACGTTTATTTTGTAACCCAGCAGCCACAGATCACTTATAAAGAAAAAGAAGTGCATCTGAACCGTCTGAAATTAGCAAAACGAGACGGCAAGGGAAGCAAGGTACGCCTATAATGTTACGATTCAAGAATTGATTTCAAACCATATAAATCCGTCTCTCACGTGCAGTTGTACTTATATCAAAGAAAATATCCGTGCAGCACGCACAAATGTATTTTTCTGACGAATAAGTATTGATTTTTTACAAAAATTGAGATAGGATAAGCGGGAACGAAAAAGCAAAAAGTGACAAACAGGTGAAAAATGTTTCTGCAGCGTGTGAACAGCCACAAAACAGTCACCGGTCAGAATCAGGAAAGAATTGTCACGAAGAAAATAAGGAGCTTATGATTATGGAAAAGAAATTGCGTGTTGGCGTGCTTGGCGCGACCGGTATGGTAGGACAGAGATTTATCTCCCTTCTGGAGAATCATCCGTGGTATGAGGTAGTTACCGTGGCTGCAAGCCCGCGTTCTGCCGGAAAAACCTACGAGGAGGCTGTCGGCGGACGCTGGAAAATGACCACACCAATGCCGGAAGCAGTAAAGAAGCTGGTAGTCATGAATGTCAATGAGGTAGAAAAAGTTGCTGCCAGTGTTGACTTTGTATTCAGTGCAGTAGACATGACCAAGGAAGAGATCAAGGCGATCGAGGAAGCGTACGCAAAGACTGAGACCCCGGTTGTTTCCAATAACAGCGCACACCGCTGGACTCCGGATGTTCCGATGGTTGTTCCGGAGATCAACCCGGAGCACTTTAAAGTAATCGAGTTCCAGAAAAAACGTCTGGGAACCAAGAGAGGATTTGTTGCTGTAAAGCCGAACTGCTCCATTCAGAGCTACGCTCCGGTCCTGACTGCATGGAAAGAGTTTGAGCCATACGAGGTCGTTGCTACCACCTACCAGGCAATCTCCGGTGCAGGAAAAACCTTCAAAGACTGGCCGGAAATGGAAGGAAACATCATTCCTTACATCGGCGGCGAGGAAGAGAAGAGTGAGCAGGAGCCGCTTCGTATCTGGGGCGAGATTAAAGATGGCGTGATCGTAAAGGCATCTGAGCCGAAGATCACCTGCCAGTGCATCCGTGTTCCGGTATTAAATGGCCACACTGCTGCAGTATTCGTAAAATTCCGCAAGAAACCGACCAAGGAAGAGCTGATCGACCGTCTGGTGAAATTCTCCGGACTTCCGCAGGAGTTAAAGCTTCCGAGCGCACCGAAGCAGTTTATCCAGTACTTAGAGGAGGATAACCGTCCGCAGGTTTCCTTAGATGTAGACTATGAGAACGGCATGGGCATTTCTGTAGGCCGTATCCGTGAAGACAGCATCTACGATTACAAGTTCGTAGGTCTTTCCCACAATACCGTCCGCGGTGCTGCCGGCGGTGCAGTGCTTTGCGCAGAGCTTCTGACTGCACAGGGTTACATTCAGGCAAAATAATCGGATTGGATTCAGGCAGTATTACAAAATAAAGGTTCAAAAACGAGGGTGCATTCAGTTCCTACTGGATTGCATCCTCGCTTTATGCTATAATTAAATAGAACATGCGTTGCTTTTTCGCAGCACATGAACAGTAACGAATTTCATACTGAAAACGTGGAGGGAATACGACTATGGCATGCAGCAAGGAATTATTTGGCACTCTGGAAAATGGGGCTAAGCTCACAAAATACATTCTTACAAATGAACACGGGTTAAAAGCTTCGTTTACAGATCTTGGCGCTATCTGGCTGGAAATGTATGTACCGGATAAAAACGGTAAGTTCAGCGATGTGGTGCTGGGCTTTGACGCACCGGAAAAATATCTGGACCAGGATGTGCATTTTGGCGAGATCGTCGGAAGAAATGCGAACCGGATCGGCACTGCAACCTGCACGATCGATGGCATCACCTATGCACTGGTCATCAACGATAACGGGGTTAACAATCTTCACAGTGGACCGGATTTTCTGCGTAACCGGATCTGGGATGCAGAGGTTTCCGAAACAGAGGAAGGAACGAAGATCACCTTTTCCCTCTTTAGCCCGGACGGCGACCAGAACTACCCTGCAATGCCGATATCCGTGTCAGCTACACCCTGACAAATGACGATGCACTCCGCATCGATTACCACATGACCTGCGACGAGGACACCATCGCAAACTTTACAAACCATGCCTACTTTAACCTGGCTGGCCAGGAATCTGGACCGGCCATGAACCAGAAGGTCTGGATCGATGCAGACCAGTTTACCATTGCAGACCAGTATTCCATTCCGACCGGAGAACTGGTTCCGGTCAAGGGAACGCCGATGGATTTCACACAGTTTAAAACCATTGCAGATGAGATTGATGCGGACTATGAGCCGTTAAAATTCGCAAAAGGCTATGATCACAACTGGGTTTTAAACCATAAGGAAGGCGAACTGTCACTGGCTGCGAAAGCCAAAGATGAAGCAAGCGGCCGTATCATGGAAGTTTATACGGACCTTCCGGGAATCCAGTTCTATACCGGCAATTTTCTCACATCTATGGAGGGCAAGAACGGAGCAGTCTATAACCATCGTCAGGGATACTGCTTTGAAACCCAGTATTTCCCGGATGCAGTCAATAAGCCGCAGTTTGCTTCCCCGATTTTAAAGGGCGGAGATATTTACCAGACTACCACGATCTATCAATTTAAAACAGAAGCATAACAGCTTTTGCCCGTGACTGTGAAGGCACAAAACAGTTATGAAAATAGCATAATTCTGTCAATTTACACAGAAGATGCCAGGGTAAGATTCTTTCTTAAGTACATACTAGGAATGTAACAAAAAACAAACCGGCCGTGATGCAGGAAAATGCCTGCCTTACGGCAGGCGCTTAAGAAAGGAGACCAATTATGGCAAGCAGATCTTCTAACAGGGCAGAGGTACCGGAAGCAAAGGAAGCACTGGACCGCTTTAAAATGGAGGTTGCAGATGAGCTTGGTGTTCCGTTATCCGATGGTTATAACGGAAACTTAACCTCTGCACAGAACGGTTCTGTCGGCGGTTATATGGTCAAAAAAATGATCGAGGCCCAGGAAAGACAGATGGCAGGAAAGTAAACATGCTGTAAAGGTCAGCGGACGCGAAACATGCGTCCGCTGATTCTTATGTACAAAAAAAGATACGAAACTACATAATAAACTGCTTGTATATAAGAAAAAATACAGTTATAATTGCTGTGATTATCATTGTGAAGGAACAGACAAATTTCAGATACCTTCAGATAAAGGGAGAATACTATGCGAGTAATAGCAGGGAGCGCAAGGCGGACACCGTTAAAGACACTGGAAGGCATGAATACCCGCCCTACGCAGGACCGCATTAAGGAAACACTTTTTAATATGCTTCAATATGACCTGGCAGACTGCACATTTTTGGACCTGTTTGCAGGAAGCGGCGGGATTGGCATCGAGGCGTTAAGCCGCGGAGCCGGTCAGGCTGTTTTCGTAGAGCAGAATGAGGCCGCTGTCCAGATCGTCCGGGATAATTTAAAGGCTACAAAGCTGGAGGACAGGGCAGTGGTCATGCATTGCGATGCACTTCTGGCATTGAAACGCCTGGAAGGAAAGCACCGCTTTAATCTTATTTTTATGGATCCTCCATACGATCATGAGCTGGAAAAGCAGATGTTAGATTATTTAAAAACCTCTTCCCTGATCGATAAGCAGAGCACGGTCATCATTGAGGCATCCCTCCAGACCGATTTTTCCTATCTGTCTGAAATGGGCTACATTACAGAGAAAATAAAAGAATACAAGACAAATAAGCATGTATTTGTCTATCGAGGTGAGTGATATGGCAATAGCAGTTTACCCTGGAAGCTTTGATCCGGTGACACTTGGACATCTGGATATCATTGAGCGGTCGGCCCATATGGTAGACCGTCTGATCGTAGGCGTTTTGCAGAATAATTCAAAAACGCCGTTGTTTTCTGTCGAAGAACGTGTTAAGATGTTAGAAGATGTGACCTCATATCTGCCAAATGTAGAAATCCGTTCCTTTGGCGGGCTTTTGGTGGACTTTGTGCACCAGTCCCAGGCAGACATTATTGTAAGAGGGCTTCGCGCGATCACAGATTTTGAATACGAGCTTCAGATGGCCCAGACCAACCGGGTCATTGCTCCCGACATCGACACGATCTTTCTCACAACAAACTTAAAGTATTCCTATTTAAGTTCCAGTATTGTCAAGGAGATCGCAGGCTACCAGGGAGATATCAGCGAGTTTTTACATCCTGCCATTGCAGAAAAAGTCAGAGAGAAGCTTGCAAATCAGTAACAAAGCATTAAGGAGAAGAAACCATGAGTAGAATCGAACAGTTAATCGGTGAGATTGAAGAATATATTGAAAGCTGTAAATTCCAGCCGCTTTCCAACACCAAGATCCTGGTAAATAAAGAGGAGCTGGAAGAGCTGCTGGTAGAGCTTCGTCTCCGTATCCCAGACGAAATCAAAAAATACCAGAAAATCATCAGCAACCAGGATGCAATCCTGAATGAGGCACGTGCCCAGGCCGATGCCATGGTGGCTGAGGCAACTGCCCAGACAAACGAGCTTGTGAACGAGCATGAGATCATGCAGAAGGCCTATGCAGAAGCAAACCGTGTCGTTGAGGACGCCCAGGCCCAGGCCCAGGCGATCATCGATGAAGCAGTAAATGAGGCAAATGGAATCCGTCAGGCATCCATCAACTATACCGATGATATGTTAAACAGCCTGCAGACCATTATCACCCATTCCATGGAGGGGGCACAGAGTCGTTTCGACGCATTTATTTCCTCCATGCAGTCCAGCTATGACATCGTATCCTCAAACCGTGGAGAGCTGGCAGGAAGCGTTACCAATGTAGAGGAAACACCAGAGGAAGAACCTGTCGAAGAACAGTAAGAATGATCACGGAAAAACCTGCATGCAGGAATTTCCACCCAATATAATGCCGGATGTCAAATCCGGCATTTTTATTGCATTGGATATCAGAAAAGCTCCTGTGGCCTGTCTGAGGATCGCACGATGTGACAGAAAGCGCTTGCCCGTGTGTCTGCTGATCACAGGACAAAGAATCCTGATATAACACACTCTTTACCTGGAAAATACCGGAGATCCCGCCAAACGAGGCAGCTGCTGCACATAGGGGAAGCTGAATGGAAGGTGGGAAGACCTGGCAGATCTGCCGGATCCCCGTAGTCATTTCCGCAATCCCGCATAACAGGGCAGCAGCTGGTCCGGGGATCCAGGCGGCATGACGGATAAAGCAGACCAGAATGGAAAACAGCATCAGATAGCCTCCGATCAGGACCATCGTATCACTTACCGAGTAGAGAACGGAATCAAGAACCGAGACTGCGCGGGCTTCCGGCTGTACGGATACCTGGGAGAAAGCCTTTTCCAGCACATCTGTACCGTTTTGTGGAGCCTTCTGACCGGGAGCACAGACTTTCGGATAATGCAGGATTTTTTTTGCTGCAGCGGACAAAAGAAAGACCGGAGCATAAACACTTATTAGTAATAGTGCGCAAGAGCTGCTTTCTGGAAGCTGCTGGCGGACATAACCAAGCAGGAACATCGGACTGGGATAGCTGCACAGGGCCAGCAGGTAAGCAGCCTCTTTTCGTGAGAGCTTTTGTTCTGTCAGAAGGCTGCTGCACAGGGATGGTCCGACCGGATACCCGCAAAGCATTCCGCCAAGGAGTGCAAAGGCACCCTGATCACTCAGAGAGAACACATGGGAGAGCAGCGGGTGAAACGGATGCATCAGAAGTGTTACGCCATTGGACTTAAGGATCAGCTGTGTCAGGATCATTGCAGGCGCCAGTGCCGGAAGCACCGTGTGAAACCAGAGCAAAAGACCATCTGCAGCACCCTCCACAGAATATTGCGGGAACAGGAGAAGCAGAAGAAAAACCAGGATAAACACCGGCGCACAAAACGATGCATCAGTCATAAGAGACTCCAGGAAAACAGGTTTTCACTTGAAGTAAATTATGCTATACTTAATGCAATTATGCCAATGTGGCAGTCATGACCGTATACAAGAGAAAGGAAGCTTATGCAGTTACCAGAAACATTTCTAAAACAGATGAAGCTGCTTTTGGGCGCGGATTACAATGAATGGCTGGAAAGCTATGAAAAAAAGCCTTTTGCAGGACTTCGGATCAATGCAGCAAAAATTACACCGGAAGAATGGGAGACTTCTCTTTGTCCGTTTCCGTTCCGGAAGGTTCCCTGGACCCCGAATGGATATTATATCAGTGAGGACAGCAGGGCATCCCGCCATCCCTACTATTATGCAGGGCTTTATTATCTGCAGGAGCCAAGTGCCATGGCACCTGCCTCTGCCCTTCCGGTTAAGCCGGGAGATAAGGTACTGGACCTTTGTGCCGCACCTGGCGGGAAGAGCACTGAGCTTGGCGTAAAGCTGCAGGGAGAAGGACTTCTGGTTTCCAACGATATCAGCAATTCCCGGGCTAAGGCGCTGCTTAAAAACCTGGAATTATTCGGAATCCCCAATCTTTGTGTAACCAGTGAAACGCCGGAAAAGCTGGCTTCTGTATTTGGCCCGTTTTTCGATAAGATCCTGGTCGATGCGCCATGCTCCGGGGAAGGTATGTTCCGGAAGGACCCGGACCTGATCAAAAGCTGGATGGAACGTGGGCCGCAGTATTATGCCCCACTCCAGCGTCAGATCTTAACCTCCGCAGTGCAGATGTTAAAGCCGGGAGGAATGCTTTTATATTCTACCTGTACGTTTGCAAAGGAAGAGGATGAGAACACGATCCAGTGGCTTCTTGATACGCACCCAGACATGAAGCTGGTGCCGCTGACCCCATGGGAGGGCGCCTGCAGCGGGTTAGATGGCATGCCGGTCATCCGCCTGTTTCCGCACAAAATAGAAGGAGAAGGGCACTTCCTTGCTTTACTCCAAAAGGATGCCGGGGCGGATGCCGAGCCGGATGCCGAGCCGGATACACAGGCTTACACTAACACCGTACCTGCTGAGGTACGCAGACTGGAAAAGGAAAGCGATTACCTGCAGTGGGAAGCAATGCTAAAGAGTCCGCTTGACCGAAGCCGTATGATGGTCCGGGATGGCATGGTATATTATCTCCCGGAATGCTTTGACCAGTCCTGGAAGCTTCGCTATCTGCGTACCGGATTGCTTCTTGGGGAGTGGAAGAAGAACCGGTTCGAGCCATCCCAGGCGGTTGCGATGGTACTGCAGCTGCGGGAGTTTTCCCAGAGCCTGTCCCTCACGGCCATCGATGAGCGAAGCATCCGTTATTTAAAGGGGGAGACAATTTTCCCGGATCCGGAGGAAACGCTCCAAAAGGGCTGGGTGCTGGTCGGCGTAGACGGCTATCCACTCGGCTGGGCCAAGTATACCGGAAGCAGCTTAAAAAACAAATATTATCCAGGATGGCGGTGGCAGTAATGGCAAAATTAATGAGACTGGACAAGTATCTGGCAGAAATGAATAAAGGAAGCCGTACCCAGATCAAGGATGCGGCAAAAAAAGGACGGATCCAGGTAAACGGAGCCGTAGAGAAAAAAACAGAACGGAAGATTGATCCAGATACCGATGAGGTGTCTTTTGATGGCACACCCGTCCGTTACCGTGCGATGGAATACATCATGCTCTATAAACCGCAGGGTGTTATTTCCGCAACAGAGGATAAACGCCATAAAACGGTGATCGACCTGCTAACCGGGGAAAACCGAAGTGATCTGTTCCCGGTTGGACGTCTCGATATTGACACCGAGGGGCTTTTGCTTTTAACCAATGACGGAGACCTGACCCACCGCCTGTTAGCGCCTGGAAAGCATGTCGATAAAGTGTATTTTGCCAGGATCGCGGGCACACTTCCTGACACAGCAGTGGAACAGATGGCGGCTGGGCTGACCCTAAATGATGGAACACCAGTCATGCCAGGAAAGCTCGAGATCCTGAAGCAGTGGACAGGGCAGACCCGCCAAAAAGCGCTGGAGCAGTTCAGTGCTGATGCGGAGACTGCAGACAGCGCTGAGGCGAATGCCGGAGCAGAGATCCTTTTGACGATCCAGGAGGGAAAATTCCACCAGGTGAAGCGGATGTTTGAAGCGCTTGGCTGCCATGTAGTGTTTTTAAAACGTCTTTCCATGGGAAGACTGAAGCTGGATCCAGATTTAAAGCCGGGGGAATACCGGGCTCTGACAGAAGGAGAATTAGAACTGCTTCAAAAATAGGATAGTACCCTGTCTGTGTATTCTTGCGATAAAATTGCGCTAATAAATAATAGAAGACAAAAGGAAGCTGTTTATGAATCAAAAAAACATAGAAAATGGAAATGCTATATCCAGCATACCGGCCGCCCTGGTACTTCCGACCATGGATGCCGTACTCTTTGACCTGGACGGTACACTGGTAGATTCCATGTGGATGTGGAAGGAAATCGATATTGAGTATCTGGGACGCTTTGGCCTGGCATGTCCGCCGGATCTGCAGAAGGTGATCGAAGGCATGAGCTTCTCAGAGACTGCAAGGTATTTTAAAAACCGGTTCGAAATTCCGGATTCCATCGATGAGATCAAGCATGCCTGGATCCAGATGAGTATTGAAAAATACCGGAGTGAAGTCCCGTTAAAGCCGGGTGCCAGACGGTTTTTGGAGTATCTGGCCTGCACAGGGAAAAAAGCAGGAATTGCTACCAGCAACGGGCAGGATATGGTAGATGCCGTGCTGGAATCATTAAAGATCCGCCCATATTTCCAGGTGATCGCAACGGCCTGTGAGGTGCCGGCCGGAAAGCCGGCCCCGGATATTTATTTAGAGGTTGCAAGACGTCTTTGCGTGTCTCCGGCACGCTGCATGGTTTTTGAAGATGTCCCTGCGGGAATCCTGGCCGGGAAACGGGCCGGCATGACTGTCTGTGCGGTAGAGGATGAGTTTTCTGCAGGGATGCGGGCAGAAAAGAAAAAGCTTGCTGATTACTATATCCAGGATTATAACAAACTATTTCAAACAGAAAAAGAATAAGGGTTACCGGCACGTGTATGCGCATGGTAACCAATAAGGAGAATCAGTTTTATGATACATGATTATTTACCAATCTGCCGGGAAGATATGGACCGGCGTGGCTGGGAAGAATGTGATTTTGTCTATGTATCCGGAGATGCCTATGTGGATCACCCATCCTTTGGTCCGGCTATCATCAGCCGCCTTCTGGAATCCCGCGGGTATAAAGTAGGAATCATTGCACAGCCGGACTGGAAGGATCCGCAGAGCATCCAGATCCTTGGAAAACCGCGGCTTGGCTTTCTGGTATCAGCAGGAAACATGGATTCTATGGTAAACCATTATTCTGTATCCAAAAAGCGCAGACAGCAGGATTCCTATACGCCGGGTGGTGTTATGGGCAAGCGCCCGGATTATGCGACCATTGTATATTGTAATCTGATCCGGTCTGTTTATAAGGATTCTGCCATCATCATTGGTGGAATCGAGGCCAGCCTGCGCCGTCTTGCCCATTACGATTACTGGTCTAACCGCCTGAAGCGTTCTATCCTGTTAGATTCCCAGGCAGACCTCATTTCTTACGGAATGGGCGAGCATTCCATTGTGGAGATCGCAGATGCCTTAAACAGCGGAATAGATGTAAAAGATATCACATTTATAGATGGAACCGTATTTAAAACGCGGAATCTGGAAATTGTATACGATTATAAGCTTCTGCCGGATTACCAGGAATTGAAGGACGATAAAAAGGTTTATGCAAAAAGCTTTTACGTCCAGTACAGCAACACAGATCCGGTTCTTGGAAAGCGCCTGGTAGAGCCATACTATGGAAAAGAATATGTTGTGCAGAATCCGCCGGCAAAGCCGCTGACACAGGAGGAAATGGATGAGGTCTACGCCCTTCCTTACATGCGTAATTACCATCCATGCTATGAAGCAGAGGGAGGAATCCCGGCGATCCGCGAGATCAAATTCAGCCTGATCAGCAACCGCGGCTGCTTTGGTGCCTGCAGCTTCTGTGCACTGACCTTCCACCAGGGCCGTATCATCCAGCAAGAAGCCATGAGTCTCTGGTTGAGGAAGCAAAGCTTCTGACGGAGGAGCCTGATTTCAAAGGCTATATCCACGATGTAGGCGGTCCTACCGCAAACTTCCGTTTCCCTGCCTGCGAAAAGCAGCTGACCAAGGGCGCATGCCCAAACAGACAGTGCCTGTTCCCGGAACCGTGTAAAAACATCCGTGCAGACCATAGCGATTATATTTCCCTCCTGCGCAAGCTTCGGGCAATCCCGAAGGTGAAAAAAGTGTTTATCCGTTCCGGTATCCGCTTTGACTATGTCCTGGCAGACAAAAACCGTGCATTCTTACGGGAACTCTGCGAATACCACGTCAGCGGACAGCTTAAGGTTGCACCGGAGCATGTGGCAGACGCAGTCTTAAAACGAATGGGCAAACCAAAAAATTCCGTATACATGCAATTTGTGAAGGAATATAAAGAGATGAACAAAAAAATCGGAAAGGAGCAGTATCTGGTTCCTTACCTGATGTCCTCCCATCCGGGTTCTTCTTTAAAGGAGGCGGTAGAGCTGGCTGAATACCTGCGTGATCTGGGCTATATGCCGGAGCAGGTCCAGGACTTTTACCCGACTCCATCGACGCTTTCGACTTGCATGTATTATACCGGCCTGGATCCACGTACCATGGAAGAGGTTTATGTTCCGCATAATCCACACGAAAAAGCCATGCAGCGTGCCCTGATCCAGTACCGGAACCCGAAAAACTATGACCTGGTAAAGGAAGCCCTGATCAAAGCCGGGCGCACAGATCTGATCGGATTTGACAAAAAATGCCTGATCCGTCCTAGAGAAATGCACTGGTGTGCGGGAGCATCATTTTCCGGCGGGACAAGGCAGCCTGGAAACAGGAATACAGACCGGAAATCATCTGGCTTTGGATCCGGAGCAGCGAAGACCGGTACATCAAATGCAGCGAAAAAGGCTACGGCTGGCAGTGTCCGCTCCGCAGGAAAACAAGCCTTCGGTACAGGATCTGAGAGCCGCAAGCCCGGAAAGAAAAAAACGATCCGCAATGTTCATAAGAAAAAATAAGGCTGTGCAATGCGTAAGCAGCAAAACAAGGCTATGTGATTATGTAAGATTCTTTTACTGAGTAGTGTTCAGGAGTGTGACGCATGAAAATGACAAAGAAAAAAATTGCCATCATAACCGGTGCATCCTCCGGCATGGGCCGGGAATGTGTAATACAGCTGGCTGACCGTTTTGCCGGTCTGGAGGAAATCTGGGTCATCGCCAGACGGAAGGAGCGGCTTTTTCGTCTTGTCAGTGAGGTTCCGGTCCCCTTAAAAATACTGGAACTGGACCTGCAAAGAGAGGAAGCCTTTGCAGCACTGGAGGAAAAGCTGGAGTGGGAAGAACCGGAGGTGAAGATTCTGGTAAATGCAGCCGGATTTGGAAAGATCGGGCAGGTATCAGAGCTTTCTCTTGATGAGGAAACCGGCATGACCGATGTAAATTGCCGTGCACTGGCCGCGGTTACCCGTCTAGTGCTTCCTTATATGACCAAAAACAGCAGGATCCTGCAATTTGCCTCGGCTGCTGCATTTCTTCCGCAGCCAGGGTTTGCCATCTATGCGGCAACAAAAGCGTTTGTATTAAGCTACAGCCGTGCTCTGTCCATGGAATTAAAAAGACGGCAGATCTATGTGACTGCAGTGTGCCCTGGACCGGTAAAAACAGAGTTTTTTGCGATCGCAGAGACAACTGGAAAGATTCCGCTTTACAAGCGACTGGCCATGGCAGATCCAAAACGGGTCGTGAAAAAGGCGCTCCGTGACAGCATGATGGGGAAGCCGGTTTCCGTATACGGACCACTTATGAAGGCGTTCTGGCTTTTGTCAAAGCTCTGCCCGCATGAGCTGATCCTGTCTCTTTTTGTTTCAATAGGGAATTGCGTTCTATGAAACAAAAAACGCTCCGCAAGGATCGCACTGCGGCACATTCTTTTATATATTGATTACGATACAGAGGAGAACAAACTACAATGAAGAAAATCCGAAAAGGGCAGTACGGTTACCGGGACCAGCATAAAAAATCAAGACTCCTGATGACCGGCCTCTTTGTGGCGGCGATCATCGCCCAGCTTGTGGCGAGACAGCTGACCGGGGACCAGGCTGCAAAAAATATCCTGACTGTTATGGCAATCCTGACGGTACTGCCAATGGCGAATCTGGCGTCCCCGCTTTTAGCATCCTGGAAATACCGCACGGGAGATCCGGCCTTTTATGAGCATGCGCGTAAATATGAGACAGCCTGTACGATGTTATATGACCTGATCGTAACGACAAAGGAGCAGATTCTTCCGCTCGATGTGGTAGCAGTTCATCCAAACGGCGTATTTGCTTTCTGCAGCAGCGAAAAGGCAGATCTTGCGAAGGCAGAAAAGGCTTTGAATACACTGTTTTCAGCAAATAAACTGGATCCAAATGTAAAGCTGATCTGCGATCCACACGCATTCTGGCGCAGAATGGACAGCTTAAAGCCGGCCTCAGAATATGAGGATGATGGTGTTGTGGATTATGCTGCTGCATTGATGAAAAACCTGTCTATGTAATATCTGGGAAAAACGAGAAAAGGAGATTTTCTTCATGAAATGCATTACCGTAAATAAAAATGAAGCAGGACAGCGCTTAGACAAGCTCCTTTCCAAATATCTGAACCTGGCAGGAAAGGGCTTTCTTTACAAGATGATGCGCAAGAAAAATATTGTGCTGAACGGGAAGAAATGTGACGGGTCTGAAAAGCTGTCTGAGGGTGATGAGATCAAGCTGTTCCTTGCAGATGAGACCATAGAGAAGTTTTCTGAGGTAAAGGTGCAGAAAGTAAAAAAAACAAAGCTGCACATCATTTATGAAGACGAGCATATCCTTCTGATCAATAAGCCATCCGGTATGCTTTCCCAGAAGGCAAAGGAGAATGATGAATCCCTGGTAGAATATCTGATCGATTACCTCCTTGATTCCGGAAAGCTGACAAAAGAAAACCTGCGCAGCTTCCGCCCATCGGTCTGTAACCGGCTGGACCGCAATACCAGTGGTCTGGTGGCAGCGGGCTGTTCCCTTGTGGGCCTTCAGAAGCTGTCGGCTATGTTTAAGGACCGTTCCCTGCACAAATACTATCTGTGTGTGGTTTACGGAGCAGTCCGGGAAAAAAAGAAGATTGAGGGATTTTTAAAGAAAGATGAAAAGACCAACCAGGTTACCATCAGCCAGAAAGAACTTCCGGACAGTGCACCAATTTGCACAGAATACGAACCATTGATGGAGAGCGGTGCATACACCCTTTTAAAGGTAACCCTGATCACCGGACGTACACACCAGATCCGCGCGCACCTGGCTTCCATCGGTCATCCGATCGTAGGAGATACCAAATACGGGACTCCACGGGTAAATGAAGAAGCAAAACGGAGCTATCACATTCATTCCCAGATGCTGCATTCCTGGAAACTGGTGTTCCCACAGATGGAAGCGCCGCTGGAATACTTAAGCGGGAAAAGTTTTACTGCACCTGTTCCGGGAGAATTTCAAAGGGTTCTTGGCATCCTTCCGGAAGGAGTGCGTTAGATGGGCACCTGGAAAAGCCGGGGGCTGCGTGGCTCCACGCTGGAGGATATGATTAATCACAGCAATGAGGTTTACCGCGAGAAAAAACTGGCCTTGATTCAGAAAATCCCAACCCCGATCACCCCGATCAGCATCGATAAATCCAGCCGCCATATCACGCTGGCGTACTTCGACCAGAAAAGTACGGTCGACTATATCGGGGCCGTGCAGGGAATCCCGGTCTGCTTCGACGCAAAGGAATGTGCCGTCAAAACCTTTCCGCTCCAGAACGTCCACGAACATCAGATCCGCTTCATGAAAGAATTTGAACAGCAGGGGGGAATCGCATTTATCATCCTCCACTTTACCGCGTTAGACGAACTCTATTATATTCCGTTTCGCGACCTGGAGCAGTTCTGGAAACGCATGGAAGAGGGCGGCCGCAAAAGCTTTACATATGACGAAATCGACAAAAGCTACCAGATCCACGCAAGCCGCGATATCCTGGTACACTATCTCGAAACCATCCAGAAGGATCTGGATGAGCGCGATAACAATATCTTACAGTAAACACAAATGGGCCGGAAGGTTCCGTCCCCGCCGAATGGCGGGACGAAACCTTTCGGCCCTCGTTCGTTACTGTGTGATATTGTTATATTTACTCTTGCCCATCCCAGCAGTACGTGCACAAACATTCTTTCGGAAGTCCGATGGACTTAACCAGGTCGTCCAGACGGTGGAATTTCAGGGTTGTGAAGTTTAAGCGCTTGCGGATCTCCTCGACCATTTCCTGATAATTTTTGCTGTCCGGGTTTGCGTAATCAGCTAATACTTCTGCAGATACGTCGTCGCCTTCCCGGTCGCGGATGATGCGGCGGGTGATCAGGTCTAACTCGGAATTGGAGCGGGAGAAGTTTAAGTATTTACATCCGTAAAGGAGCGGCGGGCATGCCGGGCGGATATGTACTTCTTTTGCACCGCTCTCATAAAGAAATTCGGTTGTTTCACCTAACTGTGTGCCGCGGACAATGGAATCGTCGATCAGAAGCAGGCTCTGGTCTTTGATCAGGGCGCCAACCGGGATCAGCTTCATTTTTGCGATCAGGTTGCGCTGGCTCTGGTTCTGCGGCATAAAGGAACGCGGCCAGGTAGGTGTATATTTGATAAACGGCCTTGCAAACGGGATACCAGATTCGTTGGCATAACCGATCGCATGGGCGATTCCGGAGTCCGGAACACCTGCGACGATATCCGGGTGGATCGTTTCCGTGTTAGCATTCTCAGAAGCTCCGTGGGCACGTTTTCAAAATGGTCTGCGACAGTGCTATCCGTGCCGGAAGTTTCTTCTGTGTGTGCAGCTGCGTGTCCCGGACAATGGGAGCAATGTCCGCAGCCTAAATCCCGGTCAGCCAGGATCTGTCCGCAGCGATAACGCATTTCTTCTACATTGATTCCTTCGTAGCTGGAGGTTGGGTAGCCATAGTATACCCATAAGAAGGAACAGATCTTCATTTCTTTTCTTGGGGCAGAAAGCTGCGTAACGCCGTCTGAGGTTACCCGCACAATCTCTCCAGGTCCCAGTTCATAGCAGTCATGATAGCCGAGATTGATATAGGCAAAGCTTTCAAAGGAAACACAGCAGGCATCTTCTTTTTGTCCTACGGTCAGCGGGGTACGGCCATAGCGGTCTCTGGATGCATAGATTCCTTCTGGTGTAAGGAGCAGGATCGTCATGGAACCCTGGATCATCTCCTGCGCGTAGAGCAGGCCATCGACCAGACTTTGCTTCTGGTTGATGATCGCAGCCGTCAGCTCGGTGGCATTGATCCGCCCGCCGCTCATTTCCATAAAGTGGATATGTCCGTTCTGGAAAGCATGCTGGATTAGCTCTTCCTCATTATTGATCTTGCCGACAGTTACGATCGCATAGCTTCCTAAATGGGAGTGGATCAGCAGTGGCTGTGGTTCATTGTCTGAAATCGAGCCAATTCCGGCATTTCCTTTCAGTTCTTCTACATCCCGTTCAAATTTCGTACGGAACGGGGAATTTTCTATATTATGAATACTTCTCTGAAAACCAGATTCTCCATATACAGCCATGCCGCCGCGGCGGGTACCCAGGTGAGAATGATAGTCTGTACCAAAAAACAGATCCATCACACAGTCATGCTTGGAAACAACTCCGAAAAAGCCTCCCATAGTCTCAAACTCCTTCCAAATCGATTATCATCATGCAAATTCACGTTACTGTCTGCGCAGGAAATGAGCAAAACCGTTACACGTGTTCTTTCTATCACAAATACAGAAATAGTGTATCATATATCGTCATATTTATACAACGGCTATTATATATAAAATATACTAATAAATAACAGATGAGGAATACTAGCCATAACCGGAGTCTATTTGACGTGTTTTTTGAAAAGTCGTAAAATGTTTAAAACAGTGGAAAGATATTGATTGACAATTCAGATACTTTCTCCTATAATTGGAATCACGTTATCGAATTAGCACTTTACCATAGCAAAGCATTGGAGACGGGATTATGAACATGAATAACCAGTTACTGCATACCCCCGATGGTGTGCGTGATATTTACGCAGAAGAATGTGCCAGAAAGCTTGCCGTGGAGCAGAAGATCCAGCATGTATTCGGGCTTTACGGATATCAGAGCATTGAGACACCGGTGTTTGAGTTCTTCGATATTTTCAAAAAGGAGCGCGGAAGCGTAGGCAGCCAGGGAATGTACAAGTTCTTTGACCGCGACAACAACACTCTGGTACTTCGTCCGGATATGACACCGCCCATTGCACGCTGCGTGGCAAAGTATTATATGGATGAGACAAAACCGCTCCGTCTGTGTTACCTTGGCCCTACCTTTATCAATGGGACCAGCTATCAGGGCGCTTAAAAGAATCCACCCAGACGGGAGCCGAGCTGATCGGTGATGATACCTCCGATGCTGATGCAGAAATGATCGCGATGGTTATTGACGCATTAAGAGAGACCGGCTTAAAGGAGTTTCAGGTGGAACTGGGGCAGGTGGAATTTTACCGTGGACTGGTTGAGGAGTCCGGAATGGATGAGGAGACCCAGGAAAAGCTCCGCGTCCTGATCGAAAATAAAAATTATTTCGGTGTGGAGGAGCTCTTATCCGAACAGACCATGAGTGAAGACTTAAAAAAGCTCTTTCTTAAGCTTCCGGAGCTCTTCGGAGACATTGACCAAATCCGCATCGCAAAAACAATGACAACGAATAAGCGGGCGCTTGATGCGATCAAACGTCTGGAAGAAGTACAGGAATCTTAGACAGCTATGGTCTTGGCGATTATGTTTCCTATGATCTTGGCATGCTGAGCAAATACTCCTATTATACCGGCATCATCTTTAAGGCTTACACCTACGGTACCGGCGAGTACATCGTTGCGGGTGGCCGTTATGACAAGCTGCTTGAACAGTTTGGAAAAAAGGCTGCCGCAGTCGGATTTGCCATTATGGCTGACCAGCTTCTTCTGGCTCTTTCCCGTCAGAAGATCCGTATCGATGTAAAAATGAACGATACCATTATTTTGTACGATCCGGCAGCGAGAGATAAGGCAATCCGCCTTGCCTGCCAGTTCCGCAATGCAGGAATCCCGGCGCAGCTGACACCGCGCACGGAAACAGAAGACGTGGATGCTTATCTGGATTATGCAAGGCGGTTCCAGATGCACCGACTCATCAGCCTTTTGGGTGACGGAAGCACTGCATCCGTCTATGATACAGAAACCGGCGTATCGGTAAATCAGGCTTACACGGAAACCGTCCGGGATTACATTCACTAAAGGAGACTGGCAATTATGAGATATCTTACCTTTGCGCTGGCGAAAGGAAGGCTGGCCAATAAATCCCTCGATCTTTTCGAAAGATCGGCATCACCTGTGAAGAAATGAAAGATAAAGATACGAGAAAGCTGATTTTTACCAATGAAGAGCTTGGCTACCGGTTCTTCCTCGCAAAAGCAAACGATGTTCCAACCTACGTGGAGTACGGAGCAGCCGATATTGGTATCGTTGGAAAGGATACGATCCTGGAAGAGGGAAGAAAGCTTTATGAGGTTCTGGACCTGAAGCTTGGCAAATGCCGCATGTGTGTGTGCGGGCCGGAATCAGCCAAAGAGCTTTTGCAGCATCATGAGCTGATCCGCGTTGCCACCAAATACCCGGCGATCGCGAAGGATTACTTCTATAATAAAAAGCATCAGACCGTAGAAATCATCAAACTGAACGGCTCCATCGAGCTGGCTCCGATCGTTGGACTTTCCGAAGTGATCGTCGATATTGTAGAAACCGGTTCGACCTTAAGAGAGAACGGCCTGACGGTCCTCGAAGAGGTTTGCCCGCTTTCTGCCCGCATGGTGGTAAACCAGGTCAGCATGAAGCGGGAGCACGAGCGCATTACCAAAATCATACAGCAGTTAAAGAATCTGATCCAGGAGGCATAACCAATCATGAGAATTGTAAAATTAGATGAACAAAGCAGGGCAAACATCCTTGCAGATTTATTAAAGCGTGACCCGAACAATTACAGTGCTTACGAGGGCACAGTCCAGGAGATCGTGGATGATGTACGCGCCAGAGGTGATGAAGCCCTGTTCGAGTATACAAAAAAATTTGACGGTGCAGAGCTCTCTGCAGACAATATTCGTGTAACCCAGGCAGAAATTCAGGAGGCACTGTCCCAGGTAGACCCGAATCTTTTGGCTGTCATGAAAAAATCCATGAAAAACATCCGCGAGTACCATGAAAAGCAGAAACGTTACAGCTGGTTCGACAGCAAACCAAACGGAACCATTCTTGGTCAGAAGGTAAGCGCACTTTCCAGTGTCGGTGTTTACGTTCCGGGCGGCAAGGCAGCCTATCCGTCTTCCGTATTGATGAACATTATCCCGGCTGAGGTTGCAGGAGTCGAGAAGATTGTTATGGTAACGCCACCAGGAAAAGACGGAAAAGTAAACCCGGTTACCCTGATTGCTGCACATCTGGCAGGCGCTACCGAAGTTTATAAAGTCGGCGGTGCCAGGCAATCGCAGCGCTGGCATTTGGAACCAAATCCATTCCGCGTGTCAATAAGATCGTTGGACCGGGCAACATTTTCGTGGCATTGGCAAAGAAGGCGGTCTATGGTCATGTGAGCATCGACAGCATCGCCGGACCGAGTGAAATTCTGGTCCTTGCAGATGAAACCGCCAATCCACGTTATGTCGCAGCGGATCTGTTATCCCAGGCAGAGCACGATGAGCTTGCATCTGCAATCCTGGTTACTACCAGCATGGAGCTGGCAGAAAAAGTTTCTGCTGAGGCAGAGGCGTTCGTTCAGCAGCTTTCCAGAAAAGCCATCCTGGAAAAATCTCTGGAAAACTATGGTTATATCCTGGTAGCTGATTCCATGGAAGACGCAATCGAAACCGCAAATGCCATTGCATCCGAGCATCTGGAAATCGTGACAAAGAACCCGTTTGAAGTCATGACGAAGATCCAGAATGCCGGCGCGATCTTTATGGGCGAGTACAGTTCCGAGCCGCTGGGCGATTATTTTGCAGGCCCGAACCATGTCCTTCCGACCAATGGAACCGCAAAATTCTTCTCCCCGCTGAGTGTAGACGATTTCATTAAAAAATCCAGCATCATCTACTATTCCAAAGAAGCACTGGAGCCGGTTCATAAGGATATTGAAACCTTTGCAGAGGCAGAGTATCTGACTGCACATGCAAATTCCATCCGCGTACGATTCGAGTAAAAAATAAGAACAGGAGGTAGTGCTCATGGCACGCTGTGCGACCATAGAACGCAACACAAAAGAGACGAAAATCCGTCTGACCCTGGACCTGGACGGAACCGGAAAAGCAGATATTCACACAGGCATTGGCTTTTTTGACCACATGTTAAACGGATTTGCAAGACATGGTCTGTTTGACCTGACCCTGCATGTAGACGGGGATCTGGAGGTCGATACCCATCATACGATCGAGGATACCGGTATTGTGCTGGGACGTGCGATCAAAGAAGCCGTAGGAGATAAAAAAGGCATTGTCCGTTACGGAACCATGATCCTGCCCATGGATGAGGCACTGCTTCTTTGTTCCCTGGATCTTTGCGGAAGACCGTATCTGGTTTATGACCTGAAGCTGGACCGGGAAAAGGTCGGGGATCTGGAAACGGAGATGATCCGCGAATTTTTCTATGCAGTGTCTTACGGCGCAGAGATGAACCTGCACGTAAAGCAGCTTGACGGAATCAATAACCATCATATTATTGAAGGTGCATTTAAGGCGTTTGCAAAGGCGCTCGACAACGCAACCCGATACGACGCACGGATCACCGATGTTTTGTCGACAAAAGGCGTACTGTAAGTGGCTAGGTTTCACGTCTGTGTGCCTGGCAACAGAAAACGTATAAAAAGGAGAGATTCCCATGCAGTTATATCCGGCAATTGACATGAAGGGCGGCAAATGCGTCCGCCTGACACAGGGATTATTTGATAATGTAAAGGTTTATTCCGACACACCGGCTGATATGGCAAAATTGTGGGTCAGCCAGGGTGCATCCTTCCTCCATATTGTGGATCTGGACGGTGCGCTGGCAGGACGTTCCGTAAATGAAGATGCGATCCGTGCGATCGTATCCAGTGTGGACGTTCCGATCCAGCTTGGCGGAGGCATCCGCAGCGTGGAAGCAGTGAAAAATATGCTGGAGCTTGGCATCACCCGCTGCATCATTGGAACGCGCGCCGTGGAGCGGCCGGAATTTGTGAAAGAGCTGGTTGCAACCTTTGGTGCCGACCGGATCGTAGCCGGTGTCGATGCGAAAAACGGCATGGTGGCAGTGGAAGGCTGGGAAAAGGTAAGCAGTCTTTCGGCTTTGGATCTTTGCCTGCAGATGAAAGAATTCGGGGTAAAACATATCGTTTATACCGATATTTCCAAAGACGGTACCTTAACCGGTCCGAACGTCGAGTACACAAAGCTTCTGACTAAGCAGACCGGACTGGATGTGATCGCCTCCGGCGGAGTTTCCTGTATGGACGATCTGGTCCGCTTAAATGACAGCCAGATCAAGGGCGCCATCATTGGAAAAGCATTATACGAGAAAAAGATCAGCCTGCCGGATGCGGTAGCGCGGTTTGAACAGGGAGAATAACTATGGCAGAATTTAAACGGTTACTTGCGCAGCTTTGCTGCGATGGAAAACAGGAAGAGGAAGTGCTTTCTTTTGCCTCTGCTGCCGGGAATGACGGAGCAGACGGTCTGGTATTTGCCGATGGTTCCAAAAACGATGAGGAGCATGATTACAACATTGGCCTGATCCGGAAAATGGCAAGGGCGATCGACATTCCGATCTATGCTGGCGGACGCGTAAAACGCCTGGAGGATGTGAAGAAATACCTCTACGCAGGTGCGAAGGGCGTATTTTTAGATGCATCTGTGGAAGAAAATGTGGATCTGATCAAAGAAGCGGCAGACCGCTTCGGCAGTGAAAAAATCTTTATCCGCTTAAACCAGAAAGACCAGACAAAACGGATCCCGGAGTATGCGCAGCTTGGAGCATCCATGGCACTGCTGGAAGATGCTGTTCTTCCGGAAGCTGTGGAAGTGATCCATACGATGGATGAACAGATGCATTATTATATAGTCAGCAATGCAGACGAAATCGCAAAACTGGCAGAAGAGCTGAAAGCAGACGCGGCTGCCGGTTTTGTCCTCGCCAGCCTGGCTCCGGAAAATGGAAATTATATGGAAAAGAAGCAGGAACTTGGCAGCCTTGGAATTGCGGTAGACATTCTGTGCAGCAGTGTTTCCTGGGGAGATTTTAAAACCAATTCCGACGGCCTGGTTCCGGTCATCGTCCAGGATTTCAAGACTTCCGAAGTGCTGATGCTTGCTTATATGAACGAACAGGCCTTCGCAGATACGCTCCGCACCGGCAAGATGCATTACTACAGCCGGAGCCGGAAGAGCCAGTGGTTAAAGGGCGAGACCTCCGGACATTTCCAGTATGTAAAGTCCCTGCACTTAGACTGTGACAACGATACGATTCTGGCGAAAGTCCATCAGATTGGTGCGGCCTGCCATACCGGTTCCCGCAGCTGTTTCTTCCAGACACTTGCTGAGAAAGAGACCAAAGAAACCAATCCATTGAAAGTATTTGAGGATGTCTTCTCTGTCATTCAGGACCGTAAGATCCATCCAAAGGAAGGCTCTTACACCAACTATCTGTTTGACAAAGGCATCGACAAGATCTTAAAGAAAGTCGGAGAAGAAGCGACCGAGATCGTCATTGCAGCCAAGAACCCGGATCCGGAAGAAATCAAATACGAGATTTCTGATTTCCTGTATCATGTCATGGTTCTCATGGCAGAGCGCGGTGTGACCTGGGAGGATATCACAGAAGAACTTGCAAACCGTTAGATTTGCTTATAAAATCACAGAGTGTTGGCATAAAAATTGCAGCAATGCAGTTACGGTATGCCAGCACTCTTTTTCTGCGTGACAAAAAGCCCTTGATTCGTCAAAAAAATAACTTATGAATATGTCAGAAGAGACATAGCCGACTGCTGAAAAACATGGTATACTTTTACATTATAAAAACAGGAGAGTTATGATCATGCAGCAGACAAAAGAATCACATGACCAATACTACGAAATGGCCAATGCGCCGGTCGGACGTGTCATCTCAAAGCTGGCTGTCCCAACCATCATCAGTATGCTGGTCACCTCGATTTATAACATGGCTGACACTTTTTTTGTAAGCCAGCTTGGGACCAGCGCTTCTGGCGCGGTCGGAATCATCTTTTCAGCCATGTCGATCATTCAGGCATTATCGTTTATGATCGGAATCGGATCCGGAAATTACATTGCCCGGCTGATCGGGGCAGGAAACCGGGAGCTGGCCGAGAAACTTGCTTCCATCGCTTTTTTTACCGGCTTTTTTATGGGACTGGTTATCACGGTCCTCGGAACTGCCAACATCCATGCGCTGGTTATGATGCTTGGATCTACCGTAACCATTGCGCCTTATGCCGAAGCCTACGCATCCTATATTCTGATTGCGGCACCGTTTATGATGACTTCATTTATCATGAATAACATTCTACGGTTTCAGGGAAAAGCCTTATTTGCCATGGTCGGCATCACAACCGGAGGTATTTTAAACATTGTCCTTGACCCGGTATTTATTTTCGGTATGGGTATGGGGACCGCAGGCGCTGCGCTTGCAACAGGCATTTCCCAGTTTGTCAGCTTTTGCATTCTGCTTGTGATGTGCAATTTCCGAAAGGACTGCATTTCCATCGATATCCGTAAGTTCCGTCCAACTGTAAAGCTTTACGGACAGATTTTGTATGGAGGTGTGGCATCACTTGGGCGTCAGGGAATTGCCAGTGTGGCAACCATCCTGATGAATGTCATGGCACAGCCATATGGGGATGCAGCCATTGCGGCTATGTCCATCGTGAACCGCTTTATGATGTTTGTTGGCTCGGCCATGATTGGTTTCGGTCAGGGCTTTCAGCCTGTCTGCAGCTACTGTTTTGGTGCCGGGTTATATAAGCGTGTGAAAGAAGCCTGTATTTTCTGCATCAAAGTCAGCACTGCTGTGCTTTTTGTATTTGCACTGGCTGGCCTTGCCTTTTCTGGAAATATTGTTGCGGTATTCCGGAAAGACGATCTGGACGTTATCCGGATCGGAACACTGGCACTCCGTATGCAGCTTTGCACCTTGCCGCTTATGGGAGTCACCGTTATGGGCAATATGACACCGCAATCCATGGGCTACGGAACCTGGGCAACCGTGGTTTCCACCGCCAGACAGGGATGGTTTCTGATACCGGTCCTTCTGTTTCTGACTCCGGCAGTCGGCATTCTTGGAATCCAGATCGCGCAGCCTCTGGCAGATGCAGGAACCTTCATTCTGGCCGCATGGGTACTTCACAAAATCTTTAAGGACCTAGAGCAGAAAGAAGAGGGCGCATTACCATAAAGAATGGATTCCAAAATGGAACATTCTATTTTCAGAAATGTATGCGTGAAACAGAATAAAGCGGCTGATATATTACAAAAGGAGTTTGAGAAATGGAAAAAACAATGAAAACACGCAGATTAGGAAAAACCAATCTTCAGGTCAGTGAGATAGGTTTTGGCGGCGAGTGGCTGGAGCGCCATCCGGAAGAAGAGGGCATTGAGCTGATCCGCTATGCTTCTTCCAAAGGAATCAATATTCTGGACTGCTGGATGGCAGATCCAAAATCCCGCGATGTCATCGGCAAGGGAATCAAAGAGAACCGCGAATCCTGGTATATCCAGGGACATATCGGTTCTACCTGGAAGGACGGGCAGTATTTCCGCACCCGCGATATGGCTTATGTGCGTCCGGCTTTTGAGGACCTCTTAAAGCGTCTGCAGACAGACTATATCGACCTTGGCATGATCCACTATGTAGATTCCGAAGAAGAGTGGGAAAGCATCCAGCATTCCGATTATCTGGATTATATCATGGAGCTGAAAAAGAATGGCGTGATCCGTCACATCGGTATGAGTTCCCACAATCCGAAGGTGGCCGCGAAAGCGGCAGAGTCCGGCTATGTGGAGATGATCCTCTTCAGCATCAATCCGGCGTTCGACATGCTTCCGGCCAGCGAGCAGATTGAGACGATGTTCGCGGATGAATTCGATGCAGACTTAAGGGGCATTGATGCAGACCGTGCGCGCCTGTATAAGCTGTGTGAGCAGCACGATGTCGGGATCACCGTTATGAAAGGCTTTGCAGGCGGGCGTCTTTTCGATGCAAAGCGTTCCCCGTTTGGCGTAACACTGACACCGGTGCAGTGCATCCACTATGCACTTACCAGACCTGCAGTCGGCGCGATCATGTGCGGATATGACACAAAGGAACAGGTCGATGCGGCTGTTGCTTATGAGACAGCATCAGAGGAAGAAAAAGATTTCGCATCCGTGATCGCCAATGCACCGCTTCATTCTTACCGTGGAGAGTGCACCTACTGCGGTCACTGCAAACCGTGCGTGGTCAATCTGGACATTGCTATGATCAACAAATTCTATGATCTTGCAACCATGCAGCCGGCCGTACCGGCAACGGTACGGTCCCACTATGAGCTTTTGGAACATCGGGCATCGGAGTGTATTGGCTGTCATGCCTGCGAATCCCGCTGTCCGTTCGGGGTTGCGATCGCAGAGCGGATGGAAAAGACCGCGAAGTTGTTTGGATGTTAGGCGTTTTCATAAGAATTTTTGCACAACAGGAGTCCTTGGCAAACGAAAGATTTCGTTTTATAATGGTCAGGTCTGTTTTTATGTTGCTGTTTACGCATTGCGCAAACAGCAACATTTTTGCAGATAGAATGAAAAAAGGAATGGTACAGAAACAATGTGGTTTTGGTTAGCTGTTACGGCACTCTTATTCTGGAGCGGTTCTGATCTGTTTTCCAAGATCGGCTGCCGCGGAAACGACAAATATGCCCATTTGAAGATGGTCATTGCAGTCGGCGTTGTCATGGGTGTCCATGCAATGTATGAAATTTTTGTGGGAGGAACGATTGTCACCTGGCATGTGATCCTTACTTACCTGCCGGTATCTCTGCTTTACATTTCCTCCATGACACTGGGCTATATCGGCCTGCGTTACATTGAACTTTCGATTTCTTCCCCAATCTGCAATTCCTCCGGTGCACTGGTAGCAGTTCTCTGTTTTCTGACCGGCACACTGGACGAGAGCATTGAGGGAACCATGCGTCTGGCCGTGATCGGTGCCGTGGCACTGGTATGTATCGGTGTGATCGGTCTTGGCATCGTAGAATCCAGGGAAGACGATGACCTGCGCCGCGCACGTCAGGAAGCATCCAACTACAAATATGCGAAGTCCTGGCTGGCTTTATTCCTTCCGGTGGCTTACTGTCTTCTAGATGCAGCAGGCACCTTTGCAGATACCTTTGTGCTGGATCTTCTGGCTGGGGAAGCAGAGGCAGCCGGACTGTTTGCAACCGCAGAAGAGTGCGCTTCCTATGCGGCATCTTCCGCAAACTGTGCTTACGAACTGACCTTCCTCTTTGCTGCAGTCTGCTGCGTGATCTACGTAGCGCTGATCAAAAAAGAACGATTTACCGTGAAACAGGAAGGACCGAAATACATTGGAGCACTCTGTGAGACGGCTGGTCAGTTTGCTTATATCTTCGCATTATCGGATACCGCACATGCAGCAATCTCCGCACCGATCATTTCTGCATACTGTGTCGCTTCCGTTGTATGGAGCCGCATCTTCTTAAAAGAAAAGCTGTCCTGGAAGCATTATGCGATGATCCTGCTGGTTGTGATCGGTATCGTAATGCTTGGGGTATTTGACATTTAACAATTCATAGAAATATTTTATCTGGTGGTCAGAATATTCTGGCCGCCTTTTTTTACACAAATTTTATGGAAATAAAGCAAAAAGCTTAAAATACAGTCGTACTTTGCTGATCGTATTTTACATGGATTTAACATTGCCTTTACGGGAGTATGGTAGATGCAAATGCCCTCAGCATTTATGATAATTAGGATAAATATTGAATGATGTAAGAACGATTACAAAGGAGAAGGTACGATGAATGAAAATGTAAAGATCTTTTTTGGTCTCATTGGCGGTTTGGCGCTGTTTTTATATGGCATGAACAGCATGAGTGACGCGCTTCAGAAAGCAGCGGGAGAGGGCATGAAAAAGATTCTCAGCTTTCTGACGAAAAATGCAGTCATGGGCGCGCTGGCAGGAGCCTTAGTCACTGCCGTATTGCAGAGCAGTTCCGCGACCACCGTTATGGTCATCGGATTTGTCAGCGCTGGCCTTATGAGTCTGCCGCAGGCGATTTCCGTTGTTTTCGGTGCTAACATCGGTACGACCATGACCGCACAGCTGATGGCATTTAAGATCAGCAACTATATCTATCCGATCATCTTTCTTGGATTTATGCTGAATTTTGCCAGCAAAAAAGAAAAGATCAAAAACATCGGTATGGTAATCTTCTCCTTTGGACTTCTTTTTGAAGGAATTGAAATTATGGGCGGCGTTATGAAACCGCTTGCAAGCAGCCCGTTTTTTGTAGACATGATGGGACGTGTTTCCCATATTCCGGTACTCGGGGTACTTCTTGGTGCCGGTATGACCCTTGTGGTACAGAGTAGTTCCGCAACGATTGCAGTACTTCAGAACTTCGCTTCCCAGGCGGGCCCGGATGGGGTAACCAGTGTGATCGGTCTGACCGGCGCAATTCCGATCCTGTTAGGTGACAATATCGGTACCACGATCACAGCACTGTTAGCTTCTATCGGCCAGTCAAAAAATGCAAAAAGGACGGCACTGGCACACAGCGTTTTCAATATTACGGGAAGTATTGTATTTCTGTTTTTGATTCCGGTTCTCGCTGGCTTTGTGCGTTTCATTTCCCCGAAGGGACCGGAGCTGGAAGTCATCTCCAGACAGATTGCAAACGCCCACACAACCTTTAACGTTGTCTGCACACTGATCTGGCTTCCATTGATCCCGGTCATGGTAAAAATTGTTACCTTTCTTGTTCGCGGACAGGATCAGCAGGAACGTCAGACTTACGAGCCGAAATTCCTTGAAAACCGTGTCCTGACTCAGCCGACCGCAGCTCTTTACCTTGTCTCAGAAGAGATTCAGAGAGTGGCCGGTTTTACTACACAGATGTTAGACAACATGAAGCTTTCTTTCGTTGGAGACGAACCGCAAGCTGCTTACCAGAACTTTAAGGATATGAACCTCGCGGTAAAGAAGCTTCAGGAGCAGATCGGAAGCTATATTGTAAAGATGTTTTCCAGAGGTGCCCTGACGGAACAGCAGTCCGAACAGGCAGCAGGACTTCTCTATATCAACAATAATATCGAGCGAATTGCAGACCGTTGTGAGGAAATCAGTGCTGTTGCGGAATTTTCACAGGAACATGGCGGAATCTTCTCGGAAGACGCAAAGCATGAGCTGGAGACTGGCATCGGGACACTGGAAAATCTCTTTTCCACCGCAATGCAGGCACTCGAAAACGGCGATAAGGATATTGTTGCCAAAGTAGCAAAAGACAAAAATAAGATCCGGAAGCTGCAGAAGCAGAACAATAAAGCGCATTTATCCCGTGTGAAGAAGAATACCTGCTCCTCTGATATGACAAAGCAGTATTCTAATCTGCTTTATAACATCGACCGTATCGCAGACAACTGCGTGAGCATTTCTGAAGAGGCGATGGATAACATTTCGTTCCAGAAATTGTACCAGAATAATGCAAATCAGGAAATGGCAGGAGAGCATGCTTAGCTTATACAATGTCGATCTTCTTCACGCTCTTTCTTCGTTCTTCTTCGATCGCCGCATAGAACTTCCGGGTGATGTTGACATCATTGTGCCCTAAGATATCCGCCACAAGGTAGATATCGTTCGTTTGCGCGTAAAGGGCAGAGCCATAGCTGCTCCGGAGTTTGTGCGGCGTGATTTTCTTTTTGGGTGTGACAATGGAAGCGTACTTTTTCACGAGATATTCCACGCTTCGCACGGCAATGCGCTTCCCCCGCAGGGAAAGAAAGAGGGCCGGTTCCTCTGCCGGATCGATACCGGCACCTTTTCGCTCCTCAAGGTAATGTTCCAGATGCCGTGTGACTTCATCGCTGAAATACACAGTTGCTTCTTTTCCGCCTTTCCGGTGGATGTGAATGCTCTGCTCTGTTAAATCTACATCCCCCAGATTCAGACCGACGCATTCCGAGACACGGATTCCGGTTCCAAGCATTAAGGCAAGGATGGCACAGTCCCTTGCCTTTGTTTTTTCGTGAAATTGCTTCTGCTTCGGTGAAAGGCCGTTACCATTCTGCGCTTCTTTGATCAGCTCCCGTATTTCCTCCTGGTTTAAGCGGACAATTTCCTTTTCCCGGATACGCGGCACCTGCATGGACAGCGTCGGATTGGTCTTGATCTGCCCCGTGCGGTAAAAGTAGCCGTAAAAGCTTTTCAGGGAGAAAAACTTGCGCTTGATCCCGGCCTCTTTATTCGTATTTTTATGGTCCGGGTCATCAGGCCGGTATTTTAAAAATTCCAGGTAACGCTCCAGATCCGTAACGCTGATTTCAGTGAAATCGTTCATGGAAATCTCACTTGTCTGCAGGTTCAACAATTCCGGTTTCAGGTCCCGGATAAACACAAAAAACATGTTGATATCGTAAGCATAGGAGAGTCTTGTCATAGAAGAGGTTGCAGGCTCGATTCCACGAAAGAAATCCGCACAGAAAGGCGGGAGAGAAGCAAGCAGCTCCTGCAGCTTCTTTTCATTTTTTAAGTCACGCTGTTCGTGATATTGCAGTTCTTCCATATGAAATTACTCCTTATTCGCCTGGTTCTGGTTCGGAGCTAATGAAGCTCTCAGTTGTTCCAGTTCTGTCTGCAACCGGACATTCTCCCGGTCGGACGTCCGCAACTCCTCCTGCAGTTCTCGCTCTTTGGCGATCACGGCACGTTCCAGCTTTAAGTCCGCTTCCATCTGAGCCTGCTTTAACTGGTTCTGCGTATCGGCATCCTTCTCCTGAAGCTGTCTTTTCAGGTCAGATACCTGCACCTTATACTCCAGCATATGGCTTTCCAGCTCCCGGAGTTTTTCCTGGTTCTGTCCGGCAATACTCTCTAAATTTTTCCTCTGCGCAGTTTCATGCGACAATGTCTGCTCCAGCTCCCTGGTTTTTAATTTCAACTCCGTATTTTCTGATTTCACCAAAGCTTCCGCTTTTTGCAGCTCGTGAAGCTTTTGCAGCTGTTTTTTCAATTCCTCATTCTGCGTCTGAAGAAGCCGGTTCACTTCCTCCTGGTCGGAGATTGCCTTTTTTGCGGAATTCATCTGGTTTGTTGCGTATTCGGCCTGTTCTCTCAAATGCTTCTGTTCTTCTTCCAACTTCTTTGAGACAGCCTCTAACTGTTCTTTTTCTGCATGCAAAGTTTCCATCTTTTCCCGCAGTTCATCAATGGTACGGTCCTTTCTTTTTAAGTCAGACTGAAATTGTTCGAGAACCCGTGCCTCTGCATTACTGCTCAATTCAATGCTGTTGATATACGCAGATAATAGCTCCTTGCAAACGTTCAAAATTTTCAATTTCCACAAGACGTCCGGGAGTAGCAGCCTTCGCATTGTTTAACTCCAGAACCTGCATCAGATGATCAAACCCCTGTGCCTGGTTCATTCCATGTGTGGTGCAAAACTGGCGGAAAGCCTCCGCGGAATCCGGATCAATACGGAAATTGACCTGTTTGCTTTCTTTGACGGTTCGTTCTTCTTTCATCTATTCAAATCCTCCAGGGAAATTAATCCTTTTTTACTTATATGATAGTATAGCATATCGAAAACATGTTCGTCAATTCTTATTGTGTAACAAACGCAAAAACGATATACATTGTTATACATGTAATCGCTATACATAACAACGTATAATGTGATAACAAAGGAAAAACTCGGAGAAGTATACGAAAATCAGTAAAAAAAGAGCATAGGGTATTGAGCGATAATTCTTAAAAATGTGCAGACAATTTAACAAAATACCCACATGGAAGGCAAAAAGCAGAACGGATATTCGAAAAAGTAGCTTTAACATTGCGCAAAACCTTAGTTTTACGCAATAATGGAGAAATATTCGCGTTTGTTCATATTGACAGTTAATAACATAATTCATCAGAATATTTGTTTTAATATGTATCATTCACCCTATATTGTACAAATAGTTTTTATCAATCAGTTTTAAAGCATCGATATCGCCTTATGTGTCTGATAAAAAGTAGAAGCATGGCTTATTACGCAGAATATTTACATTTAAGAAAAAAGTGATTATAATCCTATAGGATGAAATATTCTCAAGAGGAGATACTGAAACGATGTCAATTTTATTTGCGATCATTTTTCTGGTACTGATTTTCAAGTGCGTAGGCCTTGTACTTTCGATCTGCGGAAAACTATTGGGAGCAGTTCTTAGTGTACTCGGATTTATCATTTCCCTGGTGATCGGGGCAGTGGTGTTTGGACTTTCTACCGCATTTGCCATGGTGCTGCTGCTGATTGGAATCGTGTGGCTGGTCATCCGCATCATTCTGTAAGGCAAGGCAGAACAACGAAGCTTACACAGAAAAACTCCGCTTGTTTTCAGTCAGCTGGCACCATTTGACAACCTGGAAAACTGGGAAAACAAGCAAACGAAACTATTTATAGGAAAGAGTGAAACAAGTATATGAATATCATCGATCAATTTGGAACTGTTGTTGGTAACCAGTCCCTGAAAGATCCGGAAAAAGCCCGCCGTCTTCTTCTTACAGGTTACCGCCTGCAGGAGAAACGGCTTCAGTTTTTTCCGGACCGGGAACTTCCGCCGTCCGGCCAGTATGTGGCACGGGTGGTTATGAAAAATATCATTCAGTCTCTGACAAAGCCGGAGCAGGCAGCTATGGTCAGCATTTTTGTGCCGGGAGAGCTGGTGACAGCTGCCGGACTGACCCCATATTCCGTAGAGGCATTATCCTGCTTTCTGGCAGGAACAAAATGTGAGCAGGCTTTCCTGCGAAAAACCGAAGAGGAAGGCTTTCCGGAAACCATGTGTTCCTATCACCGGGTCTTTCTGGGAGCCGCACTGACCGGGATTCTGCCAAAGCCCAAATGCATGATCTACACCAACCTTGCCTGCGACGGAAATATGATGACATTTCCTTATTTAAAGGATTCCTACGATTGTCCTGGTTTTTACATTGATGTGCCGTATGAAAAGAACCAGGAATCGGTTCTGTATGTGGCAGACCAGCTTCGGAAACTGAAATTATTCCTGGAAGAAGTAAACCGGACCCAAATATCAGAGGAAGCGGTGCGTCTGGCCGTCGACAACAGCCGGAAAGCAGCTGATTATTATAAGAAGCAGCTTGCTCTGCGCAGCGAACACGATCCGGTTACATCCCTGACCAATGAACTGTATGCTCTTTTTATGTGTCATCTGCTTGCCGGTTCCGAATCAGCTGTCAAGTATACCAAAATGCTGCTGGAAGATGTAAAAAATGCTCCGAAGGGAGAGGGACTTTCAGTCCTGTGGATGCACACCCTGCCGTTTTTACAGGCACCGGTAAAGGAATTATTTAACTACAGCAAAAACATGCATATCCGCGCCTGCGATTTTATCGCGGATGGATTCCGGGAAATGCATTCCGAAGATCCGTATGAGGCCATGGCAGAGAAGATGGTTTACTGCATTTATAACGGCAATGTAAACCAGCGGATCCAGATGGCAGAGGAGCTGGCCGAGATTACCAAAGCAAATGGTGGTATCCTGTTTGCACACTGGGGCTGTAAGGGAACCATCGGCGCTTCCAGCCTGATCAAACGTTCTTTAGAAGATGCAGACCTGCCGACCATAATTCTGGATGGGGATGGATGCAATCCAGCCAATACCAGTGACGGTCAGGTTTCCACCCGTCTTCAGGCTTTCGTGGAGATGCTGGAAAAAGGAAAGGAGGAAGCACACGCATGATCCATTATGTTTGTAAATACACCCCGTTAGAATTATTTCGTGCATTTGGGGAGGACTGTGCTGTTCTGGAAGAAATGCCGGAAAACTTTGAATTGTCCGACCAGATCGCACATGCCAATCTGTGCGGATTTGGCAAATCCGTGATCCAGGCGGTTCTGGAAGGAAAAGTGGAGGAACTGGTCCTGGTAAACTGCTGCGATTCCATGCGCCGCGTTTACGATATCGTAGAAAGCACAGGAAGATGCAGATTTTTGTATATGCTGGATCTTCCACACGATGATAACGAATGTGAAAAAGAAAAATTTGCAGGTGCCCTCCGCAGATTAAAAGAATCCTACGAGGCTTATTCTGGAAAACAGTTCGATAAAGAGCGTTTCCTGCATTCTTTTGCCCTGCTTCACACAAAAAGCCGTCCTTACATCGGCGTGCTTGGCGTGCGGGTCAGCGGTGTTTTAGAACAGATGATCCGCGAAAACTTCCAGATGGACGTAGAAAACCTGACCTGTACCGGAGGGCGCAGACTGTCTGTGATTCCAAAAGAACTGGAACAGATGGAAGAAGACGCGCTTTTCCTGGCTTATGCAGATGCCCTTCTTAGCCAGATGCCATGCTTCCGCATGAACCACAGCGCACGCAGGAACCGCCTGTATCTGGACCCGGCATTAAAGGGGATTATTTATCATACGATCAAATTCTGCGATTACTATGGTTTTGAGTATGCAAGCATCAAACGGGAAATCAAAGTCCCGATTTTAAAGATTGAAACCGATTTTACCAGTCAGAGTGCCGGACAGCTTTTAACCAGGATCCAGGCATTTTCAGAAACCATCGAGGGTTCCGCAGATATGGACCCGGGAAAAGGAATCAGTGAGGAGGCTAAAAAGCAGATGGAATCAGGAGTATATTATGTAGCAGGAATCGACAGCGGTTCCACCAGTACCGACGTTGTGATTCTGGATCAGGACGGAAAGATCAAGTCCTCCATGATCATTCCGACCGGCGGCGGAGCCATGATGAGTGCCGAAAAGAGTCTGGATCTGGCAATTGAAAAAGCCGGGATCAAAAAAGAAGAAATCGTGCGGATCGACACCACTGGCTACGGACGCGCTTATATTGAAGGCGGGGATGACAGCATTACCGAGATTACCTGCCATGCGAAGGGCGCCAACTACTTAAATCCAAACGTGCGCACGATCATCGATATCGGCGGTCAGGACATCAAGGCGATCAGCATCGATGAAAACGGAGCCGTAAAAAACTTCCTGATGAACGACAAGTGCGCTGCCGGAACCGGCCGTTTCCTGGAGATGATGGCAAAGACGCTCGGTCTTTCCCTGGAAGAAATGAGTACTCTGGGATTAAAATGGAAGGAAAACATTGTCATTTCCAGCATGTGCACCGTATTTGCAGAGTCTGAGGTTGTATCCTTAGTGGCCCAGAACAAGGACGTGTCAGACATTATTCACGGACTGAACGTGTCGGTTGCTTCCAAGGTCGGCGCACTGGCTGCCCGGCTTGGCAAAGATCATCCGGGTGAATATATGATGACCGGCGGGGTTGCCAAGAACCAGGGTATTATCCAGGCGCTGGAAGAAAAGCTTGGCGCAAAGCTCTATATCTGCGAGGAAGCTCAGCTTTGCGGAGCACTTGGTGCCGCATTGTTTGCATACGAAAAATGCAAAGGGGAATCTGTCCAGAAATAGAAATTATGACGTTGCCGGACACGCACGCGCGAACAGTAACATTATGATGATCTGTACCATGGAAAGAACTTGATTAACCGGCTGAAATTAGGTAAGATTTTATAATAAGGATACGCCATTATTCATTTTATTTCAGGGGGAGAACATGAATCAGAAGAAAACACGATCAAACCGGTATCTTCACTTTTTGCTATGTTTTGTCTTGTTCATACTTGCATTGTTTCCATCTTCTGCACTGGCAGCGGAAGAAACAGCGACAAAGGTTGTCCGGGTTGGGTGGTACGAGGATTCCTACCACATCACCGGCGAAAACGGCATCCGCAGCGGCTATGGCTATGAATACGAACAGGCTGTAGCTGCTTATACCGGCTGGGATTACGAGTATGTAAAGGGCGACTGGTCCGAACTGCTCAGCATGCTGCAGGAAGGAAAAATTGATCTTATGGCAGCAATTTCCTACACCGATGAGCGTGCAAAGACCATGCTGTTTTCCGACATTCCAATGGGAGAGGAAAAATATTACCTGTATGCAGACCTTACCCATGCGGACATTTCCGCCTCGGATCTTTCTACCTTAAATGGCAAACGCGTGATAGCCATGGAAAAAAGCATTCAGGCAACGCAGTTTTCCGTATGGGAAGAAAAGCATAACATCAAAACAGAGCACGTCAATGCGGACAGCATCGAAACTGCAAAAGAAATGATCGCTTCCGGCGATGTTGTGGGTGTTATCTCTACCGAAACACCAGAATGGGTAGAAGCAGGCATGTCTGCGATCGCCACAACCGGTGGTTCCAGCATTTACTATGCGATCAACAAAAACCGGCCAGATTTAAAAGAAGAACTGGATATCGCCATGCGCAACATGGAATATGACAAGCCGTTTTACGCAGACGAACTCTACCAGCGCTATCTGACTGCAGAGTCGGTTGCCGTTCTTTCTGGCGAGGAGAGCGACTGGTTATCGCAGCATGGCGCGATCCGGATCGGTTTTCTAAAGAATGACCCTGGCGTGAGTTCCATTGATGCATCAAGCGGTAACCTGACCGGCATCATCAACGATTATATGGAATACACTGCAGACTGTCTTAACAATTATACGCTGCAGTTTGAGCCGGTTGGTTTTGATTCCCAGGAAGCAGAGATCCAGGCCTTAAAAGCCGGAGACATCGACATGATCTTCCATGCAGCCCAGAATCCATATGCCTCCCAGGAAGAAAAATTATCCCTGTCCAACACGGTCTGGACATTCAATCTGGCTGCAATCACAACACAGGATTATTTTGATGAAAATGCAGAAAACACCGTCGCGATATCCAATGATAATCTTTCCTTAAAGCAATACGTATCCTACAACTATCCACAGTGGAAGATATTGGACTGTTCCTCACGGGAAGATGCCGAAAAGATGGTCTGCCGAGGCGAAGCAACCTGCTTTATCACAAGGGCAAACCAGGTGACGCCTTATATCAAAAACACACGGTTTCACAGCATCTTTCTGCTCAAAGCAGATAACATTTCTTTTGCTGTAAAACGTGGTGATTCAAAGCTCTTGTCGATTCTGAACAAGACGTTAAAGACCATGCCGGCATCAAAATTGACTGGTGCTCTGTCTTTCTATAATAATTCAGCAAGAAAAGTCACCCTGATGGACTTTATCCGTGACAATATGCTGATTGTGATCTTTATAGTTACTTTGACTTTCGCCGGAATCCTTCTGATCATTTTGGGATTTTTGCGTAAAGCAATGAAAGCAGAAGCAAAAGCAAAAAAAGCAGCCAGTCAGTCACAGGAGCTGAACAAAAAGCTGAAAGAGAGTCAGGATGAATTAAAAGCAGCTTTAATCCAGGCAGAAAGCGCAAACTCTGCCAAAACGACATTCTTAAACAACATGTCGCACGATATCCGGACACCAATGAATGCAATCATTGGCTTTACATCGCTGGCGGCATCCCATATTGACAATAAGGAGATGGTGAAGGACTATCTGGCAAAGATTGGGACATCCAGTGAGCATCTGCTTTCCCTGATCAATGATGTTCTTGATATGAGCCGTATCGAAAGCGGAAAAGTAAAAATCGAAGAGAAACCGCTGCATCTTCCGGACCTGCTGCACGATATCCGGACCATCATCTGCCCGTCCATCAGTTCCAAACAGCTCGATTTTCTGATCGATACGGTCGATGTGGTTGATGAGGATATCATTGCAGACAAGCTGCGCCTGACACAGATTCTGCTGAACATTTTGAGCAACGGTGTCAAATACAATAAGACAGGCGGTACCATCAGCCTGAGAGTGAAGCAGGAAAAGAAAGCACCGAAAGGCTGTGCAACCTATCACTTTATCATCCGTGACACCGGAATCGGCATCAGCAAGGAATTCCAGAAGCATATTTTTGAGAATTTCTCCCGCGAAGAGACTGCAACCGTCAGCGGCATACAGGGAACCGGTCTCGGCCTTTCCATCACAAAAAAAATCGTAGAAATGATGGGCGGCACCATTCATCTCGAAAGCGAAGAGGGCGTGGGCAGCGAATTCGATGTATGCCTGACCTTTAAGCTGAGCGGTGAGCGAAAAGTTTATCAGAGGATCGAATCACTCCGGGGGCTTCGTGTTCTGGTAGCTGACGATGATACCGATACCTGCCTGAGCATTTCCTCCATGCTGACCGAAATCGGAATGCGCTCTGAGTGGACAGTTTCCGGAAAAGAAGCAGTTATCCGTGCGAAGCACGCAGCCGATATGGGTGATGACTTCTATGCCTATATCATCGACTGGCTGATGCCGGATATGAACGGAATTGAGACGGTACGCCGGATCCGCAGAGTCATTGGCGACAGCAGCCCGATCATTATCCTTACCGCGTATGACTGGTCCGATGTGGAAGAAGAAGCAAGAGAGGCGGGAGTTACTGCTTTCTGTGAAAAACCACTGTTTATGTCAGAACTGCGTGACATCCTTACAAAACCAATAGAACTGAAAAAAACAGGTGAAAACACATTGCCTGTCATTCCGGCAGGGAAAAAGATTCTTCTGGTCGAAGATAATGAACTCAACCAGGAAATTGCCACAGAAATCTTAAAAGATGCCGGATTTGTAGTCGATGTTGCAAACGATGGTTCTGTTGCAGTACAGAAGATGGAAGCTTCCACAGCCGGACAGTATGACCTGATCCTGATGGATATACAAATGCCGATCCTAAATGGCTATGAAGCAACCAGAAAGATCCGCGCCATGGAAGCGCCGCATTGCAAACAGATTCCGATCATCGCCATGACTGCAAATGCATTTGACGATGACCGCGAACTGGCACTGCAGTGTGGTATGAACGGATATCTGGCGAAGCCGATCCAGATTAAACAAATGTTAAAGCTGATCGGCTCGATGTTATAAAAATACTAGAATAAATTCATAAGGAAGGCGAAGATTATCGAGTTACTGCGTAGATAATCTTCGCTTTTTGAGCATTTTTAATATAATGAGTGCAAAGTAAATCTGGAAGACGAAGAACAGACTTGCACAAAAATAAGAAATACCTTATAATGACTTGGTTACTTTGCACTGTGCCATAAAATGTGGTTTTGCATGACCTAAGATAAAATTCCGTTTATGACACAAGTTCAAAAAGAAAAATACGATGGAAGAGACAGAAAACGGAGTCTCAAAAAATCGAAGAAATGTAGGTAAAATAAGGCTTTATGAGAAAATTAGCATTAAGCGACGAAATATTATTGAGCGTCCAGCAGCCCGCCCGCTACCTCGGAAACGAGATGAATGTGGTGGTCAAAGATCCGTCCACCACGGATATTCGTTTCTGTATGTGTTTCCCGGACGTTTTCGCGAAATAAGGTGATATATTGTGATATATGCACAAAATTATGCGAACGGCATACGGATATAATTGTGCATAGTGCAAAAGAAAACGGACAATCCAACACAAATCAACGCTGTCGTAATGCCTGCAAAAAACCTGTTTTGTCGTAATGAAAGAAAGGAAAAAGCGCAGAAATCGCTTCGTAGCCATTGGAGGCTGTCGCACTAGCAAATATTTTTTGCTGGGCGGCAGCCCTGCTTTATGCCCAAATGGGGGCGAAATCGGTTGTGTTTTCGCCCCCATCCTTTATAAACACAGTTCATTCCCAGACATCCCTTTCGGCATGCCTGATTTCAAACTGTTTTGTTTTCAACCATTAAAATCTATGCTGTCTTTAATGAAAAAAGATGACTCC
>NZ_QUMD01000026.1 GCF_003481985.1 Clostridium sp. OF09-36
TCACAAATGAAATCATCCGAAGAATCTTTCATAAGTGCTTCGCTCGACTTGCATGTGTTAAGCACGCCGCCAGCGTTCATCCTGAGCCAGGATCAAACTCTCAAATAAAAAGTTTGTTTCCCGGTTCAAAAATTAACCACTAGCTAATTGTTTAAACCGTTCTACTGTTGTTTGGTTTGTTTTTGTTCTGAATTTTCTCATTCAAAGATGTCCAACCAGGACTCTTTTTTATTAGAATTTTCAGGGTTTTAAACACTGTTCAATCTTTCATTTTCAAGGTTCATCTTGTTGTCTCGCTCTCAGCGGCAACTTTGATAGTTTAGCACAGCTCAAGCTTTTGTCAACAACTTTTTTAAATTTCTTTTTGAATCTTTTCAGATTCGTTTTGCTGTTTTCAGCAGCGTGTTGTATCTTACCAGATGTTTACGCTTTTGTCAACAGTTTTTTTATTTTCTTTTTTCTGTCCCGCTGTTTTTCGCGGGTGAGTTATACTATACCATCCAGGAAATGGTTTGTCAACAACTTTTTTCAAAAAATATAAAAACAAAAAGCCACACGCAAAAAGGCTTAAAAATCAGGCAAAATCCGGTTGCTATTTACGCGGTGCGCAAACAGCAACCGGATTATACACCGCATTCTGCCCTAGTCCTCACGAAAAGCCCTTCAAAATACACAAGAACAGCCAGTTAAACAGATTATTCTGATACAGCAAGCTCAGCCACCAGCTTTTTTCAATCTGTATAAGCACCGGCTGTGCCCACACCATACCAGAGCAGGCCTTTATAATAAGACCGGCGAGCCATATGATCAGAAGACCCGCAACACCTCCAAGTAATGCACCAGCTAGCTGGTTTAATTCTGATATGATTGGAAGCCGTGCTACCTGGTCCAGCCAATGTGCGCCCATCCGGAAGAAGAGAAATACCACCGCAAATAAGATTCCGGAGCCAAACGTCCGGATTACCATCGTTGCCAGATATGACCCGAGATAATCAAAAAAACGGTTCACGCCCAGCATACGGTAAATCTCACTATTGTTATTTTCCAGCAGTACCTCCTTCATTTGTTCCGGAAGCTTTAAATTTTCTATTATATTTCTCTGATACGAGGGCTGTACTTCTGTTCCATCTGGCTCATCTGTTTCTTCCATTCCAGCTTTTGCCCCGGCCATTTTCAAAAGACTCTCCCCCACCATCTGATGGATGGCAGTATTATGATTCAATGCAGCCGTCACACACGGCATGGCTACACGTGTCACAACAAGGCTCAGGATCAACGCTAATAATGTCACTGCAATGCGCACCAACCCTCTATAATGTCCATAAAGCACCATAGACAGCCAGAATACGCCCACACCGACAGACAGCCAGTGTTCTGCTAAAAAATCCATATGATATACTCCATTCTGCGCTTCCGGCCACCACATACATATATTTCTTTCATGCAAATTTTCACAACAATTTTTCGATTGCATCCGCAACCCCGTCTTCATCATTCGTCACGGTTACATAGTCTGCCTCTGCCTTTAATGCTTCCACAGCATTTCCCATGGCAACACCGATTCCGGCCATGCGGATCATAGTCATATCATTTTCCCCGTCGCCGAAACCCATGGTCTGTTCCCGGCTTAAGCCCAGATGCTTTGCCAGGCGAAGGATTGCTTCCCCTTTTGTTGCTCCGGGCGCATTGATCTCCAGGTTATTGTCCAGGGATGAACTGACAATTACGTCCCCGCGGTCCTGCAAGGCTCTTCTTGCGCGGGCACGCTCCTGCTGGTCACCAAAGAAATAATTGATTTTTTCCACCGTAAGCCCTAACGCGCGGACCTTCTCCACGACATCCGGTACTTCCTGTCTTGTCTGGCGGACCATTGCCTGGATCGTATCCGGGATCGCGTAATCATCCATATGTTCCAGAAACCGCTTTTCCCCATATGCACATCCATTCACATAGGCATCGTACATGGTATGAAACTTTCCTGCCATTTCCAAAATATCGATTGCCTGTGCGCAGCCCAGCTTCCGCTCATCCAGGATCTTATGCTCTGCCACGTCTTCCACGATCGCACCATTCGTCGTAATGGCATAACGGATTCCTGGCAAAGTACGCAAAAACTCCGGCACGCCTCCCCAGATGCGGCCGGTACAGGGTACAATATAAATCCTGCGGGCAATACATTCTTTCAGTGCCTTTTCATTTCTCGCAGAGAGACGCTTCTGGCTATCCAGAAGCGTCCCGTCTAAATCAAGTGCAATTAATCTAATTTCTCTTCTCATTATATAAAATGCTCTTCCTTTAAAATCAGCATGCCGTCTTTGTCATACTTAGAAGAAAACAATCCCTTAATGGCTTTGCCGAGAGATGGTTTTTCCGCACGGTCCGCAGCTTCCTCGATCAAAGCCTGTGCTTCCTTTCTGGTCAGCGGGATTCCATCTTCTTCCATGATCTCGATTCGCTCATAAAGCGCAAGCATGCTCTTACCGGTAATGCTGCAGTCAATCTCTGATGCATATTTGCAGCAATACTGCGCAAATTCATCGATATCCATTTCTGCTTCTTCTGCAGGTTCGGCTAGTTCTGCCGCTTCCTGTTCTGAAGCTTCTAATTCCGGTTCCGGCGCCCGCATAGCCCCATTGCTGGTTGAAACCACCTTACGTACCGGACGCTCTGCCTGCTTAAGGTTTGATTCTCGCTCCGGTTCTGCCATGCTTTCCGGCTCTGCCGCAGCAACCTCTGGCTCCGCTGCCTGTACCGGCGGATAATCACAGCCAATGCACTCAAACTTGTCTGCCAGCGACGGATTCTGCGCATGCAGCATCTCCATCTGTTTCGGGTTGTCGATCAGGATAATACGCATGCCGCTGGTATCGCGGGTCATAAGTGTTTCCAGTTCCCCGATCATCTGAGGCGTTAAGTCTCCGGCCTCTTCAATCATAAGATCTTTTCCGCTCAGCTTGTCTGCGCAGGCAAGGATTCCACGCTTATTCAGCTTGGAACCGGTAATCTTTGCCACCGGATTCTTAATTCCGGTTTCTTTCTGAATCTGTTTTAAGGTCTGAATCGCAATCTCCATACCTTTTTCAGGAGATCTTGCCTCGATCATCAGGTGATTGGTCATGCGCGGAAGTTCTGGTTCCTCGTCAAATTCGTCAATCTCTTCGATTTCCGGCTCCACGGTTTTTGTTTCCACTTTCTGCGCAGCTTCTGCCGCCGGCATACGGCGAATGGAATCCAGTACCGGGTCTTGCCCAGATCACTCTCCTCCTCCACTGCATCTTTCCCGATCCGCGATACCTCTTTTGCAAGCTGTGCCTCGGTCTCTGCCTGCTGTACCTGTGCCACAATTGCTTCTTTTCCATAGGAAAGATCCGGAGTAATATTTACCTCCGGTGCTTCTGTGTTTTCTTCATCGACGTCTTTTACAGCAACCTCTTTTAGCAAATTCTGTTCTTCCGAAACCACTTCTGAAGCCAGCTCTGCTTCTGCCTCTGCATCTGTTTCTTCAGCGGCATTTCCTGACTGTTCTGCCTCCGGCTGCACATCAGTCTCCGGCTCGTCATCCATCGCATCTTCCTCTTCAAAGGCCTGCTCTACTGCGCGCAGTTTTTCCTCGTATTTATCCCGGTTTTCTACCAGGTCCATCTGGTACTTATTTAACGGCGCATACTGGACCTTCAGCTCCATGGCCTTATCTACATATTTGCCAAGACCAAACATCAGCATGATCTTATCGCAGGCTGCCACACAGCGCTGCGCATCACCGGCACGGTGATACAGCTCTGCCAGCTCGTACAGCCATTTTTCATCCAACTCTTCTTCGGTATAGCCCTCCAGAGAATGGATCTGCTGCTCAATCGGCGCATCCATCGCCTTTAAAATCATATAACGGAGCAGATGCTGGCGCGGATCATCTCCCGCCAGATCACAGAATTCCCGGTAGTAAGCATTTGCTTCCTCTACATTGCCTTCCTTTAACGCAAGATCGGTCAGCTTGTAAAGCAGCCGTTTCCCGATCGGCGCACGCTCAAAAGCCATCAGCAGAATGTCTTTTGCATCCTGATACTCATGGTTCTTTTCGTAAACGTTGGCAACCATAGACAGCAGATTCGCATTGCGGACCTTCTTCCAGTCAATGGTATCCGCAATTTTCATGGCTGTCTCAAAATCGCCTGATTGCTTAATTTTCTGATTTGTTCTACTTTTATGTTAAACTCGTATTTATCCATCTTCTGCACTCCTTTGCCACTGTCATTTCGCTGCTGTTCATGTACGCATGGCCAGCAACGGGCAAATATCCATTCTCTCGCCGCCGTTTTTCTGCTCCGCAGACACCGGCAGCTGGTCTCTGACCTGCCCTACAACTCCACGCGCCCTTCTAATGCCCTTAACAGGGTTACCTCATCAATATACTCCAGATCTCCTCCAACCGGTACCCCGCTTGCAATCCTGCTTACACGGATTCCTGTAGGCTTGATCAGCTTACTGATGTACATGGCCGTAGTTTCCCCTTCCAGGCTGGAATTGGTGGCAATGATCACTTCTTTTATGTCCCCCTGAAGACGCTGCATCAGCTCCTTCAGCCTGATGTCATTGGGTCCTATACCCAGCATCGGAGAAATGGCTCCGTGCAGTACATGGTATACACCTTCATACTTTCCTGTCTTTTCGTATGCAGCCAGATCCCTGGTGTTTTCAACCACCATGATCGTTTTATGGTCACGCTTGTCGCTGCTGCAGATTGGACAGAGTTCCTGATCTGTCAGAGTATAACACTCCTTGCAGTAACGGATATTCGCCTTGGCCTGCGTGATCGCGCTAGCCAGACTCGCCACCTGCTCCTGCGGCATATTGATGATATGAAATGCCAGTCTCTGTGCTGATTTGCTTCCAACACCCGGAAGCTTTGATAATTCCTCGATCAGTGTTGTGATCTGTTTGCTGTAGTAATCCATTTTAGAATGGGAAGCCTCCGCCCAGACCGCCTAATCCGCCGGTCAACTTTGACATGGCTGCCTGAGACTCATCTTCCATCTTGCGCAGAGCCTCATTGGTTGCTGCCACGATCAGATCCTGAAGCATCTCGATGTCATCTGGATCTACTACTTCCTCAGAAAGCTTTACAGAAAGCACTTCTTTTTTACCGGAAACGGTTACAGTTACAGCACCGCCGCCTGCGGATGCACTGTACTCCTTCTCTTCCAGTTCTTTCGTTGTCTCTTCCATCTGGCGCTGCATTCTCTGCGCCTGTTTCATTAAATTATTCATATTTCCCGGCATTCCGCCCGGGAATCCACACGTTTTGCCATGATGCTTCCTCCTAATCTTTGTCATCTTTATAACTGTTTTGCATCTGCTCAGTTACTCATCTTCTATTGTAATATCCATGTGAACCGCATTTTTTAATTCTTCGTCACTGACGTAAATGGTGTTCAGCCGCTCACCGGCATTTCTCATGCGCGCTTTGAAATACATGGTCTTGCCATACTGCTCCTCCACATACTTTTCCAGCGCGCCAAGGACCGTAGGCCTGCTGCCGATGGCATAGTTGTCCCCATTTGAAAATACGATGCACAGACAGCTGTCTCCACTGGGTTCCAGCACTGTATCACGGAAGCTTGGACGGATCGCGCCGCCAAGTTCCCGGATAATTTTTCCCCAGTCCTGACGGATGAGGTTTAAATCTTCCAGCTGGGCTTTTGGAATCGATACCTGCTGCGGTGCCTGTGCAGGCTCTGCATCGACCGGTGCCTGCATTCCGCTTCCCTGCTGTCCCATCTGGGCCGCCATCTGCTGCATCATCTGGGAATTGACCGGAACTCCTTCATCCATCCGGTCTTCCAGTTCTTCTAACCGCTGTAAAATGGAATCCAGATTCGGCTCCATCTGCGGCTTTGTCAGCTTGATCAATGCCAGTTCAATCAGTACCCGCTTCTGGCTTGCATAGCGGATCTGATTGGAAAGTTCTGAAAAGATCCGGATAAAACGCATGAGCGTTTCCCCGCTGATCATTTCTGCCTCTTCCCGTAATAGCTTTAAGTTGTCCTCTGACATATCCAGCATATTTTCTGCGTCATCGGCTGTTTTTAACACTAGAAGATTCCTCAGGTACCAGATAAAATCTGTGACAAACTGCCCCAGTTCCCGACCCTGGATCACCATTTCTTCCAGTTTTTTCATGCACGCTGTTGTGTCCTTTGCGATCACAGCACGCAGCAGTTCACTAAAAACACCAGAATCCACTGCGCCCAGCACTTCCAGCACATTATCGTAAGTGAGCAGCGTGCCATAATGAAACGCTACACACTGGTCTAACAGGCTTAAAGCATCTCGCATGGAGCCATCCGCCGCCTTGGCTACATAGCGCAGCGCTTTCTCCTCTACCTGGATATTTTCCGCATCGGCCAGCTCCCGCAGACGCGCCGCAATGGTATCGATCGTGATACGCCGGAAATCATAGCGCTGGCAGCGGGACAATACCGTGACCGGGATCTTGTGCACCTCTGTCGTTGCCAGGATAAAGATCACGTAAGAAGGCGGCTCTTCCAGTGTTTTTAACAGCGCATTAAATGCACCGGTAGAAAGCATATGCACCTCATCGATGATATAAACCCGGTACGCGCCTTCCGTCGGCGGATACTGGACCTGTTCCCGGATCTCACGGATATTCTCCACACCGTTGTTGGATGCCGCGTCGATCTCTACTACATTCATGGAGCTTCCGGATGCGATTGCCTTGCAGGCTGCGCATTCATTGCACGGACTTCCGTCCACTGGATGCTCACAGTTTACTGCCTTTGCAAAAATCTTTGCAATGGTAGTTTTGCCGGTTCCCCGTGTTCCGCAAAACAGATAAGCATGGCCGATACGCCCGCTGGTAATCTGGTTTTTTAATGTCTGCACAATATGATCCTGACCCTTGACATCATCAAACTGGGCAGGGCGCCATTTCCGGTATAGTGCAGTATATGACATATTCTTTAACTCCTTGTTTCCGGCAGTCTGACTCACCGAATCCACCGGCCTGTCAGGCTGTCTTTATTCATCACCAAAGCTGATTCCGATCATCTTGGCTTCCTGGATCATGGAGCAGTTCGGATCTACCGTTTTTAATTTTCCGGCAACCTCCTCCAGCGGAACTTCCGTAATCTCGTTATTCCGCACTGCCACCATATAACCATATTTCTTTTCCTGGATCAGCTTTGCCGCTGCCGCACCAAGACGGGTAGAAAGCACCCGGTCATACGGACACGGCTCGCCGCCTCTCTGGGTATGCCCCGGAACTGTCACACGGACTTCCTGTCCGGTCCGTTCCGTGATCTGTGCGCCAAGCTCGTAAGCAACTGACGGATAGATCACCTGGTTCTTTTTCTTTTCTTTTAATTCCTTCTTGCTTAAGCCCGCATCTTCCTTGGAGATTGCGCCTTCCGCAACAGCCAGGATGGAAAAACGCTTGCCCTGTTTGCTGCGCTCCTTTAATGCCGCAACGATGACATTGATATCGTACGGGATTTCTGGAAGCAGGATAATGTCGGCACCGCCAGCCATTCCTGCGTACAGGGTCAGCCAGCCAACCTTATGGCCCATGACCTCCACGATGAAACACGTCCATGGGATGCCGCTGTTGTATGAATGCAGTCGATGGCGTTGGTTGCTACATTGATCGCACTCTGGAACCGAAGGTTACATCGCTTCCCCAAAGATCATTATCAATTGTCTTCGGAAGAGATACCACATTTAAGCCCTCTTCCCGCAGAAGGTTCGCCGTTTTCTGGCTTCCGTTTCCGCCCAGCACCACCAGACATTCCAATTTCAATTTCCGGTATGTGTGCTTCATGGCCTCAACCTTGTCCAGACCATTTTCATCTGGAACACGCATCAGCTTAAATGGCTGTCTTGACGTACCGAGGATGGTTCCGCCCTTTGTCAGGATTCCGGAAAAATCCGAAGGTTTCATGATCTGGTAATCTGCATACATTAAGCCTTTATAGCCATCTTCAAAACCAATGATCTCTACATCTTCAAACATCTTATACAGTGCTTTTGCCACACCGCGCATGGTTGCGTTTAAGCTCTGGCAATCGCCGCCGCTGGTCAGTATTCCTACTCTCATCGAAGACACACCCTTCTTTCTTTATAGTTATCCTAAATAAAAAAAACCCACTTTATTATAATACAACGCTTTCTCGTTTGTCCATCTTTTATTAGGAGAAAGAAGAAAAATGGGCATACCTTCATTCTCTGAAGATACACCCATTATTATTCTTTATTAAATCCGCGCACCCCGCTTTGTATACGGCTCACAGGCGTTACCCTGGCAGCCAGCTCGGTCCAGGCTTCCTTACGGCACACAGAGGGACTCACTTAGTGCTGCTGCATTCCTGCCCTGACACGGTTCATGAGGTTCTGTTGCGCAAGACCCAAACGTCAACGCCGCTTACCAGGGGCAGCCCTGCAAGTTCGCATCCGAGGCGGGATATCACCTCTGCTGGAGCGGATTGCAGATACAGGGCACCGCTATCTCCCCGGCTGCGCGGAAGCTTTATGACATGTTCTTGTGGCACCTGCGTTTGTTGCTGTTCACACGCTGCGCAAACAGTTTCTTTTCCTCGCAAATGCCTGTTTAGTATACCTTAGAACGCAGGGATTTGTCAAGGCTGAGCCTTCACTTTCTCACCCTTTGTGAAACTGCTGGTTTTTTCTACAGAATTTTCTTCTGCGGTCTGCTGTTTTGCCTGTTCTTTCTCTGCCAAACGTTTTTTTCTCAGGTCTTTGAAAAACTGCGACAGCATTCCCGAGCATTCTTCCCTGCATACATTGATTTTTGTCTCCACCTGATGGTTAAACCCTTCCTCATGGAGCATGTCCAGCACCGACCCGGCACAGCCGGCCTTGGGATTCATACAGCCAATGACCACATTGGGGATCCGCGCCTGCACAATGGCTCCTGCACACATGGGACACGGTTCTAAAGTTACATACATTGTACAGTCCTCCAGCCGCCAGTCTCCCATTTTCCTGCAGGCTTTCCGTATTGCGATGATTTCTGCATGAGCCAGGACCGTTTTGTCTGCCATGCGACGGTTATAACCACGGCCAATGATCTTTCCCTGATATACGATCACACAACCAATGGGGACATCTCCCAGAGCCGCAGCCTTTTTCGCCTGCCGGATTGCCTCTTTCATATAACGGATATCCTCTGGTGCTGCGGTTACCTCCGGTGCATCTTTTTCTATCATTGGACTTTCTTTTACTCTCTTTTCTTCTGCCACAACAAATTCCTTCCCAGCTCTGTATGTTTCGTTTCCATAACCAGTTGTTTTTATAGCTGTTACTGCTCACATATGGGCAAACAGTAATCCATAACAACAGTATAACGGATATACGCAGAATTCGGAAGCTTTTTCGTTACTGTCTGTGCAACGTGTATTTCCTGTACACGCATGTGTGCCCGGCAACGGAATCTCATGAATAACAACAAATCTTCATAACCGGATATCCGTATACCAGTAGCCAAATCTTCCGTCTCCCTGAGGCTGTTTCCTTGCCAGTACAAAATGCGGGAAACCAAACATGGAAGCCATGTATTTTTCGTTGCTGAAATAATGTCCGGGTACTCCCAGAAGATACCGCGGTGTCTTCTGCGGGTCCTGCAGCTTCGCCAGGATCAGATGGCGGTAATTATAATATCCATGAAGCAGGAAGCTGTTATTTCCATACACCCAGATTTCCCGCGGTAAAAGCCCGATGTCCTGGGGTTTTATGGAGAGGATTTCGCAGTCATTGTCATAGTCAAAAGCCAGAACCTTTGTGTACTGACCACTCATTTTTTTCCAGATATTCGTATCTGCAAGTTCTTCATTTTCTTCCCGGTCAAGCTCTGCCAGACGTGCGGTGTCCTCCGGGCCTTGATGCACATCCTGATCGTCCGGCTGCTTCTCTGTCTGTTCTTCCGGCAGATTTATTTGCTGCACCTCTGCCATACCTTCTTCCGGTATTCGTTTTCGATGCTTTTCCATCCTGGAATCTGGCGCAAAATCCTCCAAATGTTTTTCCACCACAGGCTCTGTCAGCATACTCTCTAGACGTTTTTCAGCCACCGATTCCGGTTGCTTGCTCTCCAGACAATTTTCCACTGTAGATTCTGCCTGCATGTTCTCCACACAGGCTTCTTTCACAGATTCTGCCTGTACACTTTCCCGCTTACTTCCCCCAATATTCTGACACGACTGTTCGTTTTTTCCCCCATCCACTGCTACATTTTCTTCCCACGGCGCAGTCGCTTCCAGCTTTTCTTCCTCTGCCTCCAGTTCACGCTCGATTTCTGCTGATATAGGAAGACTTTGCTGATCCTGCTGTTCTTCCTGTTGTTTTTGTTCCTGCTGTTTTTGTTCCTGCTGTTTTCGTTCCTGCTGTTTTCGTTCCTGCTGCATCCTCTCTTCCTGCTGCCTGCGGATATGCTCTGCCGTTACCTCTGCCAGCTGGATCTCTGCGGTCTGCGCTACTGCATCCTCCCAAATCGTAGTATAGCTCTGCCAGGCATTTTCCATATCATGGATCGTGAGACCGTAACAGTCTTCTATGCGAATGCCGGTTCCATCCACATCTTCGGACTGCACCTGGGTGCGAAACTCTCCCGCACCGCTGCGGATAAAGATCCGTCCCAGCAGAACTTCCCCACCGGTATGAAGCAGATATACACCGATATCGCTGCTGCCTACATAAACCTTCTTGACATTCACCTGGATCCGGCACTGCGGACCGCGCATGTCGATCTTGGCAAACCCTATATTTTTTCCTTTTTCTCCACCCTCGTATGCATATATGTACGAAATCAGTCTCCGATAATCAGACATAGCTCTCATCCCTCCGCTATTATGTATATGCGAAGGATATGAGAGCTATGTCCAAAATATTTATTTAGTAACTGTTCAGTACCGTCACAGTCACAAGCAAAAATCCATGAAAAATTGCCTGCGGCAATGGGATTTTTGCCTGCCAGCCTATGTTTTCTTACGGTCAGCGCAGACCTACTGAACAGTTACTTTATTTACAATGTTCCGTAAAATAATTCGCTAACTGCGCAAACTGTTTTAAATCCAGTGCCTCACCACGGATCGTTGCCGGAACTCCCAGGCTTTCAATGGCCGCTATGATCTGTTCCTTAGTAAAAGAAATGTCCGGTGCGTTATTCAAACCGTTCTGCAATGTCTTTCTGCGCTGGTTGAAAGATGCGCGGATTAGACGGAACATCAGCTTCGGATCGGTTACCTGAACCGGCATTTCCTTATGGCGGGTCAGACGGATGACCGCAGACCCCACATTCGGGCGCGGATGAAGCAGTTCGGCGGTACATTCGCCACAATATACGGCTCTGCGTAATACTGCACGGCCAGAGACAGTGCGCCATAGTCCTTGGAGCCCGGTCCTACCTGCATGCGGTCTGCAACCTCTTTCTGCACCATAACGGTAATGTTATCAATCGGCACATTGCTTTCAAACAAGCCCATAATAATCGGTGTGGTAATATAATACGGCAGATTTGCCACAACCTTGATCGGACGGCCGCCATTGTACTCCTCTGCCAGTTTTTTTATGTCAACTTTCAGGATGTCTTCGTTGATGATGGTAATGTTATCGTAATCAGCCAGCGTCTCTTTTAAAATCGGGATCAGGTTGTTGTCGATCTCTACTGCAACGACCTTCCCGGCTGCCTCTGCCAGGTACTGCGTCATGGTTCCAATACCAGGTCCGATTTCCAGCACCATATCCTCTTTTGTGACGCCTGCTGCCCCTATGATCTTATCCAGCACATGGGGATCGATCAGGAAGTTCTGGCCAAACTTTTTCTGAAAGGCAAACTGATATTTCTGGATTACTTCGATGGTATTCTTCGGATTACCAAGCTTTTCTCTCATGCTTCTTCCCTCCTTTATTTTTCTATCCGGTACATCTGCTTTGCATTCCGGTTTGTGATCTCAATGATCTGCTCTGCCGGTACCTGTTTGATCCGGCTGATTTCCTCTACCACATAAGGAAGGTTCAGCGAGGAATTCCGTTTTCCACGGTTTGGCACCGGGGAGAGATACGGGCAGTCGGTCTCCAGTACGATCCGCTCCAGCGGCATATACCCGACCACTTCTTTTAACTTTTTCGCGTTATTGAACGTCAGCACACCGCCGATTCCCAGATAAAAGCCCATATTCAGATATTCCTTCGCCATTTCCAGACTGTAAGAAAAGCAGTGAATCACTCCTCCGATTTCTCCCGCTTTTTCTGCCTTCATGATATCAAGCGTGTCTTTTGCAGCATCACGGCTGTGAATGATAACCGGAAGTTTCCGCTCCCTTGCCAGTCCAAGCTGACGCACAAACCAGGTTTTCTGAAGCTCCGGCTCTGGCTCGTCCCAGTGATAATCCAGACCGATTTCTCCGATCGCCACCACTTTCTCTTTCTCTGACACATGGCGCAGCCAGTCAAACAGGTGATCATTCAGCTCTGCTGTCTCACTTGGATGCACGCCGACCGCACCATAGACAAATGGATATTTTTTCATCAGCTCCAATGTATTTTTCGTTGTCTGGATGCTGGCGCCTACATTTACCACGGCCTCAATGCCGTGCTCTGACAGACTTTTTAAAACAGCATCGCGGTCCTCGTTAAATGCCTCATCATCGTAATGGGCATGGGTATCAAAAATCATAATGTTCTCCTTTAACTAACCAAACAGCAATCTGGATAACCCATACAAAAGCAGCAAATGCACCGGATACACCAGATAGAAAAACCATTTCCCCCGGAATCCCCCGCGTGTCCCGTTATAGCAGCGGATCAGGCAGAACGCAGCTGCCAGTCCGGGCAGGTAGACCGGTTTTGACTCGGCTGCCGCCAGAAAAAGCAGTCCCAGCAGACATGCCGTCCCCGGCTGCGGACGAAGCCAGAAAAACAGCGCGATCAGCATAATTCCTACAGCATCGTAATCGCACTTCAAAAACCAGGCAAGAAGTGCCGTTGCCGCGATCACGCCCATCTGCCGGTAAGGTGCCATACCCGCTTCGGTATTTTTTCCGATCCAGTCTATGACCGTTAACATCAAAATTCCAAGGAACAGGGTGATAAACACATTCTGCGCCCGTATATCCCAGGGTTTTCCAAATAACAGCAGGTCATACGGGACCTCGGAGAGAAGTGCAAAGATTCCAAGGCGCATTGCATAGCGCCTGCGGTTTGCCGTATGGCAGAAGCCTTCCACGAGAAGAAATACATAAATCGGAAATGCCATACGCCCCACCGAGCGCAAAATCCAGAAAACCTGGTTCCACAGATCTGCCGCGGCATCCGCTCCTGTCTCACGCAGCGCCGGGATCAGCCCGTAAGCCAGCAGGCGGATTGCTGCATGATCGCATAACATACTGACAACGGCAATCAGCTTTAACTGATTGCCGTTTAATCCATGTCTCAAAATTTGTTTTTCAGACATCTGTCTTTGTTCCTCATTCTTTGCGGCTGTCCCGCAGCCGGCATGCTTTTACTTCCGGGTTATCACCTTAGCAGATCTCAGCGCCGGACGGCATCTTCTTCTCCGGAACCATTAAGGACAGGTTTCCGTCTGCATCTTCTGCGCAGAGAAGCATACCCTCAGACAGTACACCAGCCAGCTTTGCAGGCTTTAAGTTTACAACTACCATAACCTTCTTGCCTACCATCTCTTCCGGTGAATAATGTGCCTTGATTCCGCTGACGATCTGTTTTACCTGGCTGCCGATCTTAACCTGGGAGCAGAGAAGCTTCTTGGACTTCTTCACAGCCTCGCAGGCAATGATCTCTCCAACCTGGAACTGGAGCTTTGCAAAGTCATCGTACTCGATTTCAGCCTTCGGCTCGATGTCGATGACCGGCTCCTCTTCCTTTGCTTCCTCTGCGGCCGGTGCTGCAGCCTTCTCAGCAGCGCGCATTGCTTCTACTTTTTCCATCACTTCTTTGATATCCATTCTTGCGAACAGGATCTCCGGAGCGTCGGTTACATGCTCGCCGGACGGATACAGACCGAACTGATCCATCTCGGAAAGGGCACGCTTCTGTGCATGGAGCTGTGCCAGGATCTTCTTAGAGGTATCCGGCATGAAGGACTCCAGTAAGGATGCGCCGATGGTGATTGCCTCTACCAGATTGTAGAGCACAGTTGCCAGACGATCTTTCTGAGCCTCATCCTTTGCCAGAGACCACGGCATGGTCTCATCAATATATTTATTGCAGCGGCGGAAGATGTTGAAGATCTCGGTGATGGCATCTGCCACACGCAGCTCATTCATCTTGCCTCTGCTTTCTTTACGGATTCCAGAACGACGTTCTTTAAGTCCTCATCCACTGCATCGGCAGCGCCGCCATTTCTTACCTCGCCGCCAAAGTATTTATTGGACATGGAAATGGTACGGTTTACCAGGTTTCCAAGGATGTTTGCCAGATCAGAGTTCATGCGCTCTACCATCAGCTCCCAGGAGATCACGCCATCGTTCTCGAACGGCATCTCGTGCAGAACAAAGTAACGGACTGCATCGACACCGAAGAAATCTACCAGAGTGTCTGCATAAAGGACGTTGCCCTTGGATTTACTCATCTTGCCGTCACCCTGTAACAGCCACGGATGGCCAAATACCTGCTTCGGCAGCGGAAGATCCAGTGCCATCAGGAAAATCGGCCAGTAAATGGTATGGAAACGGATGATATCCTTACCGATCAGATGAAGGTCTGCCGGCCAGTATTTCTCAAACAGCTCTCCGTGGTTTCCGTCGCAGTCGTAGCCAAGACCGGTGATGTAGTTTGTCAGGGCATCCAGCCATACATAGGTAACGTGCTTCGGATCGAAGGCAACCGGAATTCCCCAGGTAAAGGAGGTTCTGGATACGCACAGATCCTGCAGTCCCGGAAGCAGGAAGTTGTTCATCATCTCATTCTTTCTGGATACCGGCTGGATGAACTCCGGATGCTCGTTGATATACGCGATCAGGCGGTCTGCGTATTTGCTCATTCTGAAGAAGTATGCTTCTTCCTTTGCCGGCTGCACTTCACGTCCGCAGTCCGGGCACTTGCCGTCTACTAACTGGGATTCGGTGAAGAAGGACTCACACGGAGTGCAGTAAAGGCCTTCGTAGTAGCCTTTGTAAATATCTCCCTGGTCATACAGCTTCTTAAAGATCTTCTGGACCTGAGCCTCATGGTCTGCATCGGTGGTACGGATAAATTTGTCGTAGGAAGTATTCATCAGATCCCAGATAGTTTTGATCTGGCCTGCCACATCATCGACAAATTCCTTCGGGGTTACGCCTGCTGCCTCTGCCTTTAACTCAATCTTCTGACCGTGCTCGTCGGTACCGGTCTGGAAGCGGACATCATAGCCCTGCTCTCTCTTAAAACGCGCGATGCTGTCTGCTAATACGATCTCGTAGGTGTTGCCGATATGCGGCTTACCGGATGTATAAGCGATCGCGGTGGTGATATAATACGGTTTCTTGCAATTACAATTTTCATTCTGACACATGAGCCATGTTCCTCCTAAACTTTCGCTGCCGGACCTGCCTGTCAAATGTGACGCCTGTGCATTACTGTCTGTGAAACCTGTGAACCGTAATGCGTACAGTCTGTATATCCGGCGCTGCAACTGCGCAAGCCTGTAGTTTGTTGCGCCAATTAAGTTAATGATATCATAAAGTCCGTGAAAACTCAATATTCTGCATTCTATGGTTCTGTTGTATTTCCGGCTCGTATAGGATATAATTAGGAACACTTAAGACTAACTTTGGAGGATTGCTTCATGCATAACGATCATAAAAAAAGGCGCGCTCTGGTGTCATTACTGACCGGAGTGCTCTGCGTCATGCTGCTTTGTTCCTGCTCTCCCATCTCCCGCACGCCGCAGCCCACCACAGCTGCCCCATACGAGGAGGAAAGCACTTCAGACTATGAACAGCTGACAGAAAGCAGCTTAAAAGAACAGCAGCGTTTTGCGGATCTGGAAGAAACACTGTTTCAGGACGAGGTCTCAGCCTCCCGTCTGGATCTTCATTTTCTACTGAAAAACCCGGAAAGCCGCGGCATCACCAAAACCGATGCACTCATTTCACCGGTTTCCATGGATGCATTTTTGCAGACCCGGAAAGACCAGGAGGAGCTTCGCAGTGAGCTTGCTTCCTTTCAGCCTGCACTTCTAACCGGGGATCAGAAGCTTACGCTCCGCATTCTGGAAAGCCTGATGGACACAGAAAAAAAAGGAGAAGGGCTGGAGCTTTACAGCCAGCCGTTAGCCCCCACCATCGGAACCCAGGCACAGCTTCCGATACTGCTCTGCGAGTATGTCTTTTATACCCGCCAGGATGTGGAGGACTATCTGAATATTTTAGAATATCTGGACACATTTTACGGGCAGATCCTTTCTTTTGAGCAGGAAAAAGCCAATGCCGGCCTGATGATGAGCGATACTTCTCTGGATCATGTCATCGATTCCTGCAAAAGCTACCTGCTTGTCCCGGGAAACAACTTTATGATCGATTCCTTTAAGGAACGGTTAGCGGCTCTTCCCGATCTGACAGACGATGAAAAAAAAGAACTTTACTCCCGCAATGAAAAAGCCCTGGAGGAACATTTTGTCCCGGCTTACAAGCTTCTGATTGATGGACTGGAAGCCTTAAAAGGCACCGGAACAAACGAAAAGGGAATGTGCGGATACCCGAACGGAAAGGCATACTATGAATATCTTGTCTACACGGCAACCGGCACCTCCTACCATTCGATCGATGAACTGATGACGGCCACCGAACAGGAAATTTCCAACAATCTGCAGACCACCTCAAAGCTGCTTTCCGAACACCCGGAGCTGGAATCCATGCTCTCTGACTATCACTACCGCCAGACGGAGCCAACTGCCATTATGGAAGAGTTAAAGGAACAGACCTTAAAAGACTTCCCGCAGCTTCCGGAATGCAGCTACACTCTAAAGGATGTTCCAAAAGCCTTAGAGCTTTCCTTAAGTCCTGCCTTTTACTTAACCTCACCATTGGATGACAGCTCTGAAAATGTGATCTACATCAACCGGAATCCCGTCTACGATAACCAGCCGCTCTACAATACCATAGCCCATGAGGGTTATCCGGGCCACCTGTATCAGACCGTATGGTTTCACACCCACTGCGGCTCTGACCTGCGCAAGATCTTAAGCTTTTCCGGCTACACGGAAGGCTGGGCCGCTTACGTGGAAGCACTGTCCTACCGGCTGGATAACGGTCTGGACCCGCTGCTTGGCGAACTGCTGGAAGCGAACTCCAAAGCGACCCTCGGTATCCATGCGTATCTGGACCTGGCCGTGAATTACCTTGGCTGGGAGCGGGAAGATGTCCGCAAATACCTCTCCTCCTATTTCAGTGACCCGGACTCCATCACCGATTCCATGTTTGAGGCCATGGTGGATAATCCTGCCAACTATCTTTCTTACTTCATCGGCTCCCTGGAGATCCGCAACATGAGGGAAAACGCTAAGCTGCAGCTTGGTGAAAAATTCTCTGCCAAGCCTTTCACACCTTCCTTCTGGATATGGGAAATGCACCGTTCGATGTGATCCAGGCCTACTTTACTACCTGGCTCATGAACCAGAAGATGGAGCAGTAACAGACAGCCGCTCACGGAGAAATCCGTGAGGCGGCTGTCTGTTTTTATGCCGTTATGATCACATTCCCAAATAATTTATTTCATGAAAAATTTCTGCAGGTCTGCCTCGGTGGTATCGTCACCAATGGTAATGAGCTCTGTACCGGTCAGACGTGCGAACATTGCGATATCGTCTCTGGTCAGTGCAGTAGATACTACAGAGTGATGTGCACCACCTGCGTAGCACCATGCTGCGGTGCCGATCTGGAAGTTCGGTTTATGACGGTACATGATTCTTGCTACCGGAAGGTTCGGCATCGGCTTCGGCTGTTTTACCAGCTCGATGTCTGCGCAGATCAGGCGGAAGCGGTCACCCATATCAACCATGGTTACCTGGATACCATCGCCGGTCACGCCGTCGAAGATCAGTCTTGCCGGATCTTCTTTACCGCCAATGCCAAGCGGAAGCACATCAATCTCCGGTTTGGTAGCTGCAAATGCCGGCGGAACCTCCAGCATATGGGAAGCCAGCTCTAACTCCTGGCCCGGAGTCAGATCGTAGGTGTAGTCCTCGATAAAGCCGGTTGCACCCTCTTTGCCCTCGGACATCTTCATCAGAACTGCGGATAAAGCAGAGATCTTATAGTCGCCCTCCGGACCAAAGCCGATTCCCTTTGCCATTAAGTTCTGTGCTGCGATACCCGGAAGCTGTTTTAATCCGTGCAGATCCTGGAAGGTGTCTGCAAATGCGCCGATACCGTTGGCAGCCAGGAATTTTTCCAGGCCAACCTCATATTTTGCCTGCTCGCGGACAGAATCGATCCGGTCAGTCTTCATGGTGTACTTGTCGGTGTACTCTTTCATCTTTGCATCGATCTCATCTTCGGTCACTGCATTGATGATGTCTACGAGGTCACCCAGTGCAAAGTAGTTGCACTCCCATCCGTATTTGATCTGGCTCTCTACGCGGTCGCCATCGGTTACGGCTACTTCACGCATGTTGTTGCCGAAGGAAGCAACCTTTAAGGACTTGGAGTAAGCGATTGCCTTTGCGACAGATGCGAACTGGCGGATCTTTGCAACTACATCGTCATGCTTATAGTAGCCTGCAACAACCTCGTGCGGGATTCCCATTCTTGCTACAATGAAGCCATACTCACGGTCACCATGTGCAGACTGGTTTAAGTTCATGAAGTCCATATCGATCGCATCGTACGGAAGCTTCTCGTTTGCCTGGGTATGCAGATGTAAAAGCGGTTTTCTCAGTTCCTGAAGACCCTTGATCCACATCTTAGCCGGGGAGAAGGTATGCATCCAGGTGATCACGCCTACACAGTCATCATCGCAGGATGCCTGACGCATGATCTTGATGCAGCTCTCGGAGTTGATGATAGTCGGAACCAGCTCTACCTCCACGATATCTTTTAATTTGTCATTTAAAAACTCTGCCATCTGGCGGCTGTCCTCAGCCACCTGTTTTAAGCACTCGTCTCCGTAAAGATCCTGGGAGCCTACTGCAAAGTATAACTTTTTCATTTCAATCTACCTCCTGTTTGATAAATGTGAATGTTTCTTATTGCTATTCATCTTATGTCACGTACCGAGTTTCCGTTGTTGAATGTCACCGGAAACTGGTGTGCGTAATTCTTTTTCTGCCATTCCGGATCCTCCATCATGCGAAGAAGGTTCCTGGCCGTGATCTTTCCAAGATTATATTTGGGATGGATCACCGATAAGATCTTCAGTTCCGCGTCCTGCTCCGGCCCGGCATCATCAAACGATACCAGGGAAATATCATCCGGGACCTTCAGTCCGCGTTCCTTTAAAAAATCCATATAGAAGCCGGCCACCTCATCGTTATAGAGGATCATGGCCGTGCAGTCCTTCGTCCTGCGGTACATCCGCAGCAGACTCTTCCTGCTCAGCTTTTCTTCCATATCCTTGGTGGAATACCACCGGATACAATCATCATCAAAATTGACACCATAATCCGAAAGGCACTCGATAAATCCGCGGTAACGCTCGATCCCCTGTATATCATCATACTTGAAGATCCCTCCGATCCGGCGGTGGCCGTTCTGGATCAGCAGCCTGGTCAGCTCATAGCCTGCCCGGGCGTCCGACATTTCCACGCTGTCAAACTGCTCATTCTGGTAATGGTTGTGGATGAACAGGGTCGGAATATTCCGTTTCCGGACTTCCTTATAAAGACGCAGATTCGGATTCGGGAACGTAGAACGGGTTCCCTCTATGATGAGGCCAGCCACGTTCCGATTTAAGAATCCCTTTAAATACATTTCCTCATCGTTCAGACGGTTTCTTGTCACGGCTACATCGATCTCGAAGCCTTTGTCCCGGAGCACCGATTCGATTCCTGCATATACCTGCGGAAACAGATAGTCCGAAAAATAGCTTAAGATCAGCCCACATGGGGACGTGCTCCGTCCGCGTCACTATTTTCATAGGATACATAAGTACCGCTTCCCTTTACCCGGACGATCAGTCCGTCTTTCTCCAGACGGTCCAAAGCGTTGCGGACCGTCTGCCTGGAATATCCAAACTTTTTCTGAAGGATATGTTCGGACGGGAACTTATCCTGGTTTTTAAGCACTCCGCTGGTGATCAGGGTGCGGCCCCAGTTATAAAGCTTCTGGTATTTCAGATTATCCTGATTCTGACTTCCCGCTGTTCTGGGCATATCATCAAACCTCCGATGCTTCTTCTGATGCCGGCATTCCCGCCGCACAAATTTGGGCAGCTGCCGTTGTCGGTTCCGGCACGCTGGATTTTCCCCGTCTGGCTATTTGATAACCTGCAGGGACTGGCGGTCTGCGAAGACTGCTACGAATACCAGGAATACCACGCCCTGAATCAGCTGCATGAGCTGTGTAGAGAAGCCCATCATGGTCAGTCCACTGTTTAATACGATATAGAGCAGGGAACCTACGATGATATTCTCGAAACGAACCTTCGCACCACCGGAGATCGGCATACCGCCAAGTACCAGTGCGATCAGGATCTGGGTCTCTAACTGGTTACCACCGGAGGATGTAACAGAACCAACCTTGATAACGTTGATGAATGCTGCAAAACCGGTAATTGCGCCAGCTAAAACGTAGATCCAGAACTTCATGCGGTCGGTGCGGATACCAGAGAACATTGCGGCCTTCTCACCTGCACCGATAGCCTTTAAGTAAGTGCCGAACTTCGTGAAGCGGAACAATACAAATCCAATAACCAGAATCAGTACGGTACATGCAACCTTTAAACCGGTGCTGTCAAAGTTGATCAGCTTTGCAGAACCTGCGACCGGCGCGTTGGTGGTCAGATACTTGATGAAACCACGGAACAGGAACATGGTACAGATCGTAACAATGAAGGATTTGATCTTACGGTATACATAGAAGTAACCGTTGATCGCACCGATTGCTGCGCCTGCCACAATACCGCCAACGATCGCTAACGGAATGCTGGTCTTGGACAACATACATACTACGATGGATGCAATACCCAGGATAGAGCCCTGAGAGAAATCCAGACCACCCATGGTCATAATAAAGAATACACCGGTTGCTGCGATCATAGTCACATATACCTGTGACAGTACCAGCGGCAGGTTCTTCATCATTCGGAAATTCGTGAGTACATTAAACAGTAAGAAAATGATAATCAGTCCCGCGATCGGAAGCAGGGCACGGATCATCGACATTTTTGATATTTTTTTGAGCTGTTGCTCCTTCTGGTCTGTGTTTGTCTTAACTTGATTCTCCATTGCTGCCTCCTTATACCATCATCGTAATCAGGCTGTTCTCATCGAGGGCCTCACTACGCTCCAGCTCTCCGCTGGTCCTGCCATCCTTCATGATCATGATGCGGTCGCACATACCAATGAGCTCCATTAACTCCTCAGAAATCATGATGATGGACTTGCCATTCTTTCTCATCTGGTTCATTAACTGATAGATATCCTGTTTTACCTTGATATCGATACCTCGGGTCGGACTGTCTAATACAACGATATCGGAGTCTTTACCGATCCATCTTGCAAGAACAACCTTCTGTTTATTACCGCCGGAAAGGTCGGATACAAACTGGTCGACATTGACCATCTTAACGGACATCTGCTTTGCATATTTGTTTGCAAACTCTTTTAACTTCTTATCGCTTAACAGATGGGACTTGCCAGCCAGACTGTCCAGGGACGGCAGGCAGATATTGTCACCGATACTCTGGTTCAGTACAACAGACTCGTTATCACGATCCTTGGATGTGTAAGCGATGCTGTGCTTGATCGCAGTCGGGATATCGTTGATCTGGGTACCGTCTGCGAGCTCTACCGTACCGGTGCGGTCATAAGATGCACCAAAGATTGCTTTACCGATCTCATGCATACCAGACTCAGACAGACCGCCGAAGCCTAAGATCTCGCCCTTATGCAGGTCAAAGCTTACATCGTGGATCAGGCCAGGAACAGATACATTCTTTACAGAAAGAACCACCTCATCAGAAACCTTCTCTCCGTAATCGGAACGATAATAGTCACCGGTTACCTCACGGCCAACCATGAGACGCTTTAAGTCATCCTCTGTTACGTCTTTGCTCTTTACAGTGTCAATGTAAACACCGTCACGCATGATAGTGATGGTATCAGACTTGTCCAGAATCTCCGGAAGGTCATGGGAAATGAAGATGATAGAGTTTCCGCTCTCGCGGATCCGGTTCATGTGCTTGTAAAGCTCTTCACGTCCCTCCTGAGAAAGAGCGGTGGTGGTCTCATCGATGACTACGATCTTCGGATCAAAGTAGGTTGCCTTTACGATTTCAATCAGCTTACGGTCCTCGAAGTTGTACTCATCAATGATGTCTGCTGCCTTGATCCGCTCAAAACCATACTGTTTTAAGAGCTCCGTTGCCTTTTTGTTCATGGCATTGGTATTCTTAATGCCCATATGTACAAACTGGTCTTCATGACCTAGGAAAATGTTCTCTGCCACCGTCAGACCAGACAGGGTACCAAGCTCCTGCACGATAATGGAGACACCCTCATTGTTTGCCTCAACCTGGTTTTTCGGATGGATCTCTTTTCCATCCAGTACGAAGGTACCGCTTCCGATGCTGTAGATACCGGTCAGCATGTTGGTCAGGGTTGATTTACCAGAACCGTTCTCACCGATCAGCGCGTGTACTTCGCCTTTGTTTACGTTAAATGAAACATTCTGAACCGCCTTCGTGATACCGAAGGACTTGCAAAGATTTTTTACCTCTAACCTTACTTCGCTCATTGCATTTCCTCCCTATGATCTACTTGACGATCTCGCCCTTCGTTACTTTTGTCGTTACGGTGATGATGATCAGCAGAGCCAGACCTGTGATAACGTCCTGGATCGCGGTCGGAGCACCCATTGCGATAAAGCCGAAGAAGATGATATTGATTACGAACTCACCGATCACGATAGCCTGCAGCGGCATACCGTATTTCTTAAATGCCAGTCCAAAGAAGCAGCCCATGGTCGGAACGAAGTTACGGCTCATGGAGGCCATTCCGGTTACTGCTACCATGGAAGAACCATAGCTGATGGTCAGGACTGCCATGACGCCAAGGAAGGCGCCACTTAAGATGAATGCCAGAACCTTGTATTTATCTACATTGATACCCATGTTCTTGGCTACAAACTCGTTGCTGCCGATCGCGTAGGTGTATGTACCGATCTTGGTGTAATTTAAAAAGATGTACGCAACCACGCATGCTAACACTGCCAGGATAATGTTGCCCGGCATCTGGCCAAAGGCACGCAGGTTAGACGGAAGCGTCTGCTCCACACCGCCTGCGATATAGTTCGCAACAGACTCATAAATCAGCGCAAGACCCGTGGTTACGATCATAGACGGAATGTGAAGCTTAACATAGAAAACGCCGTTCAACAGACCAACGATGGAACCGGTCACGATACTTCCGATGATGAGTCCGGCATAGCCCATTCCGAATCTTGATGCGAACACGCAGCCAACGATTGCGGAAAGCATGATGTTTGCACCAATAGAGAAATCAAACATTCCCATAACCATGACGAAATAGAAGCCAACTGCACCGACTGTGGCAATCAGGCTGGCCTGGAAATAGCTCAGCATGTTAGCCGGTGAACCAAAGTTGCTAGGTGTCAGGATCTTAAAGATCAGCCAGGAAAGCACTACCAGACCAAACAGGATCAGATAGCCCTTCGCAGTTCCCGAAAGTTTTTTCTTTCCGGGTGTGTCAACAACAGAAGTACCCATATTTTTTACCTCGTTCTTATTTCATACTAAGACATGACGCCGGCATCGCCGCGCGATACCGGCCGTCTTAAGCCACTCAGCCTAAATGAATCTCGTGTAATTTATTTGCCTGCACGTGCAGCTGCATCCTCGATGGAGATCTTGGAAGCTGCCTCTTTCAGACCGTCAAGATCCAGCTCAGACATCTCAACCAGTTCCTCATCGGTGTAAGGAAGCTGATCTACGAAGTACTGCTCGTAAGCCTTGTAGTCATCTGCGGAAGATACATACAGATACGGGAACGGAACATCCTCGAACTTGCCTTCGAATCCGCTGTAGTTGCCCTTAATTGCGTTGTAAACCATCATGAAAGCGATAAGCGGGTCGCAGTAATGTCCGCCGGACTGGCCAGCCATGGAACCATTCTCAAGTCTCTCGCCAAGGTCCGGAAGGAAGTCGGTGGAAACGATATCGATATCCTGAACTTTGCCTGCACGCTCAACAGCTGCGATAGCACCCTGAAGCGGATCACCGCCGCCGCCTGCCGGGATCAGTGCATCAAGAGTAGGATCTGCAGACATTAAAGCCTCTGCTGCTTTGGAACCACCCTCAGAAGAAGTACCTGCGTACTGCGGCTCAGAAAGCTTAGCCTGATCATCCGGATGCTCTGCATTCCATTTCTCAACGCCTGCTTTGTAACCTTCCCATCTGCCTAACCAGGTAGCATCACCCTGCTCCCAGCCGATCAGGCCGATGTTTCTGTCACCCTTGTCTAAAAGGATCTGAACCAGCTTCTCGCCGTTCTCCGGCTCGTTCTCATGAACTGCACCGATGTAGTACGGAGACTGGGTTGCCATGTCGTAGATATCTGCGCTGTTATCCTTGCTGATTACACGGAAGAACTGTGCCAAATAAACCTTATTGTCATTTGCAGTCTTGATTGCAGAAGTCATCTCAGTATCAGAAGAGTTACAGATAATGATGCCCTGGCATCCTGCTGCAGCAAGCTGCTCTACAGAAGCGGTAACCTTCTCAGATACATGGCCCTGGTCAACATACTGAACCTGTACACCTAAAGCCTTTGCCGCCTCATCCAGGATCAGTTTACACTGGGAACCAAGAACATCGGTAGAAGACCAGATGGAAACACCGATCTTGATGTCCTTGTTGTCAATACCGGAGGTAGCTGCTGCCGCTGTGGTCTCAGCGCCGCCCTCTGCTTTAGACTCACCTGCCGGAGCTGCTGTGGTCGCACTGGATGATGCAGCACCGCCGCCGCATGCAGTCAGGCTGGCCAGCATCGCTGCTGCTGTCACTGTCGCTGTTGCTTTTTTGAAGACTTTCTTCATTTTGATTCCTCCCAACATTTTTATAGTTTTTGATTGTTTTCAACAACTCTCATGGCTTCATTATACGTTTTCCTGTCAAAATGTGCAATAGAATACAAGGTATTTTTTCTCAGAAGTTGTATTTTTTCTTGTGTAACTTTATCTAAAAATTGGCATTTCTAATGACACGTTTTATCAAGAGTATACATCTTATATCATTTCCCTTCACAATTTTCCCGTATTTTTTGTATATTTTTGTCAAAACATGTGCTATTTTCTTAACGTTCTTGCATCTTTTCAAATACAACTTTGAGTGTTTTTGAAAGCTGTATGGTATCGGGATAAATCCGATCTTGTCCGATTGTTCCTCTGCTTTTGTTTCCTCCGAGGAAGAATCTCCAGAACTGACATTTGAAATTGCTTTCGTCTCACCTGAACCAGATGAACCACATCCAACTTCCATACCAGAAAATAACAAAACTACCAACGCTACTGCAACCGTAACGGTGGGATTTTTTATAAGACGTAATTTGCTATGGAAAACAAAAAACAGCCTGTCTCCTTTTCTGGAAACAAGCTGTCTCTGTTTTATATAACCTTTTCTTTCATTACTTTCCTGCATCCTCAAAGCTCAGTCCCTCTGCCAGGGTCTGGCCGTCTGCCTTAATGGTGATGGTCTCTGCATTCATGTTCTCGCAGAAGGTGTTTGCCACTGCCTGCAGAACCTTCTCCTGGTTCTCAGACGGGAACTGGCTTAACTCCAGGGTTGCTTTTTCTGCCACAGTAGAATCTGCACTGACACCCGGTCCTGCTTCCGTACTGGCAACACTTTCTTCGGTAGTAAAGCTGACTGCTTGGTACCGTCATCCAGCACGCCATACTGGATCAGAAGATCGGTAAGGCTCTGTGCATCCAGGGTTTCTACAGAATCCATGGTGCCCTCGATCTTGCTGCCATCTTCACTGACACTATATACAGATACCATGGTAAGATCCGGTGCATCCTGATCGACCGGTCTGCCGGTTACCACACCCGGACCTGCATCCGCAGTGGTTTCTACGGCTTCTGTTTCCGGCTCCTTTACCTCGCCGGTCTTATTCTTCTCGGTGGTTGGTGTACATGCTGCTAATGATAAGATCATCATGCTCCCAGTAAGCCCATGACTAATTTCTTCATGATAATAAAGCCTCCTTGTGTATGTTATCCTTTTGCCTCGCGGAACCACAGATTTAGTTTGGCAAGGGCACTGACCAGACTCTCAGTCTCGGCAGAAGTTAAATCCTGCAAGATTGCATCGATCATGTCATGGTGAAACTTCTCGTGGTACTGATATGCATTCCGTCCTTTTTCAGACAACGAAATATAGACTACACGCCGGTCTTCCTTTCCTCGTTCCCGGGTCACGTAGCCTTTCTTTACCAGACTGTTCATGGCTATGGTCAGGGTTCCCACTGTCACAGAAAGCTCTTTCGCTATCGCAGACATGTTCTTGGGCTCTCCGATCCCGATTGCCTGAATCACATGCATATCGTTATTTGTAATATCCTGGAATTCATCCGTAATGATGGCCTTCTCCTCTAAGTCCATGACATCGCGGAACAATTTCACCAGGGCATCGTTTAATGTCGCGTAAGTATCCACTTTTCTCCCTCACTGCACACGAAGCCTGTCACTCCGCTCTTGATTATACATGATTTGCCCTCTTTCGACAACCGCGTTTTTCTTACGACATTGTGAAAGATTTGTGTTTTAGTTTTGTGTGATCCAGATACTGGCAGCAATTCCTGCTGCTGTCGCAATCAGTGCCCCGGGCACCGTATAACGAGTCCGCCGCACTTTCACACTTCCAAAGTAAATGCTCAGGCAATAAAACACGGTTTCTGTGCTGCTCATTAGTACCGATGCCGCCATGCCGATCCGGCTGTCAGGCCCATACTGCCGGAACAGATCCAGAAGAAGTCCCGTTGCCGCAGAGTTGGAAACCAGACGCACCAGAGTAATGGGCACCAGTTCCTGCGGAATATGGAGCAGTCCTGCTGCTCCGGCACAAACATCAGTCACGGCATCTAAAAGTCCGGAAGCACGCACCACACCAACTGCGCTCATGAGTCCGACCAGCGTTGGCAAAATCTCTGCCACGGTTTTCATCCCGCTTTTTGCGCCGTCCAGAAAATCATCGAATACCGGACGATGCGAGATCAGACCAAAGGCTACGACATAGCTGATCACAAACGGAAGCAGAATCTTAGAAATCCACAGGATCATGGACGTGTCACCTCTCTGACATTTCCGGCACCAGGAACACCTTTTTCAGGATTACGGCTTTCCATCATTCTCTTTCTACGCCTGCTCCTGTTTCGTTTTCTCAAATCCATGATCTTGCAGAAAACTACCGCAGTCAATGTAGAAACCGTCGTTGCCGCAAGCGCAGGACCAAGCACAGCCTCTGGCTGTTTTGATCCATACTGGCTCCGGTACGCGATCAGTGTAACCGGGATCAACTGCAGCGACGAAATATTTAAGATCAGGAATGTACACATGGAAGCTGTCGCAGTCCGTGCCTCATCCCGGATATCTGCTTCCATCTCCTGCATTGCCTTTAATCCGGCCGGTGTCGCAGCCATGCCAAGTCCCAGCATATTGGCTATGATGTTCACCGCAATGGGCTCTCTGGCCGGATGCTGCCGTTCAAGCTCCGGAAACAGAAAGTCCAACACCGGTGTCATGCGCTTCGCCAGCCAGCCAATGAGCCCAGATTGGCTTCCGATTTCCATAATGCCGCACCAAAACGACAGGATCCCAAGCATAGTAATACCCAGACTCACGGATTCTTTTGCAGAGTCCAGAAGAGCCTGGGTCACTTCATTCCATGTTCCATTGATTGCGCCCCACAGCATTCCGGCTAAGAGCATGCCGCCCCAGAGATAATTCAGCAAAGCCTTTTCACTTCCCATATGGTCATGACACTGCTGTTTCCTTTTTTGCTACCTTGATATTGCCTGGCAATTGCTCTTTCGGAAACGCAGCACCGTTTGCTCTAAATCTATGGAACTTCAATCTCATTTATGTCATACATGGAGCATTTTTTTATACTCCCCCAACCAAATCCTGCACCACAGCTTCGACCGTCTCGATCTTATCGGCACGGTATGCGTTGCTGCCACAGAATAAAAGAGCATCATTTAACGCACCCTCTGCTGCGTTAGACAGCGCTTTGGTAATGCAGTATGGGATGTTGGCCGGATCACAGTGCTCCAGGCACTGGTAGCAATGCGTGATCTTTGCCTTTTCCCCACGCTCTTTCATGGCAGTGATCTTCTCCAGGAACGGATTGACGATCGCACGGCCCGGCATTCCGACCGGACTCTGGGTGATCACGATGTCTTCTGCCTTCGCATCGATGTAGGCCTGCTTGTAGCTTTCCGGTGCATCGCACTCTTTGGTCGTGACAAAGCGCGTTGCCACTTGAACTGCATCAGCTCCAAGCTCCATGGCATGCTCTACGTCCTCGCGGGTGTAGATGCCGCCGGCGATGGCTACCGGGATATGCTGCTGGTATTTTTCCTCAAACTGTTTTACCACCTTCATGATGCCGCGGATCTCCGCATCATACAGATCCTGATGATAGGTGTGCGGCACATCGTTTGTATCCGCACCGTAGCGGCTCAAATCTTCTCTGGAAAATCCCAGATGTCCGCCTGCCAACGGTCCCTCGATCACCAGAAGATCCGGGATGCGTTTGTACTTGCGGTCCCACATCTTGCAGATGACCAGTGCGGATTTTGCGGTGGAAACGATCGGCGCGATTTTCGTCTTTGCCCCTTCCACAAGCTCCGGCAAAGAAACCGGAAGTCCGGCGCCGGAAATAATGATGTCTGCACCTGCCTTTACCGCTTCTTTCACATACTGGGCATAATTGCGGGTTGCCACCATAATATTAAATCCAATGATACCTTTCGGCGCGATCTCCCGTGCTTTTTTCAATTCTTCGCCAATGGCACGCAGATTTGCTTCCATCGGTGCTTTCAAAAACTCCGGATCCTTAAAACCGATCTGGGCAGTGGAGATAATGCCGATCCCTCCGGCTTTTGCCACTGCGCCTGCCAGGGAATGCAGGCTGATACCAACTCCCATACCGCCCTGGATGATCGGATATTTTGCTGTAAGATCACCGATTTTTAATGTTTTCATAATATTACCTCTTACATATTCCGGAATCTCTGGTAACGGGACTCGCGGATCTCCTCTTTGCTCTTGCCATCGTAACGTTCAAAAAATGCAGTCATGCCCTGTCTCATATCTTCTGCAAGCTGAGGCATGGTCTCAATGGAAGCCGGTTCCGGCTCCGGAATCACATGCTCGATCAGACCGCGCTCATAAAGGTCAGCTGCCGTGATTTTCATAACCCTTGCCGCATCCGGCGCTTTCTTACTGTCCTTCCAAAGAATGGACGCAAAGCCCTCCGGGGAAAGAATGGAATAGATCGCATTCTCCAGCATCCAGACCTCGTTGGCTACCGCCATGGCCAGTGCGCCGCCGCTTCCGCCTTCACCGATCACAATAGAAAGGACCGGAACCGTCAGTGCTGCCATCTCAAACAGGTTGCGGGCAATCGCCTCGCCCTGTCCGCGCTCTTCTGCCTCAATCCCGCAGAATGCGCCCGGAGTATCCACAAAACAGATGACCGGTCTGCCAAAGGTTTCCGCCTGCTTCATCAGGCGCAGTGCCTTCCGGTAGCCATCCGGGGACGGCATACCGAAATTCCGGTGGATGTTTTCTTTGGTGGTACGTCCTTTCTGCTGCCCGATAACCGTTACCGGCATGCCACGAAAGGTTGCAATTCCGCCAATGATGGCTCCGTCATCCCCAAAATACCGGTCTCCGTGAAATTCCATAAAATCATCAAACAGCGCATGAATATAATCCAGTGCGACCGGACGTGCCGCACTTCTGGAAAGCTGCACGGTATCCCAGGCATTTTTCCCACTTTGTTTCTGCTTTTCCAGATAGTTTTCCACAGAGTCGGCTTCTTTTTTCTGCCCTTCCTGTGGATGAACGGTCATCCCGGTCTTTTTGTGCATCCGCAGAATGTCTGCCAGCACATCGCGCTGGTTTTCACGGTCCACGATCTTATCAACGAAGCCGTGCTCCAGCAAAAACTCTGCTCTCTGGAATCCCTCCGGCAGCTTCTGGCCGATCGTCTGCTGAATGACACGCGGACCTGCAAATCCGATCAGCGCATTCGGCTCTGCCAGAATGATATCGCCCAGCATCGCAAAGCTTGCTGTCACACCACCGGTTGTCGGGTCTGTCAGTACGCTGACAAAAAGCTGGCCTGCCTCATGGTGTTTTTCCAGCGCTGCGGAGGTTTTCGCCATCTGCATCAGGGATACAATGCCTTCCTGCATTCTTGCGCCGCCGGAGCAGGCAAAGATAATGACCGGAAGCTTTTCCTTTGTCGCACGCTCTACCATGCGGGTAATTTTCTCACCGACTACATGTCCCATGCTGCTCATGATAAACCGCGCATCGCAGACACCAATGGCAGTCTCAAAGCCTTTGATGGTTCCCTTACCGGTTACGATAGCTTCCTGCAGACCGGTCTTCTCCTGGGCTGCCGCTACCTTCTTCTCATATCCCGGGAAATCCAGCGGATTGGAAAACTCCATTTCCTTATTCCACTCCTCAAAGCTTCCCTCATCAAGCAGCATCTCAATCCGGCGGTACGCATGCACACGGAAGTATCCGCCGCATTTCGGGCAAACGTACAGATTATTGCGAACATCCTCCACATAGATCGGCTGGCCGCACTTGTTACACTTTTTCCAGAGTCCCTCCGGGATGTTTGGCTCTTCCTCGCTTTTTCCCTTACGGTGGTGCGTATCGATCATGGTATATGTCTTTTTAAACATATTTCTAAGCATAAATGATTCTCCTTAATAGGCGTTGGGACTGGCGCAAAAGTGTCATATACCACTTCACGACAGCCCCATAAACATTATTTGCAGTATTCCGGGAACTGGTCCGGGATGAAGCCCGTATCGATCTTATGTCCATCCTGGTAAACCGGATTGCTTAAGATCTCAAACTGGAAATCCAGGTTGGTATCAATTCCCTCGATGATCAGCTCGCCCAGGGCGCTTCTCATCTTCGCAATGGCCTCGGCACGGTCTTTTCCATGTACGATCAGCTTCATCAGCATGGAATCGTAGTTGGCCGGAACCTTATAATCGTTGTAAATGTGCGTGTCCACACGAACTCCGTTTCCTCCCGGGATGTGGATGTTTGCAATCTTGCCCGGACACGGCATAAAATTCTTCGCCGGATTCTCTGCATTGATACGGCACTCGATCGCATGGCCCTGGATATGGATATCATCCTGCGTCACACTTAACGGTTCTCCTGCTGCCACACGGATCTGCTCCTTGATCAGGTCCAGACCGCTGACCAGCTCCGTCACCGGGTGCTCAACCTGGATTCGGGTGTTCATCTCCATAAAGTAGAAATTTTTATTTTTATCCAGCAGAAACTCAATGGTTCCTGCATTCTCATAGCCAACGGCTTTTGCTGCCCTGACTGCAGTTTCTCCCATCTTTTTGCGCAGCTCCTCAGAGATTGCGATCGAAGGGGATTCCTCCAGAACCTTCTGGTGGCGGCGCTGGATGGAACAGTCACGCTCGCCTAAATGCACCACATTGCCGTACTTATCTGCCATAATCTGGAATTCAATATGACGTGGATTTTCCACAAAACGCTCCAGATACATCGTGTCATCGGAGAAGCCTTCACAGACTCCATCTGGGCATTCTGGAAGTTCGCCTCGAAATCTTCCTCACTCAAGGACACACGCATGCCTTTCCCGCCGCCGCCGGAGGATGCCTTGATCATGACTGGAAAACCGATTTCTTTTGCCATTTTAAGTGCTTCCTCCACGGTATAGACCGGCTCTTTGCTTCCCGGGACAACCGGGACACCAGCCTCAACCATGGTCTTTCTTGCCGCAGATTTGTTTCCCATCTTGTTAATGATCTCTGCAGACGGTCCGATGAACGCAATATTGCATTTCTGGCATAATTCTGCAAACCGCGCATTCTCGGAAAGGAAACCAAAGCCCGGATGGATGGCCTCTGCTTTCATCGCTACCGTCGCTGCCAGAATGCGTTCCATATTCAAATAACTCTGACTGGATGCTGCCGGTCCGATGCAGATGGCCTCATCTGCCAGAAGTGTATGCAGACTGTCGCGGTCTGCTTCCGAGTATACTGCCACGGTCTTGATTCCCATCTCGCGGCAGGCCCGGATGATTCTCACCGCAATCTCGCCGCGGTTAGCGATTAAGATTTTATCAAACATTCCCGTACCTCTACTCTGTTTCTGTCACTGTCTGCCTTAAATATCCTTACTGGATCGCAAAGGTCAACTCTGCGGATACTGCTACCTTGCCCTCTGCATTGGTTGCAACGGCCTTGCCGACTCCGATCGGCCCTTTGCGCTTGATGATCTCACACTCCAGCTTTAACCTGTCGCCCGGCAGCACCATCTGCTTAAACTTCGCATTGTTGATCGCACCGAAGAATGCGGTCTTGCCCTTATTCTCCGGAAGACTTAAGATCGCTACGGCACCAACCTGTGCCAGAGCCTCGATCATCAGCACGCCCGGCATAACCGGCTGTCCCGGAAAATGGCCATTAAACTGCGGCTCGTTAAAGGTAACGGATTTATATCCAACCGCACGTACGCCCGGCTCCAGCTCATCGATAAAATCAATCAGTAAAAATGGATGTCTATGCGGAATGATCTCCTGAATTTCTTTGATTCCCAGTCTCATAATGTTCCTCCTACCGGATGCGGAACAGCGGCTGTCCGTACTCAACAACATCCTCGTTGTTTACCAGAACTGCCTCTACCACACCGTCATATTCGCTCTCGATCTCGTTCATCAGCTTCATAGCCTCAATGATGCCAAGCACCTGTCCCTTCTTTACGGTATCCCCCTCTTTGACAAATGCCTCTGCCTCCGGGGAAGCAGAAGAATAGAAGGTTCCTACCAGCGGAGAAGTTACAACCTTATCAGAACCAATGTCTAAAGTGCTTTCTTTCTTCTCCTCAGCAGGCTTTTCCGCTGCCTCAGGAGCGGCTGCAGGAGCCGCCGGAAGCGGCATCGGCATTGCACCCATCATCGGGGCTGCCGGCTGTGAGATCACAACCGGGGCAACCGGAGCCTGTGCCACGTTTTTCTTCTTTTTTTTCTTGAGGACCAGCTTCTGGTCACCCTCTTCATATACAAAACTGGTCAGGCCGTTATCGGAAACAGCCTGGATCAGTGTTACGATCTCATCAATCGTCATGGTCTACCTCCTAAAGACTTATGCCTCGAATTTCTTTACCAGCAGGGTTGCGTTGTGACCGCCAAATCCCAGGGAATTGGAGATCGCACAATTTACATCCATCTGTACGCCCTCGCCCTTGCAGTAGTCCAGATCGCACTCCGGATCATCCTTCTCAAGTCCTGCAGTTGCATGAACAAAGCCTTCCTGAATAGATTTTACACAGGTGATGAACTCAACACCGCCTGCTGCGCCCAGAAGATGTCCGATCATAGACTTGGTGGAATTGATCCTGGTCTTGTAAGCATGATCACCTAATGCCAGCTTGATCGCCTTGGTCTCAAATAAGTCATTGTGATGGGTGCTGGTGCCGTGTGCGTTGATGTAATCTACATCCTCCGGCTTCATGCCGGCATCTGCAATCGCCATCTCCATAGCCTTTGCCGCACCGCTTCCGTCCTCAGCCGGGGAAGTGATATGGTATGCATCGCCGGTTGCGCCATAGCCAGCCAGCTCTGCGTAGATCTTTGCCCCTCTTGCCTGTGCATGCTCTAAGGACTCCAGTACAACAACACCTGCACCCTCGCCCATGATGAAGCCGCCGCGCTCTGCATCAAACGGAATGGATGCGCGGGACGGATCTTCGGTTGTATTTAATGCAGTCAGGGCAGTAAAGCCTGCTACGCCGATCGGGGTGATACTTGCCTCTGCACCGCCTGCTACCATCACGTCTGCATCACCATACTGGATAGTACGGAATGCCTCACCAATGGAGTGGGTACCGGTCGCACATGCAGTTACCACGTTAATGCACTTGCCCTTCATGCCAAACTGAATGGAAACATTTCCTGCTGCCATGTTGCTGATCATCAGCGGAACCAAGAGCGGGTTCACACGGCCCGGGCCTTTGTCCAGAAGCTTTTTGTACTCGCGCTCTACGGACTGCAGGCTTCCGATACCGGAACCGATGCTCACGCCCACGCGGAACGGATCTTCCTGGCTCATATCAAGTCCTGCATCCTCCACTGCCTGTCTGGTTGCTGCAACTGCAAACTGGCAGAACTGCTCCATTCTCTTGGCTGCCTTCGGGTCCATGTACTGCTTCGGGTCGAAATTCTTCACCTCTGCTGCCAGCTTCGCCTTATAATCTGTGGTATCAAAATAAGTGATCGGGCCAATGCCGACTTTCTTTTCTTTTAAACTGTTCCAGAATTCTTCTACACTGTTTCCGATCGGGGTGATGGCACCCATGCCGGTTACTACTACTCGTCTGCTCATATCGATTCTCCTGTTATCTTCCTTTCAACATTACATAGCCATTCCGCCGTCGACACAGATGACCTGGCCTGTAATGTACTTTGCCGCATCGGATGCTAAAAATGCGACCAGATTTGCGACATCCTCTGTCTCACCGAATTTTTTCATCGGAATCTGTGCATTGATGTTTTCCTTAATGGTATCTGACAGCACATCCGTCATATCGGTTTTGATAAATCCCGGTGCGACTGCGTTGCAGGTAATGCCTCTGCTTGCCATTTCCCTTGCCACTGCCTTGGTCATACCGATCACGCCAGCTTTGGATGCGCTGTAGTTTACCTGGCCTGCATTTCCCATCACACCGGATACCGATGAGATGTTTACGATATGTCCGCTCTTCTGCTTTAACATCTGGCGGGAAATATGCTTAATGCAGTTGAACGCACCCTTTAAGTTGGTGTTTAAGACTGCGTCAAAATCTTCCTCGCTCATCTTCATCAGCAGGTTATCGCGGGTAATGCCGGCATTATTGACCAGAATGTCTACACGGCCATAGGTTTTCACCACATACTCCATCATCTCTGCTGCCTTGTCATACTCAGACACATTACACTGCAGGGCCTCTGCCTTGCCGCCCAGTGCCTCGATTTCTTTTACAGTCTCCTCTGCCTTTGCTGCAGATCCATTATAATTGACAACAACGGTTGCTCCCTTTGCTGCCAGAGTCTTTGCGATTTCTTTTCCGATGCCACGGCTTGCGCCGGTCACCACTGCGATCTTTCCAGTTAACATCCAAGTTCCTCCACAACTTTTGACACGTCATCCAGCTTCTCTATATTAAGAACCTTTACGGTTCTGTCGATCTTTCTCATAAATCCGCTCAGGGTCTTGCCCGGGCCGATCTCTACAAAGGTATCTACTCCGTCAGCCAGCATGGTACGCACACTCTGCTCCCATCTGACAGAGGAAGAAACCTGTCTGGTCAGAAGCGGTTTTACTTCCGCCGCATCTGTTACATACTGCGCGGTCACATTCGCCACATACGGAATCACCGGAGTATGAACCTCCACGTTTTCCAGTACCTCACCAAGCTTCTCACCGGCGCCGGTCAGCATGCGGGAATGGAATGGTCCGCTTACGTTTAACAGGATCGTGCGCTTTGCACCTGCTTCCTTTAACTTCTCACAGGCAGTTTCGACTGCCTCTTTTTTTCCGGAAATTACAATCTGTCCCGGGCAGTTATAATTTGCGATCTGTACGCCATCGATATCTGCAATGGTTTCTTCGATGGCTGCGGCATCCATAGCCAGGACAGCAGCCATAGCGCCCTGTCCTGCCGGAACTGCCTGCTGCATCAGGATGCCTCTCTGTCTTACCGTTGCAATGGCATCCTTCTCGCTCATAACGCCGGCAGCATAGAGTGCACAGTATTCACCCAGGCTAAGACCTGCTGTTACATCCGGCTTCACGCCCTTTTCTTCCAGCACCTTTGTCATGGCAATGCTGGTGGTTACCATCGCTGCCTGGGTATACTCTGTGATATCCAGACGGTCATTCTCCGTAAAGCAAAGCTCCGGAACGGAGAATCCCAGGATCTCGCTTGCCAGGTCAAAGGTCTCTTTTCCAGCCTTTGTCTGCTCATAGAAATCCTGTCCCATGCCGCACACCTGCGCGCCCTGTCCCGGGTAAATAAATGCGATCTTGCTCATCACTCTTGCTCCTTTATGCGTTCAAATACTTAATTTATTCCTACTTTATTTGCGGCCCAGAAGTGCCTCTGCCTGTGCCATCATCTCATCGATCATTTCCTTACAGGTCTGCTCCTTGGAAACCATACCTGCGATCTGTCCTGCCATCACGGTTCCATGCGCTACATCGCCCTCCTGGACTGCCTTGCGCAGCGTTCCAAGTGTCAGGTACTCCAGCTCCTCAAAGCTCTTTCCTTCGTTTTCCAGCTTTACATACTCTCTGGTCATCTGGTTTCTCAGGCAGCGGACCGGATGTCCATGGCTGCGTCCGGTTACGGTAGAATCGATATCCTTTGCCTTTAAGACGCGGTCTTTATAGTTCTGGTGGACAATACACTCTTTTGCTACTAGAAAACGGGTTCCCATCTGCACGGCCTCCGCACCCAGCATGAATGCTGCTGCAATGCCTCTGCCATCGCCGATACCGCCTGCTGCGATCACCGGAATGGAAACAGCGTCTACCACCTGCGGTACCAGTGTCATGGTGGTTGCCTCGCCGATATGTCCGCCGGACTCTGTGCCCTCTGCCACAACTGCATCTGCGCCGTAGCGCTCCATTCTCTTTGCCAGAGCTACGGATGCAACAACCGGGATGACCTTAATGCCTGCTGCCTTCCACATCTCCATATATTTTTCCGGGTTTCCGGCTCCGGTCGTAACGACCTTTACGCCTTCCTCCACAACGACCTTTGCTACCTCATCTGCGTAAGGGCTCATCAGCATCACATTGACACCAAACGGCTTGTCTGTTACAGCCTTTACCTCACGGATATAATTGCGGATGACCTCAGCCGGTGCATTTGCCCCGCCGATCAGTCCCAGACCGCCGGCAGCAGATACTGCAGCCGCCAGATGACTCTCTGCCACCCATGCCATGCCACCCTGAATGATCGGATACTCAATTCCCAAGAGCTCTGTAATTCTCGTTTTCATCTGATTCCTCCAACTAACTCTCTTAAAGAAAAGGGTGTAGGGCTTACGCCTCTACACCTTTCTCCTTCAGGTAATTCATAACGTCACCAACAGTCAGCAGGTTCTGCAGATCGTCAGACGGGATCTCTACGGAGTACTCATCCTCCAGAGCCATTACTAACTCGAACAGGTCCAGGGAATCCGCACCTAAATCCTCCTTGAAGGAAGAAGCCTCGGTGATGCTGTCTGCATCTACGCTTAACTGGTCTGCAATGATTTCTTTCATCTTCTCTAACATGATCTTAATCTCCTTTAATATGAAATTGTTATTTTTATTATTTGAAGGAACCGGATCTTGAGTCCGTACTCCATACTACCACTGTAACAAAACTGCGCCCCAGGTAAGACCGCCTCCAAAGCCTGCCAGCACCAGCTTGTCTCCCCGGTTTAATTTTCCTTCCCGGTTTAACTGGTCCAGCAGGATCGGTACCGTTGCACCCGACGTATTGCCATACCGGCCAATGTTCATCGGCACCTTATCAAGTGGCTGCTTCAGCCGCTTTGCAACAGCCTCACAGATCCGGTAATTCGCCTGGTGAAGAACAAAATAGCGGATGTCCTCAATTGCCGTCCCACTCTCGGAAAGCACCTGGTGGATACACTCCGGTACCTTCTTGACGGCAAATTTGAATACCTCCTGGCCATCCATATAGATATAGCCAAGCTCCGGTGTCTTTCCATTCAGGAAATTTCCCTCGCTGCGGGCCAGACAGGAAAGAACCATTCCTCTCGCCCCGTCTGATCCCATGACACTGTGAATGATGCCGGTTGTCTCATCTGCACGGATCACTGCTGCTCCGGCTCCATCTCCAAATAAAACACAGGTAGCCCGGTCACTCCAGTCTGTCAGCTTGCTCAAACAATCTGCACCGATGATCAGTCCGGTCTTGTAAACACCTGCCTGGATAAAGGCCTGGGCCGTGCTTAAAGCGATCTCAAAGCCAGAACAGGCCGCACTGATATCAAAAGCCATGGCATGAACTGCGCCGATCGCTGCCTGCACCTCGCAGGCTCCATTTGGGAAACAGTGGTCCGGTGAGGATGTTGCAAGCAGGATAAACTCGATTTCTTCTGCCGCAACCTTCGCATTTTCCAATGCATGTTTGGCTGCCCGGGATGCCAGAATGCTTGTTCCCTCTGTCTCAGCAATATGCCGCTCATGGATTCCCGTACGGCTGACGATCCACTCGTCACTGGTCTCCACAACCCCTGCCAATTCCTCATTCGTCACAATACGCTCCGGAACATAAGAACCGGTTCCAATAATTCTGCCTGTCATGTTCGTACCTGTTTCCTTTAGAAATTTGTATCACTGCGATATGTACAGCCTCAAATTTACTTTTATTTTCAAATGTTTTGATATTCAAAGTTTTTTGACGTTTTATATATTATAGAATAAAAAGAGTTTTGTCAAGCAATATTTCCCGACAAAACTCTTCCTAAAACTCTTATAAACCTTACACCGTTGTTTCCTGCTGGTCTTCCCTTAAAAGCTGCATCATCAAGACTACAACGTGCTTCCGGTCCTTGTTTAATGCTTCCCATTCATAAACCGGGAAATCTTTTGAGGTATTCTTCTCCGGATCATCCTCCACCAGGCTCAAAAATTCGGAGCACTTCATTCCGAATGCCTTGCTGATCTTAGTCAAAGTGTCGATGCTGACCGTGCTTCGCTTATTAAACATAGTTGTCAGAGTCGATTGCTTGATTCCGCTCAGCTGAGAAAGGCGGTAACGGCTGTATCCTCTCTGCTTCATCAGTTCTTCCATCTTCAGCAGTAACCTTTCGTTCTCCATGTCATATCTCCTTATCCTTTGAATACCTCTATCTTATTGGATTTAAGAGACATGCCATAGATTTAATATTTTGATAATGTAGGTCGTAAAATTGACATATATTGCATTTTTTGCCGTAAATCCGTTCTTTTCCTACGAATTTACGGCATATCTTTCAAATATCAATCCTTTTGTTCTGTCAGCATACGGTATACATCCCGCTTTGCGATCCCACGGTCCTTTGCCACCAGCTTCATGGCTTCCTTCCGGTCAATCCCCTGGGATAAATAAAGCTCCATATGCTCCGCAAGCTCCATCTCCTCCCAGGATTTCTGCTGCTCCGCCTTTAGCTGTCCAATACTCTTTCCTTCAATGACGATCACGCACTCCCCTTTTGGCTCCTCATGTTCATAGCGTTCAAGCGCCTCGCCAAAGGTAGTCCGGTAAGCCTCCTCATACTTCTTAGTCAGCTCGCGGCAGATCGTAATACGGCGGTCTGACCCCAGTGTGGCCGACAGCTCCTGAAGTGTACGCACCAGATGATGCGGTGCCTCATATACGATCATTGTGCGGGTTTCCGTTTTTAATTCCTCTAGGATCCACTGGCGTTCCTTCTTATCGACCGGAAGAAATGCCTCAAAGCAGAATCTTCTTGTTGCCAGCCCGGATATCGTCAGCGCTGTAATGCAGGCTGCAGGTCCGGGCAGGGAAGTCACCTCAATTCCGGCTTCATAGCACTGCTTTACCAGCTCCTCCCCAGGATCCGAAATTCCCGGGGTCCCCGCATCCGTCACCAGCGCAATGTTTACGCCCTGACGCATCTGTTCCACCAGATAACGTGCCTTATCGATCTTGTTATATTCATGATAGCTTGTCATCGGTGTTTTGATCCCGAAATGATTCAGCAGCTTAATGCTGTGTCTGGTATCTTCTGCCGCGATCAGATTGGCTTCTTTTAAGGTATTTAATACCCGCAGCGTGATATCATCCAGATTTCCGATCGGAGTTGCACAAAGATATAACTTACCTGCTGCCTTTTCCTGTTCCGCCATAATTTCCTCCTGATAGCCTCTGTTATCTAATATCCGTAAATGTCGTAGATTTCCTGTGTATACACACCCGGCTTCTGATAAACGATAACCGGCGCCTCCACCTTCATCATCGATCTGCCACCCCGCACAGCCTCGATCAGCACCATATTAGCATCCTTATCCGCAAACGGATGTACCAGCTTCATGCGTTTTGGCTCCAGCCTGTATGTCTTCAATGCCGTAATGATCTCCGCAAGCCGGTGGGGCCGGTGTACCATATAAAAACGTCCGCCGGATCTTAACAGCAGCGAAGCCTCCCTGCAGACATCGTCCAGCGTACAAAATACCTCATGCCGCGCAATAGCCTTTGGGAGATCCGGGTTTTTCAGTCCATGATTATCATTCATATAAGGCGGATTCGATGTAACCACATCAAAAGAAGCCTTGCCGAACAGCCGGCTGGCTTCCTTGATGTCGCCTCTCACAATGTCTACCCGGTCTTCCAGATGGTTCAGCCGCACACTCCTCTCTGCCATCTCCGCCACCTCTTTTTGGATCTCAAGGCCGGTAAAATGCTTTCCTTTTGTTTTTGCCTCCAATAAGATCGGGATGATTCCGGTCCCTGTGCCTAGGTCCACGGCCACTTCCCCTTCCTTTACCTGGGCAAAGCCAGATAAAAGCACTGCGTCCATACCGAAGCAAAAGCCCTTCTTTTTCTGGATGATGCGGTAACCGTTTCTCTGAAGATCATCGATCCGCTCATCCTCACCGCAGATCACATTATTCATTCAGCTTTGATTTTCCTTCCTTTTTCTCAAGTGCCTCCAGCTTTTTCAGCTCATGGTCTTCTGCCTGCTCCCCTTTGCCTTTCCGGCGGCGCGGTTTGAACTTCAGCTGTTCGACTTTATATTCCCGGATCTCTTTTTCATCCTTTTCAACCGTAACAACAACCTTAACTAACTGGCGCAGGACATTCACACTCTGTACCTCGCCCTTTAAGCCATCATCGGTTGTCACATAATCCCCTACACCCGGAAGCTTGCTGTTTAAATATTCATAGGTGTCTTCCTCATTCTTTAAGCAGCACATCAGACGGCCACAAACGCCAGAGATCTTGGTAGGGTTTAAGGACAGGTTCTGCTCCTTTGCCATCTTGATAGATACCGGAATAAATTCCGACAGATAAGAATGGCAGCAAAGCGGTCTTCCGCAGATCCCGATCCCACCCACGATCTTTGTCTCATCACGGACGCCTACCTGGCGCAGCTCGATCCTGGTCTTAAATACAGAAGCAAGATCCTTTACCAGCTCTCGGAAATCGATTCTTCCGTCTGCCGTAAAATAAAACAGGATCTTATTGTTATCGAAGGTATACTCTACATCGATCAGCTTCATCTCCAGCTTATGCTTGCGGATCTTTTCCTGACAGATTTTAAAAGCATCCTTTTCCTTTTTGCGGTTTGCTTCCTCGCGGGCAATATCCTCTTTATTTGCCATGCGAATCACCGCCTTTAACGGCTGCACAACCTTATTGTCCTCCACGTCCCGGTTTCCCAGCACTACATGGCCATACTCAATGCCACGGGCCGTTTCCACGATTACATGGTCCCCATTTTTAATTTCCAGCTTTCCCGGGGAAAAATAATAAATCTTTCCTGCCGTACGAAAGCGGACTCCGATTACTGTTACCATAATTTATCGATCTCCTATCTGTTTCAGTCTGATTCCATCTGACTAACCGTTTGATATTGTTCACGCGTTGCGCAAACGGTATCAACCGTTTTCCTTCATCACAAGAAGCATCAACTCCATCGCCAGCTCCATATTTACATTCGCATCCAGTCGGACGCGGGCTTTATCGATCGCCTGCAGGATTTTCTCCAGTCCCTCATAAGAGCACTTTTTGCTGACCTCGTTGATGCTGCTGTATTCATCCTTGAAGATCAGCTGGTTCATATCCTGTGCAACCTTGTAAATTAATACATCCCGGTACCAGAGCTGCATAAAATCCAGGCACTCATAAATATCCAGATTTTCCTCTTTCATTTTCCGGATATAATCCAGCAGCTCAGAAATGTCCATCTCCTTTATGTGCTTTAAAAGATGGAGCATCTCCCCATGCAGAAGCTTAAAGTCCTCCGAAGACGCCAGCGAAATTGCCTTTCCCAGATTTCCACGGGCAAAAGCCGCATAAATATCGGCATCCGCCTCTTCCACATGCAGATTGTCTGTCAAATACTTCTTCACGGTAAAATTCCGGAGCGGCTTTAATTTCAGCTGTACGCACCGCGACAGAATCGTTGGCAAGAATGCTTCCTGATTCGTTGTCAGCAGCAGGATCACCGCATAGGAAGGTGGCTCCTCAATGGTTTTTAAGAGCGCATTCTGCGCCTGCTGCGTCATCTTCTCTGCTTCGTCTACAATATATATTTTATAATAGCTGCTGTAAGGCCGGATCATGATCGTGTCATTGATCTGCCTGCGGATATCATCGACGCCGATCGTCCCTGACTTTTCATGGGATACATAGATCAGATCCGGATGGCTGCCGCTCAAAACCTGTCTGCAGGCATGGCACTCCATGCAGGGCTCACTCTTTCCCCTCTCACACAGAAGCGTAAGTGCGAAGGCATTCGCTAACGATTTCCGGCCCATTCCCGCCTCTCCTGTAAGGATATAGGCATGGGATACCTTGTTATATTCGATAGCTTTCTGAAAATGCTCTTTTATCTGTTCATGGCCGATAATCTCTTGAAAATTCAACATAGCAGTCACCTCACAATCTTCGTAACGTTTCTATGAACCCAAAGCTATAGCAGCGATCCGCCTTTGCATTAATCCGTTACGTAATATCATTCAAAAGTATAGCATACTTTCGCCTTCCAGCCAATGCTTCCTATTCCAAATCAGCAAAATCTGCTGCCAGAACTGTATCATGCGGGATTTTCAGTCGCATTTCACCATATCCTTCCAGATCCGCGCTGCAACCTGTTCCACACAGCTTTCCAGATCCTGGTTTTCAAACGCCTCCTTCACACCGAGCGCCGCCAGACGCTCCGGTGCAAAATCTGCCTCATCTGCCAGAAATCTCCTGCACAGCTCCGCATATTTCGGCTCCTTCTGCTGCCGTTCCCGCAAAAGTGCACGCTCCAGACGCACACCGTCATCTACTGTAATATACAGCGGGATCAGCACTTCCTTCCCGTAATAATTCCTCAGCTTTTCATAAGAATCCAGGGTTCCGATCACCAGATAATCCTTGTTTGCCAGATCAATCTGTCCATCATCCACGGTTGCATAGCTCCAGGGGCCATACACCGTCTGGTAAGTCCGTACTTCGATCACCTTTCCATCTCGCTGCATTGATTCCAAGTGAAGACCGTCGATGAAATGATACTCAACTCCCTCCTGTTCCCCATCCCGCATAGGCCGCGTGGTATAAAGGACCAAAGTCTGCAGCTGCGGGTATAAGCTATGCAGCTTTTTATAAATGCTATCCTTTCCCGATGCACTCTTTCCCATCAGATAAAAGATTTTTCCCATCCTGTTTTCCTCCTGACTCCTGTACTTTCTGCGATCTTTGTATTCCCTGCAATTTCCGTAGTTTCTGTTCTTCCAGTAACCTTCCATTCTTCCAAGCCATTTCGCTATTCCAAGTCATTCCGGTCTTCCAAACTACTCTGCTTTTCCTTCACAACCAGCAGATGCTCCGTTTTCCTGTCTTCCAGCCCCTGAACCGGCAGCCCAAGCTCACGGTCCTTCAGAACCTGCCCGATGATTTCCCGGTTCATCCGCTCTCCCGGCGTGATGATCGGAATTCCCGGCGGATACAGATAGATAAATTCCCCGGATATCCTGCCTGCCGATTCTTCCAGACACACCCGCTCCAATGGTGCATTGGCAGCTTCTGCAGGCGTCATGCAGATTTTCCCTTTCGGAATTTGGGACGCTGCACAGTTTCCAGCCTTATTCCGCTCCAGCTCCCGGTCGATCGCAAGCAATGCTTCTGTCAGACGCTTCAGGTGCTCCTCACTATCCAGAAAAGTCAGGATCGCCACAGCATAATCTGCCCCGCACATCTCCATTTCAATTGCAAAATCCCGGCGCAGACACTCATTCAGTTCCTCTCCCGTCATTTGGTTCTGACAGGAAATGACCAGCTTTGACTCATCCACATCAAAGATCCCGTAGCGTCCTGCTTCCTCTCTGCTTAGAAGCTTCAGGCTCTGCAGCTGCCCCAGCCATTTTCTGACTTCAAAAATCCTCTGGGCAAATTTCTCCATATATTGTCTTCCATGCTGCTCCATATCAAAAATACATTGCTCGATCGCCGCCATGAACACATAAGAAGGGCTGCTGCTCTGATACATCTGGAGACATTGCTCCAGACGTCTCCGGCTGACTCTGTTTCCCTGCATATGCAGCAGTGCTGTCTGCGTCAGACTCGGTAACGTCTTATGAAGGCTCTGTATCACCAGATCTGCCCCACACTGCAAAGCCGACACCGGAAAATGCCCGGCCCCAAAGGGAAAATGTGCACCATGGGCTTCATCTACGATAAGTGGAATATCATGCGCGTGCACGGCCTCTGCAATCGCACGGATGTCAGAAACTACACCATCGTAGGTCGGCGATACGATCAGAACCCCACGGATCTGCGGGTGCTCCCTCAGCTTCTTTTCCACATCCTCCGGGGTAATCCCACCCTGTATCCCCAAATGACCGATAATTTGTGGATAAACATATTCCGGCTTCAGAGAATTGAGGATAAGTCCATGATACACCGATTTATGGCAATTGCGGCTCACCAGAATCGTCTCACCGGGATGCATCACCGCCCCGATGGCACTTAAGATTCCGCAACTGCTTCCATTTACCAGATAATACGTATGGTCTGCACCATATACCCCGGCCGCCCATTCCATGGAAGCTTTTAAAATTCCTTCCGGATGATGCAGGTTGTCAAACCCGTCTATTTCTGTGATATCAATGGAAAAAGGATTCGGAAAATCCCGCAGGATTTCAAAATCCATCTGGCGCTTATGTCCAGGCATATGAAACGCTGCTGTCTGGGTCGCACAGTAGCGCTTTAAACGTTCTCTCAGTAATTCTTCTTCTCTCATCAATTTCTATTCTATCCTTATTTTTTGCATAAGTGATTGTAACATAGAACACCTTTACATTCCAATCCATTTTCATTATAATCAAGAAGCAGGTCCACACATGTATGAACAGAGCAATAAATGATTGCTCAATTGCGAAGGAAGGCGCAGCCATAGTTCACACATATATGAACCGCAACGAAACAGCAACACAGGGATACCATAAAAAGTAGAAAAGAGATGAATTGCTTTGCGGCAAATGGAATTTAAAATGGAACGCCAGGGTCTGGTGAAAATCGGAGATGTAGTCGATGTCACTGAGCGTGAAGGCTTCAATTACAGCTATATCATTGAGCCGGCTGTAGCCATGTCAGGCTGTTACAAATCCCGTGACCGGCTCAAATCCAAACAAGGCGTGATCAAGGATATTCAGGAAAACTCCCGCGGATTCTATGTAATTGCGGAATTTGACGAATAAAAAACTTTACGCTTCGTGTATGCACCTGCTGAGGAAATACCCAGGCATTGAAGACAGCAGCACGGTTTCTGCCAGATGCAGCATACAGATGTACATGGCAAAAACAGGGTTGTGGCGGAAGATTAGTCTTCCATCACAACCCTGTTTTTATCTGGGATCACAAGAACCCTGCGCCACATCGGGATCGGATTCTCTCCCTTTTTCCAATAACAGTCTTCCCAGTAGCAATATACCTGGCCGTCCTGCATCATAACCAATTTCACACGGTCATTGCCAGTAGTTTCCTGCGCTTTCCGAAGTTCTTCATCATCCAGATAACTCATCTGCCCTGAACGGGAGATCACAGCGATCACACCATAACTGCTCTTCCAGTTCTCAGGACTATAGTTTCCGTATATCTGGTTTCCCTCTTCCGAATAGTACATCTGCCAGATGCGTCCCTGATATCGCTTGTGCAATTCTTCCACCTCGGCATCCGGGTCTGTCAGGGAAAGCCTGAACAGCTGGCTGTATTGCTTGCCCCGTTCTTTTCCTTTCATCCAGGCACTATAATAAACCCAGTCTCCCACGATACAGAAGCTGTCAATGGATTTCCCCATGGATTCAAAAAGCGTTTCATTTCCGCCTTTCTTGCAAAAGATTGCCTGTCCTTTTCCATCCTCCTGATCCTTCAGATAATACTCAGATGCTCCCACTTCATGAGCCGCCGCTATCACATCCTCGATACGGTTTCCGGACATCTTAAAAATACGGTCCCCATACTGGTATTTTCCCTCAACATCCGTCTGGAGGTTTCTTCCCAGCGTATCATACAGATAGATTTCTTCATTTTCCACAGCTGCATAGGTACCTATCTGACGCGTCGCAAAAGAAGCCTCAACACTGATCCTCTGTACTGATCCATATTGCATGATATAAATTCCATCTTCCCAAAATGTAAAATTATCGACATCCTGGGCAATGACCTCTATTTCCTGATCATTATCTGCACGATACAGCGTATGGTAGAGGGATGGATGTACCTTTGCCAGCTGACTGTCCTTCCGTTCCGGGCATGGCAGATAATAGGTCCAGCCATCACGTGTCTGGATTTCCTCGTTATAGTCATGTTCTCCTGCCAGACTGCTTTCCTCCAGCGGCACCGTGTACAAAATCTGGCCTGCCGCCGATAAGACAACCGCTTTATCCCCCAGCTGGATCTCGGTATTTTCATTCTGTGCTTCTGTCTCCTCCGTCTGATGAAAGGTTTTATCAAACGGAGCCTGTAAAAGATCAAACTGATGCTTTACCTTATAAATCCCGGCAATAGCCAGAAGCAGGGCTGCAGCCAGAAGCGCCAGTGACCAGATTCTTTTTCTGGGAGAATCCTCTGGTTCTTCCGCATGTTCTCCATCCCCATCTACGATTCCAAGGCGATCTTCTATTTCAAGAAGCAGCGAAGCTTCATCCAGATTTGTCAGATTCTCCTTTTTGGCTTCCTTTGACTGCATCTTCTCTTCGGCATAGGAAGCCTCAATCATTTCCCGCGTTGCTTCCAGACGCGTCTCAGCCAGAAAATCAGATCTCTTTAGCAGCCAGTCGACCGGGCTCTTTTCCTTCTGCAGCTGTTCTCCCCGCTGGTAAGCCTCCATATAAACCTGGACCAGAAGCTCTCTTGCTTTCTCTTCCTGTCCAAAAACTAGTTTTGCATGGCGGTACAAGGATTTGTACGTCAGAATATACAGATTCTCAAATTCGTGGATCCAGTTACTTTGTTCTGACATTTTCTGTGTTTTGGTTTTGGTTCCATTCATTCCATCGTTTCCTCTTTCATCGGAGCCCAGTGATACAAACATTTTGAAGATAATTTGAAGATATTATCTTCCCTATGAGAGCTATTTTATCATACAATAGCTGATTACAAAAGCACTTTTTCTGTGCCTTAATTGTCTGGAGATACCTCTCAGCTGAAACAAAAAATGGCTTAAATCCAAGGTTTTTCAAGGATTTAAGCCATTTTCAAAGATGAGCGTGCGGGGATTCGAACCCCGGACAACTTGATTAAAAGTCAAGTGCTCTACCGACTGAGCTACACGCCCGTATGCCTTGGACCGGAATCGAACCAGTGACACGAGGATTTTCAGTCCTCTGCTCTACCAACTGAGCTACCAAGGCAAAAATTGCG
>NZ_QUMD01000027.1 GCF_003481985.1 Clostridium sp. OF09-36
TCACAAATGAAATCATCCGAAGAATCTTTCATAAGTGCTTCGCTCGACTTGCATGTGTTAAGCACGCCGCCAGCGTTCATCCTGAGCCAGGATCAAACTCTCAAATAAAGCTTCGTTAGAAGCGTTGCTGATTGACCAACGGTCAAGCAGATACCTCTAATTCGTTTGTCCCGATCCAAAAATCGCTACTAGCTAATTTTAAACCGTTCTACTGTTGTTTGGTTTGTTTTTGTTCTGAAATCTCATTTCAAAGATGTCCAACCAGGACTCTTTTTATTAGAATTTTCAGGGTTTTAAACACTGTTCAATCTTTCATTTTCAAGGTTCATGTTGTTGCCGCGTCAGCAGCAACGTGTTATATACTATCACAGCGTTTTCTATCTGTCAACAACTTTTTTCACTTTTTTCTTTTTTATTTTTTCTGTCGAAACCAGACTGAAGTCAGTACAGGGGTGGACGCACAATCGGCCCACCCCTGTATTTGTTTTATTCCCTGATTTTTACTCGCCGAATACAGCCTTGTAATCTGCCTGGAATTTTGCAATACCCTGGTCGGTCAGCGGGTGCCTGGTCATCTGCTCTAATACCTTGTACGGAACCGTAGCGATATCAGCGCCAGCCTTTGCACAGTCAATGACATGGATCGGGTTGCGGATGCTCGCCGCGATGATCTCGGTCTGGATGTCGTGCATCATAAAGATCTCGGTGATCTCGTTGATCAGGTCAATACCCGGCATGGAGATGTCGTCCAGTCTGCCCAGGAACGGGGAAACGTAGGTTGCTCCTGCTCTTGCAGCCAACAGAGCCTGTGCTGCGGAAAAGATCAGAGTTACGTTGGTCTTAATGCCCTCTGCGTGCAGAACCTTAACAGCCTTTAAGCCCTCTACGGTCATCGGGATCTTTACTACCATATTCGGATGGATGGCTGCAATCTCGCGGCCTTCTTTGATCATGCCCTCTGCATCGGTGGTAGTAGCCTTTACCTCGCCACTGATCGGTCCGTCCACAATAGAAGCGATCTCTGCGATAACCTGGTTGAAATCACGGCCCTCTTTTGCGATCAGCGACGGGTTGGTGGTTACTCCACAGATAATTCCCATATCATTTGCCTTACGGATTTCCTCAACATTTGCGGTATCAACAAAAAATTTCATAATCTTATTCTCCTTTTTCTTTAAAATGCTTTCCGGTCAAAGCTTCCTCGAATTCCAATTTCTTCCCGGTATTTTGCCACAGCACGTCTTGAAATTTCAATGCCGCGCTCTTTCAAAAGCGATGAAGCTTCTGATCGCTGTAAGGCTTATTCTTATCTTCATTGCGGATCAGCTCCTTCATCAGTTCCTTGATCTGCATGGTTCCGACCGCATCGCTTCCTTCTGCTGCTGAAACCGATGCCGTAAACAGATGCTTCATCAATATGGTTCCGCACGGATACTGGATATACTTTCCCTTGATGGCCCGGCTCACCGTAGAAGTATGAATTCCAAGGCTTTCTGCCACATCCGTCATCGTCATGGGTTTTAAGAATCCGGTTCCATCCAGAAAATGCTCCTGTACATTCAGAATCTGCTCTGATATTTGAAGAATTGTCCTGCGTCTCTGTGCAATACTGTTCATCACAAAACGGATGCGCTCCAGTTTTTTCTGAAAATAAGCCCCAAGCTGAGCGTCTGTGGATTCCTTCATCATTTTCAGATAATAATCATTGATATGATAATCCTCCACCCATCCATCATTGAGTTCAATTTCCCATTTTCCGTCATCTTTCCGGAAAATAATATCCGGAACCACATAATCGTTGCGTTTTCCTCCAAACTCTCCCAGGGGTCTCGGATTCAGCTTTGCGATCTGATCTATGCATTTGCGTACTTCTGCGGTTGAGAGCTTCAGCGCCCGGGAAATGACACTGATCTTTCCATCTGCCACATCCTGCAGGTGTTCCTTCACCACCTGACTGACCGGAGCATTATTTAGTCCCTGCATCTCCAGCTGTTTTAACAGGCTGTGTTTCAGGTCCGGTGCGAAAATCCCATAGGCTCCAGTTCCTGCAGCACCTTCAGAGTCCAGGAAACTTCCGCCTCCGGCACTCCGGTTTTCTGCGCCACTTCCTCAGTCGGTATGGTAAAAAAGCCGTTATCATCCAGACAGTCTGTCATAAACTCTGCCAGTTTCCGGCTGCATGCTCCATCCGGCAGCTGATCCAGAATATAGTTTTTGATGCTTTCTGTCTCCGGCATTGGAATATCTTTTCTTCTTCGGTCTTCTTCCTCCGCAGTATCGTCGTAATTCTGTTCCAATACCGGCGGCTGTTCATAAGTCTGTCCGATATCCTCCCTGCCGCCCGGCATCGCATGCTCCTCCGAGTAATCCAAGAGAGGATTTTCCAGGTATTCGTCCTGCAAAAATTCACTCAGTTCTACACTGTCCATGGCCAGCAACTCCAGGGACTGTATCTGATTCTGAGATAACTGCTGCTTCTGTTCCAGAGACATTCCGTAATTCAGTTCCATCTAATCATTCGCTCCTTCTCTTGCTGATCTCCTGCTCCCGCTGCTTTTGCTCCAGCGCGCTCTGGCGTTTTGCCATACGCCACAGAGTCGTGCGGCTGACACCAAGCTCCTCCGCCAGCTCCTTTTTCTTTTTCTTCGGCTTTAAGCGGCTGTAGACCGTATCTTCCATCTGTTCCTCCGGAAGAATAACCGGCTCCCGCACTTTGCTCTCACGAAAAATTTTCAATTGTCTTAAAAGCCCGGCACTGACAAAATCGCTGTCATTCAAAACGATCAGGCGTTCACAGACATTGCGCAGCTCCCGCACGTTTCCCGGCCAGTCATACTGCATCAAAAGCTGTGCAGCCTCCGATGTTACAGTCGGGATCCGTTTTCCCATTTCGCACGCAAATCTGGTCAGGTAAAAATCAACCAGTTCCTGAACATCTTCCCGGCGCTCTCTGAGCGGTGGAATACTGATATCAAGAAGGTTCAAACGATAATACAGATCAGAACGGAACTGTCCGCTCCGGATCTTTTCTTCTATATTAATATTGGTTGCAGAAACAACACGGACATCGATCGGATGCACACTGGTGCTGCCGATGCGGCGGATTTCCTTTTCCTGCAGCACACGCAAAAGCTTGGCCTGCAAAGTGATCGGAATTTCTCCAATCTCATCCAAAAAAATGGTTCCCCGGTGTGCCAGCTCAAACAGACCGATCTTACCGCCCTTGGCCGCGCCCGAGAAAGCGCCTGCCTCATACCCGAACAGTTCGCTTTCCAGCAGATTTTCCGGGAGTGCGGCACAGTTTAACGCAACAAACGGCTGATCACTGCGGCTTGATGCCTGATGAATACTGTGCGCGAATAATTCTTTTCCGGTACCGGTTTCTCCTACGATCAGAACATTGGAATTAACCCGGCTGTAACGCTGTGCCATATGGATATTCTCACGAATTGCCTTGCTTTTTCCAAGAATATCTGAAAAGGAATACTTGGCTGTCAGTCCTTTTTCTGCAAGTCCCTTCCGGATTTTTCGTTCCTCTTCCATGATCCGATCGGTATTCCGGATAAAAACCAAAGCTCCGGTCTCGGCCGCTTCTTCACTCAGGTGTTTGTACTGCACATAGTAATCCTTGCCTTTGATCTTCAGGATGCGCTCGCGCGCCTGATTTTCATGCAGAAGATTTTCCCAGTCATCTGCCTGCTCCAGCTCTGCTGCCGGACTGCCAACAAGCGAGTCGACGGTAGAAATCTGAAAAATACGGTATGCCTGATTATTGATCGCCAGAATCCGTCCTCTGTCGCTGATCGCGAGCACGCCTTCTTCACTGTGATTGAGCATGGCCTCAATGATATCACTCTTGGCACGCTCCTGCCGGATTGTCCGCGCTGCATTGAGCGCTTCCTTCATGGCCACCTCCACCGCTTCTTCATTCGTATGGATATGGACACGCTTTAATCCCAGCCGGTCACAGATTCCGCACATAGTTCCCGCACCGACAAAAATATCCGCGCCGTCCTCCATGGCCTGATGGACTGCGGCTTCCGTGGAAGCCTCATTCGGAGTATCATAAATCGTGATGGACGCACCGCAAAGCTCCTCCAGCTCCTCCATGGATTTGAATTTCCGGTTATGCAGGCAGAGTGCGATTTTTCCGGCATTCTGTTTTCTGCACTCTACCAACGCGTCAAAAATATCAAAACTGCTGACATGCACTTCGATCACATGCTTGTCCGGAAACAGATTCTTCAGCACCTCATACGTCATGCCCCGCGCGACCAGCACATCAGCATCGCCATATTTGGCCAGATCATCCGGTGTTCCGAATACATACTGCTGTTCTATCTGAATTGTTTCGTACTGCGGCAGTTTCTTCACCACATCTTCAAAGATTTCTTTCAGCTCCAGATGCGGTATAAAAACCCTTATCTTTACCATATACGAGATTTTCTCCTTTTTCCAAGACAGTTTCATCTGCCCCTTTTCCTTGAATGGGCTATGGTAAAGTATACCATAGCCCATTCAATTTTGCAGAAAAATTATGAAAATCGTCTTGTTTTTCTGTTACTTATTTACTACATTCTGCGGAGCACCGTCAATCACAGACTTGATATTCTCTGCAGTGGTGTTCATGATGCGTTCACGTGCCTCCTTGGTTGCCCAGGAAATATGAGGGGTGATAATGCAGTTTTTCGCCTTTAACAGAACGTTGTCTTTTTTGATCGGCTCCGTGGAAACAACATCCACAGCTGCGGCTGCCACTTTTCCACTCTCTAATGCGTCGTAAAGATCCTGCTCAACGATCAGCGGTCCGCGGCTGTTATTGATGATGATGACTCCATCCTTCATCTTCGCGATATTCTCTTTTCCGATAATTCCCTGAGTAGATGGGAACAGCGGGCAATGCAGGAAGATAAAGTCAGACTTTGCAAGCAGCTCATCTAATTCCACATACTCCGCAACCGCTTTTCCTGCCTCGCTCTGGAATGCGTCATAAGCGATCACATTCACGTTCATGGCCTTTAAGATTTTTGCGGTATTCACACCGATACGGCCAAGTCCGATGATGCCTGCGGTCTTTCCGGATACCTCGATCATCGGATAATGCCAGTAGCACCAGTCTGCATTCTCTGCCCACTCACCGGCATATACAGAATCGCTGTGATGTCCGATATGGGAGCATACCTCAAGCAAAAGGCTGACAGCAAACTGGCTGACATTATCCGTTCCATATACCGGAACATTCATAACCGGAATGCCCTTTGCCTTTGCGTACTCATAATCTACTACATTGTAGCCGGTAGCCAGAACTGCAATCGCCTTTAAGTTCGGGCACTTGTCCATGGTTTCTTTACTGATCGGTGTCTTGTTGATCACGATCACATCTGCGTCACCGATGCGCTCCGCGATCAGCGGGGACTCCTCGTAAGCAGTTCTGTCATATACGGTAACCTCGCCAAGAGCTTCAATCGGCCCCCAGCTGATGTCACCAGGATTTTCGGTATAGCCATCTAATACTACAATCTTCATGATTCCGTTCTCCTTTTCTCGTTTTTCGGTATTTCTTAGTCTTCTACCAGTGCCCATGCGCGGTTTAAGCAGCGTTTGGTATTGGCCAGAATGATTTCATCGTCCTCACCCGGCGCCAGGGTAACCTCCATGGACAGTACCATCGGATCCTTCGCGTTGAAGAAGCCCTCTTCCTTAAGTACCTGCAGATAATCGGTCAGCTGCTCCACATCGTTGGCGCTGTTCGGATAGCCCAGACGCGGATGCTTGTCACCATACATCGGGCAGCCCTCTTCTACGACTGCGTTTCCGAAATGAAGGTGAGTGATGTAAGGTCTTAAGGTCCGGATCACAAATTTTGAGGTTTCATAGGTAGTCGGGAAATGAGACAGATCTACCAATAATCCGAAATTGTTATGGGTCATTCTCATGTCTGCCGCGAACTGTGCCGCATAGGGAGCCGGTCCGATCAGGGCTGCCTTGTCCATATCGAAATCAAAGACCTCCAGCTCTACGTTCATGCCCTTCTTCGCTGCGTAGTCACAGACATTGCGGGTAGTTTTTAACAGCTGTGCGTAAGCCTGATCCTTGGTTTCCTCTTCCCATTTTCCTGCCAGGAATGCGATTCCCTTTGCGCCAAGGTATTCTGCCTCATCCACTGCCTCGATCAGGGTAGCCTCAGCTTTTTTTCTGCCCTCCTCATCGATGTCGTTCGGATTCAGCTTCGGTCCGAGAAGTCTCGGCTGTGCGCCATAGCAGACTTTTAAATGAGACTGCTCCAGGATTTTTTTCACCTCTTCGCGCTCTGCGTCATCGGCACATTTGGTCACCTCGATCGCATCAAAGTAATCATCTACTGCGATCCGCTTTACCTGATCTACTACACTTCTGTTCGGAAAGGACATCCAGCGGATGGTACCTACCTGAAAATATTTATGAATAGACTCTCTCATGTTCTTTTCCTCCTGCTCTGATTCATTTCATTGTTATGCAATTCTAACTTTATACAAGTTCCCACGCCAGGTCAAGTGTTCGTTTTGCATTTGCCAGGCAGATATCGGGATCTTCTTCTTCAAAGGGTTTTACCTCAAAGCTTACGATCGGACGATTCTTTTCACTGATGAATCCGATCTCCATCAGAAGCCTCAGATAATCGGCCAGTTCTTTTACATCATTTTCACTGTTTGGGAAACCAAACCTCGGATGCTCATCCCCATAAGCCGGGCACTGCGGACTTCTGATCACCGTATTGCCCATGTGGGCATGGCGGATAAATCTGCGGACCGGAAGCAGATTTTCCTCAATGGTTTCATGGATCATTGGAATATGGCTCAGATCCACCATCAGGCCAAAATTGTCATACTCCGCACAGATCGTCTCTGCGTAGCGTTTCACCCGGTCAACCGGACCGATCAGAGATTTCTTTGCGATATCATAATCAAACACCTCGCAGAGAACCGGCATGTTTCCCTTGCTTTCGCATACTCACAAAGCTCTCTGGTGGAAGCAAGAAGTGCCTGGAAGGATTCTTCCATTGTCTCTGCCTCGTAGCGGCCTGCCAGAAACGCAAAGTCCTGGGCTCCGATCTCATATGCCTCATCGATCCCCATTTTCAGGGAAGCCAGGGCCTTCTGTCGTCCCTCTTCGTTTAAGTCATTGATGTTTAAGCCAGCTCCCAGCATCAGTCCCTGACCGCCGTAAGCAGTGGTCATATGCGCAGCAGCAATCATCTCTGCCGCTTTTTTGCGCACAACAGGATCCTTCATGTGTGCCACTTCCACCGCTTCAAAATACGGGTCCGTCACAATCTTTTTTAAACATTCCAGGATCGGTCCCTCCCCGGAACCAACCTCTTTGTAGGATACATGAAGGATCGTACCGACCTTCATGTACCGTTTCATGGACTTTTCCATAATTTTTTGTTCCTTTCCGATGGAATCTGCCTGACGCGGCCGCCTATTTTCTTGCAGCTGCCTTTTTTGCCGCTGCCGCAACCGCTTCCGCATCCAGGCCGTATTTCTTTAACAGTTCACTGTAAGGACCGGATTCACCGTGACGATCCTGCATGCCGACCATCTCGACCGGTACCAGGCATCCGGATTTTGCCAGAACCTCGCTGACTGCTCCGCCAAGACCGCCGATCACGCTGTGCTCCTCCGCTGTTACGATCGCGCCGGTTTCTTTCGCGCATTTCTCAATCAGCTCTGCGTCAATCGGTTTGATGCAGTACATATCAACCACTCTTACGCTGATGCCCTCTTTCTCCAGCATCTCAGCGGCAGTGATCGCGGTGCTCACCATCAGGCCGCATGCGATGATGGTAACATCGCTGCCTTCTCTTACAACCATGCCCTTGCCCATTTCAAACTTTGCATTCTCCGGATGGCAGTCCGGAGCCGCATCTCTCGAAAGACGGATGTACATCGGCTCATTGACTTCAATCGCGGTTTTGACCATCCAGTCGGTAATCTGCGCATCGGAAGCTACCATAACATTTACCCCCGGAAGCGTACGCATCATGGCAATGTCCTCCAGAGCATGATGGGTCGCGCCGTCAAAGGCATCGGATAAGCCGCCGTAACCACCCATCATCTTGATCGGCAGTCCGGAGTAGGACATAAAGGTTCTTGCTGCCAGGGACCCCAGTGTGGTTAAAAATACCGCAAAGGTATTGACAAACGGGATCTTGCCATTTTTGGCCATGCCTGCTGCCATGCCCATCATTGCATACTCACTGATTCCGCAGTTATAGAAACGGTCCGGATACTCCTTTCCGAACATGGCCGATTTTGTGGAGCCGGATACATCTGCATCCAGAACTACGATATTCTCATTCATCGCGCCGTATTTTTTCAGTGTCTCTCCATATACATCACGAATTGCCTTTGCCATTACTGTACACCTCCCAGTTCTTTCATTGCTGCTTCATAATCGGCATCCTTAACCGGAGCACCATGCCAGGTGTTCTTGCCCTCCATAAAGGAAATGCCCTTGCCCTTCACAGTCTTTGCCAGAATGATGCTCGGAACACCCTTAACCGATTTTGCGGTCTCGATCGCTGCGCTGAGGGCTGCCACATTATGTCCGTCACAGACAATGGTATTATAGCCAAACGCCTTAAATTTCAGTTCGATGTCGCCCATCGGCATGATCTGCTCGGTAGTTCCGTCCAGCTGTACACCATTCCAGTCCAGAATAGAGATCAGGCGGTCTGCTTTAAACTTGGAGGCGTTCATGCAGGTCTCCCATACCACGCCCTCGTTGATCTCACCATCTCCAAGGATCGCATAGGTGTAAGCGTCTACACCATCATGTATATCGGAAAGTGCCAGACCTAACGCGAACGGATAACCGGCTCCAAGAGGACCGGTAGATGCCTCAACTCCGGGAGTTTCCTTGGAACACGGATGTCCCTGCAGACGGCTGTTGATCTGACGGAGGCTGTGCATCTCTTCCATTGGGAAAAATCCTTTTTCTGCCAGCTCCAGATAAAGCATCGGAGCAGCATGTCCTTTACAGAGCACGATCTTATCGCGGCTTCTGTCATTGATATTCTCCGGAGAGATATTTGCGTCGTTAAAATAAAGGTTTGTAAGGATCTCGCATACGGAAAGAGATCCGCCCGGATGTCCGGTCTGTCTCTCATGTAAGATTTCTATCAGGGTACGTCTGAATTTCAGGCAAAGAGCATCCAACTCCTGTTTCTTTTCGTTGGTCATGTCAGTAGTCTCCTTTTCTATTTTTATATCGTTTTTAATGTTTCCTTCACCTGCTCCATACAAAGTCCGGGACTTGACAGAACAGGGATCTTACAGATTTCTTCTATTTTCTGATCCAGATGTGCCATGGATGCCTGAGCCAGCACCACACAGTCATATCCGGAAATATCTTTTGCCATATCCAGAAGGATCGCATCGTGGCGGTCCATCTGCACTGCTTTCATCGCCTGGAACGCTTCTGCGTTGGCTTTGAAATCAATCTGGATGGTCTTATTTAATTTTGCTGCCTCTGCGTTTAACTTTTCCCGCATCGGTCCTTCGGTACTGCCTGCTGTCGCAAGAACCAGGATCTTATCCCCGTAGGTAACCGCTTTTCTTCCCATTGCATCGTCGATGGCAATCAGCGGAACCTTCACAAACGGACGGATCATGTTTACAACCGGAGTCAGGGTCGAACAGGTCACCACGATCATATCGGCTCCCGTCATCTCTGCAGACTTGATATCGTTATACAGGCGGCAGCGGTTTTCTATGGTAAACTCCCCGATCTCATTCGGATTATTCGCCAGGAAATCGTCCCAGAGATTATGGATCTTGACCGGTTCCCCCACATAATCCTTCAGCTGCTGTTCAAAGGAATTCGCTACCGTCTTTACGGTATGGATCAGTGCGATACTTTTCATGCTTCCTCCTGTCCGTAAACCTTCTTCATGATCGGGATCAGATATTCAGCTGCACCCTTTGCCGCGCCTTCCATGCTTGGCAGCTGGAATATTTCCGTGGTAAATGCACCATCATATCCGCATTCTCTGAAGGTAGAAATGATTTTTTCAAAATCCAGTCCGCACTGGCCTGGATAGCGACGGTTATTGTCAGCCAGATGGACATGGATGTTATAGGAGCTGTACCGACGGATAGCCTCAAACAGATCCTTTTCTTCCAGATTTAAGTGGAACACATCCAGCATCAGGCGAAAATTCGGCCGGTCTACCCGGTCTACCATATCGGCGCCCTCCGCGCAGGTATTGATGAAATTCGTCTGCATGATGGTAACTGTTTCCAGTGCGATCTTTACGCCCTTCGGCGCCGCGTAATCAGCCAGCTCCCGGAACGCGGCAACCGCCAGCTCCTCCGTCTGCTCTTTTGTCAGCTCCTTGCAGTACTGTCCGCGGATACGCCCGATGTTGATATTGGCTCCCAGATAAGCAGCAAAGTCAATGATCTCCTTACTTCTGCGAATTGCCTCTTTCCGGTTCTCCGGATCCGGGTTTGTGTAGCTGAGCCCCAGCTGACCGAAGATTTCACCGGTGCAGACCAGAACCACCTTCAAGCCGTTTTTTTCTGCCTCACATTTTACAAACTCCCAGTCAAGCTCTGACGGATTTAACGTCATCAGCTCCACTCCCTGATAACCAAGCTTTGCGAGATCTGAAAAGCTTTTCTCCAGAGGTCCCTGATATGCCGTAACCGAATCTGCGATCGCAACATCCGGTGTGGCAACCTGATAACATAACTTCATACCCTCACTCCTTTTCTCTGACTTCCTGATACCAGTATATAGAGCAAAACATGTGCCAGGTCTTACCGGTGCATTTTTCTGTCCCTTTTTCGTTTTTTCAGGAATTATGTTTCATTTTGTTTCGTTGCGTTTTTCATTTTGTTTCTTAATTCTGCTCGCAAATGTTTCACTTTCGTTTCACAACGTTACCATCCTGCATTACAAACGGTACGTTTGCCAGGCACTCCACATCCGTCAGCGGATTCCCATCTACTGCAATGATATCTGCAGCATAGCCTTTCTTTAAGCTTCCGATCCGGTCTCCCAGTCCGCAGACCTTCGCGGCATTGGAGGTAACGCCCTTTAATGCGGTCACAATATCTGAACCGAGCTCTACCGCATATCCGACCTCGCGGTACAGATAACCATGGTAAGCATCGGTTCCCAGAACATACGGAACACCTGTACTCATCAGAAGCTTCAGTCTTTCCCGGACGCGTGGCCGTTTTTGCGAACCCGGTATGCATTGTTTGCCGACAGAGTTTCCTCGCGCGTCGGATCCAGGAAAATACCGGAAGTAAAATCAACAATACATTTGGAATTTGCCAGCCATTCCGCATCCTGCGGAGTGCACATATACATATGCTCAATGACCTGTACTCCGCCGTCGATACAGTCTTTTAGGCCCTGACCGCCGATACAGTGCGCAGCAACCGGAAGATTCTTTCTTGCCGCCTCACTGACTGCCATGGCAATCTCCTCCAGACTTAAAAAGCTCGGCACAAACTCGCTCTCCGGATCCGGAACGCCCGGAGTGATAAACAGCTTTAACAAATCGACACCCTTCTTTAAATTTTCGCGGGCAGTTTTCCGGATCTCCTCCGGTCCGCAGTGCGGGCTTCCGATATATCCGGCACCGTGGCTTCCCTTCATGCCAATGCCTGCTGCGAGAAGCTTCGGTCCTGCCACCTTTCCCTGTTCAATCAGCTTTTTCAGTGTTACATCAATATAAAAACGGTCTCCCATGCAGCGTGCTGTTGTGACTCCGCTCATCAGATCTTTCCGGAAGCCATCCAGAGCGATCAGGGTCAGCTCACATTCTGTACTCCATGCCAGAAGCTCCAGATGCTCCGGGATCGTGGCGTCAATAGAAAGATGGTTATGGCACTCGATCATGCCGGGCATGAGGGTCGTATTCTTTAAATCGATCACCTCCGCACCTTCTACCGCAGGACACTCCGCCTGCGGTACGATCTCCTCTATTTTTCCATCACGGACGATCACTGCCATGTGCTCTTTTAAATTCAGATCCTCGCCAACCAGAACACGGTCAGCTTTTAAAATAATATCGCTCATATCTGTTTCCCCCTGCTTTATTCTGTCTCAGCCATCATGGCTTTTACTCCGGTCTTCTGCTGTTTTGCATTGCCAAGGCCATGCTTTTCGTTGAATTTTCTGGACCACCGTGCCAGAAATGCCACCAGAAGCGGTGTCACGATCGCTGTCACAATGGTTGCTGCCGCAATCTGCGCACTTGCAGTCTCAACCTGCGGAGCAAAGGACGGATCTGCATCTGCAATCGCTGCCGGTGTTGTTGCGGCAACGCCTGCCACCGTACCGATCGCTGCTCCCATCGGATCTGCTTTCCTTCGGATCAGGCTGTAAATGATAAACGTAAGAATACCGGTTACCGCAACTGTCAGCAGTCCGAGAAGGATACCGGAAAAGCCGGCGCCTGCAATAGTGAAAAAGCTCATGCCTGCTCCAAGACAGAAACCATTGAACGGTGGGAGAAGTGCCATAGCAGTGGAAAGAGTTTCTCTCCACTCATGATCCAGGTTACCGATGATAAAACCAATGATCAGCGGGATAATGCTTGCCATGATCGCGGTGATCGGGAATTTTCCGATCCCTGCTGTTCCAAGCGCAATCATCGTGAAAAACGGGCCGTCATTTAAAGTCAGGATCGCGGTTGCTCCTACGTCAGACTCATCGCCATACTCACCGGCAAGAGTTGCATAAATAACACCATTGGAATTGGTTACTGCGCCAATGACTGCCAGCGGAAGCAAACCCAGAAATCCGGCTTCTCCAAAAATTGCATTCAGAAGAAGTCCGATACCAAAGCCGCCAAAGAACTTCAGGGCTGTCAGAAACACGCCCTTGTATACCGTCTCTCCTGCTGCTTTTACATCAATCGTTGCGCCGCTGCAGAACAGATACAAACCGATCAGGGTTGGGATTCCATTCTTGAAAAGTCCCGTTGTGAAGCCTCCGATTTTTAAAGCTTCCGGGAAAAATGTGTTTACCGTGCATCCAAGCAGCAGCGGGATTACCATTGCGCCTGCCGGAAATTTTTTCATTGTTCCGAGTATTCTGACATTACCAATCATAACCTGTACCCTCCATACAAATCCTACTATGTTTTTTTGTTTCTGAACCAGTTCTGACATACTATAGAGCAAACCTTATGCCTATTTTTCCTTTTCACGCAGATTTTTTCTTTTTTTCTGTTTTTCACATCCCTTTTTATGTATTTTGCACAAATATCAATCTCTGTTTCAATGCATTATCACAATTGATTCTTTTCGCATTATCTCTGCTGCATTCTATATTTTTCCAACTTCACCCGTTTTAAGATTGCATATCGTTTCATCTAATTGCAATTTATATCTTATTAAAAATCATTTTGCAATCTTTTGCAATTTTTACTTTCTTTTCCGTGCAAATTCCTCTATAATCATCATCAGACAATAATTTTCATGTACAAATGGAGGTTTTCTATGATCCACATGATTTTTTATGCTCCCTATCCCCAGATCGTCCCTCTCATTAAGCAGGTTTTCCAGGAACGTCCTGACTGTGATGAGCTTGAATACGAAATTGTACAGGATTTCTATAATAATCCGCTTCAGGATCTGAACGCCGATGTCGTGATCGCCCGCGGCTTCTCTGCCCTGACCATGAAGCAGCGCGGCTACATCTGCGCAGAGCTGAAGGTCGGCGTCTATGATGTCATTGCTGCCGTCCTGAAAGCGCGCCGCATGTCTCCTGGGCTGTCTCACATTGCGGTGATCGGAGCCTTTAACATGATCTACGGTATTGAAAGCATCCGGGATGCATTTCCTGACATGAAGCTCTCTACCTACCCGGTCAATTCCGAACCCCTGCTTGCTGACGCCATCCGGCAGGCGATTTCCGATGGATGTGACGCCCTGGTTGGCAACTATACAGGCGTTGAGCTGGCCAAAAAAAGCGGTCTTCCGGCTGTCATGATCGAATCCGGCCAAGAAGCCATCAACAATGCGATCGACGAGGCAAAATCCGCAGCCGAAATTGACTTAAGAGAGAAAATGCGCAGTGCCAGATGGCCAATATCATGAACTATTCCTTTCAGGGCATCCTTTCCACAGATCAGAACGGCATCATCACATTCGCAAATAAATACTGCTATTCTATCCTGGACTCCGGCCACGCGCTCCTTACCGGACGCAGCATCCTGGATTTTTTCCCCAACCTTCCGGTGGAGGAGGTTACCAGAAACGGAAAAAAGCTTCTTTCCGAGCTGCACATCTATGCCTCTTACCACCTGATGGTAAACTGCGTTCCGGCGCCGGATAACAGCGGAAATACCGGCTGTGTTCTGACATTTCAGGATACAAGCCGCATCCAGGCAGATGAGCTGCAGGTACGAAAAAAGCTGCGTCATTCGAGTTTTCAGGCAAAATATCAGTTTTCCAATATCCTGCACAAAAGCAGGATCATGGATTCTGTGATCTCCGATGCCATGACCTACAGCTATTCCGACTCAAATATCCTAATCTGCGGAGAAACCGGAACCGGAAAAGAGCTCTTTGCGCAAAGCATCCACAACTCCAGTCCCCGCAAAAACCATCCCTTTGTGGCGATCAACTGCTCGGCACTCCCGGAAAACCTTCTGGAAAGCGAACTGTTCGGCTATGTAGAAGGCGCTTTTACCGGCGCTTCCAAAGGCGGAAAAATGGGCTTCTTCGAGCTGGCACACAAAGGCACTATCTTCTTAGATGAAATCGGAGATGTCTCTCCAAACCTCCAGAGCCGTCTGCTGCGTGTTCTGCAGGAGCGCGAGGTTGTGCGTCTCGGAAGTGATACCGTCATTCCGGTTGATGTGCGCGTTATCTCTGCCACCAACAAAAACCTGAAAGAGGAAGTGGCTAACGGCAGGTTCCGTCAGGATCTGCTTTACCGGCTGGATGTTCTGGAGCTGAACCTCCCGCCGCTGCGAAACCGGGAGCAGGATGCGCTCTTTCTTCTGAGTCAGCTGATTTCCTATGAGCACGAGCGCACCGGCTGCATCCTGACAGGGCTTTCCGAAGAAGGAGCCAGCCTGATCACGCAGTATCCCTGGCCCGGAAATATCCGTGAAATGCGAAATTTCTGTCAGAGACTCTCCATACTGACCCAGAATCCGCTTGCCACACCTGCAGATATCCTGAAGGTCCTTCCGGATGCAGCTGCCGCCCTCACTCCAAACGGGCCGAAAAAAACGGACCGGTCAACGCCCGGGGACGCACCGGTCTATTCCCTTTACGATGAGCGGGAAGAAATTCTGAAGGCGCTCTATACCTTCCACAACAGCCGCACAAAAACTGCTGAATTTCTCGGAATAGACAAAAGCACCTTGTGGCGGAAAATGAAAAAATATCACATTCTTCTTCCATGATCTTTTACATCAAAAATAGGGAATGCGCGAAATGGCGCATTCCCCATTTTTGATCAGTATTCTCAAAAGTCCATGTTACTTTAATCCATTTTCAGCCATATAGTCAGCCTCATACTTGGTCACGTATTCCGTTGCTGCTGTGGTATCCATGTAGTCTGCGATCAGCTTATTTGCGTCAATGTACTCATTCTTCCATGCATCCGTCTCGGATACGCTTCCGAGTACCTCGCTCCAGTAAGCTGCAGCCTCATCACTCATGGCTGCCGGAGCTGCAACACCACGCCATACCGGAACCTCTACATTGTTGTAATCTCCCACCTCACTTAAGGTCGGAGCATCTGCCAGATTGCCGGTATAACGCTCATTCGCCAGTGCCAGGATCGGGATCAGGGAACCGGCCTCGACATATTCAGAGGCTGCTGCAGGTTTTGCGATCACAAACTCCACATGTCCGCCTAATGCCGCTGTGATCGCGTCACCGGTAGAATCATAGGTAATGTAAGTCAGCAGGTCTTCGGATACTCCCAGTTCTGCAATCAATGCCTGATAGGTAGCAATATCATCACCCTTTGAGCCTCCGATCACTACCTTATTGCCTGCCTTTACTGCGTCAATGACATCTGCAAAGGTATCGTATTTTGCGTCTTTTCCCTTGAATAAGAGCTGCTTGTCCACTGCCATAACCGCAAGAATACGGAAATTAGAGGAACGGTTCTTGGTATTGGTCACCATCGGCATCAGATCGCCGCTATTGAAGGTCAGAAGCTGATAATCCGCATTCTTTTTCAGACCTGCCACTTCATTACGTCCTACCTCACCGGAACCGTCTGTCTTGTTTGTCACTACGATGGTCTGGCCATTGACAAGATTCTGGGCAGTCATAATATCGCTGATCTTACGGGTAAAAATATCCGATCCGCCGCCGGCGCTGGATGTACACATCCACTGGATTGTTTTAGTCGGAGTAAAGGTTCCATCCTTCACATCCTGCTTCCGCCGCAGCCGGTCACCAGTACGGATGCTGCCATAACGCCTGCCATGATACCTGCTAAAAGTCTCTTTTTCATAATATAAACCCTCCATTTTTTATTTTCACAGTTTTTGTTTTTTCAGGCTGCCGCACCTTTCTTTTTGGCCAGAACCGGGCGCAGGGCTGAAGCAAGAATAATCGCAAAGAAAATGATCATCAGCACACAGGTGATCGGTCTTGTAAAGAAAATGCTTAAGCTTCCGCCGGAAAGGATAAATGCCTTACGCATGTTGTTCTCCAGAAGCGGTGCCAGTACAAAGGATAACAGCATCGGGGCTGACGGGAAATTGTTCTTGTTTAAAAGATATCCCACAATGCCGGACAAAAACATTACAATGACACCATACATGGAATTGCTGGTGCTATATGCGCCTACGATGCAGACTACCGTGATGATCGGGATCATGTATTTTACCGGTACGGACAGAATCTGGATCAGGAACGGAATAATACAGATCGCAACCAGTAAGGTAAAAACGTTTGCCAGATACAGAGACGCGATCAGGCCCCAGCAGAACTCCGGCTCGTTCTCAAACAGGAGCGGGCCCGGAGATAAGCCCCACATCATCAGACCGCCTAATAAAACAGCGCCGGTTCCGGATCCCGGAATTCCCAGTGCCAGAAGCGGTGCAAAGGCGCCTGCAGCCGCTGCATTGTTTGCTGCCTCTGCTGCCGCAATACCCTCAATCGCGCCGGTACCAAGAGGCTCCTCACTCTTAAACTTTTTCTGGACAGCATAGCCCATGAAGGATCCTGTGGTTGCACCCGCTCCCGGAAGAACGCCGATGAAGGTTCCCATCAGTCCGGAACGAACCGCCGGCGGGAGCAGTCTCTTAAAATCATGTCCGGTCAGCATGGAACCGCGGATGGAAAGCTTCATCTCATTCTTTGCAGAACCGGCACGCTTCTCATTATCAGAATCACGGTCATTGATCAGCTTGATGACCTGCGCAAAGCCAACCGCACCAATGACAAACGGGGTAAACGGAATGCCGCCAAGCAGATGCATGCTTCCAAACTCATAGCGCGGAGCGCCGGACAGGGTATCCATGCCCATGCTTGCAAGCAGAATTCCAAAACAGGTAATGACTACACCCTTGATGGGATTTTCTCCGACCAGCCAGCTGATGGAGGTCATGGCGATCAGCAGGATCGCTGTCATCTCGGACGGACCAAATTTCAGTCCCAGGTTTGCAAGGCCGGGTCCCATAAAGGTCAGGATAAACATGCCGATGGTGCCACCGATGCAGGAGGCCATGTTTGCGGTTAAAAGCGCCTGTCCTGGTCTCTTTCTCTTTGTTGCCATCGGGTAACCGTCCAGAGTGGTGCATACCGCAGGAGAATCACCCGGGATGTTTAAAAGAATTGCGCTGAAGCTTCCGCCGTACATATTGGAATAGTACAGGGCGCCCAGCATGATGATTGCCGTTGCCGGATTAAACTTGTATGTCAGCGGCAAAAGCAGTGCGACACCGGCCAGAGAACCAATGCCTGGCATTGCGCCAACAATCAGTCCAAGGACTGCACCAAGCATACATACTCCAATGTTCATCGGAGTCAGTGCTGTGCCAAAGCCCTGGATCAGCATGGAAAAGTTTTGCATATTCCGTTTCCTCCCTACATAAAGTTTTCAAACAGTCCCCATGGGAACTGAACCTGCAGCCATCCGGCAAAAACCCCCAGCACAATGACTGCCACGATCGCTTCAATGATGATGATGTGCAGGATCGGGGTTCCCTTCTCAATCACCAGAAGCCAGAAGAGCACATACAGAAAGATCATCGGGATCATGCCAATAATGAAGCTTCCCGCGATCACACCTGCGCCGCCTGCAATAACCAGAAGCTCATTTTTGTTATACTGTGGTTTATCCTCCTCTTTCAGTGTCTGGAAGAATGCGGCCACACTGGAAATCACCATGACCACAGCAATGATGCTGGGAAAAAATCCCGCTTTCGGTTCCTTGTCCCAGAACCCCAGCTGCGTAAATCCAACCACTGCAAACACCACTCCCATCAGTGCCATTGCGATCGGGATCAGCTGTTTTGAACCAAACCTTTTCACCTTGTTCTACCTCCTCTTACTCACATCCTGCTTCGGATGTCCTGATAAGCATATAGAAAGCAAGGCTTGTGCCATGTCGCTGTTATTTGGGCTATTTTTTGTAAAACATTGTTCAAAGTGCCAAATTTCATTGTGATTTTGTCCAATTTGGCACTCTGTTTCTTCGTTTTCACTCATCACTTTGTCCTGATCTGTTTCTTTTTTCTCAATTATGTTTCCATCTCCTTTGTTACGTTTCATGTTGTTTCATTTTAATTCGCATCGTTTCATTGAAACAAAGAAAAAGGACCCCTTTCGGAGTCCCCTTCCTATATGCAATACAAAATTTTACCGGATGGCTTTGTTATTTTGCTGCAACAGCTGCCATGGTAGCACACTGTTTTACAGCATTCTCAAACGATGCCGTTGTCACCACACCTTTTCCTGCAATGTCGTAAGCAGTTCCATGTCCGCAGGTAACAATCGGGATCGGGAAGCCGCCTGCAACGGTAATACCTCCCTCGAAACCAATCAGCTTCAGAGCGATCTGGCCCTGATCGTGGTACATGGTAACCACGCCGTCAAATTCCTTCTTAACCAGAGCCTTGTGGAACACGATATCAGACGGATATGGGCCGGTAGCATTTATGCCTTCCTTCTGTGCCCACTCGATAGCCGGACGGATGACATCAATTTCCTCGCGTCCGCAGTCCCCATTCTCACCGCAATGCGGATTCAGCGCAGCAACGCCGATCCTTGGATTCTCAATTCCTGCTCCAGTCAGGGTCTTATAGGAAAGACGGATTGCCCGCTTAATGCGAAGTCCGTCATTTTCACGCAGATCTGCACTTACCTGGGAAATCGGAATGTGGCTCGTGGTTCTGGTCGTGTAAAGACCGTTGGTCACATTGATTTCGCCAAATGGATCTGTGTGTCCCAGAAGCTTTGCAAGATAATGATGCTCACTCTCCAGGGTCAGTCCTGCATCATGCATGCCGGCCTTATTTAACGGACCAAAGACATAGCCGCCAATCTTGCCTGCCTGCCATAATTCCACGCCAAGCTTCAGCATATCCAGGCATGCCTTACCGCTTACTACAGTCTTAACTCCAAACGGAACCTCCTCCGGATCTACATTTTTCTGATCCAGCACCGGAAGACCCTTCTCCCAGTCTGCCTCTTCTGCATCGGAAATCACCTGAAGTTTCACCTTATCCTTTGCCTCGATCACCTCAAGTGCACGCTCCAGCACCCGGAGATCTCCGATCACGATCGGCTTACAGTACTGCTCATAAAATCCTTCTGCTGCGCACTTTGCCACAAGCTCCGGACCAACACCGGCAGCATCTCCAAGAAGCACACCAATCACTGGTTTTGTTGCCATATCAAATACCCTCCTTTTTCCTTAAATGCACTGATATTTTTTTGCATTTATGTTCTGACCATATAATAAGCAAGGTATATGCCAACCTGGCGCATCCGGCTGTTTTTTCTTTTTGCAGGTATATTGTGCACCTTTTTACCGCGTTTTTTTCATACTTCAGACGTTCTCTTTTCCTGCAATCTGTTTCATTTCCATGCAGTTGGTTCGCTCTTTCCCGTTTTTATGTTTCATATTTTCATATACTTTTCTTTTTGTTTCTTTTTGTTTCACAAATTTTGCGTTTAACGGTTACTGGATCCAGTCACCGCGATAGGTCTTTACGCCGTTTTCGGTGGTCCAGAGCTTGTATGGATAAGTCCGGCCCTGTAAAGCAGGGTCATATGGATAGGTTATAACAGGACCGTCGTTATCGGAAGCTCCGGGCAGAGTTCCCGCTGACTGATTTCCGTCACTGTTTTCGGATGCCCCAAGCAGTTTTCCCGCAAAATAGCAATCGGTCAGCTGCACATCTGAATCTTTATCAGCCTTACCGACCAGGCCTCCCACTCCGCCTTTCCAGCCTTTTCCGATATCATAAATACTCGCTATGCTGAAGGAGTTGGAGATTGCCACAGGTCCCTGCAGCCAGCCCACCAGACCTCCCACCGGCCGCTGTCCTGTAATACTTGCTCCGCCTGTCAGCGGGTCTGCTTCTGCTGCTTTGGCATAAGACTGGTTTCTGCCTGCAACATAGCATTCTGTGATCTCAGCTTCTGCCTTCCGGTCCGGGCCATGGGCAATCTCAAGGTGAGCGATCAGACCTCCCGTTGCATCACTGACGTATCTGCCATCCAGAAATCCCGAAAAAACAGACTGCCGGATTTTCATGCTCTTTCCGATCCTGGCATGACCGATCAGGCCTCCGACCGTTTTTCCGTTATATCCATATATTTTGCTGATCAGGGCATTCTTTCCATACACATACACATGATCCAGTTCCAGCTCCTCCACATCCGCAGATGCTACTGCACCGCCAACATCACCATGATCACCATTCGTGGCAGTGATACACATATCGTCACCGTAAATGCGGATATTCTCTAAACGCACATAGGTGTCTTTTGCGGAATTTCCGTTTGCAAATGCCAAAATACCGGCTGCAGTTCCATTGCCCGTCACCTGCAGATCCTTCATATTCAGATCCTGAACCTTCAGATGCGTGTTGGATAAAATAAATGCGGATGCATTGCACCATTGCTGTTTATAATGCTTCTGGATTCCAATGTCCAGTCCCGCGATGGTATAATGGTTGCCATTATATAATGTAAGATCCGGATTCTCGATGCACTTAAAGCTGCCGGCTTCGGTATAGCCCTGACTGTCATAGTCATGAAAAACCTGAACCGGCACACCCGGATACCGTTCTTCCAGCTCATCGCAATATGGCGCAGTTTCTGCAAGAACCGGAGCATCCGGATCCTCGTCCTTCCTCCAGAGAATATTATCGGTCTGCTCTACGGTCGTAATCTGGAATTGTTCCCTATTGTAAAAGCTCAGATTGATCAGATGTCTGGCACTAAAAACCTCTGCGGTATGCTCGTGAAGTTCCCCGAAATAGCTGTTTACCGTAATGCTGCCGGGATCTGAGGGAGCCGGGATCACATTTTTTTCGCTGACCGTTACCGTTGCATCCTCACCGGCCCAAAAGCCATTCCGCAGGTTTTGATAGCCCATCTGCTCAAATTCCTTGCTGTCCAGGAAAAAGCGGACCTGCAGCTGCGACGTTCCTGCTTTGCTGATGGCAAAGCGGTGATCTCCTCCGGGAACGGAGCCCTTATAATCCCATTTCCATTTGATGGCGCTGTTATCCGGATTCTCTCTTAATTCCAGGATATCTCCCGGATTGCTGTTTCCGTAATATTTGAAATCGTCCGGGTTTTCGCCGATCTTTAAAATAACATAGGTGGAAAGCTCGCTGGATTTTCCATAAACAGAGAAAATCAAATACTTCGGCTCTGTCCCTTCCGGCATGTCTGTCACATAATCCACCCACAGCTCATTGCCATTATGTTCTTTCAGTTCTCCGGATGGCTGTGCCTGAACCTTGAACCAGTCTCCCACATGCACACGCGCAAATTTAAAGATCTGCCGGGTGCTGATACTGCCTTCACCGGTGTCATTACGGATGGCACTGCTGGTTTCCGGATCCTCCTGCATCAGCTGGAGCACAGTCGGCATGTGGTAGGTGCTCTCCTGTGTTGTGTCATATGGGAATGCCTGCTTTTTACTGAAGGAAGCATTCTCGACAAAATAGCTCTCAAGCTGATCGGAATTTGAGTACTCCAGGATCTGTTTTCCCTTTACTGTACCGGCATTTTCTCCTCCGCTTACCACTGATGAGGTATAGCAATACGAAAAATCAGATGCTTTCTTTCCGATTACGCCATCATCCATGCTCAGGTTTCCGTATTTTGTTACAAATGCAGTCACGTCTGCTTCGTCCGGGGCATACATTCCTCCGGACCAGACAGATGCTGTCACATAGCTTCGCTTCACAGCACTGCCCTCCGGCAGGACTGCCGCAAGTCCTCCTGCAAGCCCCCGGGCGGAGACAATATTATAACGTCCCTTTGCCGTGTTGAAGTCCTCTGTCCCCGGATACAGCTCTGTCAGGCATTCCTGATTTCCGGTATGTCCGGCCACATAGCAGTTCTGGATCAGAACCTGCGCAACCCCATTGTCCGGTGTATTCACCTTTGCGACAAGTCCTCCGGCAAAGAACTGCGCCTCCACATAGACCGATGCCGCACAGCCTGACAGGGTCACATTTCCGCTGGCAGAGCCGATCAGGCCGCCTGCCGCTCCTGCTTTAGCCTCAATCTTAAATGCTTCGGCCTGGTCCGGCCTGGTCTGATCTATCGAAGAAGGCTCCTTCACTCCGGAACGATAGGTGTTTGCCGCCATAACAGATTTCACAGTCAGCACCGTTCCCCGGAACGCCCCGACCAAGGCTCCGGCATCTGCCGATTCCAATACGGTACCGCTGCCCTTTGAGGTGATCACCGGATACTGCACCAGCACATTTTCCACGGAAATTTCAAGGGATGGTGCATCTGTCTCCTTCCTTCCGCATCCGATCAGCCTCCGGCATGGTCATCTGCAGTGATAACCGGATGCACCACCTTTAAATCGGTCACCGTCAGATTCTTCGACACGGTTCCAAAGCAGCCGCCTGCCCCCGGTGTATTTACGACAAGCTCACTGATCTTTTTGCCATTTCCCTCATAGACCAGATCAAATTCCGGCTCCAGCGGTGCATAACAGCCCGGAGCTGTCCCGGTCCACTCCTCCGTCAGAACCTCTCCCTGTTTCTTGTATATTTTGTAGTAAACAGGGATGTTATCAGCCGCCTGGACCGCCGATGCATGGCTGCTGTGAATTTCACGCACGACGGCACTCCGGTAATCTGTCCAGGACATATCTTCACTTTGCGATACCACATATGCGCCCGGCTGTTCTGCCGGAGAGCTCAGTCCCAGCTTCTGCTCATTTGCTGCCGGATGGAAATCCGAAACCCGTCTGTCCAGATTTTCCAGGTGCCGGATATTGGAAACCACGATTTTGCCGTTGGCAACCTTCTGAAACAGACTGTTTGTCTGACACACCGGACTGGCTGCCTTATTACCGCTTTCGGTCACTGCTTCCGCGTAAATGCAAATATCCTCTCCCGGGATCAGCGCAATGTCATTTCCTCCTTGATCCGATCTCAGATCACCTCTCAGATCCGCAAATCGCGCGCCCTGAATCGAAATATCATCCAGGATCACATCATAGACACTGCCGGCTCCCTTCGTAAGGACACGCTCATCCTGCGTAAATCTGTTTAAATCGATCCAGCCCTTTGCTCCGCTCGCCGCACCCTCAACCCACAGCTTTAATCCGTTCACACCTGACGGAGTCTCTACTTCCACATATAAAACATCTTTATTATAAACGGCAACCTTCATTTCCATCTGCTCCGGCTCTTTCCTTTCCGGCTCAGTCAGAGAGGCGCCTGCATAATATCCGACTGCTTCCCCATAGAAACGCTCACGCTTTTTTGGATCTTCGGTAAGCCCGGACAGCTCTGAAAATTCCGCTGCGGTTCCCTGAAAGATATAGCGGTCAGAGTACCACACTTCCCGGACAACTCCTGTCCCGGGGGCATAGACGATCAGATAGCTGCCATCCGTACGGACTGTCTCATCGATGGAGCCAAAGGGAAGCAGACGCGCCCGTATCCCTTCCGTTGTATTGCCTGCGCCTTCGCCCGGCTGATGCAAAATACAGTACAGATCATCTGCATCTGCTCCGGTGCTTCCGGTAATTGCAGACAGCGCAATTCCGATCTTGTCCGCGGAAGCATTTGATTCCGTTTTCAAAGTACCGTTTGTGTTTTCCGTGTCATTCCCACCATACTGATGCAGAAGGCGCTCCATGACTCCGCCGGATTTTGCCAGACTCAGATTATTCTGGGCTGCCAGGAAAATTTCCTTCGCGGTGCGGTCCATCTCCATGCGCCGCAGACTGCTCTGATAGCGGATCGCCGCAACAAAAGAAACACCGGCAAGAATCAAGGTGATTGCAATGACCACCAGAAATTCCGCCAGTGTAAACGCTCCGCTCCTGTGTTTTTTTGTATATGATCTGTATTCCATCTCTTTCTCCTCCGGGAAAGCATTTTTACTCATCCTGTCCTTCCAGATTCACCGCACGCACAACCAGTTCGTCCAGATGTGCCGCAGGCTCACGGCCCGCATTTGCAGCATCACGCTTGTAGTAGACGTTGATATCCTCCAGTATAAAGCAGCTGTCCGCATACCGGTATTGGTCCACATCAAAGCTTGTATAGAACAGCCCGCCCATGGCGCCATCCGAGAGAAGCGGCACCTTTGTGTCATCACTCAGATACACTTTGCAGATGCCGGCCCGTTCTTCCCCGGCGACCTGATATGGCACAACAGAAAGACGCATCCAGTCTCCGGTCTCGCCACTGAAAAATTCAGGACCGCAGTCTCCGCCAGACCTCACCTGCTGCGCCTCGGACAAAACATCGGTAATCAGCTCCACCGTAGTGGCAAGTACCTGCTGCGCCTCGCTTTTTCCGTGGTTTTGCGGTATGCATTTTTTACCGCAGCAACACCGCCGGCAACCGCCACCGCAGACATGGCAAGAATCAGCACTGCCGCCAGCATCTCCGTCAGGGTCATACCTGCCCGGGAGCGGACACAGCGCTGCACTATTTTATTTATCACTGTCTGGTACCACTGCCTTTTCATGCGTTCTGCTCCATATTTTTCTGACCTTACTGCCTGCTGTAACGATAATCGCTTTCTGTTTTCTGCGTTTTCTCCTCTGCATCGTCCGGATCCTGACCGGAATACAGGCTGACCGGATACTCTCCCACATTCATGGTCCCGTTCCTGTGCGCGAAGCCGATCACTTTATGATTTGCGCCTTCCTCCAGGCGGAAGATGAGGTCTGCCTTCGTCTTATAAGCACCGGAATCTGAATCCGCAGAATCCTCCAGCTCCAGCCGGTTCCGGCCGGCATAATACCGGTTTATGATCTGATCTCCATCTGCCAGCATCCTCCTCGCCGCCATGAGTGCCGAGGCAAACATGGTAAGCGCAAGAACGATCACCAGCACAGAGACTAAAAGCTCCGTCAGGGTTTCTGCCCTGCGGGACTGTAATTTCGCACGATATATTCGGAATAAATGCTGCCGCATCGGCCTCACCTCCTGTTTTCCGGATATTATTCTCCATCCGGATGTGTCCGCTCGATCAGACCCCGTTCCCAGCAGATGGTCGTAACGCGGGTCGTGGTCGTAATCGTCCACTCCTCCTCCACATCTCCATCCGGGCCCGTTCTTTCGTAATCCTTTTCCTCCACGGTTTCCTCGGTCTCTGTCTTTGCCGGAATGGTCAGCTTCCGCTCACAGCGGTCCTCTTTCCTTGTATCATTCGTCTGTGTATCAGAAAGAATGGCTGTGATATGATAGTCCGAATCCATCGTCAGCTTCACCCGTGCCTCAAGCTGATCGTAATACTGTGTGCTGCCCTTTTTCCTGACTGACATCAGAAAATCCTTTTCTGCCTTCTCCTGCTGCGGCGCGTTTTCCTCATCCTGCTGCAGGGTACGGTACAGCTCCACCACACAGGCATCGATCATATTCCGGGCAGGATCCAATGCCGTTTTGTCGGAATACAGATAGGTCAGGGTCGGATAGGCTGTTGACTTATTGTCTCTGCTGTCCTCTACCTTCACATCCGTGATCGTGATCTTGTTTTGGCTGTTCCTCATCTCATCCCGCAAAAACGCGGCTGCCGATTCCACCGCAAAGCGCTTCTGGTCTGTTTCGGGAAGTCGCTGCATCTTCCCGGCAGAGGCAGAGGCCGCTGCCAGAATGACTGACGCTCCGACTCCGCACAGTACAAAAAACAGGAGCGCAGCCACCAGCTTGCGCCCATTTCACTGCCAAGCACTGTATAAACACGTGGACGGCGCTTTCGCTGCCCACCAGATTGTCTGCCTGCCTTCTTCATGCTTTATTCTCCAAGTGCTGCCTCTGCCGCGGTTTCCATATCAGAGCGCTGCAGATCTGACAGATCCGCATTCGCAAGTCCGCCTGCCTGTTCCTGCGGTGTCTCCTCGGCCGGCAGTCCCTCCAGGCTGTCCGCGCCTACGGTGGTCTCATAGTAGGTCATATTGAAGGAAAGGGATACACGCCCTTTCTTAAGGTCCGCCATCTGATTCGCAAGTGCGCTTGTCATGCTGTTTATGCTGACGTCATGGATCATGCTGCGGTACGGTCCCTGCAGGATCTGACGCATCAGCTCTGCTGCCACATCATAATTTTCTGCCTCACAGTACACTGCAATGTTGCGGCGTACACCAGTTCCATCCACCTCCGGCTCCGAGAAAGTAAACGAAAACTCATAGGCGCGGCCGTACACCTCATTGAGCTGTTCCAGCTCCTGCTTGAAATTGTTGTAGGAAGGAACGACCGGCGCACCGGAGGCCCGGTTTTCGTCAATCTCCGCCTGCATGGCCTTGATCCTGGAGGCTTTCATCTGCTCCAGGGCCATCTCATCCTCCAGTCCGGCTGTATCAGCTGCCCGAATGCGGTCCTGGATCGGCGTATAAATTTCTACATACCAGCCGGCCAGCAGCACCAGCAGCGCAAGGAGCACAAGAACCAGCTTCTGTGTTCTTGTCAGTACATATTGCATTAAGGATCTCATCCGTTTTCTTCCCCACTCTCTCCAGGAACTTTAAAGTAAACTGTCACATGTGCCACCACCCTTTTATTGAGCGCCAGTTTCGTACTAAATGCAGCGGCAGCGTTCGCATCATCCGATGCTTCCAGAGATGCCGTCACATAGCGGACAGACTCATCCTCCTCAAGCTGTCTTACCAGCTCCGCAAGCATGCTTCCGCGCTCCAGCTCACAAAGAAACTCCACATGATCATCCACGATCGAGACAGCTTGAATATGCCTGCAGAGCGGGAATACCCGGTCCTTTATGAGCGCCGTGATTTTCAGCCGGTCCGGGATCTGGCGCTCCTTCTCATTCTGCCAGGCACTGCCATAGTGGGCATATGCCTCCTGCACCTCCGGCATGACGCTGTTTGCCTGCTTCATGGCAGCCAGCTGCTTCTCCATGCGCTGATAATCCTGCTCCACGCGCTCTGCCTCCTGAAGCGGCATGACGATGCCCACCTGGACAAAGCCATATAAAAAAACCAGAAATACCGCAAACGCAGAAAGCTGCGCCGCGATTACGCGTTTCTTAAATTCACGCTGATACAGATTGATCCGCTTTTTGCTCGGGTATTTCGGACCGCCAATCTGGATATTCGCGATAGTTTTTAAATCAGCCACGATATACCTCCTTAATCAAGCAGCACGCCAACCGTCTGCGGACTGTCTACCCATTCCGGGCTGTTGTTTTCCTCTGCCTCAGAAAGAAGCTCGCCTATGCTTTTTACCGGAATTTCCACCGTTTCCGCAAGCTCGCTGATCAGGGCCCCGTATCGTGCGCCTCCTCCACAGTAATAAAGCGTATCGATGGTATTATCCGCATTGTTGAAGCTATAGAAGTTCAGGACACGCATAACCTGTACCGCAATGCTCTGATAACGGTCCTGCAGGTGCCTGTCGATCGCCTTCTCACTCTGTGCTGTCCAGAATGCATCTTCCGCATCCATATCCAGCTCATCCAGCCTTGTCCTGTCGCCCCGGTGCAGCCGTTCGATCTCCTCGCAGCCCGGTTCCATGGTACGGGTAATGTCATAAATCCCTTTTCGGAAAAAATGCACGCGCAATGCCTTTGTTCCAAGGTCAACCACCGCGAAATCCTTATCCCGCTCCCCGTTCTGCATATGCTCCAGAATCCGTTCCAGACCCACCACGGAAGGAACAAGTCCCACCAGCTTCAAATGCGACAATTTGGCCAGCTTCTTAAGCTGTCCGCAAAGCTCTTTCCGGCAGGCAGCCGCCAGAAGATCCAGCTGCTCCTCCGTCCGTTCGATCACTGCATAGTCAAACTGATACGCCCCCAGCTCCTCTCCGATATAGTCGTGGAACTCATAGGGAAGATTCAGCTTCAGCTGGTCCGTTGTCATCAGCGGCAGCCTGCAGCGTTTTACATAGGTATCATCCTGACGCAGCGCAAACACTACATTTTTGCAGCGAATGTTATTTTCGCGCAATACATCCTGTATAAACTCCGCATATAATTTCATATCCGTAAGCGTATCATTATCCAGGCGGACCGACACATATTTCTTCAGCTCACCCCGCTCCATATATGCAATTTTAATGCGGTAATGTCCAATTTCAATTCCCAAGCAATTTTTCATCGTATGTACTCCGCTTAAAATAATCCGGTATACCACCGGGTCATAACGTCTCCATATAGTATCATCACAAAGCACGCCGCCGCGATTGCCGGTCCAAACGGAAGCCGCTGCGATTTGCGCAGTGCCGCGAGCCCGAGTCCAAGCAGGCAGCTTAAAATCAGATAAAACAAAAGCTCCCAGGCTGAATTCAGATACAGCCCGGTCATAAAAAACAATTTGATATCCCCGCCGCCAAGGCTTTCCTTTCCGGTCAGCCGGTCAAACAGAAGGGATAAAAGCAGCATTCCGCCGCCAAGCACCGTTCCAAAAAGCAAACCATGCAGTATACGGGACACCGGTTCCGGCAAAAGGAAGGCCGTCAGCAGAAACACCAGACAGCCCGCTATCTGCAGCCGGTCCGGAATGATCCAGCCATGAAGATCAGTCAGAGCCATGGTCAGAAGGATCAGACCGAGAAGAACGCCCCGCAGGCTCATGACGGACAGGTCAAAACGGTAAACGATCAGGCAGCAGCCGATTCCCGCAAGCAGCTCGGTGAAAAAGCACTCCGCCGGAACCTTTGCGCCGCAGTAGCGGCATCTGCCCTTTAAAAAAAGCCAGGAGAACAGAGGCACCAGGTCCGGCGCATTCAAAACATGGCCGCAGCTGTCGCAGTGGGAACGTCCGGCAAGGGCCGACTCTCCCGATAACAGGCGCATGGCCAGGCAGTCCGCAAAGCTTCCCAGGCAGCAGCCAGAAGGAAGGTGATACAGAGGATGTAGGCTGTGAGGCCAAAACTGATATGTAGCATGATATTCTCCCAGATTATGAAGCTGTTTTGTATAACATTTTTTCGAGATTGGACGGATTCTTTTCCTGTCCTGCAGCGCCATTCTGATTTTTATAACCAGAATACATTCTGCTGATGAATTCGCCTTTTTCGTTGTAGCCAACCTCAATGATGATCCAGTCCCAGCCGTTTTTATCTCCGTTACTGTGCGTGCGCAGGGCCACTGCATCCAGACCATATGCCTTCAGGATATTCTCCACATCCTTGTTATAGGTCCAGTCATGATCCACGGTATGACCGTGAACGGTAACGCCTTTATTCGCACCGCACCACATGCCTTTTACTGTTTTTCCGTTGTCGCGGTAAGCCTGAGGTGCGTATTCTGTTGTGCCGTTGCAAAGCATGACCCAGGTACCGTATCCGTTGGAGCTGGTGCTTTTGGGAACCTGAATTTCCTCGTTGTTATAGGCCAAAACCAGTGCTGACTTAATTTTCCTGGCTGTATCCATGTCCACTGCACGTCTCGCCTTCTCGCGCTGAGAAGCAAAAACCGGAATGCTGATCGCCACCAAGATACCGACGATGGCAACCACTATGAGGAGTTCAGATAAGGTAAATGCCTGATTTTTTCTGTTTTTTATCATAAAAAGCTCCTCCCACTGGCTCATTTTCTTCCATATAGTAAAGAAAGGATGGGAAACCCCATCCTCTCGTCCACTGTATGTGGTTTCAGAATTATTTTACATAGATTACAACATTGCCATCACTTTTAACTGTAGTATTACCGGTATTACCATCAGTTGAAATCTCAGCTGCCTTAACAGAAACCTGAATAGCTGTATAGCGTTTATCGGATGTTGCATCTTCAATAGCTGTAGCAGTGAGAGAGGAATCCGCAGTTCCTTTTGTTGCAATTCCCTTTTCTAAATCATAATCATAGTACACAGCTTCCTTACCATCTTCATTATCAGTTAAGTACTGTGCCACTGCTGCTGCCTTTGCTGCTCTCATATTTGCCTGGTTGGTTGCCTTTCTCGCTTTAGCAAGCTGAGAGGTAAACACCGGAATAGAGATTGCAACCAGAATACCCACGATTGCTACTACTACCAGCAGCTCTGCCAGGGTAAAGCCTTTTTTGTTTCCACGAATCTTTTTAAATAAGCTTTTCATGTTTTGAGTCTCCTTTTGTAAAAGTTATTATTATTGATCGAAGGGGAGCCTTCGTTTCAATCGTGTTGCATACCGTTTTTCATCACATCAGATCATACATGGTGAAAATCGGAAGGTAGATCGACACCACAATGAATCCCGCGAAGATGGACAGCAGGATCAGCAGCGTCGGCTCCAGCATGGCCAGGAGTCTCTGGATCCGGAAATCGGCTTCGTTGGTGTAGTAATCCGCTACATTCTCTAACGTATCCTCCAGCTCACCAGTTTCTTCTCCTACCGCGCACATATCGATCATGGTCTGTGGAAAATGCTTCCTGCCCTTCAGACAGTCTGTCAGGGTACGGCCCTGCTCAATGGTTCCGCGCATGGCCTGGACCTCGTCCCGGAACAACGCGTTATCCATGACCCTGGCTGTGGTTTCCACGGCCTGGTCCAGCGTGATGCCTGCTGCCAGAAGAACGGACATGGTATTGGCAAACTGCGCTGCGGCGTTCATCTGGTTGATGATGCCCACTAACGGAAGTGATAACGCTATTTTGGCCTTCCGGATTTTTCCGTCCGGTGTCTTTGTATACATGCGGAATGCAAGAATAAAGACAGTCCAGAACGCGATCATGACCAGCCACCACGCAGCGAAGAAGTCTGACGCGCCGATGAGCATCCGGGTCATAAGCGGAAGCTTTCCTCCCAGATCCTCAAATACATTGGCCAGCGTCGGGACTACCTTGGCCATAACAATGATGACGACCACTACCGCGATCGCAATGACAAATATGGGGTAGGTGAGAGCGCTTTTGATTTTCTCTGTAGTCTTATAAGCCTTGTCGTAGTATTTGTGCAGCCGTTCAAAGGACTGGTCCAGGGTACCGGACTGTTCGCCTGCCCGGATCGTCTCGATAAAGGTAAGCGGAAAGCGTTCCCGGTGCTTCTCCAGTGCTGCAGCCACGGTGCTTCCTGCTGCGACCTCTGTGGCGGCTTCCGCCATAACCCTGCGCAGACGTTTATCACTGCACTGCCCCGCCAGCATCTGCATGGAACGGGATATGGACATTCCTGAGCGAAGCGTGATGGCAAACTGAGAACAGAGAATGGATAAATCCTTGGTCCTGATCTGCTTATTACCAATTTCCATCTGCAGCAGGCTTGTCTGTTTTTTCTTTTCAGCCTCGCGGCTGATGCTTAGCAGTACCGGATAGCTGTCCCGGACCCTGGTTGCGGCAGCCGTTTCTGTTTCTGCCTGGAGCACACCGCGGACTTCCTTTCCGTCTCTGCCGAGTGCCCGATATGAAAAAGTCGGCATATCTCAACCTCCAAGCGCATGTCTTACAAGGTTATGAAGAAATTCTTAATAGCCTTTCAGATTTTCATTCTGATTTTATCATCTTACTATTTCGTTGTAAAGAAACACTTATTTCTGAAGCGTTATTGTACTAAATAAAATACATTAAATTATGACAAATACGCTGTCTTTTATGACAAATTATTTGTTTTTTATTTCATAACTTATTTTAGCGTAACAAAAAGCTCTTTTGCAGCTCGGCCGGATCATACGCAGATTCCATTGCAGTCTCCGGCATGATCACGCCGCGCTGTGCCAGCTCAAGCAGGGAATGGTCCATCGTAACAGAACCATCCTTTGCTCCGGACAGCAGATAGCTCTGCATCTGCGGAGTGCGGCCGTCCCGGATCAGATTCCGGATCGGAGTCGTGATCATCATAAGCTCGCAGGCTGCCACGCGCCCCTTCCCTTCGGCACGCGGTACCAGCTGCTGTGCCAGAACTGCTTTCAATGTCATGGACAGCTGCAGACGGATCTGCGGCTGCTTATTTTCCGGGAACACTCCTACAATCCGGTCGATGCTGTCGACTGCAGAGTTTGTATGAAGGGTAGAAAAAACCAGGTGCCCGGTTTCTGCCGCCACCAGCGCGGTCTCGATGGTTTCCGGCGTCCGCATCTCACCGATCAGGATCACATCCGGGTCTTCCCGCAGGGATGCGTAAAGCCCATGCTCATAGTCTTCTACATCCACGCCCACCTCACGCTGGTTAATGATGGCGCGCTGCGGGGTATACACGTACTCGATCGGGTCTTCCAGGGTGATGATGTGGACGGGTCTTGTCTGGTTGATCTGATCCAGAATGGCTGCCAGAGTAGTGGACTTTCCGCTTCCGGTTTCACCGGTCACCAGAACAATGCCCTTATTCCAATGTGAAAACTGGCGCACGGCATCCGGCAGTCCCAGCTCCTTTAGTCTTGGGATGGTATTGCTTAACAGGCGCAGCGCAGCGGAAAGCGCACCCTTCTGGCGAAACAGATTGATCCGGATGCGCCGTCCTGCAAGCGTTGCGGAAAAATCCAGCTGGCCGATCTGGTCTATCCTTCTGACATGCTCCCCTGCCAGCTGTCTTCCAAGCTCCTCGCAGTCCTCGTAAGACAGGGGTTCGTCTGTCAGGCTGCGGATCTGGCCGTCAATCCGGCATTTTGGCGGCAGGCCCGCAATCAGGTGCACATCTGAGGCTCCCTTTTCTGCTGCTATTGCGATCAGTATTTCTGCGGTATATCGATACATATTCGGATTGTTCCTTTCTTTTCCTATTTAGAAGATGGACAGCGTTCGGATGATTTCGTCCACGGTTGTAGTTCCATTGTCCAGAAGCTTCTGCGCATGCTCTGACATCGGGATATACGCGCTCTCCCTTCTCGCAGCCTCCATAAAGCGCGGCCGGTCTGCTCCTTCCATAATGCAGCGGCGCAGACCTTCCTGGATCACCATAACCTCAAATACACCGATCCGTCCGCGGTAGCCGGAGCGGAAGCAGTGGTCACAGCCGGCTCCGTGCCAGTAGATCCGGCCTGGAACATCCGGTATTTTCGCAAGCTCCAGGGCTTTCCGGGGCGGCACGATCTGCTCTCGGCAGCTTGGACAGATGCGGCGCAGCAGACGCTGGGAAATGACACCGCGCAGGCCTGCCGCAATCAGATAAGGCGGTACACCCATATCACGCAGCCGGTCAATGGCGGAAATGGCATCCTCGGTATGGATCGTGGTGATGACCAGGTGCCCGGTCATAGCGGCGCGCATGGCGATCTCTGCGGTCTCGCCGTCCCGGATCTCACCAACACAGATGATATCCGGGTCCTGGCGCAGGATAGAACGCAGACCGGAAGCAAAGGTCAGGCCGACCTTTTCGTTGATCTGCACCTGCGTTGCGCCTTTCATATGATACTCCACCGGATCCTCTAGCGTGATCAGGTTTGTCCGGTCGGAAAGCAGCTCACGGATCAGGGTATACATGGTAGAGGATTTACCGGAACCGGTCGGTCCCACGATCATGATCACACCGGAAGTCAGGCCCAGCAGCTTGTCGATCTTGGCATCCTCAAGCGGCGGGATACCGATACCGCGCCGGTTCAGGGTTTCCTCATTTCTGCGCAGGATACGGATCACCACCTTCTCGCCATAGATCGTCGGCAGCGTGGAGGTTCGCATATCCAGCTCCGTTTCTTTTACGGAAAGGACTGCGCGTCCATCCTGCGGGATCCGCTTTTCCACGATATCCATGTGAGACATGATCTTCAGACGAGATATCACGGAATCCTTCAGCTCTCCCGGAATGACCATGATGCGGTGCAGCTGGCCGTCAATACGCATGCGGACGATCAGCTCCTCCTGCGTCGGTTCAAAATGGATATCGGATGCATTCTCCGTATAGGCCCGCTCGATGATGGAATTGACCAGACGCACCATCGGGGTTGCGTTTTCCTGACTTTCAGATGACCGGGCCGCTGTCTCTGTTTCCATGGTGGCCGCATTCTCCGCACGGATCTGCGCCATGGCCTGAGCTGCTCCTTCATTGCCATAGAGCACGTTGATGGCATGCTGTACAGCCTGTTCTGAAGCGATCATCGGCACAATCCGCTTCCTGGAAGTGCGCTGTGCCTCCTCCACCGCCATAAAGTTGAGCGGATCTGCCATGGCCAGAAACAGCTCCTCCTTCGAGCAGCGCACCGGTACAATGCTCATGCGCTTTGCCAGATTTTTCGGGACATACCGGGACATCTCCGGCGCTATATCCACCTTGGTCAGGTCAATATATTCAATGCCAAGCTGCATGCGAAGGGCATCGATCAGCTGCCGCTCCGTAATAAAGTTATGCTCGATCAGAATAGAGCCCAGACGGCCTTTTTCTCTGGACTGGAATTCCAGGGCCTGCTTTAACTGCTCCTGTGTGATCAGTCCCATTTCCAGAAGCATATCACCTAATCGTTTTGTACGCATAGTTTCTCCTTCCTGTAAATCAGATATCGGTTTTCAAATCCGCCAGGCACAAAAGGCAGATCCCTGCACAGCCGGGAATCTGCCCTTTTACTCATGGTAGTATCTCTGTGTTCTGTTTTATACTGCTGCCTTAATCGCTGCCAGCAGCTCCTCATAGGTCTCGTACGCCGGAAGATCCGGATTGTCGTTCTTGATCTGATCGGTGCTCTTAAAGAGGAAGCCGGCCTTGCTGGCGCGGATCATGCCAAGGTCATTGTAGCTGTCACCGCTGGCAATGGTCTCAAAGCCGATGGACTGCAGCGCCTTAACAGTACTGAGCTTGGACTGCTCAATGCGCATCTTAAATCCGGTGATCTCGCCGTCCTCTGCTACTTCCAGCTCGTTGCAGAAAATGGTTGGCCAGCCCAGCTTTTTCATGAGCGGCTTTGCGAACTGGGTGAAGGTATCGCTGATGATGATTACCTGTCCCAGCTCCCGGAGCTCATCCAGAAACGCTCTTGCCCCCGGCATCGGGTCGATCTTCTCGATGGTTTCCTGGATCTCCTTCAAGCCAAGTCCGTGCTCCTTTAAGATTCCGAGACGCCATTTCATCAGCTTGTCGTAGTCCGGCTCATCGCGGGTGGTGCGCTTTAACTCCGGGATGCCGCTGGCCTCAGCGAATGCGATCCAGATTTCCGGTACCAGAACTCCTTCTAAGTCTAAACAGGTAATAAACATCTTTTCATCCTCCAATTTCATGTTTTTTGTTCCATTCCGGCAAACATGGGGGATGCAGCAGCCCTGCATGTTCTGGCTGCTGCCGATTTCCCGTATCTCCTAGTGGTGGAACAGGCGGATGCCGGTGAAGGCCATCGCCATGTTGTATTTGTTGCAGGTCTCGATCACGTTGTCATCGCGAACAGAGCCGCCCGGCTGTGCAATGTATTTCACGCCGCTCTTATATGCACGCTCGATATTATCGCCAAACGGGAAGAATGCGTCAGAGCCCAATGCCACATCGGTCATCTGGTCTAACCATGCGCGTTTTTCTTCCTTGGTGAATACCGGCGGTTTTACCTTGAAAGTCTTCTCCCATGTACCATCTGCCAAAACATCCATGTACTCGTCACCAATGTAAACGTCAATCGCATTGTCGCGGTCTGCACGCTTAATCCCATCCACGAACTGCAGGTTCAATACCTGCGGTGCCTGGCGTAAAAACCAGTTATCCGCTTTCTGGCCTGCCAGTCTGGTGCAGTGTACGCGGGACTGCTGGCCTGCGCCGATGCCGATGGCCTGACCGTCCTTTGCGTAGCACACAGAGTTGGACTGGGTATATTTTAAGGTGATGAGGGAGATTACCAGATCGATCTTCGCCTGATCCGGGATTTCTTTGTTCTCCGTCACAACGTTTGCCAGCATCTCTTTGTTGATATCCAGGTTATTTCTGCCCTGCTCAAAGACTACACCGAACACCTGCTTGCGCTCGATCGGCTCCGGCTCATAATCCGGGTCGATCTGGATTACGCAGTAATTGCCTTTTTTCTTTTCTTTTAAGATGGCCAGTGCTTCCGGCTCATAGCCCGGTGCAATGACACCGTCAGAAACCTCACGCTTGATGAGCTTTGCGGTAGAAACATCGCAGACATCGGACAGGGAAATGAAATCACCAAAGGAAGACATGCGGTCCGCACCACGCGCTCTTGCATAGGCACTTGCTAACGGAGAAAGCTCGCCCATGTCGTCAACCCAGTAGATCTTTGCCAGGGTCTCGGAAAGCGGCAGACCAACTGCAGCTCCGGCCGGGGATACATGCTTAAAGGAAGCTGCTGCCGGAAGTCCGGTTGCTTTTTTCAGTTCTCTTACCAGCTGCCAGCCGTTAAATGCATCCAGCAAGTTGATGTAGCCTGGTCTTCCGCTCAGTACCTGGAATGGAAGGTTTTTGTTATCGTTCATAAAAACTCTTGCCGGTTTCTGATTCGGGTTACAGCCATACTTTAATTCCATCTCGTTCATCGTCACGTTCTTCCTTTCTTTTGTTTGGCAGCTTTGCTGCCCATTGGCATTTGTCTCTCCTGTTTTTCCTGACTTTTCGTCTTACTTGTTCTTATTCACGATTTTCGTCTCATATGCGCCGGTTGTGATATCGATGTAGCGCACAAACAGGGAAACCTTGTTGTCCGGGTTTAAGCTGTTCCACAGCAGCTCAGTAAAAGCATCCATATCGTCTAAGATCCTACTAATTTCGGCTCGCCCTCAAAGCTCGGAAGCGGGTTGCCATCGTGCATGTAAGTATGAATGAAATGTCCCTCACCTGCTACCGGATTCTCGTAAGCAAAAGTGTAACGGTTGCAGGCATCCGGGTTGCCGTTGTTGCTCTTTAAGATGGACATGGCATAGTTATAACGTTCGTTTTCAATGTGAAGAATGCCGGAAATACGCGGGGTGTAGTTCGGTGCATCCGGCTCAAACTCACGGCTTCGGAGGGACTGCTCAAAGGTAAGCTGTTTGTCCATGCCCTCGTAGATGGTGTCGGTCTGGTCACCATTTGTGACGATAGTCTTGTTTCCAAGCACACGGACCGGCGCATAGATGATCAGGCTCGGGTCAGTCAGCTTGCCCGGGTCAAAGGCCTGGGTACGGATACCCTCACCGTCTTCCACAAAAACCCGGTTACGGCTGTTTTCGCTGCGGCCCATGATAAAGTAGGCCGTCACTGCCTTCGTGCCATCCGGGGTCTTTCCAATGACAATGCCCCTTCCCGGGTATGCGTTTGCCTGTAACTCTTCCTGCAGGGATAACTGTTTCATCGCTGTTTCCTCCTATGAATGAACATTTGATGGTTCTCACTGTTTCCATATCTTGCAGTATCTTACCAATCGGCTGTTTCTTTTTTCAGAACTGTTTCGGGTTTCATCTGCCCGACATTTGCAAAAAGGCCGCCTGAGTACCACAAAATATGGTGCCCAGGCGGCCGGCAATTCAAACTTGCGTGCTCCCCTGTGGTTTCCCACTCTTTCCGCCAGTCACACGCTCTGTATACAGGATAGCGGATTCGCGTGGAAAATGCAAGTATTTTTTCAAGTGCTTTTCATCCACTATTCATTGCGGATTGCTGCAAGCGGGCTCAGCTTCATGGCCCGCAGTGCCGGGAAGAACCCGGCCGCCATGCCCATCAGCACGGCAAAGCCTACCGAGCTGCCGCCAGCCACAGCGGAATCCGGGAGATGTTGCCGCTCATGCCGGTCATGGTCTGGCCGATCTGAAGAAAATGGTTGATGGCAAAGGATATGCCCGCACTAAAGATCAGCCCCACAATACCGCCCATAAACCCGATAAAACCGGATTCCAGCAGGAACATATTACGAATCACTTTCATGTCACATCCGAGCACTTTTATGATTCCGATTTCTTTCGTGCGCTCGTAGATGGACATCATCATGGTATTGGCAATGCCGATCGCTGCCACAAATAAAGAGACCGCACCAATTCCGCCAAGCACTGCCTGGATCATGTTGGACTGCTGCTCCGACTGCTTCATCCAGTCGGCGTTGCTGGATGCCTGAAACCCCATGTCGGTAAGCTTCTTTTGTACTTCGCCCACATGCTCTATATCATCCACATTGACGCTGCAGGAATTGTAGATGAAATAGCGGTAAGGTTTTCCTTTTTTGGTTGTCGGCTGTCCCGGAATGGCTTTTTTCTTAAAGATCCGCTTCAGCTGGGTTTCCAGAAGATCCAGCCTGGTGTAAACGTTATAGGCATAGCTGTTGTAATCGTCCACGCCGCCTTCTACCACACCGTCTGCTTTCAGCAGATACTTCTTCGGCGGCTTTGGAGCATCTTCCCCACCATTCTGGGACTGGTAATAGGTATCCGTATCAAAGATCACAAACATCGGCTTTCCCATGAAATCCACGTTCGGAAGTTCCCCGGTTTCCCAGTAGGTGTTATTGCCTTTCGCATCGGTAAACCACTGGATGATGGCATTGCCGTAAATAAGCTTTAATTCATGATCGGATGAATTTGAAAGCGTTCCCTGCCCCAATGGAATTTTTTTCAGATACTCGTAAGGCACACCGTTTAAGGTCACATTGCTGGTATATTTTCCCTGCTGCATCAGCACATCCACCTGCAGCATCGGATACACCCCAGTCACATAGGGAAGTTTTTCCATCTGCTTTACCACATCATCCGTCAGATAGAGCGGATCTTTTGTGCTGTCGCCATTATAAGGATTGTTGACCGTGATCTCGGTCAGGCTTCCATAGGAAGAAATGAGTTCCCGGTTCAACTCACTAAGCCCAATGCCAAGGGAAACCATGACGACAATGGACGCTGTACCGATCACGACACCAAGGACCGTCAGAGCGGTCCTCAGTTTTCTTCTGCTTAAATTTTTCAGGCTCATCGCCAGCAGATCTACAAATTTCATTGTGTTTGTTTCCTCTCAACGTTCCATTTCAAATGCTTCTGTTTCTGATGTTTGACAGAATCCAGGGCATTCATCCTGTTTTCCTGTCCTGCACAGGCTATTTTCCTTCCCGGGTGTCAGCTTGTTTATCATCTTCGTCCTGCAGTTCCTCTTCGTTTGCCAGCAATGCCTGCTCTTTTTTCCGTTTCCGGTGCTTGTATACAACACAGCCAGCTACTGCTCCGGCGACGATTGCCACAGCAATCAGCACGATCTTTCCGTATTTCTGCATCGGTCCCGGCTCTTCCTGCGGCATATCGTCCATACCGTCCAGATCCATCTCGTCCATATCCGGAGCAGGTTCGCTTACAAACAGGGTCAGTTCTTTTTCTACCTCTGACACCTCGCCATTTTCATCCTCGTAGGAAATGATAACTTTCACTTTACCGTCGTCTGTGGTCGGTGTCGCTCCGGTTACCATGCAGTCCACGTTTCCGGTCTCGCCGGATTTGATATTGCCGACGTAGGTGTCTGTGGTCTGGATGGAGTCTGCCTCAAACTTCGCCATCACATTGTAAAGAGTCACCTTGCCGGTATTATTGATGCCAAACATGATATTGGACTCTTCGCCCACATTGATGGAATCCGGGGTCACCTCAAAGGTTCCCGTGTTCAGGCGCGGAATCTGCTTAACCGGAATGTCTACCGCCATATTTTCCTCCGCATTTTTAAATTCCGGGCTGTCGAACTTTGCCTTGATCGTAAGTCCATAAGAACGCTGATCTACCCCCGCCCGCGATGCCATGCGGAAACGCACCTGCGTCGATGCACCTGCACCAAGTGAATTGACTGCTACAGAACTGGATCCGGATTCCGTGGTGAATACCGGACTGTCGGAAACTTTCTCCGATTCTGCCGTCAAAAGAATGTCCGATGCCGAAACACTGCTGGAAGCGTTCTTCACGGTAAGAAGCAGGTCAAAACTTTCTCCCGCAATGATGGTTTCCGGATCGGTACTGTATCCGTCGATAATCAGGCGGGCCTTGGTGCGGTCATGTTCATTAAATTCATCGTAATCGTCCTTAGTCGGCTTACTTACAATATGGACAAAGAAGGACGTCTCATAGGTTTTCAGTTCCTCCCCGGTGGAACTGTCTGAATAATAGATTTTCATGGCGATCGGGTAATAACCGGTGTAGGACTCCTTGCGGATAGCAAAGCTGTAGTCCAGCTGCACCGTCTCATCAACCGCGATCTTGTCAAACATGCGGTCGTAGTTGGCATCATTGATCTCAAACGGGAACTTCGTATTGTCCGCATCCAGGACCATGCTCGCTTTCACATTGTATACCGTTGCCGGACTGTTGTTACGCAGGCCAATGGAAAAATTCATCACATTCGGATAAACGCCGCGCGGAGCATCCTGCCCTTCGCCCAAAACAAAATCGTAGGTTTTGTTAGTGTCATCGTCGTCATCATCCTTGGAAGTGGATTTGGTGATCCAGACGCGGAGGTCCTCATGACCGATCCAGCCCCCGTCTTTGTCCATGACTACAACCGGGACCTTATAGTAACCCTCGGATAAATCCCGGCGCACAGTACCGGTCAGGGAAACTTTCTTTTCTTTTCCGTCCGAAATGGTTCCGATTCCCTTTGGATGATCGGTATCGTTCAGTTTCCCGGTCACCTCAAACGGGAAAGAATAGCCATACTGCCGGTCTTCCTCATCCTCATCCCAGATTTCACCGCCGCTGGTGTCAAACGCGATCTTTGCGTCTTTGATATCACTTCCGCTTTGATTCTGAATGGTAAAACTGACCGTCAGGGATTTTCCAGTCTTTCCCCGCTGGATCTTGTCAGAATACACCGCTACCTCCGATGCATAGGTCTGCACCGGCATGGTAAATGGCACAGCTCCTGCAAACAGCAGCGCAGCCAGTACAAAGGCGGCAAGCCGCTTCCATTTCATTTTTTTCATTGCTCTTCTCCTCTATTTCAAACATGTTCCGAACCGTTCTGGTTCTGTTGGTTCTGATTCCGCTATATTTTCTCCCGCTTCGTCCGCGTTCCGTTCCTCGATTTTTTGGATCTTTCCATCCACAATGTGGAACTGCCGGTCCGCAAACCCGGCTATGTAATTGTCATGCGTGACCATAACCAGGGTCTGGTTTTGCTCCCGCACAATCCGCTGCATCAGCTTTAACACTTCCATGGTCGTTTTGGAATCCAGGTTTCCGGTTGGCTCATCCGCAAAAATGATCTTTGGATTTACCACCAGAGCCCGTGCAATGCCTACACGCTGCTGCTGACCGCCAGACATGGCGTTCGCCATATGCTTCATCTGCTTTTCCAGACCAACCAGCTTTAAATATTCTTCTGCCTTTGCATTTCGTATCTTCTTTGGTACTCCACGGAACGAAAGAGGCAAAGCAACATTTTCCACGGCATTGAGCGTTTTCAATAAATTGTAGGACTGAAAAATAAAACCTACATTTTCCCGCCGAAACGTCACCAGCTGGTTTTCATCCATCCGTTCCATATGTTTCCCGGCTATGATGATCTCGCCTTTTGTCGGTTTTTCCAACCCGGCTAACATATTCAGAAGCGTAGACTTTCCGGAACCCGATGGACCGACAATCGCACAAAATTCCCCTTTGTACATCGTGAAATCCACACCGTTTAAGGCATAGACCTTATTTGTGCCCACCTGGTAAATTTTATATAAATTCTTCACCCGGATCACGGGTGTCTTCTTTTCTTCCATTTTCATCTCCTCTGAGAGCATCGTCGTCCCAGTCCTGCGCTGCACGGACCAAACACGTTCCGGCTGCTCCATGCCTCACAGATATCTGCTGTTTTTGGAATACACAAAAACAGCTTTTCTTCTCTGTTCACGCTCATTATACCGTACTCTCAGCTTTTTAGATATCCACTTTTTCTTAATCTTCCTTACAGATTCATTACAGTGAATTTTAGAAAAACTATCCAAAAATATCACAAAAAAGAGGATGTATTTTTATGAAATATTTTCTAAAAAAGGGACTGGTAATCCCAAACAAAATCCGCTATAATGTCCTAAGACTTGCGGCCGGATAATTTGTCCGGCTGCCAGAAAAAAAGTAAAGGAGATACGTTATGAGACATTTGTTGAATCCGTTGGATTTTTCCGTTGAAGAGACCGACGAATTATTGACACTGGCATCTGACATCGAACACAACCTTAAAAAATACGCTCACGTTTGTGACGGCAAAAAATTGGCGACTCTTTTCTATGAACCAAGTACAAGAACCCGACTTAGCTTTGAATCCGCAATGTTAAGTTTAGGAGGCAGCGTACTTGGTTTTTCTTCGGCCAATTCCAGCTCTGCAGCCAAAGGTGAAAGCGTTGCAGATACCATCCGCATGATTTCCTGCTACGCAGATATCGCGGCTATGCGTCATCCGAAAGAGGGTTCTGCACTGGTTGCTTCCATGAATTCCAGAATCCCGGTGATCAATGCCGGTGACGGCGGACATCAGCACCCGACCCAGACTTTAACCGATTTAATGACCATCCGCTCCTTAAAGGGTCGTCTGGATAACTTAACCATCGGCTTTTGCGGTGACTTAAAATTCGGCCGTACCGTTCATTCCCTGATCAACGCCATGGTCCGCTATCCAAATGTTCGTTTCGTACTTATCTCCCCAGACGAATTAAAAGTTCCGGAGTACATCCGTGAAGACGTCCTGCGTGCGAACAATATCGACTTCAAGGAAGTCAGCAACTTAGACGCAGCCATGCCGGAGCTTGACATTCTTTACATGACCCGTGTCCAAAAAGAGCGTTTCTTCAATGAGGAAGATTACATCCGCTTAAAAGACAGCTATATCCTGGACAAGGAGAAAATGAAATTAGCCAAAGAAGATATGTATGTTCTGCATCCGCTCCCTCGTGTCAACGAGATCTCCACTGAGGTGGATGATGACCCGAGAGCTGCTTACTTCAAACAGGCTCAGTACGGTGTTTATGTCCGTATGGCTCTGATCATGACTTTACTGGAGGTGGAAAAACCATGTTAAATATCAGTGGATTACAGGAAGGCGTAGTTCTGGATCACATTCAGGCAGGCAAGAGTCTTGACATTTACTATCACCTTGGTCTTGACCGTCTTACTGACTGCCAGGTAGCCATCATCAAAAATGCACGCAGCAGCAAAATGGGTCGTAAGGACATCATCAAAGTAGAGGGACCGATCGACAACATCGACCTTGATGTACTTGGTTACATTGATCACAACATCACCGTAAACGTGATCCGTGACAACAAGATCGTTGAGAAAAAGGCACTGAACCTGCCGAAGAAGATCACCAACGTGATCCGCTGCAAGAATCCGCGCTGCATCACCTCCATCGAACAGGAGCTGCCGCACATCTTCTACCTTGCAGATGAGAAGACCGAGACTTACCGCTGCATGTACTGCGAAGAGAAATACGGAAAATCGAAATAAAACCAGACGTGCACTGTTGAGCGCACCAGAAAGGAAGGAGCACAGATGCCAATGGCGTCTCTGCTCCTTCTTTTGTTCTTTGTATATCCTTTCGTATTCTTTTCATTCCAAAAATCCCGGTTTCTAAACGTCTCTCTTCTATAACCTGCATTGTCATCTTCCACAAAAATACATCACTCCTACACAGTACTATTTCACAAACTTTTGCTTTTGTATAAAAAAGCATTGGAAATTCACCTCCAAATTCTGGTAAAATGAGTGTGTAAATTTCGTTTTATGTTAATGAAAAAGGATGTGTGAACATGTTTGAAAAAGGCGATTATATCGTTTACGGAACAACCGGCGTATGCCAGATTGAAGACATTACTACCATGGATCCGCTTCAGACCGGAAGCGGACGGCTTTTTTATGTACTGCTGCCTTCTTCCCAGAAAGGCGGAAAAATTTTCACTCCAACAGACAGCACCAAAAACTATATGCGCAAAGTATTAAACCACGATGAGGCAGAACAGCTGATCCGTGAAATACCGGACATCAAAGAATTGTGGATTGCCAATGAAAAGCAACGGGAGGATCTCTATAAAACCTGTATGAAATCCGGTGACTGTCGCCAGTGGATCCGGATCATCAAAACTTTATACCTGCGAAAGCTGCAGCGAAATGCACAGGGAAAACGGATCACTGCAGTAGACGAGAAGTATCTGCGCATGGCAGAGGACTGCCTCTACAGTGAGCTTTCGGCTGCCCTCGGTCTGCCGAAAGAGCAGATGGTCGACTACATCGGAGAGCGCATCGAAGAGCTGAAATAACAATATTGCACAGTAAGTCTCTGTAGATACGGAAACACAAGCCAGCCGGTACAGGAACGCATTTGGGTGAAAATCCTTTTGCTCGTGGGCTGCGCCGCCTATTGTTGGAACTACGACCCAAACTCGCACGCGCTGCGTGCTCAAACAAGGGTCTCCGTTCCAACGCTATGCTCGCCCACTCACGGATTTTCAAACAAATGCTTATCCTGTACCGGCTGGCTTGCGTTTCCTGTGTACTGGCTTTACTAGAATAAAAACCTG
>NZ_QUMD01000028.1 GCF_003481985.1 Clostridium sp. OF09-36
GCCGTTTCAGTTCTGCCAGCACCTCCGGCGGGATACGGTCTACCAGCCGCTGAATGTCTTTCAGCTCGCTTTCCAGCTTTGCCCGTTCCATCGTATCTTTCATCTTGCCTTTTTCGCTGGCTTTGGCTCTGGCTTCCAACTGTTCATTTTCTGCCAAAAGGTCGTTTATCGTGACCTTGTATTTTTTGAGCTGTCCGGAGAAGTTCTCCATTTGCGGAAACCACTTTTTCAGCAGGGAGAGGGCTTCCTCTTTCTTCTTTCCGGCATTGAACGGGGTAATACCGTCCAGCGTGGCTTCAATGGCTCTTGCCTGTTTGGAGAGATTGACCGCCTGCTTAAACAAACGGGTGGGGATATGCTTCCTGCCTGTCTTGCTGGCACTTTCCCCACGCTCCAAGTCGGGATTGCTGGCGTACTGTTCCTTTTGCCGTTCGTGATGGGCTTCCAGCGGTCTTGCCGGATTGCCTTTGTGTTTTTCAAATCGTAAGATTGCGTGTTGTGCCATGAAACTCCTTTCCCCATTCCGTTCTTTTCCGGGACTTTTCCACAGGAAAATCCCGCAGAAAATATCTCAGATAGGATAGGAATGGATAAGATATAAATAAAATCGTTTTAATCTCTGTATTTCTGTATACCGTCCGGTTTTCGTACTTCAAGAGGATTGATTATCGTACTTGTGGAGTGCGGTTTTCAGTCCTCCGGCGTACCATAACCGGATTTCTTGAAGTCGGTGTTTGGAACCGCTTCATAGGATTTGGGGTAAATGCGGTTGGGTTTTCCACAGCCCTGCTTCTGGATCTCCACCAGTCCGGCATATTGCAGCTCCCGCAGGGTGTTGACCGCCTTCTGCCGCCCGCAGTGGAGCAGTTCCACTACCTCATTGATGGGATAGTAGAGGTAAATGCGCCCATATTCGTCCGCCCAGCCGTTTTTCCGGGACAGGTCTGTCCGGCGCAGGATAAAGGCGTACAGTACCTTTGCTTCGTTGGACAGGGGTGTGAATGTGGGGGCTTCAAAGAGAAAATTGGGAAGCCGGATAAAGCTGACCACCTTTTCCGGCTGATGGATATAAATGGTGTTTGTCATATCGTGTTTTGTGGACGGTTAGAAGCCTGTTTTCTGGGGCAGATGGTAGTTTCTATTGCCTGTCCCTGTTCTGTGCTTGCAAAGCCTTGTAAATCAAGGACTTTTCAGCCCCTAACTGTCCACACAAGACCTCCTTTTCCGTTCACTTTCTGTTTTCTGCCGCCTGTGAACTCTGGCGGCACAGTCGGGACAGTATTTCGCCCGGTTGGATTTAGGGACAAACACTCTGCCGCAGATCGCACAGCGTTTCAGCTCCTTATCCCGGAAAATCTCCGCTTCCAGCGTTCCGATTTGCGGCAAGACCGACCAGCGGAACCACTTACAGCAGACCGAGAAAGAAATAGTCTGGGGGCAGGTGTGGGTGTCCCCATCGTCAAGGAGCATACAGTTCCCATCCTCATAACAGCAGCACTCCCGGCAGATCAGGCGTTTGCCTGTTTCCTCTGTGCCGGTGTCATGCGGTAAAGGGAACCGTCCTGCCTGCGCTCTATGGGCGGCAGTCGATTATATGGGTTCTCTCTCATGTGTTCCCTCCATTTTTCCTTAGCCGTTCTCCCCGAAAAGGCTTCCTGCCTCATTCCTGCGGCGTGTTCCAGCGTTGGCACGCTCCCCGGACTTCGGGACATTTTGTCCCGAAGTGGCTCGTTGCGGTGCTTCCCCTGCCGGGGTATTCCTTTTCGGATGGTCATTCATTTTTCAAGGTGCAGTTCATCGATGAACTACCCTAAGTCTACACGAAAAAAATGCAATTCCCGGAATCTTGCGAGAATTGCATTTTAGGGCAATATTCAATTTCAAAATTGCAGTTCTGCAATTTTCTTGTATAATGGGAAATAGGAAAAGGAGGTGCTGTGTATGGCTTTACCCGGAACACCCGGACAAAGGATTTCTAATTTGTGCAACGGCAATCATATTTCTCAAAAGCAACTTGCGGAGAAGATAGGCGTATCTGCTTCCCAGTTGAGCCGCATTGTCAGTGGGGAAACAAAGACGGTCAGCAGCGATATTCTCATAGGCGTGGCAAAGGAATTTAAGGTATCAACGGACTACATATTAGGCTTGTCCACCTTGAGTGTCCGTAAAAGTTATGATATTTCTGAATTAGGATTGTCCGAGGGAGCTGTGAGAGGGCTTGTGGCAGGTACAGTCGATGTGCAAATCCTTAACCGTCTGTTGGAACACAGGAACTTCCCGAAACTGATGGATTTGATACGGATTTATTTTCAAGACACAGCGGCAAAGGGTATCATGGCACGAAATCAGCTGATTGAACTGGCAACGGCTTCCTTGTCCGATCTGATGAAAGAACACCCGGAACATCGGGCAAAAGCAAAACAGGATTTGCAACTTCTGAACGCACAGAAGATGGGAGAACATGAAGCGGAAATTGAAAAAATCAAGAATGTATTTCTTACTATCCTGCGAGATATTAAGAAAGATATGGACAACAGAGAACAGCCAGGAGAAGCTGTGACCGCCGCTATGTTCCAAACCATGCAGGAAACCATGAAAGACCACCAGCAGGAGCTGCTTTCTATGGACGATGTAACTGCTATGATTGCCGGACAGATTGGGAAGTTTCTTCCGATGGACGAGGAAACGGCGGAACAGTTCCGGCAGTTGGCAAAGAGGATGATGGAGCAGGTAGGAAAATAATTGCAGAAAAATATATGTAGTTTTATAAAACAATCAGGAGGATTACATGAGACGGGTAAAAAAAGAAAAAAGGAATAAAGTGCTTATTTTTAGTGTGATTATCTTGCTTCTTGTATGTGCAGGCATTGCGATAGCCAGTTTGCATAAAGTAAATAATATTTTGTTGGAAAACTCGTCTGAGGCAACAATAGAAATTATTGGAAATTCAAGTACAACTGAACATGCACAAGAGCTTCGAGGAACTGTAAAAGATGCAACAATGAATACTCTAACTGTTCAAGGTGAGGATAATCGTGAATATTATTTTGGAACAGAAGGTATAAATATTTCAACTGGTGAGACAGGAATAGTGATTGGGAATCCAGTGACAGTTTCATATCATGGCAAATTGGATTTGAATGCATCTGTACAAGAGGTTGAATTACTTTCCATTACGGTTACGGATTCCAGTTTGAATACCGAAAATCCTGAACCAACAACTGGTGAAACAGAGCCAAGTCCCCCTTCTGCTTCCGTGACACAGAAAGCACAAGAAATTCTAAATGCAATGACGCTGGAAGAAAAAGTTGGACAGATGTTTATTGCACGCTGTCCCGAAATAAATAGCGTACAGAAGGTAAAGGAGTATAATCTTGGAGGTTATATTCTTTTTAGCCGAGACTTTTCTGGAAAAACAAGAGATGAAATTATCCAGAATATTCAAAGTTACCAAAGTGCAGCAAAAATCCCCATGTTTATCGGAGTAGATGAAGAAGGAGGCACTGTCAACCGTGTTAGCACAAACCCTAATTTGCGAGCTGTGCCTTTCTGGTCCCCTCAAGAACTCTATGCTGAAGGTGGCTTTGATTTGATTCAAAGTGACACACAAGAAAAATGTGAATTATTGAATAGTTTGGGGATTAATTTGAACTTTGCCCCAATCTGCGATGTTTCGCAAAATCCAGAGGATTTTATTTATGACCGGAGTTTTGGACAGAACGCAGAGCAAACTGCCGCTTATGTCCACTTAGTTGTGCAAACCATGTTTCAAGAAGGTATGGGGAGCGTCCTAAAGCATTTCCCCGGGTACGGAAATAATGTGGATACACATACAGGTATTGCTTATGATAATCGCACCTATGAAACATTTTTGAACTCAGATTTCTTGCCGTTTCAGCAGGAATTGATTCTGGAGCCAATATGGTATTAGTTTCTCATAATGTGGTATCCTGCATGGATAGTCAAACCCCTGCTTCGCTGTCTTCACAGGTACACAAAATCCTGCGGGAAGAATTAAAATTTACTGGAGTTATTATTACAGATGACTTAGCTATGGATGGTGTGCGCAATTTTGCAGAAGACACAAAAATTGCAGTTCAAGCTGTGAAGGCAGGAAATGATATGTTATGCTGCACAGATTTTGAGGTGCAAATTCCAGCCATACTTGAAGCAGTCAAACAGGGAGAAATTACAGAGGAACGAATCGATGAATCTGTTTTACGCATATTAGAATTAAAAATTTCACTTGGGATAATATAAAGGTTTATTTACAAATAGTCTAAAATTTCAGTTTTTACGGGAGTGTGCCCACAAGTTCGGTGTAGAACGAGGAACGGGGACTTTCATATACGCCCCGTCTGCTGATGAAACCAGTCCTGCGCTTGCGGCTCCACGTCACGCAATCACAACCCTGTTTTCCTGCTGCTTCAAACGCCTTTGCCCTCCCCGGCGGCAACCTTATTTTCGCAGCAACGCCGACAGAGCGTATAACACACTACACTTTGCAAGCAAAGTCGTGTGCCAAGGGCAAGCCCCTTTGGAAACCCCGGACAACAAAACAGGCTGAATATCTCGCACTTTCCCGGTGCTTGATACTCAGCCTTTATTTGTTGTCAGCAGCCCCCGTTTCGTGGTCTGCGTGTAGTTCCTTGTAAACTGACCTAAGGCTTGTTTTATAGTACGTGCTTATAAAAGGTAACAAATATTTATACAGGAGAACATTTCATGACGACTCATTTACCCGATTCCCAACCGGAATCACAACCAAACTGGAAACACGGCACCCCGACCGCTATTCAGGTGCGCGGCGCACGGGTGCATAATTTAAAAAATGTTGATGTAGATATTCCTTTACACAAAATCGTGGGGATTGCCGGAGTGTCCGGCTCGGGAAAATCCTCCCTGGCGCTGGGCGTTTTATACGCGGAGGGCTCCAGGCGTTATCTGGAGGCACTTTCGACTTATACCAGACGCCGTATGACACAGGCAGAAAAGGCGCAGGTGGATGATCTGCGTTATGTTCCGGCGGCTCTGGCGTTGCATCAGCGGCCGGGCGTGCCGGGCATGCGCAGCACGTTTGGCACATCGACGGAACTGCTCAATGTGGTTCGTCTGATGTTTTCGCGTCTGTCCAGCCACGTTTGTCCGAATGGACACCGGCTGGAACCGACCATGAATGTAGCTGCCGGACTGGAACTGGTCTGCCCGGAGTGTGGGGAGCATTTCTATCCGCCATCCGCAGAAGAACTGTCCTTTAACAGCACCGGTGCGTGTCCGGCCTGTGACGGAACCGGCATTGTCCGGGTGGTGGATGAATCGACCCTGGTCCCGGATGATTCGCTTTCCATCGAGGAGGGCGCAGTGCTTCCGTGGCAGACCCTGATGTGGTCGCTGATGAAGGATATCGCGCGGGATATGGGCGTGCGGACGGATGTGCCGTTTCGTGACCTGACGGAGCAGGAAAAAGAAATCGTGTTCCATGGACCGGCGAAGAAGGTCCATATGCTGTATCAGAATTCCAAGACCGGTGCGGCGGGAGAGATGGATTTTACTTATTTTAATGCTGTTTATACGGTGGAAAACGCTTTGGCGAAGGTGACCGATGAAAAAGGAATGAAGCGGGTCGAGAAGTTTTTGCGGCAGGATGTCTGTCATGCCTGCGGCGGTTCCAGGCTTTCCGAGCGGGCGAGGGCGCCGCGCATCGAAGGCATCACGCTGGCGGATGCCTGCCGTATGACGCTGACAGATCTTTCAAAATGGGTGGACAGCATTCCGGCGACACTTCCGAAAGAGATGGTTTCCATGGCAGAAAGTATCTGCGATTCTTTCCGCGGAATGGCGGTACGCCTGCTGGAACTGGGGCTGGGGTATCTGACTCTGGACCGGGAAGCATCCACGCTTTCGACCGGGGAGCGGCAGCGGGTACAGCTGGCACGGTCGGTGCGCAACCGCACAACCGGTGTCCTCTATGTGCTGGACGAGCCGTCTATTGGTCTGCACCCGTCTAATATCGAAGGACTGCGTGGTGTGATGCGAGATCTGATCGCAGACGGAAATTCGATTGTTCTGGTTGATCACGATACCCAGATCTTAAAAGATGCGGACTGGATGATTGAGATGGGACCGGAAGCCGGAGAGAAGGGCGGAAACGTCATTTCCCAGGGAACGATCACGGATGTGGCGGCAGACCCCAATTCCAGGATCGGCGGCTTTTTGTCTGGTGCCAGATCGATGCTGGTGCGGGAAAAAGCAGAATCGGAAAGTATGTTTGAACTGGGAAGTATAGAGATGACGACAGACCAGATCCACACGGTAAAGCCATTGACCGTAAAGATTCCGAAAGGGCGGCTGACGGCAGTAACCGGTGTGTCCGGTTCTGGAAAAACGACGTTGATCCTGGAAAGTCTGATCCCGGGTCTGCAGGCACAGGTGCGTGGAGAGCACTTCCGGCGCATGTAAAAGCCGTATCGGCTCCGGGCATCAGCCAGGTGAAGCTGATCGATGCGACCCCGATCGGTATCAACATTCGTTCTACCGTGGCAACCTATGCGGGAATCCACGATGAACTGCGCAAGATTTATGCGAAAACGCCGGATGCAAAGAAAGGAACATACAAGGCAGGGGACTTTTCCTACAATACAGGAAGCTGCGCTGCCCGACCTGCGACGGAACCGGTTCGATCAGCCTGGATATCCAGTTTTTGCCGGATGTGGAGGTTGTCTGCCCGGACTGCGGCGGCTCCCGCTACAGCAAGGAAGCTTCCCTGGTGCACCGTGCCCGGGAAGATGGCACATCCAGTACGCTGCCTGAGCTCATGAGCATGAGCGTGGACAAGGCACTTCCTGCATGCGATGACTTAAAGCTGGTGTCCAGACGGCTGCAGACTCTTTCGGATCTTGGACTTGGCTATCTGACACTTGGTGAGGCAACGCCGAGTCTTTCTGGCGGTGAGGCACAGCGTTTAAAACTGGCGAGTGAGATGGGAAAAGGCCAGTCAGACACTGTCTTTGTCTTCGATGAGCCGACCATCGGCCTGCATCCGCTGGATGTACAAACGCTTCTTGTGGTATTTCAGCGCCTGATCGACAGCGGTGCGACCGTCATTGTCATAGAACACGATCTGGATCTGATCCGCAATGCCGACTATGTCGTCGATATGGGACCAGGCGGCGGAGAAGAAGGCGGACAGATCGTGGTGTGCGGTACACCGGAGGAAGTGAAGCAGTGCGCGGAAAGTGTAACGGGAAAATATTTGTAGTAAGCAGCTTACTTCTTATTCAACAAAAAATCCCACGCGATCGCGACTAATCCTGTAACACCAAGTGCGAGCGCATCATCATCCGTGTTGAATTTTGCATGATGCTGCGCATAATTGGTCCCTTTGGCTTCATTTCCCACACCCAGGAACATAAGGGAGCCGGGAATGCGGATCTGGTACCAGGCAAAATCTTCGCTGCAGATCCGGATTCCGGCTACTACCGAAACTTTTTCCGGGATGATGTTATAGGTGGCACGCTCCACATTGATTCCACCAACCGAGAGCACTGCAGTGTCTGCAGGCGGGACTTCCCGGCTGACGATGGTCTGCCATGCGGTTATGATCTGGCAGGTTGCTACCACCGGATCGACGCAGTTTTGGGGAAGCGCGCCATGTCCGCCGATCCGTTCATGCTGCTCCATAACAGCGGCTACGGTGCTGCAGCTTCCGGCCTCTGCAATATATTTTTCTTTCCGGGCCATAAAACTTACCAGGGTCAGAAGCTTATTGAGTGCGCCGCGGATCTTAAAGCTTTTGGCCCGCTGAAAGGATTCCAGATTGAAAAAAATGCTGATTGGAATCGCCCAGGTAAAAGGACTCTTCCAGCGGAGTCTCCCGGATGTAAGGGCGAATGCGCTCATAGGCTTCCTGGATATCGGTATAAGAAAATGACATGATGTTCCTCCTCATTATAAAGGAATGGTCTGTTTAAGTCCAGAATAACAAAACAGGCATAAGACCTCACCCCTCTGCCTGCGGGCAGCTCTGACGGAGTGAAGCCTTATGCCTGAAACCCGGCACCCGGGGGTGCTGGAAGCATTCTGTATGAAAGTTAATATTTTTATAGCATGAATGGGATGACTTGTCAATTGCGTGTTACTGTTCACACAAGTGAGTCTTGGGAATACTTGCATTTCATTGTTATCGGCAGTATAATACATTTGCTGCGCCGGTTCTGGGAGGAATGCGCATTTTGCGTATCGCCAGTGTCTAGGCTCACCTTTTCGAATATCCCGTAGAACACTCGGCGGCCGGAGCAGCCTTGAAAAAATAACAATATTGCATAGTAAGTCTCTGTAGATACGGAAACACAAGCCAGCCGGTACAGGAACGCATTTGGGTGAAAATCCTTTTGCTCGTGGGCTGCGCCGCCTATTGTTGGAACTGCGACCCAAACTCGCACGCACTGCGTGCTCAAACAAGGGTCTCCGTTCCAACGCTATGCTCGCCCACTCACGGATTTTCAAACAAATGCTTATCCTGTACCGGCTGGCTTGCGTTTCCTGTGTACTGGCTTTACTAGAATAAAAACCTGCAACCATTACCGATTCGGCAGATAGTTAGCCTATCTCTGCCATTTCAGTAGTGGTTGCAGGTTTTTCGCATGTAGTGGATCCAACACAGTAGAAAGCCCCTGCCGCGCCTGAAAAAACGTGCAATTATTTTGCTGGACGAATACGATACTCCCATGCAGGAAGCGTATGTTTATGGATACTGGGATGCATTTACCGGCTTTATCCGTGGTCGATCACAAATTATCTGGACACGGCGAAGCTTCAGCCATTCTGGAGACGGTCAGCATGTTTTCCAATATGTTTAAAAGGTGGTTCCGAATTTGCATTTGAAGGAAAAAAGGTACTGATCGGATGACGGTCAGTACCTTTTTGGAGGTGGTGCGCCCTGTGACGCAGATTTTTGATGGTTCTGCAAAGATCGTTATTTTCCCGTACTTTTTTTGGCAAAAAGCAGGGCACATATCACAACGAAAATTGCGGTAACAGCGATCAGGACTGGCCATACCGGAACCGGAAAGACATTTGCCTGAACCAGTTTCAGTCCCTGATAAAACGTATAGATGCCGAAAATGGTAAAGATCGCAAAGGCAAGTGTATTCAGCAGACCGTCCGGGGTCTTACTCTTTAACAGATATCCGACAAGCATGCCGAGAATATCTGCGGCGAAAAGCCCAAGGGAACAGCCAATCCATACCACCAGAGCAGCTCCCATACCTTCGTTGGCACCAAAGGTGATTGCGGTCAGCTGTGTTTTGTCTCCAAGCTCTGCGACAAAGAAGGTACAGAACACGGCCAGCGGAGCAAACTGGATTCTGCTTTTGGTGTTGCCTTCTTCTTCCTCTTCCTCGTCTCCGGCGAGCGTAGACGCTGCAAAATAAAGAAATGCCAGTGCGGCAACAACCTTGATCAGCCAGTCCGGGATCAATGCACTGACCAGTCCGCCTGCCAGCACTGCCAGTCCGTTGAGCACAAGAATTGCCGCAGCGGTTCCAAGAATAATATCTTTTAATTTATATTTGGAAGTGAGCGCGATTAGCATCAGCTGCGTTTTATCGCCCATTTCCGCGATAAATTCCGTAAAAAATACTTTTAAAAATAGTAACATGGTGTCTCCTTTTTATCTTCATGATGTTTCCGGCAGCACCTTTTTGTGGATTTATCTGACAGTAAAAAAGACTCATGTATATCGTTTCCCCGAATAGAAAAGGATGCTTCGGAGAAAGGATATACATGAGTCTCATTATTTAAGATTTGCCAGATTATACAATTACTATAATCAGAATGTTGACAAATCACACGTTCGTGCTAACTACTCCCTCATGGAATATTTGGTTACTGATAAATAATATCAAATAGATGGTGCCATGTCAACGGGAAATTTCGAGAAGGTATGGCTGCTTGCCGGAACGCAGTATGGGTGATAGAATGGATAAAAACTTGTATAGTATTGGAGAAGATCATGATTACAGATTTGACAAAAGAACATCCGGACCGGATCTTGTGGCGCTTTTTGCTGCCGATGATGTTCAGTGTGATGTTCCAGCAGTTTTACAATATTGCTGACAGTATGATTGCCGGAAGATTTGCCGGAGAAGCCGCCCTGGCTGCAGTTGGGGCATCGTATCCGATCACGGTGATTTATATGGCATTTGCGGTAGGCATGAATTTAGGCGCGTCCGTTGTGATCTCACGGTTATTTGGTGCCGGAGATAAGGCGGGACTGAAGCGGGCTGTGTCCACGGCATTTCTTTCGGTTTTGATCCTGGGCGTGGTGTTGAGTGTGTTTGGGTATTTTTTCAGCGGCGCTATGATGCGGTGGATCTACACACCGCAGGACATTATGGCTGATGGTGTTCGGTACCTGGAAATCTACGTGTATGGCCTGGTTTTCCTTCTGGTTTATAATGTATGTACCGGGATTTTTACGGCACTCGGTGATTCCAGAACGCCACTGTATTTTCTGATCGGATCCTCTGTGGGAAATATTTTATTAGACTATTTGTTTGTAGCACAGCTGGGATTGGGCGTGTCTGGTGTAGCCTGGGCTACGTTTCTGGCGCAGGGCGTATCTGCTATCCTGGCTTTTGTAACATTATGGAAACGACTTGTGGAATTTACAAAAGAAGAGGGACGGCAGCCGGTATTTGACACAATCCTGTTCTGGCAGATCATTGTGATTGCAGTTCCCAGCATTCTGCAGCAGAGTGTTTTGAGTGTGGGAAATCTGTTTGTGCAGGAAATTGTCAATGGGTATGGATCTTCTGTCGTAGCGGGATATTCCGGCGCGATTAAGTTAAACACGTTTGCGATCAACACCTTTATGATGCTTGGGTCCTGCCTTTCCAGCTATACCGCCCAGAATCTGGGGGCTGGAAAACCAGCCCGGATTCCGCTTGGCTTTCAGACCGGAGTGAAGCTTTCAGAAGTTGCGGCATTTCCGTTTGTTGTGTTGTATTTTGTCTTCAGCCGCAGTATGATGGGCCTGTTTTTGACGGCAGAAAGCGAAGCGGCGATCCGCGCCGGAATCGCGTTTTTGAGAATTGTCTCGCCGTTTTATTTTATGATTTCAATCAAGCTGATGACAGACGGAATCATCCGAGGATCTGGTGCCATGGCATATTTTGTGGCAGCTACTGTGCCGGATTTGATCCTGCGCATTGGATTTGCATTGCTTCTGACTCCGAAATTTGGAAGTACCGGCATCTGGATGGCGTGGCCGTTTGGATGGTTTGCCGCAACAACACTGACCATTTGGTTTTACAGAAAAGTGATAGATGCTTCATAAGAAGAAAACAGCTCTGGAGTGGAGGCAGTTTTCTTAGGAAGAAGCTGTTTCCAGAAAATAATTCTGCTTCCCTTCCCAGAAAAAGTATTTCCAGTGCATGCCGATGGACAAAAGCAACGTGAGAAATTCTGCCACTGGGACAGCGAGCCAGGCTCCGCTGATCCCAAGAAACTGCGGCAGGACCAGCAGCGAGATCGTGGTAAATACCAGGGTTCTCTCAAAGGAGATGATCGCGGATACCCTTCCGTTCGACAGTGCGGTAAAGAATCCGGAGGAAGGATATTAAAGCCGCAGAACAGGAAGTTGATGGCAAACAGCTGAAAGCCGGTGACAGCCTGCTCATAGGTTTTCGGATCGTCGGTAAAGATGGTGACGATGCCGGTGGAAAGGAAAATGGCCGCTGCAGTCATAAATACAGAAACGATTGCGGTAAACAGGAAGGAAATACGGTAAATGTTTTTCAGCTCCGTTTTCTTTCCTGCGCCATACTGGAAGCCGATCACCGGGCTGATGCCGATGGAAAAGCCAAGATAAAAGGCCTGGAACAGAAACTGCCCGTACAAAAGAATGGTAATGGCAGCAACTCCGTTCGGTCCGGCCAGACGCATCAGGATGATGTTAAACAAAAAGGTGATCACGGCATTGGAAAACTGGGTGACCATTTCGGAAGAACCGTTGTAGCAGGCCTGCAGGAGTTCTTTCGCGCGGAAGGAAAAGCGGGTCAGATGCAGGTCATGCTTTGGTGACAGGAAAAAAATCAGTCCAACCACGGCCGGGATGGTCTGTCCCAGCCCGGTTGCCATGGCAGCCCCGCCGATTCCAAGCTGCCCCGCTACGATGAGGACATAGTCCATGACTGCATTGACCAGTCCGGCCAGGATGGTAAGGATCAGTCCCATGTGCGGTGCTCCGGCGGTGACCAGAAAACACTGGAACAGGGTCTGGAGCATGCAGGCAGGGGAAAACAAAAGCAGGGTCTTTAGGTAGGTCATGCTGTCAGCCAGGAGCAGGTCGTTTGCGCCAAGCATCCGGCAGATCGGCTCCGGGAATACAACAGCAATCACGGCAGCCAGAATACTGAATAAGAGTCCGGCAGCAAGGAACAGAGAGAGGCATTCCCGTGCCTCTCTTTTTTTGCCTTCGCCCAGGTATTTGCTGATCACAGCAGTGCCGCCGGTTGCTAACATGGTGCCGACCGCAATGACAACGCTGGCGGCAGGAAAGGCAATATTTAAGGAAGAAAGTGCGTTGCTTCCGACAAAGCGGGAAACAAAGATACCGTCCACGATCGTGTAAAGCGACATGAAGATCATCATAATAATAGAAGGAAAAGCGAATTTCAGCAGTGACCAGGGGCTGAAATGCTGGCTGATGGATGTACTCATAATAAAAACTCCTTAATATCTGAAACATAGTCTTGAAAATAATAGTGACTTTTGAGAGAATAAATCATAGGGTTACCCGATAGTCAATAGGAAAATGGAAATCTTTTTCGGTATGTGAGAAATTGAAAATATGGGGAGGTGACAGAACGTATGGATCGTAACTTGTATATGACAACAGGTGAATTTGCGGCTTTAGCGGGTGTAACGAAGCATACCTTGTTTCATTACGATGAAATTGGTTTGTTTTCACCGGAATTTATAGCAGAAAATGGTTACCGCATGTATTCTCTTTATCAGATGGAAACATGGAATACCATTCTCATCCTTCGGGATCTTGGCATGCCATTAAAGGAAATCCGCCAGTTTTTACAGATGCGCAGCCCGCAGGAACTGATGCGTATTTTTACGGAGCGGGAAGCACAGATCGGACAGGAAATCGCAAAGCTGGAAAATATGCGGGGCTGGATCCGGCAGCGCCGTGAAAAAATCGGCGCTGCGCTAAAGCAGGATTTTACCAGAATTCAGATCCGGCATTACCCGGAGCGGTATTATCTGATCCGCCAGATGGATGGCAGTTCAGAGAAAGATTATGTGGAAAAAACGAATGCGCTGATTCTGGATTTTAAGAATGCCGAACAGCGGAATGATTACGAAGTGGCATACTTCCAGCATGAAGCAAATGTGAAAAATGGGATTTGGAACGTGTATGATAATGTACTTTTGCTGATGCAGCAAAAACCGGATCACATGGATTATCAGGTGCTTCCCGGAGGTGATTATCTGGTTGGATTCCATGCGGGACCCTGGATGGAAATGCAGGAAGCATATGAACGCATAGAGGCTTACTGCAAGGAGCATGGAATCCGGACAGAGGGGCCTTATGTGGAGCGTGACGTAATGGATAATCTGTCTGTGAAGCGGATGGAGGATTATGTGACGGAGATCGCGGTGCGGATCGTGGGAACGTGACAGGTGCTAGCTGATGTTCGCACATTGCGCTGTACTTTATACAGAAGATGCAAAGGAACTGGTAGAAAAGGCAAATGAAACGTACGCACAGTGATGAATATCAGGCAGTATTTCTGCTATGTGAAAAGGATTGGAAGATCAAGCTCTCACAGATGTGCTGCATGGTATGCTGGAATGCTACCATCTGGATCCGAAACTGGTGTATCTGGAGGTCATCCGCTTCATCATGAATATGGCAAAGGCACTTAACATGCAGGTCATCTCCGAAGAAATTGAGACAAAGGAACAGGCCGAGCTGATCTATGATATGGGCTGTGACTTTGCACAGGGGTACTATTACAGTAAGCCGAGGCCATTCGTGTAGCTGCTGGATGCAGAATAAAGAGAAAGAGCATTCTTAAAATTACAGAACGAAAAACCCGGATGTATGGCTGGTGAGCAATTCGCCAGCCATACATCCGGGTTTTTGTATGAAGGGATATAACATTTATTCTGTAACCGGCTCTGCCGTACAGATCTTTTTGAGTGGTACCTCGATGAAAGCACGCCACAGCCGGACGAGCTGTCCAACACAAAGAGCGTTAATGAGGGTACCTTCGCGGACACCATTGAGCTTATGGAAGGCAATGAGGCAACCACCATAGCCAGAATAGTCAGGGTGCTGTCGAATGCAACCTTTACATTGCCAAAGCGGATTCCACTCTGTCTGGAAATCTCGCGGACCAGTGCTTCGGCTGGAAGCATGATCACATCGGCGATGACTTCAAAGCTGATGCCAAGTGCCATGATGATGCAGCCAATGACCAGATAAACAAAGGACGGACCCCACGGGCCGCCAAAGCGTGTCGGGATAAAACGCATGGCTACATCAATACAGAAGCTGAAGAAAAAGGTGATCGGGATCTGAAAAGTCTGCTGAATCGTGAATTTTTTCCGGAGCAGTGCTTCCAGGACCAGGAATGTCATGTTAAACAGGAATGTAAAGGTTCCCATGGAAATTCCTGTGACCAGGCTTAAAACGAAAGGCAGGCCGGATACCGGCGAAGTGCCAAGACCTGCGCGTGTGATAAAAGCGATGCCGGTGGCACTTAAGATCACCCCGGTTAAAAACAGGGCATAGCGCCGGATGTAAGTGTGAATGGACATATTTTTGTAAACCTCCCCAGGTCGCGGCCGGTGTTTCTGGTACATTGTCATAATAATAAAAAAGTGACAAAATTGTTATATTTGTACAAGAAACGGTCGCGTCTATTTTTGTATGTTGTGTATATTTTAAACAAAATCTAACTTTTTTTCAAGTGCTATAACAAAAAATTAGAAATAAGTTGTACCATTATGGCGAATTACCAAAAAATTACAACTTAAATTGTGTGTTTTTCACAGCTTTTCAACTGTAATACAGACAAAATCGGAAACCAACTTAAGATTATTAAGAAAAAATGCCAGAAAATAAAGACAGAAGTGTACAAAATAGAGAAAGTATAAAGGCAAACTTGACTTTTGCCAAACGGCGTGATATCATACGACACAAGACAAAGGGGTCTACATCAGATGAGGAGATGTAGGCCCTTTTGTGTTATATAAACAACATACCCCCTTTGTTACATAAAAAACGGCATTGGCAGGAGAGGAGATGAAAACTTGAAGAAAATAATCGGACTGATTCCTCTTTATGACGATGACAAGGACAGCTACTGGATGCTTCCCGGATATATGAAGGTTCTGGAAAGCTGCGGTGCACTGCCTGTCATGCTTCCCTTAACGACAGATCCAAAGGAGCTGGATGACTGCTTCCAGCTATGCGATGGAATCCTCATGACAGGAGGCCACGATGTGGACCCGAAGCTGTATGGGGAAACAGCCAAAGCAACCTGCGGAACTGCCTGCAGCAGCCGCGACCAGATGGAAGCGTACCTTTTCAAAAAAGCATTGGCGGAGGATAAACCGGTATTCGGCATCTGCCGCGGTGTCCAGCTTATGAACGTACTGCTTGGCGGGACACTTTACCAGGATCTCCCAACGGAGCATCCATCCCAAACAGAGCATCACATGACACCGCCTTATGACAAGCCGGTGCACATGGTCGATGTAGCCGCAGGAACAAAGCTGGCGGATATCATTGGAGCCGGACAGCATGCGGTGAACAGCTATCACCATCAGGCAATCAAAGACCTGGCGCCGGAAGCTGAGGCTATGGCGTACTCCGAGGACGGACTGGTGGAAGCAATCGCTGTACCGGATAAATCCTTTATCGCCGGGGTGCAGTGGCATCCGGAGTTTGCGTTTGAGAGTGATCCGGAGTGTAAAAAGTTAGTTCAGGCATTTGTCAGTGCCTGCAATGGAAAAAAGTGATCTTGGATTGGTGAAAGCCATTTCAGATAAATGCGTGACAGGGAGAGGAAACAGACAAAACCGTCACGGAGAAAAGAGAGGAGAATAAGATTATGAAAAAGAAAGCATTGGTTATGGTAATGGCAGCAGCAATGACAGCAGCTCTGACCGCATGCGGCGGTTCTAAGAGCACAACCGCAGACACCACAGCGGCAGCAGATACTACCGCAGCAGATACTGCAGCAGAGTCCAAAGCAGATGAGACAGAAGCAGCTGCAGCAGACAGCGCAGACAAGACCTGGGTTATCGCAACCGATACCGCTTTTAAGCCGTTCGAGTACACCGATGACAGCGGTAACTTCGTAGGAATTGATATGGATATCCTCAAAGCAATCGCAGAAGACCAGGGCTTTAAGTACGATGTACAGGTACTTGGCTGGGATGCTTCCATCGCAGCATGCCAGGCTGGCCAGGCAGACGCTATGATCGCAGGCGCATCTATCACCGATGAGCGTAAGAATTCCGGCTGGATCTTCTCCGATGGCTACTATGACGCAAACCAGAGCATGGCAGTCGCAGAAAACTCCGACATTACTGGTTTTGATGATTTAAGTGGCAAGAAGGTTGCAGTAAAGACCGCTTCCATGAGTGCAGATTATGCAGAGAGCTTAAAAGACCAGTACGGCTTTGAGGTTACCTATTTCGAGGATTCACCGACCATGTACCAGGCAGTTGTCGGCGGCCAGGTAGCAGCATGCTTCGATGATACCCCGATCATGGCAAGCAACATCAAAGACACCGGCATCGCAATGAAGCTTGTAGACGGAACTGGCAACGACCCGGCTGAGTATGGCTTTGCAATCTTTGATGACAGCAAGCAGGAGCTGGTTGACATGTTCAACGCTGGCCTGAAAGACATCAAGGACAATGGCACCTACGATGAGATCATCGCAAAATATTTAGGCGAGTAATTTCAATCAGAAATCAGTGGATGCGCTGCCGGCGCTCCCAGATATACAAAAAAACAAAGCAGGCCCGCGTTTTGCGGGCCTTGCGGATTGTAACACTTAAAACAAGGAAAGAAAAGGGTGAGGCATTATGATTAAGATTATCACCACCTACGGACAGCTTCTTCTGCTTGCAATGGGACGGACCCTGCTGCTTGCATTCTTAGGTTTGATATTCGCTTGTATCCTGGGAATGATCTTCGGACTTCTCAGTGTAGTTAAGAATAAGGCATGCAACATCATTGCACAGATCTTCGTATTCGTAATACGTGGTGTGCCGATGATCGTGCTGGCGTTCTATGTATTCTTTGGTATTCCGTATCTGCTCAATACGATCCTGGGCATCGGAAATGGCTTTACGCTGTCGGCACTTCAGGCCGGCGTCATCTGCCTCGCCTTAAACTGCGGCGCTTACATGGCTGAGATCATCCGTGCCGGTATCCAGTCCGTGGACATCGGCCAGATGGAGGCCGGAAGATCCTTAGGTCTTCCTTACTGGAAAACCATGAGAAAGATCATTCTTCCACAGGCGATCCGTACGATGATCCCGAGTATCATCAACCAGTTTATCATTACCGTAAAGGATACGTCTATTTTGTCCGTGATCGGATTTCCAGAGCTGGTTCTGGCTGCGAAAAACGTCCAGGCAGGCACCTTTAAGTCCTTTGAGACCTGGACCATTGTCGGAGCCATGTATTTGATCGTTATTACGATCCTGTCTTATCTTGCGAAAATCGTAGAGAGGAGGGTAAACCGTGGAGTCAAACGATAAAGCTGTAAAGATTAAAGTTGAGAAGCTTCGCAAATGCTTTGGGGACCTGGAGGTTCTGCGGGATATCTCTACAGAGATCCATGAGGGCGAAGTGGTTGTAATCCTGGGACCATCCGGTTCCGGTAAATCCACCTTTCTGCGGTGTTTAAACAAGCTGGAGACAGCTACGGCCGGAAGCATTGTAGTGGACGGTGTCGATATTTCAGATAAAAAAGTAAACATGAACAAAGTGCGGGAGAACATCGGCATGGTGTTCCAGCACTTTAATCTGTTCAATAACATGGATGTGCTCCATAACCTCATGCTGGCTCCGATGGAGCTGAAAAAGGCTGACAAAAAAGAAGCGAAAGAGCGTGCTATGGCCATGTTAAAGCGGGTGGGCCTTGCTGAGAAAGCAGATGCTTACCCGGCACAGCTTTCCGGCGGACAGAAGCAGCGTGTGGCGATTGCGCGTGCGCTCTGTATGAAACCGGATATCATGCTGTTCGACGAGCCGACTTCTGCGCTGGATCCGGAGATGGTCGGTGAGGTTCTGGCGGTTATGAAGCAGCTGGCAGCAGATGGCATGACCATGGTGATCGTTACCCATGAGATCGGATTTGCCAGAGAGGTGGCTGACCGTGTCATCTTCATGGATGGTGGCTACATTGTGGAGGAAGGAACTCCGCAGGAGGTCATCTTGAACCCGAAAGAAGCACGTACCATCAGCTTCCTGAATAAGGTACTTTAGACGGAGGTGCAGCCATGGAAAAATATGTGATCACCATCTCCAGACAGTACGGCTCCTTTGGACGCCTGGTGGCAAAGGAGCTTTCCGAACAGCTCCATATTGATTTTATGGACCGCGATATTGTCGAAGAGACTGCGAAGCGGATGAATACGTCCGTCAAGCAGATCAGCCGCGAGGAGGAAGTCACCCGTTCCAAGTTCTCCTATCTCAGTTATCCGTTTGGACTGGGAACACCGGATGTGAGCGATGAAATCTTTCTGGTGCAGCAGAGTATCATTCAGGATTTCGCCAGCAAGGGTTCCTGCATCATTGTAGGACGCTGCGGCGCTTATTGTCTTAGAAATGAACCGAGACTTCTGCGTGTTTACATCTATGCGCCATACGAAGTGCGCCTGAAAAACTGTGTGGAGTATTTTGGCATGTCCGGAAAAGAAGCCGTGCGGGCTGTCAATGAGGCCGATAAGGCACGGGAACATTATCACAAAAAATACATCCCCGGATATCAGAATGATACGTTAAACAGTGATCTGTGCATCAACAGCGCATATTACAGTATCGAGGAAGCCGCAGAGCTGATCAAGCAGGCGGCACGGATGAAATTTGGGGAGATATAACAATATCACACAGTAACGAACGAGGGCCGAAAGGTTTCGTCCCCGCCATTCGGCGGGGACGGAACCTTCCGGCCCATTTGTGTTTACTGTGCGATATTGTTATATATCCTTGCGCAAGTGTGGAAAACACCGTACAATAATAGGAGATTATGCATTTGTAAATAGTATATGAGGTGAATTGTTTATGAATAGAGAGAACAGCGGTTGTCTAATTGATCTTCATGCCCATCTGGACGGTAGTGTGACCGTAGATATTGCGAAAAAGCTGGCTGCACTGCAGAATATTGCGCTGCCAACGGACAAGGATGACGAACTTCTGGCGCTTTTGTCGGTGCCGGAGTCTTGCGAGAGTTTAAATGACTTTTTGCAGTGCTTTGACCTGCCGGGGAAACTGATGCAGACACTGGAAGGATTGAAGAATGCAGTGACTCTTGTGTTGGAGAATATGGCAGCGGATGGCGTGATCTATGCGGAACTGCGCTTTGCGCCGCAGTTTCATACATTAGATGGTATGACTCAGGAGGAGGCAGTGCAGGCGGCCATCGCGGGTTTAAAGGATGCTCCGATTCCGGCAAACCTGATCTTGTGCTGCATGCGCGGCGAGGGCAATGAAAAGGAAAATGAGGAAACCATGATGCTGGCTAAGCAATATCTGGTTGAGGACCATGGTGTGACGGCTATGGATCTTGCCGGAGCAGAGGCACTGTTCCCGACAGAGAAATATCTCGGTCTGTTTGAAAAGGCAAAGGCAATGGGAATCCCGTTTACTGTTCATGCGGGAGAGGCAGCAGGACCGGAGAGTGTACGCGCTGCAATCCAGACTGGAACAAAACGGATCGGTCACGGGGTGCGCAGTACGGAGGATGAAAGCGTGGTGGAACAGATCCGAGACAGAGGCATTACTCTGGAAATGTGCCCGACCAGTAACCGTCAGACGCACGCAATCCCAGATATGAAACAGTATCCACTGATTCCTTTCCTGGAAAGCGGAATCAGGGTTACGGTCAATACGGATGATATGGGAATTGAGCGAACCTGCCTGTCAAAAGAATTTGAATATTTGAGACGCGAGTTTGGATTGACAAAAGCACAGGAAAAGAAATTATTGCTGAATGCGGCAGATGCGGCGTTTGCAAGTGAGGAAACGAAGGAGATGCTGCGGGAGAAGATTCTTGCGGTGTATGCAGCAGATTGAGTGCAGATGTAGGAATCGCAGAACCAGAAGGGAAAATGTTCTATTCAAACGGATTCTATGGCAGAATTGTTGATTCAGAATATTCAAAATACGTTCCGACTTGAAATTGGAACCGCCGCTGCGATAGAATGGAACAAAGGACTGCTGAGTCTGACACTCAGTGAGGAAGCTGGTTCTGGAAGAACGCGCCGATATCTTCCACTGGGAATCGGTATAACAGGAGGATTTTTTATGAAAAAAGTTACCGCAATCGGAGAACTCTTAATTGACTTTGTCCCACAGCAGAAAGGCTGCGCACTCAAAGATGTAACTGAATTTAAACGCGTGGCAGGAGGCGCTCCTGCCAATGTCGTCACCGCTGTCAGCAAACTTGGCGGTCGCGGTGTTATGATTTCTCAAGTCGGAAAAGATGCATTCGGAGAACACATCCGAGATGTATTGCAGGAAAATGGCGTAGACACCAGATATGTATTCCAAACCGAGAAAGCGAATACCGGTCTTGCCTTCGTTTCCCTGGATGCAGGTGGAAACCGCGAATTTTCTTTTTTCCGCAATCCAAGCGCGGATCTGTTTCTCGCTCCGGAACAGATTACAGAAGAAATGTTAACTGACACAGCAATCATCCATTTCTGCTCTGTTGATCTGGTAGACGCTCCGATAAAACATGCACATGAGAAACTGATTCAAATGGCACAGGAAAAAGGAATCCTTGTCAGCTTTGATCCAAATGTCCGGCTTCCTCTGTGGAATAGTCCGGAAGACTGTCAGAAAACCATTCGGGAATTTCTTCCGATGGCAGACATTATCAAACTTTCCGATGATGAAGTCGAATTTGTTACCGGATGCAAAACCGAAACGGAAGCTGTTGCAAAATTGTTCGAAGGGCGCTGCAAGCTGGTGATTCTGACCAGGGGCGCAAACGGTTCCAGTGTTTACACCAAAACAGCTGCAGCTCATACGCCTGCCCGCAAGGTGAAACAGGTCGTTGATACAACTGGCGCAGGCGACTCCTTCGCAGGTTCCTTCCTCTTTCAGCTTGTTCAGTCTGGCTGCACGAGAGACGACCTCGACTCCATTTCTGAGCGGGACCTGACTCAGTTTTTAAATTTTTCTGCCGATTACGCCGCTCTTACCGTTGGAAAGATGGGTGCTGATATGGCAACAATGGAAGAAATGAACGCGCGTATAGCGTATAAAAAACTCCCAGGCACCGGATAAGTACCGATGTCTGGGAGTTTTTATTAGTTGTTTCTATCTCGTTCCCGATATATAATAGAAGAAAACAATCAAGGGGATTATTATGATTAACCGGGAAGATATGCTGGAACTGACCAGGCGCATGACACCGGCACGCTCGTCGGTTGGGCGGATCGCCGGGGCATATTTTGACGAGGAAGGCTATGTGGACGGAACCTTCAATACCAATTTTTTGAAACTGTCTGTGCCGGAGCGGACGAAAAACTTAAATCTTGCCAAGTCTGTGTTATTTTCGAGCACCAATGAACAGTTAAAAGAATATCGCATTCCGGACAGCGCAAGAAAGCCGGGCGGATTATGGCAGCTGCTTAACGCCATCAAAAAAGACGGTATGAAGAATGATGCGTCGTTGGATTTGTTTTACGAAGTATTTGGAGAACATTTCCAGCCAGGTTACCCGTATGCGGTATTTCTCTTCCACGGACGGTACGATGTACCAGTAAAGGGAAGTGACAAAGAGTGGCTGGAGGGATCCGAGGAGATTTACGAATATCTGATCCTAACTGTCAGTCCGCTGGCAGGGGAGTATGAGCCGGGAGAGGCAGAGTTTGGATTTTTATACCCGGCATTTAAGGAGCGCGGCGCAGCACTGAATTTTGTAAATATCTTTGAAAAGAATCCAGAGCGCGTGCACCGAAAACTGGGTGCCTGGATCTTAAAAGGTTAAGTGCTATGGCTAGTCGAAACAGGATGAAGTTGCAGCAGGCGGTCTGGATTCTGAATCTGTCCGAGAAAGATGATTTTGATACAGCCAAAAAGAAGTACCGGAAGCTGATGGGAACTTTTCACCCAGATGCGGTGGACCGGGATCAGCCGGAGGAAATCCGTCAGGAATATGTGCGGCGTTCCCAGGAAATCAATGAGGCATATCAGGTTCTACGGGAAATTTCGGAGCAGGGAAAATGGGGGAGTGTGCAGAGCTGCTTTGAGAAACAGCAACGTAGTGGAACGAATTCAGCGAAGGGACACAGTGGACAAAAACAGGCAGGTGGGTATCGTGAACAAAACTGGAAAGAGAAATATCAGCAAAACTCTGCTTCAGATCGCGAAAAATGGGCTCCGTACCAGAATGGCGAGGAGAATGAATCTGCATTTTGTGAGCGTAATATTTACTGCCATTACAGTATGAAAACCGAGACGGAAACACCGCTTTACTATAAAGCAGCCCGGGGACGGTATTTCTGGAATCCGGAAGAAGAGACCTTTTCTTTGTTTCTGACCAGTCTTCATCATGCGTCAAAGGAACTGCTGGAACAGGCGGAGGAAGCGTGGCTGACATCTGGAAAAAGGAAAATGGGTATCAGTGCCGAAGAACGATTTGCGCGTCAGGCGCAGCTGATCCCTCTTCTGGCAGGACAGTTTCTTCATCCGGTCAAGACGCTGAAGCGTCTGGCAAAACCAGAACAGACCGATGAGAATGGACGTGTGATCTACCATTTTCAGGCATTTCTTGGCTCAGGGCCGTATGGAACATTTGGAAAACGGCTGGATGCGTTAAACGAGGGAGACTGGTTGTTTCCAGAGTCATTTCAGGGAAATAAGATCATGGTAAAGACGCAGGAAGAAATGAGTCTGGGTCACCTTTCGCTGAAAGAGGACTGGCTGTATTTCTGTCTGATCCCGCTTCTGAAAAAACGGAAAGGCCAGATAAAAATGGTGGTGCGGCAGAAAAAGGCGGTGCGAAAGAATGGAAGACGCCAGACTGTGGCAGAGATTGATCTGTATTTCCGTATGGAACCGGAGCTATCGTGGCATGCTGACAGTGATACGAATCTTGAAATTGCAAAGATTTTGAACTTTTGATCTTCGGGAAAGTTGGGGTGATATTATATAATGAAGAAACGGGAATTTTACCTGCCGTCCAGTGACGGGAAAAACAGGCTGCATTGTGTGGAGTGGATGCCGGAATTAAAAAATGGACAGCAGCCGCAGATTCGGCTCTGGGTACAGCTGGTACATGGGATGAATGAGCACATGGGCCGCTACGGAGAATTTGCATCTTTTCTGGCAGAGCATGGCATTGCCGTGATCGGGCATGACTGTCTTGGACATGGCTCAACAGCGCCGTGCAAAGAAGAACGGGGATTTTTCGGGGAACATCAGGGTGGAACGTTCCTGATTCGTGATATGCACCGCATTGCCAGCTACGGAGCCAAACGGTTCTCACATGCGAAGCATGTGATGTTGGGACACAGTATGGGTTCTTTTCTGACCAGACGGTATCTGGCGGCCTATCCGGGGGCAGAACCGGATGGCGTGATCCTGTTAGGCACAGGTTTTCCATCTCCCGGCCTTGTGTTTACCGGCGAAATGCTAGCGATGATGTTTGGAAAATTATGTGGAAATCATTATCGGAGCCGTCTGCTGTATGAAATGTCGATTGGAAATTACAGCCGGAAATTCTGGCCAATCCGGACGCATTATGACTGGCTGACCAGGGACGAGCGTTATGTAGACCGTTTTCTGCACAATGAAGTCTGTAATTTTATCTTTACGGCAGGAGGATACCGGGACTTTTTCCATGAGATCCGCGCTGCAGAAGAGGCAGAACAAGACGGATATATTCCGAAAACGATTCCGTATCTGATCCTGTCCGGTGACCAGGACCCGGTGGGAGAGCAGGGGAAAGGTGTCAAAAAGCTGGTGAAGCTGTATCAGAAAATTGGAGTGGAAGACGTAACAATGAAGCTATATCCGGGGGCACGCCATGAAGTGCTGAATGAGGTGAATCGGGAAGAGGTGTTTAAAGATATATTTGAGTGGTTAGGAAAATGGCTAGACAGTAAGCATGAGGATGACAAAGAATAGCCGACTGGATGCTTGGCCAGGATAATAAACAAGAAGAAGCCCTCAACTGTGCGGCAACACGGTTGAGGGCTTCGTTCTTTGTTCGTGTGGAACATTGCTACTTTTTGCCTAATGGCATTATAGCATATGCAGACAAGGAATGCAATATTCTTCAAACACGAAATATCACAAAAAAATTTTACAAAATTTTACAAACATTCACTGCCCCAGACTTCCTCAGCAATTTCTTTGACCAGAGCGAGTTTTGCCCACTGCTCTTCTTCGGTGAGCTTATTGCCAATTTCGCAGGATGCGAAGCCGCACTGCGGGCTGAGATACAGGCGGTCGAGCGGGATATATCTGGCAGCTTCATGGATCCGGCGGATTACGGTCTCCTTGTCCTCAAGCTTCGGGGATTTGGTTGTGATCAGACCAAGTACCACTTTTTTGTCCGGGCTTACCTTTGCGAGCGGAGCGAAGCCACCGGAACGCTCATCGTCATATTCCAGATAGAGGGCATCAACGTGTTCCTGGGCGAAAACATAATCTGCAACGGAGTCATACGGACCGCTGGTAAAGAAGGTAGAGTGGTAGTTTCCGCGGCAGATGTGAGAGTTGATCACCATGTCGGCCGGTTTTGCTTCCAGCGCCAGATTGTTGACTTTCAAAAGTTCGGTCTTTACGTCGTCCAGATTAAGACCGAGAGCACTGTAACGCAGTTTGGCAGCATCGCCTACGACTGCGCCCCAGGTACAGTCATCGAACTGGAGGTTGCGGCATCCGGCTTCATAAAACTGACGGATCACGTCCTGGTAAGCGACACCGATGTCATGGATCAGTTCTTCGTTGGTCGGATAGAACTTTCTGGTGCTTTCCAGGTTTAGTGGAACGATCATCTGCTGGAACATCTGGGCTGGAGCCGGAATGGTATATTTTGCAACGGTATTCTCATCCTCGAACTGCTTTAAGAATTTAAAGTACTCTACAAAAGGATGTGCTTTCGCTTTTACCTTGCCAACCAGATAAGTATCTTCAACTGCTGCAAGCTCTGCGTGAAACGGTACGCCGGAACCGCTCTGTTTGTGGGCAACACCCTCAAAACCCCACATAAAGTCTAGATGCCAGTAGGTTCTGCGGAATTCTCCATCGGTGATCACATGATAACCGGCAGCCTTCTGCTTTGCTACAACATCGCGGATCGCATCGTTGATCACGGTGTCTAACTGATCTTTGCTGATCTTGCCTTCTTCGAACTGTTTTTTGGCCTCTTTTACGGATTCCGGGCGTAAAAAGCTGCCTACGTAATCATAACGGAATGGTGTATAGAAATTGCTCATGGGGAATGCTCCTTTTCGTTTGTTTTTCCATTTGCAGTCTGGAATTGATGTATTTATTGTACGGACAAGCAGGGAATTTGTAAAATATGGGAAAACAGCGGTTTGCCATAGGATAAAACTATAGCGAATCGCTGTTTTTGTTGTCTGACATATCGAGGCGGTGCCAGTGGAGAGTCTGTTGATTTTATTGGAAATTTGGTTACGTGCAGTAACGGAATGCTTTGTCGGTTATGATCCGGGCAAAGATCAGTCCAAGAGGCAAAGCAATGATGATCATGATCGCAGCGGCGAACCAGGAGACTGCTTCGGTCAGCGACATGATGCCAAAGTTGTAGATTGCCCGGTACAGATAAAGCCCCGGAACCATGATTACGATGGATGGAACGGTAAGAGAGATCCGCGGATAACCATTGTATTTTTTGATCAGGGAAGACAAAAGTCCTGCCGTGAGCGCACCGCTGAATGCGGCGGCTGCAGCTGGTACACCGGCAAGATCCACAAGCTCCAGACGGAGGGTATTGGCGATGGCGCCTATGATGGCGGCGGTCGCAGCAATCGGGATGGAGCTGTTGAACATAATGGAGAAGCCAAACACACCAAAGAAGCTGGCAATCAGTCTTAGCAGCAGGTGAAGACCCGGGGCAAGATTCATGGAAGAAAAATCCTGCGGATGCAGGTTGAGAAGAAGTGCCATGATCCAGGCAAACATGGTTGCCACAACAACGATGATGATGGAATAGGTAAGCCGTTCCAGACCGGATCTCAGATCAAGCTTTGCAAGGTCGATCCCGCTGGTAATAAACGGGAATCCAGGGATGATGAAAAGCATGGAACACAGGTATCCAGCCTCATGAAATTCGGGTATATGAAAGATAAGTTCGGCCAGGTTCAGCAGCAGGGCATAGACCAGGCATGCTACGGATACGGAGACCGCGATATTCATATAGAGGGTAAAATGATGCTTGATCAATTTGGTGCGGATGAGGTTTCCAATTCCGGCTGCAAGAAAGGCAAGGATCATTTCCACAGGACCTCCGCCAAGCAGAAAGGTGAAAGCACAGCAGGCGATGGCGGCCGCCAGACCCAGCCGGAGCGGAGAGTAAAGCGCATGAATTCTCTCGATTTCATCTAGGCACTTGTGGATTTCTTCTCCAGTCAGGTGCGCTTCCTCGTGCGGAAAACTGTCAACAAACTGCTCCATGCGGTATAGTTTGGCTGTGTTGACTCCGGTGTTGGCGATGCACAGTGACTGGGAAACACAGTCATGACCGTCAAAACAGTTAAATTCAATGGACATAAGACCAACATCTACCGCGCACGTAACCCCCAGTTCTCTGGAAAGCCGGTTCATGGAAGTGCGGACACGCCAGGCTCCGGTTCCGCAGGAAAGCATGATCAGCCCAACCCGACCGATGACGGATGCTTTTTCAATCAATCCGGCTTTTGCGATCAGCACGTGGCTGTCTGCATCTGCATAAGCATGCCATGGAATTTCCATGTGATTTTTTTCCATAATGTCGGTATAGCCTGCGGCTGACCGGTTGTGAAGGGATTATTTATCATCGGTACTCACTCTTTTCTGGTATTTTTGCTGCTGTTTGCGCTGCCCGTAAACAGTGACATATTTTTCTCAAAGAGATTATACCTTTGTGTGTACAATATGAAAACAGTATCATTGATATAGTGATTATATAAAATTTGTATGGCTTGATTTTCGAAAAAATCTGCTATTCCACCCGCAGTCGTCCCCTGGTTTCATAATCCATGCGGCTTTCTGCCACATTCTGTTCAATCAAATAATTTATATAAGTAGGGCGCGCTCTTTAATCATGATTGGTCTGTCGGGAAGTTGTGAAGAGTTTTTCTGCGTGTTTCCCATGCTTCATCCACATAAACGCGCCGGTGCAGATGATCACAGACAGAAATGAACCGGCTGGTGCGGCAAATCCCATCGGGAACAGCGTGTCCGGGTACTGTCTGGATGCCAGATAAGCGATCGGAATGCGTGCGCAGATAATGGCAGCCAGATTGTGCATAAAGGAAATACCGGAAAGACCATACGCACAGAAATATCCGCTGAAACAGAAGTGGATCCCGGCAAAAATGGCATCCCAGATGTAGCTGTGCAGATACTGGCTGCCGAGACGGACCACATCGGCGTTATCAGAAAACAGATGGACTGCCGAGCCGCCCAGAAACTGCATGAGTACGGAGATAATGATACCGTAGGAAACGGTAATACTCATGGCGCAAAGCAGCGTCTGGCTTGCCCGTTCGTGCTTTCCGGCACCGATATTCTGGGCAGAGAGTGCAGAAACAGTAGAGAGCATGGAGGACGGGACCAGGAAAAACAGGCTGATCATTTTTCCACGATACCGACTGCCGCTGCATCGTTTAAGCCGCGGCGGTTGGCAATGATGGTGATCATGATGAACGCGATCTGAATGAATCCGTCCTGCATGGCGATCGGAAAGCCAATCTTAAAAAGATTTCCCATAACTGCTCTGACCGGTTTTAAATCAGCTGCATGAAAGCCCGGAATCATTTTTTTACGGAATACCATGGTCAGGGAGACCAGCACACTGATCGTCTGGGACAGGGTGGTGCCAAATGCTGCACCGGCAGGACCCATATGCAGTGCACCAATGAACAGGTAGTCGAGGGCAATGTTAAACGCACAGGCTATGGCAATGAAATACATCGGACTTTTCGAGTCTCCCATCCCGCGGAAGATGGAGCTGATCATGTTGTAAGCCGTGATAAACGGAATGCCGATAAAGCAGATCGTTAAGTAGATGATGGTGTCCTTCACGGCTTCCTGCGGGGTGGACATGATTGCTACGATCGGCTTTACAAAGCACAGCAAAACTACGGTAAGGCAAATGGAAAGCAGCATGAACAGTGTTACGGTATTGCCGATGGACTGGTTCACCTGTTCGCGGTCATTGGCGCCGACGGCACGTCCGATCATGACGGTTGTTCCCATGGCCAGTCCGACGATCATGACGGTCAGCATGTGCATGACCTGGCTTCCGATGGAAACGGCCGTAGTGGCACCGACTCCGTTAAACTGGCCGATGATGAACAGGTCGGCAGTTCCGTAAAGCGTCTGAAGAAAATAAGAAAGAAAGTACGGAAGCGAGAACAGCAGGATGGTTTTCGGCACGCTTCCGGTCGTTAAATTGTGTTCCATGAATATGTCTCCTTTGATTGAAAATAGGTTTTACAGGCTGATAGCTTTTTAATCTGTGAATTGTTAAGTTCCATGCGTTCGTGAGCAGTCATTACGCATTGCACTGTATTGGAATGCAGATTTCGGTTACAAATTTGTCCGTGTCGTTTGTGACACCGTAGTCGATCAGCGTGATTTCGCGGGAAAAGCCGGTAATCTGCATTTTATGCATGGAAATATAGTCCAGCAGCTTCCGGTACTCTTGCGGTGCTTCGGTATGCTGCCCGTGAAAGCGGATCCGCACAGCCAGCGTTTCCGGCAGTGTGAGTGTGCTGCCGCGATAGAGATCCTCCTGCTCCAGCATGAGGAAGATTCCATCGTACGAAGTAATCTGATGACTCAATAGATGTTCGCAGGAAATGCCGACTCCGACTTTGCCAAGGAAGATCAGTGCTTCGGACTGGGATTCGTCGAGCTTCTTCAAAAACAAATTTTTTTTATCCATAGGCAGGACCTTTCTGTACTGCAAAGTTTTTTTGATGAGTTTTATATGCTGCTGCATTTTGTATTGCACGTTTTTTATTATAAACACTACAATGATTATAGAGTCAAGAGAAAAAGTAATGAAACAAAATTTTTCAATACGGAATAAAAATAAAGAGAACTAATTGACAATAATTGGAAATATTTATATAGAAGAAACAGGAATGGAAAGACCGGTGAAACTGGGAAAAAAGCCAGTTTCACCGGTCTTTTTGGAGGGAATTTTATGGATAGTTATGCTCAAAATCGACAAATTTCGCCATAAATCTGCCAAGCATATCGCGTAGGATGTTGAGGCTGTGTTATATTACTACTATATTGCGCCTAAATATAGAAAGTGTATCAGAACATGGAAACAAAAGAGAAACATATGGACTTAAATAACCGTTTTTTGGAAGAAGCTGTTTTTGCGATCGCAGATGGTTACTGCAGCATCAACCTCACAAAAAACCTGATACCGGGTGTCATGCATCAGGTCGTGGACGGGGTAAATTATGACTTGAATAAACAGCTTGGAATGCCGGAAAATTCCAGCTTTACAGAGATCGTGGCGCAGTGGGCCCTGACGATCCCGGAAGAAGGACGAAAGGATTTTCTGGATGTTCTGGACCGGGAAAGTCTTTTGGCGCGTTACCGAAAGGGGGAACGCCATATTTCCTTCACGTATTGGACGAGGACGGCGACCTACGAGCCGATGCTGGCAGAGGATCATCTGGCGATGTTTGAAGATGAGAAAACGGGCGATATCCTGGGGGTAAATTATGTGCTGGACCGCACGGAGCAGTACCGCTTAAAACAATATAAAGCACAGCTGGAGCAGAAAACGCAGAAGCTGGAAGCTTTGCTGGAGGTGGAAAAGGTATACAATACCAAGCTGTACCTCGATGCGCTGACCGGTGCTTATAACCGCCGTTATTATGAAGAAGTTGTGCATGATTTTACCGGTCCTTCCGGTGTGGCATTGATGGATCTGGATGATTTTAAGATCTATAATGATACCTATGGTCACCAGGCGGGAGACCGTGCCTGGAAACTGCGGCGAAAGCGGTCCGCGCCTGCATCCGCACGGGAGATATGTTTATCCGCTATGGCGGTGATGAATTTTTGCTGGTTTTAGTCGGGATTCCGTCTCATTTCTTCCAGGCAAAGCTGGATCAGGTACGCGAAAAGGTATACCATGCCAGTGTTCCAGGGTATGCGCATATTCAGCTTTCCATGAGTATCGGAGGTGCCATGCAGACGCTTGCAGAGCCGATGGAAGCAGTTGTCTGCCGGGCAGACCGCCTGATGTACCAGGCAAAGCGTCATAAAAACAAGGTGATCGTGGAGGGCAGCGAAGAGGAACAGAGTCTGGCACATGGCGCTGCCTCCAGCCGGGAACACCAGAAGATCCTGATCGTGGATGATTCCCAGTTAAACCGGGAGCTGCTTGCTGCAATCTTAAGTGACGATTACCAGATCATGGAGGCAGAAGACGGTCAGGAAGGATTGAAAATCTTATATGAGAATCAAAAGCAGATCGCGCTGATACTTTTGGATATCAATATGCCGAAACTGGATGGGTTTGGGGTATTGAAAGCCATGAATGCAAACCATATCATCGAAGATATTCCGGTCATCATGATCTCCAGCGATGACTCGGAGGTGGTGATCCGTGAATCTTATGAGCTTGGAGCTTCTGATTATGTGAACCGCCCGTTCGATGCACGGATCGTGTACCGCCGTGTGGCAAATACCATCAAGCTCTATGAAAAGCAGCGGCGTCTGGTGCAGCTGGTGTCCAGGCAGATCCGTAAGCAGGAGCACAATACGTCCATGCTGGTTGGGGTGTTGAGCCAGATCGTGGAATTTCGAAATGGGGAAAGCGGCTCTCATGTGCGTAACATCCGCAGAATCACAGAGCTTCTGTTAAATCACCTGACTACGATCACAGATAAATATAAGCTCACGCCGGAAGAAAAAGAGTACATTCCGCTGGCTTCCGCCCTGCACGATATTGGTAAGATCGCAGTAGATGAAAAGATTCTAAACAAGCCAGGAAGACTGACAAAGGAAGAGTTTGAGATCATGAAAACGCACAGCATGATGGGAGCCGAGATGCTCCAGAAGCTGGAGAACTTTGAGAAAGAACCGCTGCTGCAGACAGCCTATGAAATTGCCCGTTGGCACCATGAACGATGGGATGGAAGCGGATACCCGGATGGACTGAAAGAAGATAAGATCCCGATCAGTGCACAGCTGGTATCCATGGCTGACGTTTACGATGCACTCACCAGTGAACGGTGCTACAAGCAGGTGTTTTCCCATGAGACTGCGATTGCAATGATCAAAAATGGGGAGTGCGGGGCATTCAATCCATTGCTGATCCATTGCCTGACCCAGTTGGAAGAAGAACTGAAAGGGAAAAGTAGAAAATAACAGGTTTTGTATTGACAGTTTCAGCCTGTATGTCGTAAACTATGCTGCGGAATCAGTGTCGGTCGTTTGGGACCGGTGAAAAGGGAAACGGGTGGAAGTCCCGTGCGGTGCCGCCGCTGTAAGCGCATAAAAGGCAGTCTGCATTTCACTGTATCATTATGGGAAGAAATCGGACAACATTGCCGCGCAAGCCAGAAGACCTGCTTTTTCCACTTTTGCTGTCACGGTCCATGACATGGCAAGGGAAACAAGGGGAAAGTCTGCTGTTTGACACGCATGTGTGAACAGGAATAAACGTGTCCCCTGGATGCAAAATACGGTGCATCATTCGGTTTATCGTTGGATAGGCTGAATGGTGCTTTTTCTTTTTTATATGACATTGTGATAGGGCAAGTTATGTTTTTGCATCACATTCCTGCATGGGTGTACAGAAAATTAATTTTTACTCATTTTCAACATCAGGAGGAAAACAATTATGAGAAACAAGAAACTGGTAACATTCACGATGGCTGCCTGCATGATGACAGCCTGGTAGCTGGCTGCGGCGCAAAAAATGCAGATACTGCTTCCAAGGCAGAGACTGCTGCTGAGAGCAGTACTGAAGAATCGAAACAGGCAGAAACCGAAGAATCCAAAGCTGATGAGGCAAAGACAGATGGTGCAGAGGAAGCTTACAAGCCGGTTACCATTACCTTAAACCTGCAGCGTTCTGGTCTGGGTGAAAATGTAGAATATACCTTTACCAAAAAGCCATCTGCTGTTGTGGCATCCGGTGATCAGATGGCAGATTTCTTCTTTGATCTGGGACTGGAAGACCAGATGGTTGGTTACACGAAGGGAAGCTGCTGGAGTACGGTTTCCCAGTATCCGGCAAGAGACAAGGTGCCGCAGCTTCTGGAGGCAGGAAAGGGCATTTCCAATCTGTCCAAAGAGGAGCTTGCAGCTACCGGCTGTGATTTCCTGATGGGCTGGGACTCTGTATTTTCTGATAAAAACTTCGGAAAAGAGTTCTGTGATGCAAACGGAATTGCCATGTATTTCCCATACGTATGCTCCGATCAGGCAACCTTTGAGGATCTTTACAAGGACTATGAGACCTTAGGAAAAATCTTCCAGGTAGAGGATGTTGCTTCTGAGAAGATCCAGGCAATGAAGGACACCCTTCAGGAAGTAAAAGATACTCTCGGTGAGGATGTTTACCAGAATCCGGTTACCGTATTTGCTTATGATTCCGGTGAGGATGCACCGTTTACCGCATGTCAGGGTATGCCGGGCGACATCATCAAACTGGCTGGCGGAATCTCCATTTTTGATGACATTGAGGCTGGCTGGGCAACTCCTTCCTGGGAAGAAGTGGTAGAGCGCGACCCGGATGTGATCCTGATCCTGGACTACACCGGAGACATTTCTGAGAAGAAAAATTTCCTGGAGACCAACGAGTTCACCAAGGATTTAAGAGCTGTCAAAGAGGGCAAGATCTACTCTGCATGTTGCAGTGATATGCAGGGGTCTGCAGGTTCTGCAGAGGCTGTCAAAGAGATCGCAAAGCAGCTGTATCCGGACAAATTCTAATTGGCCCCGTTTTAGGAGAAAAAAACAGAAAATGAAATCAGAAATCAGTAAAAACAATGGATGGAAAACGGGCCGTTTTGCCGTAACACTCCTGATCGTCCTGCTTCTGATCGCGTTCGTCACAACCATTTCCGTGACACTTGGAGCCATCCATGTGTCGCCGGATGAAATCTTAAAGATCATCGTAAATAAGGCATCGGGAAGTGATCTGTTTCCGGTTACCTGGGAGCAGAAAACGGAAAATATCATCTGGAATATCCGCTTTCCGCGCGTGATCATGGCCTTTATCGTGGGAGCCGGATTATCGCTTTGCGGTGTGCTAATGCAGGCGCTGACGAAGAACCCGTTGGCAGATCCGTATGTGCTGGGCATTTCCTCCGGTGCTTCTGCCGGTGCGGTCAGTGTGATCATTTTGGGGTGGTTCAGCTTTCTGGGTGGCTATGCGGTAATCTTTGGCGCAACGCTGGGAGCGGCAGCAGCCATATGCCTTTCCTTAAGCATCGCTTCCCTGAAGGGCAGGATTACCTCCACGCAGCTGGTTTTAGCCGGAATTGCCACTTCTGCGTTGTTTTCCGCGACCACAAACCTGATCGTGTACGGATTCAACAACGGTTCAGATAAGACAAAAATGGCGCTGTACTGGATGGTGGGTTCCTTAAGCGGTGCGACCTGGAGCCGGGTAAAATACGTCTTTATCGTGGCGGCTGTGACCATGATCCTCATCATTTTAGTTTCCAGGGATTTGGATGTGCTGCTGCTTGGTGATGATGTGGCAGAGACATTGGGAGCTGACACCAGACGCATCAAACTGCTGATCATTCTGGCCTCCACAGTCCTGACCGGCGTGGTCGTTTCGGTCAGCGGCGTGATCGGATTTGTAGGCCTGGTCGTGCCGCATATCATGCGCGGATTTGTAGGTTCCGTGCATAAGCGGCTGATCCCGGTATCGATCCTGGGAGGTGGACTGTTCGCCATGATCGCGGACCTGATCTCCCGCGTCATCATTGCGCCGGAAGAACTGCCGATCGGCGTGATCGCGGCATTTTTCGGTGCGCCGTTCTTCCTCTATCTGATCCGGAAAGGAAGTGTGGGCCGATGAGTTTATATGTAAAAAATCTGGATTACCAGATTGGAAATGACCAGATTCTAAAGCAGATTTCCCTGGAAATCCGGAACGGAGAGTTTGTGGGACTTGTGGGACCGAACGGCTGCGGAAAGTCCACGCTGTTAAAGCATATTTACCGCACGTATAAGCCAAAAGGCGGCACGATCTTTTTAGACGGCAAAGATATTACAGAGTTTTCTGCGAAGAAAATGGCGGGAGAACTGGCTGTCATGGCACAGGAAAACCAGCTGGAATTTGACTTTACCGTGCGGGATATGGTCATGTTTGGCCGCTACGCACACAAGAAATTTTTGGAAGGTGACACCGCAAAAGACCGGGAATTGTGCGAACAATGCCTGCGGGAAGTCGGCCTGACCGGCTATGAAACCGCTCATATTTAAGCCTTTCCGGTGGGGAAAAACAGCGTGTTCTGCTGGCCCGTGTACTGATGCAGGAAAGCCGCTATATCGTGCTGGATGAGCCGACCAACCATCTCGATGTCAGCTACCAGTACCAGATCATGGATATTCTGCGCGGGCAGAATGTCACCGTCTTTTCCTCGATTCATGACTTAAATCTGGCAGCACTTTACTGTGACCGGATCCTGTTTTTGTATCAGGGAAAGATCGTGGACAGTGGGACACCGGAAGCGGTGCTGACGCAGGAAAACATCCGGAAGTATTTTGGAATCGAAGCGCAGATTACGAAAAATGATGTGACCGGGAAGGTTCAGATTTATTATCTGCCGGGATGGGTGAGGAAAAAAGCTTGTAAGTAACAGAAGAAATTTTACAAAATAGGAATGATTTAGGAGAATTTACTATGTTGCAGCGAATGGTAATATCGCAATTTCCAGAAATTTACCGTATTATGGAAGCCAGCTTCTCTGATGATGAGTACCGTCCATATGAGGAACAGCTTGCTCTATTCGAAGAGCCGGAGTATGGCATTTATTATATGCCAATCGGATCGGAAAGCTTAGAATCGCAAGTTCCTGATAGTGCTTTGAAAGATAAGCCAGCCGGTTTTCTTGCCGTATGGGAATTCGCTGAGTTTATCTTTATTGAACATTTTGCAGTAAATCCGAAGCTTCGCAACAGTGGGACAGGCTCCGGTATGCTTCAGGAACTGGTAAAACTTAGTAAAAAGCCGGTTTGCCTGGAGGTGGAACTTCCAGACGCCGAATTGGCACGCAGACGTATTGGCTTTTATGAGCGCAATGGTTTTGTTTTTAATGATTATCCGTACATGCAGCCGCCGATTTCCAAGGGAAAATCTCCGGTGCCGCTTCGCATCATGACATACGGAAAGGCTGTGTCGCAGGAAGAATTCGAGCAGATTCAAAAAATTCTTTATCAGCGTGTTTACAAGTGTGAGTTGCAAAAACAAAAATGAGATTGCAATCGGTATCTGATTGTGCTATAGTAAATTTAAAAGAGACATCTGCGCTAACAGATGTCTCTTAGGAGCCCCATTCCAAAAGGTGGAGTTCCCGAACTGGCTTGTTACCTCTTAAACAGAGGCGCCCGTCCTGGTGCTAACAGGGCGGGCATTTTTATTTATGCTTGTTTCTCTTATCGGGAAAGGCAAGCAACGCTACGATTAAACTGCCAAAGGACATCAGCAAAGCTAATATCCCAATGAAAATCGAAATAATTTCATAAGCGGTCATCGGCGCCACCTCCCTTGTATGTATTCCGGAAAAAACCGGTTCATTCGTCCGGGAGGCTGCCACCCCCTGTTGTGGGTTCCATGAATGTAATTTTATCATACTATGACGAAAACATCAATCAATCGTTCCTGATTCTCGTAATTCTGTAATTCTTGCAAGTCGTGCCTTTCGTTTAAAAATTCGAACTGGTCAAAAGGTTTACACAAAAACAGCATGGTGCTATATTTGAGACAGATACTAAAAATCTGTCTCATTTTTAATTTGCGGGATCTTGAAAATGTATCGTCGATGCGTCCAACCCGGAAAGTGGGATCCACAGGAGTACATTTGCTCCATGAAAGGAATGGTATGATCACCTACGAGTCTACAAGAACGGTCCACGCGCTGGTGCACAATGCGGCAGCGGAGCATAAGGACCGGGTATTTTTACAATATGAAGAAAACGGAGAGGTTTTCCGTGTTACTTATGAGCAGTTTGCGAAGGAGTGCGATGCGATCGCGGCCTGGGCCAGGGAGAAGCGGGCCGAGGTGGGGCATAAGCTGAAGGTCGGCATTCTCGGTGTCAGCAGCCACCATTATCTGGCGGTGCTGCTTGGGGTTATGAGCGGCGGTGATACGGGAATTCCGCTGGATGTGCAGCTCAATGCGGAGAAGCTGGCGGACTGTCTGAACCGTTCGGATGTGGATGTGCTGTTTTATGACTGGGACTTTCATCCGATCACGGAGCAGGTGCAGGATGCCTGCCCGAATGTGACGGAATATATTTCACTGCAGCATGGCAAGCATGTAAACTGTTCCGATAAGATCCTGAAGGCATACGAAGGCAGACAGGTGGAGTCAGATGCGAAGGCGGAGGAGTGCGCCATGATCCTGTTTACCTCTGGTACGACCGGGCGCGGGAAGGGCGTGATGCTGTCTAACGGCAACCTGATGGATAATAACTTCTGTACCACGGACACCAATCATCCAGAGAATGAAATCTATTTAAATGTCCTGCCGATCCACCATGTTTTCTGCTTAAACGGTGATGTGTTTACGGTCATGCGTTATGGCGGGATCCTCTGCTTAAACCGCGATATGAAGAAGCTGGCAGAGCATATTCTGCTGTTTGAGCCGACGGTCATCCGCATGGTTCCGATGATGGCGAAAGCACTGTATAACCGCATTGCAATCTTGAACCGCCAGCACCCGGAAATCCCGGTCCGCAAGGTGAAGGAGCAGGTGCTTGGAACCAGACTTCACAAGATCATCAGCGGCGGCGGCTACCTGGCACCGGATCTGGCAGCGAATTACCAGCGTCTTGGCATTGCCATTGCACAGGGCTACGGCATGTCGGAGTGTTCCCCGAAGATTTCTTCCCCAGACTGGACGAGACCGGATAAGATCGCATCGGTTGGCCGTATCGTGGACCGCTGCCAGGTGCGGATCGTGGATGGCGAGATCCAGGTAAAGAGCCCGTCTGTCATGATGGGATATTATAAGGAACCGGATAAGACTGCGGAAGCAATCACGCCAGATGGATGGCTTTGCACGGGCGATATCGGTCATGTCGATGAAGAGGGATTCTTATACCTGACCGGCCGGAAAAAGAACCTAATCATCTTAAGCAACGGTGAGAATGTAGCACCGGAGGAACTGGAAAATCTCTTTGAAGATGAGCGCCTGATCGAGGACATTCTGGTGTACGGGGCAGATGACATGATCTGCGCAGAGGTGTACCCGAACTACAAGTATGCGGAGGCTGCGAATATCACTGATATTGATGGAACCGTGGCCCAGATCATCAAAAAACACAATGAAGAGCTGCCGACCTTTAAGCGCATTCTGCGCAGCAATATCCGGGAAATTCCATTTGCGAAAACCTCTTCGAAAAAGATCATCCGTAACCAGTATCTGGAAGGCAAAAAGACTGAGGAACAGAGCGAAAAGAACCTGCGTATGCCGGAAACGGAGCTTCAGAAGCAGATTTATGAGTGCATTGCAGGCGTGCTGGGACACCGCCGTTTTGGAATCGGTACGGAGCTTTATGAGGCTGGCCTGGACTCCCTTGGAAGCGTCATGCTGCTGACAGATCTGTACCAGATCTTAAAGATTTCCATGACATTAGATGATCTGGTGCAGCACGCATCCGTGCTGAAGCTGGAGGCATTTGCAAAGGAGGGAGCAGGGAAAAACCAGGTGGATTACACGGTGCGCCCAGTATATCCGCTGACCAACCTGCAGCTCTATTTTGCCTATGTCATGCGTGGAAATACCACGGCAAACCTGCCGTTTTTCTACAAGCTGGATGAGCGTACCGACCTGCGCCGCCTGAAATTTGCGGTGGAGCAGCTGTTTGAGGTGCATCCGGAATTAAAGGCCATCATCCAGATGTCCGAGGGCCGTTACCAGATGTTCCGCGATGATAAACGCAAGATTGAGATTTCGGTCGTGAAGCTTGGGGATGCCCAGTGGGAGGAGACGCGGAAGGAACTTTTGTATCCGTATCTGTACGGCGAGGGAGAAAACCTGTTCCACATTGGCATTTACCAGACTGATTCCGCAAACTATTTCTTCTTTGACATTGCCCATATCATCGGCGATGGCATGACCATGAATGTGCTGCTGGAGGACTTAAACCAGCTGTATCTGGGCAAGGCGGTAGAGCCGGAAACCTATACGTTTTACGAGTACATCCTGGATGAAAAAGACCGGGATGCAAGAGGACTGCGTGCGAAAAATGAGGAATATTTCCGCGGCCTGATGAAGGATTTCAAGGTAAGAAAAAGCATCCTTGCCCGGAAGGACTGCTATCATCTGGAGCATGGAGTAGATGCTGTGTTAAAAGGCCGTTTTGAGAGCCTGAACCGGAAAAACATTACGGCATTCTGCAAAAAATACGGAGTGTCAGAGAACGTCTTTTTCCTGACTGCATACAATTTAAGCATTGGTCTGTTCAGCAATGAAAAAGACACGGTTTCTTCTTCCATTCACAGTGGAAGAACCGACAGCCGCTGGAACCGTCTTGCTGGTCCGTTGTTTCTGACGTATTTCTTCCGCTGCACGGAGGAAAAAGACCAGACGGTGCCGGAGCTGCTAAAGAAAAACGGAAAACAGATCATGGATACCATGCGCTGTTACATATCGAACCTGCATGCGGACGAGATGTTCTTCCAGTATCAGGGTGACATTGTGAACTTAAATACCGTGGGAGGGTATCCGGCGAAGCGGGAACATCTGCAGTTAGATTCCCTGCCGTTCCATCTGCAGGTATTTACCGATGATCGCGGTTATTACTATGAACTGCGTTACTGGGAGAACCGGTTTGACACCCTTCAGCTTCAGAACTTTATGGAAGTGATGGAATGTCTGATGGATGCCATGCAGGAGGAAACACTGGTGCGCCGCTTAAAACGGCATCTGCCGGACAAGCTCTTCCCGCTGCATTACACGATTTTGGTGGAAGCACTGAACCAGGAAGCCAGAGGACAGCTGGTAAGCGGTGTCGATGGAAAAGAGCAGATCAAGGTGTATGTCTTTGATGAGAACTGCAAGAAGAAGCCGTTTGGAGCCTGGGGAGAGCTGTATGTGATGGATCACAAGCCGGAAACCTGCTTAGATGAGATCACAAACCCGTACGGCCCTGGAAAGCTGTATGATACTGGCCGGATCGCAAGAATTTTGCCGGACGGCTCCCTGGATTTTCTGGAACAGGGCGGCAGAATCATTATGCAGGAGGGACTGACGGGCCGCCATTTCCACGATCTGCATCAGTTGGAAACTGTGCTGAAACAGATCCCGGGCGTGGAAGAGGCAGAAGCGTATGTCCGCTACGCAGAGGGCAACAAACTGCTTCTGACAGCCGAAGTCAAAGGAACCATGGAGCAGGACGAAGATGCGCTGAAGGCTTATGTAGAGGCGCAGTGCGGAAAGGCACATGTGCCGGCGGAGATTATTTGGAAATAAAAAATAGCAATCAGGGATACGTTACTGTTCATGCATTGCGCAAATGAAATGTATGTTACCTTATTGAGAAAAAAACTTCACGCTGCCTATTGACAGATGTGAAGTTTTTTTCTATACTCAATATACCCCGTGGGGGTATGTGAACGAAGCATTGACATCACAGGAAAGGTGGAATTGCATGGAAAATAAAAACCGAAAGGATTGCTGTATTCATATGGATGATAATACCCAGATGGAAGGCTGTGCTCAGAAAGACGATACAATCCGAATGGAAAATGGTGTTCCGCTGGATACTACAACTGGAATGGAAAACAGCGCTCAGGTGAAAAATAAAACTCAGAATGATGATACCGTTCCAACGGAACAGGCGCAGGCGGCAGAAATGAAAGAAGAAAAAAAGTGCTACTGCTGTCATAAAAAGAAAGAGCGTTCCGAAAAGGAATACAAGGACCTGATCCACCGTTTAAACCGCATCGAAGGGCAGATCCGCGGAATCCGCAATATGGTGGAGCAGGATGCCTATTGTCCGGATATTCTGATCCAGGTGGCAGCGGCGAATGCAGCGCTCAACAGCTTTAACAAGGTGCTTTTAGGGAATCATCTGCGTACCTGTGTGGCGAATGACATCCGCGAAGGTCACGATGAAACAATCGATGAACTGCTGAAAGTTTTGCAGCGTCTGATGAAGTAATAGCCGTAGTCTGAGTGCCATAGAAACGGTGCAGGAAAAAAATGGAGAGCGAAAACGCTGTAAGTGTTTTTGAGATAGAAACAAAGAAGGAGGAATTTGCAAGCAATATGGAACAATATACAGTAACCGGTATGAGCTGCGCAGCCTGCAGCAGCCGTGTGGAAAAAGCGGTTTCCAAGGTGCCGGGCGTGACATCCTGTTCGGTCAGTCTTCTGACCAACTCCATGGGAGTGGAGGGCACGGCAAGTGCAGCTGATATCATTTCGGCAGTGCAGGAAGCCGGATACGGTGCATTGTTAAAAGGTACCGGAAAAGACGGGGCAGTGAAAGCGCAGGCGCTGGATGCAGAGGAAGCATTAAAGGACCATGAGACGCCGGTCTTAAAACGCAGACTCTGGTATTCCCTGGGATTTTTGATCGTGCTCATGTATTTTTCCATGGGTCACATGATGTGGGGATGGCCGCTTCCGAAGTTTTTCGATGGAAACCATGTGGCCATGGGACTGATCCAGTTGATCTTAACAGCCATTGTCATGGTCATCAACCAGAAATTCTTTCTCAGCGGATTTAAGAGCCTCTGGCACAAAGCGCCGAATATGGATACTCTGGTAGCGCTTGGCTCCATGGCGGCGTTTGTTTACAGCACCTACGCACTGTTTGCCATGACTGATGCCCAGGTAAAGGGCAATGCAGATGCGGTCATGAGCTACATGCACGAGTTTTATTTTGAGTCCGCAGCTATGATCCTGACGCTGATCACAGTCGGAAAGATGCTGGAGGCCCGCTCCAAGGGCAAGACAACCGATGCGTTGAAGAGCCTCATGAAGCTGGCTCCGAAGACGGCAGTGGTGGTGCGCGGCGGCGAAGAAGTTACCGTTGGCATTGAAGAGGTCCAGAAGGGCGATGTCTTTGTGGTCCGCCCGGGTGAGAACATTCCGGTGGACGGCGTGGTATTAGAGGGCAGCAGTGCCGTAAATGAGGCAGCCCTGACCGGTGAGAGCATTCCGGTCGACAAGACGGTGGGAGACAGCGTGTCTGCCGCAACCGTGAACCAGTCCGGCTTTATCCGCTGCGAAGCAACGAGAGTCGGCGAGGACACCACTCTTTCCCAGATCATCCAGATGGTCAGCGATGCAGCAGCGACCAAGGCGCCGATCGCAAAGGTTGCCGATAAGGTATCTGGTGTATTTGTGCCAACCGTCATCACGATTGCGGTGCTGACCACACTGGTATGGCTGTTTGCCGGACAGAGCATTGGCTTTGCTCTGGCACGCGGCATTTCCGTGCTGGTCATCAGCTGCCCGTGTGCGCTGGGTCTTGCGACTCCGGTTGCCATTATGGTAGGAAATGGCATGGGCGCGAAGCATGGCATTATGTTTAAGACCGCAGTTTCCTTAGAGGAAGCTGGCAAGATGGACATCGTGGCACTGGATAAGACCGGTACCATCACAAGCGGTGAGCCGAAGGTGACCGATGTGGTCCTGGCAGAGGCAGACAGTGAGCAGGAACTTCTGAAACTGGCTTATGCATTGGAAAAGAAGAGCGAGCATCCGCTTGCTCGTGCGATCAACGAGCGTGCAGAGGCAGACGGCATTACCGCAGGCGAGGTGGAAGACTTCGCAGCCCTTCCGGGCAATGGCCTTTCTGCCATTTACGAGGGCAGCGAACTCTGCGGCGGAAACTTCACCTTTATCAGCAGCGTTGCATCCGTATCCGGTGAGATCCGGAAAACGGCAGATCAG
>NZ_QUMD01000029.1 GCF_003481985.1 Clostridium sp. OF09-36
TAGCGGAGGAACGGTCAATAGGCGGCGGAGCAAAACGGGCGAAAATTCGCGTGAATGCGGTTACGCATGGCGGGGCGGGGGCTTTCGGACTTATTGATATTTACTGTGCAATATTGTTTATAAGGTCCGCAGTACGCGTCCCAGCTCCTGCACATCGTTTGCGATATGACAGGCTCCGGCATTTTCCAGTTCTTCGCGGCTTCCATATCCGTAAAGAACGCCGACGGATTCGATTCCATTCTGCTTTGCACCGTTCATGTCATTTTCCCGGTCTCCGATCATTACAATCTCGTCCGGGTTGGTCAGATTGCAGCTTTCCATAACATAACGGATCACATCGCCTTTATGGACTCGTGTTTCGTTCATGTCTGCACCGCCGACCATCTCAAAATACTCTGCCAGTCCAAAATGCCCGATGATCTTTACGGAATACGGTTCCGGTTTAGAGGTTGCCACGTAGAGCTTGTATCCGTCTTTTTTCAGTCCGGCAAGCAGCTCCGGAATTCCCGGATATACGGCATTCTCGAACATGCCTTTCTCCTCAAAATATTCCCGGTAAATCCCCACGGATTTTTTCGCTTCTTCACGGTCGAAGTGATAATATTTCATAAAACTTTCCACCAACGGCGGTCCTACAAACACATTCAGCGATGTTTTATCTTCCACAAAAATACCGTTGCGTTTTAATGCGTAAGCGACGGAATTGGTGATTCCTTCCGCCGAATCCGTGAGAGTTCCGTCCAAATCAAAGAATATATATTTTTTCATCCTCGTCTCCTTTTTTTATTTATGATTCCAGTATAGCAGAAAATACAACCGATGCACATTCTTTTCTTCTGGAATCCACAGAAGTGCCTTTGCTTTGTTTTCTGTTCACGCACGCGTGCCCAGCAACAGGATTTTACCGATGCTTTGTCAACACTCCGCCCTTGCCTCCTGTGAAGCAGGAAAGGCTGCCACAAGGGCAGCCTTTCCATGAATATTGCAATATGAAATTAATCTCGCGATTAGATCTGCGGACCAGCTGCAACCAGAGCCTTACCAGCTGCGTTGCCTTCGTATTTTGCGAAGTTCTTGGTGAAACGCTGTGCCAGATCTTTTGCCTTGGTCTCCCACTCAGCAGCATCTGCATAGGTGTCTCTCGGATCGAGGATGCCGGTGTCTACACCCGGAAGCTCGGTCGGGATCTCGAAGTTGAAGTACGGAAGCTGTTTGGTCGGTGCTGCGTTGATGGAACCGTTTAAGATTGCATCGATGATACCACGGGTATCTTTGATGGAGATACGTTTGCCTGTACCGTTCCAGCCAGTGTTAACCAGGTATGCTTTTGCACCACTCTTCTCCATTTTCTTAACCAGCTCTTCTGCGTACTTGGTCGGATGCAGCTCCAGGAATGCCTGTCCGAAGCAAGCAGAGAAGGTCGGGGTCGGCTCGGTAATACCACGCTCGGTACCTGCTAACTTAGCAGTGAAACCGGACAGGAAGTAGTACTGGGTCTGCTCCGGAGTCAGAATGGATACTGGCGGAAGTACGCCGAATGCATCTGCGGACAGGAAGATTACGTTCTTAGCCGCCGGTGCTGCGGAGATCGGACGTACGATATTCTTAATATGGTCAATCGGGTAAGATACACGGGTATTCTCGGTTACGCTCTTATCTGCGAAGTCGATCTTGCCGTTTGCATCCAGGGTAACGTTCTCAAGCAGAGCGTTTCTCTTGATTGCATTGTAGATATCCGGCTCGGAATCCTTGTCCAGGTTGATAACCTTTGCGTAGCAGCCGCCCTCGAAGTTGAATACGCCGTTGTCGTCCCAGCCGTGCTCGTCATCACCGATGAGGAGACGCTTCGGGTCGGTAGAAAGGGTGGTCTTACCGGTTCCGGACAGACCGAAGAAGATAGCGGTGTTCTCACCGTTTAAGTCAGTGTTAGCAGAGCAGTGCATGGAAGCGATGCCCTTTAACGGCAGATAGTAGTTCATCATGGAGAACATACCCTTCTTCATCTCGCCGCCGTACCAGGTATTGATGATAACCTGCTCACGGCTGGTGATGTTGAAGACAACTGCAGTCTCGGAGTTTAAGCCAAGCTCTTTGTAGTTCTCAACTTTTGCCTTGGATGCGTTGTAAACAACGAAGTCCGGCTTGAAGTCTTTCAGCTCTTCCTCAGTTGGCTTGATGAACATGTTGGTTACAAAGTGTGCCTGCCATGCAACCTCAACGATGAAGCGGATTGCCATGCGGGTGTCTTTGTTTGCGCCGCAGAATGCATCTACTACGAACAGTCTCTTGTTGGAAAGCTCTTTCTTAGCGATTTCCTTAACAGCTTCCCAAGCCTCTTTGCTTGCCGGATGGTTGTCGTTTTTATACTCGTCGGAGGTCCACCAAACGGTGTCCTTGGAGTTCTCATCCATCACGATATATTTGTCTTTAGGTGAACGACCTGTATAGATACCGGTCATAACGTTGACAGCGCCAAGCTCGCTGACCTGTCCCTTCTCATAGCCTTCCAGACCTGCTTTGGTCTCTTCCTCAAATAACACTTCGTAAGAAGGATTGTAAACCACCTCTGTGGTTCCGGTAATACCATACTGACTTAAATCGATATTTGCCATCTTCATTCAACCTCTCTTTCACTTTCCTCGATATCAATTTTTACCGAAATTCGCGTTTATTATCTCATTGTGTGAAGAAAAAGTCAATATTTGGAAATAAAATTTCCATAATAAAATCCTCATGTAACCCATAAGTTTTGGATTATGTATACAGTGTTTTTTTAAGTTTTCCTTTATGCACAAAAAGAGAATCCATTTGGACTCTCTTTTCGTTTTTCTGCCTTATGGCAGATTCTGTCTGTTTTTTAACAATGTTTATGATTCTTTTCATTTTCGCAGCTGAATATTTCTTCAGCCGGATTCTTCTTTTTATCGAAAGAACTCATGCTTTTCGTGCTGGAACAGATAGGTCAGACTACGGTCGAACCAGCTGACATTACTGGAACGGGACCGGATCCGGTTCATAAAGAACAATGCTCCCTGGGAGTAATCCTCCCCGGAGAGTGCACGGTTGACTGCCTCCACCGTTTTTTCAGACACGCTGCAGCTATTTAACCGTCCATCGCTAACTGGCGAAAACTGGGACCGCTGGTAAACCACATCGGTAATGGTAGACGGGAATTCCCCGTCGCGCACGCGGTTTAAAATGACATTGGCTACCAGGATCCTGCCCTTCATGTCGCAGCCACCTGCCTCAGCCTCTACGATCCGTTTCAAAACCTCATAGTCCTGATCCGAGAAAGAGATGACCGATGACGCCCGCACAGCCTCTGCTGCTGCATGCCTGCGCTCTTCCTCTGCCCTTCTGGCTGCTTCTTCCTCAGCCAGTCTGCGGCGCTCCTCCTCGATCCGCTCCGTCTCTTTTGCGTTTGCTTCGATCACAGCCTTCTGTTCCTGACGCATAGCATCCTGTTCCTGTATATCCCTTGCTATGGTATCACCCACAAGGAGCTGCCCGCTCCTCAAATTGTCAGGATCTGTAAGACGCAGTTGCACCTTTGCTTCCGTTAACAGTTGCGTTTCTCCAGCGATCTCTTCCATCGCTTCGTCCAGTGTTTCCGTGTCCGGAACTTCCCCGTCAGAAGTTTCTGCATAAGCAGTCAGGGCGTTGTGTCCGCCCGCCGCAAATCCAGCGGAAGAAAAAGTCATAACGGCTACCACTGCAGTTCCAGCCATGATGACTGCCGCACTGCGGTATAAACGCTTGGTCATGTTCACTACCGGAGTGAAGATGTTTTTTACAAACTGGCAAACCGTCTGGAGAAATGAACACCATGGATACATGGATATGCTCCTTTCTTCTTTCAGACAAGTGATTCCCTAAATATGGCATTTTTTCGGCTCAAAGTGGGAGTTGAGTCCTGAAATCACTTTTTTTCTTGTGACAGGCGATATTATAGTGGGGGACAAGTGGAACTGTCAATAAGTTTTTCACACTTTTGTCATAAATGCCACCCGGAATTTTCAGGAATTTGCTCTTTTCTATAGCTTTTCACAAAGTTTTTCCGCTTAAACAGCCATTTTTTTGTTTCATTTTTCTTCCGAACTATTACGCAATTATTACATTTTTGTTAATTATACCGTTATAAAAAAAGAGCCGAACATTGTCGGTTCTTTTTTATGTAAACTTATCTTTTCTTTTTTTCCATGAAACTCCAGCAGATTGCCAGGCAGATCCGCAATTTTCGCTGTTTCACAGCGGCAAACATGCTGGAAGAGTGTGGTCATTCAACCGTCAGACTGGCATATTCTGCCTCGGTGTAGGCCTTCAGATCCTCCGGATTTAAGATGACCTGCGCACCGCGGATACCTGCGCTGACTGCGATCTCATCAAATAAAATTGCTGTTTCTTCTATATAAGTAGGAAACTTTTTCTTCATGCCGATCGGGGAACAGCCACCACGGATGTATCCAGTGGTCGGGAGAAGCTCTTTCATGGGAAGCATCTCCACTTTTTTATCGCCCACAGCCCTGGCTACCTTTTTTAAGTCCAGCTCCTCTGCCACGGGAATGCAGCAGACCAGATAGCCCCGCTTCTCACCCTTTAACACCAGGGTCTTAAACACACTGTCCGGGTCCTCGCCGATCTGGTTTGCTACGTGGATGCCGGAAAGGTCGTTCTCATCCACCTCATACTCCTGGACACGGTAGGAAATGCCTGCTGCATCTAAAAGACGCATGACATTCGTTTTTTCCTGTTTTTGTGCTTTCATATACATAATCTCCATGCAACGGGACAGCCGTAAGCCGGTTTCCCTAGTCATATTGAGCCCCAAATGCAGCTCAAACCGGGCTGCATTTCCAGGCAAAAATTAAGTTACTTTGTTTCCATGTTTATACCGGGCTCACGATCTTACCAGCTACAGCACAGGCTGCAGCGGTTCTCGGGGATGCCAGGTAAATCTCTACTTTGGAGGTTCCCATACGTCCTAAGAAGTTGCGGTTGTTGGTTGCCACAACGCGTTCGCCGTCGCTTAAGATACCGCCGGTACGGCCGCAGCAGAGTCCGCAGCCCGGATGGGTTACGATCGCGCCTGCCTCCATTAAGGTTTTGATCGCGCCGCATGCTGCTGCCTCCTGGTATACCTTGCGGCTGGCCGGGGTAACGATGAGCTTGACATACGGAGCCACGCTCTTGCCTTTTAATACCTCTGCTGCTGCCTGCAGGTCCTCCAGACGGCCATTGGTGCAGGAACCGATAAACACCTGGTCAATGACGTTGCCTTCCAGCTCGCTGACATTGCGGATCTTATCTACCTGGGAAGGACATGCCATAACCGGGACAAAATCTTCCGCCTTGTAGTGAAGTTCTTTTAAGTAAACTGCATCCGGGTCGCCTGCCAGGCTCTTCTGAAAGTCATCCAGCTTAATCTCACAGTACTCCTCGGTCTTCTCATCCGGGGTAAACAGCGCGCATTTTGCTCCTGCCTCAATTGCCATGTTCGCCATGGTTGTGCGGCTGGCAATGCTCATGTTCTTCACTGCAGAGCCGGTAAACTCCAGGGCACGGTAGGTTGCACCGTCTGCGCCCAGGTCTCCGATCAGGCGGAGGATCACATCTTTGGACATAACGCCCTCCGGCAGCTCGCCGTCAATGACAACTTTGATGGTTTCCGGCACCTTTACCCAGAGAGTTCCGGTTCCCAGGATGGAAGCCATCTCGGTGTAGCCGATTCCGGTGGAGAATGCGCCTACACAGCCGTAGGTCGTGGTGTGGCTGTCGGTACCAAATACGACATGTCCTGGCTTTACATAGCCTGCCTCCGTCATCAGCTGGTGGCAGATTCCGTCACTTCTGTGAATGTTTTTGATGCCATACTGCTCTACGAATGCATCGCCTATGCGGAAATGACGGGTGTCGTCCTGCTGGCTTGCCGGTACCAGATGATCGTAGATCAGAACGACCTTATCCGGGTCCCATACTTTTGCAAAGCCCATCTCGTGGAACTTGTCCACGATGAACGGGATCATGATGTCATCTAACATCACGCGGTCTACGTTTACGGTAACAATATCGCCCGGCTTTACATCCTTGCCGGTATTATGTGCTAAAATTTTCTCAATGATTGTCTGTCCCATAGCTTCCTCCTACTCTAATCCAGCCCGTTGCGTTTGCGCATGGCTTTGACCAGACCGCCGGCCTCGATGATCTCCATTAAGTTCTCCGGCAGGGAAGCGATCGGGTATTTCTTTCCATTATAATCAACAGCTTCATTCACGGTAACGGTGATGGTATCGCCCTCGTTTACCACATCATGAAGCTCCGGCTGTTCCAGTAAGAGCAGTCCGTTGTTTAAGGCATTGCGGTAAAAAATGCGCGCAAAGGACTTGGCGATGATGCAGGGAATGCCAAGTGCCTTGATAACCTCCGGTGCCTGCTCTCTGGAAGAGCCGCAGCCGAAGTTTTTGCCTGCTACAATGATATCTCCCGGCTTGATCTGACCCGCAAGCTCCGGACGGAGCGGGGAAAAGCCGTACTGTTTCATATCGTCAATGGTCTTTAAGGCCAGGTATTCGGTCGGGATGATGATGTCGGTATCGATGTCATCGCCCAGGACCCAGACCTTTCCGGTATACTGTGCCATAGTTTTTATCCTCTTTCATTTTTTATAACATATCAGCCGTACATATCTCGCCCTTCACGGCAGATGCTGCCACGGTTGCTGCGGAACCTAAATAAACCTTGGAGCTCGGATGTCCGGCACGTCCCTTAAAGTTTCTGGTACCGGTGCTGATCAGAACCTCATTCTCGCCGATCACACCCTGACAGCTTCCCCAGCAGACGCTGCAGTTCGGGTTCATCACGATCGCACCGCTCTCCATGAAGGTCTGGATCAGTCCCTCATCCAGTGCCTGTAAATAAACCTCGCGGCTGGCCGGAACAACCAGGAAACGTACATGGTCAGAAATTTTCTTTCCTTTTACAATGGCTGCACCGACTCTGAGGTCGTCGATACGTCCGTTGTTGCAGGAGCCAAGGAATGCCTCGTCAATGCGGACACCGCAAACCTCTTTTGCAGGCACAACATCATCCACGAAGTCCGGACGTGCTGCAACCGGCTGGATTTTGGAAAGGTCAAAGGTATACTCTCTTGCGTAAACCGCATCGGCATCGCTCTTGAAAACAGCCTTCGGCTCACGGCCTCTTGCCTTTAAGTACTCCAGGGCGATCTCATCTGCCTCGAAGATCGCGGTCTTTGCACCTGCCTCTACGGCCAGGTTGCAGAGTACCATACGGTCGTTGACGCTTAACGTCTTCGCACCGTCACCGGTAAACTCCATTACCTGATAGTTCACGCCATTTGCACCGATCTCACCGATGATGGTAAGCATCAAATCTCTCGGATATACGCCCTCCGGCAGCTTTCCAACCAGATTAAATTTCACGGTCTCCGGAACCAGTACCCAGGAGGTTCCGGTTACCATGCCGTAAAGCAGGTCGGTACAGCCAACACCGGTACCGAATGCGCCCAGCGCACCGTAGGTGCAGGTATGGCTGTCTGCGCCGAAGATCAGCTCACCCGGGCAGACATAGTGTTCCATCATGATCTGATGGCACACACCTTTGCCTTCCCAGAAATCAATGTTATTCTCTTTTGCGAAGTCGCGCATTTTTTTCTGGGAAGCAGCGGTCTTCGGGCTGTCAGACGGTACGTTATGGTCCACGATGAAGACCATCTTCTTCGGATCAGCAATATGCGGATGCTTTAATTTGTTATGGTACATATCGACGGTTAAATGTGTGGTTCCGTCGTTGCTCATCATGCGGTCTAAGGTTACGGTATGGATATCTCCTGCTTTTACCTCCGGCACACCGGCTGCAAGAGCGATGATTTTTTCAGCGATTGTCATTCCCATGGCTTAGTCTTCCTCCTTATTCAGTGATGCGATCAGTCCGCCCTGGCTTAATATCTGCTGCATATAAGCCGGCAGTTTGGTGCAGGAATAGGTGTTTCCGTTTGCTTTTGCAACACCTTCGGTGAGGGAAAGGTCCATCTCATCCCCGGTGTTTACTGCATCCGGAAGGTCCTTGCAGACGATGACCGGAAGACCAATGTTAATGGCATTGCGGTAGAAAATGCGGGCAAAGGATTTTGCAACCACAGCCTGAACGCCCAGCGCTTTTAACACGCTCGGTGCCTGCTCTCTGGAAGAGCCGCAGCCAAAGTTCTCGCCGCCTACTACATAATCGCCCGGTTTTACTTTTTTCGGGAAGTCCGGGTCTAAAGACTCAAATGTATGATCCTTCATCTCGTCGATGGTAGGAAGTAACAGATACTGGGATGCGATGATCTGATCCGTATCCAGGTCATTGTGAAATTTAAAAATTTTTCCGACTGACATAATGTCCTCCTGACAGTTCTTTTTCTTTCTGGCCGTGCATGCTTTGGTGGATGTTTTTTCACACTCTGGTTTTGCTTCCGCATACAGGCATTTTTTGTCACTTATTGAATTATATCATCACTACTGATATAATGACAATAGATAATACTCATATGTATCATAACAGTTAGTTATAAAGTAAGCGATATGATTCTATTCTGTCTTAGGCACAGACCGGAGAGTCTATCATTCTATTAGGGGGATTACGCGATATGGACCAGAATTTATCACAATACCGCATTTTTTATGCCGTGGCAAAGGCCGGAAATATTTCCCGCGCCGCAAAAGAACTTTACATCAGCCAGCCTGCGATCAGCAAATCCATCAGCAAGCTGGAAGACAGCTTAAACACGGTGCTCTTTACCCGGAATTCCCGCGGGGTACAGCTCACCGAAGAGGGACAGGTGCTCTTCGAACATACCCGCGATGCTTTCGATGAACTCACCAAAGGAGAAATGGAATTAAAACGTATCCGTGAATTCAACATGGGGCACATCCGCATCGGAGTCAGCAATACCTTATGCCGTTTTATCATGGTAAAATATCTGAAAGGTTTTATCGAGCAGTACCCGCATATTAAGATCACCATCGAAAGCCAGCCTACCATCCAGACACTGTCCATGTTAGAGCAGCAGCGCATCGACATTGGCCTGGTCGTGGAACAGAAAGCAGCCAAAAACATGGATTTCATTCCGGTTATGGATATTGAGGATATTTTCGTCGCCACCCCGGCCTATCTGGAAAACTTAAAGCTCCGGGAAGGTGCCGACACCAATGTATTCCAGAGCGGCAACCTCATGCTGCTTGACAAAAACAACATTACCCGCCATTACATCGATGACTACATGACGCTCAACCAGATCATTGCAAACAACCTTCTGGAGGTCACCACCATGGACCTGCTCATCGAGTTTGCCCGCATTGGTCTGGGAATCGGATGTGTCATAAAAGAGTTTGTAAAAGAAGATCTGGATTCCGGACGACTTGTGCAGTTAAAGCTCGACACCCCGATCCACAAGCGCACCATTGGATTTTTATGGCAGAGTAACCGCACTTCCAAGGCGTTAGATACATTTATCCGATTCTGTCGGGCACAGGACAGCCGGAATCTGTGATTTTCCACCACCAAAATAATTTTTTTCTGTAACAAGCAAAGCTGCATTTCAGGCAAAGTCCCATGTGCAGCTTTTATTCTGCTCAAAAAAGGAGCCTCCGCAATGCGGAGACTCCTTTTTGTAATCTCTGTATGAGAATTTGATTAGTTGTTGATGAGCTTTCCGCTCTCGTCGTTCCAGCTGTACAGCTTACGGATCTCAGCGCCGACTTTCTCAGACGGATGCTCAGAAGCAAGCTTTCTCATAGCCTTGAAGTGAACCTGACGGCCTGCCGGGCTCATATCAAGCAGGAACTCTTTTGCGAAGGTACCATCCTGGATATCGGAAAGGATCTTCTTCATAGCCTTCTTGGTATCCTCGGTGATGATCTTCGGTCCGGTGATGTAATCGCCGTACTCAGCAGTGTTGGAGATAGAGTATCTCATGCCTGCGAAACCGGACTGGTAAATAAGGTCAACGATCAGCTTCATCTCGTGGATGCACTCGAAGTAAGCGTTTCTCGGATCGTAGCCAGCCTCAACCAAGGTCTCGAAACCAGCCTGCATCAGAGCGCAAACGCCGCCGCAAAGAACAGCCTGCTCACCGAAGAGGTCAGTCTCAGTCTCGGTACGGAAGGTAGTCTCAAGAAGACCAGCTCTTGCGCCGCCGATACCAAGGCCATATGCCAGAGCTTTCTCCAGAGCCTTGCCGGTGTAATCCTGCTCTACAGCTACCAGACACGGAGTACCCTTGCCCTCCTGGTACTCGGAACGAACGGTGTGGCCCGGTGCCTTCGGAGCGATCATGGTAACATCGACATTTGCCGGCGGTTTGATGCAGCCGAAATGAATGTTGAAGCCATGAGCGAACATTAACATGTTGCCCTCTTCCAGGTTCGGCTCGATGTCTTTCTTGTACATATCAGCCTGCAGCTCATCGTTGATCAGGATCATGATGATGTCTGCTTTCTTTGCAGCCTCTGCTGCGGTATATACTTTAAAGCCCTGTGCCTCAGCCTTTGCCCAGGACTTGCTGCCCTCGTACAGACCGATGATAACGTCACATCCGGACTCCTTTAAGTTTAATGCATGTGCATGTCCCTGGCTGCCGTAGCCAATGATAGCGATGGTCTTTCCATCCAGTAAGGACAGGTTACAGTCTTCCTGATAATAAATCTTTGCCATCTTCTTTTCCTCCTCAAGAATCTTTAGATTCATAGTTGTGTGGTAACTAGAAAGCAGGTTCCCTCCAGCTGCCTGTATGCTTCATGCGCCAGCGCTTCGACGACTCTCAGTCCGCCCCTGAAGTTTCTGACACTTAAAGTCCCTTGTAATAAGTCCGTGTCTTCACGGAATTTCTGCTTACGGAAGATACCGCACGTCATCAGAGCCGCGGGATAAGCCGGTCAGTCCGGTTCTTGCAAGCTCTAAGATCTCGTAATCCTCCAGCAGGTTGATCAGTGCGTCCAGCTTGGACTGGTCGCCGGTCAGCATGACGGTAAGGGAATCCTTGCCTACATCCACGATGGTTGCGCGGAAAATATCGGAAATGGCACTGACTGCCTGACGCTGACTCGCGTTGGCCCGTACTTTCACCATAATCAGTTCCCGGTAAACGGAATGACCCGGTTTTAATTCCTTGATATCGCGGACATCCTCCAGCTTGCGGAGCTGTTTTTCGATTTGCTCTAAAACGTTCTGATCGCCAAAAGCAACGACTGTCATTCTGGAATACCGCTCATCTGCAGTGACACCAACGGTCAGACTCTCGATGTTGTAGCCACGGCGGCTGAATAAGCCTGCTACACGGCTTAAGACACCTGATGTGTTGTCTACTAACAATGATAACACGATTCGATCCATAAGTGTTCTCCCTTCTGTCACGTTCTCTTTATGATAACAATCCTGGTACTATTTGTCAACTATATAAAAGGAATGTGTAATATTCTTTTCAGTTATACCTAATGTTGTTTTCCTTTCGGAAACGGTCATATGTCCGCAATTAGAAGACATTTCAATCGTTCCGCACCATATTTCTCGTGATCTCAGCCAGACTGTGTGCGCCGCACATAGCCATAGTGTCTTTTAACTGGCTTCCCAGACGGTTCACCAGTTCCCTGACGCCTTCCTCTGCCCCGCCATATACCGCGGTGACAAACGGGCGGGCAATCAGCACACCGTCAGCACCAAGTGCCAGTGCCTTGAAGATGTCAATGCCGTTTCGGATACCACCATCCACCAGGATCTTCATGGAACCGCCGCCCACAGCCTCTGCGATCTCAGGAAGCACCTCCGCAGTTGCCGGGCACTGGTCCAGGACACGTCCGCCGTGATTGGATACCACAATCGCAGATGCACCGGCCTCCTTCGCCTTTAATGCGCCCTTCACGGTCATAACACCCTTTACGATAAACGGAACTCCTGCCTCGCGGATGATACCGGAAAGTTCTTCTACGGTCTTGCTGCCTGCAGGCGGAGTCAAATTCTGTAAGAACGGAAGACCTGCCGCATCAATATCCATGGCCGCCGCAAAGGCTTTGGATTCTCTTACCAGTTTCATCTTCTCTGCTACCGTTTCTGCATTCCATGGCTTCACGGTCGGCACGCCAAGTCCGTTTGCCTTTCCGATCGCCGCGGTAGCCGCGCGCATCACCTCCGGGTTGGTTCCGTCGCCGGTAAATGCTGCAATGCCAGCCTCCGCGCAGGCACGCACCAGAATATCATTATACGCTGCATCATCATACTTGTCCCCGTAATGCAGATTCACAGCGCCCACCGGACCCGCAAAGAACGGATAGGCAAACTGTTTTCCAAAAAGTTCCAGTCTGGTATCCACCGGACCATTCTCGCAGAGCGTGTCCATCTGTACGCGGATCTCTCTCCACTTATCGTAATTGCGGATTGCCGTGTCGCCCTCGCCCTTGGCGCCCGGGCCCGGCATGGTATTCTTGCAGGCGCGGCCATTGCAGACCGGACATCCCTTACAGTACGAACCAAGACAGGTCCTTGCATTCTTTAAAACCTCTTCCTGTGTCATTCTATACACTCCTTATTATGTATTAGCCGGGAAGCGCGTGTTTAAAGGCTTTCCGGCTTATATTACTTTGCTGCCATTTTTCAATTTTGCATTGCTGTATGTTGTTGCCTTTTTCAGTATATTCTGTTGCTTTTCTGCACGTTCCATTGCATTTTGCATCCAGCACAGCAGCCTTGCAAATGCGTTGCACCGGTCTATATCGGGTTGAGAATCACCCGAGCGCCACATCCAGAATCATCATGATCAGGAACCCCACCGCAAATCCCATGGTTCCCATGTCTGAATGTTCGCCCTGTGCGGATTCCGGGATCAGCTCCTCCACAACCACATAGATCATGGCTCCTGCTGCAAACGCCAGCATGTAAGGCACGATCGGCACCAGAACCTTTGCGCATAAAATTGTAACCAATGCCCCGATCGGCTCCACCACACCGGACAACGTTCCCATGATAAACGCACGAAGCTTCGACTGCCCCTCACTGTGCAATGGCAGGGAAATGATGGCTCCCTCCGGAAAGTTCTGGATCGCAATGCCGATGGTTAAGGCAAATGCTCCTGCCACGGTGATCGGTGCACTTCCGGTCAGAAGCCCGGCAAATACAACGCCCACCGCCATGCCCTCCGGCAGGTTATGAAGTGTTACCGCAAACACCAGCATGGTTGTCTTCTTTAAGTTACTCTTTGGTCCCTCCGGCGTATCGCTTCCCATATGAAGATGCGGGATCAGCTTATCTAACATCCACAAAAAAAGCATACCAATGGAAAAGCCCACTGCCGCCGGGATAAAGGCCAGCTTTCCTGCTGACTCGCACATCTCCATAGCTGGGATCAGAAGCGACCACACCGAAGCAGCCACCATGATGCCGGAGGCAAATCCCAGAAGCATCTTCTGGATGACCGACTTGATCTCCTTCTGTACAAAAAATACGCAGCCCGCTCCTATGGTCGTTCCCAGAAACGGGATCAAAATTCCTAAAATAATATGAAACAGCTCCTCTCGCATGAGAGATCACCCTCTTTCCTTATAGTATCTTATTCCGCAACTGGCTACATGCGATACTATACAGAAAAAAGTATGGCTGTTTTTGGCTGTCATTTTGTCACGGTCTGCTGTTGGCCAGACAACAGCAGACTTTGCAGTCGTTCTTGCCGCAAATGCTTGTTTCTTTCCGTCATCCGGCTTTTTCTGTTCTCCCAACAGTCTTCGGATCCCCAACAACCCGCTTAAACACACAGAGAAACATGATCGTGGAAAACACCGGACCGGCAAAATCAGAAATGGTTTCCGCAAAAAATACATTCGTCACCCCGGTGAGCACCGGAACTGCCACGACGGACGCAAAGTAAATAAACTTCCGAAACAGTGACAAGGTGATCGCTACCTTTGCAATGCCCATTCCAGTAAAACCATCGACCACGGTATACTGAATCGCCAGCGGGAGCACGCCAAGCGTGGAAACCCGGATGGCCCAGGCACTTAATGCCACGTATTCCTCATTGCGGGTGAAGATCCGCACAAAAACCTCCGGAATGCACTGTGCCGCCAGGAACATGATCGCGTTAAATACCAGACAGCAGGTGACGATCCACCGCTCCGCTTTCCAGATGCGGTCCGGACGCTTCGCCCCGAAGTTATACCCAAGAATGGTCTGTGTACCAGAAGTAATACCGCCAAGCGGCATGGTAATGATCAGCATAAAACTCTGGACAATGGCCGCACAAGTTAAAAGGACATCGCCCTGACCAGGGCCTCCCAGACGCTGGATCACCATATTCTGGGAAATGACCAGCACATTGTCCAGCGCAATGATGATAAACGGGGAGAAACCGACTTTGACGATCTGCAGCATCAGTTTCGGATCATACCCGTGAAAGGTAATGCGGATCGGTACCTTTTTCCCAAACAGGAAGCGCAGGACATAAACGCAGGAGCACATCTGCGACAGTACCGTAGCCAGTGCCGCACCGCGCACATCCAGGTTCAGTCCGAAAATAAATACCGGATCTAGGATGATATTCGCCACTGCACCGATCACAACCGCTTTCATACCGACTTTCGCAAAGCCCTGGCAGATGATAAACTGGTTCATGCCCGTTGTCATCAATGCAAAAAACGTGCCGCACAGATAAATGGTCATATAAGATAACGCATACGGAAACGTTGTCTCGCCTGCGCCAAACCACCAGAGCAGCTTTTCCCGAAGTCCCAGCACACAGACGGTCAAAATCAGGGACATCACCGTCAGCATGAGAAAACAATTAGCAAGGATCTGTCCTGCTCCCTTTTCATTCTTCTGCCCCATGCGGATACTCATAAGCGGCGCGCGCCTACCCCCACCAAAATAGCGAAGGACGAAACCAGGGTTACAATGGGACCGCAGATACCGACACCGGCCAGAGCCACCTCTCCGATTTTTGGGATGTTTCCTATGTACATACGGTCTACAATGCTGTAAAACACACTGACGAACTGAGCCAGCATGGATGGCAGTGCCAGACGAAGGACCAGCCCCCGTATGTCATCGGTGTCTAAGTCATTTTCCAGCTTCATAGTACAAACTCTGCACCCTTTCTGTCCGTGCAAACTTTCTTTAATTTCTGGCGGATAGCGAGAGTCACCAGGGTTCCAAGCTTCCTTGCGTGCTTCGGGCAGATCTGAACGCAGCGCATGCAGGTAATGCAGGCCGTTTCATCCGTCACCTTCGGGTCCGTCCTGGAAATGGCCTGAACCGGACATTTGCTGACGCAGAGCCCGCAGCTCTCACAGGCAGAAGATACGCTGATCTTCAAAGGCAGCGTTCCGTAAGGCTTATACGGGCGGTTCCCTTTGATGGAAAGCTCCGGCAGCTTTGTGCTTCCGGCTGTGTTCTTCAGTTTCTGTCTTACCGCCTGCGCAAAAGCAGCCATCTCTTTTTTATCGTTTTCATCCGGTCGGCCAGTGCCATACACTCTTGCAATGTTATGCTCCGTTGCCACAGCTGCCGCTGCTGCCGGAATGAAGCCCTGCTCCTTTAAAATATCAGAAAGCTCCAGCAGTGCATCCTCATATGCCCGGTTGCCAAACGTAACCACAAGCACCACCGGGGTCCGCTTTCCATGCATTTTTTTCAGTCGCTCTGTTGCTGTTTCCGGCACACGTCCTCCATAAACCGGCACACCGACTACTGCAAGTTCGTGCTCGGTAAAGGTATAGTCCGGGCGGGAAGGAATGGCATCGGTTAAGTCCACCTCATCCGTTTTTTGTTTATCTGCCGCGATCTGCCCTGTAATCCACTCTGTCACGCTCTTGGTCGTGCCGGTAGGACTGAAGTAAATCCCGGTAATTTGTGAAATATTCATAATACAATCTCCCTTTTTTCATGAACCCCCGTTCACATTTTTATGAACACAGACAGAGAATAAATCCCCACAAATTCCACTGTCCGTGTGTAGTTCGATTTTAGCATTTTGCAAGGGAAATAGCAACCTTGGGCAGTGCACAATCGTTGCATAAAAAGCAGATCTTCTCTATCCAGTTCCAGCCATTGTGCTACAATAAAGCCAGTGTTTCGGGATGGTCTGGAAGTATGGAGTATCGATTCCGTACGCTGGAACATTTGCTGGGATCATAAAAATTTGACAAATGGAGTGCATGATGAGAAGACAATTACATTCATGGAAAGGATTTACACTGGCAGAGCTTCTTGTAGTTGTGGCTATCGTTGGAATCTTAGTCAGTGTTTCTATTCCGGTGTTTACAAGCCAGGCTGAAAAAAGCCGGGAAACAACAGATGTAGCAAATCTGAGAAGTGCGTATTCTGCAGCCCGCTATCTTTCCGCATTGGGAGAATTCACGGTAACGGATGCAGACGGAAAAAATCCGAAAACATATATATGGGAGGCAGACTATCCACATTTGAAGGGCTCTTCCAGTGGAAATGCAAACCCGTTTTTCTATGATCCGGACAGCGGACAGATCTACTACACCTGTCCGAAAAAGCCATGCGGCAAGGGAACTTCCGTGGATGGCGGCACAAAAAGTATTTTCTTTGGAAAGGGCGAATATCGGGGAGACAGAGATTTCCGAAAGGCGAATATCGTGATCTATTTTGAGAACTCCTCTGATAAAGGAGCAATCAGTGTCTATTTTGGATATAAAAATGGAGATGCAGTGGTTCAGTATTAGAGATGTCTTCCGGTCAATAATGCCCGGCTTCGTGCTCTGCGTTCAGCCAGTCCACTGCCTCCCAGATTCCATCTGTGGTGAACGGAAAATCCTTGTGATGTTTTTTTTCATCCGGCGTCACTTCAAAGTTAAACGGTTCTGGCCAGATGATGGCGCGGATCACGGTCTCCGTTTTTGCCGGTGTTTCTTCCGTAGCAGGCTCTAGCTCATTGTCATGCTTGATGAGCACGTAACGCATTCCTTTGAAGCTTCCTGTAAAGCGGCTTTTTTTTAAAAACGGAATAGAAATATCCCCGCGCAATTCAATCTTATTGGTTTCTTTCATATCAATTCCTTATCTTTCTGAAGGTAACAATTTACCCATATACAGTAACAGTTTTTTTGCTTTTTGTCGAGAAAAAATTGCCCGGACGATCACAGCGTGCTATACTAAAAAATAGAACGTAAACTTGCATTTAGAAAGGACATAGCATTTTCATGGGCCGCAGACCAAAACCAACCTTCGATGAATCCATTTCTCCCACAGACCTTCCGCTCCGGCCATCCGTAAGGCTCCGCCTTGCAAAGAGCGATACCTTTTTTGGCCCCGGCGTTGCAGAGTTTCTCACTCTGGTGGACCAGACCAATTCCATGCAGACCGCCTGCCGGGAAATGGAAATGTCTTACAGTAAAGGCTGGAAGATCATTAAAAAAGCCGAAAAATATCTGGGCTATTCCCTGATTCAGTCAAGATCCGGCGGTGCAGCCGGTGGTTCCTCCCATCTGACAAAGGAAGCGAAGGATTTTCTCTCACGTTATCAGGATATGGAAAAAGAGCTGAAAGCAGTCACTGCCCAGCTCTTTGATAAATATTTTGGTTCTTATCCGCATTAATACCATTAAAAACTCTACTGTTCACATATGCAGGCCCAGTATTCTGAATTCCACATATGACTGGCCGCATCACTTACCCTCTCAGCAGCAGAATCGCCTCCGGTGCAACCCTCACATAGTTTGGAATCTGGCCATCTGCACTATGTGTGTGGATGGTCTTTCCAATTTTCCACCACATTCCGTTTGACAGGGTAATATACCATTCAAACGGCATCTCGGAGATTTTTGGATTTCCCACCGGGATCCGGTTTTCTATTTCCACTCCCGTCTCCTGATCTGCCACCGGCTCAAAGTCATGGGCGCGGATTCCCACTGATGTGATATCCTCTGCCACCGTTTTTTCTGTCACCAGTTCCAGATTATCCCAGTCCAGCGCACGCACCCGGTGATCATCAAGTTTCTCGATCCGAGAAATATTCTTGCAGCCGGTCAGCCTTGCAGCTTCTACACTGCCCGGATCGTTGAAGATGTCCTTCGTTTTTCCTGCCGCGATCACACGTCCTCTGCTAAACAGCAGCAAATTATCGCAAAGCTGGTAAGCCTCGTCGCGGTCATGGGTTACCATGATCGATGCTCCCTGATACTCAGAAAGCACACTGGCCAGTTCCAGGCGCAGTCGTTCCCGCAAATGGGTATCCATCGCGGAAAATGGCTCATCCAGAAGCAGTGCTTCCGGTTCATAGGCCAAGATTCTCGCCAGCGCCACCCTCTGCTGCTGTCCGCCGGAAAGCTGAGCCGGATAGCACTTTTCCAGTCCGCTTAAGCGGAAACGCTCCACCATCTCGGCTGTCCGTTTTTTCTGCTGTGCTTCATCATAACGTTTTCCCGTTTTCAGTCCTGTCTGGATATTCTCCTCCACGGACATATTCAGAAACAGTGCATAATTCTGAAAGAGATAGCCTACACGCCGTTTTTGCGGTTTCAGATTCTGTCTTCTGCTGCTGTCATAAAGCGTTCGGTTATCCAGCACAATGGAACCACTGTCCGGCTCCACGATCCCTGCAATGGATTTTAATGTCATGCTCTTTCCGCAGCCGGAAGGTCCCAGAATTCCAAGGCAGCCTTTGCCGGAAGTAAATTGAACCTGCAGCTCAAACTCCCGCAGCTTTTTCCGGATATCAACTGCTAATAATTGTTCATTCATACTCTGCTCCTTATTACCGGAACTGGCCACGCTTTTTTGATTCTCTCAGTGCCGCCCGGTTCATTAAGATCACGGAAAGAAAGGCAATAACAACAATGATCGCAACATACCGGTATGCCTCATCCATATTTCCGGCTGCCACTTCAGAATACACTGCCATAGGCAGGGTTCTGGTCTTGCCTGCAATGTTGCCCGCGATCATGGCGGTTGCTCCAAACTCCCCCAGTCCTCTTGCGAACGCCAGGACACCTCCGCTGACAATTCCCGGCATGGCATTGGCAATCAGAATCTTATGGAAAATGCTCCATTCACTCATACCAAGGGTACGGGCCGCTGCCATGAGATTCGGGTCTACCTGTTCAAAAGCTCCTCTGGCCGAACGGTACATAAGCGGAAAAGACATCACCACTGCCGCAAGCACCGTGGCCACCCAGGAAAACGCGATCTTGACTCCAAAATACTGTAAAAAGAAAATTCCGATGGGACGTTTCACCCCAAACAGATATAAAAGGAAAAATCCTGCTACGGTAGGCGGGAGCACCAATGGAAGGGTTAAAATTCCATCCAGGATGACCTTCATACGCTCATTTTTCATGCCAACCACCCACCAGGCTGCCAGAATTCCAAGAAAGAATGTGATCACAATGGAAACACTGGCTGTCTTCATGGATATCAGAATTGGGGACCAGTCCATCTTTTTCTCCTTTCTGCCGCACATGCTTTCGGCATTCTTTCCGGCCTGTTACTCTGCTGCTGTGAAACCGTAAGCCTCAAATACCTTGATTGCTTCCGGAGTCTGTAAGAAATCTACAAATGCCTTCGCCGCATCCTCATGAGCGGTTGCTTTTACGACTGCTACCGAGTAGATGACTTTCTTCTCAAGGCTTCCTTCCGGTGCCTCTGCAACAACGGTTACCTGATCTGCCATGCTTGCTGCATCGGTTGCATAAACGATACCTGCGTCAGCACTTGCTGCTGCAACCTGGTTTAATGCCTCGGTTACATTGGTTCCGAAGCTTACCTTATCCTGAATGCTGTCCCAGACATTTAAGTTTGTCAGCGCTTCTTTTGCGTACTGGCCTGCCGGAACACTCTCCGGATCGCCCAGAGCGATGGATGCGGCATCGCCGATTTTCTCGAAAGAATCAATCTTGCTGTCGCTGCCAGCCGGAACGATCAGAACAATCTTATTCTCTAACAGGTCCACGATGGTATCAGACGCGATCATGCCTTCCTCGTCCAGAGCTTTCATCTGCTTAACTGCTGCGGACATAAATACGTCTGCCTCAAGACCTTCCTCGATCTGGGTCTGAAGCTTTCCTGAACTGTCGTAGGTTCCCTCCACGGTTACACCCGGATACTGCTCTTCAAACATCGGAATCAGTTCATCCTCATATGCATTCTTTAAGCTTGCTGCTGCCGCAACCAGAATGCCCTGCTCGCCAAGATTCGCCTTTGCCTCACCCTCTGTTTCGGTTTCGGTTTCTGCCTCAGTCTCTGCTCCGGTGGTCTCCTCTGCAGCAGTCTCTGCTTCGGTTGCTGCTGCGGTAGTCTCCTGCGGTTTGGAGGAGCATCCTGCCATCATTCCTGCTGCCATCATAGCTGCCATTACAACTGCGAACTGTTTCTTCATTGTCTGCTTCTCCCTTGTTTTTGCAATAATTTATGTGAATTCTTATGAATCACCAGATTTGTAACTTGTTCCCGGTATCTATTTCCGCGCACACTCTGACGCAGTCCCACGCAGAATCTTTAACCCATGATCCAGTGCGCCCAGGATAAAGCCCAGACTCTCTTTCACGGCTTTCGGACTTCCCGGCAGATTGACGATCAGCGTCTTTTTCCGGATGACCGATACGCCGCGGCTTAACATGGCGCGGTCTGTGATCTGCATGGATTTCATACGAATATACTCTGCAATACCCGGCGCATTCCGGTCAGCCACCGCCAGAGTTGCCTCCGGTGTCTGGTCCCGCATGGAAAATCCGGTTCCGCCGCTGGTCACCACCAGGTCCACCTGTCGGCTGTCTGCCAGACGCACGAGGTGATGTTTTAGCACCTCCGGCTCATCCGGGATCACAAAGCGCTCCACGACATCATAACCAGCTTCCTTTAACATGTCCCCGGCTGCCGGACCACTTAAGTCCTCCCGCTCGCCTTTGGAGCCTTTATCACTCAGCACGATCACCGCAGCCGTAAACGGACGGTTCTCATCTGGCGCTTCCACCCGCATAATATCTCCCGGGCGGATGATTCCCTCTTTTACAACCTCGGCAAACACACCCTCCCTCGGCATAATACACTCGCCCACACGGTGATAGATCGCGCAGTGGCTGTGGCATTCCTTGCCGATCTGGGTCATGCGAAGCTCCACGGTTCCGGCATAAAGCCTGGTTCCAACCGGCAGGGCACGAAAATCAATTCCATCCACCACCAGATTCTCACCAAATGCGCCATCCCCTACGTTTGCTCCTTTTTTATTGAACTCTTCTACTTTATTATAGGAAAGAAGACTCACCTGACGATGCCATGTTCCAGCATGCGCATCGCCCTCGATTCCGAAATCCGGAATGAAATGTCCCTCCGGGATCGTATGCTTTTCCGTTCCCCGGGCCGGACTGATGCAGATGGCCTTCACTACCCCCTCTTTTCCAAATTCCATTTTCTCATCCTCCAATTGCGCTCATACCATGCGCTTCCGTGATCTGATCCGGATGCTCAAAGCAATGTCCGGCAGGTTTGCCGTATATGGCACGGCCCATGGCATCCAGAAGTTCCCGATTCTCCATGTCTGGATTTTCCATGCCCGATGCTCTCACCACGGCATTCCCCTCCACGCTCTCATCCACAGCCTTGTTCCATTCCCTGCCCGTTCCGGTTTCTGCTGTCTTTCCATCCTCTGCTTTCCGCAGGATTTTTCGCAGATCCACGCCGTCCTCATAGCAAAGGCAAGTCTTTAGAAAGCCGGTCGATGTCAGACGCACCCGGTTACAGGAAGCACAGAATTTTCCGTGCATGGCACTGATCAGCCCGATGCTTCCCTGAAACCCTGGGATCTTATAGTAGACAGCCGGACCGGCTCCGTGTACGCTGTTATCCGCCTGAAGTTCCGGGTATTCATTGCTGATCTCTTCTAAGAGTTCCTCGTTGCTGCGTCCCTTCGACTGTTTTCCAGCTCCAATGGGCATCAGCTCAATAAAGCGGACATCAACCGGTTTTTCCTTTGCCAGCGAGACCATACGCCGCCAGTCGGTATCCGGCATGGATACTGCATTGACCTTCACCTTAAGCCCCGCTTCAAGTGACGCATCGATACTCTTAAGTACTTCCGGCAGAAGATCCTGTCCGGTAATTTGGGCAAACGCTTCCGCATCCAGCGTATCCAGGCTGATGTTGATCTCATCCAGTCCTGCCTCCACAAGCTGCGGGAGAATCGCTCTCACCAAAGTCCCGTTGGTCGTCATGGCAATCTTTTCCATGCCCGGAATCTCTTTCAGCATGCGGATCAGCTGCGGGCATCCCTTTCTCGCCAGCGGCTCCCCGCCGGTCAGGCGGATCTTGGTAATGCCAAGCTTTGCCCCGCACGCTGCGATCTTCCGGATTTCCTCAAAGCTCAGGATATCCTTGTGTCCCACACACTCGATCCCGTTTGGCATACAGTATTTGCAGCGCAGGTTGCAGCGGTCTGTCACAGAAACTCGCAGATATTTGATTTCTCTTCCATGGGCATCTTTCATGCCTGCTCACCACCCTGCTCTTTGGGGTTTATGAAATGCCCGCTCTTTCCTCCGGTCTTCTCAGCCAGATGAATCGCTCCGATCTCCATAGCCTTATCCACAGCCTTGCACATATCGTAAATGGTAAGCAGCGTCACGGATACACCGGTAAGTGCCTCCATCTCCACGCCGGTCTTTCCTGTGGTCTTGGCCGTACAGATCGCCTCGATCTCGCAGGTTTCTGGATGCATGACAAAATCCACATTCAGCTTTGTCAGATTTAAAATATGGCAGAGCGGAATCAGCTCCGAAGTACGCTTGGCTCCCATGATCCCGGCAATGCGTGCCACGCCGAGCACATCCCCCTTTGCCATGGTGCCTTCTTTAATTTTCCCAAAGCACTCCGCACTCACGCGGATACGGCCTTTGGCAACCGCCTCGCGGACCGTCTCGCCTTTTTCGGTGACATCCACCATGCGGGCATTGCCCTGTTCATCAAAATGGGTAAATTCCATATCAGTACCCCTTTCCAAATCCACAGTTCGGGAACGTGCAGACCGGACAGTTTAAGCATAAGCCCCCCATGCCGAGCGCTGCAAGCTCGTCCGCCGTAACCTCATCATCTGCCATGACACGCGGAAGTACCAGGTCAAAGATGGTGCGCTTTGCATACATCACGCAGCCCGGAAGTCCCATAATGACGGTTCTGCGGTTCTTTCCCTGTTCCATGCGGTCATAGTAAGCCAGTAAAAACATGGCTCCCGGAAGCACTGGCGCACCATAGGATACGATGCGTGCACCGGTATTTTTGATCGCAAGCGGAGTCTTGTCATCCGGATCTACACTCATTCCTCCGGTGCAGATGACAATGTCCGCGCCCTTTTCGATCATGTCGAGGATACTGGCTGTTACTTTTTTATCGTCATCATCCCAGGTCACATGATCGGTCACCTCGGCATTAAACTCCGCCAGCTTGTCCACGATCACCGGTGTGAACGTGTCCTGGATGCGTCCATGGAACACTTCGTTTCCGGTGGTGATGATTCCAACCTGTTTGTGTTGGAACGGTTTCAGTTCCAGGATTGGCTTTCCACCAGTCAGTTCCATGGTCTGTGCCTTGACCTTTTTCATTTTTTCTTCTTCAATGACCAGCGGGATAATGCGGGTACCTGCCAGCTTGTCCCCCTTCTTCACGGCAAAATTGCCATGGCGGGTGGCGATCATCATCTGGCCAAAGGCGTTGACCTCTTTTAAAGCCTTTGCGTCAATCTTTAAAAGACCATCGCAGGCCGCAGTCAGCTCGATCTTGCCTTCCTTCGGCTGGGAACGGTCCATATGCTCACCCTTGCAGATTTCACAAAGCACTTCGGCTGCTTCATCCTCATGAAGCATGCCATCTTCTTTTTCCCATACATAAAGGGTATCTTTTCCGACACTCAAAAGTACCGGAATATCTTCTCTGGTTACAATATGGCCCTTACGAAACACCGCATCTTTTGTTACACCGCGGATGATCTGTGTGATGTCATGGCAGAGAACTGCTCCCTCTGCATCGACTGTTTTTATCAGCTTCATGTATAGCTCCTCCCAATCTCCATGTGAATATTTGAAACCGGTAACTGTTTCACGTCCTTCTGGTTACCAGGCTATTCTATAGAACCACCGTTATTTTTTCAAAAAAATAACGATTCACTTTTTTAACCGGCCTGCCTTCCGGCAAACCGGCTTTTCAGATGCTTCTATTGTAATCTGTTTTACCTGGAAATGCAATCACTTATCTAATTTTTTGAAAGTTTTCCTAACATTTTTTTAGAAATCATCCCGTTCGATCAATACCTGCATCACGCCTCCGCAGACCATGCCTTCTTCCTCTGCTGCTTTCCCGGTCATATCCACATGCCGGATCTGGTAAATACCATCGCGGATAACCTCTCTGGCATGCTGCATCAGGTTTGCCTCCGCACAGCCGCCGCCGATGGTTCCCTGAATAAGGCCGGTCTCATAAACGATCATCTTGGCTCCGGCTTTTCTCGGTGTCGAACCTTTGGTGCCCAAAATAGTGATCACTGCTTTTTCTGGTCCGCGAACTTTTCATCCGGCTCTGCCAGATCATGAATGACTTCCATATCAATATCCGACTGGGATACCTTTCTGCCGCCCTCTGTCTCCGGTTTGCGCTTTACCTGAATGGTCTCTGCAAGGATTGCCACTGCGATCTCCTCCGGTGTCACTGCACCGATATCCAGTCCGACCGGAGTGTGGATCCAGTCCAGCCACGCTCTGCTGATGCCTTCCTCCTCCAGCGTATCCTTTAATTCCCGGACGCGCTTTCTGGAACCGATCATGCCAAGATATGCGGTCTGCGGCTGTTTGGCCAGTGCCTTAAGGCAGACACCATCATGACGATGGCCTCTTGTTAAGAGAACCGCAAAGTCCGATGAATTGACACCAAGCTTTTCAATTGCCGCTTCAAAATCCATACAGAGCACTTCCTTTGCGGTTGGGAAACGCAGCTTATTGGCAAAGGCTGGCCGGTCATCGGTCACCGTCACGGAAAACCCGGTGCGGGCTGCAAACTCTGCAAGAGCCAGGGAAACATGACCGCCGCCAAAGATCAGCATACGGTTTTCCCTGCAAAACGGCTCCGCGATCCACTTTTTCCCATTCTGTCCGGCGTCTTTCGCATCATCCGTTCCGCTACCATGACAGGTGTTTTTCGCACAATCTGGTCTGTCATCCTGCCCGTTTTCTTTCGTACGGTACGGTTCGCTGCCCTGTGCACGCTTCTGCTCCTGCTCAAATCCCAGAATGCATACCTTCTTTTCAAACGCTGCCTGCTGTGCCAATGCCTCGACAGCTTCTTCCTCTCTTCCCGGCTCATAAATATGCTTTTCCAGTGTACCGTCTTCCTGCAGGCTGGTCAGAAGAATTTTCTGGTTTTCCAACTGAAGGCCCAGCAAAAGTTCCCCATATACATTGTTTTCCATTCCCATCATCTGCACGCTCCTTTTTAGATAGTCAGCCTAACTATTTTTCTGATTATCATTTTATTGTAACAACTTTTTTCGTTTCTGTAAATGTTATATAACGAAAATGTACACAACAACAGATACAAAATGTTACTGTTCCGCGACGGAATTTTTCTGAACTGAAACTTCCGTACAATACCGTCTGGACAGCAGCTTTTGCCGTTCTGAAATGCGAAGCGCCGGCAAAGTCCCGGTTTTCAAACCCAAACAGAAATGCTATAATATGGCACAGAAAATATGGTAAAGATTCAGACAAAAATCATATAGCCGGAGGTTTCTTTTCATCATGAACAGACAACAGTTTGAACAGCAATTTGAATCCATCAGCGACCAGATCTGGGACTTTGCGGAAACCCGTTACCAGGAATTTTGTTCCAGCACACTGCAGGCTGATTTTCTGAAAAAAAATGGTTTCACTATAGAGCGAAATCTTGGCGGTATTGCCACCGCATTTTCCGCAAGCTTCGGCTCCGGTCACCCCGTGATTGGACTTTTGGGCGAATACGATGCCCTACCCCGCATGAACCAGACGGCCAATGCCTGTGAACGCCAGTCAGACCGCCCCGGCACAGCAGGTCACGGCTGCGGACACAACCTGCTCGGTACCGGCACCATGGAGACTGCCTGCCTCATCAAAGACTGGCTGGAAGAAGAACAGCTTAGCGGAACCGTGATCTATTACGGCTGCCCGGCAGAGGAAGGCGGTGCCGGAAAAGCATTCCTGACCCGCTCCGGCTGTTTTGACGTTCTGGACTTTGCCCTGGCCTGGCACCCTGGTTCCAAAACCGGCCTGATCAAAGAAGCTCTGGCCAATATCCGCGTCATCTTCGACTTCACCGGAAAAAGCGCCCACGCTGCCGCCCACCCGGAGCTCGGCCGCTCCGCTCTGGATGCCTGTGAGCTGATGAATGTGGGTGTCAATTACCTGCGGGAACATGTAAAAACGGATGCCCGCATGCACTACGCCTACTTAAACGACGGCGGTGACGCACCGAACATCGTTCCTGCCGCTGCCACCCTTCTCTACGCCCTGCGGGCACCGGAAAGCTCCTACGTTGCCGAGCTTTATGACCGCGTCAGCGACGTGGCAAAAGGGGCTGCACTGATGACCGGAACCAAGGTTTCTTACCGGACGGTCAGTGCTTATGCAGATCTGTTATCGGTTCCGGCTATGGAAAAGCTAATGATGGCGGCGATGCAGGAAACGGAAAAACCCGAGTATACGGAGGAAGATTATGCGTATGCAGCGAAGTTTATGCTGCTGCCGGAGCTGTCCGGCACCGCTGACGCTGCTTCCATAGACCAGACCATGCGAGAAGAAGCTGCTTCTGCCCTCGCTTCGATTGATACAGAGATTCTTCCTGCAGACCAGACCATCAACCTTGGCAGTACCGATGTAGGCGATGTGAGCTGGCAGGTTCCCACCGGTCTCATTGGTGTCGCAACCGCAGCCACTGGCTGCGCCCTGCATACCTGGCAGATCGTAGCCAGGGAAAAAGTCCTCTGGCCCATAAGGGGATGCACTATGCAGCACGGATTTTATTTACTGCTGCAAAACAGCTGTATTCCAGTCCGGAACTTTGCGAACACATTCAGGCGGATTATCAGCAGCAGAAAGGAAAACGCCGCTATCGGTCCATGCTGCCAGACTCTGTAAAACCTGGAGATTTTTAATTTTACTGCCTGTTCATGCCGAACTGGCAATCTGACTTTTCACTTGGTTTTTGCCTGGCTTTCTGTCTGCAATTTGGGTTGCACAATCCGGCATGACTTTGTTATAATAAAAACAAATTTTTGTTTCTGTGATCCATTCGTTACTGTTCAGAAAATTCCTACCTGCGAACAGCAACATGCCTCACACTTCAGAGAAGGGAGTTTTTAACCATCATGAATCTGACAAACGCTGTAAAAGAAAAATATAAGAAGCCACTGGCTTCCTGCACCAATGAGGAAATCTACCTCTGCCTTTTGGAGCAGGTAAAAAAACTTGCGAAAGAGAAAGAAAACGATGTTGCCGGGAAACCGGACACTTCCAGTCAGAAGCCTGCTTCCGGCAGGCGCAAACTCTACTACATCTCCGCAGAGTTTCTGATCGGCAAGCTGCTCTCCAACAACCTCATCAACCTCGGGCTTTACGATGAAGTCAAAAAAGAACTGGAAGCTGCTGGCAAGAGCCTTGCAGAGATTGAGGAACTGGAGCCGGAGCCATCTCTTGGAAACGGCGGTCTTGGCCGTCTGGCTGCCTGCTTTGTAGATTCTATCGCCACCCTCGGCTTAAACGGCGATGGTGTCGGCTTAAACTACCATTACGGCCTGTTTAAGCAGGTTTTTGATAAAAAGCATCTCCAGCAGGAAACCCCGAACCCGTGGATGGAAAAAGAAAGCTGGCTGACCAAAACCGGGACCAGTTACCAGGTTCCGTTCGGCGGCTTTACAGTTACCTCCTGCCTCTACGATATGGATGTGACCGGCTACGACAACCACTCCACCCGCCTGCGCCTCTTTGATCTGGAATCCGTGGACGAGAGCATTGTCAAAGATGGCATCGACTTCGATAAAACCGAGATTGAGAAAAACCTTACCCTCTTCCTCTACCCGGATGATTCCGATGACAAAGGACGCCTGCTGCGCGTGTACCAGCAGTACTTTATGGTCAGCAATGCAGCCCAGCTGATCTTAGACGAGTGTATCGCCCGCGGTTCCAACCTGCATGACCTTGCTGAGTACGCTGCCGTTCAGATCAACGATACCCATCCGTCCATGGTCATTCCGGAGCTGATCCGCCTTTTAGGCCAGCACGGCATTTTAATGAATGAAGCGATCTCCATCGTTTCCAAAGTATGCGCCTACACGAACCATACCATTCTGGCAGAAGCCCTGGAAAAATGGCCGATCTCTTTCCTGGAAAAAGCAGTTCCGCAGCTGATGCCGATCATCCGCGAGCTGGACAACCGCATCCGCGCTACCGTAAAGGACGAGAGCACCTACATCATCCAGAACGGACTGGTGCACATGGCTCATATGGATATCCACTACGGCTACAGCGTCAATGGCGTTGCCTACCTGCACACCGAGATTTTGAAAAATACGGAGCTGAACAACTTCTACAAGCTGTATCCGGAGCGCTTCAACAACAAGACCAACGGCATCACCTTCCGCCGATGGCTCATGTCCTGCAACCCAGAGCTTTCTGCCCTCATCACCTCTCTCATCGGGGAAGGCTGGAAAAAAGATGCCATGGAGCTGGAAAAACTGGGCGCTTTCGTGTCCGATCCGGCTGTACTGAACAAGCTTCTGGAGGTGAAGACCAAAAAGAAAGCACAGCTGGTTTCCTATTTAAAAGAGACCCAGGGGCTGGTGTTAAACCCGGATTCCATTTTCGATATCCAGGTAAAACGCCTGCACGAGTACAAACGCCAGCAGATGAATGCCCTCTATGTCATCCACAAATACTTAGAGATCAAAGCCGGAAAGATCCCGAAAACACCAATTACCGTACTGTTTGGTGCCAAAGCAGCTCCCGCTTACGTTATTGCAAAGGACATTATCCACTTAATTTTATGTTTGCAGGAACTTATCAACAAAGATCCAAAGGTAAGTCCACACCTGAAAGTTTTCATGGTGGAAAACTACAATGTAACCCTGGCTGAAAAGCTCATTCCGGCCTGCGACATCTCCGAGCAGATCTCCCTGGCCTCCAAAGAGGCATCTGGAACAGGCAACATGAAATTCATGTTAAACGGTGCCCTGACCCTTGGCACCATGGACGGCGCAAATGTAGAGATTGCAGAGCTGGTCGGCAAAGATAATATCTTCACCTTCGGCGAATCCTCCGAGACGGTCATTGCCCGCTACGAGCGCGGTGACTACACGTCCAAAGACTGGTACGAGAAAGACAAAGACTTAAAAGCCGCTGTCGATTTCATCGTCGGAAAAGAACTGCTTAAGATCGGCCAGAAAGAAAACCTGGAACGTCTCTACAAAGAGCTGTTAAACAAAGACTGGTTCATGACCTTCCCGGATTTCCAGGATTACGTAAAGACCCGCGAAGAGGCCTATGCCGCTTACACCGACCGCACCGAATGGGCGAAGAAGATGCTCGTTAACATCAGCAAGGCTGGATTCTTCTCCTCCGACCGGACAATCGCACAGTACAACAAGGATATCTGGAAATTGTCGTAGGTAGGAATTTTCTGAACTGCGTGTTGCATATCTTATTGTATAACCAAAAAGGGCGTGTAAAAAAATGAGAAATCATTTTTTCACACGCCCTTTTTGAAAAATCCATAAAAAAACAGGTCTATCTCCGAAGAGATAGCCTGTTTTCTTTTTAAGTTGGCCATTTGGTTTTATTGAAGCGGAACCCCGTGATGAAGGATAAAAGCCCAGTTACTTTTTTGATACAGAAAACGCACGATGATTACTAACTGTTTATTTTCATCTATAGTATAAAATGCCAGATAGTTATTGACTTTTATGAAACGGATTCCCCAACTGGATAAGACCGGATCATCTACGAGCTGATATCTCTGAGGCATTTCAGCTAAAGAAGAAATTTGTTCATCTGCAGTATCCAGTAAGTGGTCTGCAGCATCCGGATTTTTAAGGGAAAATTCTATATAGTCGGCTGCTTTCAGAAGATCTCTCTCTGCTGTTGCAGTGATGTGGATTGTATAACTCATCTACGACGTCCTTTCCGGATCTCTGATAATGCGTCTGAAAACGGTCGTGTATTTCCGAATTTAATATCATCCATTCCTTCATTAATCTGATCGTATAACTCAAAGCGGCTTGTTAGTGCTTCGTAGGCTTCAATGCTCATCACGGCAAGGTCACCTTTTCCGTTTTTAGTGATAAAAACTGGCTCAGTGTAAGTGTGGCAATGAGTTGAAATCTCATTGTAATTGTTTCTTAGATCAGCACTGGATTTGATTGTTGGCATAAAAACACCCCCTTATATGATAACAAAATTATACACAAATTTCTTTATATAATCAATATTAAGATTCAAATAAATTTGCATGATCGTGAAGTACAAGTTAAAAATCCCACTGTAACATTGTAAGAATCTTCATACCATCCAACCCGTACAACCTTTTCTGCTGTATCCGCAGCTGACGCAGGAAATGAGAACGATAACAAGAGTCCCAAAAAACATAACATAAAACAACATCGTCGATCTTTTCATCGTTTTCATCCCTTCCCCCATAAAACAAAATTGTAAATCTTGTTGACAAACAGTCCGTAATGATTATACTGCTTGATATGTTAACGCAACACTAAGAAAGTGCTTGATGGATATTCTCACACAAGCACTTTCCTATTACCAGCCCCATAAGGATCTGAAAATCATAAGTTTCTTTATTAGTCTTCTTTTTTCTTGAAAATCAATGTAACAAGTAAAAGCAATGCGCTGGAGAAAAATACAAGTGCGGACTGGTTAGGTGCCTGTCCGGTTTTTGGAAGCGCAATATTAGCTTCGGAAGCAAAATCTTCATGTTGAATATCTTCTGGAACCGGCTGTATATCTTCTTTTACCGGTTCAACCGGAGTTGTTTCAACAACTTGTGCCGTTCTTGTACTGCTTCCAGATCCTCCTGAACTGCCAGAGCCACTTGAACCAGAACCTCCTGATCCATGATTTGAATTTCCAGGATTTGTTCCTCCATTATCCGGTTTTTCCGGTTCTGCAGGTGTTCCAGGAGTATAGGTATTCAATATCTGGAATCCTTCTGTCTGATTTCCAGATACCGTTGGCGTATAATCTGCAGGAACAACTTCTGATACAGAATAAGAATATCCTTCCGGAAGATCCTCAAACTGATACTCCCAGTTATTTGCTGCATTTAAAACAGCCCGGTCAATCACATGTCCCTCATTTATCAGGCGAACCGTGACCGAATCCGGCGTTCCGGAAGCGGGGCATTGTTCCAGACCTTTTTGACCGATATATCAATCGTATCATCTTCTCCTACAATAATACCTCCGTTTGCACCGATGCCTCCGCCATATTTTGCTGTATTTCCCTCTATGAATAACTGTGCTTCATTCTCTGCCAGATTCTGTGCATCCGCAGACATTATCGTTTTTAAAGCCTGACTCGTCTGAATATCTGCCAGTTTTCCAGACTCCAATGCTGTACTTGTTGGATCATCTTTATTATAGCGTATATCAGAAATCACGCTTGGATAAGATGAGGTGACTCCATTATATATTTTGCCATCCGGATACCACTGGATCGCACCGCCACCTAACATACGACTTGATAATGTAGCTGTATAGTCAGGATCGCCATTACCGAAAACACTAAATACCAGATCATCACCGGCTGCTTTATCATCTGATTCCACCGCTTTATTTTCAAAGATGCCAATACCATCTTTGATATTCAGGGTTGTGGTACCAGTTGCGCAAAACCACAGGCCACCTCCCTGTTGGGCTGTATTATTTGTAACAATCGCATTATATAAATGCATAGAACTGTAGCCGTTATTACGTGTTCCCTCGGAATAAATACCTCCGCCTGAAATACCTGCCGTATTATTTACTATTTTTCCAGAATTGAGAACGGTTCCGTTAGAAAAACTATAAATTCCGCCACCAGTGGATGCGTGATTTCCAGATATTGTACCTCCATTCATTACAAACGCAGTGCCATATTCTTCAATTGTGCTGTCTTGTACTCCATCATCCACGACACAAACTCCGCCGCCTTGAATGAAATGATTATTCGTTATCTTTCCACCGGTCATCTCAAATACTGCATTATTTTCTATAAATACAGCCCCACCTGCATCAACATTATTACCGGAAGTACCACTGTTTTCTGTGATCAATCCATCACCAGATAACGTAAACGCTGCTTGCTGATCAGCATCGCGGTCATTGCTAAGAACTACAACGCTGCCGCGATGTCCAATATTCCTTTGAATGCGTCCTCCTGACATTTCCCCTTTGCTCGCACCAAAAAAGAACACGCCACCAGTGGAATGGGAGTAATTTGCATTAACAGAATTATTATCTTGAATGCTGCCACCAGTCATTTCAAAAGCAGCACCATCTTTGATCAGGACTGTCGCACTATACTCCGCATGATTTATGATTTTGTTGTTTGTGATTTGCCCGCCTGAAATAACAAGTTTCGCATTGGTCCCACTATTTTCCAGCGCACCGGTTTCATCATATTTTATGGTTGCATCCCGAACGGTTACGTCATCTGTAATCGTTACGGTACCATGATTCTTTATAATGCTCTTATCATTATACCTACCTGATAAAATAAGTTTCCCGGCAAAAATAACATTTGCTCCTTCTAACACTTCAAATAAATTTTCCGGCTTAGTACCGTCTTTTACGCCGACAATCGTATAATCATCATCAGAAGTAATTGTAATCGATTTTCCTTGTGGAATCGTAACTTGACTGCTCAGCTTAATATCTTTTTTAATTTTGATGGTTTCTCCATCCGCTGCAGTGTCTACAGCTTTCTGCAGACTTGGAGCACCTGCCTCACTGGAAATCGTATCACCTACTGTATCTGAAATAGATGGAATCGTATAATTTATGGTTACATTTTGCGGCAGACCTGCATTGGAAAGATTCAATACATCTGAACTATTTTGAACCGTTACAGACTCCAATCCATCTATCCCTGCAAATTCATTATTTGATGTATTAGTCAAACCACTTCCCAAAACAAGTTTTTTGATGGTTGCGCCAGAAAACGCAGACGATCCAATCGTTGCCACATTATCCGGAATGATTAAGGTATCCTGGTTCAGCAGAGTATTTGCAAAAGATTTACTTCCAATGGCTGTCAGTGATTCCGGAAATGTGATCGAGGCTATTTTAGTACCTGAAAATGCCTCATCATCAATCTTCTGCAGACTGTCACTCAAAACAACCGATTCAATGGGTGTATTTAAAAAAGCACGATATGGAATATCATTCAAACTTGCTAAATTAACTTCGCCTTTCAGATTATTACATTCAGAAAATGCAAAAGTCCCCATGGATGTGACCTGACTAAGATCTGGAATATTGGTCAGCTTTGTGTTATTTTCAAATGCCTCTTGACCTACTTCTGTAATGGTTCCTTCTGCAGTTACAGTCTCCAGACTACTGCAATCTTTAAACATGGAATCATTGATTTTTGTAATTGACGCAGGCAATGTTATTGAAACAAGTGAACTATCTTCTGCAAATAAGCTTCCTTCACGAATATCAATTCCTTCTGGAAGTTCTATCGTTTTTAATTTTGAAGCACCAGAAAACGCACCAGGTACAGTGATTCTTTTTAAACTATCTGGTAAATGAATTGTTTCTACAGCACAATTCCTTAACGGTAAATTTCCGGCAAGTTCTTCTACACCTTCTTCAAAAGTTATAGTTTTCAAATGGTTCATAGATTGAAAGCTTCCGGAAAATGTTTTTACCGATCCTGGAATTGTAATTTCTTCTAAGTTAGAAAAACATCTAAAATAACTGTTACATGTTTCTACGGTGTCTGGTATATTCAGCTTAGTAACATTTTTACACGTAGGCGCCCAAAAGCTAAGGCTTAATTTTGTTACCGTATATTCTTCATCATCGCTCTCATTTTCATTGTGATAACTTACTTTTTCCGGTATTTCAACGTCTGTAGTTGCATTTGGATTTGTTATCCTTGTCAATGTTGCTTCGTGAGTATCTGGATAAAAATCAAACCGATACTCGACTCCATCAACAGTGATATAAACATCTTCATAAATATTTTCTTGTACTGCCAAAGGAAGTTTTGCTGAAAGTGCAGCATTCAGCTCCTTATAGAGCGGACAGTCCTTGTCATGAAGTTCACCAACGCACCCTTCCAGATGCGCACATTCGGCTTCTGACGGCAGTTCCACTTCTCCTTCATATAACGGGCATTCTGGATCATGTTTGCCATCCACGCAACCTTCTAAATGCTCACATTCATCTAAATCAGCATCATTCTTTTTCGATGTTCCAGAACCGCCCGAAGTACTTCCAGAATTTGCAGTAGTACCTGCAGCACTAGAAGATTCCTCTGGATTTTCAACTGGCTGACTAAAATCAGGATCAATATTTTCATCTTCGTCCAATCTGCCATAGTCTGCATCTGCCTGATCAGAGTCTTCCTCAGAAGAATCATTTATCGAATCTTTCTTCGATTCTTCTGATTGGTCACCATCCGATCCATTCAGATCCGGCTTTTCATCTTTTCCAGAAGATAAATTGGCTTTGTCTTCATCTTCCTGCAGATCTTCTGTTTTTCCATCTTCAGACGGTTCTATTTCATCACCACGGTCTGATCCATCGTTCTCGTTTTTATCTTTTGAGTCTGCATTTTTTTCTGATGAAATGTTCTGGGATTTAGAATCTTGATCAGGATTATCTTGATCAACCGTAATTTCCTGGCTCAGATTTGTTTCCTCGGCCATGGATAATACCGGATTAGCAGTAAGAGAGATCAGTAGACTTGTAGTTAAGATGTACGATAATAATTTTTTCTTTTTCATATTATTCCTTTCTTACTCCGAATGTATGTATTTTGAAATTAAATAGTCCCAATGAAGAAAGGAATCACATATTCTCGCAATATATACGCTCTTTTGCTTTGTAAGAAGCTGAGCAGCAACTTTTGCTGCCCAGCTTCATTTTTTTGTTAGTGTTCTTTTTTCTTAAAAAAACAGGTGAAAAGAAGAAGGATTGCGCTGTTGAAAAGAAGCACTGCAGACCAGTTATCTGACTGACCTGTTTTTGGAAGTGCAGTTTCAACCTGATTTTCTTCTTTTATCTCGTCTGTATTATCCACTGCAGATACATTTTCTGCCAGATTAGTTTCTTCCGGCTTTTCCTGTTGTGTGGTTCCTGCAGTAACGGATCCAGCGCTGGAACTGTGACCACCGCTGCTTCCACTGCCAGATGAACTGCTTTCTCCACCAGAAGAACCATTATTTCCATTCGATGTGCCGCTGTTACCGGAATTTCCTCCATTACCGGATGTGCTGCCATTTTCATACATCAAGGCAAACGGTGAAAAACTTCCAACCGAAAACTTAATGAACGCCTGACCGTCAATGAAAACTTTTTCACTGGATAATTCTTCCGGAATATGATTTCTCAGTAAATCATTCATATCCGCATTGCTCTCTCGGTTCAATCCTCCGAAATGCACAATATGGAATGTAGAATCTTCTTTCGCATCTTCCGGAACCGGCCAGTAAATGTTCATCTTCTGACCACCTGCCATCGTCATATATGCGTTTCCGTTATGTGTATCAACCAGGTCAAGGTACCTGAACTGATAAACATATTTACCATCCGCATTTTTATTCTGATTCAGGTAAGCAGTCAACAGCGTATCATCAAGGCTGTGATCAACCAGAAGTTTTACTCCTACAGGGTCTGCATTCACATTGCTTTTATTAATGAAATACTGCGTATTATCCTGTGCTGTCTCTGCCAGGATAACTCCTTTGTTTTGCGGATCCACACTTGGCATGGTATCGGAAATATCCCGATAGGTCTGATCCTTGTTTCCACGTACTTTCAAACTTCCGCTGTTCAAAATGACCGGATATGTTTGCGTGCTGCCATTAACCTGGACGGTAACGTTATAAAACTTTGCATCCAAATCTCCGGAATAAAAATCAACTTTATAGTCACGGAACTGGTCTGTATCATTGACAGGGAATTTGGAATCTACCATAACATTGCCAGCTTCATCCGTAAACTGCATACGAAGCGGTATCTGCTCAGCCGTGCCATTTATTTTACTCGACATCAGCTTGTAAATATAAACATGCTGGCCATCTACCTTTGCCAGACTGCTGTCCTCTTCTCCATATAACTGTAAAGCCCAGTCACGCGTTGTGCGGTTAGAACTGTCGTTATAAGTCAGGGCAACATAGTCACTAAGGTCTTTCGGTTCTTCCTGCGTACTTCCAAGCAGCTCATTTAATTCATCCGGAAGTGTCAGGTAAAATCCGATCTCTGGAAGATCATTTGTAGCAAACTGACCATCAGAACCAATCACACCATCATACCCATTTCCACCGACGTAACTGGTAATATCCATCGGGGTGATTTCCACAGCATGTTTTCCATACAGAACCAGGCTCTTTTCATGATTCGTACCTGTTGGAACCTGATTCTTATAATCCGTATTAGTAACGATTCTCTTATGGTTCTGCTTAAAATGGGACACATACGGCTCAGCATCCGCAACCTCATAATCCATTCCATCATACGTAACATTACCAGGCACAACAACCGCTCTTCCATCTACCGATCCAGCCTGATCAGAAGAAAGTTCATAATCATTCATATCTTCCGACGCGCCAACTAATGTTACAAAGCGATTTGTGAAAATACTACTTCCAACTGCATCACATTTAATCCGGATGTCTCCACGGATATCCGCACTTATGCCATTTAGGTACAACTCACCATTCTGATCAATCGCATTGCCATAATAATACCGTTCCGGCTGAGTATCTTGCGCTGGATATCCGTCTGTAGCTTTGTTATCCGCAATTGTACCCCCAAGTACACAGGCTTTCGCTTTTTTCTCTCCTGATGAATTAATCGAGATGGCTCCACCCATACCTGCCTCATTATTCTCAATTTTACCATCTACCAGGTATAGCAAGTCACCCTGTCCCGATAAATAAATACCGCCGCCTTTGCTTCCACTATTGACAGCCTTATTCTCAGAAATAGTACCACCTGTTATTTCCAGTTTATTTGTATAGTTTCCTGCATTATTGCTATTCAAATAGATGGCACCACCAGAACGTCTTACTTTGTTTTCTTCTATAGTAGCATCATCTGAAATCTGAATCTCTACATTTCCCTGCCAATAATTATCCGCAATATAAGCAGATATCGCACCACCATCAACCGCATGATTATCTGAAATTAAGCCTCCTGACATTTCAAACACATTTGGCTTATTCGATGCATGTGGTGCCCCAAGGATTGCTATAGCACCACCAAATGCACTGGCATCCGCAGTAGCCGCATTATCCTTAATCTCTCCTCCATTCATGATAAGTTTCGCCGGTTCATTATAAGTGTTATCATAATCTGCCTTACATGCCCGGACCATAATAGCACCACCATGTGCACTTGCAGATCTATTTGCTCCATTAATCTTAAAAATATCTCCAACTGCTGTATTATTGCTGATCTCGCCTCCATTTATTACCATTTCACCGCTTACGTAAACTGCGCCGCCCCACTCTGCAGAACAATTTGTAATTTCAGATCCATCTTCCATCGTCAGCGTTGCATTGCCATCTACCACAATACCACCGCCCCAGTCGTTACATCCCGTGTCTGCATCCTGAGAGATTGCCCGTCCATTTGTTACGGTTGCGCCATCCTCCAGAGTCAGACTGGCGCCAGAGCAAACTCTTAGACACCGCATATCCTGGGTTTTAGCATCTATCACCAAATTCGCAAGTACCACTTGCGTTTGAACTTGGGTGCCTGCTTCATTACCTATCTTGATCATGTAATTTTCATCTGTTGGTTTAGGTGAAGTGGCACTTGCATATGTAATTGTATGTGTTTCATCATCAGAAGCGCTTTCAATGGTCACAGACTTATCACCCGTTAATACCGTTGGCTGATGTAACACAATATCAGAAAGCAAATAAATGGTATCTCCATCCTCAGCTATTTCATAAGCTTTTTCTAAGGTCTGAACAGCTGTCTCTGCGCTTGTACCATTATTTGTATCGTCTCCGGACGCATCAAGATAGATTACATCCGATACCTGAACGCCACGAGCAAGCATCAACGGATCTGCTTCTTTATAACATGGACAATCTGGATCATGTTTACCATCCACGCAGCCAGCCAGATGCTGACATTCTTTCTCAGGATCCGTCTCCTCATAAAGCGGGCAATCCTTGTCGTGGAATTCGCCAACACATCCCTCCAGATGCGCACATTCCAGATCTGGAAGCAAATCCACATCTTCTTCATACAAAGGACAATCCTTATCGTGTTTCCCATTCACGCAGCCTTCCAACTGGGCACAATCCGGATCTGCTTCTTCCTCTTCTTTTTTGGTCTCTGATGAAGAATCACTCTTACCAGAAGATGTTTCTAAATCATCTTCCTGTTTCTCACCAGTTTTATCTTCATTCTCAGTATCTTTCTTTTCCTGATCTGTGGAATCTGAATCGGATACATCATCCTTTTTCTCAGATGAATCTTCTTTTACCGGATCTTTATCATCTTCCTTATCTGATTTGTCAGAATCTGTGGAATCCTTGCCTTTATCTGACTCCGATTCCGGATCATCCTGTTTATGATCTTTATTCAGATCATCAGCAGCAGATCCTTTTTCAGATTTATCTGAACCCTTGTCCTGATCAGATTCTTTGTCCCCGCTATCAGAGTCTTCTTCCGATTTATCCGGAGTATCCGATGATGGTTCATCATCCTGGTCTTTGGAATCTGAAATATCCTTTGAATCTGACTCCTGATCTTTTTTGTTTTGATTGGAATTATTATCTTGATTTTCCTGTACAGATGTTATCTCTTGATCGATATTTGCCCCCCCAGTCATAGCCAAAACTGGATTGGATGTAAGAGAAATCAATAGACTTGTAGACAAGATATACGACAGTAACTTTTTCTTTTTCATGGTATTTCTCCCCTCATGCGAATACACTTTGAAAGTGTGTGGTCCCACTGTAACATAAAAGGAATCCCATATTCTCATTATATATGCGCTTAATTTTATTGACCTTATCTTTGTAACAAAATCCAATTTGAATAATACTCTTTTCCGCAATAATTGTCAAATATATATGGATTTTTGATAGCTTTTTAGCAAAAAGTTTTTACGGGAGGGTCGAGGGAACGGGCGCGGCCCAGGCGGGCCGGGGAGCATCGGGGGTTCCCTCGCGGGCACAGGGGCTCCCCTGTACCCGCATCACTTAGCCTGTGCGAATTATTGCAAAATACCCGTATTCTCACGAAAGCTAAAATACGCATTTTTCCGTGCCCCGGCTATAATGATATGGTCGCACATATCGACGCCGCATACCTTGGCAGCCATGGCAATTTGTTCTGTTATTTTAATATCTGCATCTGCTGGACTTGGGTCTCCACTCGGATGGTTATGAACGACAGCAAAAACATATGCTCTTCCGGCAATCGGTCCGCATGGTATACCGTCCCTATCACATCTGCTATCCGTTTTGGAGACTAGTACATATCTTCATCGGTAATCCTTGTCTTTCCTACCGCTACAAGATACGGTATCCGGCTTTCCCTTACTCTAACATCATACTTTTTCACATTCATCTTCTGCCCTCCGTATTGGTTCTACCTGTGAAAACCGAAAGAAAAATGCTTTCTTTTTAAACACTCTTTCGCTTCCCTCAGCATCTTCTCCGTCTTTGTCTGAATCTTCCTTTTTTCTGTGCATACTTCCAAATTTCAATGGTGCTGACCGCTTTTTCTCCTTTTTTCACTTGATAGCCGTATTCCTGCCACCGGCTGTAACTGTGAATTTTTTCTGGCTCTTCCATTTTTTTCACCGTGCCATCTTCCGCATGAAGTTCTATCATTCTTCCCGTACCACCGATTTTTCCGGATTCAAAAAGCCGTATTCTTTCATTCCAAATAAGCATCTCATTCGTCATAAATTTTCACCTTTCTCCGGAAAGCCATATTGGCTTTTAAAAGAAAAAATATCAAGTGACACTACAAATGAATTATATAGAAGTCCTACATACAAAGCAAATTAGTTCATCTAAAGTCTTCATTTTTAATATACCTTTCTAAGCATAGTACGTTTTTTGTATAGTAGATGCTCCAACTCTGATAACGTGAAATTTGCACTTATTTTCGGTTTTCCTGATGATGAACGATAGATCCTGAATCAGATCCTGATAAGTATGATTAGATATTCCTTGCATATACTAGGCACCACCATTGCAACTATAACAAATAATGTTATAATAAAATAAAGAATATGAGTATTATATGTGGGAGGACAGGTATGGACAAAATTTTTGAAGTAAAAAGTACAACCGGACAAATTATGAATGTCTATGAAGACATCGAAACATATACAGATTTTTTTAATTATGTGGCGTGGTTATCGTTACAGTACGGCTATAGTGGCAGGTACGCACTGCGCTTTTCTGACTATGCGGGGATATAACGGAATATGAAATATATAATGTTTTACCCGGAATGTGTTATAATTACTGCAGTCGTATTGTATATTAAACATTTACTCTATCCTTATGATTTTCGTGAAAAATTTCCTTATGACGATCCGCCGCCGAAG
>NZ_QUMD01000003.1 GCF_003481985.1 Clostridium sp. OF09-36
CGAAGATAAAACAAGACACATTTCTATCGAAATTCATTTTAATCTCAAACCCATCCCGGAGGTGGAACAGGTCACTGCCTGACCTGTCCCGCCGGGACGGTTCTCTTAAAAACACCATATAGATTTTTGTACGCCGCCGCCCGCCATCGAGCAGAGTTTTACACCTAATTGGGGATAAAACAGCTCATGGCTGGCGGCGGTGTTGCCCTCATCGGCACCACCCTTGTACCTCTGCTCTCCGGACTGTTCGGTTAATCACAAAACAAGGAGGTAATCGCCTTTGGACAGCATACTCCAACAGATCACAGACTGGCTGAAAGAAATGCTCGTTTCAGCTATTATGGGAAATCTGTCGGGGATGTTTGAGTCCGTCAACAACCAGGTTGGCGAGATAGCAACCTCCGTTGGCATGACCCCGGCGAATTTTTCGCCGGGTGTCTTTGCCATGGTACGAAACATCTCCGAGTCAGTGATTATCCCAATCGCAGGCTTGATTCTGACCTTCATTGCCTGTTATGAGCTAATTCAGATGATTATTGACCACAACAATCTGGCAAATTTTGAAACCTGGATCTTCTTCAAATGGGTGTTCAAGACTTTTGTTGCGGTCATGTTAATCACAAACACATTCAATATCACGATGGCTGTGTTTGATGTGACACAGCACGTTATAAACGCAAGCGCCGGTATCATATCCGGAAATACTGCCATAGATGCTTCGGCATTGGAAACAATGGAAGAAACGCTGATGGCAATGGATTTGGGTCCTTTGCTCGGCTTGTTCCTGCAATCCTTTATCGTGCAGGTCACGATGTCCGCTTTGGCAATCATCATCTTTGTGATCGTCTACGGTCGAATGATTGAAATTTATCTGATGGTCAGCCTTGCCCCGATTCCGCTTTCCACTTTTGGAAACAGAGAACAGAGCAATATCGGACAGAATTATCTGCGTTCGCTGTTTGCAATCGGATTCCAGGGATTCCTGATTATGATCTGCGTGGGCATTTATGCGGTGCTGATTCAGTCTATCGCATTCAGTGATGACATCATCGGTTCTATCTGGGGTGTTATGGGCTACACCGTCCTTTTGTGCTTCACCCTGTTTAAGACTGGTTCGCTTGCGAAGGGTGTATTCAGCGCTCACTAAGGGAAGGAGGAAATTGTTTGGCAGCGTATATTCCCGTACCTCGTGACCTGACGAGGGTAAAAACAAAAGTGTTCTTCAATCTGACGAAACGGCAGTTACTTTGCTTTGGTGCGGCGGCGCTCATCGGAGTGCCGATTTTCTTTCTGGTCAAAGCAACCGGAAATGTGAGCCTTGCAGCACTGTCCATGATGATCGTCATGTTACCGTTGTTCTTTCTGGCAATGTATGAAAAGGATAGTCAGCCGTTGGAAGTGGTTGTAGAACACTTCATTCAGACCAAATTCGTTCGTCCCAAGGTTCGCCCTTATCAGACGGACAACTATTATGACGCTTTGATGCGTCAGTACAAACTGGAAAAGGAGGTTGAACGAATTGTTTTTCAAAAAGAAGCCACAGGCAAGAAACATCAAAATGCCTGCAAATCTGAATCGGAAGCAGCAGCGAGAAATTAAAGCTGTTGTGGAACGGGCAAAGAAGGACAACGGTATTCCGCAGACTGCACAGCAGTCCATTCCCTTTCAGAGAATGTTCCCGGATGGCATCTGCCGTGTCACTGACAGTTATTACACCAAGACCATTCAGTTTCAGGACATCAACTATCAGCTGGCACAGCAGGAAGATAAGACTGCCATCTTCGATGAGTGGTGCAGTTTCCTGAATTTCTTTGACAGCTCCATTCACTTTGAGCTTTCCTTTATGAACCTGAGTACCGATGCTGAAAGCTTTGAAAAGAGTATCCGTATCCCGTTCAAGAAGGACAGCTTCAATCCCGTCCGTGCCGAGTATAGCCAGATGCTGAAAAAGCAGTTGGCGCAGGGCAACAACGGCTTGACCAAAACCAAGTACCTGACATTCGGCATTGAAGCCGAATCCATGCGGCAGGCAAAGCCGAGACTCAACCATATCGAAAACGATCTGCTCAATAACTTTCGGCGTTTGGGTGTCATTGCCACTACCATGAACGGCAAAGAGCGGCTGCATCTGATGCACTCTATGTTCCACATGGGTGATAATGATAAGTTCTTCTTCGATTGGAAGTATCTTGTGGAATCCGGGCTGTCCGTAAAGGACTTCATTGCTCCGACGGCGTTTGCCTTTAAGACCAACCGCACCTTCCAGATGGGCAGTATCTTCGGTTCGATGTCTTATCTGGCAATTACGGCATCAGACCTGTCTGATCGTATGCTGGCGGATTTTCTGGATATGGAATCCACGCAGATCGTGACCATGCACATCCAGTCGGTTGACCAGACTGCGGCGATTAAGACCATCAAGAGAATCATCACCGAGCTTGACCGTTCCAAAATCGAGGAACAGAAAAAGGCTGTGCGTTCTGGCTATGACATGGACATTATCCCATCTGACCTTGCTACCTATGGTAAAGATGCGAAGTCACTTCTGAAAGAATTGCAGAGCCAGAATGAGCGAATGTTCATGGTGACATTTCTGGTGCTGAACACCGGGCGCACCGAGCAGGAACTGGAGAACAATGTGTTCCAGGCACAGAGCATCGCCCAGAAGCATAACTGCAATCTGCGTCGTTTGGATTTTCAGCAGGAATCCGGACTGATGAGCAGCCTGCCTTTGGCACAAAACCTGATTGAGATTCGTCGTGGCCTGACTACCAGTTCCACGGCTATTTTTGTGCCTTTCACCACGCAGGAGCTGTTCCAGAATGGTGGAGAAACGCTCTATTACGGGCTGAATGCTCTGTCGAACAACCTTATCATGGTGGACAGAAAGAAGCTCAAGAACCCCAACGGACTGATTCTGGGTACTCCCGGTTCCGGTAAATCCTTTTCCGCAAAGCGTGAAATCACCAATGCGTTCCTGGTTACGGATGACGATATTATCATCTGCGACCCCGAAGCGGAATATGCGGCTCTGGTTCACAAGTTCAATGGTCAGGTGGTAAAAATCAGCTCCTCCAGTACCAACTATATCAACCCTATGGACATCAACCTGAACTACTCTGAGGATGACAACCCGGTAGCACTGAAAGCTGATTTTATCCTGTCCCTCTGTGAGTTGATTATGGGCAGTAAGGATGGCTTGCAGCCTATCGAAAAGACGGTTATCGACCGTTGTGTGCATCAGATTTACCAGAGATATTTCGACAATCCTGCCCCTGAGAATATGCCGATCCTTGAGGATTTGTATGATGCCCTTCTGAAACAGGACGAAAAGGAAGCCCACCATGTAGCGACCGCCTTGGAAATCTATGTTAAGGGTTCTCTGAAACTGTTTAACAACAGAACCAATGTGGATATTCAGAATCGTCTGGTGTGCTTCGACATTAAGGAGCTGGGCAATCAGCTGAAAAAAATCGGTATGCTGATCGTTCAGGATCAGGTCTGGGGGCGTGTAACTGCCAACCGTTCTGCCGGTAAATCGACCAGATATTATATTGACGAGTTCCATCTGCTTCTGAAGGAAGAACAGACGGCAACCTATTCCGTAGAAATCTGGAAGCGATTCCGTAAATGGGGCGGCTTGCCGACCGGTATTACTCAGAATGTCAAAGACCTGCTTCGTTCCCCGGAGATTGCCAACATCCTCGAAAACTCTGATTTCATCTATATGCTGAATCAGGCAAGCGATGACCGAAGTATTCTGGCACAGCGGTTGAACATTTCGCCGCATCAGCTGTCCTATGTAACCAACTCCGGTGAGGGCGAAGGACTTCTGTTCTATGGCAATGTGATTCTGCCGTTCATTGACCGATTCCCGACAGATCTGGAACTGTATCGCATTATGACCACGAAGTTAAACGAGGTGGCACAGGAAAAGGAGGCGTAATGTATGGCGAAAAGACCTACACGACTCCGTTTTACCGAAGATGACCTTGCAGATTCTCATGTGAAGAAAGCTGCCGACCGTGCAGATAAGGCGGTTGATAGGGCTGAAAAAGCGGCAGACAAATTGGCTTCTAAAAAGGCAAAGCCGAAGCTAAAGCTGGAAACAGATGCAGCCGGTTCCCGTAAAGCAAAGCTCCGTTTTGAAAAAGCGGAGTTTACGGAAATCGAGCGCCCATCTGTGGCAAAGCACATGGCAAGCCGTGGTGCCGCAGTCACGCTCACATCCAAAGCACATCGGGCGGTGTCAGAATATGAGGATGATAATATCGGCGTTCAGGCTGTGCAGGAAACGACCAAGGCTGTTGAATCCACTGTCTATACCGTCGATCATGCCGTTTACAGTCACAAGCTGAAAGCCTACGACAAGGCGGAAAAGCTGGTTGAGAAGTCAGATAAAGCAAATGTAAATGCCCTGTATGAGAAGTTCAAAAAGGACAACCCCGATGCCGGTTCCAATCCCTTTTCCCGTTGGCAACAGAAAAGGGCAATCAAGAAAGAATATGCTGCCGCCAAAGCCGGTAAGAATACCGCTTCGACAACGGCTTCTGCATCTAAGGGTGCAGGCAAGGCAACGGGCAAAGCAGCTCAGGGAGCCAAGAACATCACAGAAAGAGTAACGGAGTTCTGCACCACACACTCTAAAACGATTCTGTTTGTTTTGATTGCCGGACTGCTTTTTATGATACTCTCAGGGATGTTCTCGTCTTGTTCGGCTATGTTCCAAGGCGGCACACAGATCATTCTGGGAACTTCTTTTACTGCAAAAGAGGAAGATATTATTGGTGCGGACAATGATTACAAGGCTTTGGAAGCTGCGCTCCGCAATAAAATCAATAATATCGAGCGTACTCATAGCGGATATGACGAGTACCGGTATGACCTTGATGAAATCAACCACAATCCTTATGAGCTGGCGGCGTATTTGACGGTGAAGTTTGAGGATTACACCAGAGATGAGGTGCAGGCTACCCTGCAATGGCTATTTGAGCAACAATATGAGCTGACCCTGACGGAAGTAGTAGAGATTCGTACACGAACAACATCTTCTACTGATCCCGAAACGGGAGAGACAACAACAGAGGAAGAAGATTACGAATATTATATTCTGAATGTGAAGCTCAGAAATAAGGGCTTGAACAGTGTGATTTCAAATTCCGGCTTGTCGGAAGATGATATGGAGCGATATAGAATTTTGCTTCAGACAAGGGGCAACAGACCGGATATTTTCGGAAATGACATTTACGCCACCCCTGGCGGCGAGTACACCGATTATGATATTCCGGGCGAAGCGCTGACAGACACAAGATTTGCCAATATGATTCGGGAAGCTGAAAAATATCTGGGATACCCGTATGTGTGGGGCGGCAGCAGCCCGTCTACCTCCTTTGACTGCTCCGGATTTGTTTCCTATGTAATCAATCACTGCGGAAACGGTTGGAGTGTTGGTCGTTTGACCGCAAACGGTTTGATGGGCGTATGCGACATTATCCCGAAAAGCTCTGCCAAACCGGGAGATTTGATTTTCTTCCAAGGCACTTATGATACCTCCGGTGCATCACACGTTGGTATCTATGTTGGCAATGGTATGATGATCCACTGCGGAAACCCCATTTCCTACGCTTCTATCGAATCGAATTACTGGCAACAGCATTTTTACTGCTTCGGCAGAATCAGAAACTAAAGGAGGGATGGCGATTGAGTGCCAAGTTAGACAGAATAGGTGCAGACCTTGAAAAAGCCCGTAAGAAACGGGCAGAATGGGATGCTAAGGTGAAAGACCTGGAACGCAGATACCGTGAGGAGGAAAATTCCGAAATCCATGAGATGGTTCATGCTGCGAACCTGAATCCCGAACAGCTTTCCGAGCTGCTCCGTATGTTTGCTGCGGATATGGCTCCGAAGCTGATACGATCAATACTATGAATGAGGAGGAAACGCAGAATGAGATTTAAGAAAATTGGAGCCGCATTGCTGGCGTGTGCAATGTGTTTTGGCGTGTTTTCTACAACGGCATTTGCTATGTAGATGAAAGCGTAGCGACTGAAGAACCTGCGGTCGAAGAAAAAGTTCCCGAAACAGAGCCGGAGGAGCCGATGCTACCGCTTACTCCCGACGGCAATCTGACTTTGGTTGATGACGCTGGCTCGCCTACGAAAAGCGGAAAGCAGTTCATTACCGCTGTAACCAAAAACGGAAACTACTTCTATATCATCATTGACCGTGATGATAAGGCGAGGAAACCGTGCATTTTCTGAATCAGGTGGATGAAGCCGACCTGCTCAAGCTGATGGACGAGGAAGAAGTTGCAGAGTTCACCAAGCCGGTTGAGGAAACAAAGCCGGAAGTAGTTGAAACAGTTCCTGAAATTACAGAACCGACACCGGAGGAAAAGCCGAAATCCACAAATATGCTCCCGGCGATTCTTACTCTGATTGTGCTTGCCTGTGGTGGTGGATTCTTCGTATTTAAGAAAGTCCAGGAAAAGAAGAAGGCACAGGAAGCGGCAAAGCCTGACCCAGATGCTGATTATGTGGACGATGACGAGGACTATGGGTACGATCCGGAGTTTGAGGACGACGATGAAGATAGCTCCGTCGATGAAGATGATAATGAACCTGTGTAAACAGGATAGGCTTGATGCCTGGGGCAGCCTTCGGGTTGCCTTTACATAGTTTCCGCTTTCAAAAAATAAAAAAATTTGCGTTTTTGAAAGTGACATCTTGCATATACTATTAGCAGACAGTATAATAAGTACAGCGAAGCGGTTTCGAGAAATGAAAAAACTTCAATTTTTGAAAGCGGGTGACTATATGAAAACAATCACGAGAGCAAAATATCTCGATAGAATCATTGAACTGAATGGTACTCCTGACATCAAGATCATCACGGGCATTCGTCGATCTGGTAAGTCCAAATTGATGCAGGCGTATATTGCGTATCTGAAAAGCAATTTTGAAAACATCAATATTATCTTCATCGACTTCATGGATTTGGCGTATGAAGAAATCAAGGAATACCATGCCTTACACGCCTATGTGGAAGAACATTATCAGGAAGGAAAAACGAACTACCTGTTTGTAGACGAGGTTCAGATGTGTCCCAAGTTTGAGTTGGCAATCAATAGCCTGTACTCTAAGGGAAAATACGACATCTATGTAACAGGCTCTAATGCTTTCCTGTTGAGTGCAGATCTGGCAACTCTGTTTACCGGACGCTATATTGAAATTCATGTGTTTCCTTTCAGCTTCCAGGAATATTGCCAGTATTATGATGATATTAGTGACAAAGATAAGCTCTTTGATGAGTACGCTATCAAGGGCGGTTTAGCAGGTTCCTATGCTTATAGAACCGAAAAAGACAGAACAAACTATATCAAAGAGGTCTACGAAACGATTGTTACAAGGGATTTGGTACAGAAATATACTCTCCCGGACACTTTGGTTTTACAACGTCTGAGCGAGTTCCTTATGGATAATATCAGCAACCTGACTTCTCCGAATAAGGTCAGTCAGCTACTGACAGCAAATGAGACTCCAACCAATCATGTAACCGTCGGCAAGTACATTAAGTATTTGTGCAATGCTTTTGTATTTTATGATATTAAGAGATATGACATCCGAGGTAAGAAATACCTTGAAAGCTCTGAAAAGTTCTATTTGTGTGACAGCGGTATTCGATATGCAATACTGGGAAGCAGAAATATAGACTATGGCAGAGTATATGAAAACGTTGTTTGTATCGAGCTTCTTCGCCGTGGATATGATGTCTATGTCGGCAAGCTCTATCAAAAGGAAATCGACTTTGTTGCTCAGAGAGGTAGCGAAAAGATTTATATTCAGGTCAGCGACAACATTTCCGGGCAGGAAACATTTGAGAGAGAATGCTCTCCTCTGCTTCAGATTCGAGACGCTTATCCGAAAATGATTATTGCCAGAACCAAACATCCCCAATATAGCTATGAAGGAATCGAAATTCACGATATAGCCGATTGGTTGCTACAAGAATAAGCAAGGTGAAATATCTCCGTCATTCTCTTTTGAAATGATGGAGATATTTTTATTATGACGGAGATTGTAGAACAGAAAATTGTATCAGGTTGCAAAAATCCTTTCCGAACTTTTTACATAGCAGTCATGCACTACGGTGTGTGGCTGCTTATTTTTTTGTGAAAGGAGCAGATGCAAATGAAATTAGTTTTGGCTGAAAAGCCTTCGGTTGCACAGAGTATTGCCAAAGTGTTAGGTGCTGCCAAGCGTGAGGATGGCTACTTAGAGGGAAACGGATATGTGGTCAGCTGGTGTGTAGGGCATTTGGTGGAGCTGGCACAGCCGGAAGTCTATGATGCGAAGTACAGCAAATGGGCTTATGCAGACCTTCCTATCTTCCGATGGACTGGCAGTATGAGGTTCTGCCGGTACGAAAAAACAGTTTGGGATTCTGAAAAAGCTCATGGCCAGAGAAGATGTTGCGAGTCTTGTGTGTGCAACAGATGCCGGTCGTGAGGGCGAGCTGATCTTTCGGTTGGTGTACCACAAAGCCGGGTGCAGAAAGCCGTTTGAGCGGCTTTGGATTTCCTCGATGGAAGATGTAGCAATCAAGGAGGGCTTTGAAAATCTCAGGTCTGGAACGGAATATGATGCTTTGTATGAAGCAGCACTGTGTCGAGAACGAGCCGACTGGATTGTTGGTATTAACGCTACTCGACTTTTTTCGACCCTTTACGGGCAGACCCTGAATGTTGGTCGTGTTATGACCCCTACCCTTGCTATGGCTGTTATGCGAGAAGCTGCCATTTCCGCATTCAAGCCTGAACTGTTCTACACAGTTCAGATTGGATTGGATGGTTTTACGGCTGCAAGCGAACGCTTCAAAACCAAGGCAGCAGCCGAAGCTGTCAAACAAAGCTGTTCGGTGGCAATCGTTCAGAAAGCTGAATGTAAGGAGAAAACAGAAAAGCCGCCTGCGCTCTATGACCTGACCAGTTTACAGAGAGAAGCCAACCGTGTGCTTGGCTACACGGCACAGCAGACCTTGGACTACACGCAGAACCTCTATGAAAAGAAACTGGTCACTTATCCCCGTACCGACAGCAGGTTTCTGACGGAAGATATGGCACATAGCCTGACCGACCTCGTAAAGCTGGCTTTCCACACATTCCCCGTGGAGGATGTGGATAACATACCAGTTCATGCAGAGCAGGTTGTGAATAACAAAAAGGTCACAGATCACCATGCCATCATTCCGACCAGAGAATTGCAGAAATGCAATCTGAGCGAACTTCCCAAGGGTGAACTTGCAATTTTGCAACTGATCTCGAATCGGTTGTGCGTAGCTGTTGGCGATCCGCACCGATACGCAGAGACAGTTATTGAGCTGGACTGTGGCGGTACCGTGTTTTCCACCAAAGGCAAAACTGTTGTGCAGGATGGATGGAAAGCTCTGGTTCAGAAAAATGATTCGACAAAATCCGACGAAAACGTGCAGACACTCCCTTCTGTTTCCGTTGGTGACGAAATGACCGTCAGCGGCACGGAAATCAAGGAAGGGAAAACATCTCCCCCTAAACACTTTACCGAGGATACTCTGCTTTCTGCTATGGAAACTGCCGGTGCGGACGAAATGCCTGATGAGGTGGAGCGCAAAGGTTTGGGAACGCCTGCGACCCGTGCCGGTATCATTGAGAAGCTGGTTCGCATCGGTTTTCTGGAGCGTAAGGGTGATAAGAAAACCAAACACCTGATTCCGACCCACAAGGGTACGGCTCTGGTAACAGTCATGCCGGAACAGATTCAGTCCCCATCCATGACGGCGGATTGGGAAGAAAAATTGTTGCTCATTGAGAAAGGCGAATATGCCAGCGAGGACTTTATGGACGAGATCAAAGATGTGATTGCCGGTCTGATTCAGAACTATGAAGTAATCCGTGATTCCGAGGTTATGATGTCGAAAGAAGCCAATTCTATCGGCAAATGCCCGCTCTGCGGCAGTGCTGTAGAGGACAAAGCCAAGGCATTTTTCTGTTCCAACAGAGCTTGCAAATTTGCCCTCTGGAAAAACAATCGCTACTTTGCGAGCATCGGCAAGAGCATGACTTCTGCCACGGCGCAGAAATTGCTTGGTTCCGGCAAGGTAAAGCTCAAGAATTGCAAGTCCGAAAGAACGGGCAACACCTTTGATGCCACCGTCTTTATGGAGGTATCAGATGATGGCAAAACGAAGTTCAGTATGGAATTTGAAAATGGAGGAAAGCGCAAATGACAAATGAGTACAACCCGGATGGTAAGGAAATCCGATTTATCGACAGCCATTATAAGGATTTGTTTCATATCCCCGATGGCAGCTGTGTGCAGATTCACTACCCGGATGAAATGGTTGTGAAGCCCTGCACCTTCATTGACGAGTATCATACGCAGATCGGATACAATGTGTTTCATATCTGCCAGTTTGCAGAAATTATGGAGCGCAACGGCGCAAGCTATATGCCGGAGCCTGAGATTATGGGCGATGAAGCCGCATGGAAGGTCGGAAAGGATAGAATCCTTGCGGTGCAGACCTGCGAAGATGGTTACGACTACACCCTGTTGGATGAAAACTACAACGAGATTGATGGCGGTCAGGTTGATAACCCTGAACTGTCCATGCTCGAAGTCCGCCGGGATATTCTGGAATCCTTCGGGCTGGAGCGCCGGGAACTGCGGGCAATGTTCTATGAGGATGTCATGGAGCAGGCTTTTGAAGTCGGCAGACAGGCGGTGGTGGTCAATGACCCTATCGCTGAGCTTGCTTTTAAGCTCGACCGTTTTGCAGAGAACTTCGACCCCTATGAATATATGGATCAGGTCGATGATGTGCAGGCGCATATCCAAGAAATCAAGGCAGATCTTGCCGCTGGTAATACGGCTCCGTATCGTGAGTTCCTGAATACAGCCATTGAAGAAGCCCGTGAGGAAACTGCGGTTGAGGTTGCCAAAGTGCTGAAAAGTCAGCTGGATAAGCTCGACTCTCCGAAGCGTGAGTCGGTCATGGAAAAACTGGCACAGGCCGCAGAAAAAGCTGCGCCTGCCAGTCCCTCTCCCAAACGCAAAGAGCCTGAACGATAAGGAGGACACGGATATGAAAAACGAAAAATGGGATGATGTTCACGGAAATACCACCCCGGATGACAGAATGGTTGCTTTTCTGGAAAGCCCCACGGATTCCTATGCGATTCTTCAGCTGCGGGAAGATGTAGACGATAATATCCCGCTCATGTTTGCAAATTACAGCTACCTTCAGAAGAAAGAAATGGAGCCTGAGATTGACCGTTACGAGGTGGTCTATCATGGCTCCATTTCTATGTCCGAGGATGTGAATCGGCAGCTGGAAGATTTGTATGTAAAGTTCAATATTGACCACCCGGATGATTTCCGTGGTCACAGTATGTCGGTCAGCGACATCGTAGCCTTAAAGGTAGTCGGTGAGGTATCCTTTCACTATGTAGATTCTGTTGGGTTTCAGAAGCTGGAAAACTTTATGAAGTCCGAAAACTACCTGAAAAACGCAGAGATGGCAATGGAAGATGATTATGGGATGATTGACGGTATCATCAATAACGGAAAAGCGTCCGGATTAGAGGAACGTCCTTCGGTGTTGGAGCAGTTAAAGGAAAAGCCCGTGCCGGATGTTTCCCATAAGCCGCCCAAGAGCCACCCGGAAAGGGAGATTGAATGATGGATTTCACACAGGATGAGCGGAACATGATGATGCTTTACAGCCCTGGCACAAGGTCAGGGCTGTGTGAAGCACTGACACTGATGAAGGAACAGCTTTCGGAGGACGAGTCAGAGCTTTTTGCTTTGGCAGACTCGGTTCTCCGTAAAGTTTCAGCCATGGACGATGCCGCCTTTGAGAAGCTGAACCTTTATCCGGATTGATAGGATTGGAGGGATACAATGAACGCAAAAGAGCGATTTTATTCCGGATTAGCAAAAGAAACGATTGGGAAAATCACCTCGAACACAGATAACTGGACTTCGTTTTTGAGAACGATGTCCCGCAACTATGAGTTCACCTATCCGGAACAGGTGATGATTTATGCTCAGCGCCCCAATGCGACCTTTTGCAAGCCCTATGAGGACTGGAACGCTGAAAATTACCGCAGATATGTAAAGCGTGGCTCTACCGGCATTGCTCTGTTTGTGATGAACAGGGATAAACCGTATCTGCGCTATGTGTTTGATGTGGCGGATACCGGCGTTCGCCGTTCTTCCCCGGAACTGAAACCGTGGGAGGTGACGCCTGAAAACCGCTCCTATGTCATGGAAGCGATGGAGCGTACCTTCGGTGTTGCCGCTGACGGGGTACTGGAAGCACAGCTTGAAGATATTGCATCCGCACTGGCGGCTGAGTATTGGGACGATTACAAAAAGCAGTTCCTCGACATCGTTGCCAACAGCTTCCTTGAGGAGTATGATGAACTCAACATCGAAGTAGCTTTCAAAAATGCGGTGGCAAACAGCGTATCCTATACGATGTATTGCCGGTTCGTGGAAAGTCCCGACAACTACTTCGAGCATGAGGATTTCCAGAAGGTGTTTGATTTTAACACCAGACAGACGGTAAATGCCCTTGGTACTGCGGTGAATGCCATCAGCACAAGGATGCTTCAGGAAATCGAAAAAGCGATTGGAGAACATGAGCAGATTAAAGCTACCGAAAGGAGTACAGATTATGAGCGAGATGACTTACAGACAGGCCGGAGATTATCAGATTCCGAACCTTCAGTTGGAGAACGAGGGAGAGAAACCTCTGGGCAAGTACGGCAGGATGCGTCGAGCATTTTTGGAACAGAACAATCCGATGCTCCTGAACGACATGATTCTGACGGAGAGCCTGTTCCCGCACCTGTGGGAGATCGAGGAAACAGCGAAAGCCAGAGTGGAGTTTCTGATGGAGCAGTACCTGAAGGACAGCCCCGCACCGGACAAGGAAACGCAGCAGATGGCGTGGGTGCAGCACATGAACAGCCTGAAAGCACAGGCGGAGGAAGTCGTGATGACGGAGCTTATCAACAGCTGAGTCTGAACCTTTTCCTCTCCGAAAATGAACAAATCAGTTTTATCGACCGAGCAGAGAGCTTTACGCCCTCTGCTTTTTCTTTTGCCCAGGAAGAAATCGACCACTTCCTTCTGCTTGGTAGCAATACCGATGAAGCCCGAAAAGTCGTAGCGCTGGAATATATGAAGCAGAAGCCGTTGGAAGAAATCGTTCAGACCTTAAAGCAGGTCTATCACGGCGGCTATGGTCTGAAAGAAGATAGCGGGAATATCTGTGCGTGGTATGCCGAGGACGGTATCCACCTTGCCAAAGGTTCCTCTGCCATTGACAGCCCCAGAGCGCAGATCGTTTCTTGGGAAACGGTTGCCGAGCGCATTGGAGAACTGCTTGAAAATGGTCGGTTCGCAACTAATGTGGAACTGGTAGAAGCATCCGGATATGAGCGTCAGAAGTTGGCAGAATCCCTGTGGCATCTTTATCACGATTTGAGTGAAGAAGCCCGTTCCAGCAACTATCTGGCAATTCTTCATCAGGAACCGTTTCGTGGTTTCCCTGACGAAACCGCAGACTTGGCTGAAAAGTTGGATGACCCTCGTTTCCACGCAACCTTGGTACAGCAGTATTCGGAATTTAGAAAAACCCTTGCGGAAAATCCCGATCTGCTTCGTTTTCACTATCACAAGCTGAATCTCATTCAGAAACAGCTGTATGAGTTGAATATGCCTTTGCGTGAGTATCAGACCGATATGATGCAGATGCCCCTTGTCCGCCAGTTCATTACGGATGATGAAGTCAATGCAGACTTGACCCGTGGAAGCGGCTTTTCCGGTGGTAAAGCCCGTATTTATAACTACTGGCAGGAGAATCATTCTGCCAAGGAAAAGATGGACTTCCTGAAGCATGAATACGGAACCGGTGGTCATTCCCATGCCTGCTCTGGTGCAACGCACAGCGGTCAGGATCACGATGCCAAGGGTGTTGCTTACACCAAGAGCGGTTGCGATAAATTGCAGATGTCCTGGGCGCAGGTGGTGCAGAGAATCGACGGTCTGATACGAAAGGGACGCTACCTCAGCCCGGAGGAAGAAGCGGAACGACAGGCTATCGAAGAAGCTAAAACTGATCCGTTGGAAGATGTTTATGACCGTTTCGCAGTGATTGATACCGAGGATGGCGAGTATGCGATCTGGGATAATCAGACCGATGACTACTATGTAGACCCGGAAGGCGTTACGGAATACTTCACGGACGAATGGCTTGCCAATGACTATTTGGAGGAAGTTCGTCAGTCCGTAGCTGCGATGGAGTCGGTTCAGCCAGAAGCGCCTGTGGCAGAGCCTGCCGAAGTTGTGGAAGCATCTGCTTCCGAGGAACCGAAATGGAATTATCAGGTCGGTGACACGGTATATCTGGACGATACAGCTTTCCGTGTGGAGCAGATCACGGACAGAGAAGTTCAGCTGCGTGACCCTACGCTTGCTTATCCCATCTTCCGTGCCGAGAATCGTGAGAATTTCGAGCGTATGCTCTCTCAGGACGAAAGAAACCATGCGGTAAGGGTTGATGCCCAAACCGAAGAAAAGCCCGTTACAGAGGATTTTCTGGGCAAAACCGAACCGAGGGACTACACCCCTGAGTATCAGCTGTTAGACCGTCTGCGTATGGACTGCGAATACTTCCTTGGTGCAGGACAGCACAGCGAAAAGCATCTGTGGGCAGGCAACCGCCATGCACAGATTGCCAAGATGCGTGAGCTGTATGAAATGATTCCCGACAAACCAGAATGGCTGACACCTGAGATGATTAACAGCTACGAGGAGCGCATGGCTCCCCGCTATCTGGTTGCCGCCTACCATCACTTTGAAAACGGCTTCGATGATAAACTGGACTACTACACTCTGGAAGAAGCGGAAAAAGCTGCCCAGGGCTATGTGGACGGAACCATGGAGGATGACGGATTCAAGTACGATGGTGCTGCCGTTTACGATCAGCAGGAGCATAAGTGCATCCGTATCTATGGGGACTACCCTGACGAAAAGGCACACGCACAGGTCAGAGCCAGTGCGGAACCCGAACAGCAGGAACCGGAACACTTCATCGATCATTTTTATGTTGCCGAGGACATTCAGAAGCGGGGTGCGCTGGACATCAAGGAATACAGTTCCTTTGATGATGCCCTGCGAGCCTACTATGCACTTCCTGACACGCAGAGAAAAGCCCTGGGTGCAATGAATACCAGAGATCTGCCGGGTAGTCTGGACTTCGTACAGTGCGTAGATGGAAAGGACACCATCATTCAGGATTATGCCCAGGTGGACGGATGGCAGAATGCCGAAGTCATGGACATTATCGCTCAGCTTGAGCAGTCCATCACCACCAGAGAAATCCCACCTGTTCCTGCGGTGAACTTCCACATCACGGATGACAACATCGGTGAAGGTGGACCGAAGCAGAAATTCGCAAGAAACATCGCAGCCATTGAAACTCTGTTCAAACTGGAAAGCGAGAACAGGAACGCCACTACCGAAGAACAGGAGATTTTGTCGAATTATGTCGGTTGGGGCGGTCTGGCAGATGCCTTTGACCCGGACAAGGGAAATTGGGCGAAGGAGTATCAGACACTGAAAAACCTGCTTTCCGAAGATGAATATGCTGCGGCAAGAGCTTCCACCCTGAACGCACATTACACCAGCCCTACGGTCATTCGCTCCATCTACGATGCGGTCGGACAGATGGGCTTTGAAACAGGAAATATTCTGGAGCCTGCTATGGGTATCGGCAACTTCTTTGGTATGCTCCCTCCTGAAATGCAGAGCAGCCGTTTGTATGGTGTGGAACTGGATTCCATCACCGGCAGAATTGCTCAGAAGCTCTATCCCAACGCAGAAATCAAAGTAGCCGGTTTTGAAACGACAGACCGCCGAGACTTTTACGATCTGGCTGTGGGTAATGTCCCTTTCGGCAACTACAAAGTGTCCGACAAGCCGTATGACAAGCTGGGATTCTCCATTCACAACTATTTCTTTGCCAAGGCTTTGGATCAGGTTCGTCCCGGTGGTGTGGTCGCTTTTGTGACAAGCCGTTACACCATGGATTCCAAGAACTCTGACGCAAGGCGATATATGGCGCAGAGGGCGGAACTGCTTGGTGCAATCCGTCTGCCAAACGATGCCTTTAAGAAAAACGCAGGCACGGAAGTCGTGTCCGACATCCTGTTCCTGCAAAAGCGTGACCATCCGATTGACATTGTACCGGAATGGGTAAACCTTGACCGCACCGAAGAAGGACACACCATGAACAGCTACTTTGTCGCTCATCCTGAAATGGTTCTGGGCGATACGGTGGAAGAAAGTACCGCCTACGGCATGGACATTACAGTGCGTCCCATTGAGGGCATGGAACTGTCCGAACTTCTGAAAGAAGCAGTTTCCCACATCCAAGGAACCTATCAGGCTGTGGAGCTTCCCGAAGCTGACAAGGGTAAGGAAATCGAAACCATTCCTGCAACCCCGGATGTAAAGAATTTCTCTTATACCGTGGTGGATGGCAATGTGTACTTCCGTGAAAACTCCCTGATGCGCCGTGTAGACCTGAATGAGAAAGCAAAAGACCGTGTGATGGGCATGGTGGAACTTCGTGGTATCGTCAACGAGCTGATCGAATATCAGCTTGAGGATTACCCGGATGAAATGATTACTCAGAAACAGGCAGAACTGAATGATGCCTACGATGCGTTTGCCGCAAAGAACGGGCTTATCAATAATCGAGCCAATGGTCAGGCATTTGCTGACGATTCCTCCTACTATCTCCTGTGTTCTCTGGAAAATGTGGATGAGGACGGCAATCTGAAAAGCAAGGCGGATATGTTCACCAAGCGAACCATCAAGCCGGAACGCAGAGTGACGAGCGTGGATACGCCGTCCGAAGCTCTGGCAATCTCTATCGGTGAGCGTGGCAAGGTGGATTTGCCGTTTATGGCACAGCTGCTTGGAACACCTGGAGAATACGATGCGATTCAGGCAGAGCTTCGAGGGGTGATCTTCAAAGACCCGATGGCTCCCGATGCTGTGGAAGTTGGATGGCAGACTGCCGATGATTACCTTTCCGGTGATGTAAGAAGCAAGCTGCGTGTCGCACAGATGGCGGCAGACAGGGATTCTTCCTTCCACATCAATGTGGAAGCCTTGCAGAAAGCACAGCCGAAGGACTTGGATGCGTCCGAGATTGATGTGCGTTTGGGTGCAACATGGATTGATGCCGATTATATTCAGCAGTTCATGGAGGAAACCTTTGAAACGCCGTATTACTTGCGCCGTTCCATTGAGGTCAAGTTCTCCGAGCTGACCGCAGAGTGGCGCATCAACGGTAAGAGTTCTCCCAACTACAACGATGTGGCGGCGTATGTCACCTACGGTACAGAGCGAGCAACGCATATCGGATTCTGGAGGAAACGCTGAATCTGAAGGATATTCGTATCTATGATACGATTGAAGATGCAGATGGTAAGCAGAAGCGTGTCCTCAATAAAAAAGAAACTACCCTGGCACAGCAGAAACAGCAGGCAATCAAGGATGCGTTCCGAGATTGGATTTGGAGAGATCCGCACAGACGAGAAACCCTTTCCACCAAGTACAACGAACTTTTTAACTCCACCAGACCTCGTGAGTATGATGGCTCTCATATCCGTTTCGGCGGCATGAACCCGGATATTACCCTCCGTGAACACCAGAGAAATGCTATCGCTCATGTGCTATATGGTGGAAATACGCTGCTTGCACACGAAGTTGGTGCGGGCAAGACCTTCGAGATGGCTGCATCGGCTATGGAGAGTAAACGGCTTGGATTGAGCCAGAAATCCCTGTTCGTTGTGCCGAATCACTTGACCTTACAGTGGGCAAACGAGTTCCTGCACCTCTATCCGAGTGCCAAGCTCCTTGTTGCCACCAAGAAGGATTTTGAAACAGCAAACCGTAAGAAGTTCTGCGCTCGTATCGCAACGGGTGACTATGATGCAGTCATCATCGGTCACAGCCAGTTTGAAAAAATCCCGCTTTCTGCCGAACGACAGGAACGGCAGCTGCGGGAGCAGATTGATGAGATCGAGGGTGCGATTGCGGAGCTGAAATGGCAGCGTGGCGAAAACTTCACGATCAAGCAGATGGAGAAAACACGAAAATCATTGGAAGCCAGACTGGACAAGCTCCTTGCCGCTGACAAGAAAGATGATGTCATTACCTTTGAGCAGTTGGGTGTAGACCGGCTGTTTGTGGACGAAAGCCATGCGTTCAAGAATTTGTTCCTCTACACAAAAATGCGAAATGTGGCAGGTCTGTCCACCTCCGAAGCCCAGAAATCTTCGGATATGTTTATGAAGTGCCGCTATATGGATGAGCTGACCGGCGGGCGTGGTGTGATCTTTGCAACCGGTACTCCAGTAAGTAACTCGATGACCGAGCTTTATACGGTCATGCGCTATCTCCAGTACAGTACGCTCCAGCAAAAGAACCTGACCCATTTTGATTCCTGGGCATCGACCTTCGGAGAAACAACAACTGCGATTGAGCTTGCACCGGAGGGAACCGGCTATCGTGCCAGAACCCGATTTGCGAAGTTCTTCAACCTGCCTGAACTGATGAATATGTTCAAGGAGGTTGCCGACATCAAGACCTCTGACCAGTTGCATCTCCCTGTTCCCGAAGCAAAGTTTGAAACGGTTGTGGTTCAGCCCTCTGAGTACCAGAAGGATATGGTGGCTTCCCTTTCAGAGAGAGCAGCAGATGTTCATGCCGGTATTGTAGACCCGTCCGTCGATAATATGCTCAAGATTACCAGCGACGGACGAAAATTGGGACTGGATCAGCGGCTAATGAACACCCTGTTACCCGATGACCCTGACAGCAAGCTCAATGCCTGCGTGGGAAATATCCTGCGTATCTGGCAGGACGGTCAGGCTGACAAATTGACCCAGTTGGTGTTCTGCGACCTTAGCACACCGAAAAATGATGGAACCTTCAATGTCTATGATGATGTCAAAACCAAGCTGATTGCAAACGGTGTGCCTGCGGAAGAAGTTGCCTTTATCCATGATGCAGATACCGAGGCAAAGAAAAAAGACCTCTTTGCCAAGGTTCGTACCGGGCAGGTGCGAGTGCTTCTTGGCAGTACGCAAAAGATGGGTGCAGGAACCAACGTCCAGGACAAATTGGTGGCAGTTCACCACTTGGATGTGGGTTGGCGTCCGTCTGATATGACCCAGAGAAACGGTCGTATCATCCGTCAGGGCAACCGGAACAAAGAGGTTCAGGTGTATCAGTATGTGACCGAGGGAACCTTCGATGCCTACCTGTATCAGACCTTGGAAAACAAGCAGAAGTTTATTTCTCAGATTATGACCTCCAAATCACCGGTTCGCTCCTGTGACGATGTGGATGAGCAGGCGCTGTCCTATGCGGAGATCAAGGCGCTGTGTGCCGGCAATCCGCTTATCAAGGAAAAGATGGACTTGGACATTGATGTGGCAAGGCTGAAGGTGCTGAAAGCTGACCACCAGAGCCAGCAGTACCGTATGGAAGATAAGCTTCTGAAATACTTCCCGGCTGAGATTGAAAAGCAGACAGGCTATATTCATGGCTTTGAAGCTGATATTAAAACCGTGGAAGCACACCCGCAGATTGCCGATGGCTTTTGCGGCATGGAAATCATGGGCAAAGCCTACACCGAAAAGGCAGATGCCGGTGAAATCCTCCTTGCGGCTTGTAAGGACACGAAAAGTGCCGATCCGGTTCCTCTTGGCAGTTACCGTGGCTTTCAGATGGAGCTTTCGTTTGACAGTTTCCGGAACGAGTTCGATGTGACCCTGAAGGGCGCTGTGAGCCACAGAGTAGCCCTTGGAACGGACGCACGAGGAAATATCACCCGACTGGACAATGCCCTTGCAGGCATCCTTGAGCGCTTAGAACGAGCCAATGAGCAGTTGAATAATCTCTACAATCAGCAGGAAGCAGCCAAGGCGGAGGTTGGAAAACCGTTCCCGCAGGAAGCAGAGCTGACAGCCAAAAGTCAGCGACTGGCAGAACTGGATGCAGCCCTGAATATGGAGGACTCTGTGGAAAATCGTGACGAAAGAAGCGAGTCAGAGCGTCCTTCTGTGTTGGCTGATCTGAAATCCAAAGCGGAGCATATCCCGCCTGCAAAATACTCTGAAACCCGTGAGGAGGTGTTGTAATGGCAAAGCGAGATCAGGATGTTCATTTCCTTGCATCCAAGGAGGAGGTCGAGCGAATCCATGAGAAGATGGACGAGCTTGGCATCCGCAGCATGGGAGCCTATCTGCGGAAAATGGCTCTGGATGGTTACTGTATCAGACTGGATTTGCAGGATGTGAAAGCCCTGGTTTCGCTCCTGCGAATCTGCTCCAACAACCTGAACCAGTACGCAAAGCGAGCGAACGAAACAGGCAGCATCTATCGTGCTGACATTGAGGATTTGCAAAAACGGCTGGAGGAGATCTGGACGGACATGAGAGAAGTTCTTGTTCGCCTGTCCTCAATCCAGTAATCCGACAACTTGTTGGGAAGTCGCAGTTTCGGCTGCGGCTTTTACATAAGGGTTGACATCATTGCGTTATGGCAGATACCCTTGTACAATATAATTAAAAGAAAGGGGTTGAGCCTATGAAGCTGGTATTGAAGATATTGGCACTGCCGGTGCTGTTCGTTGTAAAAGTGATTTGCATTCTTGGAAATCTGCTTACAAATGTTGTGTCCTATGTAATTGGTTTATTGCTCTTGGTCATTGGCGGATCTGCGATTTACTGCATTGTAAAGGCTTTGTGGCAGTCCCTGCTTATTCTTGTGGTTCTTGGAATTGCGACAATAGCAGCGGTGTTCTTGCTCGTCTGGGCTGTTATGAAAGTCGAGAATATTGGAGAAAGTCTGGGAGCATTTATCAGGTCATAAGATAATATCAGAGAAAAGTCACCGACCGGTGGCTTTTTCTTTTTGGGAAGGAAGTGATGGGAATGGCAGCGACAAGATTGATTGCACTCCATGTGAATAAGGGAAAGACGGTCGCTCAATGTTTGGCAGACAGAACCGACTACTCACAAAATGCCGCAAAAACCAATGATGGCGAATTTATCAGTTCCTATGAGTGTGATCCAAAGACAGCAGATGAGGAATTTCTGCTTTCCAAACGGCAGTATCAGCATATTACCGGCAGACAGCAGAAGAACAATATCATCGCATACCAGATACGCCAGTCCTTTAAGCCGGGAGAAATCACCCCGGAAGAAGCGAACCAAGTCGGCTATGAAACAGCGATGCGATGGACAAAGGGAAAACACGCTTTCATCGTTGCGACCCACATCGACAAATCCCACATTCACAATCATATCATTTATAATTCGACCTCGCTGGATGCCACACGGAAATTCAAAAACTTCTTTCTTTCCGGTCTGGCGGTGCAAAGACTCAGTGATATGGTTTGCCTGGAACACGGGCTGTCCATTATTACACCGAAGCCGTATCGGGAGCGCCAGAAAAGAACTGTTTATCCCAAGAAGCGTACCCAGCGTGACGAATTATGTGATGCGATTGATGCGGTGCTGAAGCAGAAACCAAAGAGCTTTGATGGCTTTGTTCAGGCTCTGGCTGACATGGGATTTGAGTTCAAGGATGGAAAGCAGCCTGCGTTCAAGGGCGAGAATCAGAAGCGTTTCATTCGGCTGCGTTCCCTGGGCGAAGGATATAGCAAAGAGGAAATTCAAGCGGTTATCTCCGGCAAGAACCTGCACAAATCAAAAGGCGGCTCTGCCAAGCTCCTGCCCCGAGCAGTTCCAGATGCTGATTGATATTCAGGCAAAGATGGCCGAGGGCAAGACGGTCGGTTATGAAAAGTGGGCGAAGAAGTTCAACCGAAAAGAAGCTGCCCGAACGGTAATCCTACTGAAAGAAAAAGGCTTGGGCAACTACGACGATCTGACTGCTCATATTGAAAATCTGTCTGCCCGGTTCGATGCGCTTTCTGATTCTATCAAGGTCGCAGAGAAACGTATGGTTGAGGTTCAGGCGTTGCAGCAGCACATCAAAAATTATCGCAACACAAGGCAAATTTATATCGAGTACCGCAAGTCTGGATATAGCAAAAAATTCTTTGAAGAACACCGTCAGGAAATCACAATTCATAAAGCGGCGAAGCAAGCCTTTGATGAATTGCAGATTACAAAGCTCCCGTCCATGCAATCATTGTATGAGGAGTTTCATCAGCTGGCAGTCCAGAAAAAGCAGGACTACGCTGAGTACCGTCAGATCAGAAAAGAGAAAGAAGAACTGCTGATTGCCAAACGGACGGTTGAAACGATTTTGAATATCGACAGGCAGAAAGAGCAGGAAAAAGAGAAAGAGAAAGAGGAAAAGAAGAACTTCCGTTAAAGCAAAAAGCCACGGTCTGCACTCCCCAAAGGGTGCGGATCGTGGCTGCTTTTTTGCTTTTCGATTTCGGTGCTTTCAACCATGGGCAAATTTTTATTCTACTGTTCTTTGAGAAACGATTGAAAATCGTGTAGCCATCATCGGCAGATGATGTTCAAAGGGGATTGGGGATGCTTCCCCAACAAGCAAATTTGCGAAGATTGCACCGAAGGGAAAATCGAGAAAATGAGTGAACCTGTACAGGTTTACACTGCTTGCCAATTTGTGAGATTATGAATTTAGTATCGAGAATAGGGTACACCTAAATTTTGCAATGCTGCAACCCTATCATCGTTGCATGGATGAGTTGAGTATATTGCACTGAGAAAACCATCATGCGGAACATCTGAGATATGTTGGTCTAATACCGTCGCTAATTCAAGACCAAAACCAATTTTATAAGCAAATTCATCAGCCAGATACTCATTTTGTCTCATAGACCACATCAGAAAAAGCATACAGAACTTTACCCATAACCAAGAAAGTGCTGTTGATATTCCTGCGAAAACTGCGGTAATTATACCCATTACACCACTACGAGAGCATATTGCGAACAGCCCCATGATTGCAGAAAAAATCCAGTAGGATATTTTGATTAACAGGAGGCACCCGGATATAAATATATTGCCCCCGCCAATCAATAATTGGATAACAGTATGTCCGTATGAGAGATGTCCGATCTCATGGGCGAGAATTCCAAGTATCATATCATCGGAGAGTAAAAGCAATCCGTCAGTTATGCATAGTGTTTGCCTACCTAGAGCAAATGCATTTGGAGCAGGATCATGGATAATCTTCACTTTCACTTTTTTAGGACAGTATGATGTGTTCTCTTTTGCTTTATCTAAAACATATTGAACCAGCGGGACAACTCGAAGTTTTATATCTACTCTTTTTATATCGCTTGCTCCTGCGAAGGCAGCCAGGCACATTTCGCCTAATGGGGATAAGCTGATAGCTACTGTGAAAAAGTAAATACAAATCAGTTCAACAATGCTTCCTGACGAACCGAACACAGCAACAATCAGCAGAATATTAAGAGTAAAGAACAGAAGAGTTCCTAAGTTTGAGAAGCGAACAATTCTGCCTACACGATGCCAAATATCCATAATGCACCCCCCTTTTATCGTGTTGTTGGTTTGAGCTTGCATTGTTTAATTACTCAAATGTAAAGAAATCTTTGTTTCGCTCTTTGAACAGAGCAAAGACAGTCTCTAACACAAATTCGTTTTCAACACCAACATATTCTTCTGTTTCATCGTCAATTTCTTTCAGCTGCAAAATAACAACTTGCCCATCCGAATCTCCAATAGGAAGCAGGACAACATATTCGTTCTGGCGATACGGTATTAAGTCAAGAAATTCAAATTCAACTTCGTTCCCATTCTCATCATTCAAAGTTATAATGTTGTCTTCATCCATGTCGTCGTTCCTTTTCTTAATATAAATAATTATCGTTGATAATGATGCCTAATAGTTCAAAGAGATTATCCTTTTTGGAAAGAATGCATTTTTTCATGGCTTGTTTAATTTGTTCCGTTGAAATGCTATCAGGCAACATTTCCCTTGGGACACCATGACCGAATTGCCGAAAATACTGTTCTTCGATTTCATAATACTCATTATCAATTTTCGGTTCAGGTGTATTAAGGAAGCTATTCATAAAATCTGCAACGCTCTTGTTTTTGTCCATTGTATGCACCTACCTTTCTCTGCTCAAGACCCTAACATGATTATCTGGTCTAATAGAATCAATCATTGAAGAAAAAATACCAAACGCTGTAGGAAAGAAATTTGCTAATAGCTCTAATTTGCCTTGGTCTCCCATAGACGCTTCAAAAAAGTGGGCAAAGGCTTCTGCTTGTAGATTGCCCGGTCTCGTCCAATAGTTCCTTGAGTGACCATAATTTCCGTGCAATTGACCATTTGTTGTCGCATCAATTAAGTCCGAGAAGGAGTGAGCTGAATCCTGCCTAATACGGGTCAGAAAAGCAGTTTGCTTTTCCACTGGAAGATTGTTATATAAGCTCAGGATTCTTTGTCCGTCCTCAACCAGTGCCTCAGCAAATTCTGGAGTATTGGATAGATTGCTCCGATAGTTGCACGAAGCATGGTCGATCATGTGAGCAAGCTCGTGGAAATAAGTTGTTCCTGCACCTCTTGGATTTGTCATATCAGAAGCTGCATTGTAGTAGACTCCTCGTGAATGCCCTATATAATTTCCCGGTGAGTAATGTGCTGTCTGATCCGGTGGATATTCAGAATCTTGTATCATCAGTTTACCAGCGAAATGGTCAAACACTTCTCTGACATTCTGCTCTGCATTTTCATGGCGTTGTGATATAACAGCGATATATCCGTCTGGTGTGCTACCTTGGGTTAGCACGCCAAGGCAATACTGATAAGACGAATTACCAACATTAGGTGTTTGCAGACCCTGGAGGAAAGAATTTCGTGCAGAAGGAGTGTCCAAATTAACATTATCATATTCTTGTACACTTTTGGCAAGTGAAGCAACGTATTTTTCGGCCTGAAGCATAATCTGTAAAATATCATTCAGGGCTTTGTTGCAATCTTTTACGATAGTTCCCAGCTCATCGTACTTCTTGTCATTCCATCCAATTCCCAATTGCTGATATTTCATCTTCACAGAACTTCTTGTAGTTTCGATAGAAGAAATGGAGGTCCGCATATTTTTCAGTATTGTCAGTAATTGAGTTGCATCAGCATTTACGTTGCTCAAACACTCACCTCCTCATTTGTTAATCATTTCGAGTGTAGCTACCTGTTACTAAAACCGGGATATATGTATCAAGCGATTGAGCTGCAAGTGTTCGATGTCGCCCATCACTCTGAAATACATAATAAGAACCTACCTGCGCAACCTGGACAGGATTATTGTAATAGCTACGAATGGTATCATCTAACACTGGGTTTTGTGAAAGCTCATCCAAAGACATTCCTGACTCAGTATTTTGACGAACATCTTGGATGTGCGAAGCTCGCCTTAGAATGTTTTCTCTCGACCATCCCTCTCGACCATTCCGTGTCCAAAATCCTTCCGGGTTCCCAAGTTCTCGGTCACTGAGATAAACTCCTTCAATATCCCTTGCTCTAACGTATACGAGTTCTGGATTTTCATTTCGAGAAAAGGTATAGTTCCCGTTCTCCCAATAATCTCGATATTCTTCATAGTGATTTCCACGGGAAAAATATCGTTCAGCTGATAGTCTGTCTTGAACAAATGCAAGATTAGAACCAAAGGTATTTGACTCAAAGGTGGTTGTATCTGCACTTGATGGTGTAACAGCAAAACTACTGGTCTGAGGTGTGCTTGCAGATATTCCATTTGTAGATCCTAGTTGAACACTTTCGTATTCACTAAGGCTCTTGGCGAGTAAAGCCACATATTTTTCTGCTTGAAGCATAATTACCAATATGTCATTGAGAGCCTTGTTGCAGTCTCTTACAACCACGCCCAACTCGTTGTATTTTTTATCTTGCCATCCAGCACCTAACTGTTCATATTTCATCTTTACAGATTTTTTGGTAGTTTCGATGGAGGAAATGGAATCCTGCATTTTTTTCAGCATTGCGAATAGCTGAACGGAGTCAGCATTTACCATACTCATTTCATCACCTCCTGGCAGCGGATTTTGTGAAGTGCAAAGCGGCGATGTGTCAGGAAAGTCTGACACATCACTGCTTCGGCAAGATTTAATTTAGAGAGGAAAGAAATTGTTCCAACTCAGCAGCGGTCGGTGCAATGTACGGTTTCATCTGGTAAGTATCCTTAACACCGTCTGTGAAGTATACGCTCCTTTCTTTTTTCGTTTTGTTGGTTCATTTTCGCCAGTGTGTTCGTGTCGTTTGCTGTGACGAGAACGCAACATAGACACAAAGAAAACACAAGGGCGAGCTTGCTCGTTTATATACCCTTGTGTTTTCGACTGGATATGTTAAGGTAACAAACAGTAAATGACACGTTACAGACTGCAAAATGTACCAACTGAAAAAAGAAAGAATACCGTTGTGTGCTTTATTTCTCGATCAGCTTTTCAAACATGAGGAAAGGTTTTTATAAAAAAAGAGTAGTTACCGTTTTTTGGTAACTACTCTTTTCCTTTTTTAAGGTTTAAAGTCCTGGAAGTTTAGGTGTTTTGGGTATTGGTGGTGTAGGTAGCTGCAAGCTTTCCAATTTTTGTTGAATTGCTTTAAATTCAGGGGTTTCTTGGTGTTGATTTTGAACCATTTTTTGCTCTATTCTCTCCAAAGTCGGTTGAATTTCTTTCCCTGATACTTTACGATTTAATTCTCTTTCTAAGGTCTCTTTCGGACTAATGGAAGGCGTTTCTAAACTTGAATAGAAGTTTCACTCCTTCTCTATTATAAAGCCTTATATCGCTAAATAAGCCCGTTTTATGAAGGGTTTCTAAGCTGAAATGAACGGGTTTACACCCGGCCTTGACCTCCGCCCGCTGTCCCGCTGAATGGGTGGACAAGGCGGCCAATCCCTCAAAGTGCTTGGACGCTCTCTTTCTGATTTTGGAGCGTTTCTTTTCTAAAAATTGAAATGGGCGGGAAGCCATTTTAGGGCTTTCCCGCCTTGATTACTTTTTAGCAAAGACGGGCGTGACTGTCAACGGCGGCGCATGAAATGCGCCGTTCATCTTGACCGTTGACTGGCTCGGCTGGCTTTGCTATCTTCCTGACAAATGGGAATGTCTAAGATAGTAAAGACGTCCCACATGCAACTCTTTCTTTTATTGCGGAAACCGTATCTTTAATTGTGAATGTAGTTGTGTCTATGACATTTGATTCATATATCCCCAAACCGGAAAATTGCTCCCACATTGTTTCCACTAATTCAATATTTGTTTTTCTATCTAATTTTGAGCGTTCCACAGCTCGCTTCATAGTTTCTTTTTTACTCGCTCTTAATACAATATAGTGTACCTCGTAATCTTCTTGGGCAAGAGCTTTCCATGGCTCCAAAAACCATGGCCCGACAATCCCATCTACAATTACATCATATCCGCCACGAGCATATCGCTTTGCAGCTTCTAAAAAGGCTTCAATGACAACCAGATTTTGCTTGTTGGATTCTGGCAAATGTGGTGGTATTGCGCCTTTGCTTAAGTAATGAAAAAAGTCATCGGTGTGCATATGCACTGATTTATCCATATCTGATTCCTTTGCGACAATTGACGCAGTTGTTGTTTTTCCTGTCCCCGGTGAGCCTGTAATCACAATAATTCTTCCTTGATTCATCTGTATTTTCCCTCACAATTTGAATTTATCACTTTGTTCCTGCCTGCTCAATCATCTTCTTCGCAAACTGGTTTTCCCTGACCCTGATTGCCCACCAAGTAAAAAAGCGGTTGGCGATTCAACCGCTTTTTACTTGAACCAATTCTTCTAAATTATCATTTAAGCGATTCTCAAACTGTTTGTCAGTAAAATTGACTATATTTGCCATATTAAGCCACTTTCTCTTTATTCAAAACTTGTTTTGAGTAACGATTCATTGACCGCCAATACTCATGAACGGCTTGTAATTCTTCTAAAGAATAATCAAAAAGATTTACACGTTTTGCAAGCTTTAATTGGTTTAATAAATTGACTTCCAATAATTGAGAGTCATTTTTATTTAATTCATGGTTCAAAACATAGTTTAATTATTTCCTCCCGTTAAATAATAGATAACTATTAAAAATAGACAATACTTGCTCATAAGTAACGGTACTTAAATTGTTTACTTTGGCGTGTTTCATTGCTTGATGAAACTGATTTTTAGTAAACAGTTGACGATATTCTCGATTGACCCATTTTGAAACAAAGTACGTATATAGCTTCCAATATTTATCTGGAACATCTGTGGTATGGCGGGTAAGTTTTATTAAGACACTGTTTACTTTTGGTTTAGGATGAAAGCATTCCGCTGGCAGCTTAAGCAATTGCTGAATCGAGACTTGAGTGTGCAAGAGCAACCCTAGTGTTCGGTGAATATCCAAGGTACGCTTGTAGAATCCTTCTTCAACAATCAGATAGATGTCAGACGCATGGCTTTCAAAAACCACTTTTTTAATAATTTGTGTGCTTAAATGGTAAGGAATACTCCCAACAATTTTATACCTCTGTTTGTTAGGGAATTGAAACTGTAGAATATCTTGGTGAATTAAAGTGACACGAGTATTCAGTTTTAATTTTTCTGACGATAAGTTGAATAGATGACTGTCTAATTCAATAGACGTTACCTGTTTACTTATTTTAGCCAGTTTCGTCGTTAAATGCCCTTTACCTGTTCCAATTTCGTAAACGGTATCGGTTTCTTTTAAATTCAATTGTTTTATTATTTGGTTGAGTACTTTTTCACTCGTTAAAAAGTTTTGAGAATATTTTATATTTTTGTTCATGTAATATCCCTTTTTATTTGCTGTGAATATTCGCTCATTTTTCTTCCTCAATAAAAACTCTACCAGCTAACCAACATTCGTCTAATTCATTTGGGAATAATTCAAGCTGGCGAATCATATAATGTGTACTTGGAATGTAATCAAAATAAAACAATAGTGCTAGATATAAACTCCATGGAATTGGGCGTGTCCGATTTTCGTAGGCACTATAAGTTTGTCGTGAAATACCAACAGCCGAAGCAATTTCTTCTTGTGATGCACCAACTTTTCCTCTGAATGCGGGTAACTCAATCGCCAATTGAGTGGCCAAGTTCTCTTTCTCATCTTTACTAAAATTCCAAAACTGCTTATAAGCATCTCGCCCTACAAATTGAATCAATAAATCTCCTCCTGGGTATACTCTTTCGTAGAGTACATTACTCCACGAAAAAACACCGCCAAACACTGAAAACTCAGCATTATTTGACGGTGTTGACAATTTATTTGACGGCTAATAAATCAGAAAGCCGTTGCATATTTTCTCTTTTTAAATCCATGGATGGGTGTACATAGCGATTCATTGTAATATTCACGCTGGCATGACCCAATATTTCGCTGAGACTTTTTACATCGAATCCAAGCTCTATGCACCTTGTAGCAAATGTATGACGTAACGAGTGATAATTTGCGGAGGTGATTCCGCTGTTTTTCAATACCTTCTTAAAATGATTTTGCATGGTTCTTGGTTCTAATGGATTCTGATCGCTATTGGTTAGGATGTAGCCAGTAGAAGAAGCTTTGTGTGCTGTAAGAATAGTCATTAAGCCATGGGGTACTGGAATAGTACGGATGGAGCAAGCACTTTTTGGTGTGGTAACAACAATCCTTGTCTTGTATTCACTGTTGGTTCTATCTTGGATTCTCTGGAGCGTTTGATGCACGTGGATTGTGTAATCTGAGAATGAAACATCTTCCCATCGTAACGCACAAATTTCACCTACTCTGAGACCAGTGAATAAACATACTAATATACCAATATTGCAGGAATCAAGATTAGAATACAAGTATTGGCATAATTTTTCCTGTTCAGCACGACTCAAAACTCTCATTTCCTTCGTTTGACGTTTTATCTGTATAGATCGTGCGTCACAAGAAATGGCTTTCCCGTTTCGGGTGGCAAATTGTAAGACATTTCGAATTAGAGATAAAATATCTGAAACAGTTTTAGAGGAAAGTCCATTCTCCTTTAATCCACCAGAAACAAGGAAAAAATTACACTGCGTTTCAATAAACTCGTGTGTTATATCACGCAATTGTTTGCTTCCGAACACAGGAAGTATATACGAGCTGAGAAGATTCCTATATTTGTTGCTTGTAGATTCCTTCACTTTAGGACATATAGCTTGAAACCATTCCATAGCAACCTGTTCAAATTGATCTGAGCTAATTTCTGGATCGACAGTGACAGAATTACTCGTGCACGAACTTTGACTGATAAGTTTTGCCTTGACTTCTCGATATGACTTTGCATAAACATAACCGTAATTGGCTTTGCCTGTAGAAGATCGGGACTTAATGTATCTTCCTTCCCATCTGCCGTCTTTCCTTTTGTAAATATTTTCTCCTTTTCGTGCCATAAGGTACACCTCCTTCAATATGACTATAATTCTGACGGCAAATTGTGACTTTGGAACTTTCTAAGATGGATTTTTGTGCAAAACCTCGTGTTTTATGTCCCTAACATATTGACAAACAGTGCGACAATTTGTAAAATAAAGATATAAACTAAAAAAAACAGAGAAGAATGCGATTCGTGGAGTAATGTACTCTACGAATTTTTTATTTTAAAGAACCTCAAGATAGCTCATATTGTCGTCTTGGGGTTCTTTTCATTCTATCATTTAATGCAATCTGCCTATAAAATTTTATCATATTGCATTTATAAATGCAACTTGCACCCGATGTTGGTTGTTGAGATTTTTGGTACATTTTATAATGTATAGCAGAATCATACACAGCATGGAGGTGATTGAAACGCAACCGGAAATTGATTACGTTAAGATTGGTCAGCGCATTAGAGCTGCCCGACTGGAAAAGGGTTATAGTCAGGCTGATTTGGGTGCGTTGGTTGGTTGCTCGAACAATCATATGAGCCATGTTGAAGTTGGACAGACGAAAGTTTCTTTGGCAATGCTTCTAAAACTGGCATTCGTCTTGGAAAAGAACTTTGACTATTTTTTACTGGATACCCCATATGCAAAATGCGACAGCATCATTGATAATGAGATTGCTGCAAAACTGAAAAAGTGTAATGTAACAACATTGATAACCGTAGGAAAGTTGATTGATGTCTTGATTGACCAGCAAGAGATGATAAAAAAAGCGGAGCTTGATTGATATAATGAAAAAGAAGCCCATTGACGGTACAGAGTGAACTGCTATGGGGTTCTTTTTTGCAGCACAATATACTGATTCTTTAAGAAGCAAAAAGTCCACCAGTCATGATGCACTACGCATCGTACTGGTGGACTTTTTCTGTAAAGATATAAAAATAGATATTCATATATCGCCATAACCAATGTCGTTATCGTAGGCATGAAGATCTTCTTTCAGGAAATCTGCTTTACGAATATACATCGAATTTACCAGCTCTCCTTTTTCGTGGAGCAGGCTGAATTTGTAGTCTAATAATGCTGCCGGTACATAGAGCATTTTAGCCGTTTCAAAAAATGTGTGTTCCGAAAGGCATTCCAGGACTTTCCCATCTTCTAACAGAAGCTCCGCCGCAAAGAAGTTTGCTTCATTTTCTTCGATTGATCTATCATCAAAAACTTCCATTTCTTGAAAGCCGTGCATCATAGCGATTTTTGTATGCAGGACAGCGTGTCCTAATTCATGTGCGACTAATATACGCTCCAGGATACCGTTCACATTGTGATCTATCACGATATTCTTTTGTCTGGACTGGTAATAGAAGAAGCCCTTCAATTTCTTCTGTAAATCGTAATAGTGGATTTTGATACCTAACAGCTGACATAGCTCGTAAGGGTCTCTGGTGTGATATTTTCGCACAAGCTTATCGACAGTTTCAATGATATGCTCTGCCGTTTTCATTTGCTTCACCTCCGAATCGCACACAGAAAACATATTCTGTGCTTGAGGATTTTACTCTTTATCTTTATGCTTTCTGTATTTCTTCGGAGTGTACTTTTCCCGTGCTGTTTTCTTAGAGTCCATATAAACTGACATAATCGCCTGGAAGAATACATCTTTTGCGTCCTCGTCCAATTCTCCACCGGCAAACAGAGAATTTACACGACCCAACACTTCCTGAGCTTCTTTTGCTCCTTTTGAACCGAAGTTTTCCTTTGCCTCTAAAATAAACATATCCTGATCTATATGGCTCTGGCTATCCGTTTCAGATTCGTCCAAAAGATAGGACACAGAGATATGCAGTGCTTCAGCAAGTTTTCTGATGTTGCTTTTTCTGGGGAGTGTTCCGAGCTGCTCATAGGTGTAAAGGGATCTTTCGGAAATGCCGGTCATCTGGGCAAGCTCCGTTTGAGATAGGTTCATAGCCAAACGAGCTTCTTTAATTTTTTCTCCAAATGTCATGGTAGTATCCTTCCTTTCAAAAAATATTTATTCGTAACTTCCGATTATTTGTTGACAAACTTCTGGAAAATGCTATAATAAGAATCATAACAGAAGTTTTAATTCCACTTAATTATATATCGGAACTTTTATAAAGTCAAGAACTTCCGATTTCACTTCTGTTATTTTAATCAAATATCGGAAGTTATAGTCATTCTTGTCCCATGGTATTTGTTTCCCTTTAGCCAAGTGACAGGAGTTAGAAAGGAATTCTTATTTTATGGATTAGGCTGAAAGGAGATTCTGAATGAGCAGATATAATACACAGGTATTAAGCAGTATTCGAATGCTTTGCCGGATGCAGAACATTGACGAGAAGGTTCTGTATGAAAGAGCAAAGCTGATTTTATCCATATATCGAGAGGTGTGCTGGTCTACCATTGATCGTGCGAATGATGTATGTGATACCCTTATTTGTACTTACGGTGACAGCTTAGATGGTGCATTGATTTATCTGGAGAACTTTGCTCCGGATGAAGCGAGAGAACGATTTGAAGAACGCATTCGCAGCTTATTTGAGACAAAGTGGATCATTGAACTGGTAGATATGGCTATGTTGAAAATCAGAGAATATCCAGATAAAGGCGCTCTGTACTGTGAGATTATCTCAAAGGCATATCTCAACCGCTTCAAGTACAGGGAATCAGAAATGCTGGAGGTTTTGAATATGGAACGCAGCACCTACTATGACCGAAAGAAAGAAGCGATACTGTTATTTGGTCTGTCACTTTGGGGAACAGCCATTCCTAAATTGAAAGATTTCCTGGAAAGTGCCCGGGAGGAAGAAGCATTGTGTTATTGTGAATGCTAAGACAGGATTTAGTCCGACTAAAATCCGATGAAAATACGACGGTTCCCCTACTGAAAGTCCGACTTGTCCAGTGTTAAAATGGCTATGCTGGGAGATAGCGGCATAAAATTGAATAGAGAGAGTTACGCCTCGTGCCTGTAATGGGTACGGGGCTTTTTTTATACCTGCCTATTTTCCCCAATAATTAACACAAAGGCATGAACGAGAGCTTGGAGTAATTTACTCCGGCTCTTTTTTTATGCCTGCAAGGAGGACAGGCAGATGGCAAAGGGTATTGAGAATCGGGCACGATCTCCTCCCGCTGTTTTTGATTTTGCAACTTCACAAATTCAAAAACACGGAGGAACGAAAATGTATTACGACTTGGTTGAAAGCGGAAAAAGAATTAAAGCCTTGAGAAAGGAACATGGGCTTACACAGGAACAGCTTGCGGAGCAGTTAGGTGTTGCCGCAAACACCATTGCACGAATTGAAACCGGCAACAGAGGTATCTCTATTGATTTGGCAATCGAACTGGTTGTGCGCTTTGAGACAACCCTTGATTACATATTTTTAGGTCGTGAATAACCTCAAAACTATACCTACGAGGCAATAAAAACTTGCATGAGGAACAGGTACAATTTAGATACAGCCAAAGAAAATCGGCTGCTTGATCCTTGAAAACTGAATACACAGTCATCGAATACGTTCCTGTTGCCGGTGCGAGAGCATCAGCCACATCAGCGGTACGCCGAGACGTATCGGATAGAGAAACAGAACGACTTTCTTCTATAAATTAAGCGCTTGTCTCTCTCCCGATGCCAGCGATCAATACTGGCTTGTAAATATTGGGTTGCTCCCAATACGGCCATGAAAGCAACAGGATTAAAGATACTTCTCTACGGAGCTGGCGGAGAACCCGGCAGAGGTTAGATTCCTATGGAACTGATTCGCAATCAGTCGTTCGGTGATTCCCTGAGGGCGTAAGCCTCTTTCCCAGGGGTGCGTGGCAAATATGGGACACATAGACTTTTGGACTGACTGCCTGATTCCTTTCTGGCAGTCAGTTATTACATAGCCAACGAAAGGAGGTCATGGCACATGATGAAAGAAAATTGGGTATATTGCCGTGGTGATATTTATTGCGCCAAGCTGGACCCGGTAGTTGGGTCGGAACAAGGCGGCATCCGTCCGGTTATCGTCATTCAGAACGATACCGGTAATAAACACGCTCCCACATTGATTGTGGCAACGGTCACCACCAGAATCCATAAGAAAGCGAATATGCCGACGCACTTTGTTATTTACGACAATCCTGCATTCAAAGAAGCGTCCGTTGTTCAGCTGGAACAGATTCGTACCATTGATAAAAGCAGGATTGATAATTACTTAGGTAAGGTAACGCCCCGTGAAATGGTAGCGATTGAGAAAGCCTTATCTGTCAGCCTGGCAATGGAACAGCTGAAAAAGCGTTCCCCAAAACATAAAGCAAAGAGAGCGAAGGAGTGAACATAAATGTTTGAAGAAAGAATCGCTGCCATGAATCAGCGCACCGAAGAAGCGATGGCTGCTAACGCAGTTCAGTTTGATAAGAGAACCTATACGGTTGATGAGATTCAGGATATTCTGGGCATCAGCAGAACCAGCGCATACAACCTTGTGAAAAAGAAAGTTTTCCATAGCGTCCGCATCGGTGGCAGTATCAGAATCTCCAAAAAGAGTTTTGATGAGTGGTTGGATCATCAAATGTAAGATTTGTCAAGGGCGTCGTACAACCCGGCGACAAACTTCAAAACATATTGAGAGTTCGATAAAATGTAGCCATGACAAGAAACACATGGCTACATTTTTTACATAGGAGGTTGTACGATGGCGGAAATGAGAAAACGCACGAGTATGTCTGTTCTGGAAATGGGCAGGATGCTCGGTCTTGGTAAAACGGAGTCATACTGGCTCATTAAGAAGAATTACTTCAAAACCATTCTTGTCGGCAACACCATGAGGGTGATGATCGACAGCTTTGAAGAATGGTATGCCAATCAGTTCAAATACCAGAAGGTCGATGGAACCCCTCCCGGCGAGGAATTGAAGAAAACTACATATTCAATGGAGGAGCTTGGACAGCGCCTTGGGCTGAAAGAAGCGACTGCTTACGAACTGGTTGCCAAAGGGCATTTTGATGTGGTCGATGTCCTGGGCAAGCGCAGAGTGACAAAGGAGAGCTTTGAAAGATGGTATGCTTCTCAAACCGATTACCGCACGGTAGAGGATCAGGAACTGGATGCAGATATTATGGCATCCACCTACGGTCTGCCGGAAATGGCAAGAATGCTTGGGGTACATCGTCAGACCATTTACTATATCGTTGCCAATGAAGATTTTGAGCTTATCAAGGTTGGCAGGTATAAGCGAGCTACCAAAGAGAGCTTTGAAAAATGGTATCACAATCAGACCCGCTACCAGTTAGCGGAAGATAGACAGGAAAGGAGCTGATTACATGGCATCTATCGTTAAGAGAAAAAAGAAGTATTCTGTGGTTTATACATACACCGATGAGAACGGCAACAAGCGTCAGAAGTGGGAAACCTTTGAAACGAATGCCGAAGCAAAGAAAAGGAAGTTGCAGGTTGAATATGAGCAGGAGTCCGGAACCTTTATTCCCCCTTCTGCTAAAACCGTCAATGATCTTTTGGATGAGTATATGTCAATCTATGGTGTGAACACCTGGGCGATGTCTACCTATGAAAGCAGAAAGAGCCTGATTGCAAACTATATTCGTCCCCTCATCGGTGATATGAAGCTGGAGGATGTCACGCCGAGAATCATGGACAAGTATTACCGAGATTTGCTTTCTGTCAAAGCGGTTTCTTCTAAGTATGTAAAAGCCCGTACAGAATATCTGACTCCGCATACTGTCCGAGAGGTTCACAAGACATTGCGAAATGCTTTCAATCAAGCGGTCAAGTGGGAATTGATGACCAGAAACCCTGTGGAGCACGCTACGCTGCCGAAAGAAGAACACAAGACCAGGGATATCTGGACAGCAGAAGTGCTCCAGAAGGCTCTGGAAGCCTGTGACGATGATATTCTTCGTCTGGCTATTAACCTTGCCTTCTCCTGTTCCCTGCGAATGGGCGAGCTTCTGGGGCTTACCTGGGACTGTATTGACATTTCCCCCACCAGTATTGAACTTGGTCAGGCAAGCATCTTCGTTGAAAAGGAGTTGCAGAGAGTAAATCGTGAAGCGATGGCAGATCTGGACGGTAAGGACATCATGTTCAAGTTCCCACCGACCTTCGCCAGTACGCATACCGCATTGGTTCTCAAAACTCCTAAGACCAAAACAAGTGTCCGCAAGGTGTTCTTACCGAAAACCGTAGCGGAAATGTTGGTACAGCGAAAGGCTGACATCGAAGAACTGAAAGACCTTTTCGGTGACGAGTTCGTAGACTTCAATCTGGTTTTCTGTTCTTCCAATGGCAAGCCGATTGAGGGGCAGGTTATCAACCGTGCTTTCAATAAGCTGATTGAGGAGAAGGGACTGCCGAAAGTGGTTTTCCATAGTCTCCGACATTCCAGTATCACTTACAAGCTGAAGCTGAACGGCGGCGATATGAAATCCGTTCAAGGCGATTCCGGTCATGCACAGGTCAAGATGGTAGCGGATGTTTACTCCCATATCATCGACGATGACCGCAGACTGAACGCTGAAAGAATGGAAGCTGCGTTCTACTCAGGCAGACAGGCAACGCCTGAGCCGGTTCAACCAGCCGCAACGGAAGCTCCGCTGATGATAAAGAACTTCTTCTGAAGCTTCTGCAAAATCCGGAAATGGCAGCACTCCTGAAGTCGCTGGCAAAAACATTATAGTAACTGCAAGGGCAGATCCTTTTACATAGCTACAATAGCTGTAAAAGGGTCTGCCCTTATTTTTTTGTTATGGAGGTCAACGAGTATGGATAGAATCTTTATGGACGAGTATTACGAGCATCTGAGAGCTGACAATATCGAGGCATTTTCCAAGGAAAGGAACGACGAATATGTTGGCAGAGCTGAGGAATACAAAGCAGCAAAGTCGGCATTGCTTGAAGGATTGGGACTTGAGCATTTGTTTGACCATAGCCATGAACTGACTCCGAAAGAGAAAGAAATATGGATGCTGTTCGATAGGGTTGATGTAGCAGAGCTTCTTGCAAGGGATGCTTTTGCCAAGGGTGCTTATATGCTCGGCGCTGAGGATAGAGAGATTATGCTGAAATAAAAAAAGACCTGCTTCGGCGGGTCTAAATTACATAGAATCATTGAGTCTGAAAAACCTTTGAAATTCTTAATAATTCTGGTTGAAAAATTCATTTTGAAATGATATATAAAACAGACTGAAATCTGTGTCTAAGGACACCCGCACCCTCACACGAGAATGAATAGGATTTCCTATCATTTCGCATCACGAGAAGTTACATAGTGACATTTACTTGCACTTGCAACGTCCACCAAAAATCGAAAGACTTGCTAATTTCGAGCCAATCGGACGGTGTAAAATCCCTCTGAATTAGCTATCACAGCGTAGTATCAGATGGGATTTGAAATGCTGAAAAACCTTGTATTTCCAAGCATTTTTAAGCATTAGATGCCACTTCCCGATGTCGTATCGGGTCTACTCCTAAGCGCTAGTTGTGGGTTCGATTCCCGCTGGGAACAGTTTTTGCAGCAATGATCGAAACTCTATTTATATTGGGCTGGTCGAAAGACCCGGGTCCACCAAACGGCGGGTAAGACACCCGTCGTTTTTGTTTTTTGGAATTATTGGCTGCCATTTGTTTTTCTGGTGCTGGTCGATGCGGTCTTTATCCGATCTTGACTTAAATAAGGAATGTAGTTAGAGATTTTGGTTGACATATTTTCAGAAGCTAGGTAATCTAATATTAGAGACAGGCAACCTGAGTGTCTGTCAAGCTGTGAAGTAAGGTATTGTGCCAGAGAGCAGTATCTTATGAGCTTTATAAGGGTTTGACATTTACCACAACCTGGCTAGAGGTTAATTCTCGAAAGAAAATGTTATCATGACTTAATTGGGTGAAGAAGCATAAATTTTCTTTGACTATTTCAAAGCTACAGTGTAATCTAAAAGAGATACTTATAAGGTCGGAACAGAGACCTAAAACCTGTTCCAGTGGTCGGGATGGAGACCGAAAACCCATTCCCATTGCAGGATAAACTGTGAAAAATTAGTAGAAGGATGGCTGTGAAGTCATTCTTCTATTTTACTATATGGAGGTTTGATGGAAGAACAGAAGAGTTTTACACAACGCGTGAAAGAAACATAAATCACAAATCTTGGTCAAAAAAGCATCGATATCCGACCCCATACACGGTATAATATAGGTAATTTAATAAGGAAACAGAGTTATCATTGTTATGGTATCGTAAAACTGATTACAAGAAAATGAGCTCCAAGGGAGGAATAAGCATGAATCATGAAGACTATAAAAAAGCCGCAGACCACTGGAAACCAATCGATGCGGCTTCCGTTAAGATGCCGCGGGAAGAACTGCTTGCGGCGATTGAGAGTTATATTCTGGCGAACGATACCTGTGCGCTTGCCACGGGAAGTGGAAGCCAGATCCGAAACACTCCGATCGAGTATACATACCACGACAGGGCATTCTGGATGTTTTCGGAGGGCGGCGAAAAGTTCCTAGGCCTTGAGCAGAATAAGAATGTATGTCTTGCAATCTTTGACAAGTATGCCGGGTTTGCGAAATTAAAGGGAATGCAGGTTCAGGGCGTTGCAGAGATTGTAGAACCATTTTCGGAAGAATATCTGAAAGCGGCAGAGTTTAAGAAAATCCCGATTGAGATGTTAAAAAAGCTTCCGGAGGTCATGAACCTGATTAAAATTGTGCCGGAGCGGATTGACTTTCTGAACTCGGATTTCAAGAAAGACGGATACGGGAGCCGCCAGGAACATGTTTATTTTTGAGAAAAAATCGTCATTTTCTCTACAATATCTCCATAATTTATGCTAGAATATGCCGTACAAAAAAATCCGGTTACCGAACACGCCTGCGTGAACTGTAGCCATGTGGAGAATTGGAATGAATATATTTTATGATGAAAACATTGATTTAAAGATCCGGTTGTTTTATGTACTGGCTTTGACAGCTTGCATTGCGAATACGCTTGGATACCTGACGAATATGCTGTTATATGGCATGACGGCAGCTACGCTGTTTCCGCTTTTCTGTGCCGTGATCATCTATGCGGCAAGTGCCTATGGTATCAAGACAAAGAAAACGAAAATTCCGGTCGTTCTGATCCTGGTGATCTGCGATCTGATTGAGTTTCCGGTGCTCTATTGCAGCTATGGTTTTTACCGCTTGTCTTATATGGTTCTGGGAATTGTGGCAACAACATTGTTTCTGGAGGATAAATGGCGGATTAAGGGAACCAGTGCCCTGATCTTGTTTGATCTGGTATTCATTGTATGGAGACAGCGCGACCCGGCTTTCTTTGCTGCATTTGCGGGAAAAGAGAATATGAGCTCGGTGGTTATTACGTTCCTGATCGCAGGCAGCAGTATTCTGATGCTGCTGAGTATTCTTCTCAAGCAGTATACAAGGCAGCAGAAGTGCCTGGAGGAGATGACAAAGGATCTGCGGTGGATGGCGAATCTGGATCCGCTGACCCACCTGTATAATCGCCGCTATCTGACCCAGTATCTGGAGGAGAAGAAGGCGGACGGAGAAAATGCTTTTTCGGTTGTATTGCTGGATATTGATGATTTTAAACAGATCAATGATACGTATGGTCATATGTTTGGAGACGAGGTATTGCAGACATTTTCGGAGATTCTTCTGAAGCATATGAAAGGACAAGGACTTGTGACCCGTTTTGGCGGGGAGGAATTTATGCTGGTGTTCCACACGACAGACCAGAATAAGATACAGCAGGTTTTAAACGGCTGTGCGGATGATTTTAAAGAGTATGGGATGTCTTCCAAAGGGAAGCCGCTGACATTCAGTGGCGGTGCTTCGGTCTTTCATGGGGAAGATATGCTGGTCAAGCTGTTCAACTATGCGGATGAGCGCCTGTATCAGGCAAAAAACACAGGAAAAAGACATGTGGTATATGATGTGTAGCAACATAAGATATGCTTATAAAATGATAATGTTGTGATAAAGGGGGATTACCAATGAAAATTGTAATTATTAACGGAAGTGCCAGAAAGGGCAATACCTTAACGGCAATCAATGCCTTGATCAAGGGAGCATCTAAGAATCATGAGATCGAGGTGATTCAGCCGGACAAGCTGCACATCAGTCCATGTAAAGGCTGTGGCGCCTGTCAGTGCTATAAGGGCTGTGTTGACCAGGATGATACCAATCCGACGATTGAACAGATCGCGGCGGCGGATATGATCGTATTTGCGACACCGGTGTACTGGTGGGGAATTACCGGACAGTTGAAACTGGTGATTGATAAGTGTTATTGCCGCGGTCTGCAGCTGAAGGGCAAAAAGACTGGTCTGATCGTTACAGGAGGTGCGCCTGTAAATCATGATCAGTATGATCTGATTGAGAAACAGTTTGCATGTATGTCTGAATACCTGGAATGGGATATGCGCTTTCAGAAGAGATATAGTGCGAATGGGAAAGATGAACTGGCGAAGAATGAGGCGGTAATGAAGGAACTGGAAGAATTGGGGGCTCAGTTGTAACTGCTGCTTACGTGTTTGGCAAACCGCAACGTGTGAACAGTAACCGCCAGGTTAAGATGGCAATATAAATTTTGCATTGCAAATTGACAAGAAAAAATGCATATTGTATAATCAGAATCGTTCATCGGAGGGTGATTTGTTCCATTTAAGTAACCGGGTGATACAGACCCGTTGCTGATGCAGAAACAATAGCTGGATAAGATGGCAGGTTGAAATATCTGCTTTCTTATCCGGCTTTTTTTATTGCATTGTATATCGAAGAAGGTGCTGGTGGCATATCCGCTGATTTCAGAGGAAATTATAGCGTGGAAAAACACGCTCCACAGAATAAAAAATAAATGATCAACATTGGAGAGAAAATTTCATGGAGAGAACCACATCATTTACAGAAGGGAAAATTTTGCAGCCGCTCATCTTATTCGCATTTCCAGTCCTGTTGGCGCTGTTTTTGCAGGCAATGTACGGTGCGGTGGATCTGCTGATTGTCGGAAAGTTTGCTTCCTCCGCAGATGTATCCGCGGTATCGACCGGTTCGCAGATCATGACAACACTGACGAACCTGATCAGCAGCTTTGCGATGGGAACCACGATCTTGCTGGGACAGCAGATCGGAAGCGGAAAACGGGAAGAGGGAGGCCACACGGTAGGAACGGCGATTTTGCTGTTTGCGGGAATTGCGGTGGCATTGTCGGTTATTCTTGTGGCATTTGCCCCTCAGGTCAGCCGTGCAATGAATGCACCGGAGGAGGCGTTTCACAAGACTGTGGATTATATCCGGATCTGCGGCGGAGGTATGCTGGGTGTCCGTGTGCCGGTGTCTTATCTGGTGAGTATCCAGCCGAAGACATCTCTGTTTCATATCGGGCTGGCGACGCCGATGTCGTCTGCGCTGCAGCTGGTTTTGTGTGTGGGATTTATGATGTGGCTGAATAAGAAAAGAGGAGGTGCCAGTGGCACCTCCGATGATTAATTTTCTCCGAACAGAATCTTCAATTTTTTCAGGCAGTGGAAGAATGCTGGAAGCAAAAACGCATCTGCAAAGATCCACGCAAGTGGGCTGGCGAAGCACGCCGGAAGGAACCCGAATACCGGAACCAGGCAGAAGCCGACGAGTGACCGTGCAGCCATCTCGCAGACTCCGGCCAGGATCGCAAACGTGGAAAATCCCATTCCCTGGATCGTGAAGCGGACGACGTTGACAAAGGTCAGCGGGATATAGAACATACTGTTTGCGGCCAGGAACGTGGCTACCCTGCCGATGATCTCGGTCTGCCCTGCGTCCATGAAGAGAAGCGCAATGTATTTGCCGCCGAAAAGCAGGACCACAAATGCGATCAGGGAATAGATGATCCCGATCAGACTTGCAGCTTTCAGTCCTTCTTTTACGCGATCCAGCTTTTTGGCACCGACATTCTGGCCTGCGTAGGTTGCCATGGTACCGCCGAGTGCGTCAAACGGACAGCAGAAGAACATGCTGACCTTGCTTCCGGTGGAAACTGCTGCCACGGCCATGGAGCCAAGCGAGTTTACCGCGGTCTGGAGCACAACGCTTCCGATCGCCGTGATGGAATACTGGAGCCCCATCGGGATTCCCATGCCGCAGAGGACGCGGAGCATGTGGCTGTCCGGTCTCCATTCGTCCTGTTTCATATGCAGGATCGGATAATGCCGGATCATGTAGATCAGGCAAAGCACTGCGGAAATTCCCTGGGAGATGATGGTAGCCAGTGCCGGTCCGCGGACTCCCATGCCGAGGACAAGGATCGTGAAGAAATCCAGGGCGATGTTCATGAGGGAGGAAAGCAGCAGAAAATAGACCGGTGTTTTACTGTCTCCCAGGCTTCGGATGATGCCTGCGAGCATGTTGTAAAGATAGGTGACAGGAATTCCGAGGAAAATCACGAAAATGTAATCGTAAGCCCCCTGGATGATATCTTCCGGCGTGTTCATCCACTGCAAAATGTCCATGCAGAGGATACCGACGATGGTTGTCATGACTGCGGCGAAGACTGCGGACAGCCAGCCGGAGTTGGCTACGAATTTCCGCATCCCGTTATAGTCTCCGGCACCGAATTTTTGGGCTACCGGGATTGCAAAGCCACTGCATGCGCCGGTGCAGAAGCCGATGATCATAAAGTTAATGGAGCTCGTTGAGCCGACCGCTGCCAGGGCTGATATGCCCAGACATTTACCGACAATGATGGTGTCGACCATGTTGTAAAACTGCTGGAAAAGGAACCCGAAAAGCATCGGGATCGCAAAGCTTAAGATCAGCTTCATCGGGGATCCGACAGTCAGGTCCTTGATGTCATTCTTTTGCATAATATCTCCTTGTGTATATTCGTTCGGAAAGTTTCCTGTGATTTATGAGGAATCTCAAATCGGATGTATTATAAAACAAGGTAAAAGAAAAGTACATAGGGCAATTGCAAAAAAATCGGATGTCAGGTAAGCCATGAACCGTGAGCGGTTTGCGCAACGCATGAACTGCAACGAGCTCGGAACACAAAATGAGGTTGCATTTGTGTAAAGAGAACAGCTATAATGATTACACTATAAATTAAGAAAAGAAGTGACATTATGTTTTTTATGATGGGAATTACCGATGGAAGAAAGCAGCTTGATTTTACGCAGACCGTCATCTGCAGTGTATGCGGCAAGTATGGGCGGTACCAGGTCTTTATGACGTATACGGTGTTGTCGTTATTTTTTATCCCATGCTTGAAGTGGAACCGGCACTATTATGTGCAGATGAGCTGCTGCAATACGCTGTATGAGCTTGATCCGGAAATCGGAAAGGCGATTGCGCGTGGGGAACAGGTGGAGATTCTGCCGCAGCATTTGACGATGGTGCAGCAGGGAACCAGTGGATATGGACACCGGCATTGCGATCATTGCGGTTATGAGACAACAGAAGATTTTGAGTATTGCCCGAAGTGCGGGAACCGGTTTTAGAAAAATATGGGCGTCAGATCCGAAAAAGTGGATCTGACGCCTTTTTTGATTGTTAAGCATCCCAAAGCAATTGTTAATGAGTTAATGACAGTAGTTACAGGTCAGCCTATTTCTCAAATTCATCGATCCTACAGCAGCTTCAAAATCTCATCCCGGTCTATCAGGATGCTGCTGATTCCCTCTCCGGAGAGAATCTCTTCGGCCAGGTCCTGCTTACTCTTCTGAAGATTCTGGATCTGCTCTTCGATGGTGTGTTCCGCGATCAGTTCGTAAACGGTTACGGTGTTTTCTTGGCCGATGCGGTGCGCACGGTCGGTTGCCTGGTTCTGGGCTGCCACGTTCCACCACGGATCGTAGTGGATGACGATGTCAGCAGCAGTCAGGTTCAGGCCGGTTCCGCCGGCTTTTAAGGAGATGCAGAATACCGGGACATCGTTTGTGGCGAAGCTTTCAACTAACTGCATGGGCTGGATTGCCAGACGCTCTGGGTGGATGGAAGCTATATTGGACTACTGGATCAGCAGATGAGCTTCTTAAAACCGGTATACGTGGGAGATACGATTTATCTCACGATGACTCCGACTGCAAAGCGTTTATCAAGAAAACCAGGACGTGGAATTATAACATACCGTATTTCTGTCTTTAATCAGAAGGAAGAAATGGTTATGGATGGAACCTGGGTTATTTTGATGGCGACTGACCGTGAACATATGGAATAAGGAGAAGATACTTATGGCGATGAAAGATTATGTATTTCCTGGGAAAACCTATGATGAATGGAATGTAGGAGACGAATTTATCACTGGAGCACGAACGATTACAGAAGCAGATATTGTAAATTTTGCAGGTTTATCTGGTGATTGGAGCGCTACCCATACCAATGATGTTTACGGAAAGAGTACGATTTATGGTTCAAGAATTGCATATGGAAATGTAACATTTATTGTTAGTACAGGTTTGCTGGCACAGACGAGAATGTTTGAAGGTACGGCAACAGCGCTGCTTGATATGAAAATCAGTTATCAGGAGCCGGTAAGATTTGAGGATACTATTTACTGCAAGTTAGTCGTAGAGGAAAAACGTCCAAGTAAAACGCCTGGTAGAGGCGTGGTTACGTTCCGTGTATATGTTTATAACCAGAGCGATGAACAGGTAGCAGAGGAATGTCTTGTTTTTCTGATTTCTTCTGAAAAAGCAAGTTTGTAAAAAATCAATTTTTGAGCTTCGCTGTCTGAGAATCTTTCATCAGGCAGCGGAGTTCATTTTATATGGAGAATATCATATGGAATTGATAGAAAAAACGATTGGGCAGTATTTGGAGGAAGAGGCAAGAAATAAAGAAAATCATATGGCAATAGAAGAGAACGCCTGGAGCTGCACCTATGCACAGTTAAATCAGATTGCTGAGACACTTGCGTTTGAGATGGAAAGTTTGGATATAAAAAGGGGAACGCATGTAGGAATCTGGAGCGAAAACAGTGCGGCCTGGGTGTTTGTTTTTTTGGCTTTAATGAAGAGAGGGGCCATTCCGGTACTTTTGAATACCTGTTACAAAGTGGAAGAGATTCGGAAAGTTCTGGACTATTCAGATGTGGAGATCTTATATTATGGGACTGGCTACAAGGATTGTGTCTATGCAGACATGATTGCAGATTTGCATAAAAAATTACCAAGAATTAGATATTTTATTTCAATGAATAAAATGAATGACAGAGCGTGGATAGAAAACCATGAATTAGGGAGCTGCAGTTCGTTTTCAGCAATGAGGGAATTGGTGAATCCGGGGGACACAGCATGCATTATCTTTACGTCTGGAACAACCAGTATGCCGAAAGGTGTCATGCTAAGTCACTATAGTATTGTGAATAATGCGAGGGCCGTGGCCATGGCTATGCACTGGAATGCAACAGATAAAATGTGTATTACGGTACCATTGTTTCATTGCTTTGGAATTACTGCTGGAATTGTTGCTTGTCTGGTCAGCGGTATGTGTATGCATATTATTCCGTATTTTCATACGCTTCACGTGTGGGAGGCTATAGAAAACAGTCATTGCAGTGTGTTAAATGGAGTGCCGAGCATGTTTTTGGCACTGATCCGCAAGCAGGAACACAAAAGCAGAAAAGGAAAAGATTTGAAATCAGGAATTATTGCAGGTTCTGCTGTAACATCATTGGAGTATAAAGAAATCTGTTCACGCTTTTCTTCAATGCATCTGCAGCCGGCATATGGTCAGACGGAAAGCGCACCATGTATCTCGATAGCAGACTGGGAGGACAGTATAGAAAATAAGGCAACATCGGAGGGGGAGGTTTTAGAGCATATACAGATTCGAATTAATTCACTGGACTACGAAGAAAACGGTCAATCAGGCGTATGTGGAGAAATCCAGGTTCGAGGATATAATGTTATGCAGGGATATTATAAGAAGCCGGAAGAAAACAAGAAAGTGTTTACAGAAGATGGATGGTTAAAGACGGGAGATATCGGATATTTGGATGAATGCGGGAGACTGCGTATAACAGGACGTTTGAAGGAAATGATTATTCGGGCTGGGGAAAATATCGCACCACAAGAAATTGAAGAGGTAATCAGATTATTTGATGGTGTAGATGGAGTTAAGGTAATAGGAATTCCAGCAGAAGTATTGCAGGAAGAAATCGTAGCTTGCATTGTACCAAAGCAAGGATATCCCATATCAAAAGAAGCGCTTCAGGCATTTGTAAGATCCAGACTGGCAGATTATAAAGTCCCGGCACATGTTTTGCAATTTACAGAACTTCCTATGAATGTAAGCGGGAAAATTGATATAAAACAGTTAAAAAAGCTTGTGCAGGAACGGATTTGCATGGGAAAAAAGTAAATATTAGGCAGGAAATATGCAGTGGGGATATTTCCTGCCATTTTTTTGTTGCCATACATCTGAAATGAGTTGTCAGTGCAAAATCTCTTTTCATTTATTGCCCAGCCAGCCCACGGATCTTTTCAATCCCCGGCAGATGCCGGTTCACAAAGGAGATCATTGGCCCGATAAGGATGGCAGATACAATGGTGCCAAGTCCGACGCCGTTTAAGCGCTGGAAGAAAAGGAATGACAGTACGATCGCAATGATGATCAACGTAACATCAAACCGGATCTTGACCTTACCGAATTCGATGCCGGATACGCGGGAGATTGCATGGACAATGCCCTCACCCGGAACCTTGATGACATCAGGAGCAACTTCTACGCTGATCCCGATGGCAAGGATCGCGCAGCCAATCAGTAGGCTTAAGATGCGCAGTGGCAGTGTCTGCGGGTTCAGCCATGCCAGCACGAGCATGCTGATATCAATAAAGAAGCTGAACAGAATGTTGGCCAGAACCTGCAGAAACTGGATCGGGTGAAAATCCTTTTTCAGGATCGCGATCTGCATGACAATGAAGATCATATTAAACAGGAACGTGGTCTGCCCGAAGGTCAGCATGGTGAATTTTAGGCTTAAAACATAAGGAATACTGGAAATCTGGGAGGTGCCCAGGGCGCTTTTGGTGATGAAGGCAACGCCAAAAGAGTTGATGATCAGCCCCAGAATAAAGAAAAAATAGCGTTTGGCAAGTGGTGGCATGGAAAAAGTCCTCCTTTGTAAATTTTTTTGCAGGTTTTTGATAAATTTTGTTTATTGCTGTTACGTTATTATTAAGGATACCACGATTTTATACTTGAAACAATGAACGCATTTACTTTTTTGCGTGGTGGTGTTACTATTTATATTAGGGAATTCTGCGTTTTTGGGGGGAGAATTTGGGTTGTGCATGAGTGAACAGCAATGAAGATAGATTTGGCAGCAGATTCTGCCAGACGCATATGCACAACCAAAAATACGGCTAAGGGGGAAGGAGCATGGCATTGTATACCAAGCATACAGAAAAACTGTATAAAGCAGCCTTATGGGCTGGAAATATCGTGCTCATGCTCGTTGCAGTCGTTGTCTCCCTGATCTATGCGTATCATGTCCGCACTTCGCAGATCGAAGTAAAACAGGCGGATTTTATTTCCACGGTAGAATCCATGAAATCCGTTTCCCAGAATTATCTGGACAGTGAGCGGGGCTATGTGGAAAACTGGGCATTCTACATCAACGACCGGCAGATGACGCGGGAAGAGGCATTGGACTTTTTGCGGTCTATCAACACCAATCCGGGGCGGTATGTTCATATTGTAGATATGGAAAATTTTGATGCCTGGTCGGCAAGCTATCCGGCTGGTCATGATGAGATCGATACTTATCACAGATTCCAGGGCGAGTTAAAGGACTGGGAGCAGCTCATGCTGGATGCCATGTGGGAGATGTACAATGGCACAGCGCCGAAGTTTACGGTGGTCGGGCGGTATCAGCTGGATGAAACGGTTTCACCGGCAGTCAGTGTCGGGGCACGGATCACGCTGCAGACGGAAGATGGGACGAAAGATTTTCTGCTGCTGCGGGCCATTCCGACAAATGTACTGCAAAAGACCTGGGTATTTCCGGCAGAATACCAGTCTGCCGAGGTCGGGATCATGACAACAAAAGGCGGTTATGTGATCCAGTCTCCATCCATGAAATCAATTTCGTTTCCGGAATATATTCGGGGCTATAATTTCCAGGATGATTACAACAAGGTGGACAGTTTCCAAAAAGAACTGGAAAGCACCGATCATGGTGTACTCTGCTATAAAAATTTCAGGAATGAGGACTGTCTGTGGTATTATTCGTCCTTTGGTGGCAATTCCAATCTGGATATCCTTGGTGTGATCCGGTTGGATGAGCTGCAGCCGGAGAATGGCACCTGGCTGATCGTGTTTCTGATCTGTGGAACGTTGGCGGCCCTGGTGTTGCTGGACGGACTTTATCTGCGCCAGGTAAACCGCAGACTTCGCAAGACTGCGCAGCTGGTACAGGAGGCCAGTGAGGCAAAGACCCAGTTCCTTTCCTCCATGTCACACGATATCCGCACGCCGATGAACGCCGTACTTGGCATGATGTCGATCGCAAAAAGCCATGTGCAGGATCCGGAGTATGTGACGCAGTGTCTGGATAAAGCGATGACATCTGGAAAACGCCTGCTGACCCTGATCAACGATGTCCTTGATATCTCAAAGATCGAGAGTGGTCAGTTTGTGCTGACTCCTTCGGAGGTCTTGGTGGAGAAATTTTTTAAAGAGCTGGACGATATGCTGGCGCTGCAGATCCGGGAGAAAAATCTGCATTTTACCATTCAGAAAGATGCGCTGCCGCATCCGGTTGTTCTGGCCGATCCAATCCGGCTTAATCAGATATATATGAACCTTCTGTCAAATGCTGTGAAATATACCCCGGATGGCGGCAGCATTACCATGCGTTTTGGGGAAGAGCCGGCAGAGGCGGATAAGAAGCTGACTTGCCTGGTCTTTTGTGTATCCGATACGGGAATCGGCATGACACCGGAATATCAGGACCGGATGTATCAGTCTTTTTCGCGTGAGATCAATACCCAGGTAAACCGGACTTTGGGTCTGGTCTGGGACTGGCGATTGTGCGTCAGATGGTTGATCTGATGGGCGGTACGATCACCTGCGAGAGTGAGGTTGAGAAGGGAACGACCTTTACGGTTCGACTGAATCTGCCAATTGTAGATCAGCAGCCTGTGACAAAGCAGGAGGGACATCTGGAAGATGATGAGGTAAGAGGTCTTCATCTGCTGGTTGCAGAGGACAACGAGTTAAACTGGGAAGTGATTGAGATACTTTTGGAAGAATTCGGGGTTACCTGTGAGCGGGTGGAAAACGGAAGGCTCTGTATCGAGCAGCTTTTGGCAAATCCTGCAGGCACATATGATGCGATCCTGATGGATGTGCAGATGCCGGAAATGAATGGTCTGGAGGCCAGCCAGCGGATCCGGAACTTAGACGAGGCAGCCCTTCGGAATATTCCGGTGATCGCCATGACGGCAGATGCCTTTGCGGAGGATGTACAGGCCTGCATCTCCAGTGGAATGAATGGCCATATGGCAAAGCCGATCGATACCATCGTGCTTTTGAATTATCTGAAAAAGATAAAAAATAAAATGTTTTAATGGGAGCGTTACGATATGAAAAGTTTTACACACGGTATGGTGACTGCGGCACTGGCAGCATCATTGCTGTTGTCTGGATGTTCGGCAAAGAAAGAACCGGAAACGGGATTTACACCGAGAATGGATAAGGATGCAAAGATCCAGCTGGATATGATCGGTTATTTTGGGAATTTTGAGGCGTTGGATCAGGTCATGAGCGATTTTAACCGCTTTTATCCGAATATCACGTATACCTACCAGCAGGTAGGCGGGAGTAATGAGGTGGCATATTTGCAGGCAAATCCCAACGTTGATGTTATTATGACTTCCAGTGAATTATTAACTCCAAAGGATAGTGCACTTGCAAAATATTGCGTGAATCTGTCGGAGGCAGATGTTGATTTCAGTGCAATAGACCCGCAGATGCTTTCTGCATCCTGTATTGACGGCAAACAGCTTGCAGTTCCCATGGGACAAAATATTTACGGGATGATCGTGAATACATCCCTTCTGGAAAAAGAAGGTCTGGCACTTCCCCAAAATAGAGAGGAATTTCTGGATGTGCTTTCTGCGTTAAAGAAAAAAGGATACAATCCTGTTCAGGGACCAACTGCAAAGGTGTATGCGGAGCTGGTGGCAAATCAGATCTTTTCTGGTCTCTGTGACGGGCAGCCACTGAATAAGGCATTGCAGGAGGGAGACCAGGCAGCAGCCGAAGCGGCTGTTATGCCAGCCGTGGAGCTTGTGGATGAAATTCTTGCGGGCGGTTATACAGATCCTGCGGTCAATGACAGTTACCCGAAGGATAATTATGACCAGGCAATCCTCCGTTTCCTGGAGGGGGATGTGCCATTCTGGGTATGCAATACCGAAAAGGTCGGTGGAATGAAAAAACGGGAATCCAAATCCGAAGCATTCCAGAAGGAACCTTTTTCTTACACGTTTATTTACCCGCCGACCGGGGAGAACGGGGCATACGTTTACCGTGAACTGTGGTGTGGATTTGCGGTGAACAAGGACGGCAGCCATTTGGATTATGCAATGGAGTTCATTCGTTTCCTTTCCACGGAGGAGGAAATCAACAAGATGGCAAACATCAAAGGAGTTCCGTCTGTGGCAAAGAACAGCAGCATCACTGAGAATTATAAACAGGTCCTGGATGCAGAGTTCATTAAGGATGGCAGTGTAAACCTGGGCGAGGTCACGCCGGATATCGTCGAGGCGTGGTATTCCTGTATGACAGGATATGCGGCAGGGGAGTATGTTTCTGCAAAGGATGCGGTAACCGAATTTCTGGATGTGTGTGACCGGGATATGGGGCAGGAGTAAAAATACGGAAAAAGCCCTTTGACTTTTTGAAAAACAGGCAATATAATAGGTGGCGAACGAGTAGCAATAACTGCGTAAATCCAGTTTTTGCTGCTCGTTCTTTTTATTTATGGAAAAAGAAAGGAACAGGAGGATTTGACGAAATGTCAGAAGGTAACAAAATGAAAGAAATGCCAGTGAATAAGCTCATGATCCAGATGGGAATCCCCATAATCTTATCCATGGCACTGCAGGCTGTCTACAACATCGTGGACAGTGTGTTCGTCGGCAATATGAAAACAGGAAGCGAATCGGCATTGAATGCCCTGACACTGGTATTCCCGGTGCAGTTGTCAATATCATTCTGGATCCGATCATGATCTACGGTCTTGGACCAGTACCGGAAATGGGGGTAAGAGGTGCTGCTTATGCAACAGTCATTGGCCAGGTGGTTTCTGCGGTACTGCTGCTCATCTTCCATCTCAGACTGGATCATGAGTTTGAGCATGATATAAAGTATATGAAGCCGGATATGCGGATCATTTCCATCAGTTTCATTTTCGCGGGAATGAATGTGGCGTATCAGGGCATTTACCAGGCACTGGACGGCGGTATAGAGTCTCTGGTGATTTCCCTTTTAAGACAGCTCATCATCATTCTGCCGCTTGCGGGAATCTTCTCTTCACGATGGTGAGACAACCGAGTACGCAAAGCAGTTTATCCGGCAGGAATATGAAAAATACAAAGCTCAGCTGGACCGGAACCGCACGCAGTATAAGATTGTGTCCGAGGTGACAAATGAGGATGGTTCGATCGTGATCGAGATCAAAAAGCAGTATAATTCTACGCCGGTGGGGGATTATCTGAAGTAACAATTTATTTATTTTTACCATGCAATCTGCAGAATAATCTGAAGCGCGTAGCATGCAAAAGCCAGCAATACAGTTGGTACAATAAATTTTAATCCTTTCACAAACTCATCACAGCGGCGGTGAAGTTTCACCAGATTTCCATTCACGGTTTCCCGGTACAATGCGATCAGGCGAAGCCTTGCCGCCTCTTCTTCCATTCTTCGAAATGTTCTTTCCGCATGATATCCGGGTCCATTCGGGTAATCTGCTCGGGCTGCAACAGACGCATGAAAAATACCAGGACAAAAGCATATGCACCCATCACGCCAATGCAGGTTAAAATATATAATACAGAGACAAAAAGCTGCAGTCCATCCTGAGGCTTTTCCAGTTGGGAAAGTCCATTAAACAAGCCAATAATAAATACAAAAAAGAATCCGCAGAATGTAATGGTGATATAGACTTTATTGTCCAGTTTGTTGCTGCGGTCAAACTGGTTTTCATATTCGGTAGTCAGGCTGGTTAATTCCAGTTGGCTTCCGGTTGCAGGATTTTGAGTTGTCGTGTTTGGCATATGTTAGTCATCTCCATTCTTGGATTTTTTCTTGATTTTTCATATAGAGGTATTTATAATAACTATAAAAGAAAACACCCACTCCTGTCATGAGTGCTTTCCTTTTTTAGTATATCATGCGAACATTTGTTTCGCAATCATATTATAAACAATATTGGCTAACAATGAACGAGGGGCGAAAGCTCCTGCAGCCGCCATGCATGGTGGCTGCAGGAACTTTCGCCCCTTTGATACTTACTGTGTGATATTGTTTATTCAGCCAATAGCTTCGCAGTAACCTCATCAAGTTGTTCGCGAATCGCGATATGCTGCGGGCAGACTGCTTCGCACTTACCGCATTTGATGCACTGGTCAGCGCGTTTGCGGCCGTGACTGTCTACCAGCCAGTTCTCCTGGTGCAGGGCACTTGCCTTATCGCCGTAGAGCGTTAAGTAGTTCATGGCGGTAAAGGAACCGGAGATACCGATTTCCATCGGGCATACCTTTGCGCAGTAATTGCAGGTGGTACACGGGATCAACGGGATGCGGTTTAATTCCTCTTGTGCTTTCTTAAGGGTTTCCTTCTGGGCTTCAGTGAGACCGGTAAAGTCTTTCATGTAGGATAAGTTATCCTGCATCTGTGCGACATTGCTCATGCCGGACAGCACGGTGATGACTCCGTCCAGGCTTGCAGCAAAGCGGATTGCCCAGGATGCAACCGAGGAATCCGGTTCTGCATCTTTTAAGATCTTGGCAACGGATTCCGGCGGGGTAGCCAGCATGCCGCCCTTGACCGGCTCCATGATGATGACTGGCTTGCCATGCTTTCTTGCTACTTCATAGCAGGCTCTGGACTGGATGGCCGGGTTCTCCCAGTCAGCATAGTTGATCTGCAGCTGTACGAATTCCATTTCCGGATGTGCAGTTAAGATTGCCTCCAGCTCTTCCGGGGTAGAGTGGAAGGAAAAACCAAGATGTTTGATGAGGCCTTCCTGCTTCTTTTCCGGCAGCCAGTTCCACAGATCAAAACGGTCGAAGAACTCTGTGCGGCTTTCTCCGAGGTTGTGGAGCAGGTAAAAATCAAAATAGCCTGCTCCGGTCTGCTTTAAAGAGGTTTCGAACTGTGCGTGAGCCTCCTCTTTTGTCTTGCAGTTGATCCATGCGGCATTCTTGGTAGCGAGCTGGAAGCTCTCACGCGGATAACGCTCTACCAGTGCCTGACGGATGACATCCTCTGAGCCTGCATAAGCCCATGCAGTATCGAAATAGGTAAATCCGGCATCCATAAACATGTCTACCATCTGTTTTGTCTGTTCTACGTCAATTGTGTTTTCGTCTAATTTCGGCAGGCGCATCAGGCCAAAGCCGAGTTTCTTAATATCATGACCCAGATCACTCATGTTCTCATCCTCCTTAGGGTGCTGTTAATGATAATCAATTATATTTTACAACCCGAAGTTGACTTTACGTCAAGGAATTTTTTGATAATTCGTGTGAATCCAGTTCATTAATAAATGCCTGTACTTGTGGCAGTTCAGCAGATTTTTGAGGATAGAATAGATAGGTTGTGCGGAGAAATGGTTTGGTATTTGCGAAAAAAAGTGGTTTGGTAATTCCTGTAAAATTTTCTAGGCAGCATTGCGGAACAATAGCCCATCCCAGATTATGTCGTACCATTTCTAGGCAAGCTTCTGTGTTGTTGATTGTAATGAAGTTCTCATTTGGAGAAATTTTATTTTCTTCGAGCCAGCGATTCGCGTTTCGTTCAAAAAAAGAATCGGTTTGTCTTCGGATAAAAGGGATTTCTTCTAATGAGTAATTTTCATAGCAGGAACTCATGACAGCAAAAACCTGTTCTTTGAGAAGGACTTTTTTATATTCATTCCAGGGATATTCGCCTGGTAAAATAGCCAAATCATAGTCGCCATTTAACAAACCATTATAAAGAACCCAGCTATGACGAACATTAATTTGTGCAGTAATTTTGGGATAATTTTGTCGGAAGTTCTGCAGGATAGCAGGAAGATAATGGCGAGCATAGTTCATAGAAATACCGGCATGCAGAGTACCACATAAATAACCTTTGGCACTATTTAAATCTTGGCGTAATTGTACCATGATTTTATCTGCTGCAAGTGATGCTTTTAGGGCAATGTCACCTTCGGGTGTAAAACGAATGCCATGACGTGAGCGTATAAGCAGTGTGGTTTCCAGTTCTTTTTCTAACATCTGAATTTGTCTGGTAATTGCAGGTTGGGTTAAGTGTAGGATTTTGGCAGTTTGAGTTACATTTTGGGTTTGATCTAATGTTTTGAGAAGTAGAAAATCTTGTTCGGTCATTTTTTTCTCCTAGTGTTTTTTTGATATAAAAAAAACTGATGAAATATAATAGAATTATATGATTTTACATTATGATAATCAAGTGCTATTCTCAACATAGAGCAAAAAATATTTTGAAAGGGGATATTATGAAACATATTTCAATACCGTATGGAACTGGATATCAAGAGGCAGAACTTGATGATACAAAAGTAGAAGTAGAAATCCTAGACCCAGAAGTAAAGAGTGTGAAAAAGACACCAGATGAGTTGATTGAAATGGCTCTGGACCATCCAATCGGAACAAAGAGATTGGAAGAAATGGTAGTTCCAGATGATAAAATTACGATTATGGTAGATGATCAAACACGGCCAGGTCCCCATGCGAACATGTGCCAGGCATTGATAAAACGTTTGAATACGGCTGGAGTGCCGGATAAAAACATCACCTTTGTAATAGCAACAGGAAGTCATGGTGCGCCGACTAATGAGCAGTTACATACAATTCTTGGAGGTTTAGAGGAAAGAATTCGAGTACACATTCATGACTGTCAAGATGGCACACACGTTTATATGGGAAATACGCCAACGATGGATGTACCAATTTATCTGGATCGTTTTGTTGCAGAGTCTAATTTTATTGTGACAACTGGTTTAATTGCTCCACATCATGTAGCGGGATTTTCTGGTGGAAGAAAAAGCATTGTTCCTGGAGTAGTTAGTTTAGATACTTTGAAAAAACACCATTCACTTCCAATCAGACCTTACGAGCCAGCGATTAATTATTTTGAGGAAAATCCATTTCATAAAATTGCTTTAGAAGCAGCAAGAATGGTACAAGTTAGATTTATTTTAAATGTTGTTCAGGACATTCATAAGCAAATAACAGAAGCAGTTGCGGGAGATTTAGAAGAGGCGCATATGAAAGGAGTAGATTTTTGCCGGAAAGCCAATACGGTTGATGTGCATGGACTGGCAGATGCCGTGATTAGTAGTCCAGGTGGTGCACCACGAGATATTGATCTCTGGCAAAGTCAAAAAGCGTTGTCTGTTTCTGAACTTTTATGTACAGGAAAAAACTGCACATTTATTCTTTGTGCAAAAGCAGAAAAGGGGATTCCTCAATTATTTGTAGATTGGATGACGCAAGCATCGTGTCCACAAGATGTTGTTGAGCGTTTTAGAAAAGAAGGATTTGGGATTGGTAGCAACAAAGCGTTTATGTACGCGCGTGCGTTGATTAAGGGGCGTATTATTTTAGTGAGTGAAGGTTTGACGGAAGAGCAGGCACACAGTGTGATGATGGATTGGGCACCTGATTTACAGACAGCAGTTAATATGGTTATGGAAAAAGAAAAGCCAAAGAAAATTATGGTAGTGCCACGTGCAGTAAACATTATACCGAATATTTTAAACAGAAGTTAACAAGGGAGGGTTATAGATGATTAATCTGATGATAGTTCTTGCCATCGTTGTTTCTATTATTATTGGTTACCGTACAAAAATTAACACAGGTATTGTGGCAATCCTTTTTGCATATGTGATTGGTTGCTTTTTTCTCGGGCTTAAATCTAAAGAGGTGATTGCAATGTGGCCAGTTAGTACCATGTTTTCTATTATGTCGATTACGCTATTTTATGGTATGGGTGTTGTGAACGGAACATTGGAAAAGACAGCACGTTATTTGCTCTATTACATGAGAAATTATAAAAGCGTTTTGCCATTTATTCTGTTTTTAATTGCTGTATTGGTAGGAGGTCTTGGAGCCGGTAATTTTGCAGTAGTTGCATTTATGGCACCATTGTCTATCATGATTTGTCATGAAGCTGGAATTAATATTCTGGCAGCAGCAGTTGCAATCAATGGAGGTTCTCTGGTTGGAGGCAACTTTATGACCAGCAATTTAGGAATTGTTTTCAGACAGCTTGCTGAAGAGGCAACTACAGGAACGCCTTTGGAAGGTTATGCTTCATTTTCAGGTCAATTTTTACATTTTATAGTGTCTTTTTTGTTTTTTGGTATCTTGGTTTTTGCTTTTACAGTATTACTTGGTCGAAAACATACGCAAGAAACTGTAGTGACGATGGAGTGTCCAGAGAAATTTAATACTAAGCAAAAACTTACTTTAAAGTTAATGATTTTAATGTTGGCAATTGTATTAATTATTCCGATTTTTCATATGTTGATACCTGGCAATGGAGTAATTACATATTTGAACAAAAAAGTAGATGTAAGTTTAATGGCTTGTGTATTTGCATTTATAGCACTATGCCTTGACTTGGCACCTCAAAAAGAAGTAATTGCAAAGGTGCCGTGGGGAACTATTGTTATGGTATGTGGTGTTGGCATGCTAGTGCAAGTAGCAATATCAGCAGGAACAATTCAATTACTTGCATCCTGGATAGGAGCAAATGTTCCAGTTGCTGTTGTTCCAGTAGTATTTGCACTGGTTGCAGGTATTATGAGCTTTTTCTCATCCACAATAGGTGTTGTGTGTCCGACTTTATTCCCGTTGATTCCAACAATTGCAGGAGCAACAGGTATTAGTCCGTTAGTATTGTTTACGTGTACACTGGTAGGTTCTCAAAGTACCGCATGTTCACCGTTATCAGCATCGGGAAGTATGATTGTTGGCTCGTGTCCGACTCAAAAAGAACAAAATGAATTATTTGAGGGATTAATTAGCAAAGCAGTACCAATTAGTCTAATTTTTGCTTTAATAGTTGCGGCAATCTTGAGTGTTCTGCTTTAAAGGGAGGTATAGTATGAAAGAAAGAATAGAAGTACCGTATTGTTCAGGTCGTGAGGTCCCGGTGTTTGATTTACCTAGAAATGCTTGTGATACGCATTTCCATATTTTTGATCCAGTGAATTTTCCATATAAACCAGAGGATGTACGTAATCAGCCGCCAGCAACGGTAGATTGTTATAGGATGCTTATGCGCCATATGGGAATTGAAAGATGTGTTATTGTAAACCCGTCCTGCTATGGTACGGATAATAGTTGTACGATTTCTGCGCTCCGACAATTGGGTGAATGCGCCAGAGCTGTTGTGGTAATTAATAGAGATACACCTATGGATTTATTAAAACAGTGGAATGAATATGGAGTAAGGGGAATCCGATTTAATCTGGTAAGCGGTTCCTTGGATCAAATGGAGCAGGCAATGTTTTTGAGTGAAAAAGTAGCAAGATTGGGGTGGCATACACAATTTTTTATGTCACCAGATATTACAGTTAAGATGGAGAAAGAACTGCAGTCGTTTCCGACAACCATTGTATTTGATCATATGGGACATTTACCGGCAGATATAGGGATTCAGCATGAGGCATATAATATTATGCTGTCATTAATTCGTACAAAAAAAGCATATGTGAAATTATCAGGTTTTTATATCAATTCTAAACAAACTGATTTGAATGATATGCTGGCGATTGGTCGTTCGTTTTTGAACGATGCACCAGAGGGGCTGTTATGGGGCACGGATTGGCCGCATCATCATTGTTGGTATCGTCATGAAGCCATGCCAGATGATGCGTACATGCTTGATGGATTAGTTCAGGGGTATGATTCGGAAAAAAACAAAACCCAGATATTTGTAAAAAATCCAGAAGTATTATATAGCTTTGGGAAATAGCGATAACTATAAATGGTGATGCTACATGTTAGTTAAGAGTGCTTGTAATAGTTCTAACGCTTCAGATTTCAAAGTTCTGATAAAAACTAAATAAAATTTCTGGAAACTTGGCAGCGGCAGCACCTGGTAATCCAAACTTTTGCAGGCACGACACCATGCATGGGTGAGATATACCCCCTCGTTTTGTGCAACGAGGTCTAAAATTGTGGATAAGTTTGCTGCTGACCGGATTTTTGGTGCAAAACCAAGTTCCTTAAAAAGCCGGTAGAGATTCTGGCTTTTCCAGGCAGATGCAACCTGTTCTGGTAATAGAAAGAACGAGTCATGAAAACAGGAAATATCTGTTGTATTGGAGCAGGACGCGGCATAAAGGAGCACTTGGGGAATCTCGGCAAACGGCTGTATGGATAGCGGATTTTCGGAGCCATAAAGTTTCCCGGAAGCAGAAAAACGGCTCGGGACCAGTGGTGCTGCAGTCAGGATCAGATCGCAGCGTCCCTGCTCCAGTATTTCTGGCAGTTCCGCTTCTGGATAACAGGCAAACTCCAGATGTACTGGCTTGGGCATAGAGGCAGCGGCGTCGAGAAAGCGGGTACGAAAATGAGACGGATCGACATCATCCGGATAAGCAATCCGAATGATGGTTCCGTCTTTTTTCTGCGCGTTCAGCTTGTTTTTTAATAACGCAAGCTGAAAATGACACTGTTGAAAGTAGTCGTGATAAGCCTGACCAGCCGGGGTCAGGGAAAGTGTGCGGCCGGAGCGGGTAAAAAGGCTGCAGCCAAGTTCTTCTTCTAGCTGCCGGATCTGTTTGCTGATCGCGGGCTGACTCACCGAAAGAACCTGGGCGGCTTCCGTGAAGCTGCCGTGTTTTACGATGGTGAGGAAGTATTGTATTTCCAGACTGTTCATGGATTCTCCTTTGCAGATGGCAGATTAGCCGTTTTCGTGCTTGCGCTGGTGCGGATGTTGGTGCTGCTGCAGATTTGTTACTTCTTTTCTATATAATTCCGTATAGTCTCTTCTGATGCGTTGACGGTTCCCTGCATCATCTCTCCCTTGCCGCCGCCTTTTCCTCCAAGTGTTTCATGGAAGGTCTTAGAGAAGGCCTTCAAGTCTACGGATTCGCTTCCGAGAATATAGCGGTAACCGTCTTCGTCATTTCCCAAAAAGATGCCGCAGATGCCCTGGCATTTGCTTTTTCCCTCGTCTACAAACCGGCGAGCCACGTTTTTGTCCACATCTTTTTTAAAAACGAGATAGTTTTCCACATGCTCTGGGAGGTTTTCCAGAATCTGCTCCATGGCACGGCTCTGCGTCTGGATCAGTTTTTCTCTCCAGGATTTTGCTTCGTCCTGAAGCCGTTTTACGGCCTGGGCGCTTTCTTCGGGCTTTGCGGACAGCATGCGGGAGATTTCGCGGATGTTACTTTCTTTCATGCGGTAATCTTTCAAGGCGCGGAAGCCGCATACCATGGTCACACGGGTGCCGCCTTTGTATTTGATTGCGTCGATCAGGCGGATGATTCCGACTTCACCGGTCAGCTTTACATGTGGTGCGCAGCAGGCGCAGACATCGTAGCCAGGAATTTCAACAATACGTACCTGACCGGTCAGCTCTTTTTTGCTGCGGTACTCCAGCTGCTCCAGCTCTTCTCTGGACGGGTAGGTGACCAGAATCGGAAGATTTTTTACAACGGCTTCGTTTGCCTCTAGCTCGACGTTCTGTAATTCTTCTTCGGTGAATGTCCCGTTAAAGTCCATGGTGACTAGTTCCTGTCCGAGATGGAACCTACGTTGTCATATCCGAATGTGCGGTGCACGATACCGGAGACGATGTGCTCTCCGGTGTGCTGTTGCATTTTGGAAAAGCGCTCCGGGTAATTGATATGTCCGTCAACTTCGGTTTCTGGCTCCAGCGGTTTGTCGGTATAGTGGATAATCTGCTCATTCTTTTCCTGGACATCCAATACCTTTGCATTTCCAAGGATTCCGGTGTCGGCATACTGGCCGCCGCCTTCCGGGAAAAATACGGTCTGGTCAAGAATGACCTCGTAGCAGTTCTTTTTTTCGTTCCATTCGCAGGACATTACGGTTGCATGGCAGCTGTCCTGGTGGCTGTCTTTATAATATAATTTGGTTGTTTCCATAGTCGGTGTTACCGGTCCTTTCTTTGCTGTCATGGTATCTTTCTCATCTTAGAAAATGTTTTTGTCATTTCTTTTGGTTTGGGGATGGTTCGTCTGTATCTGTTTTTAATGCAAACTGGTTTTTCCAGAAATCCAGCAGTCCTTCTTTTTTCATTTTACTAAGCTCTGCCGACAGGGCGCTGCGGTCGACCTCCAGGTAATCTGCAAGCTGCTGGCGGTTGAAGGGAATGGAAAAATTCCGGCTTCCTTCCCTGGCTGCCTGGGCGGAAAAATAGGAGATCAGGCGTCCTCGGATCGATTTTGGAGATGTATGCATGATGCGTTCGGACAATCCGAGATTTTTTCTTGCGGATGCCATGAGCAGATTCCGGATCAGCTGGCTGTGGTGGCTGCAGGTGGTCTGACAGGTGGTCAGTACCCGCCCGATGTCCAGAAACAGAATGTCGGAGTCCTGGTCCGCGACGACATTGACCATGAGCGGTTCGCCGGGAACACAGGCGTAGGTTTCCGCAAAGATCTGTCCCGGTCCGGCATGACCGAAGATACTCCGGTTCCCCAAAAGGTCATCCCGTTCGATGGTCACGCTGCCGGAGAGGACGATTCCGAGGTCCTTCACCAGATCTCCCATATATAAAATGATTTCGCCCTTCTGGAAATGTTTTTCCCTTGCGTAAAAACATTTCATCATTTCGTTTACCTGTTCTGGGGTGCTGCCACGAAACAGGACGGTCTGAGCGAGGAACTGATTATCCATGGCATTTCCTTTCTTCTCGAAAATGTTGTTCTAACAACATCTTTATGAGACTCATTATAGTATAATCTGCCTGTACAAGCAAGAAAACAACAAAAAGAATATTCACATATCGATTTTTTATTAGGAGGAAGAGAACATGGTTCGAAGAGTGATTCATATTGACCAGGAGAAATGCAACGGCTGCGGTATCTGTGCCAATGCCTGCCACGAGGGAGCAATCGGGATTGTAGATGGAAAGGCACAGCTTTTGCGCGATGATTACTGCGATGGACTTGGCGACTGTCTGCCGACCTGCCCGACCGGAGCAATCACTTTTGTAGAGCGGGAGGCGGCTGCCTACGATGAAGCTGCCGTGAAAGCGCATATGGAACGCCGCAAGCAGGAGCAGGCTGCCACTCAGGCATCAGACACACACAGCAGCGCTGTTCAGGAAGCATCTGCATCTACCGGATGTCCGGGAAGCCGCGCGCGTCAGATCGTTCATGATGAGACTCCGGCATCTACCGGATGTCCGGGAAGCCGCGCGCGTCAGATCGTGCATGAGGAAACCCCGGCATTCACCGGATGTCCGGGAAGCCGTTCGCAGCAGATCGACCACGCGGAGGAAGCAGCAGAGGCAGCGCAGAATGAGGCAGCAGCACCATTTTCCATGCAGTCCCAGCTGACAAACTGGCCGGTACAGATCAAGCTGGCGCCGGTGCGTGCACCTTACTTTAATCATGCACGCCTGCTCATTGCAGCTGACTGTACCGCTTATGCGTATGCAAATTTTCACCAGGAATTCTTAAAAGGCAAGGTGGCTCTGATCGGCTGTCCGAAGCTGGATGATGTGGATTACAGTGAAAAACTGACCGAGATCATCCGCAACAACGATATCCAGAGTGTCACCATTGTCCGCATGGAGGTTCCTTGCTGCGGCGGTCTGCAGCATGCAGCTATGACGGCGCTGCAGAACAGCGGAAAGTTCATTCCGTGGCAGGTTGTTACGATTTCTATCGACGGAAAGATTTTGGACCAGGCATTCTAAGCAGGTCGCTTTATGGCTGACACTGTGAGAAACGTCTCATTTTAATGAAATTTTTTGGCTCGTTTCCCGGAGTTAACTGTGGCGGCTTTTCCTTGCAAACTGTCTGGTGCAATGATAGAATGAGAGCAGATACGGAGCAGTTATAAGTTATAGGCGAGAGAAAACGTTATGACTGTTTTCAGAAACGTATCACCAGTAACAGATAAACGGAGGAAAAAATTATGAGATTACGCCACATCCGGGGCGCAGAGGAAGCCATTACGAGCAGTCCTTTCGTCATTCAGGAGCCGAAAGAGCATCGTGGCCATTTTAATGAGTTGTTTGGCAATGCAAATCCGATCGAGATCGAGGTTGGAATGGGAAAAGGCAAGTTCATCATGGAACTGGCGCAGAAACACCCGGAGACGAATTTCATCGGCATCGAGCGTTATTCCAGCGTGTTGTTGCGGGCGCTTCAGAAGCGGGAAGAGCTGGAGATTCCCAATATATATTTCATGTGTGTGGACGCAAAAGAGCTGGGCGAGATTTTTGCGCCCGGGGAAGTCGAAAAGATTTACTTAAACTTCTCGGATCCGTGGCCAAAGGACCGTCACGCAAAGCGCCGCCTGACTTCACCGGATTTCATGAAGGTGTATGACCAGGTTCTTGCAAAGGACGGCTGTGTGGAATTCAAGACGGATAACCAGGATCTGTTCACCTATTCTCTGGAGGCAATTCCGGAGGCAGGATGGAAAATCGAGGCATTTACCCGAGACCTTCATCACAGCGATATGGCTGAGGGCAATGTCATGACCGAGTATGAGACTAAGTTTTCTGCAATGGGGAATCCCATCTGCAAGCTGATTGCAAGCCGCTAGGCGATGCTGACCGTTGCTGGCATATTGGAGGTCAGGAAATGCCGTGTGCGGCGGAATCAAAAGCGGGCGGACCAAAGCAGAATCTGCAGGATGCAGGCATCTGCGATAAAAATGAGATGCTGTCAGGACCGGATATGTGAGTGAATAAGTCAGATCTGCATATACTATCGGTAAAGAAATGCTGCTGTTCATGGGCAGGAATTTCCTGAGTGGAAAATCCCGCTGCTAAGTGCGCCTGCCGCGAACGGCAGCATAGAAACCGGTGATGCATATGTCAATCAAGAAAAAACTGGTCCGCTGTCTGCGCAGTGCTACCTGCGATAAGGAAGCCTTAAACCGCCGCATTTTAAAATGGCGCAAGTGTTTCAAAGAGGTGGAAAAGGAGCTGAACCGCTGCAAGAAATGCTGACATGCGATATGCAGACGAAAACCTGGATATTGCAGCAGTACACAGATGGCAGGAGTCAGATAGCATCCGAGACAGATACACAGGGAAACATATAGCGGAAGAAAAGGAGGAACTATACTATATGGAAAGAAAATTTACATCTGAGAATTTTGAAGCTGAGGTATTAAAATCAGAAAAGCCGGTTCTGGTAGATTTTTATGCAGACTGGTGTGGTCCGTGTAAGATGATGGCACCGGCAGTTGAGGAACTGGCAAACGAGCAGGACGATGTGATCGTCGGAAAGCTGAATGTGGACTTCGCTCCGGAGCTTGCCCGTACCTACAAAGTATTCTCGATTCCTACCCTAATTCTGTTTAAAAATGGAGAAGCCGTGGAAAAACGCGTTGGCGTCCAGAGTAAGGCAGAGCTGGAAATGCTGATAAAATAAGGCTTTTTGCCCCATCAAAAGTCGACCGGAAAAAAATTTGAAAAAAATTTAAAAAAAGTGTTGACTTTTGGTGGGACTTAGGATAGAATAATGAACGTGCCGCTGAGACAGCAACAAACAAGCGGGACAGAAAAAATTAAATAAGCGCCTTTAGCTCAGTTGGTAGAGCAGTAGACTCTTAATCTATTTGTCCAGGGTTCGAGTCCCTGAAGGCGCATTATAAAGGCACTGATTTTGCAGACAGAGAGCTGCGGGGTCGGTGTTTTTTGCTATATAGATTTTGCGGCAGCATTAGAACTGAAATTCAGAAAGGGGATACATTCCAATGAAAATCCTGCACAATCTGCTTGGTATTTTATGTGGCTTTGCGCTGATGATCATCTTACTGATCACTTCGATTGAAGCGGTTACTTACTGGACTCCGGGTTATTACGAAAAAGAATATGCGAAATATGGTGTTTTGCAGGATGTTCATATGGAAATGAATGATCTTTTGGATGTTACGGACCAGATGATGGCATATCTGCGTGGAAACCGGGAAGATCTTCATGTCCCGACTGTGGTGGACGGGCAGCCCCGTGAATTTTTCAACGACCGGGAAATTGCCCATATGGAGGATGTGAGAGGATTGTTTTTGGGTGGACTTGCTCTTCGCCGGATCAGTATTGGGTTGATCGTATTCTGTGTGGTCCTGCTGTTTGCACGGAAAGCAGATGTGCGCTGGGTGCTGCCGAAAATGATCTGCGCAGGATCAGCCTTGTTTTTTGCAGTGCTGGCGATCCTTGCTGCAATCATATCCACAGATTTCAATAAATATTTTATCATCTTCCATCATATCTTTTTCAATAATGACTTATGGCTGCTGAATCCGGATACGGATCTTCTGATCAATATTGTTCCGGAGCCATTCTTTATGGACACGGCCGCGCGCATTGCCGTAACTTATGGAGTATCTGTTCTTGCAGTATTTGCAATTTGTCTCATTATCCTTTATTATAATGATAGAAGGGGTAAAAAAACGAAAATCTGATGCAGGTTTGCCTGTGAATTGGTTTTCGATCGCACGCCCCAAGATTATAAGAATATCGCCGGACAAGGAAAACACATCCTTGCCCGGCTTTTTGGGAGATAAAACAGAATGAAACGAATACTGACTCTATTACTATGCCTGACTTTGCTCACCGGCATCTCTGCTTCACCGGCACTGGCGGCTCCAGACTGGCCGTCGAATGTTTCGGTGGAAGCGGAAGGCGCCATTCTTATGGATGCCCGTTCCGGAGCCGTTCTTTATGGAAAAAACTTACATGCAGTGTATTATCCGGCCAGCATCACCAAGATCCTGACTGCCTGATCGTCATTGAGCACTGCAACCTGGATGATGTAGTGACCTTTTCCCATGATGCGATCTACAGTGTGGAGCAGGGAAGCAGCAGTGCGGGAATGGACGTAGGCGACAAGATGACGGTGCGGGATTGTCTGTATGCCATGCTGCTGAAATCGGCGAATGAGGTTGCCAACGCACTGGCAGAGCATACTGCCGGTTCTATCAAAAATTTTGCAGTTTTGATGAATGCCAAGGCAAAGGAACTGGGATGTCAGGAGAGTCATTTTAACAATCCGAGCGGACTGAACGACCCGCAGCACTATACCTCAGCTTATGACATGGCGCTGATCGCGCAGGCCGCTTTTCAGAATGAGACGTTTGTCACCATTGATTCCAGTCTTTATTACGATCTGCCGCCGACCAGACACAATCCGGACGGATTCCGGGTGTATCCGGGACATCGTATGTTAAAGAAAAATGCGCCGCAGTATTATGCAGGCGTGATCGGCGGCAAAACCGGTTATACCACGCTGGCCGGAAATACATTGGTAACGTGTGCGGAAAAAAATGGAATGAAGCTGATCACGGTGATCTTAAATGGTCATCAGACGCATTACAGTGATACCAAAGCCCTGTTGGAGTTTGGATTTGCTAATTTTCAGTCAGTGAACATTGCGGATGCGGACAGCACGTATTCCTCAGTCTCAAATGACATGACCATTGCCGGACTTCCGGCGGCGGACTTGTCTGTGCTGCATATGCAGAAAGAATGCTATGTGACACTGCCGAAAACGGCAGATATTTCGGAAGCCCAGTCTTCGATCAGTTATGATCTGCCGGAGTCTGCCCCGTCTGCAGCGGTGGCCCGCATTTCCTATCAGTATAATGACCGTCAGATTGGGGCAAGTTATCTGCTGCACAAGGAGACCGCGGAGGAAACAGAACAGGCCGTTGCAAGCGTTCAGGTAGAAACGAATGCGGAAACAGAAACCGGATTGGCAGAGGAAAGCAATGCATCTGTGGGAGCAGGAAGCCGTCAGAGTGCACAGACGGAAAGCGGATTGGAGGCAGAGACTTCTTTTGATCAGGATCCGCTTGCACTTGCCGAAACGGATCCGCTGGCATCTTCCGAAGCCGAAGAAAAGCAAAGTCCTTTTGGAAAGCGCAAGACAGGGTTCCATCTGAATATTCCTCCGGCATTCTGGATCATTGTTGGAGCAGCTGCGGTGGCTGCGATCATTGGTTCCGGACTCCTCACGGCAAAATACCGGATCGAGAAACGGGAAGAGGAAGAGCGCTCCGCGCGCTATGAGCGCCGCAAGCAGCGTCTGCAGGATATTGGCATGACGACCTCGGAATTTGACATGATGCTTCAGCAGAAACGTTCCGATTCCGCGTTAAAGCAGACGAAAGAAAAACACAGACCGAAAAAACATAAATCATTTCTGGACGATCCGAAGAAGTATTATTAAACCGGTTTCATGGTCTGCAATAAAAAACTTCCGTAATCTGAGAATAGATCACGGAAGTTTTTTTGTGCGTTTTTGTTTTCGTTTTGCACGGTTTCGTTCTGCACGTTTTTTGCGGACATCTTCTTTTCGCTGCAGGATCGCCTGTGCGCCTTCTTCGTCCGTCAGCTTTAAGGTTTTTACTACGAATACCGATTCGTCCTCTACTTTTTTCATGCGGATCTTGCCTTTGAGGAATCCATGTTCCGGACAGAGCGCCAGGGCAAAATAGGTTTTCTGGTTTGGTGTAAACCAGCGGACTTTTTTGCGCAGCATACGGCCGCAGCGGTAGCACATCATCTCGGTGACGTTCTTGCTTGCCATGGCATCTTCTTTGGTGTCAAAGACCCGGGAAACATATTTGGAGTAGCCGGGAAAGGTTATGCGGATTTCTTCTTTCCTATTAGAAGGAAGGCGGTAATAATCGACGGACAAAAATGGCAGAATTGTCTCTGGTCCTGGCGTGTTTCCAAGCATGGTGAGCAGTTTCCCCGTGTAGTAAGCGTCGTCTAAGGCCCGGTGAAAGGGACGCGCTTCCATAAGCTGTTGTTCTTCTACGGCAGAGTCCAGGGAAATTCTTGCATTGTCGCGGCAGAAAAGCCCGTAAAGCTTTTGTACGTCATAATAAAAAAGTGGTTTCGGAAAAGGATTTTCCATGTGGTAAAAATCCATATTCCGCTGCAGTTCTAACAGATCCATGTTTCCCCAGGTACAGAATACGGCATCCTCCCCACACCAGGAAAGAAACTCCGCAGCGGCATCCGGAAACAGATTGCCATCTTTTTGCAATTCCTTCATATTCATATGGGTCACTTCGGAGATTGCGTGATGCATCTGTGTGTAGACCTGCGGGCGGATGAGCCGGTGGAATTCGTCAGTCATCTGAAATGCTTCATTCAGTTTTACAGCCCCGATTTCGATAATTTCAAAGGGGAAATGCGGAATGGATTTTTCTTTTCCATTTGCGCTCTGATTCCATTCTAAGTCAAATACAATGTAGTTCTTCATAATGGAATTATTATAGCATACCCGTTGCAGTTTGCCTAGGGCGGGAATTTGCTGCTGTTTGCGTCTTGCAGGAACTTACAGTTTCCTTACAATACGAAAAACAATGCTTTTTTGCGTGCGCAATTTTGCCGGATATAGTATAATTGTAGTAAATATTATGTTATGGTGCCGGGCACGTATGCGTGCACAGGAACGAAAAATAACGGTGTACAAAGGAGGGATTCTTTATGGCAGGTGGAAACAGCAGCTGGGAGAAGATCCAGCAGGGCGTGAACGATACAGAACGGCTGATTGTTCAGAGAGAGTACAATGCTTCTATGATGAAAGCACGTCAGACTCTGGAATTTATGGTAAAAAATCTGGCAGATCAGGCAGGCATCCTGGACGAGAGCGATTTAAAAAACATGATCGATGCGCTTTATGAAAACCGTTGGATCTCCAAGACCACGTGTGAGAACTATCATAAGATCCGGATGATCGGCAACAAAGCAGCTCATGAGGGCGATGCAAATGCCTACAGCGCGAATCAGGCGTACCACATGCTTTCTCAGGAAATGTACACGTTCGCAGATGAATACCGCAAGGCAAGAAAAGGAGGAAAAACGCTCACAAGACCGGTAGTGACGCAGAAATCTTCCAGCCAGTCTTATACTGCACTACACGAAAGGGTACGGCGGGTACTGGCCGCGCAAATACGGGGAATTCTTCTGGAACAGCACGAAACGGCAAAGGAAACGCAGCTGCCGCAGGCAGAACTTATGCAGGAACACGAAGCAGCAGCGCTGAATCTTCCCGGAGCCGAAGACGTTCGGGAGGCCGGAATGCTTCCTTTTCGCTTTATAATCTGCTGAAGCTTCTGGTACCGGTGCTCTGTATCGTCCTTTTGCTTCTGGTCGTGAAGGTTGTGAAGCCGGAACGCCAGACAAAGGAAACCGAAGGTCCGACTGCTGTGGAAACCATGGAAACAACGGAAGCTGCGCCAAAAGAGACGGAAAGCACAGGACCGGTTTACCGTACTACGGATGTTTTGAATGTCCGTCCGGAGCCAAGTACCTCTTCGGAGCGGATCGGTCAGCTGAATGCGGGCGTGACCGTGGAATATGTGCGCGCCCACGATGCTGACTGGGCCGTGATCCTCTACAACGGGCAGGAGGCGTATGTGGCAAGCCGGTATCTGCAGGAAGAGTAACCATATATTTAACAACATGATTTCTACAGCCTTGCAATGCGATTTCGGCACTTTGACAAAAAAACATCGTTAAAAAAATGTTATTCTTTCATTTTCACTATGGAGTTTTTGGGGCAAAAGAGTATGATGTTAGCAGAGCGCTTATGACAGATATAATAAAATACCTATAGAATGGATACTTATATATTGAGTATGAGTGCAATCAAAAAGACAAGGAGGAGCAAGATGGATACCGTGATCAAGAGGATATCGGAGATTGAAAAAGCTGCTGTGACCGTCATGGATGATGCCGCTGCACGTAAGAAAGCGTTTGCGGCTGAGATGGAAGAAAAAACACGGCAGTTCGACCAGACAGCAGATGCCGAGACAGAAAAAAAGGTGCAGGATCTTCGTCAGGAGATGGAAAGCCGGATGAAGTCTGAATTGTCTAAGCAGAAGGCACAGGCTGAGGCGCAGCTTGTGCGGATGGAAAAAAATTATGAGCTTCATCATGAAACGTATGTGAAGAAGCTGTTTCAGGAACTAATAAGGGAGTGATCGTATGGGGCTTTTGGCCTACAGCGGGATAACGACAAAGGTGCGGGCAATGGAAAGCCGTTTGCTGACGGCAGAAGAGTTTCGCCAGCTGGCAGAGCAGGAGGATGTCCGCAGCGCGGCAGATTATCTGAAACAGCAGCCAGCGTATGCGGAAGTGTTTGCCGGTCTGGACGATACGAAGCTGCACCGGGGGTATATTGAACAGATCCTGACCCAGTCGGAGTACCGCGATTTTACTAAGCTTTACCGCTTTTCCAGTGTGAAGCAGCGGAAATTCCTGGATCTTTACTTCCGGCATTATGAGGTGGAAGTGATCAAGAAGCTTCTGCGGCATATGCTGGGCGGAAGGGAAGGACAGCCGGATCTGTCGGTGTTCCAGGATTTTTTTGAGAAGCATTCCAATCTGGATCTCGAAGCACTTTGTAAGGCAAAAAATCTTGCAGAGTTTACCGATGCACTGGGGAAGAGCGCATACGGGGATCTGTTAAGGCAGCTGCTTGATAAGGGACAGACCAGTCTGTTTGACTGTGAGCTGCAGCTGGATCTGTTTTATTTTCAGTCTCTCTGGAAAGCACGGACCAAGATTTTGAGCAAAGCGGAGCGGAAAATCCTGGATGCATGCTATGGAAGCCGCCTGGATATTTTAAATATCCAGTGGATCTTCCGGGCGCGGAGCTTTTACCGGCTTTCCCCGGCGCAGATTTACGCCTTACTGATCCCGGTCCATTACCGGCTGCGTGCAGAGACGGTAAAGCAGTTAGTCGAGGCGGAGGATGATGCGAAGTTTTTTGCCGTATTAAAGGAAACTCCGTATGGAAAACTGGAGACAGAGCAGACCGGCCAGATGCCGGATGTCCAGCTTTTATCAAAACAGATTTTAGACCAGATTTATGGCAAGACCGGGCGCCGCTATCCGCATTCTCCGGCGGTGCTGGATTCGTATCTGTATTTTAAGGAACAGGAGATGCGAAAGATCGTCACGGCGTTAGAGGGAATCCGGTATGGAATTTCCGCGCCGGAGATCATGGGGCTGATAGCAAAACAATAAAGGAACGCAGTGGGAAGCTTTGGGGTGCAATTTCGGAGGGAGTATTTGGAAATTGCGACCGAAAACGGAGCAGAACGCTGCAGACAGGAGGAATTACTTGTGATAGAAAAAATGAAGTTTTTGAGTATCACAGGTCCGAAGGATGATATTGACCGGGTGGTGGAGCAGTATCTCTCAAAATATGAGATCCAGCTGGAAAACGCCCTGTCGGAGCTTAAGACGGTGGCAAGCCTTAGGCCGTATCTGGAGATCAATCCTTACAAAGCGGAGCTGCAGACAGCAGAAACGCTGATGAAGGAGATTGATGGAACGGCCGGAACCGGGACAAATGTGACACAAAAACTTTCCGTAGAAGATGCCGTTAACACGATTCATAGCCTGGATGAGCAGTTAAAGTCACTTCGGACAAAGAAGGAAGCACTGGAGAAGCAGGCATCGGACATGGAGCAGTCCATGGACCGGGTGATCCCGTTTACGGATCTGAATTATGACCTGAAGGACATTTTACATTTTCAATATATCAAATTCCGGTTTGGACGCATGACGCATGAATATTACAACAAATTCATGGATTATGTGTACGATACCATCGATACGGTGGTGCACAAATGTCAGGAAGATGCAGAGTATGTGTGGCTGGTGTATTTTGTGCCGGAGCCGCTCTGCGATAAGATCGATGCAATTTACGCATCGCTACATTTTGAACGGTTTTTCCTGCCGGACGAGTATGAGGGAACCCCGGTGGATGCGACCCATGAACTGGAGCATCAGCTTTCCGGAGTCTATGAAGAGATCCGCGGGATCGATGAGCAGTTTCAGAAGGTGCTGGCTGCACAGGCAGACAGCCTTAGAGCCGCTTGCCGGAAGCTGGAAACCTATTCCAGAAATTTCGATGTGCGCCGCCTTGCCGCCTGCACAAAGGATAAGGACCACACCTTTTATATTTTGTGCGGCTGGATGAGCGAGACAGATGCGAAGGCTTTCCGCAAGGAACTGGAAGAGGATGATAAGACCTTCTGCTTCGTGGAGGAAGATCATGGAAACATCATGAGTAAGCCGCCGACCAAGTTAAAGAATCCGAAACTGTTCAAGCCGTTTGAGATGTTCATACGCATGTACGGACTTCCATCGTATGAGGAAATCGACCCGACGGTCATTCTCGGTCTGACTTACTCGTTCTTATTTGGATTTATGTTTGGCGATGTGGGACAGGGCCTGTGCCTGATGCTTGGCGGTTACCTGTTGTACCGGGCAAAGAAGATGAATCTGGCGGCGATCATTTCCTGCTGCGGTTTCTTCTCGACCATATTTGGATTTTTATTCGGCAGTGTCTTTGGATTTGAAAATATCATACAGCCGTTGTGGCTGCATCCGAAGACAGCGATGACGAACCTTCCGTTTGTTGGAAATTTAAATACCGTGTTTATCGTAGCGATTGCCATGGGCATGGGAATTGTTCTGATGACGATGGTTTTGAACGTCATCAACAGCCTGAGAAGCCATGACACAGAAAAGGCATTTTTCGATACCAATGGCATTGCAGGCATCGTATTCTACGGTGCACTGGCTGTCACGATCATTCTGTATATGAGCGGACATACGCTTCCGGCTACGGCTGTGCTGATCGTGATGTTTGTCCTGCCGCTTCTGGTGATCTTCTTTAAGGAGCCACTTACGGCGCTGGCCGAGAAGCACGCGAAGATCATGCCGGAGGAAAAGGGCATGTTTTTCGTGCAGGGCGTGTTTGAATTGTTTGAAGTATGCTTAAGCTATTTTTCCAACACTCTTTCGTTTGTCCGTGTGGGCGCGTTTGCGGTCAGCCATGCGGCGATGATGGAAGTGGTCCTGATGTTAGCCGGTGCCGAGGCGGGAACGCCGAACTGGCTTGTGGTCGTCCTTGGCAACCTGTTCGTGTGCGGCATGGAAGGACTGATCGTTGGCATCCAGGTGCTCCGTCTGGAATATTATGAGCTGTTCAGCCGTTTCTACCGGGGAACCGGGCGGGAGTTTAAGCCGTACGGAAGACAGAATTAGCGGAAACTCTAACATATCTGGGCTGGTAGTACTGGAAAAGGGCTGGAAGCCCGGGCAGCCTGGGCAGCAGACAACAGACAAAACAACAAAAGATATTCACAATAAAAAAGGAGAATCAGATCATGACTTTATTAGCAAAAATCACACTGGCAGCAGCATTAATCCTCAGCATTGCAGTTCCGTTTGGCGCGTTTGCAGCAGGAGAGAAAACGAGAGGACGTTATAAGACCGCCATCGGCGTAAATGTATTTCTGTTTATGGCAACCATTGGTGTGGCTGCGGGACTCATGTTTACCGGTCATGCATTTGCGGCAGAAGAAACTGCCAAGGCAGTCAACAGTGCAGCAGGCTGGGGCTATCTGGCAGCAGCACTTTCCACCGGTATGAGCTGCATCGGCGGCGGTATTGCCGTATCCGCAGCAGCATCTGCCGCACTGGGAGCGATCAGTGAGGACGGCTCCATTCTTGGTAAATCCCTCATCTTCGTTGGTCTTGCCGAAGGTGTCTGCCTGTACGGACTGATCATTTCCTTTATGATCCTTGGTACCCTGTAAGATGAAGATGTATCTGATCAGTGACAACATCGACACCTGGACCGGCATGCGGCTCGCCGGTGTGGAAGGTGCGGTGGTGCACGAAAAAGAGGAATTGAAGGCAGAACTGGATAAGGTCCTGGCCGACAAGACGATCGGAATCGTACTGCTGACAGAAAAATTCGGGCGGGATTTCCCGGAACTGGTCAATGAGGTAAAGTTAAACTATCGCCAGCCACTGTTTGTAGAGATTCCGGACCGTCATGGAACCGGCCGCAAGCCGGACTTTATCACGGCCTACGTCAACGAAGCGATCGGGCTGAAATTATAATGCAAAAAGGAAGGTGACCAATGTGACCACCGAGGAAAAATTACAGCATTTTCTGGACACCTGCATGGAAGATGCCAGGGTTCGCAGCGGACGGATGCTGGATGAATATATGTCCGCACTGGAAAAGACATTTGAGGAACATAAAGCCGATACCCGCAGACGTGAGAAGCTGCAGCTGCAGCAGGAAACGGAGAAGATCGAGCGGGAGATCAACAAACAGCTGGCGGTAGGGCAGATCGATATCCGCCGGATGCTGGGGCAGAAACAGGAAGAATTAAAAGACAAGCTGTTTGTGGAGTTAAAGGATATGCTGGCGCATTACCTGGAGACGCAGGACTACCAGAAGCTTTTGGAGCGCCAGGTGAAACATGCGGTAGAGTTTGCGGGGCAGGATCCGGTGATCATTTATCTGGATCCGGTCGATGAGGATAAAGTAAACCGCCTTGCGCTTCACAATGGAAACGCGGAATTCCGCATCAGCGAGTATTCTTTCACCGGAGGAACCCGGGCGGTAATCCCGTCGCGCCATATCCTCATTGATAATTCCTTCCAGACGAAGCTGGAGGAAGCCAGGGAGAAGTTCCACTTCGACTTAAGCCTGACAGAAGGAGGAAATGGAGATGTCTAAGACGGGTGTGATCTGCGGGATCAACGGCCCGATCGTCCATGTGAAAGGGGACGCGGGCTTTACCATGAATGAGATGGTCTATGTAGGCCATGAAAATCTGGTGGGCGAAGTCATCGGCTTAAAAGCCGGGGATACCATTATCCAGGTTTACGAGGAGACAGCCGGGATCCGGCCGGGTGAGCTGGTAACCGGAACCGGTGCGCCGGTGTCCGTTACCCTGGCACCGGGCATCCTGACCAATATTTTTGATGGAATCGAGCGACCATTAAGTGAGATTGCGAAAAGTGGCGGCGCGTACATCAGTCGCGGCGTGAATGTCAGCGCACTGGATACCGAAAAGAAATGGAAGACCCACATCACCGTGAAAAAGGTGATCGGGTATACGGGGGCACGATCCTTGCGGAGGTGCCGGAGACTCCGGCAATCATTCATAAGGTCATGGTGCCGCCGGATAAGGAAGGCTATGTGCTGGATGTGGTGGAAGACGGAGAATACACGATCAACGATCCTCTGGTAACGATCCAGCATTTTGACGGCACTGAAGAAAAGCTGACGATGACCCAGAAATGGCCGATCCGTGTGGCAAGACCGACGGCAAAGCGTTTTCCGGCAACCCAGCCGCTTGTGACCGGCCAGCGTATCCTGGATACGCTGTTTCCGCTGGCAAAGGGCGGTACGGCGGCAATTCCGGGCGGATTTGGTACCGGAAAGACCATGACCCAGCATCAGATCGCAAAGTGGTCGGACGCAAACATCATCATTTACATTGGCTGCGGCGAGCGCGGAAACGAGATGACGCAGGTTCTGGAAGAATTCTCCGAGCTGATCGACCCAAAGACCGGAAATCCGCTGATGGACCGCACTACCCTGATCGCGAACACGTCCAACATGCCGGTGGCAGCCCGTGAGGCGAGCCTGTATTCGGGTCTGACACTGGCGGAGTATTACCGGGATATGGGCTACCATGTTGCGATCATGGCGGATTCTACCTCCCGTTGGGCAGAGGCGCTGCGTGAGCTTTCCGGACGTCTGGAGGAGATGCCGGCGGAGGAAGGCTTCCCGGCTTATCTGGCATCGAAGCTGTCTGCCTTTTATGAGCGTGCCGGTATGATGCAGAATTTAAACGGAACCGAGGGAAGCGTGACCATCATCGGTGCGGTATCGCCGCAGGGCGGTGATTTCTCCGAGCCGGTAACGCAGAATACCAAGCGTTTCGTGCGCTGCTTCTGGGGACTGGATAAGAGCCTGGCGTATGCGAGACATTTCCCCGCCATTTCCTGGCTGACCAGTTATTCCGAGTACTTAAACGACCTTGGTCCGTGGTACACGGAGCATGTCGATAAGAAGTTTGTGGACTACCGCAACCAGATCGTCTATCTGCTGTCCCAGGAGAGCAGCCTGATGGAGATCGTGAAGCTGATCGGCGGCGATGTCCTGCCGGACGACCAGAAGCTAATCCTGGAGATCGCCAAGGTGATCCGCGTGGCTTTCTGCAGCAGAACGCCTTCCACAAGGACGATACCTGCGTCCCGATGGAGAAGCAGTTTAAGATGATGGAGATCATTCTGTACCTGTACCGGAAGTCCCGTTCGCTGATCTCGATGGGCATGCCGATGTCAGTATTAAAAGAAGATCCGATCTTTGACCAGGTCATTGCCATCAAGTACGATGTGCCGAACGATAATCTGGCAATGCTGGATGACTATAAAAAGAAGATTGACGCCTTTTATGACGGCGTCATCGAGCGGAATGCATAGGAGGGCTGTGATATGGCAATTGAATATTTAGGTTTGAGTGCGATCAACGGCCCCATGGTAGTGCTGGAGGGTGTTTCCGGTGCGGCTTACGACGAGATCGTGGAGATGACGGTCGACGGGAACAAACGGAAGTTGGGCCGTATCATTGAAGTATACGAAGACAAGGCGGTGATCCAGGTCTTTGAGGGAACCGAAGGCATGGGACTGAAAAATGTCCATACCCGCCTGACCGGTCACCCGATGGAGCTTGGCGTTTCGGAGGAAATGCTGGGCCGTATCATGAATGGAATTGGCGTCCCGATTGACGGACTGGGCGAGATTTTGCCGGAAAAGATGCTGGACGTCAACGGAAAACCGTTAAACCCGGTGACCCGTGAGTATCCGCGAAACTACATCCGTACCGGAATTTCTGCGATTGACGGCCTGATGACCCTGATCCGCGGTCAGAAGCTGCCAATCTTTTCCGGCAATGGACTTCCGCATGACCAGCTGGCGGCGCAGATCGTGCAGCAGGCATCGCTGGGCGATGATTCCGACGAGCAGTTTGCGATCGTCTTTGCGGCCATGGGCGTGAAGCACGATGTGGCAGAATTTTTCCGCCGGACATTTGAGGAGAGCGGCGTTTCTTCCCATGTTGCAATGTTTATGAACCTGGCAAACGACCCGGTGGTTGAGCGTCTGATCACGCCGAAATGTGCGCTGACTTTAGCGGAATATCTGGCGTTTGAGAAGAACATGCACATCCTGGTTATTTTGACGGATATGACTTCGTTTGCGGAGGCGATGCGTGAGGTGTCCTCTTCCAAGGGCGAAATCCCGTCCCGAAAAGGCTTCCCGGGTTATCTGTACAGCGAACTGGCAGCGCTTTATGAGCGCGCCGGAATTGTAAAGGGTGTGAACGGATCCGTGACCCAGATCCCGATCCTGACCATGCCGAACGATGACATCACCCACCCGATCCCGGACCTGACCGGTTACATTACGGAAGGTCAGATCGTTCTGGACCGGGAGTTAAACGGTCAGTCGGTTTACCCGCCGATCAACGTGCTGCCGAGCCTGTCTCGTCTGATGAAGGACGGCATCGGCGAAGGCTACACCCGTGCGGATCACCAGGCAGTGGCAAACCAGCTGTTTTCCTGCTATGCCAAGGTGGGCGATGCGAGGGCGCTGGCATCCGTCATCGGCGAAGATGAGCTGTCCCCGCTGGATAAAAAATATCTGGTCTTTGGCCGGGAGTTTGAGCACCGCTTTGTCGGACAGGATCCCCATGATAACCGGAATATCATAACCACCTTGAACATTGGCTGGCAGCTTCTCGGACTTTTGCCAAAAGCGGAGCTCGACCGGATCGATACGAAGATCCTGGATCAGTATTACCGGCCGATGAAGCTGGATGAGAACGGGGATCTGGTGGCTGTGGAAACAGAAAAGAGCGCGGTGGCTGGTACGGTCGTGACACCAGCCCAGGTCGAAGCAGCGCGGCAGTAAGGGGGAATCTGTATGAATCCGAATACCTTTCCTACCAAGGGCAATTTGATTTTAGCGAAGAATTCCCTTGCCCTGGCGAGCCAGGGTTACGAGCTGATGGATAAAAAGAGGAACATCCTTCTTCGGGAACTGATGGGCCTGATCGACCAGGCAAAGGACATTCAGGCAGAGATCGATACCACATTCACGGAAGCCTACAAGGCACTTCAGAAAGCCAATATTGAGCTTGGTATTGGTTTTATCCAGGATATCGCTGCGACGATTCCGGTGGACGATACCATCAGGATCAAGACAAGGAGTATCATGGGAACGGAGATTCCACTGGTACAGCATGAGCCGGTGCCGCTGACACCGGGCTATGCCTTCGCAAGCACCAGTCCGGCGCTCGACGAGGCGCGGATGCATTTTGAGAAAGTGAAGGAGCTGACGGTAAAGCTTTCCATGGTGGAAAATTCCGCTTACCGGCTGGCGTCCAGCATCCGCAAGACCCAGAAACGGGCGAATGCCTTAAAGAACATCACCATACCGACGTACCAGAGTCTGGTTACGACCATCGGCAATGCGCTGGAGGAGAAGGACCGTGAGGAGTTCACGAGGCTGAAGGTGATCAAAAGAACAAAGACAGGGTAAATGATATCCTATGAAACTTATTCTTCAGGCTGTTTTTCTGGCAGACACTTCACAGAAATTGTGAACTGTGATAAAATATAGGTCAACTGGGGTCTCAAACTGGGGAACCCCTTTGACATTTACCACAGGAAGTGAGGTCGGAATTTTGACAACTGGAAATACAAAAAGAAACTGGAAAAGAAGCGTGCAGTGTTTTGGCGCGGCGCTTCTGACTGCTGGTCTTCTGGCGGGCTGTAGTGCGGCCCAGACAGCAAACCAGGCAGAGAGTGAGACCACCGAGGAAAACCTGGTTCTTATGGAAGAGACCTTGCCGCAGACCGCGGCAGATGAAACGGTCATGGCACTTTCACCGGACGGTCCGCTGCTTCCGTCTGTAGAGGGTGTGGATGCGGAGTATAGCGAGCCGATCCCAGATTACCTGCGTATCGGTGAGAAGCATCCGATCGTTTTAAAGCTGCAGCAGCGCCTGATGGATTTAGGCTTTATGGATAACGATGAGCCGACCGATTATTATGGTGAGGTAACCCAGAGTGCGGTCAAGATCTACCAGCGTCAGAACCAGCTGGCGCAGGACGGCATCATCGGCCCGGATACCCTGGAGGCGATCCTTTCCCCGGATGCCAAGTATTATGCGGCGCAGAAGGGCGATGAGGGTACCGATATCACCCGGATCCAGAGCCGTCTGTATGAGCTGGGCTATCTGGCAAGCGACAGTCAGGTGACCGGCAGCTTTGGTGACGCGACCGAAGAAGCGGTCATGAAGATGCAGAGTGTCAATGGTCTGGACCAGGATGGTAAAGTCGGCAGAAAGACCATGAACCTTCTGTACAGTGAAGATGTGAAGGCAAACATGCTGGCATACGGCGAGAAGAGTGATCTGGTCCTGGCGGCGCAGAAGCGCTTAAAAGAGCTGGGCTATATGACCACAGAGCCGGACGGCAGCTACGGAAACGATACGATCATTGCGGTAAAACAGTTTCAGTCCCGGAATGACCAGGTTGTGGATGGTTACCTTGGACCGGCAACCCGTGTCGCATTGAACAGCTCGGATGCGGTTCCGAACGGCTTAAGCTGGGTGATAGCGGCGATAATATCCAGCGTGTCCAGAACCTGTTAAGCAAGTTAGGCTACTTAAAATCTGCAAATGTAACTGGCTATTACGGTGAGGTGACGGAGAATGCAGTCAAGCTGTTCCAGCGCACCAACGGACTGAGTGCAGATGGTACGGTCGGCATCATGACTATGGCAAAGCTGACTGCAGGGGATGCCAAGAAGGCACCGGCACAGCCGAAGACCAGCACCAGCAAGAACAACAGCAAAAACAATACGACCAGTGGCGGAAGTAAGAAGGGAAGCTCCGGAAGTACTTCGGTTCCGAATACCGGCGGAGCCAGCGGCGGTGCAAGTGCCCTGATCGCAGTGGCAAGCTCCAAGCTTGGCTGCCCGTATGTATGGGGCTCTAAGGGACCGAACTCGTTTGACTGCTCTGGTTTCGTATACTGGTGCTTAAACCAGGTAGGTGTGCGCCAGAGCTACATGACTTCCTCTGGCTGGAGAAATGCCGGAAGATATACCAGAATCAGCAGCTTCTCAAGTCTGCGTGCCGGAGACATCATCGTAGTAAGCGGCCATGTCGGAATCGTGGCAGGCGGCGGAACCGTAATCGATGCTTCCTCCGGTAACGGTAAGGTGGTACACCGTTCCTTAAGCTCCTGGTGGGCAAATAACTTCATCTGTGGATGGAGAATCTTCTAAAATAACAGGATCGAAAAGCCAGAAATCAGGAAATGGGTTTCTGGCTTTTGTATTGTTCCAAATAAAAAACTTTTGGAAAAAATAATTGACAAATCAAAAAATGGGACTATAATGGCAGTTATTCAAAGAGTTGACATTCCATCAGTCTCTACGGAAATACTGACTGAGGATTGAAACAAACAAATGCGACGAACAGGACAAGGCTTTTTTGCCAGAACCGTTTTCAGAGAGCTTCCGGCCGGTGTGAGGAAGCAGCGGGGCAAAGAGGTTATCCCCTGCAAGCAGCTTGTCTGAAATGCAAACATAGTTTGTGTGTTATGCTTTGTGCAACACATGAGCAGCAACGCTCCGGTGATACCGGACGTTAAGCGAAAGTAAGACGGGACGGAAACCCACCGTTAACCGGGCGCGTATTCCTCCGGACTGAGAGACGGAAGGATATGGTCAGAGTGGCTGGCAGTATGTCAGCAAGGGAAGTGGTAACGCGGAGCGCATCCGGTAATATTGTGGTAACTATGCCTTCGTCTTCCTGCAGAAAAAGTTCTGCGGGGAGACGGAGGCTTTTTTGTTGCGATACATTTACAGGAAAACTGCAGGTGGCTGCTTCTGTGGCTGCGTCGCACATCAGAGATTCATCCGCGGTCTGTTTGCTGATTTCCCGCGTTGCATAGTTTTGAGAGGAGAGAACAATTATGAATACACTTGTTATCGTTTTAATCGCAGCTGTGTGTCTCTTCTGTGGATACACATTTTATGGCCGCTGGCTTGCAAATAAATGGGGTATCGATCCGAAGGCGAAGACCCCGGCCGTTGCTTTAGAGGATGGACAGGATTACGTGCCGACTGATGGCTGGACCGTTTTTGCGCATCAGTTTTCTTCTATTGCAGGTGCAGGCCCTGTCACCGGTGCCATTCAGGCAGCAGCATTTGGCTGGGTTCCGGTTCTTCTGTGGGTCATCCTTGGAGGCATCTTCTTTGGTGCGGTAACCGATTTTGGCGCCCTGTATGCAAGCGTAAAGAATGAAGGTAAGTCCATGGGACTTCTGATCGAGAAATACATCGGCAAGACCGGACGGAAGCTGTTCCTTTTGTTCTGTTGGCTGTTTACCCTGATCGTTACCGCTGCTTTTGCTGATATGGTTGCGGGCACATTCAATGCTTACACCGTAACCGATGGAGTCACTTCTTTATCTCCGGCAGCACAGACGAATGGTGCAGCAGGTTCCATTTCCCTGATGTTCATCGTGTTCGCTATGGTATTTGGTCTGATGCAGAAGCATCTTCACCTGATAGGCTGGAAAGAAACGCTGGCCGGACTGGCATGTACCGTTGCTGCTTTTGCAGTCGGCATGGCATTCCCGCTGGTTGCCGGTAAGGACACCTGGTCTTATCTGACCTTTGCCTATATCTTCCTGGCAGCCGTTATGCCGATGTGGCTTCTGATGCAGCCGCGTGATTTCATGACAACCTTTATGTTTGCTGGTATGATCGTCGGTGCCGTAGTTGGCCTGGTGGTTGCACACCCGACCATGAACCTTCCGGCTTACACCGGATTTAAGAATGCCAAGATGGGAGATATGTTCCCGATCCTGTTTGTAACGGTTGCATGCGGCGCGGTTTCCGGATTCCACAGCCTGGTTTCCTCAGGAACCTCTTCCAAGACGATCTCCAATGAGAAAGATATGCTGAAGGTTGGCTATGGCGCCATGGTATTGGAGAGCCTGCTGGCTGTCCTGGCTCTGTGTGTTGCCGGTGCGGCAGCTGCAGCAGATGGTACCGCAGCAACCGGAACCCCGTTCCAGATCTTCTCCGCCGGTGTTGCAGGATTCCTGGAAATGTTTGGCATCCCGGTATATGTAGCACAGTGCTTTATGACCATGTGCGTTTCCGCACTGGCATTGACCAGTCTGGATTCCGTAGCTCGTATCGGGCGTATGTCCTTCCAGGAGCTGTTCTCCGTTGACGATATGGAGCATGCAGAGAGCTGGAGAAAGCTGTTATGCAACAAGTACTTCTCAACTGTGGTAACCCTGGCCTGCGGCTTTATCTTAACCAAGATCGGTTACTCCAACATCTGGCCGCTGTTTGGCAGTGCAAACCAGCTGTTAAGTGCCCTGGTATTGATTACTTTATGTGTATTCTTAAAGGTAACCGGAAGAGAAAACAAGACATTGTTCCCGCCACTCATCATCATGCTGTGCGTAACCTTTACTGCCCTGGTCGAGAGAACCGTTGCACTGGTTCAGGCGTTCGGCGCAGGAACCGCAGTCTTTATGGTGGAAGGCTTGCAGCTGATCATTGCGATCTTACTGATGGTTCTGGGTGTGATCATTGTGTATACATCCGGGAAAGAGCTGTTTCAGAAAAAAGGCGTGAAAAATGTGCAGGTGAAAAACGCGTAGAAAATAGAATTTGAAAGACAACAAAGACGCAGGTCACAAAAATGTGGCCTGCGTCTTTTCGTGAATCAGACAGATTATGCTGGCTGTTCTGCTTTTTTTACCGGGAATCCCACGCGCACTTTGAACAGATCCCCGTCGATCAGGATCTCAAAGGTTCCGCCCTGAAGCTTTGTCAGGCTCTGGGCGATGGAAAGGCCAAGGCCGCTTCCCTCGGTGGTGCGGGAGACATCGCCGCGGACGAAACGTTCGGTGAGTTCTTCACCCTGCACGTTTAACGGGTTTGCAGAAATGTTCTTAATGGTGAAGTAAACCTTATCGTCTTTCTGCTCCAGATCGGTGTAGACGCGGGTGTGCTCCATGGCGTATTTGAATGCGTTGTTGTAAACATTTTCGAGGACACGCCACAGATGGCGGCCGTCTGCCTCGATGAGGATGCTGCTTTCCGGAAGTGTGGAAACCAGTTCCAGATTGCGGGTGGCAAACTTCTCCTCGAACTCGCCGTTGGTCTGCCAGATCATCTCTACGATGTCCAGGGTTGTCATCTCCAGCTTGACGTTGCCAGAGCTTGCCTTGGAGGCTTCGACCAGGTCTTCGGTCAGGTTTTTAAGACGCTGGGACTTCTGATCCAGGACTTTTAAGTATTCCTGGGCACGTTCTCCCGGAATCTGTTCCCGCTTTAGCAGGTCGACATAGTTGATAATGGAAGTAAGCGGTGTCTTGATGTCGTGGGAGACATTCGTGATCAGGTCAGCTTTTAAGCGTTCGCTCTTGACCTGCTCCTGAAGGGCACGCTCCAGTCCGGTTCCGATGCTGTTAATCATATTGCCGATCTTTAGCTCTTTTCCGTCGAGCCCGGCCAGATTCATCTGGTAGCTGGTATCGCCACCGGCGATTTTTTCAATCGCATCTGCGATCTGGTCTTCCTGGCGGGACTGTAAAAACAGCCGGTGGAAGGTCTGGTAATCCAGAATGACCAGCAGAAGAAAGCTGAGGATGCCGATGACCTGGGCAGCTGTGTGGGCGCGGAAATAGATGCACACAAACAGAATGCCGGTTCCGAGAAGCTGTGCGGCGATAAAGGCCAGAAACAGGCAGGAAAGTCTTCGGGAATAAGTCCGATCCGCAAAGTACAGATTGAGGTTTTCCTGCACATGATGAAGCATACTGTTGGTCCAGAGCTGGCGGCTTTTGTAACGCCGCAGCATGCTGAATGCGCCAGTCATACAGCAGCCGTAAATGATCACGGCACGCAGCATGCGCTCGGAAAAGCTCCAGGCTGCGTCTGCGGCTACCAGATGGATCAGCGGGTAGCCTATCTTTCTGCAAGAAACAGCATGAACATGGTGCTGACTGCAGTCAGGAGAATGCCGCTTTCGGTGGTGATCATATCAAAACCGTGCAGATACGGGTTTGTGCGGTCTTCTGTGCGGTAGCCGGATACCAGGATCAGGTAGTATAAGGTGACCAGGCAGCCAATGATGCCAAGAGCCAGACAAAACATGGCTTCCATAAAACGTCCGCGCAGATGGCGGTAATCGGCCGCCTGTCTGGCGTAGATGTCATCGGAATCGTAATGGGTGTTTACGGCAACCGTCATATGATAGCGGTCAGCATCGTTTACATTCAGCTGCTCCAGCTGGGATACGACGTTTTTGGGCAGCTCATCTAAATTGCTGTCGATCAGGATGGAGCTGCTGTCGACGGAGCAGTAGCGTCCCATGGATCTTAACTGGGCATCGGTCAGATCCCCGGCATTGGAATATTCGGAAACTACGGTTTCATCATCCTGATAGGTGATCCGGAAAAGAAAGTTTGAGGGATTGGATAACAGCCGGTAGTTTACGATGTAGTATTCGCTTAAACAGTTTAATACCTCCTTGGAAAGATCCAGAAGGGAAGAAAAGGCATCGCCGGGCTCCTTTAATGTAGCATCCGGGTCGTAGGCGCGCCAGTATACCACCTGGTCCTTTGCGGTGGAAGCGTCATCGTAGATAAAAAGGTCGTTGACTACTTCAAACTGGTCGTTTAAATAAAAGCCCTGGCTTTTTGCGTAACGCAGGACCTCCTCTAGGGTATAGGTGATCTCCGGGCCGTTGTCGCGGCTGACGGCAAACATTTCCTTGGATAGGTCCAGATTGCCGTCGGTTTCGAAGACATCCCGGTAGGCAACATATTTAAACACATGGTCCAGGTCTTCCTGAAACTGTTCACGGAAGGCATCGGAGTCATCGTAGCGGCGGTCTAAGATCCAGGAAACGCCGGAGCCGATACTGGTGTTTAAATACATGACGCTGATGGAAAGCACCGTCATGAGTAAAAACAAAATGTGCAGGAATACCGCAATATTTTTTTTAATCCGCATGGAATAATCTTTTAGTCTCATGGGCGGCTCCTACTGTTTCTCAATCTTGTAGCCGACACCCCAGACTACCTTTAAGTAGCGCGGCTCCCGCGGATTGATCTCGATCTTTTCGCGGATATGGCGGATATGTACAGCAACGGTGTTGTCTGCGCCAATGGCTTCCTCGTTCCAGATCTGCTTGTAGATTTCGTCGATCGAGAAAACCTTGCCGGCATTTTTGGTCAGCAGCAGAAGGATGTTGTACTCGATCGGAGTCAGTTTGATGGGTTCATCATCGACAAATACTTCCTTGGTGTCATCGTTGATGGTGAGACCGCCGCATTTGTAGACGTTTTCATTGCTGCCCTGGTTCATGTTGCCAAGCTGGGTGTAGCGGCGCAGCTGGGATTTGACTCGGGCTACCAGCTCTAGCGGGTTGAACGGCTTGGAGAGGTAATCGTCTGCACCAATATTTAAGCCAAGGATCTTGTCGGAATCCTCGGATTTTGCAGAGAGGATGATGATGGGAATGCTGCTGGTCTCACGCACCTTTAAGGTGGTGCGGATGCCGTCCAGCCCCGGCATCATGACATCGATGATCATCAGATCAGCGTGTTCGGTCTCTAAAATTTTTAAGGCATCGTAGCATCGTAGGCTTTTAAGATACGGAATCCTTCCCCGGTTAAGTAAATATCTATCGCGTCGACGATCTCTTTATCGTCGTCACATACTAAAATGGTCTGCATGGAGTCCTCCTTTGATGTGGAATGCAGTCAGCTGCATCCGTTTTTTGCCGCCGGGTTTCTGGAAATGGCGGCAGCGTTACTTTTAGTATATATCAAAAAGGGTCTTACCGCAATCGGCAAGACCCTCTTCTTTTTATTACGATTTCTGTAAGATTGCACAGAACGTAATAAGATTTTCCTACTGGTAATCACATACATTCAGCCAGCTTTGAAGCAGTTCCTTCTCTTCCGGACGTTTTTTCGTGAGCTGTGCCGCAGCTACCAGAGGCAGCCACTGCTGGACATAGCGTTTGGCGGTACCGGTCTTTTCACAGAAGAGATCCATGTACTTTTCCGCTGCTGCCTGATCGGTCAGGCAGAACAGAAGATAGGTTCTGGCTACATCTGCGCTGGCATTGCCCTGGGCTGCGTGAACCCAGTCAACCACATACATGGTGCCGTCTTCTTTTACGATGATGTTGTCCGGCTGGAAGTCTCCGTGGCACAGTTTGGCGTGTTTTGGAGTGCTGTCAAGGCGGGTGAGAAGATCGTAACGGTTGACGGGATCTAATTCTTCCATCTCAGAGATCTGCCGCGCCATTTTGTCTTTTAACTTGTTCAGTAATGGACAGGTCTTGGAATGAATCATCAGCTGCAGTTCAACCATCTGATTCAGATATTCGTCGCGCTTATCCGGGTTCTCCGCCATAAGCTCTTTGAGTGTCTTACCTTCGATGTAGTCCCTGGTAATGGACCAGCAGCCGTCTTCCTCGACAGAAACTGCCTGGATGGACGGGATGTTGATGCCGCCAATGGCTTCAACACGTGCGTTGATCAAAGCTTCGTTTAAAACCTCTGCTTTTGGGAAGCCCTTGCAGAACACTTTTACCGCTTTATCGCCATCGCGATAGACACTTTTGGTCGCGTTTTTGGATATTAACTCTCTTGCCATACGAAACTCTCCTTCCTTATTTATGATGCTGATGCTTGCCGACAGGTTGATAACCGGATCACCAGGTAGGCTGTACGTAACGGTTACTGCATTTTCACAATTACGTCGGTTCCTATTTTACTACAAAGCTGGAAGAATGTCACCAACTTTTTGATAATTATTTAACGAAATATTAGACGTATTATTTCTTCTGCACAGGAGCTGTCTGGTGCTGAAAGAAGCCGTTTGCCAAAGCAGCGTCTCAGGAGAAGCGGAGAATCGCAGTTCCGTATGCCGGAAGCGGCAGGGATACGGAATATGGCTGTCCATCGCATTCGGATTTGACGGCCTTGAAAACAGGAGCTTTTTCGCCTGTTTTGTAGGCACCGTGCTCATTATCCAGGATCAGTGTATAATTGCCGCGTTTCGGAACACCGACCCGGTAATCCGGACGGGCTACCGGAGTAAAGTTGCATACGAACAGCAGGCTCTTTTTATGGTTTCTCGCATAGCGAACGAAGCTGTAGATGCTGCGGTCACCATCGTTGGCATTGATCCAGGAGAAGCCGTCCCAGTCATCGTCGGCTTCATAAAGTGCCGGATATTTCTGATAAATATGTAACAGGTCACGCACGTAATGCTGCAGGTTGCTGTGCAGGTCTTCCTCGGTCAGATGCCAGTCCAGGCTGACCTTTTCGTCCCACTCGTGGAGCTGGCCGAAATCCTGTCCCATGAACAGAAGCTTTTTGCCCGGATGACCCAGCATGAAAGTGTAACCGGCTTTCAGGTTTGCGAATTTATCCCCGAAGAGACCAGGCATCTTGTTGATCATGGAGCATTTTAAGTGAACGACTTCATCGTGGGAGAGTACCAGGATAAAGTTTTCGCTGTTAAAGTAGGTAAGACCGAAGGTCATCTTGTGGTGGTTGAATTTGCGGAAGTACGGGTCCAGCTTCATATACTCCAGGAAATCGTGCATCCAGCCCATGTTCCACTTGAAGGTAAAGCCCAGTCCGCCTTCCTTCGGATCGTGGGTGACAAGAGGCCATGCGGTGGATTCCTCAGCAATGACCATGGCACCGTGACCGCGCTGCACGACAATGCTGTTTAAATGGCGAAAAAATTCAATGGCTTCCAGGTTCTGGTTGCCGCCGTACTGGTTGGCAACCCACTCGCCGTCCTTGCGGCCGTAGTCCAGATAGAGCATGGACGCAACCGCATCGACACGCAGGCCGTCTACATGAAACTGCTCGATCCAGTAGAGTGCGTTGGCGATCAGGAAGTTGGAAACCTCGTGCTTTTCATAGTTGAAAACCTTGGTGCCCCAGTCCGGATGCTCGCCTTTTCGCGGGTCCGGGTACTCAAAGAGGGCCTGCCCGTCGAAATCTGCAAGGCCGTGTGCATCCCGCGGGAAGTGTGCTGGAACCCAGTCCAGAATGACGCCGATGCCTTTTTTGTGCATGTAGTTTACGAAGTATTTAAACTCCTCCGGCGTGCCGTAACGGGAGGTCGGGGCATAATAGCCGGTTACCTGATAACCCCAGGAGCCATCGTAAGGATGTTCGGCAATACCCATAAGCTCCACATGGGTGTAGCCCATATCTTTGACGTAAGCGGCGAGCTCTGCGGCTGCCTCTTTATAGGTATAGTAACCATCTTTTTCCGGGCGGTTTTTCTTTTTCCAGGAGCCAGATGCACCTCATAAATGCTCATGGCCGCTTCACGCGGATTGGTGCTTTCCCGTTTCTGTATCCAGGAAGCATCGCTCCAGCGGAAAAAGTCGTGAAAGGCGGTGATGGAAGCCGTACCAGGCCGGTATTCTGCGTACTGGGCAAAAGGATCGGCCTTGAAGATGACTTTGCCGGTCTGGGTCGTGATGGCAAATTTATAAAGCTCTCCCGGCTTGATGCCAGGAATGAAACGTTCGTAAATACCGGAGGTTCCAGTACCTGCATTGGGCAGGCATCCGGATCCCAGTTGTTGAAGTCGCCTACAACACTGACGGATGCGGCATGAGGAGCCCAGACCGCAAAATAATAGCCGTCCTTCCCCTCATAGGTTTTCGGGTGCGCACCGAGCTTGTTATAGATCTCATAATGGGTGCCTTCTCCGAAGAGATAACGGTCACCGGCGGTGATAAAGCCAGTTTCCGTCTGCTTTTTCTTATCTCTGACTGCCATAAGGTTAGTCCTCCCTGATCTTTAAGACAACACTGCTGTTGCCCGGTAATGTAAGGTTTAATTTTCCGTTCTCAACTGGAATGATGGAACCGTCCATCAGATTTTCGGCTTTGGAGGCATGCAGCGGGACCGGAACCGAAAGGTGGCTTTCCTGGTCGTCACTGTTAGCGGCAGTCATGCAGATGCTTCCTTGTGCGTGTCTTGCAAATGCATACTGCCGGTTTGTCAGCAGAAGCTCCTGGTAGCGGCCGCCATGGAATTCCGGGTTTTCCGTGTGGATACGGGCCAGCTTTGTGATCAGGTCTGTGAGGTCACAGTGCTTTGCCTCGCCTTCTTCCAGTGTAATATGTGGCCTGAGTGCAGCATCGCTTTCCCGGGTGCGGGTACCTGTGAGTTCCCATTCCCCGCCATAATAAATAGAAGGAATGCCCGGAAGGGTAAAGAGCAGTGTCCATGCTAATGGCAGGTGTGCCTTTTTATTTAATTTGCTGGCAATGCGGTTTTCGTCGTGATTGTCCAGAAATGTGTAAAGCTTTGTGCCGATGGCCTCCAGTCTCCGCACATTGTGGGCAATCTCAAAGAAGTTATGGTCGTTGAGTCCGGAATACAGGCTCTTATGTAATTCGTAGTTGGTGACGGAATGGAGCATGCCGTCATTGACCCAGCGTCCGTATTCGCCGTGAATGACCTCGCCCATAAGCCAGAAGTCCGGTTCCATGGAAGCGGTCTGGGAACGCATTTCCTGCATGAATCCGAAATCCATGACATTGGCGCAGTCTAAGCGGATGCCGTCGATGTCGAATTCAGAGATCCAGAAGCGGATGACATCGAACAGATACTGTTTTACCTCCGGGTTCTGCAGGTTTAAGCAGGGAAGCTCAAAATGTCCCTGCCATGCCTCGTAACCGAAGCCGTCGTTGTAAGGGCTGTTCCAGCCAAAGTTAACCCCCTTGTACCAGCCGCAGTAGCGGGACTGTTCCCGGTTCTTCTGAATGTCCTGAAAGGCAAAAAATTCGCGGCCAGTGTGGTTGAATACCCCGTCTACCACAACCTTAATGCCAGCTTTGTGGCAGAGCTCTGTGAAATGACGGAAGCCTTCATTGGTGCCGAGACGGCGGTCTACGAGGCGGTAGTCACGGGTGTCGTATCCATGGGAGGAGGACTCAAAGAGTGGTCCGATGTAAAGTGCGGTACAGCCTAGCGCTTCCATATGGGGAACCCATTGGTCCAGTTCAGGGAAGCGGTCAGCTGCGGCGTCTTCGGTGTTGGCAAAGGGTGCCCCCAGCATACCAAGCGGATAAATATGATAAAACACTGCTTTTTCATACCATGATGCCATAGATAACAAGTCCTCCTGTTGTAATTTTTCGTGTAAAAATCGTAACTGTCCAGTACCTTCACAGTTACTAAAACTCTAAATTCTCCAGCAGCTTGAAGCGCCGGAGCAGAAACTGATAGCGGAGCCAGACCGCGTTCAGCTCGTAGATACAGCAGTCGATCAGCGGTGGGTCCGTCACCTGGTCAAACTGGTTTAATAAGGATTCCATTTTGTACTGCGTCTGGTGGATTTCGGCTTTCAGTCTTACGTTTTCAAGCGCCGCAGCCTGTCGAAACTCCCTGCGCGTGAAGGACATTCCATTCTTTTTCATGGGTTTAAACACTCCTTTTAGAGTGTAGTATCTGGAATGTATGGAAAAATTATGCGTAAGAAATAACACTTATTCCTGGCTGAAAATCTCTTCAACCAGATAACCCAGTTTCATAAGCTGCCTTGTGCAGTCCATAAAGGTGAGACGGTAGTAATTAGAAGTACCGGACTGGGTGACTTCCACCAGTCCGCAGCTTTTCATGATCTTTAAATGATGGGAGATAGCCGGTCTGGACAGGTTTGTCTGCCGGGTGATCTCGTTTACGTTCAGCCCTTCCGCATGGCCGTTCTGGGAGGCGATACACAATGCTTCGATGATGTTTAAGCGGACCTCATCTCCGAGGGCGATAAACAGCGGCATGCAGCTGTGAAACAGTTCCTGTAGTTCTTTGGAGTCCGCCATAAAAACCTCCTTTGGTTTAAAAAATTGAACTAAGCTCATTCTATCACGAATGATTGTTCATGTCAACCAAAGCAGGTGGGAGAAAAAGGATGTTTTTCGTCAAAATGTTACATGATACGGGGCGCTTGGGCTGGAAAAACGGTCCGTGACTGTGAAGGTACGGGATTGTTATGAAAACAAAAAAGCCGCCAGGCCTTTGAGGCCGGCGGCGGTGTGATCGTGTGGAAGTGCAGCGAACAGAGGAAGATTTATTTGTCGAAATCTGTCTCAAATACACCTTCCGGGGTGCGCATGGTGAGAACGCCAAGATTAAACTCCTCATCCGAGATGGTGATGTGGTATTCAAATACGACATCCTCCTCAAATTTGGAGAGCAGTACATAATCTCCATTTTCCTTGCCCTCGATCTGGTCGCAGATATCGTTGTAAACAGCTTCACCGGAAATTTCCCTTGGGTAGCCGGACTCTTTGATCTTTGCTTCGATTGCTTCGTATAATTCGTTCATGTTCATACTCCTTTTGGTTGATCTGTTTTTTTGATTTGGGGTCTGCCTGCGGGTGCGGACAGACAGAAGAAGTAAGGCTGCTGTTTGCACAACGCGTGAACAGTAACATAGCAGCAGTTACAGACAGTATAGCATTTGGAAGGGAAACTGTCTATTTGTTGTTTGGTTGCGCAAATTTTGTCGAATTATGCAGTTGGTCTTCGTTGACGGTTTCTCTTAACATCGGGTATGATAGGGGCACGATCGCAGCATCGTTCTGATGCAGCATTCACTTGTAACTGTGCAGCCATGAAACATGTGGCTATAAAGCATGCGGCCATGAAGCATGCGCCAACGAAATACGCGGCCATGAAGCATGCGGCCACGAAATATGCAGGTGCGAAGCAGTTACTGGGATTCATAAGGTTCTGAAGATGCATGATTTTCAGACATCAGCCATTTCGGCAGAATATTCACTTAGGTATTTACCAGTTGTGAATGGAAAGAAGGGGGTGGTCTTTTATTGCATACGGGGCAGACAATCTGGTTTTGTGCGCAGGAGTGACACTGTGTGCATGGACGGACTGGAAATATGGGAAGGTGCAAAATATCTGGCTCATGCTGCTTGCGTTTGCGGGTGTATTGCAGCGGGGAATTGGTTTCTTTTCCGGTGCCACATTGTTTCTGGTGTTTGGCATGGCATTGTTCCGGTTCCGGTTCATGGGAGCGGGGGATGGAAAGCTGATGGCAGTGATCGGCGGATATCTGGGAATAAAGGCAGGCTTCTATGCAGTGGCACTGGGCTTTTTCACCGGTGCAGTCTGGAGCTTATGGAAAATGAGGAGACATGGCCTGGCGGCAGAGCGTTTTTGCTATCTGCGAAATTATGTGGTAAGCACATGGGTGAGCGGCGAGATCCGTCCCTATGACACGTTAGGGCAGGCCGATGCGCCGCACCATATTCCGTTCGCAGTTTGCCTGGCTGCAGGCGTGTGGGGATATGAGGCTGTTGTTTATTTTATTTCATAGGAAATTGCGTCCTATGAAACAAAAAGCGCTCCGCTTGGATGCGCACTCGGCGCAAAGGTGGATGGTTGCCAAAGCAACCGCGCCTCGGCGCGAGAATGTGCCAAGGCACATTCTTTCTTGTAGATAATGGAAGCCTGTGAAAGAAAGGAGTTTTGAAAGAAAGCCGCCTGTGTAATGAAAAAGGCTGCTGTGGAAACTGCACATTGGCGTGGGCATGTGGCAGGGATCAGGCCAAGAGGTTACAGAATAAGGAGGATGAGTGAAATAAAAAAGATTATGGCGGTTTATGACGTGGACTCCAGGTATGCGGACCGGTTTGCAGAATTTGCAAACCAGAGGGAACAGGTACCGTTTCGGGTGGTGGCATTTACCAGTCTGGAGAAGCTGCGGGAATTTTCGGAGCGGGAGGAGATTGCGATCCTCCTGGTGGGGGACTCCGTCACGCAAGAAGAGCTGATCGGGATCCGGGCGGCGCAGATTGTGCGCCTTAGTGAGACCGGACTGGCAAAAGAAGGAGAAGCCGTGGTGTATAAATACCAGGCTTCGGACAGCCTTCTGCGGGAAGTGATGTCCTGGTACCAGCCACAGGAAATTCTGCCGCTTATGACGGTAACAGGCAGAAGAAGCCAGATCGTTGGTGTGTATTCCCCAATTGGCCGCTGCGGGAAAACAAGCTTTGCACTGACACTTGGACAGGTGCTGGCGCGGGATGAAAAGGTCTTGTATCTTACGCTGGAGGAATTTTCCGCATTGTCTGCCCTGACAGCAACGGTGTATACCAGCGGACTCTCAGACCTGCTGTATTATTACATCCAGCGGGAATACAGTCCAGTGCGTCTGGGCAGCGTGACTTACAACTGGGGTGGGCTGGATTATATTCCGCCGCTTACCAATGCGGAGGATAAAAACGGGATCAGCCAGGAAGTATTTACCGGGCTGATCCGGCGGATCGCAGCAGACGGTGCTTATGAAACCTTGCTTCTGGATATAGGAATGTTTTGCGGCGGGGCAGAGGAACTTTTGTCAGTCTGTGACCTGGTATATGTCCCGGTAAAGGAGGATGTCGTATCAGCTGCAAAGCTGGAGGAGTGGAAGGAATACTTAAAACGGTCCGGGCGCAGTGTGATTTGGGAAAAGCTGCGGTTTTTAAAGCTCCCGGGACCAGGGCAGGCTCTTGTCCGGGAAAATTACCTGGAGCAGCTTTTGTGGGGAGAGCTGGGAGACTTTGTGCGGGAATTAAGATAAGGAGGAAAAACCAAAACCCCGTTGCCGGGCATATACATGTGAAGGATAACAATTTTGTGGGGAGGTGATAGATGTGGCTTGGACAAATGTGGGAGCGGACCATGCGGCAGCGGGAAGTGACCCGCGAGAACAGGAGAAAAATCTTCTGGACCTTCTTCGCATGGAGGTGCGGGAAGGACTGTCTGGTCTGGATCAGATCGGGGATGAGGAATTGTACGATTGCATCGACCAGGCAATCGCAGGTCAGGCAGAACACCGCTACCTGCCTTTGGGAGAGCGCATTGAGCTGAAAAACCGGCTGTTTGACAGCTTCCGGCGGCTTGATATTTTGCAGGAGCTGGTCGATGACCCGGAAGTGACAGAGATCATGGTCAATGGAAAAGACCATATTTTTGTTGAGCGGGGAGGAAGGCTGGAACGTTGGGAGCACAGCTTTGAGAGCGTGGAGCAGCTTGAGGATATGATCCAGCAGATTGTCAGCAAGATCAACCGGGTGGTGAATGTAAGCAGGCCGATCGCGGATGCAAGGCTGGTAGAAGATGGTTCCCGTGTACACATCGTACTTCCACCCATTGCCCTGGAGGGACCGGTGGTGACGATCCGGAAATTCCCGGAACCGATCACCATTGAGCGTCTGATCCACTATGGCTCTTTAACGGAAGAGGCGGCAGAATTTTTGGGGATGCTGGTGCGGTCCGGGTATAACATCTTCATCAGTGGCGGAACCGGATCCGGAAAGACCACATTTTTGAATGCGTTATCATCTTATATTCCCGAGACAGAGCGGGTCATTACGATTGAGGACTCTGCAGAGCTGCAGATCACCCAGGTACCAAATCTGGTGCGCCTGGAGACCCGGGGAGCGAATGCAGAGGGCGAAGGTGCAGTCGAGATCAGTGATCTGATCCGGGCATCCTTGCGAATGCGCCCCAATTACCTGATCGTTGGGGAGGTCCGTGGAAAAGAATGCCTGGACATGCTGCAGGCGCTCAACACCGGACATTTTGGCCTTTCCACAGGACATGGGAATAGTGCGCGGGATATGCTTTCCCGGCTTGAAACCATGACGCTGATGGCTGCAGACCTGCCGCTACCTGCGGTAAGGGGGCAGATCGCCTCGGCGATAGATATTCTGGTTCACCTTGGGAGACTCCGGGACCGGAGCAGGAGGGTGCTGGAGATTATGGAGGTGACAGGCTTTTCGGATGGGGAGATCCAGCTAAACCCGCTTTACCGTTTTATGGAAAGAAGGGATGCAGATGAGGAAAAGGAGCGGGGAGAGCCAGAAAAGTGCGGTAAGAGCAGAGCTTTGCAACGGAGCGGAAAAGGAAGGGTTTCGGGCACGCTGGTCCGGGTCGGGAACCTTAAAAACCGGGAAAAACTGCAGGCAGCAGGCTGGGAAACAGCAGGGACTGGATTATAACCAGTATCACCTGTCAGCAAAGGAGTTTGCATGGGTGCTTGGAAAAAGTGCGGCAGTGAGCGGCTTATTTGCTTATGTGTTTTACCGCAGCATGCAGGTATTTCTGCTGTTGCTGCCGGTCAGTGTTTTTCTTCTTTTCTGGAGGGAGCGAAGACAGCGTTTAAAAAAACGCAAGCTCCTTTTAGCACAGCAGTTTAAGGAAGCTATGGTGATCCTGGCAGCATCGCTTAGTGCAGGCTACGCCATGGAAAATGCCATGGCAGTGAGTCTGGAGGAGTTGCGGCTTTTGTATGGGGAAAAAGGACTGATCGTTCAGGAGTTTTCCGGAATGGTGCAGCAGATCCGGACCAACCGGAATGTGGAGCAGGTGCTTTTGGAGTTTGCCGCCCGGAGCGGGCTGGAGGATGTGCAGAATCTGGCAGAGGTGCTGGGAATCGGAAAGCGGACAGGAGGTGATCTGGGAAGCATCATGCGCCACACGGCGGAAGTAATCCGGGATAAGATGCAGGTAAAAGAAGAGATCATGACGCTGACAGCGTCGAGACAGTTTGAGCAGAAGATCATGAACCTGATTCCTTTTTTCATCGTTTTCTATGTGGAAGGAACCTCGCCGGGCTTCTTTGACCAGATGTACCGGACCGGAATGGGACGGTGCCTTATGACATTGTGTATGGGATTATATCTGACTGCCTTCTGGCTGTCAGAGCGGATTCTCGACATTGAGGTGTAGTATGAGAGCAGGCGGTGGAGGACAAAACGAAAGAAACAAATATAAATCAATGCAGGGCAGGAGTGCCCAGAGAAGACCGCTGCAAAACGGAATACGTTATGGCAAAACAGAGCCGCAAAGAACTGGACAAAGCAAAACAGAAGCGGGCAAAAACAATCGAAGGTGGATAGAACAGATCAGAATGTGGCGAAGCAGGATTGCAAAAAGCAGCTTCCTGCGCCCGGGCGTCTGTGTTGCAGTCAGCCTGCTCCTTTGGGGGTATCTGACTTATCTGGCACCGGATCAGGAAAATGGCTTGTCACAGGGGCAGCTGGAAAGGGAAGGATATGGTGGCTCACTAAAAGAAGAACAGCTGGTAGTAAGCGGCCTTGGAACTGAAGAGCAGACGGTGACGGTAAAGGTCAGTCCAAGGGTCTACACAAGAGAAGAAGCGGATGCGGTGTTTTTTGAGATCATGGACAGTCTGGAGGAAGAAATCCGCGGAAAGAACGAGAGTCTTCAGGCAGTGTCGGAAAATCTGAAGCTTCCCTCTTATCTGGATGAGTATGGTGTGCGGGTGCGCTGGCATTCTTCAGAGCCGGAGCTTTTGTCTTCTGAGATTGAAAAGAAACAGGAGGTGGTGCTTCAGGCAGAGCTTTCAGCAGGCGAGTACCGGGCAGATTTTGAACTGCCGGTAACGCTGGTGCCTAAGAAACTGACGGAGGAGGAACTGCTGAGAAAGCATTTTTCGAAAGAGGTAAACCGTCTGGATGAACAGCAAAAGCAGTCATCATCGCTGCAGCTTCCAATGGAATATCAGGGGAAAGCGTTGTCTTACCGAAGCGCAGAAAAAAACAGTTATGCTGTGATTCCATTATTGGGTGTGCTGATGGCGATGCTTCTTCTGTTGCAGGAAAAATCGGGCCAGCAGAAGCTGGAGAAAAAACGGGAGCAGCAGCTTTTGCTGGATTATCCGGAGGTGGTGTCAAAGCTGCAGGTGCTGGTAGGCGCCGGAATGACAGTGCGCAATGCCTGGGGCCGCATGGTCCATGATTATGAAAACGTATCTGGGAAAAAGGTACGGCCTGCTTACGAAGAAATGCGCCAGACCTATTACCAGATGGAAAATGGAACGGCAGAGGGAGCCGCATACCGGGATTTTGGAAGGCGGTGCCGCCTTCAGCCATATTTAAAGCTGAGCAGCATCCTGGAACAGAACCGGAAGACCGGAACAAAAAACCTGAGGGAGCTTTTGCACAGAGAGGTGGTGGATGCATTTGAACTGCGGAAAAATCTGGCGAGAAGACTGGGGGAAGAAGCGGGGACTAAGCTTCTGGCTCCGCTTCTGCTCCTGCTGTTTGTAGTGATGATCTTTATCATGGTGCCTGCCATGATGACAATGGGGTGAAGTAAATGCGCAAACATATTGGATAGTTACGAAATAACAAAAGAAATGGGGGAAACATATGAATAAGAAGAATTGGAAGGAACATAAGCTGCTGCAGGAGTGGAACGCGTTCTGGAAACAGGAAGAAGGCGTTGGCACAATCGAGATTGTTTTGCTCCTTGTCGTGCTCATTGGATTGGTCATCATTTTCAAGGCCCAGATCACCAAGCTGCTGGAAAACATTTTTAAGGAGATCGAGAGCCAGTCAAAGGAAGTGTATTAGGAATACATGGTCAGGATGTGATGCGGGATGAGGCAGTATGGAAAAAAACAGGGATTAAGCGGACAGATCACAGTGTTTATCAGCATGATCCTAATGATCCTTTTTGCATTTTTGTGTGTGCTGATGGAGTCGGCGCGGACGGCCGGGGCAAGATGGTACTTGCAGATGGCAGCATCCTCTGCCATGGATTCTGTATTCAGCCAGTATCATCGGGAACTGTGGGACCGGTATCGCTTGTTGTTTGCGGAATATGAAGGCCCGGAAGAGATTGAGCAGGATTTCGCAGGATTTCTGCTGCCTTATCTGGAAACAAAAAACTGGTATCCTATGGCATTGGAGCAGACGGCTGCGGAGGAAATTGTGCGGGCCACGGACGGTCATGGTGCATATCTGGAGAAAGAAATCCTGGATTACATGAAATACGGAGTATGGAAGCTGGATTTTGAGGCGATGCCGTGCCGGAGCTCTGGGACTATGAGCGGGAGGCAGAGGCGGTGACTGAGATGGCACAGAGCTACCGCCTCAGGACCCGGGATGTGTGGAAGCTGGAGCGGGTTCTGGAAGATATCAGCGGAAATCTGGACCGGCAGCGGACATTCCGTGAACAGGGCTTAAACAGTCTCTCGTCTTATGACGGTGCAGGATTTCGCCGGGAGGCAGAGCGGATGATCGGGGAATTAAGAAAGATTCCGGGACTGGTCCGGCAATATGAAAAAGAAGCAGACAAGCTGGCCACTGTCCTGGCATCAGACCGGCAGGAGCAGAATGCACGTGCGGACCGTTTAAGTGCCGGGACAGCAGCGGCCCTGGAGGAGGAAATCCAGGAATACGAGGCATACATAGCGGAAGATGGAAAACGGCGTCAGGAAATCCGGGATCTGGACCTAAGCAGTGCTGAGCAGATCCAGCGTCTGGAAGCATTGATCGAGCTCTCCTATGAAGTGGAACGGGAGATTGAGGAATGGGAGGATGATGACGATGAAGACGGAGATGGCGGCGAGCCAGATTATGAGAGCCTGTGGAGACCGGTGCGCAATGGACTGGAGGGTATCGTAATCCCGGTCTTATCGTTTGCGCATGGCATTCAGGATAAAGAAAAAGAAGGCTGGTTAAAGCAGGTGGAACAGCTTTACCAGGAGGGAATGCTGGGCCTTCTGGTACCAGATGGACACCAGATATCGGAAAAGCTCGCCAGCACAGCAGAGCTTCCTTCCCATACAGAAAGCTATGAGGAGGGTGCCGGGAGCGGCAGCATGGTGGATCATGTTCTGGTGAATGAATACTGCGGGATGTTTTTCTCACAGTTTTGTTCGGGAGCAGAGCAGAAGAATATTTCGGAGAAAGGGAGAAACGGAAAGGTCTGTCAAAGACCGGGACAGATCCAGGCGAAACAACGGGGGACGGCACAAAGCCGGAAATACAGCTGGAAACACAGGCGCAGGTTCTGGATTACGAGATAGAATACCTCCTGTTTGGAAACGCAAGTGACCGGGAAAATTTAAGCGATGCGGTGCACCGGCTTTTAGCAGTCCGGTCCGGCCTGAATCTGATCCATATTCTTTCTGACAGCGGGAAGCGGGAACAGGCCAGGGCGCTGGCAGCCGTGATCACAGGTGCCGGTTCCATCACACCGCTGATTCTGGTGACAACCTTTTTTGTTATGTCAGTCTGGGCTTTAGGGGAAGCACTTATGGACGTAAAAGGACTTCTGGCCGGGAAAAAGGTGGTTTTGTTGAAAACATCAGAGGACTGGACGTTAGATGTGGAAAACCTGCTGGTTTTAGGACGGGATGGAACACTGGAAGCGGGAGGCGGGGAACGCGGACTTTCGTATCTTTCCTGGCTGAAGATCCTGCTATTTGTGGAACCGGCAGTCCGGCAGGAATACCGGATCATGGATGTGATCCAGCTGAATCTGGGACAGGGAAAAAGCGGATTCCGCATGCGAAACGGAGTGTATCAGGTGCACATGTCCGGGAATGTTTGTGGAAAATACCTGTTCTTTTCTCCGGCATTTGTGGAAAACATGACAGGAAACCGGGAAACGGGAATGAATCTGACCGTGAAAGTAGAACGGCGCTATTAAAAAGGAGGTGAAAAGGAATGCTCTGCTGGATGAAAGATCTGGTCAGCCGTGGAAAACAACGGGCGAATCAGAAAAATAAAACAAATGTACCTCTCCAAGTACGAAGCCCCTTTCAGAAAGACAAATGGTTCTCAGCCCCAAAATGCGGCAGGAAATATGAGTCCAGCAGGGCATTCCCTTTCACCTCCCTAAACGCGTCCCTGACACTGGAAGCATCCCTGGTGCTGCCACTCCTGATCTTTGCTTCAGTCTGTCTGATGCTTCCGGCCAGGATCATGATGACAGAGCGGAAAATGCAGGCAGGCCTGGAAGCTGTGGGAGAGGAACTGAGCCAGTATGCGTATCTCCTGGACAGTGTCGAGCGGGGAAACTTAGGCAGCATTCTAGGGGCAGGGGAAGCAGCCCTGGCATTTTGCCAGAATGCAGCGGTCGTAGCAGCTCCCATTTATGCCTACGGAAAAACAATGGATTACTGTGACACGGCGCGGGTATCCCACGTCAGTATGCTGGGATCTTCTATCCGTGAGGATGGGGAGACGCTGGATCTGGTTATGGAATATGATATTTCCTTTCCGTTTCCGGTACTCGGACTTTCCTCCCTTCATCGCACGGTGCGAAGCCGGAGACGGTGCTGGATCGGAAGAGAAGGGCGTTATGGGGCAGATGCGAATGCCGGTGATGAGGATGAGCAGATTGTATATGTCGGGAAGAACAGCACGCGCTATCATCCGGACCGGAGCTGCCATTACCTGTCAAACAAGCTGACTGCGGTAGCCTGGGAAAGTGTATCCGGTAAGCGGAACACAGACGGCAGCAAATATTATCCATGCGCCTCCTGTGCAAAAAACGCAGGAAAGGGAAGCACCGTTTACATTATGCCAAGCGGGGGACGCTACCATACGATGCAGGACTGTAATGCGATCATGGCTTATGTGCGGGCCGTAAAATTAAAAGAGGTAAAGCATCTGGGGGCCTGCTCTTATTGCGGTGGAGGATGACAAAAATGACGATGACTCTGGTTCTGGCCCGCATGGGCATCTTTATAATTTTTCTGATGACAGCGGCCTGGCAGGACTTAAAAGCAAAACAGATCAGGATATGGGTATTATGTTTGGCCGGAATGGCAGCAGTGGTGTTTCAGGTACTGACCGTTTTTATGGCATTGTATACCGGGGAGGAGTCAGTGGTGCGTCCAATGATCATGGCAGGAGGAGCTGCTTTATATGGAGATGGTTCAGGCACTGGGAGCGTGTGGGAGGTCTGTCTGCCTTATCTGTCTGGCCTTCTGCCAGGTGTGGCCCTGCTGGTATTTTCCTGGCTGAGCCAGGGAATCGGAACAGGGGACGGCTGCTTTTTTCTGGTAAGCGGTCTGCTCCTGGGGCTGGCAGATAATCTGCTCCTTTTGTGCGGGGCAGTGTTTAGCAGCGGGTTATTTGGATTGGGCTATTATGTGTTTCACTGTGTGAACCGCTGCCAGAACCGAAACAACAATCAGAAGAGAAAAATGGGGATTGGAAAGACAGAGCTTCCGTTTTTGCCTTTTGCAGTGGTACCTGGAATTGGGATTGTGGTAAGCCGGCTGGTACAGATGGGAATTTTGGTTTTATAGGAAATTATTTCCTAAGACATCCGAAATATTTCGTGGAATGCAAAGCAGTGATTGAGCATGTTATGGAGCTATTAGAAGGGAATGCAGAGTGCACCTCGCATAAAGACAGGTGGCTGTCAGGAAGGGGATAGGCAAGAGCGAGTGATATACACGGGAGAAAGACGTCAGAAAAAAGGATTGCGGGCCAGTATGACGGTAGAGGCCGCAGGCGTTATAGCGGCAGTGCTGGTCACATTTATGGTCCTGATGGGACAGGCAATGAGCTGGAGTGCCAGGACAGCAGGAAATTTCAGGCTGCATGAAACTGTGGAGCGGGAACGTCATCAGATCGGGCATGACCGGGAGGAGCGCATTCAGAGGCAGGCAGGCGGAAGAAATTGGAGCTTAGAGATTTCGGCACCTGTATTCCGGCCGGAAAATTTGCTTAGGATGTGGAGTCTGGTGGAGGATAGAACATGAAGACCAGTTATCAGAGAGAAATGAAGCGAAATTACCTGATCGTAGACCCGGAACTGTCGGAGATTCCGGAAATGATTCCATTTGAGCAGAAAATGCTGGAGCAGAACCAGATTGACGGAATCCTGCATTTTCAGGTAAGACAGAAGGATGAAAAAATCCGTTTCTTTTATGAGATCACATCCAGACAGCCATTGATCCGAATGCTGGAGGGGCAGTCTGTGCAGGCACCGCAGATCCGCGCCCTGGTATTTGGAATCGCACGTGCCCTGGATCATATGGAGCAGTACCTGCTCAGTGAGAAAAGTGTATTGCTGGATCCGGAATATCTGTATGTAGATCCGGAAAACCTAAAGGTCTGGTTGTGCCTGGTTCCTGGAAGAGAGTGCGATTTCCCGGAGGACTATAGTAAGCTTTTGGAGTACCTTCTTGGAAAAGTAGACCACCGTGATAAGGAATCCGTGGTGCTGGCGTATGGACTCTACCAGGAAACCAGAAAAGAAAATTATGGAATGGGAGATATTTTACGGCTTGCGCAGCAGAAATACAGTGTGAGCGGGTCGGAACACAGGAGCGATTCAAGTGAGTTTCGAACAGGATATGGACGAAATGAAAGAATGGGGACTGATGAAATAACACAAACAGACGGAGCTGCTGCCACAGACAGAGCTGTTGTCGCGAATGAAAGCTCTGAGTGGAAGTGGCAGGAGCAGGATCAGTACCAGACTGGGGAAGCTGACTGGAAATCGATGCCAAACGGAAACCAGCCGGCAGAATGGCAGCTGGGAACGGTGCGCACCAGCAAGATCCAGACAGATTCAGAACCGGAACAGGGTGGCTTTTTTGGAAGGTGGAAAGAGCGCAGAAAAAAACGGCAGGAGGAGAAACAGCGGGAGTATGAGCGGGCGCTCCAGATGCTTGGGAGATGATGTTTGCAGAAAACGATTCTCCGGAATCGCCGGAAGATTTTCAGGAATACGGGGCGGTCACGCAAAGAAATCAGGCGGGAAAACAGGAAACAGCAGTGCAGTCATTTGAACGGCCTATGCAGAGCAGTGACACCGTTCTTTTGAATGGGGAAGCTTCCGAAAGCAGTGCCCGCATCCGAAGGCTTGTGACATTGGATGCAGGCACAGAGGATATTGCCATCGCATATTACCCGTTTATCATTGGAAAACAGGAAAATCTGGTAGACTATGTCCTGGCCCGGGAAACGGTCAGCCGGCTTCACCTTAGGATTGACCGGAAAGATGACCGCTATTATGTACAGGATTTAAATTCCACAAATGGGACCAGCGTGGGCGGTCATATGCTGGAAAATAATGAGACCATGGAAATCTGGGATGGAGTGGAGGTAAACATTGCGGGGGTAAGGTACCGGTTTGAGTAGGGAGATTTATTTTTGTCTTATGAATGACTAGCCCCAGTCTCCCGGATGATCGCATCTGCCCGTTTCTTTACTTCAGGACGGAGTACGGCTCCGATGCCTGGTGCGGTTGGAAGCTTGGTATGACCATCTTCAATGACCGGAAGTGCTTCCACAATATCCTGGTACCAGGTCGCAAGGTTTGCACGCACAACCTCCTGGAACAGCCCGGCCGGGGAGTTTAAGCCCAGGTGAAGGCCAGCCCACAGAAGGACCGGACCGGTGCAGTCGTGCGGTGCGATCGGAATATTATAGCTTTCTGCAAGGGCAGCAATCTTGCGGCCTTCTGTAAGGCCACCGCACCAGCCAAGATCCAGCATGGCGTAATCAAATGCACCTGCTGCGAACATTTGGCGGAAGGTGACGGCTCCGGCGAGCGTTTCACTGCCGCAGATCGGTGTTCTGGTCTTATGGCGGAGTTCTTTGATCTGCTGGATATCATCCATTTTGCAGAGCGGGTCCTCTGCCCAGAAAATGTCGTAAGGTTCCAGTGCTTTACAGATGCGGAGGGCAGCAGGTGCACTCCAGAGACTGTGCATCTCACACATGACTTCAATCTGGTTGCCGACTGCATCGCGGATCTGCTGGAATGGTTTCAGGCCAGTTTCCAGATCTGTGGCAGAGATCCAGTTTCCCTGGGTCTTGGCTGCAAATGGATCAAACGGCCAGATCTTCATGATTTTATAGCCCTCGCTTAACAGGCTTTTTGCCAGGGCACCGGCGTCACGGTTGAATGCGACCTGGTCATCATAAGGTCCACGCATTTCATCATTGTCAGTGATCATGCGGCGGCTGCTTCCGGAGTTATAGGCACTGCTGCTGGCATTGAAGGAATAACCGGAGCAGGTGTTGTAAACCTGGATAGAAGAGCGGGAAGCGCCTCCCAGTGCCTCATAAACCGGAATGCCGTGGCGTTTTCCGGCCAGATCCCAGAGTGCGATATCGATCGCACTGGCAGCGCGGACTTCTGCGCTGGCACTGTGAAAGCCCACATAAGGGGTCAGCAGGGTTCTGGAAATAAGTTCGATATTTCTGGAATCCTGTCCGATCAGCCACGGGCAGATATCGTGATGGATGATGGTTTCGATCGCAGCGGTACCTCGCCAGGCTTCGCCCAGTCCGATAAGGTTTTCATCAGTTTCAATCTCAACCCAGATGCTGTTTGGAAACTGCTCCAGGCGGATGGTGCGTACATTGGTAATGATAGACATGGGAAAATTTCCTCCTTGTAAACGATAGAATATCCTAGAAAATTATAGTATGTGTCATATGTACAATCAACGCTTTTTGTATATGGATTTTTGAGAGTGGATACGTTAAGATAAGAAAAGACCGGGAAACGGTTGCTGAAAGCGAGAACAGAATTTTTATGAACCAATATCAGAATCCTTATTATGTACCGACCCGCCGCCCGCGTGCCTGGGTCAATGGCACATTGATCGTGCTTAATATTCTTTATTTTTTATATCTGGAGCTTGCAGGTTCCAGCGAGGATGGGTATTTCATGCTGCAGCATGGAGCCATGTATGGTCCGTTTGTTTTAGAGGGCCATGAATACTACCGCCTGCTGACCTCCATGTTTATGCACTTTGGAATTGACCACATTGTGAATAACATGCTGGTTTTATTTGTGCTTGGGGATAATTTAGAGCGTGCGCTTGGAAAGGTGAAGTATCTGCTGTTTTATCTGATCTGCGGAGTCGGGGCGAATGTGATTTCCATGCTTTGTGAGATTCCCGTGGGAGACTGGGCCGTGAGCGCCGGGGCTTCCGGCGCCATCTTTGGGGTAGTGGGCGGACTGATCTATGTGGTAGCCGTAAACAAAGGACGCCTGGAGGATTTAAACAGCCGCCAGCTGCTGGTCATGGCAGCATTTTCCCTCTACCTTGGCTTTACCAGTACCGGAGTTGACAACGCAGCTCATGTAGGCGGTCTGGTCATCGGCATGATTCTGGCAGCACTTTTCTACCGTAAACCCAAACGCCCTTGCCGAGCCGCCATCTGGGATGTATAATGTGTGATAGCAATGAGCAGTGCCGAAAACAGGCAGAGCGCAACGGCCGTGCTTGCACTACTAATAACATATGGAGGAAATGAACATGAGAGATGATAATTGTATTTTCTGCAAGATCGCAAACGGCGAAATCCCGTCTGCTACTGTATATGAGGACGATGACTTCCGTGCGATCCTGGATTTAGGTCCGGCATCCAAGGGACATACCCTGATCCTGCCGAAGAATCATTATAAAGACATCTGCGAGGCAGATGAGGCAGTTATGGCAAAAATCCTGCCGCTTGCTGCAAAGCTCGGAAAAGCAATGAAGAGCCAGCTTGGTGCCAGTGGATTCAATGTTGTCCAGAATAATGGAACCAGTGCAGGTCAGACGGTCTTCCATCTGCATGTTCATGTCATTCCGCGCTACGAGGGTGGCCCGGATATGGTAAACTGGAAGCCGGGTAAGCCGGAGCAGGAAGAACTGGCGCAGACTGCAGGAGCTTTAAAGGCAGGGCTGTAAAAAATAGCAATGTAAAACTTCAACAGGGTCGCCTGAGTTGCCTTTTGGCAACTCAGACGACCCTTGTTATATGCTTAAATTGCTATTCCGCATAAGAAGCAATCAGTCCCATGACAATGTTTACAGCATCGGACAGCTCGCTCTTTTCCATCGCGTCTACAAATTTTCTGCGATTCTCATAGGTGGACTCAATGGCATCATACAGGGTATCGCCGGTGACATTTTCTTCTTCCAGAACAGTGGAGAAGCCCTGTTTTTCAAAGGAGCGGGCATTTAAGATCTGGTCTCCGCGGCTGGCTGCGGCAGAAAGCGGAATTAATACGTTCGGTTTTCTGAGGGCCAGAATCTCGCAGATCGAGTTGGCGCCTGCGCGGGAGAGGACGATATCCGCGGCGGCAAACAGATGGCGCAGCGGAGCATCTACATATTCATACTGGACATAACCCGGGCGGCCGATGAGGCTTTCATCCAGATGGCCTTTTCCGCAGATATGTATTACCTGGTATTTCTGCAGAAGCTTTGGAAGCAGTTCACGCACAGCGTTGTTGATGGCAACAGCGCCAAGACTTCCGCCGATGACCATAATGATCGGTTTGGCTGCTGAAAGTCCTGTGAAGTTTAAGCCGGTCAGGCGGTCTCCCTGAAGTAATTCCCGGCGGATCGGAGAACCGGTGAGGACTGCTTTGTCAGCCGGAAGGTACTGCAGGGTTTCCGGGAAATTGCAGCAAACCTTGGCCGCGGACGGGATACAGATCTTGTTGGCCAGTCCCGGAGTCATATCGGACTCGTGGATGATGGTCGGGATCTTATAGTGCTTGGCAGCCAGAACGACTGGAACAGCTACAAAGCCGCCTTTGGAGAAGACCACATCCGGGCGGTATTTCTTTAAGAGTGCGCGGGCCTCCGCATAGCCTTTGATGACGCGGAACGGGTCAGAAAAGTTTTTTAAGTCAAAGTAACGGCGCAGCTTGCCGGATGAAATGCCATCGTAAGGAATACCAGCTCCCTCAATAAGCTTTTTTTCGATGCCGTTGTAGGAACCGATGTAGTGGACCTCGTAGCCGCGCTCTTGTAAAGATGGAAGCAGGGCCAGGTTTGGTGTAACGTGTCCGGCAGTACCGCCGCCGGTCAGAACGATCTTCTTCATATAGAAATACCTCCGGTTGGATAAAAGTCTGTGTAATCGTAACAGTCTGTCACTCTCACAGTTACGCGCGGGTACATAGCTGTACTACTATAGTAACTGCCGTGCCAAAAATGTCAACCCTGAATCGTTTTACGATTGCCTTTCGGGAGAAGGTTTGCTAGACTAATAGCAGAAACATTGCTGCCACACATGCGGGAACTGTAATGACAAGGTTTGCCGGGTTCATGGACAGCAACAGCAGAGCGGTTGCCAGAGATAAAAAACAGCCGTAAAAGTTAAATGAAAGCAGAGGAATTTATAAATGTTAGGAATCATTGGTGCCATGAAGGCGGAGGTAGAACAGTTAAAGCAGGAAATGAAGCAGCCGGAGGTTGTGACCGTAGCCGGCATGGAATTTTATAAGGGAACCATCGGCGAAAAAGAGGTGGTGGTAGTCCAGTCCGGAATCGGTAAAGTCAGCGCAGCTTTATGTGTGCAGATCCTGGCAGACCGGTTTGGCGTGGATGGCGTAGTCAATACTGGTATTGCCGGTTCTTTGAAGGCTGAGATCAACATTGGCGATCTGGTGGTTTCTACCGATGCGATCCAGCACGATGTAGATGCCACTAATTTTGGTTATCCGCTGGGCGAGATCCCGCAGCTTGGAACCCTGAACTTTGTTGCAGATGAGCGCCTGCGCAGTCTGGCAAAGAAGTGCTGCGAGGAGGTAAACCCGGATATCAGTGTTTATGAAGGAAGAGTATTAACCGGTGACCAGTTTATCTGTGACAAGAGCAAGAAGGAATGGCTTGGCGAGACCTTTCATGGTGCCTGCACCGAGATGGAGGGCGCAGCCATCGCTCAGGCAGCATACTTAAACAAGATCCCGTTTCTGATCGTGCGCGCCATCTCCGATAAGGCAGATGACAGTGCATCTATGGACTATCCGGAATTTGAGCGCAAGGCTATCATCCACAGCACGAACCTGACCCGCGCCCTGATCCTTGCATATTAAGACACGTTGTGACTGTGAAGGTACTGAACAGTTACGACGCGTTTTTTAGCAGAATTTGACGAACGATTCTGAGCTCCCTGAACTTTTCAAACGGTGCATGGGCAGTTATAATGATAGCTGTCTGAGACACCAGGGCAGCTGCACTTTTAGGTGGAGAGGATCCACACCTGGAAATTTCCGCAGCTGCAAAAGGAAAAGAAAGGGGAGCTGTTTTTATGCTGCAATTACTGGAAAGTGGCCGTGCGCTGTATGTGCTGACGGCAGCCTGTGTACTGGGAATCCTGACACGGATGATCACCAGACGTGCTTACAAAAGATTGCTGAAGGAAAGCAAAGACCTTTCAATGACAAAAAACAAAAGCTTAAAGGAACTCCGGCAGAGAGCGGAGAATACATACCGGGTGAACCAGGGACTGGTAGACAGCGGGGCCTGGCTGGAGCATCAGCTATATGATTTTAAAGCAATGGGGATCCGGCTTTTAAACTGGACCAGTCTTGGAATCCGGCTGACCTGGCTCTGCCTGCTTTTTGGCGGTGCCTGTGCATTCTTTTCTTACTGGTACCGGCTCGATACCTACTATGTTGTGATGTATGGAGGCGGGGCGGTATTGATGGCAATGCTTACAATGCTGTTTGATGGCGGCATTGCCGGAGATTTGAAAGAGCAGCTTCTGATCAGCCTGCAGGACCAGATCGATAATGTGATTGGTCCGAAGATGGCACGGAACCTTTCTATGGAAAATGGACGCACAGAAGGCATGGGTGACCGGGGCGCACTGCGCAAGGTAAGCCGTCTGGTGGACCGGGCTGGCAGAATGGGCCGGGTGGAGCCGGAAGAGGATCAGGAACAGGCGGTACAGTCCGTGCAGACGGCTGCCACAGCTTCTTCCGGGCGCAGGGAAAAACGCAGAAACAGTGGCCGCATGACGGTATCCGGAAAAACACCGGGAGTGGCAGCCGTCTCGTCCGGAGCGGCAGGACCGGGGCAGGCAGATCCTGCGCAGGAGGTGCCTGACCGAGAAAAGAGTATCCGGGATGCAGATTTTATTAAGCGGGGATTGGAACAGATGGCTGCAAGCCGGGAGAAAAACAGAAACGGTGATGAAAACTGGATCCGGGATCTGAAGCCGGAGGAGATTGAATTGATCGGAGATATTTTAAAGCAGTATCTGGCATAGCACCCGGAATGAAATAGTATAATAATTGAAATGTGTGGCATTGACAAAATCTTGTTGCCAGGCACACATGCATGAATTGCAACAAAGAAGGACGCATTTTCCATATTACAAGGAAAATGCGTCCTTTTTCTGTGGTGCATTACAGCAGTTTCACTGGTACGTGGCACCTATGGTAACATTTTATTCTTCTATCACTTCAATTTCCAGATAATCGAAATCGATCTGCTCAATGAAGCTGTCTTTGGTGAACCGTGTTTTTGCATGGCGCTTAAAGTCATTGATATTGGAAGAGAGCCAGATTGGTTTCCCGAGATCAAATTCATAACAGATATCATCCAGCGCCTGAAATACCATGCTGGTGCGGGAGATGCTGTAATCGGTCAGGCAGATCACGGTGTCGGTTATGAGGTGGCTGTCTTTCCAGATTTTTCCCCACATACGAAACATAAATTTTGCTCCTTTTTGTTTGTAGCTGCTTCGTTTCCTCGCAGTTATGTTCATTTTTAGTAAACGGTACAGGTAATGGAATAACCGGGAGATTCCCGCTCACTATCCTAAGAGTATAGAAGATTTTTCTCCTTCTGTAAAGGCACTTTCACGTTACTGCTCACATTCCGGTCAGAAATAGTTGGACCAATCCATCCGATTGTAGTAAACTGTATATAATATATTGGGAAAAGCTTTTGCAAAAGACAAGCTTTCGAAGGAGGAAACTGTTATGGCGCAGACAATTGAGGAATGCCTGGACTATCTGGCAGCAGCCAGGGAATCTGTTGAGGAGCTGTCACTTGCCGCAGATCGGGAGGAGCAGTTAAAGCAGGATGAAGCCCGTCTGAAAAAATCCCTGGATGCAGAAAAAAAGCAGATGGCAGATGCCGTTGGAAGTACAGTAAAAAAGCGGAGAGAGGATTTAAGCTCCAGCTATGACGTAGAGATCAACAAAGCTCAGGACCTTCTTAAAAAGGCCCGGACAAAGCGGGAAAAGGCGAAGAACCAGGGAATTAAGGAGCGGATCGCGGAGGAGACATCAGAGCTTCATGAGTACAACAAGGAGCTGGTCAGCCGCATGAAGGCAAAATTCCGGGAATACCATGCGCCGTCCTGGTGCCGGAGCCGCCTTTACTACAGCCTTTACATGCCAAGATGGGCGAAGGAGTTTTTCGGTCTTCTGATCTTTATCGCATTATTTTTCCTGGCGCTGCCGTTTGGCGTTTATGCAGTATTGCCGGAGCATAAGACCTGGTACCTGGCGCTTATTTATGTGGCCGATATTTTGGTGGTGGGCGGCATTTATATGTGGATCGGCAATCATACCAAGCTTCAGTATGCGGAGTGTTTAAGGGAGGGACGCCAGATTCTCGACCAGATGCGTGCCAACGATAAAAAGATCAAGGTCATCACCGGGACGATCCGCAAGGACCGCAACGAGTCGCTTTATAATCTGGAGAAATATGATGATGAGATCGCACGGCTGACCCAGGAACTGAATGAGGTGGCTGCGAAGAAAAAAGAGGCTTTGAATACGTTTGAGACTGTGACAAAAAACATTCTCCAGGATGAGATCGAGCATAGCCACCGGGAAAAGATCGGGGAGCTGGAGCACCAGTATGCGGATGTGAAAAAGCAGCTTCAGCTTACCACGGCAGAGGTGAAGGCACGCCGCCTGACCCTGACAGACCAGTATGGAAGCCATCTTGGAAGAGAATTTTTAGATCCGTTCAAGCTGCAGGATCTGAGCAATATCCTCCAGCAGGGACGGGCCACTAATATTAGCGAAGCGATCAGCGTTTACCAGGAAGAGGAAAAAAGCCGCTGACGCATAAAAGTTGTCCCATGTGCCTATAATAGGAGTAATAAAACGGCGCAGGCGGGATAAAACATGAAAAAGAAAACCAGAGAGCAGGACATATACTATTTCGATTCGAAGGAGCAGGAGGACACCGGACGTTGTGCCGGCATGCTCCGGCAGATGATCAGTGAGATCATGCAGCGGGAGAACCGGAAGGGTGTCCTGCTCTTTTGTATTGGAACAGACCGCTCGACCGGTGACAGTCTTGGTCCGTTGACCGGCCACAAGCTGAAGGCCGCCGGGCTGGAGGACTGCTTTGTCCAGGTGGTGGGGACACTGGATTGCCCGGTCCACGCCATGAACCTGGAGCAGGCAGTTTTCATGGTACACCGGTGCTACCCGGAGTATGTGATCGTGGCAGTGGATGCATCGGTGGGACAGACAGAGCACGTGGGCTGCATTACCCTGGGAAGAGGAGCGCTCCGCCCGGGACTCGGGGTGAGCAAGGAGCTGCAGGCGGTGGGGGATATTTTTATTACCGGGATCGTGGGCGGATACGGAAGCTATGACCCGCTCATGCTGCAGAGTGTGCGCCTTTCCGTGGTGATGCGGATGGCCGATTACATCTGTGCCAGTGTCCGGCAGGCACTGCGCCCGGATGTGCGCAGCTTTTGTCGAAGAGTTTTTTGAACGTGGTGACCGGAACTGACAAATTATACGCAGACTCCGTGATATGATGCATCAAAGTATAAAATATCATGTAGCGGGGTGAGGTCATGGGAGAACTTTATAATCCGTATCCGAAGCTGCCGAAGAATATCCGGCAGGTCGGGGAGCGGGACCAGGTGGTAAAGCTTTATATCGAGGATTATGTCAATACATATTTAAAACGGCTGTATCCGGCTGGCGGACAGGATCTGCGGGTCGGCCTTTTGCTGGGAGAGATCCGCACAGAGGACGGTGTCCCGTTTCTTTTTATTGACGGTGCCATAGAGATGGAGCAGGTAACAAAGGAAGGGGAAAAGGTAGAATTTACCGAGGAAGCCTGGAAGAAGGCGTATCAGGTTATGGAGCAGATGTTCCCGCACCGCAGTGTGCAGGGGTGGTTTTTGTGCGGGGCACCGGGCTGCGCGCTTAGCCCACTTGATTACTGGAAGCAGCATGGGCAGTATTTTGCCGGAAAAAACCAGCTCATGTATTTAAATTCGGGCCTGGAAGGGGATGAGGCCATCTACACGGCATCGGAGGATGGCTTTTACAAGCTGCGCGGCTATAGTATTTATTATGAGCGCAACCAGATGATGCAGGATTATATGGTTTCCCGGAAGGATGCAAGACGGGTAGAAAGCGGGACGCGGGATACGGTGATCCAGGATTTCCGCGAGCGGATGGAGGACAACCGGCAGGGGGCGGCGAGGGCCCGGTCTGCGATCGGACTTTTAGGAGGTGCGTGCAGTGTTATGGCAGTCCTTGTCCTTGCCGGAGGTCTTGTGATGTTCGGAAACTACCGGAAGATGAAGGACATGGAGGCGGTCATTGCTTCGGTGATGCCTTCGGATGGAAAGTCTGGGGCATTCCGGTCCTTTGCGGGAGCAGATGGCAGTGATGAGGTAGAGGTGGAAGCTGTGCCGGGTGAGGTATACCCGACACTTGCAGATATTGTGATCAGCCCGGAGCAAGGAAGCGGCACAGAAAGTTCCGTACCGGCTGGGACAGAGGGCGGTAAAGCTGGAAACACCCAGACAGAAGCTGGTGCGCCGGCAGGCGGAGCGGGGGCAGAAAGCCAGGAAAAAGCAGGGACACTTCACGGCGGTAACGCCGGGGCTTCAGCGGATGCGCTGTCCGGGGAAACGGAGCGTGGTCCGGTGGTGAAGGAATCAGGAAACCATGCGGATGACCCAGCCGCGAAAGAAGCGGAGGCTGGCGCGGCTGCCAGACACCGGTTCAGGGGGCTAAGACCGGTGTGGCTGCCCAGGCAGCAGCTTCCGTACAGATCCCGGCAGATGCAGTAAAGCATGTGGTGCAAGAGGGCGAAACCTTGTATGGAATCTGTATGGAGCAGTACCACAGTATGGCGCAGATCCCGCAGATCTGTGCATGGAATGGACTGGCAGATGAGAATCATATTTCAGTTGGGCAGGAGTTGTATCTTCCTGCAAAATGAGGTATACTGGAATGAGATATGTTACGCATTAGGAGACAAATGAGATGAGTGATTTCAGCTCCATGAGCAGAGAAAGCAAGAAAGATAAGCTGCGCAGACAGGTTGTCAGGCCGCAGCAGGCCGCATGGAACGCTGATCCGCAGGAAGACAGTGAGACGGTGGTGCGCAAGGCCCATAACCGGGTGCTGCGCCGCAGATGGGGACTGGTGCTCCTGCTTGTGCTTCTCGTTGCGGGAGGGGCAACCGCGTGGATCTTTTACCAGCGCAATTACCACTATTCCAGCTATGAAACAGCGTGGCAGGTGGATTTAAACGAGGGAAGCCTTGTTGGTTATGAAAGCTTTGGAACAAATGTTTTAAAGTATACAAAGGACGGTGCCTCTTATATGGATAACCGGGGACGCACGGTGTGGACGGAAAGCTATGAAATGAAATCTCCCATCGTTTCCATAAAGGGAGATTACGCAGCCATTGCAGACCAGCAGGGAAACAGTATTTATATCTGCAATACCGATGGTACACTGGGACAGGCTGTCACGGTGCTTCCGATCAGTAAGGTTGCAGTATCCGGTACCGGCGTAACGGCAGCAGTACTCGAGGATTCCACATCCAGCTACATAACCTTTTTTAAGAAGGATGGAACATCTCTCGATATTACGGTAAAAACGAATATGTCGGGTGACGGCTACCCGCTCGATATCGCACTATCGGAGGATGGCACCCAGCTTATGTGCTCCTTCGTGTACCTGCAGGGCAGTGAACTGAAAAACCGCGTTGTATTTTATGATTTTTCAGAGATCGGAAAGAATGTCCCGAACCGTCTGGTAGGCGGCTTCGACGATGAATTCCAGGGAGATATGGTCCCGCGGGTAACGTATATGGGTGACCCGTATTCCTGCGCCTTCTCCGGAAAGGCCCTGACCTTCTTCTCATCCCGGAATCTGGCATCTCCGGAGTTAGTGGAGCAGAGGGCAATCGATGAGCGGATCGACAGTGTTTTCTATTCCGATGAGTATGCGGCAGCCATTGTCCGCAACACCAACGGGGAGTATGGAAGCAGGCTCGAGGTTTATAAAAAAGACGGCACCCATGTGCTCAGCAAGGAATTCAATTTTGAATATACGAATGCAGATTTAGATGGAGATCTGATCATCCTGTATAATGAAGATTCATGCAGGATTTATAATATGAGCGGAACGGAGAAGCTTGATGCGGCCTTCGATTTCCCTGTATCAAAGATCAGAAAGGGACGGTTCCCGGGCACGCTTGTGGTGACTGGTCCCCAGCAGATGCGTGAGCTGAAGCTGCGCTAGCCGGACCGCTGGATCATTACGCCGCTGTAACTGCGTTTCAGTTATGTACAGGCTCCGGCAGCAAAAGAGGTATGCAATACAAAATCATATAATACCAGGAGGTCTCACCAATGAACACTATCGATACCATGTCTGTGAACGCGATCCGCGTATTATCCGCAGATGCGATCCAGAAAGCAAAATCCGGTCATCCGGGTCTTCCGCTGGGCAGTGCCCCGGCTGCTTATGAGCTCTGGATGAACCACATGAACCACAATCCGGCAGATCCGCAGTGGGCAAACCGCGACCGTTTCATCTTATCCGGCGGTCATGGCTCCATGCTGTTATATTCCCTGCTCCATTTATTCGGATATGGTGATCTGTCCAAAGAAGATCTGATGAATTTCCGTCAGTTAGGCTCCAAGACCGCAGGTCATCCGGAGTATGGCCACACCGTTGGTGTTGAGGCAACGACCGGCCCGTTGGGTGCAGGTATGGGTATGGCAGTCGGCATGGCAGCAGCAGAAGCACATCTGGCAGCAATCTTCAACAAAGAAAATTACCCGGTTGTTGACCATTACACCTATGTACTGGGCGGCGACGGCTGTATGATGGAAGGTATTTCCTCTGAGGCATTCTCCCTGGCAGGAACCCTTGGCCTTTCCAAGCTGATCGTATTATACGATTCCAACCGTATTTCCATCGAGGGAAGCACCGATATCGCATTTACCGAGAATGTTCAGGAACGCATGGCTGCATTCGGCTTCCAGACCCTGGACGTTGCAGACGGCAATAACTTAGAGGAGATCGGCAAGGCGATCGAGGAAGCAAAGGCAGATACTACCCGCCCGTCCTTCATCACCATTCACACCCAGATCGGCTATGGCTGTCCGGCAAAACAGGGCAAGGCAAGTGCACATGGAGAGCCGTTAGGTGAGGAAAACATTGAGGCTATGAAAGACTTCCTCGGCTGGCCATCCAAAGAGCCGTTCTATGTACCGCAGGAGGTTTATGACCACTACAAGAAGGCAGCTGAGGAGAAGGCTGAGTCTGAGGCAGCATGGAATGTGATGTTTGCTGCATACTGCCAGGAGTACCCGGAGATGGAAGCACTCTGGAACCAGTACTACGGCGGTACCGACGAGCTGGCAAAGGCTCTCATGGAGGATGAATCCTTCTGGGCAAATAGCGAGAAAGCTGAAGCAACCCGTAACCTTTCCGGTAAAGTCATCAACAAGTTAAAAGACCGCATGCCGAACCTGATCGGCGGTTCTGCTGACCTGGCACCGTCCAACAAGACCAATATGAGCGATGCAGGTGATTTCTCCAAGGCAGACTATGCCGGAAGAAATATGCACTTTGGCGTGCGTGAGCTGGCTATGACCGCAATCGGAAATGGTATGATGCTGCACGGAGGACTGCGTACCTACGTATCCACCTTCTTCGTATTCAGTGATTACACCAAGCCGATGGCACGTCTGTCTGCTCTGATGAAGCTGCCGTTAACCTTCGTATTCACCCACGACAGCATTGGTGTCGGCGAAGACGGCCCGACCCATGAGCCGATCGAGCAGCTGGCTATGTTCCGCGCAATGCCGAACTTCCATGTATTCCGCCCGTGTGATGCAACCGAGACGGCAGCTGCATGGTACAGCGCAGTAACCTCCAAGACCACACCGACCGCACTGGTACTGTCCAGACAGAACCTGGCTCCGATGCCGGGAAGCTGCAAGGATGCTTTAAAGGGCGGTTATGTCATCGATGACTGCGAGGGAACCCCGGATCTGATCCTCATCGCTTCCGGTTCCGAGGTAGAGCTTTCTGTAAAGGCAAAAGCAATCCTGGCAGCAGAGGGCAAGAAGGTCCGCGTCGTATCCATGCCGTGCATGGATCTTTTTGAGGAGCAGTCTGCTGAATATAAAGAGTCCGTACTCCCGAAAGAAGTGCGCAAGCGTGTTGCCGTAGAGGCACTGAGCGACTTCGGATGGGGCAAATATGTTGGCCTGGACGGTGCATGTGTCACCATGACCGGTTTTGGAGCAAGCGGCCCGGCTTCCCAGCTCTTTGAGCATTTTGGATTCACCGCAGAGCATGTTGCTGAGGTAGCACGCAGCCTGTAACATTCATTTGCAATTGATACCGCATTGCGTAAACAGTAATGCGTGAACAAGTAACACGATACCGCCCGGCAGAAAAACTGCCGGGCGGTTTTTTCTTGCATTCATCTCAGAATTCTTTTATACTACATACAAGAAATACAGGATTTTGGAAAAGGGGTGCCTGTTTCTAAAAAGAAAGAGGAACAGGGGAAGACCATGATCGGAGAAAGGAGTTTGGCCATGTGCGAAAACGGAAAGAAATGTATTGGTGTTGATGTGGGGGGAACCTCCGTCAAGCTTGGTTTATTTGAGACAGACGGTACCTTACGGTTTAAGTGGGAAGTTCCCACCAGAAAAGAAGAGGGCGGCCGGTATATTTTAGAGGATGTGGCTGCTTCCATCCGGGAAGTGCTGGCGGAAAGGGAGATTCATTTAGCAGATATCCTGGGAGCCGGACTCGGCATTCCGGGACCGGTCCTGCCGGACGGTTACGTGGAGGTCTGCGTAAACCTTGGCTGGAGAGATTTGAATCCGCAGAAGGAATTAAGCGCCCTGTTAGACGGCATTCCGGTTAAGAGCGGAAATGATGCCAACGTGGCAGCGCTTGGTGAGATGTGGCGTGGCGGTGGTATGGGCTTTACCGATATTGTCATGGTAACGCTCGGGACCGGCGTTGGCGGCGGCATTATTATCGATGAAAAGATCATTGCAGGCAAGCATGGACTGGGCGGCGAAATCGGTCATATCCATGTCCGCGATGAAGAGTGGGAGCACTGCAACTGCGGCGGTGTAGGCTGTGTAGAGCAGATTGCCAGCGCAACCGGCATTGCCAGGGAAGCAAGACGCCGTATGACGGCAGAAGAGACTCCTTCCGCACTTCGCCAGTATGGCGATGACGTAACCGCAAAGGATGTTCTGGATGCGGCAAAGGCAGGGGATGAGCTGGCGCTTTCCGTTGTCGAGACGGTAGGACGTTATCTGGGACTGACGCTGGCAACCATTGCCATGACAGTCGATCCGCAGATGTTTGTCATTGGCGGCGGTGTATCAAAAGCTGGTCAGTTTTTGATCGATATCATCGACAAGTATTACCAGCATTACACCCCGATCTCAGAGAACAAGGGCGTTATTGGTCTGGCAAAGCTGGGAAATGATGCGGGAATCTACGGGGCAGCCCGTCTGGTTCTTGGTTAGAACTTCACATGTATCAAAAAAAGAAACGCCCGGAGCATGATTGCTCCGGGCAAACTATTGCAAAACCGCGTAAAATCGTATAAAATGAGGAGACCCCGGTGGACTTTCGTCCAGCCGGGGCAATTATGAAAAATCTATGTGCAATTTGACTGTTTCATCAAGTTACAACCTTTTCTTAAGTTGTTTTCAGTATAGGAAAAAGTTGTGAATAAATTATGAACGACACATGAACAAAATGTAAAAAGTAGTGCAAAATTAATAATTATCTTTCGTGAAGTGCAGTTTCTTTGTGAAAATAGCAAAAAGAAAAATTGGTAACAACCACTAAGAGGAGGACATTATGTCAGAAGAGAGAAGAAGACGGACGATCGTGATCGGTCATAAAAACCCGGATACCGATTCCATCTGCTCCGCAATCTGCTATGCAGCATTAAAATCCAAGATCACCGGAAAAGAGTATGTTCCGGGCCGTGCAGGTCATGTGAATGAGGAGACCCAGTATGTGCTGAACTATTTTAACGTAGAGGCACCGCAGCTGATCGAGAGCGTAAAGACACAGGTCAAGGATATCGAGATCCGTGCGACCAAGGGTGTAAACCGCAACATTTCCTTAAAGAAGGCATGGAACCTGATGCAGGATGCCCACGTTACAACCTTACCGGCAGTCAGTGAAAACGGCGTGCTGGAAGGCCTCATCACTGTTGGCGATATCACCAAATCCTACATGAACGTTTTAGACAGCAGCATTTTGTCTAAGGCACATACCCAGTATAAGAACATTCTGGAGACACTGGAAGGTGCAATGGTAGTCGGCGATGAGAACGACTATTTCGATCAGGGTAAGGTTCTGATTGCAGCTGCAAACCCGGATATGATGGAGTATTATATTTCCGAGCATGATCTGGTTATCCTTGGAAACCGTTACGAATCCCAGCTGTGCGCGATTGAGATGGAGGCAGACTGCATTATCGTCTGTGAGGGTGCTGCCGTTTCCATGACCATTCGCAAGCTGGCACAGGAGCATGGCTGCACCGTTATGACCACTCCGTACGATGCTTACACCGCAGCACGTCTCATCAACCAGAGTATGCCGATCGGACATTTCATGAAGACCGAAGACCTGATCACCTTTGAGGACAGTGATTTTATCGATGACATCAAAGAGGTTATGGCAAGCAAGCGTCACCGTGATTTCCCGATCTTAAATAAAGATGGCAAGTACCTCGGCATGATCTCCCGCAGAAACTTACTGGGCGCAAAGGGCAAGCAGATCATCTTGGTAGACCACAACGAGAAAAACCAGGCGGTAGACGGTCTGGAAAATGCCGACATCCAGGAGATCATCGACCATCATAAGCTGGGAACCGTTGAGACCATCTCCCCGGTATTCTTCCGCAACCAGCCGGTTGGCTGTACCGCAACGATCGTATACCAGATGTATCATGAGAATAATGTAGAGATTGACAAAGCGACCGCAGGCATGCTGTGCAGTGCGATCATTTCCGATACCTTGTTATTCCGCTCTCCGACCTGCACCCCGGTCGACAAGATGGCAGCAACCGAGCTTGCAAAGATCGCTGAGATCGATATGGACCGTTATGCGGCAGATATGTTCTCAGCAGGCAGCAACCTGCGCGGCAAGAGCAATGAGGAAATCTTCTATCAGGATTTCAAACTGTTCAATTCCGGCAAGATCAGCTACGGCGTAGGTCAGATCAGCTCCTTAAACGCAGACGAGCTGACTGAGTTAAAAGACCGTCTGCTTCCGTTCTTAAAGAAGCCGCACGAGGAGCACGGGGTAGATATGATCTTCTTCATGCTGACCAACATTCTGACAGAATCCACCTCTCTTCTTTGCGAGGGCGAGGGTGCAGAAGATCTGATCCGTCTGGCATTCCATATGGAAAATGCCAGTGATGATGCAGAGGCGAATGTCGTAGAGCTTCCGGGCGTGGTATCCAGAAAGAAACAGCTGATCCCGTCGATCATGATTGCCAGCGAGGCATAAGAGGAGAAGATTATTATGGGAAAACAGAGTTGGCGGGGCGGCAATATGCTGTACCCGGTACCGGCCGTAATGGTAAGCTGTGCACGGCCTGGCGAAAAACCAAATATCATAACGGTAGCCTGGGCCGGGACCGTCTGCTCTGCCCCGGCCATGCTCTCCATTTCCGTGCGCAAGGAGCGCTATTCCTACGACATCTTAAAGGAGACCGGAGAGTTTGTTGTAAATCTGGTGACAAAAGACCTGGTCTTTGCAACCGATTACTGCGGTGTGAAATCCGGCCGCGACACCGATAAGTTCAAAGAGATGAAGCTGACACCCCTGCCATCGCAGCACATCAGCGCACCCGGCATTGCCGAGAGCCCGCTGAACCTGGAGTGCCGCGTGAAACAGGTGGTGGAGCTTGGAAGCCATGACATGTTCATCGCGGAGATCGTGGGTGTGACGGTGGATGACCGTTACATGGATGCGAAGGGAACCTTCCATTTAAATGATGCGAAGCTGGTGAGCTATTCCCACGGAACCTATTTTGAGCTCGGAGAAAAGATCGGAACGTTTGGATATTCGGTGCGGAAAGATTCGGCAAAAGCTGGTACGAAAAAGAAAAAAGAATCCGCAAAAACCTCCGGCAGAACTGGAAATAGAAGCGGAAAACTTTCAGAAGCAGCGAAGCACACACGCAGGAGGAACGCAAAATGAAATCAAACATTACTTTAGTAGGCATGCCGGCTTCCGGCAAGAGCACCATCGGCGTTTTGCTGGCAAAGCGCCTGGGTTATTCTTTTGTTGATGTAGATATTGTGATCCAGGAAAAGACCGGCCAGTTATTAAAAGAGATCATTGCAGAGCGCGGGACGGAAGGCTTTTTAAAAGTCGAGGAAGATGTTAATGCAGGACTGGAACTGGAGCATTCCGTGATCGCCCCGGGCGGCAGTGTTATCTACGGCCCCAAGGCGATGGAACACCTGCATGAGATCAGCACGGTTGTGTACCTGAAACTGAGCTATGAAGATGTAAAGCAGCGTCTTGGCGATTTAAAAGACCGCGGCGTAGCGTTAAAAGACGGTATGACACTTCTGGACCTTTACAAGGAACGTGTGCCGCTTTACGAGAAGTATGCAGATGTGACCATCGATGAGACAGGAAAAACCCTTGGTGCCTGTGTCGATGAGCTGCGAAAGATTATGGAACAGCGGATGGAAGACGGAAAGCAGGCGCGCCCATAGATTTTTGCGTGTTCCATGCAAAGGGCTCCGTACAGTCAGAAACCGGAAATGACTGGTTTTATGACCGGCTCCCAGCTTTCAGCCAGCCGATCCAGGGAAAAGGCAGCATTGGCCGGACTGGTGGACGGGCAGAGAATGGCAGGCCGTCCGGTGAGCGGTTCACAGTAACGACTGTAAAGCTTAAATGCAGTACCGCCGTTTGCGATGATTGTGTGGATATCCGCTGTTTTTAAGATGCGGCTGATATCTGCCGGGACCGCGTTTTTGATGCTGCTGTCGCTGGAACCCTTAATATCGCAGGATGCGATGACATCCCAGAGAGCAAGACCATGTGTAAGAAGCATGGTCTTTTTTTCGTCTATGGATTGAGGAACCGGAACATTCAGAAGCCGGGCCATGAGTTTCCAGAACCGGTTCTGCGGATGTCCGTAATAGAACTGGTTTTCCCGGGACTTTACGGAAGGGAAACTTCCCAGAATCAGGATACGGGAGTGTGTGTCAAAAACAGGTTCAAAGGTGTGCTGAACGTGGGTATAACCTGGCGGCAGGGACAGGGTGTCGGAATTCATAAAAACCTTCTTTCTGCGGGAGTCGCTGATATTTGGCTCTTCCTGCTTGTGAATTGTGTTTGTCTGGTTGTCATTAACTGTATGCTTTTTCTGTCGGAAAGTCAATTTTTTCCTTGTAACCTGTGCTATACTATATCTTATATAACGCGAGAAGTGCGGTTACTCTTGATCAGGGAGAAACTACAGCAGGAAAAAGAAAGGGTGAGATCATGGAGCTGGATGAGAAACAGAACGCAGTGTCAGGACTTCTGGAAGACTTTTCGGAGGAACATCTCTGGGAGTGCATTGTGGCGTTTCAGGGAGAATCGTTTTTGACGATGTCCGGACTTCCCTATACTTATACGCTGAAACAGGGAAAACGCGGTGGCTTTACCAGAGAATTGTGGGTAGACCGCAGAGAAAACAGCAAGTCCATTACCTGGAGTTCCGTCCGGATGGCATTTCAAAACGTATTGAAGATGAAAGAAGCTCTTCCAGATGGCGGGAAGCCTTATGTGAAACGGCCAAAGGCGCTGGGAGATATCCGCGGAGTTTCCTATATTTATCCGCTGTTTTCCCGCTTTGGACTGATTGAGACAAATCTGGATAGGGAAAGAACCTGTGACGGGCAGCTTTGTATGCAGCTGGAAGAAAATACAGAAGGTGAGACAGCATGAATTTAAAAGAACAGCAATATGTATGCACGCTGGCGCGGTGCCAGAGTATTTCCCGGGCAGCAGAGGAGCTTTTTATCTCACCGTCGGCACTAAGTGTCTATATCAGCAATCTGGAAAAATATCTGGGAGTCCGCCTGTTTGAGCGGACGGGTAAGGGAAAAGCATTTGTGCTGACGTCTATTGGAGAAGAGTATGTGGTGCGCGCAGAAAAAATGCTGGAATTAAAGGCAGAGTTTGATGGCCTTTTGGAAAACGAACTGCATAAAAGCCATGCGACGATCCGGGTAGGGATCCAGCAGCGGCGCGCCATTTCCATTGTACCGGAGGCGCTGCAGCGTTTCATGGAACGTTATCCGGATGTGGACGTGATCTTCCGGGATGGAAATCTTGAAGATCTGACGGGGATGTACCGGGATGGAACGGTGGATTTTATGATCTCCATTTTCCGGGATGAATTGCCGGATGCGGTCTATAGGGAGATTGCGAAAGAACAGGTACTTCTGGCATTGCCGGATACCCACCCGGCAATCCAGTATGCATACCCGGTTGAGGGAGATGATTTTTTGCATCTGGATATGCAGTATTTAAACCGGGAGACTTTTATTGTTCCTACGCAGTCGCAGAGTATGCGCAGAACAGCAAACCACATTTTTGAACAGGCCCGGATCCGCCCGGGGCGCCTGATCGAGATCGGGCATTTCGATATTATCATGAGCATGGTAAATCAGGGACTCGGAGTCGGCTTTAACCGGCTCGGCTACATTAAGGATATGCAGAAATTCGACCATGTGCGCTATTTTCTGATCGGGAAAGATACATACGAGTCCAGCCTGGTACTGGTTTACCGCAAAGGACATGTGATATCAGAATGCGAGCAGTATCTGATGGATATTTTAGAGGATACGATCCGCCAGCGATACCAGATGGATGCGCAATAAGTGAGGAAACTTTCGCCGGTCTATCACCAGCATTCCGAAAGTCATGTGGAGTGGATGCAAAACATGACAAAAACTACACGAATTCGACAAACAATTCAAAAAATTTAAAGATACTTTAAAAAAAACAAAATGGAAAAAAATTGCCGCTCCTGTTATACTTTAACACAATAAAGTTTAACAGGAGGTGGCTTTTTGTATGAGTACCAAGAAAAAGTTTCGCGTACCGCACAGTTTCGTGATCGTATTTTCTATTATTATTGCAGCTGTGCTCTTAACCTGGATCATTCCGGCCGGTGAGTATGTCCGTGTGGAGAATGCGGATGGCATTAAGGTCATTGATCCGACCCAGTTCAGTTACATCCAGAGAACGCCGGTTAACCCGCTGCTGATCCCGATGTACATTGTAAAAGCATTTGTAAAACGTGTAGATATCATGCTGGTTATCTTATTCTCCGGCGGTGCATTCCACATGCTGACCCAGTCTGGCGCACTGCAGGCAGTGATCGCAAAGCTGGCAAAAAAATTCTCCAACAACCTGTATGTGTTCATTCCGATTCTGACCCTGATGTTTGGTCTGATCTGCACCACCCAGGCTGTTAACATGTTCATCGCATTTGCTCCGGTCATGGTCATGCTGGCTCTGGCAATCGGACTGGATTCCATCACTGGCGCAGCCATCATTTTGCTGGGCGGCGCGATCGGATTTTCCACCGGTACCTTAAACCCGAATACCACAGTTGTTGCGCAGAAGATTGCTGAGCTTCCGCTCTACTCCGGTATCGGATACCGCTGGGTATGTTTTGCTGTTTACTATGTGATCACCAATATTTTCCTGGTACGCTATGCGTTAAAGATCAAAAAGGACCCCACCAAGAGCCCGATGTACGATCTGGACCAGACCAGTGAGCTTCGTGCCGGAGGCGGTCTGGATGATTTCGGAACCATCGATACCCGCAAGGTCTTAAGCATCATTGCTCTGGTTGTTTCCCTGGGTGTTGTTATTTACGGCAGCATCAAGCTTGGCTGGGATATGCCGGAGATGGCAGCTATGTTTATCTGGCTGGCGATCATCGTAGGATTTATTTCCGGTTTCGATACTGAGACCATTTCGAAGAACTTCCTGGAAGGCTGCAAGAAGATGATGTCTGCCATGATCATCATTGGTCTGGCACAGTCCATCAGCACGATCATGTCTGACGGTAAGATCATCGATACCGTTGTCCATGCCCTGGCTGGCGGCCTTGGCAGCGTGCCGACCCTGTTACAGGCACCGGCTATGCTGATCGCAAACACCATCATCAACGTATTCTTAACTTCTGGTTCCGGACAGGCAGCAGCTGTTATGCCGATCCTGGTACCGCTTTCCGACCTGATCGGTGTTACCAGACAGACCGCAGTCCTGGCATTCAACTTCGGCGACGGCTTCTGTAACTACATCTTGCCGACCTCTACCGCACTGATGGGTATCATCAGCGCCTGCAACATCCCGTATGACCGCTGGATGCGTTTCATGTGGAAGATGTTCGCAATCTGGCTGGTTGTCGGTACGGTTCTGCTTGTGATTGCACAGCTGATCAATTACGGACCAATGTAAAGTTACAACAATTGCAACATGCGAGGATATCCGGAAGTTGCATAAAAGGTACGGTTGGCGCGCTGCTGTTTGTGCAGCGTGTGGGCCGTAATGTATAAAAGGAGGAATTGTGGAAATCATGAGTGATAAGAAATCCCTGTTTCAGGCCATCGATGCGCAGCGGGATACGCTGTGCTCCATGGCAGACCAGATTTTTGATAACCCGGAGTATGAGGGCGAAGAAGTTTTTGCGAGCGGTCTTCTGACCGATTATCTGATTGCGAATGGCTTTGATGTGCAGATGGGCGTTGGCGGCTTCAAACTGCGTTCCGTGCCACCTACAGCCATGGTGAAGGAGGCCCAGTGATTGGCATTCTGTGTGAGTACGATGCGCTCCGCAATCTTGGTCATGGCTGCGGACATCACATGCAGGGTCCGGGCTGCCTTGGCGCGGCAGTTGCCTTAAAGAACCTGGATACTGATAAGCCGTTCCAGTTAGTGGTATATGGAACTCCGGCAGAGGAAACCTTCGGAAGCAAGGTCCAGATGATCCAGAATGGCTGCTTCAAAGAGCTGGATGTTGCACTGATGATGCACGGCGGCCCGAATACCTGTACCGATATCAAGTGTCTGGCACAGAAAAGTTACAACGTTACGTTCCACGGACACCGCGCCCATGCAGCGCTCGCGCCGGAAAAGGGCAGAAGTGCATTCGATGCAATGCTGGTGGCATTCCAGGGCGTAGAATTCTTACGGGAGCATGTGCCGGATGATGTGCGCATGCACTACTGCATGACCGAACTTCCGGGTCCGTCCAATGTAGTTCCGGCTACCGCAAAAGGTGAATTTTCCCTGCGTTCCTTCTCCAGAAAGGAACTGGAAGAAGTCAGCCTGCGCTTCCAGGACATCATCAAGGGCGCTGCGCTGATCGCAGGCGTTACTTATGAGATCGAGGAAGGAACCTTCTTCTACAATAAGATTCCGGTGCTTGGCTTAAACAAGCTTCTGATGGAGAATGCTGAGCTTGCGGGAGCACCGCAGCTGGCACCGCCGAGAGAAAAGACCGGTTCCACTGATTTTGGCAATGTCATGTATGAGATCCCGGGTTCCTGCATCCGTGTGGCATTCGTACCGGAGGGAACTGCTTCCCATTCCCAGGAGTTCGTAGATGCGGGCAAGAGCGAGAACGCACATAATTGTGTGATCTATGGTGCAAAAGCCATTGCCGGTGCCTGCTACGACCTGATCACAACAGACGGACTGATGGATCAGATCAAGGAAGAATTTGCGGAAAATAGAAAGAAAAACCAGTAACAAACGACAAAATATGGTATAATGAGCGCAAGTGAGCCAGGAGCGTGCGTGCACGATCTTGGCAAACGGCGAGACAAGCGAGTGACAGAGTCACGAGAAAGAAAAGAAATGCTGCTTGCATGGATTATAGAAGAGACGCAGCTGCGAGGGTACAAAACCTCTTGCAGCCGCGAAGAGACTATTTTCGTGCAGCGGCTACATGAATGAAAAGAGGGCTGACGGGAAAGTTGGTCCTCTTTTTTATTACGGTGCGTATCGAGGGACCGTGGTTCTTGTTGTGCACCGGTCAAAGAAAACCGCGAAGCAGTATACTTGCGCTAAGGCGGCTGATTGCTGAAGCAACCAGGGAGAATCATGAAGGAATAACTTAGCGTTGGACGGCTGGGCGCCAGACGCAGGAAGGAGATATGTGATGAGTAGAAAGAAAAAATGGAAAGAACTGGGACTGGATGCATTGTTTGATTTTGCCGGGGCCTTTTTGCAGGCAATCGGAATCTGGTGTTTTATCGAGCCAAGCCACGTTGCGCCGGGCGGCGTGTCTGGTATTGCGCTGATGTTAAACCATTTGTTTTCCCTGCCGATTGGTACAATGAGTCTGGTATTTAATATCCCGCTTCTTCTGGCTTCCTGGTTTTTACTGGACCGGGAAATGACTCTCAAAACGATCCGCACGGTTATCTGGATGAGTGTGGTCCAGGATTTTGTCTCTGCGTCCAGAATATGGCAGTATGAAGGAGACCGTCTGATCGCCTGCGCGTTCGGCGGAATTTTTGCCGGAGTCGGCATGGCACTGATCTTCATGCGTAATTCCACAACGGGCGGCGGCGATATCCTGGCCAAGCTTTTGCAGAAGCTCCGTCCTTATATGCAGACCGGCTATGCAATCATGCTGGTGGATTTTGTGGTTGTCGGTGCTTCCATTCTGGTGTTTGGTGAGATTGAGGCAGCCATGTACGGTATCATCTCCATTGTCTGCACAACCCAGGCCATGGATACCATTCTCTACGGTATGAACCGGGGAAGCATGATCACGGTCCACTCCGAAAAGAACGAAGAGATCGCCCAGGAAATCATGCAAACCCTGGACCGTGGAACTACATTTTATAAGAGCATCGGCGGCTACAGCGGGAAAGAAGGCCTGACCCTGACTTGCGCCGTGGACCGCAAACAGTTTCACCTGGTAAAAGAGATCATTGACCGGCATGATCCGAAGGCCTTTATTATCGTGTCACCGACCAAGGAAACCTATGGGGAAGGATTCCTGGGGGGTTACCGGAACTTGTAAGATGAATGAATAATAAATTGTAAACAGAGAATCGCAGAACTTTATTCTTGATTTTGCATAGAGCCTATGCTATACTCTTCCACGTTGCAAAGCCCATAAAAACAAGGTCTTACAGGGCTATCGCCGATTTCCGGCGTAGGTCATATACCGTTGGTATATGCCTCCGCAGCAGTTGCCAGATGCACATATAACGTGTTTGCCTGGAACATTGCTGCGCGAAAATGAATCGAGTGTTCGTGACCTTCCACTCGTAAAACAAAACTAAAGGAGAATCATATGATGAACGAGAGGTACAACTACAACTCTGTAACCGGCCGTCTCACCCAGAGTGCAGCCATTGCAGCCATTTATGTGGCACTGACCATGATCGTGGCACCGATTGCATTCGGACCGATCCAGTTCCGGATTTCCGAAGCACTGTGCGTGCTTCCGTATTTCCTTCCGGGTGCAGTACCAGGCATTACCATCGGCTGTTTCCTCGCAAACCTGCTTTGCGGAGCAGCACCGCTCGATGTGGTGTTCGGCAGCATCGCAACCCTCATCGGGGCACTGGGTTCCTACTATCTTGGAAAGAAAAGCAAATGGCTGGTATGTGTTCCGCCGATCCTTTCCAACACCATCATCATTCCGTGGGTCCTGCGTTATGCCTATGGCTCCACAGATCTGATTCCGTTCGCTATGGTAACTGTTGGAATCGGAGAGATCCTGGCAGTCGGAGTGCTCGGAAATATTCTGTTGCTCGCGCTGGAGCGGCATCACAGAGCGGTATTTGCACAGTAACAATATTGCACAGTAACGAACGAGGGCCGAAAGGTTTCGTCCCCGCCATTCGGCGGGGACGGAACCTTCCGGCCCATTTGTGTTTACTGTGTGATATTGTTACAGCATCTCCATGTATGCAAGCAGCTGGTCTAAGAGTCCCAGCCCGATCAACAAAAGGATCAGCAGGACAACCAGTCCCGTAATGAGAAATACGAGTTTGTAAAACAGGTAGGCCCGGGCGAATTCCTTTCGCTGCGGGTCTTCTTCGTGTTTCGCTTCATGGAAGAGGTAGAACCAGCCGACAACCGGCATGTTCATGCACATGAAAGTATAAAACCAGGAGCGGACCGAAGGGTCCCACCAGCGTTCTCTTGCGGAGTGGCCGGTGCTGCGTTTTTTAAAGAAAGTTTTTTTGCCTGCTCCGGATTCGGAGATCTGTCTGGCAGTCCGGATCTTACCGGAGAGATCGGTTGTGTGGCCGGCGGCCGGTTCCGGATCTGGGGAAGAAGGATCTTCGCTGATATCCGGAACGGTCAGGCGTGGGAGAGCAGTAGTCTCCTGGTCGGCCCGTTTTTCCAGAGCAGCCTGGATTTTCGCGGTGTCGATTATTTCAGCCGATTTGCCAGAGGTGGATGTTACGTTGTCGATCGCCTCAGCCTGTTTGCCAGGATTATATTGATTCATCGTTTAATTTCCTCCTCCTGTTGGTCCTGTAGTGACGGCTGATTGGGAACTGCCAGAGCCGGGGGCAGTGGTTGTGCCGGATCCCGGGAAGCGGGATGTTCCGGAATTATGATCGATTCCGGGTCCTGCATTGTCGGTCATCTGGGAAGACCAGGTGGTCCAGCTGCGTTTTGCCTGGCTTAAATAATTCCGCAGGGACTGCTGCTCCAGACCGATCTTCTGCTCGTTCGCAGCCTGTGCGGTTACTTCTGCTTCTTCCTTCTTTTCCTGCTCTGCTTCCCATTCGTCTTCCGTCGGCAGGGTGGCAATGCGGTCAATGGCTTTCTGGAGCCGTTCTTTGTAGGAAGCAGCTTCCTCGTAGCTTTCTACCAGGGAAAGTTTGTCGATGGCATTTTGTGCAATGTCTTCGGCATCCTCAGACTGGTATTCCAGGTTTTCTACATCGCGCAGGGCGCTTAAGAAGGTGTTCTTCCGGGTCTGGATCTCCAGGTTTTTCCGTGTTGTAATGGCTTCTTCTTCTGCCTTTTTCTGGGCTTCTGCTTTTTCCTTTGCTTTCTGTACTTCGTAAAGGGCAATGGTGTCTTTCATGTCGTTGATGATCGGGGTGAATTCTTCGTTGCGCTTTGTCATGCGCTCCAGAAGCTCGGTCCGTTTTTCGCTTCCGTCCATCAGGTTCAGCCTGGAGATGATGCTCTGATACTGTTCCTTGACCCAGTAAGTGTCTTCCACGGTCTCGATGGTCTTGTCTTCAAATGCGGTTACTGCAGTTTCCAGGTCTGCTTCCAGCTTGCGCTGTTCCTTATCGTGGAGGCTCTGCTGTGCCCGTTCATTTAAGGTGGAGCTGAACAGATCGGTGATGCCGCTCTTGGAGTCGGTTGTCATTTCCACGGTAACAGGCTGTTCCCAGTCTGACAGCTCCTTGCCCTCGTGGATCTGGTCCATGACCTGCTTCCAGATCCTTCCAGCGTAGGTTTTTCCGTAGATACCCGGCATCGCACGCGGGGTGTCGTAGCCGACCCAGACTGCGGTGGTGTAGTAGCGGGTATAGCCGCAGAACCAGGTGTCTTTACTGCTGTTGGTGGTACCGGTCTTACCGGCGGCAGGCATGCCGCTTTCCAGTGCCAGGCCATAACCGGTTCCGTAGGGCTCGTTTAAAGTCCCTTTCAGGACATCGGTCAGCATATAGGCGGAATCTTGCTGGTAGACCAGCTGGGTATGCGGCTTTAAGTTCTTTGTTAATTCTCCGTTATGTTCATGATCAATTCTGCGGATGCAGGTCTGGTCGTTATAGATGCCGCCGTTTGCCAGTGTGCTGTAGCCCTTAGCCATGTCCACAACGCGGACGCCGTTGGTGAATCCGCCGATACTTAAGGACGGAACTCCGTTATCGATATAAGTAAGCTTCTGGAACTCCATTTCTCTCAGATAGTTCAGGCCGTAATCGACCCCGATATCGGTCAGGATCTGCCATGCTACGGTGTTTAAGCTCCGGTTTAAGGCTTCCCGCACGGATACGTTGCCATAGTAGGAGCCGCCGCTGTTGGAAGGGCCGCCTTCAAATTTGTGGTCGTTGACTAAGCGGGCCGGATAATATTCGCCGGTATCAAACGCCGGACCGTAGTCGATGAGCGGCTTAATGGTACTTCCCGGCTGTCTTGCACTTAAGTATGCACGGTTGTAAGGGTCTGTGGTGCCGCGTCCGCCGACAATGGCAGCCACGCAGCCGGTCTGGTTGTCCACAATGACTCCGGCACCCTGAAGGGCATATTTTCCGTTATCCTGAAGCTCCGTGTACGGGGAGAGGACATCGTCCAGCTGGGTCTGTAAGGCCTGCTGGAGACTCTGGTCGAGTGTGGTGTAAATGCGGTAGCCGCCCGCGCGGATATCATCGGCTTTTTCCGTGTAGGTAGCCTGGTAATTTTCCATATAAGAGTCGTAATCGGATTTGTCTTTGAAGGTATACTGGAATGGGAAATTTTCCAGCTTCATGAGCGTCAGGGCTGCGCAGTGGATGGCATAGCTGCTCATGTAATTCTCGTTGCTTCCCTCGCCTTCCTCCTGAACGATGTTTAAAGGCTGGCTGATGGCGCTGTTGTAAGCATCTTCCGTAAGATACCCCACCTCCAGCATGCTGTGCAGGACATCGTTTCGTTTTTCCAAAGAAGCCTCCGGGTTGCGGACGGGATTGTAGGCGGTGGGGCTGTTGCTGATGCCGACTAACACAGCGGCCTCGTAAGGCTCTAAGTCGCTGGCATCCTTGCCGAAGTAGTAGCGGCTGGCAGCTTCCACGCCATAGCAGTGGTTGCCGTAGAAATTGGTGTTGCAGTAAAATTCCATGATATCTGCCTTGGAATACTTTTTCTCAATCTCCGGCGCCAGCAGGATCTCCACGATCTTGCGGGTAAAGCTCTGTTCCTGGGTCAGGTACGTGTTCTTTACCACCTGCTGGGTGATGGTGCTTCCGCCCTGGGTGATCTCACCGCGGTTTTTGATGAGGGCAAGACCGGCGCGGAAGGTCGCGATCCAGTCGACACCGGTGTGCGATTTAAAACGCCGGTCCTCCTGGGCAATATAAGCATTCTGCAGATTCATGCTGATCTGGCTGATCGGGACATATTCGTAATGTCCGGCATTGATCAGCCCGATGAGCTGGTCGTTTTTATCGTATATTTCCGTGTCAGACAGCATACTGAAGTCCTGGCGCTGCATCTGTGCGAGCTTATCGTAGGCAACTTCCCGGCAGTGGTCGAGCTCCGGGCGCACCTTGGCATAGATTAGCAGGCCAATGAGGCCGCAGAGGATCAGCCCGCAGGTAAACAGGTGAAGAATGGACTGAAAAAGCCATCCGAGGATGCCGAACAGGCTGACAAAGAAGCCGGGAACGGCACCAGCAAGCGATTTCGGTGTATGGTTAGATTTCATAGTAAGATACCTCTGTAAACAGACTGTTTCTCCTTTCTTTTCTTTTACCGGATGCTGTGGCTATCGTGCAGACAGCAACGGTTTTTTCTATACGATTATATTACAATTTCCATGGAAAGACTAGAAAAACATTGACTTTTCCCGCAAAAGGAAGTAAAAAGGAAAAGAATATGAGGCAATATAATATATAAGAAGAATTTTAATCATGAAATTAATAAGGAAAAGGATGGAAGCCATTATGTATCAGATAGATTTCAGGAAACCCATTGCCATTCACTTTATCGGCATCGGCGGCATCAGCATGAGCGGACTTGCAGAGATTTTAATGCAGGAGGGCTTTCGCATCAGCGGCTCCGATGCGCATGAGAGTGAACTGACGGATCACCTTGCGTCGGCAGGTGCTAAGGTCATGTATGGCCAGGCAGCAGCAAACATCACCGATGATATCGATCTGGTGGTTTATACCGCAGCAGTCCATGCGGATAACCCGGAGTATGCCGAGGTTGTGCGCCGTGGTATCCCGATGATGAGCCGTGCAGAGCTTTTAGGTCAGATCATGAAAAACTACGGAGAGGCGATCGCGGTATCCGGAACCCACGGAAAGACTACGACAACCTCCATGCTGACCGAGATTTTACTGGCAGCCGAAAAGAACCCGACCATTTCTGTCGGCGGAATCCTGCATTCCATCGGCGGCAATATCCGTGTGGGCGGACCGGAGCTGTTTGTGACCGAGGCATGTGAGTACACCAACAGTTTCCTTTCTTTCTTCCCGACCATGGAGATCATTTTAAATATAGAAGCAGACCATCTGGATTTCTTTAAGGATCTGGATGATATCCGCCATTCCTTCCGCCTGTTTGCACAGAAGCTGGATGAAAAGGGACTTCTGATCATTAACCGTGATATCAAAAACTATGAGGAGATCTGCGGCGGGCTGCCTTGCAAGGTGGTGACCTTTGGTCATAGCGCAGAGAGTGACTACAGCGCGGCAGAGATTACATACGATGCGTTCGCACGCCCGGCCTTTACGGTTATGGAGCAGGGAAAGAAAGCCGGAACGATCACGTTGGGTGTTCCTGGTGAGCACAATGTATACAATGCACTGGCTGCTATCGCTGCGGCAAAGGCGCTGGCTATCCCGGATGAGGCAATCGCGGAAGGACTTCTTCATTTTACCGGAACGGACCGCCGTTTTGAGAAGAAGGGCGAGCTGAATGGCATTACCATCATCGATGATTACGCACATCATCACAGGAGATCACAGCAACCCTAAAGGCTGCAAAGAATTATCCACACAAAAAACTCTGGTGTGTATTCCAGCCGCATACTTATACCCGGACCAAGGCATTTTTAGATGAGTTTGCAGAGGCACTTTCTGCGGCAGATGCCGTTGTTCTTGCAGATATTTATGCGGCGCGGGAGACAGATACGCTGGGCATCAGCTCCGCAGATATCGCTTCCCGCATCGAAAAGCTGGGCTCGGAAGTGCATTATTTCCCATCATTTGAAGAAATTGAAGCATTTCTTTTAAAAAATTGTTCCACCGGTGATTTGTTGATAACTATGGGCGCCGGAGACATTGTAAAAGTTGGGGAAAAGCTTCTTAACAAATAGTTATCCACATTATCCACATAGTTTTCCACTTTTTATGTAAAGGGCCTATGTGGATTTTTTAATTTACATAAGAAAGTATCTGAAAATTTAAAAAACCACGGTTTTATCTATAATTCGACGGTTTTCGCGCCTTTTTTCGGGACATGGGAAAACATTATATCCACATTATCCACATTATCCACAAGGAATTCTGTGGATAAACTCAGCTATTTCTTTTTAATTTTGGATGTGGTAAGATGTTAGCAGACAGGAAAGGTGAGGTTTTTATGAGTTTTACATATCATTTCCAGGTGGATGCAACCCTGGTTTCCAACGAATTTATTGACCGGTATCTGGCGGAAGCAAACGGGGAATATGTGAAGGTATACCTGTATCTGCTCCGGCACAAGGACGAACCCATGAGTCCCGGAAAGATCGCGGACGGTTTAAACCATACAGAGGCAGATATCCGGCGTGCGCTGGCCTACTGGGAAAAGCTTGGCGTGATCAGCACCGGGGAAGCACTGGCTGCTGCAAAGGGTACGGCTGCCAGCAAAAACGGGACAGCAGAAGCGGCATCAGACCAGACGGCTGCGGCTTCCCAGAACGGGACAGAAGATATCCGCCGTGTGGGCCGGACTGGTGAGGTGTCTGCCACTTTGGCAGCTGGCGGTGCCGGGGCGAAAACGACGCGTCCGGTGTATAGCCAGGACCAGGTAAACCGCCTGCAGGGCGATGGGGAATTTGCAGAGCTGCTCTACATTGCCCAGCGTTATCTGAATAAGATATTTACCCAGAGAGAGCTGGAGGTATTTGCCTATCTTTACGATGGGCTTCATATGTCGGCTGAGCTTCTGGAATACCTGGTGGAGCATTGTGTGCAGGGAGGCCACACCAGCATCCGCTATATAGAGACGGTTGCCATCAGCTGGCACGAAAAGGGCTTTGCGACCGTGGAGCAGGCCAAGGCTTATGCAAGCGGCTTTACGAAGAACTCGTTTTCCGTCATGCGGGCATTTGGCCTGACCGGAAGAAACCCGGGGGAAATGGAGCGGGAAATGATCGAGCGCTGGTTTGGCGAGTATGGGTTTACCAAAGAGGTGGTTCTGGAAGCGTGCAACCGCACCATTGAGGCGACACACAATCCGAGCTTCCGCTATGCGGACCGGATCCTTTCCGAGTGGAGAAAAGCCGGCGTGCACAGCCTGACGGATATTTCCGTGCTGGACGAAAAGTATAAAGGCCAGAAGAATCAGAAATCCCAGAAAAACAACCGGCAGCCGAACAACCAGTTCCTGAATTTTGAACAGAGAAATACCGATTACGATTCCATGGTATTAAACCAGGTGAAGGACTGGATCGGGGAACAGTAAATAGAAAAGGGACTGCCGCAGGGACTGTGGGCGGTAGAAAACAGCAATTAGCAGTTAAGAAGGAGAGCAAACAATGGCACTGAGCAATTCCCAGTACAACGCAGTTATGCGCGGGTATGAAGAACGGCAGCGCTTACAGCGCCGCGCCATGGAAGCGCGGGTCGAGGAAGTATATAAGAAAGTACCGGCAATTCAGGAGCTGGACCGGCAGATCAGCAGCCAGGCAGCAGATTGTGCCAGAAGAGTCCTTGGTGGAGACCTGAATGCCCGCGTACACTTAAAGGAAGAACTGGCAGACTTAAGGGAGCAGAAGCTGGCACTGTTAAAGGCGGCCGGTTTTCCGGCAGATTATATGGAGCTGCGCTATGACTGTCCGGACTGCCAGGACACCGGCTATGTGAATGGAAAACGCTGTCATTGCTTTGAACGCCAGCGGCTGAACATTCTCTACGCCCAGTCCAACATCGAGTCAATCCTGAAAGAGGAAAATTTCGACCGTCTCCGTTTCGACTTTTACGATGATACGGAAAAGGTGCCGCAGCTTGGCATGACAGAACGCGCCTACATGGAGATTGTGGTGCGGCAGTGCCGGGAGTTTGCAGAGCAGTATCCGCAGAAAGGAAACAGCATTCTGTTTACCGGCGGTACCGGCGTCGGCAAAACATTTCTTACCAACTGCATTGCAAAGGCGCTGATCGACCGTTGCATCTCTGTTATTTATCTGTCCTCCAACGAGCTGTTTGAGATCTTTTCCAAATACAAATTCGGGCGCGACAGCGAGGACGATATCGAGGAGAGCTATCGCTACATTGTGGAGTGCGACATGCTGATCATCGATGACCTGGGAACGGAGTTAAATAATTCCTTTGTTTCTTCCCAGCTTTTTTACTGCATCAACGAGCGCATTGGCAGAAAGAAGGGGACGATCATTTCCACGAATCTCTCCATGGGCATGTTAAAGGACACTTATTCCGACCGTGTGACTTCCCGGATCATGAGCAGTTACCGGATCATTCCTCTTTACGGGGCAGATATCCGCATGAAGAAGCGTGTGATGGCCCGGAAACAGGGAACATGAAAAGATTTTGCTTATGGTATGCAGGCGGATAGCTGCTTTCGGGCAGGTATCCGGCATAAGATTGTGAAAAAGAAATCAGTCCCAGCTTAAAAGCGAAAGTTTGTGGGGATTGTCTTGACTTAACTGAGGCATAATGATATAAAAGAAGCGATATTGCGGCAATAAATATTGATTGCTGCCCAAAACAAATAAATACACACAGAGCATGGAGGATAAGATGATTTACGAAGAGAAGACCATTGAGACCATTCCGGTAGGACCATTAGGACTGATCCCGTTAAAGAGCTGTTCCGCATTAGGCGCAAAGGTAAACGACTGGCTGGTCGAGTGGAGAAAAGAGCGCGAGAGTGAGCATAAATCAACCATCGCGTTTGCAGGATATCAGAGAGATTCTTACATTATTGATGCAAAAACCCCGCGTTTCGGTTCCGGCGAAGGCAAGGGAACCATTGAATCTTCTATTCGAGGCGATGACCTTTACATCATGTAGATGTGTGCAACTATAGCCTGACCTATTCCCTGTGCGGCATGACCAACCATATGTCTCCGGATGACCATTACCAGGACTTAAAGCGTGTCATTGCGGCAGCAGCAGGTAAGGCACGCCGTATCAATGTTATCATGCCATTCCTCTATGAAAGCCGCCAGCATAAGCGTTCCGGCCGTGAGTCCTTAGACTGCGCCCTGGCTTTGCAGGAGCTGATGAACATGGGCGTCGAGAATATCATCACCTTCGATGCGCATGACCCGCGTGTGCAGAATGCGATCCCGTTAAAGGGCTTCGAGACCGTTCAGCCGATCTACCAGTTCATCAAGCATCTGTTAAAGAACGAGACCGAGCTTGAGATCGACAGTGACCACATGATGGTCATCAGCCCGGATGAAGGCGGTATGGGCCGTGCTGTGTATTTTGCAAACGTGCTCGGACTCGATATGGGTATGTTCTACAAGCGCCGTGACTACACCAAGATCGTGAACGGACGCAACCCGATCGTGGCTCACGAGTTCTTAGGCTCCAGCGTAGAGGGCAAGGATGTGATCATCGTCGACGACATGATCTCTTCCGGCGAGAGCATGCTAGATGTCGCAAAAGAATTAAAGCGCAGAAAAGCAAGAAAAGTATTTATCTGCGCAACCTTCGGCTTGTTCACAAACGGACTGGCAAAATTTGATGAATATTATGAGAACGGCCTGATTGACCGGATCCTGACCACCAATGTGGTTTACCAGACTCCGGAGCTGTTATCCAGACCGTACTACATTGATGTAGATATGAGTAAGTACATTGCCCTGATCATCGACAACTTAAATCACGATGATTCCTTAAGCGAGCTTTTGAGCCCGACCAAGCGCATCAACAAGCTCCTGGACAAGTACCGCAATAAATAAGGTGGTTATTTCATGAGTGAAGACAGAACAAACAAGGATCCGCTTCTGGGCGGACTCGACGGCATGCGGGCCGGACAGCACTGGGCCGGGGAACCGGACAGCCTGAAACATACAGAAGGCCAGCAGGCTTCTGCGGAAAGTGATACAGCAGCTGCGGATCCGGCAGAAAAGACAGAAAAAAACGCAGAAAGTTTTTCTGCCAAAGAACATACAGCGGCTCCGGGCACGGCAGGAAAAGATGCAGAAGCATTTTCTGGGAAAGAAATACAGACTGCTGAGCTGGAAGCACAGAAAATCGCACAGGAGCTCCGGAGAGAAGCAATCAAGACTGGTAACACACAGAAAGAAACAGAAGTACCGCATGCGGAGCCTGTAAAGAGCCAGAAGAAACGTTCCCGCAAAGAGGAGCAGCAGCCGTCAGGCGGCTGGTTAAAGGAAATCCTTGAGTGGGTCAAGATCATTGTGTCTGCAGCACTCATTGCGTTTGTACTGAATACGTTTATCATCGCAAACAGCGAAGTGCCAAGTGGTTCTATGGAAAACACGATCATGACGGGTGACCGTGTCATCGGTTCCCGCCTTTCCTACCACTTTGGTGACCCGAAGCGTGGAGATATCGCGATCTTCCGTTTCCCGGATAACGAATCGATCTACTATGTAAAGCGTATCATTGGTCTTCCGGGTGAAACAGTCGATATCATAGACGGAAAGGTTTATATCGACGGTTCCGACACACCGCTCGACGAGCCGTATATCCGCGAGCCGATGATCCCGGAAGCACCGATGCACTTTGAAGTGCCGGAGGGCTGCTATTTCATGATGGGAGATAACCGGAACTACTCCATGGATGCACGCCGCTGGGAAAATACCTATGTAAAGCGTGAGAAGATCATCGCAAAGGTACTGTTCCGCTACTTCCCGAAGCCGGGAGTATTGAAGTAACAATATTGTACAGTAAACACAAATGGGCCGGAAGGTTCCGTCCCCGCCGAATGGCGGGGACGAAACCTTCGGCCCTCGTTCGTTACTGTGTGATATTGTTATTTGGCGCGGTTTGTGTTATGATTTTAGATACATTATGGCAAGGTGCCGGCATCCGGCACCAGAATACGTCGGGTATTTGGAGAGGGAACAATCATGAAGGATACAACATTGGTAATTATGGCAGCCGGAATCGGCAGCAGATTTGGCGGCGGCATTAAGCAGCTGGCACCGGTCGGACCGGGAGGCGAGATTATTATGGATTATTCCATTCACGATGCGCTGCAGGCCGGATTCAACAAGATCATTTTTATTATCCGGAAAGACCTGGAGAAGGACTTCCGCGAGATCATCGGAAACCGCATTGAGAAGATCGCCCATGTGGAATATGCATTTCAGGAACTGGATGCGCTTCCAAAAGGGTATCAGGTGCCGGAAGGCAGAAAGAAACCCTGGGGAACCGGTCAGGCTGTCCTGACGGTAAAAGATATGGTGCATGAGCCATTTTTGGTCATCAATGCGGATGATTATTATGGCAGGGAAGGATTTTTTAAGATCCATGACTACATGGTCAACGAAATGAAGACCGATGGTGACGTGTATGACATGTGCATGGGTGGCTTCATTCTGGAGAATACGCTGAGTGAAAACGGCACGGTAACCCGCGGAGTCTGCCAGGTAAACCCGGACGGAACCTTAAAAGATGTAACCGAGACTTACGATATCGAGCGGCGCGGAAACGGCCTTTTTGCGAATGATGAGCAGGGAAATCCAGTGCTGATTGACGAAAAACAGTATGTTTCCATGAATATGTGGGGACTTCCGCCGAAGTTCTTAGATGCGCTGGAAGCAGGATTCCCGGAATTTCTGGACAGCATCAAAGAGGGCGATGTAAAGGCAGAGTATCTGCTCCCGAAGATCATCGACCAGCAGATTAAGGCTGGCAAGGCGCAGGTGCGTGTGCTGGAGACCAGGGATAAGTGGTTTGGTGTTACCTATAAAGAGGACAAGGAAGCGGTTGTTGCTTCCATCCGGAAGCTGATCGCGGACGGCGTGTATAAGGAGAACTTGTATGACTAAGCTGATTTCCTGGAATGTCAACGGGTTGCGGGCCTGTGTCGGAAAGAACTTTCTGGACTTTTTCCACGAGGCAGATGCCGATGTATTCTGTCTGCAGGAGACCAAACTGCAGGCAGGCCAGATCGACTTAGAACTTCCCGGCTATCATCAGTACTGGAATTATGCGGAAAAGAAAGGGTATTCCGGAACTGCGCTGTTTACGAAAGAGGAGCCGCTTTCCGTGACATACGGGATCGGCATAGAAGCGCATGACCACGAAGGAAGAGTCATAACTGCAGAGTTTCCGGAATATTATGTAATTACGTGCTATACGCCGAATTCCCAGAATGAGTTAGCCAGATTGGACTACCGCATGGAATGGGAAGATGCATGGAGGACTTATTTGAAGGGACTGGATGAAAAGAAGCCGGTCATTTTTTGTGGAGACCTCAATGTGGCACATCGGGAGATCGATTTAAAGAATCCGAAGACAAACCGGAATAATGCTGGTTTTACTGACCAGGAGCGAAACAAATTTACCGAGCTTCTGGCAGCAGGCTTTACCGATACCTGGCGTTACTTTTACCCGGAGCAGGAGGGTATTTATTCCTGGTGGTCATACCGGTTTAAAGCCCGGGAGAAGAACGCAGGGTGGCGTATCGACTATTTCTGCGTTTCTGACCGTTTAAAAGACCGCCTGGAGTCCGCAAAGATCCACACAGAGGTATTCGGATCGGATCACTGTCCGGTAGAGTTGTGCCTGAAGTAAGACCGTAAGTAACGGTTAAGCAGGTTTGTGCTTACTGGTGCATGCGCTGTGCTGACCGTAAGAAACATAAGCTGGCAGGCAAAAATAAAAAACAGTACGCTATGGAGGCGGAATACTCTGTAGCGGGAAAGGTGGGCAAAATTGGAGCCGTATCAGATCGATTTACATGACAGTAAAGTGTATCCAATGGGCCTCACAAGGATAGACGGGGGGATCCATGTAACAACTGTGGCTGCAGCGAAGGCCTGCAGCCTGCTTTTGTTTGCAAAAGAAGAAAAAAGCGGAAAAGGAGTAAAGTTTCACGAGGTGTTTCACATCCCGTTTCCGGAAACCGGAAAGACCGGACATGTCTGGTCTATGACACTGAAGGGAGACTTTACTTCTTTTTTCTATGCATTTGAAGCAGATGGAAAACGTTTCCCGGATCCATACGGCCGCTCGTTTGCCGGGCGGGAGCGCTGGGGCAAATTAAGCCAGGCAAAGAATCTTCTGCTGGCGCCGGTCGTGGAGCCGGAGTTTGACTGGCAGGGGGACCGGCCGCTTCATATTCCGTATGAAGACTGCATTGTCTACCGCGCACATGTACGCGGGCTGACAAAGCATGCCTCCTCCGGCACAGAGCACCGCGGCACCTTCCGGGGCGTGGTGGACAAGATCCCGTATCTGAAGGAGTTAGGGATCACGACGCTGGAGCTGCTTCCGGCGGTGGAATTCCAGGAAGTTATGATGCCGGAGAATGTGGAAGGAAATCCTTATGGAAACAGTGAGCCGACGGGACGCCTGAATTATTGGGGCTATACAAAAGCCTGCATGTTTGCGCCGAAGGCATCTTATGCGGACCAGGGAAGTAATCCGGTGACCGAGTTTAAGTATATGGTGCGGGAGCTGCACAAGGCTGGGCTGGAAATTGTGCTGGAGCTTTATTTTTCCGGAAAGAAGTGCCGGAGTTTGTGTTGGAGACGGTACGCTTCTGGGTGCGTGAATACCATGTAGATGGGATCCACTTAACCGGTTATGCGCCGACAGCACTTCTTGCAAAGGACCCGTATCTGGCCGACACCAAGCTCTGGGCGATCTCCTGGGAGGCGGAAAAGCCTGCAGCCGGGGAAAAGAAGCATTTGGGCGAATACAACGAAGGTTTTCTGATTGATATGCGCCGTGCCTTAAAGGGCGATGAGGAGCAGATGAGCAGCCTGATCTTCCGCAACCGCAGAAACCCGGCAGAATGTGGTGTGCTAAACTTTATGGCGGGGACCAATGGCTTTACCATGCTGGATATGGTCTCCTACGACCAGAAGCACAACGAGGCCAACGGGGAAAATAACCGGGACGGAAGCGACTACAACTATTCCTGGAACTGCGGCGCAGAGGGCCCGGTGCGCAAGAAAAGAATCCAGGAGCTGCGTGCGAGACAGCTGCGCAATGCCATGCTGATGCTCTTTTTAAGCCAGGGAACCCCGGTGCTCCTCGCGGGCGATGAATCCGGCAATTCCCAGAACGGCAACAACAATGCCTACTGCCAGGATAACGAAACCTCCTGGATCAACTGGAATTTAAATAAATGGGACCAGGAGCTCTTAGAATTTGTGAAGCATGTGATCGCGTTCCGCAAGGCACATCCGGTCTTTCACATGGAGCAGGAACCGAGAGTGATGGATTACCTGCCTGCGGCCACCCGGACATCTCTTACCATGGAGTCAATGCCTGGCAGCCGGAGTTTGAGAATTTCCGCCGCCAGATCGGCATCCTCTATTGCGGAAATTATGCGAAGAAGTCAGACGGGCAAAACGATGCCTTTTTCTTTGTCATCTTCAACATGCACTGGGAGCCGCACGGCTTTGCCCTTCCAAACCTTCCGAGGACCTGGAGTGGAGTCTGTCATTTGACACCAGCGACAGCGCAGCCGGAGGCTTTTATGCGGAGGGTCAGGAGCGCAAGGTTTCCAACCAGAAGAACTGCATGGTGCCGCCCCGCTGCGTTCTGGTATTTAAGGGAAAGAAAAAGGCGAAAAACCTTGACAAAGCATAGCAAAACAGATATAAATGAAAGGGCAAAATGAATTACGAAAAAACGGCCGTTCAGGCCGTTATCGCATTTAGGAGGAATTTAATAATGAACAAGACAGAATTAGTAGCAGCAGTAGCTGAGCAGGCAGGCCTTTCCAAGAAGGACGCAGAGGCTGCAGTAAAGGCATTTACCGATGTAGTTGCAGAGGCTCTGAAGGCAGGCGATAAAATCCAGTTAGTAGGTTTCGGTACCTTCGAGGTATCTGAGAGAGCAGCAAGAGAAGGCCGCAACCCGAGAACCGGCGAGACCATGATCATCGAGGCATCCAAGACCCCGAAGTTCAAAGCTGGTAAGGCATTAAAGGATCTTGTAAACGCTTAATTTGCAAATAAACGTAGTAACTAAAAAAATTCCGGTAATTAGCACAGCCAAGAAAATTTAGTTTAAAATGTAAAGTAAAATAAAGATTCCCCCTAGAATGCGTTTCGCGTGATAGGGGGAATTTTACCCATTAGCAAGGAATTGGCGCACAGGAATTGATCTGCTGGAAGCGCAATTGACATTGCAGGGGAATTCATCCATTAGAAGGAGACACGATATGCGTCTGGATAAGTATCTGAAAGTATCCCGCATCATCAAGCGGAGAACGGTAGCGAATGAAGCCTGTGACAGTGGTCGCGTGATGCTCAATGATAAAGTGGCAAGAGCCAGTGCGGACGTCAAGGCCGGAGATGTGATCGAAATTGCCTTCGGCAATAAATCCGTCAAAGTACGCATCACGAGCGTGCAGGAAACCATCCGCAAGGAAGATGCAAAGGAAATGTTCGAGTATCTTTAAGATAGTGAGCGTGAATATGTGATATGAAGCATAAACACCACCAGCCTCCCCATATACTAAACCATGAGTTCAGGTGGGGAGGTTTTTTCGTGGAAGAAAAATCCGGAATCCGTGCCCATGCCTGTCGGCTGGAAAACCGGAGCGCGGCGAGCCTGACCGGGGTGCGGGAAGTGGTATCGTTCGATGAAAACCAGGTGGTGGTGGACACGGACATGGGGCTTTTGACGATCAAGGGGAAGGAGCTTCATGTCAGCCGCCTTACGGTAGAAAAGGGAGAGCTGGAGGTGGATGGGCAGGTGGACAGCCTGGCCTATTCTTCAAATGAAGCTTACCGGAAGGCCGGACAGTCGATTCTGACCCGGCTGTTTGGCTAATGGCACAGGTGTGCCGGGAAGCACGGCTTTTGCTTCTTGGGCTTGGCGTTGGGATTGTCCTGATGGTGGTGTATGACGGGCTTCGGCTGTTCCGGTTTCTGGTTCCGCACAAGAACCTGGTGACCGGGCTGGAAGATCTGTGCTACTGGATCTGGTCCGGTTTTTTTACGTTTTTGTTTTTGTACCGGGAAAATGACGGGGCACTGCGCTTTTACATCATAGGCAGTATTTTTTGTTCGATGCTTTTTTATGACCGGATTATCAGCAGAAATTTGCGAAAGGTCTTGAAAAGGGCGGTTCGATGCATTAGAATGAAATTACGAAGGTAACATAAATAAGGTTAAGGGAACAAAGAAGTTGGTGAGGAATATGAAAGCGCGGGAAACAGGGCGCAGAAAGCGCAAGAATAAGGACCGGTTGGGAAACCGTCTGGCCGTGATCGGCATCTCGGTCGTGGTACTTAGCCTGGCAGTGGTTGTGAATGTCAAGAATACTTCCATGGAAAAGAAGGTTATGGAGTATCAGGCAAAAGAAGAAGCCCTGACTCGCCAGGTTGAAAATGAAAAGAAGCGGGCGGCAGAGCTGGAGGAACGCCGGGTCTATGTACAGACCAAGCAGTATATCGAGGAAGTGGCCAAGCAAAAGCTGGGTCTGGTCAAGCCAGATGAAATCCTTTTAAAACCTGCACCTAAAAACAACTAAGCTGCCGTACCATACAGTTGTGGTTGCAGAAAAATAACAGGCATAGGATCCTTTCCTGAAGCATATATTGTGGTTCAGGAGGGGATTTTTTGTGTGGAAGCGAAAACGGCGCCGGGACATGGCGGATGTTCATATCTATACAGCAGAACGGTTGCGTGAGATGGCCCAGTCGTTAGAATGCCTGGCCAGAGCCTGCAATGACCGGATGGAGGATGAAAAAGGGCTGACCAGGGAGGATGCCCAGGCGGCTATGCAGACGGCAGCCGCAATGGTGTGTGGCCAGTGCAGCCGCTGTAACCTGTATTGCGATGCAAACAAGGAAGACAGTTATTATTTATATTATCTCCTCCGCTCGTTTGAACAGAAAGGGCGGGTGGAGTATGAAGATATGCCGAGACTGTTTTTGGAAACCTGCCGTAACAAAGAGGAATATCTGGCCCAGTTAAACCGGAACCTGGGGCGGGCCACGATGAATCTGGAATGGAAGAACCGTTTTTTAGAAAGCCGTGATACGGTCATGGTGCAGTTTCGGGAGCTGGCGGCCATGCTCGATGAATTTGCAGAGCAAATGGGACAGGCTGCAGATATTACGGACCAGAAGCTGGAGGCGGTCCGCCGCCTGTTCCGGCTGCATCAGGTCTCGGTAGATAATATGTTGCTTTTGGAGCATGAAGACCGGTACCGGGAGGCTTATGTGACTCTTCACACGCTTGGAAACCGGTGTATGACAGCGAAGGATGCGGCAGGGCTGTTTGGACAGGCTGTGGGCGGAAAGGGATGGTATGCGCCATCAGATACTCGTGCGCTTATCACAAAGCAGCCGGGGATCGTGCGTTTCCTGGAACCGGGAGAATACCGGATGATCTATGGGGTAGCACGTATGCCGAAGAATGGGACAGGCATTTCCGGGGATAACTATACGTATTTCGGAAGCCTGCCCGGGCAGGTTATCATGAGCTTGTCCGACGGAATGGGAAGTGGGGAAACGGCTGCCAGGGAAAGCCAGAAGGTGATCGAGCTGGTGCAGCAGCTATTGGAAACAGGATTTTCCGCCCGCTCAGCACTAAAAATGGTGAATACCATTCTTTTGCTGGCCGGAGTGGAGCAGCATCCGGCCACACTGGATCTTTGCTGTGTAAATCTTTGCAGCGGGCTATTGGAGGCTATGAAAATGGGGGCCGTTGCTACGTTTATTTTAAGCGGCGGAACGGCAGAGGTGCTGGAGGCAGGAAATCTTCCGGCGGGAGTGCTCTCCCAGGCAGAGCCTGTGCTGCTCTCCCGGAAGCTCTGGGACGATGACCGGATCATTATGATGACAGACGGAGTGCTGGAGGCTTGTCCGGGTCTGGAAAAAGAAGCAACCCTGAAGGAGTATCTGGAATCCATGCCGGTAAAAACACCCCAGGATATGGCGGAACGGATCTTACGGTTTGCCTGCCAGAATGGTGGCATGAATGATGACATGACAGTGCTGGTGGCGGGTATCTGGAAACGGTAGCGAATGAAAGGGCAAACACCCATTGCTGGGCACGCATGTGTGAACAGCAGCGGAATCACTGCTTGCGGCAGGAACAAAATACAGGTATAAACCAGAGTACAGGAAGGATAAGATGTTACAAAAAGTAAGAAACTATATATGGGAACAGAACATGATACAGCCGGGAGACGGTGTGATCGTGGCGCTTTCCGGTGGAGCGGATTCGGTGTGTCTTCTGGTAGTATTAAAGGAGCTGGCGCAGATGGGGCTGGAATGCCAGGCTGCAGAGGTTACAGGAACTGTAGCTGGGCCAGAAACAGAAAAACAGCAGATCCGTTTCGACTTACGTGCGGTTCATGTAAACCATGGGATCCGCGGTGCGGAGGCAGACCGGGATGAAGCCTTCGCCAGGGAGCTTTGCAAAATGCTTCAGATCCCGTTTTTGGCGGCACACTGCCAGGTCCCGGAATATGCGGCAGAGCATGGACTTTCGGAGGAAGAAGCGGGACGGATCCTGCGCTACCAGATATTGGAAGAGCAGGCTGCGGCGTGGGAGCAGGAGCTTTCGGTGGGAAAACAGGAAGCACCTGTGGGAAACCAGACGGAGTCAGCAGGGAGCCAGGACGATTCGGCGGCGGGTTCGGACAATGCAGGAGAATGTCTGGCTGATCCGGCAGCGGGTCCGGGCAATGCAGGAAAACACCGGGTGAAGATTGCGCTGGCGCATCATCTGAATGACAATGCAGAGACGATTCTGCATCATCTGCTCCGTGGCAGCGGCCTGACGGGACTTTCCGGCATCCGCCCGGTGCAGGGACGGCGTATCCGGCCTCTTCTTTGTGTGGGGCGCGGGGAAATCCGTGAGTATCTAAGGGCAGAGGGCCTTGGCTGGTGCGAGGACAGCACGAACCAGTCCGGTGATTACACCAGAAACCGGATTCGGAACGAGGTGCTGCCTCTGCTGAAACGTGCGGTGAACGCACAGGCAGAGGAACACATTCTGCAGGCCGGGCAGATCATCGGGCAGGCAGATGCGTATCTGGCAGATCAGGCAGCAGAAATCTGGAAGAGAGCCGGGGCGCTGTACGGCAAGGAGAAAAGAGATGCTTCCTGCGATTCTGGAAACAAGGATTCTGCAAAGTTCTGGGATTCGGAAAAACAGGCTGCAAAAGACTGCGTCCGCGCAGAAATCCCCCTTGCCACATTCCGAACGCAGCCAGACATTCTGAAAACCTACTTGATCCGGCATATGTTAAACCTGCTTCATCCGGGCTGGAAAAATATAACCAGCCGACATTTCCATCAGATCACGGAGCTGGCAGAAAAGCAGGTGGGAAGCAGGATCAATCTTCCGGGAGGTCTGATCGCAATGATTGGATATGAGACGCTTGCGCTGACCCGAAATACCGGACCGGACATGGTTTCCCGGAAAACAGAAGCAGCAGGTCCCGGATACGGTGAAGAATATAGTCTGGAAATGGACCAAGCGCTCCAAATGACAGTATTTTCTCGCCAAAAAGGCCAGGAAATTCCTAAAAACCAGTATACGAAATGGTTTGACTATGATAAAATCAAAGGTACGCTGTCCATTAGAACCCGAAAGACGGGGGATTACCTGATCCTGCCGTCCGGAGGACGTAAAACCATTGCCCGTTTTATGATCGACGAAAAGATCCCAAAAGAAGACCGGGACCACATTCTGCTTCTTGCAGAGAACGATCATGTATTGTGGGTGGTGGGTTACCGGATCAGCGAATACTATAAGATAGATAACAAAACAAAAAACATATTGCAGGTAACCTGCGACGGAGGAAAAGATTATGGCAGATAAGATCAGAGTATTGTTGCCGGAAGAAGATGTAAACAAGCGAATCAGCGAAGTGGCAGAACAGATCAGCAAAGATTATGAGGGAAAAGAAATCCATCTGATCTGCATTTTAAAGGGTGGCGTATTTTTCACCTGTGAGCTGGCAAAACGCCTTACCGTTCCGGTTACCATGGATTTCATGTCTGTTTCCAGTTATGGAGATGACACCAAATCCAGCGGCGTTGTCCGTATTGTAAAAGACCTGGATGAGTCCCTGGCAGGAAAAGAGGTCCTGATCGTGGAGGATATCATCGACTCCGGCCGTACCCTTTCTTACCTGATCGAGGTATTGAAGCAGCGCGGACCGAAGAGCATTCACCTGTGCACCCTGCTTGACAAGCCGGAGCGCCGTGTGAAAAAGCAGGTCAAGGTCGATTATACCTGCTTCACCATCCCGGATGAGTTCGTAGTAGGTTACGGTCTCGATTACGCCCAGAAATACCGCAACCTGCCGTTTATCGGTGTGGTTGAGGTAGATCAGTAAGGAGGCCGGTGAGTGAAACAGCAAAGTGGTTTTCGGGGCAGCTGGCTGCTTTTTCCGCTGCTTCTGATCGTACTGGCGCTGGCGTTTATGCCGGGGCGCAAACAGAATGAGCTGAGTTACCAGCAGTTTAAACAGGTACTGGAAAATGGAGATGTCGGAAGTCTGGTCATTTACCAGAATGAGCAGACACCGACCGGTGAGGTGCGTCTTTCCAACCGTGCAGGTGAGGTTTATGTGACCTATGTTTCTGATGTAAACCAGGTCCAGCAGATGCTTCAGAATGCAGACATTGATTACAGTATGAACGATGTTCCGCAGACCAGTTACTGGATGAGCATCATTCTTCCGGTTGTGATCTCTGTAGGCGCAGTGATTCTGATGATGGTCATCATGAACATGAGAGCCGGTGCAGGCGGTGGTACCAATGCCAAGATGATGAACTTTGGCAAGAGCCGTGCCCGCATGACAAACACCAGCAATGTGACATTTAAAAATGTGGCAGGTCTCCAGGAAGAGAAAGAAGATTTGGAAGAGATGGTGGATTTCCTGAGAAATCCCCAGAAGTACACCAGTGTAGGCGCGAGGATCCCGAAAGGTGTGATCCTGGTGGGCCCTCCTGGAACCGGTAAGACCCTGCTTGCCAAGGCAGTAGCTGGTGAGGCTGGTGTGCCGTTCTTCTCCATTTCCGGTTCTGACTTCGTAGAGATGTTTGTCGGCGTCGGTGCTTCCCGTGTCCGCGATTTGTTCGAGGATGCCAAGAAGGCAGCACCGTGTATCGTATTTATCGACGAGATCGATGCCGTAGCCCGCAGACGTGGTACTGGCATGGGCGGAGGCCACGACGAGCGCGAGCAGACCTTAAACCAGCTTCTGGTTGAGATGGACGGTTTCGGTGTCAATGAGGGCATCATTGTCATGGCAGCGACCAACCGTGTAGATATCCTGGATCCGGCTATCTTACGTCCGGGCCGTTTTGACCGTAAGGTTGCAGTTGGCCGTCCAGACGTGAAGGGCCGCGTGGAGATCCTTCAGGTGCATTCCAAGGAAAAACCGCTTGGAGAAGACGTAGACCTGGCACGCGTGGCAAAGACAACCTCCGGCTTTACTGGAGCTGATCTGGAAAACCTCATGAATGAGGCCGCCATTCTTGCGGCAAAGGAAAACCGCAGCTTTATCCGCCAGAGCGATATCGACCGCGCATTTGTTAAGGTTGGCATCGGCGCGGAGAAGAAGAGCCGTGTCATTTCCGAGAAAGAGAAGAAGATTACTGCATACCACGAGTCTGGTCATGCGATCCTGTTCCATGTACTGCCGGATGTGGGACCAGTTCACACGGTATCCATCATCCCGACCGGCGTCGGGGCAGCAGGCTACACCATGCCGCTCCCGGGTGAGGACGAGATGTTCAACACCAAGGGCAAGATGCTGCAGGATATCATGGTATCCTTAGGCGGCCGGATCGCAGAGGAGATCATCTTCGGTGATGTGACGACCGGTGCTTCCCAGGATATCAAGCATGCCAGCAAGATCGCGCGTGCCATGGTGACCCAGTATGGTATGTCCGAGAAGGTTGGCATGATCGATTACGGCAGCGACGATGATGAGGTATTCATCGGAAGAGACTTCGGTCATGTGCGTGCTTACAGTGATGAGGTGACCGCTTCCATTGACGCGGAAGTAAAGCGTATCATCGACGAGTGCTACGCAAAAGCAAAGAACGTTATCCTGGAGCACCGGGATGTGCTGGAGAGCTGTACCGCCCTGCTGATCGAGAAAGAGAAAATCGGACAGGAAGAGTTTGAGGCATTGTTCCAGAAATAAAAAGAAGTCAGAAGGCATAGATGCGTTTGCTTAGCGGGGCAAAACAAATGAAACTATGCAAAGTGCACAAAAAAAGTTTTGAAATTTGTTCATGTTTGTTAACACTTATTGGTTGGTCCGTGCTATTATAATACACGTAAACCCCCCAATACATTATATAGTTTTTGCTACACCCCATAAGAAACGAAATACCTTCTCCTGAAAGAGCCAGCTACCCCGCTGGCTCTTTCGCTGTTATTTGCGCAATGCGCAAACAACAGCGGATTTTGCCGATGCTTTGCATTCCAAATCGGCAAAATCTGCTACCACGACTGTACTGTACGGAATTTTCAGTTCAGAAAATTCCTACCCATAAATGGTAGATGTTTGTTTTCAGATAATAAACATGTTGTCATTGACATGAAAATCATATAAAATGAGATTATACGATTCCATCGGGGAAAATAGTCATACAAAAGTTTTATTTGCGTAACGCGCAGACAGGATCAGGGCAGAAACAAAAAACCCGGGAGGAAGGAGCAGGGGTTATGTTTGATGAGCATCAGGAAAATGGAATGAACCGGCAGGCATTGTTTACGGATGAGACGCAGGATTACCGCAGACCGGAAGAACCGAACGCGGGCGAGACTGTAACGCTCCGCTTTCGCACCGCGAAGGACGATGTCGACCGGGTTTTTTATATTGAGGAAGATAAAAATATTCAGGCAGAGATGCGAAAGGTATCTTCGGACCGCCTGTTTGATTACTATGAATACCGGATGGAGGCGGACAGTGAGCCACAGCGGTATTATTTCCAGGTGGTGAAGGACAATGAAATCTGCTATTTTAACAGATTAGGAGCTACCATGGACATCCAGAGCTGCTATGCATTCCGCATCACCCCGGGATTCCATACGCCGGAGTGGGCGAAGGGCGCAGTCATGTACCAGATCTTTGTGGACCGCTTCTGCAATGGAGACAAGAGCAATGATGTGACAGAGTGTGAGTATGTCTACATTGGGTGTCCGGTACACCGGGTTACGGACTGGAGCACTAACCCGTCTACGATGGATGTAGGCTGTTTCTACGGCGGTGACCTGCAGGGCGTGTGGGACAAGCTGGATTACCTGCAGTATCTGGGGGTGGAGGTCATCTACTTCAATCCGCTGTTTGTTTCCCCATCCAACCACAAGTATGACAGCCAGGATTATGACCACATCGATCCGCACTATGGCGTGATCGTTAAAGACGGCGGAGAAGCGGTGGCAGAGAATGCAGTGAACAATGACCATGCAACCCGCTACCAGATGCGCAGCGCAGACCCGGAAAACCTGGCTGCCAGCGATGCATTTTTTGCCCGCTTTATGGAAGAGGTCCACAAGCGCGGCATGCGCGTTATCATCGATGGTGTGTTTAACCACTGTGGTTCCTTTAACAAGTGGCTGGACCGCGAGAAGATCTATAGCAACCAGGGCAGCTACGAACCAGGTGCTTATGAGAGCAAAGAGAGTCCGTACTGCAGCTTCTTTAAGTTTTATAATGAGGATGCGTGGCCGGATAACGGTACCTACGACGGCTGGTGGGGACACGATACCCTGCCGAAGTTAAACTACGAGGATTCGCCGAAGCTGTTCGAATACATTATGAAGATTGCCCGTAAGTGGGTATCTGCGCCGTACCAGGTAGACGGCTGGCGTCTGGACGTGGCAGCCGATCTGGGCCATAGCAGTGAGTATAACCACAAATTCTGGCAGGAATTCCGGAAGCATGTCAAAGAGGCAAATCCGGAGGCTATCATTCTGGCAGAGCATTACGGGGACCCAAGCAGCTGGCTGGCCGGAGACCAGTGGGATACCGTCATGAACTACGATGCGTTTATGGAGCCGCTTACCTGGTTTTTAACCGGTATGGAAAAGCACAGCGATGAGTATAATGGTGCCCTCTACGGTGATGGCGTCAGCTTTTTCCGATCTATGTATTACCACATGAGCCGGATGCAGACCCAGTCTGTATTGGTGGCTATGAACCAGTTGTCAAACCACGACCATAGTCGTTTCCTGACCAGGACCAACCAGATCGTGGGACGTCTGGCCAGTGCGGGTGCGAAGATGGCAGAATTTGGAATTAATTACGGAACCTTCCGGGAAGCCATCATGGTGCAGATGACCTGGCCTGGCGCACCGACCCTGTATTACGGAGACGAGGCAGGCGTGTGCGGCTGGACTGACCCGGATAACCGCCGGACGTATCCGTGGGGATCCGAGGATTTTGAACTGATCGAGTATTACCGTTATCTCATTGACCTGCACAAGAAGCTTCCGGCCCTGCGCCGCGGCTCCTTAAAGCAGCTTCAGGCAGACCGCCAGCTCATCATGTATGGCCGCATGAGCGGGGAAAATAAGTGCGCGATCATCATCAACAACCGCGGCGATGGCAGAACCGTCAGCGTGCCGGTTTGGGAGCTTGGCATTACCGATGAAGATGTGATCACCCGCATGATGATGTCCTATGAGAGCGGCTATAACGCAGGACGGGTAGACTACCATGCAGACCACGGATATCTGACACTGGAGGTACCGGCGCACAGCGGCGTGCTGTTGTCCAGTGGGGTGCTGGTGTAAGGAATGTTCGGCCGGTGTCTGTATGACAGAACGCATATAGACTGCAGTTTTGCGGAAGAATATAGAGAAATGATGTAAATCAGATAAAGAAAAGACCTTCGTACCGGGAACTTACCACGGTGCGGAGGCCTTTTTTGGCAATTTGTATATATAAAAGTAAATGGAAAGTAAATGGAAAAGCAAAAAACTGCTTGCTTTTTGGCAGTTGGTATGATAATATAATTTTTGCTTGTCGAAGCTAGTATGGATGGGTTCCCGAGTGGCCAAAGGGGGCAGACTGTAAATCTGTTAGCTGTGCTTTCGGTGGTTCGAATCCACCTCCATCCATTTCCTGAAAAGGATATGCCGCAGTGGCGGAACTGGCAGACGCACAGGACTTAAAATCCTGCGGGACTAATCTCCCGTGCCGGTTCGATTCCGCCTGCGGCATTTACGTGAAAAAGGTATTTCTGTACTTACAGAGATACCTTTTTTTTCGTGAATCGTGTATAATGTGCGCGAAGGCAAAAGTGAACGTGGAACACATGTGGACACGCATGCTTGCATGCGGTGGACAAAAAATAAAGAAAAGAGGTAAAGAACATGATTCGAAATTCAGCACGCGAGATGATCCTTTATTATAATCCGCAGCCATCATCAAAGGTAATGAAGCTAAAAGGGGTATTGGTGCGTATGGGAATCCGGATCCGCAATGTAGGTCCGGAACAGGTGATGGAAACAGTGGGTGCGCTTGCAGGTCTTGCAGGGTTTGAAAAGGTGGGAAATTTGGAGGAACAGGGAAACGAGAATCCAGCAAAGGTGATACCGGAGGAAGTGCTGGTCATGCATGGCTTTACCAGCCGCCGGATCGATGAACTGTTAGCTGCCTTGCGGAAGGCCGGAGTACCTAAGGTGGAATTAAAAGCAATTATCACACCAACTAATGCAAGCTGGACCTTTTACCATTTATATGAGGAAATAAAGGAAGAACATGAGCGCATGAAACAGTCTGCGGCAGAGCCTCAGAAATAGAGACAATGTTTTGCCATAGAAACCGGAACGATGAGAAGAAGGTGGTGAAGATGGGAAGGAAGGCGACAAAGAGGACGGTGAAGATGCCAGGAAAGAAAACAGGAAAGAAAATAGACAAAAGAATGGTTCTGTTCATGCTGCTTTGTATGGTAGTGTGTCTTACGGCCTGTATACCGGAGGTGGTGAGCCAGCCGGAGAAAAAGACGGTGCTTCAGCTATGGCATTATTGGGGAAGCGAAGATGCCAGGCATTGTCTTGCATCGCTGATTCAGAAATTTAATGAAACCCATGAAGAGATTGAAATCCAGGCAAATTATATTGCGGATGAAGATTTTAAGAAAAGGCTGATTCTTGCTGCAGCAGAGGGGGAAACTCCAGATCTGGTCGTGGTTGATTCTTCGGATATCCAGTATTACGATAAGGCAGGAATCTTACAGGACCTGTCATCTGATATCCGTAAGGAAGATTACCTGTCCAGGGCATTGATCAGCTGCCACCGCGAAGACGGGCATCTGGTTGGTCTGCCATTGGGAATGAATTGTCTGATGTTTTATTATAATATAGATATTTTGAGCCAGGCTGGCGTAGAGCCGCCTAAGACACTGGAAGAATTCGTGAAGGCTGCAGAGCGTGTTACCTCAGAACGGGTATCTGGCTGCGCATTTCCTGCATTGCAGAGTGAGGAAAGCAGTTTTTGCTTTTTACCAATTCTCTGGAATTATGGGGGAACGCTGGCACAGATCGACTCTTTGGCTGGAGAGCAGGCATTTGGCTTCTTGAAGCAGCTGGCCGAGAATGGGGCACTCAGCGAGGACAACGTAAATATGACTCTTTCCGATATTGCATGGGAATTTGCCAATGAAAACATTGCTATGGTCTTTATGATATCGGGCTATGAAAATGAGATCCGGGAAGAAAATCCAGATCTTCATTTTGCAGTGACCAGACTTCCATGTGGGGAAAATTCGATCACAGTCAGTGGTGGAGAGGTGCTTGCCGTGGCTTGCCAGGAGCATGAGGCAGAGGCAAGGGAATTTGTGAGATATATGGCAGAGCCGGAACAGACTAGCCAGTATATAGAAAGCATGGGATACCTGTCTGCCAGAAAGGATCTTTTGAAGGCGCAGATTCAGAACAATCCGGAAAAGAAAGCGTGCTGGGATTACTTAAAGGAAGCGAAGCTCCGGGAGAGAGAGGCTTACTGGCCGTCGCTTTCCATGGAGCTTGCGGAAAGCATCAACCGGGTTATTCTGGGGCAAGATGAACCAGAAGAATTAGAGCAGCTGTCTGAGCGGATCAACCGGATCAGGAGGGAAAGTTATGAAAAAGAGTAGAAGCCTGCGGTCTATGATCATATTTCTGGCGGTTGTCCTGGTGATTCCGATCCTGTGTTTTTCCCTTTACCTGCAGGCACAGACCTGGAAGATCATGAAACACAACCTGCAGCGGGAGCTGAGCGGGGAATTGAATACGGCCGACCATATACTGCAGATGATTGTGGACAAATATGATATGGTCCTTTACGATTTCTGCACGGACGATGCGATGATCGAGCTGGTAGAAGACATCAATGAATCGGAAAAACCATCTGATGCGCTAAAGTACCAGATCCGGCGTAATCTGGCACACATCTGTAACCGGAATGAAGGGGTAGAGGGAATCACCCTGATAACAGAATCGGGACAGGTCTGCTTTTATGATAAGAGAGCAGCCTCTTTTGTTTCTACAAAGTGGGCAAACCGGATTTCGGTCAGCGATATACAGGATCAGATGGCGCTGTACCGCGGGAGTTCTGAGGTCATCGGTGAGGCGGAGCATCCGGTTCATATGTTCCAGCTGGTCCGGCGTCTGGCAGATTACCGGAATATCAACCGCAGGATCGGAACCGTCATCCTGAGTGTGGACCAGTCTGTACTATGGAAGGAGATTCAGGTCAGTGCCCAGTCATCGGTTTATGTCTGTGAATCGGGACAGATCATTGCTGCCGCTGATACGAAGCAGATTGGAAGCAGTATTTTATCGAAGCCGCAGCGGGGATACCGGGTGCTGCAGACAAAAAATAAAAAAACAGGATGGGATGTCTATCATTTTTATGAGACGGCCCAGTTTGAGCAGATGGTATTTACCAATATCTGCATTGGATTGGGAACACTTGCAGCCCTGATGCTGCTTTCCCTAACACTGGTCAGTCTGATGACAGGCCCCATGCTGGAGCAGGTGGGCCGCTTAGGATATGCGATGTCAGAGATTGAAAATGGAAATTTTTCCGTGCAGATCCCACTAGCATCCCAGCCTGCCAATGAATTGGAGCGGATCTCAGCCGGTTTTAACGAGATGTCTGTTCAGCTAAAGAAGCTGATGGAGGCAGTAAAGCAGTCTACCGTGGAACAAAAAAATGCAGAGCTTCAGGCCATGGAGGCGCAGATCGATCCCCATTTTCTGTATAATACCCTGGATACCATTAACTGGAAAGCTCTGGAGTGCGATGAATTTGAAATCAGCAGTATGGTTGGGGCATTGGCAGATATTTTGCGCTATTCTATCCGGAACCCTGGGGATATGGTGAGCATCAGCCAGGAATTATCCTGGCTGGAGCGTTATATCATGCTGCAGAAGGAAAAGCTGGACCAGCCTCTTTCGGTTGTTACGGATATCCCCAAGGAGCTGATGGGATACCGGATCCACAAGCTCCTGTTACAGCCTTTTGTAGAGAATGCGATCAATCATGGATTCCGCCGCATGAAGGAGCCATGCCGGATTGAAATTTCCATGAAATTATCCGGAGAGCAGTTTTATATCCAGATTCATGATAATGGGTGTGGCATTTCGCCCGAACTTGTGAGAGAATTAAATAATAAGAAGAGCAGCGCCGGGGCACATGTGGCGTTGCCAATGTAAGAAAACGTCTGGAGCTCTATTATGGGGAAAATCACGGGATGTACTTCGAGAGCCGGGAAGGATCAGGAACCAGTGTGCATCTGTTTATTCGTGCGATACGTGGAGGCAGTCAGGATGAAGATAATAATAGTGGAAGATGAAAAGTCTATTCGCAGCGGACTTGCAAGGATGCTGCCGAAGCTGGATCCAGAATATGAGGTAGCCGGTGCTGCAAAGGACGGACAGGAAGGATACCAGCTTATTTCCGGCGAAAATCCAGATCTGGTGATCATGGATATTGAAATGCCGGAGATGGATGGTCTGACGATGCTGGAGAAGCTGCGGGAAAACGGGTTTCAGGGGAAAGCGATCGTTTTAACGGCATACTCTGATTTTTCCTATGCAAAGCGGGCCATTGAGCTGGGAATTGAGAATTATCTGTTAAAGCCGATCAAGATTGAGGAGCTGAAAAAGACTCTCCAGGGAGTCAGTGCGTCTTTAAAGCAGGCTGCAGGAACCAGAAAAATCCAGGAAAAGCTGCTTTCACTGGAGCAGATTTTCCGTTCCGCCCTGCTTGCGGAGCTGGATGTGGACGAAGAACTGGAAAACTATACAGAAGCGGCGTATGGTCTTGACAGCATGGTACCTTTGCAATCATGATGGCCTATCTCAGCGATTACTATGACAATTATTATGAGCCTGCTGAACGCTTTCTGGAGCCGTATGTGAAGGCAGGAAGTGAATATAAGGCCTGTATGCTGACAACGGTGCGTTACCGGGCGATCGTTGTGATCTTCTACCAGATGAAGGATCCGGAAAAGATCAGGAACTGGTATGAGAAGCAGGTGATTCCGGCAGCTTACCGCACGCTGGAGCATGCTCCGATCTTTAGCTGGACAATTTGTCAGGGACTGGCGGAATTCTCAGCGGGATTTGAGAAGCTGGAGCATGCCAGAATGTGGAAGCTATGCTTCCCGGAAGGAAACCTGATGACGGAAGAACAGATTGGTGCGACCCAGACAGTGCCGATAAAATATTCACTGGATTTAGAGTCCCAGCTGAAGCAGGCTGTGGTGAAGCGGGATAAGGAAGCATATGACCGTATTCTGGAGCAGATCATTGCGTACTGTGTAGAAGAGCCGCATCATCCAGATGAGATCCGGGAATCCTGGACAAGGCTGGTGGTAGCCCTGGTTACTGTTTCTGACTCGATGGGGCGCGGAACCGATAACATTTCCATGCAGCACATTGTCGGGGAATTGTCCCAGGCAATTTCATGGCAGCGTATCAGGGAGCTGATGCAGCATTTTTATGAGGAAATCACAGGAGGATTAGAGCGTCCGGAAAATGTCAGCCTGCTGGTAAAGAAGGCTCTCTCCATGATGGAAGCTTACTACAGTCAGGGAATCACGCTGGAAGAGCTGGCCGGGCGTCTTTGCGTGACAGATGAGTATTTGAGCATGCTGATCAAAAAAGAAACGGGCATGTCTTTTACAGAAACCGTGCGGAAGATGCGGATCGAGCGCATCAAAGAGCTTCTTTTGCATTCCGGGCTGAAACTGAACCAGATCGCGGAAATGGTGGGATATTCGGACCCAAAGTATATGAGCAAGGTATTTAAAGAGGAGGTTGGCATGCTTCCTGCACAGTTCCGGAAAGAAAATCATTGATAAAGGAATAACACCTTAAATAGTTACTCCTTTTTTAAAAATTTCCTCTTTGCATTTTCTGCGAAAATGGTAGAATAATGTCAACATAAAGAAGATGACATAAAACAAATTGATCATATTTTTCGTTTTTCGCAGATTTAAAGGAGTGACCATTATGAGAGAGATAAATCTGACTTTCCGGAATCCGGATGAAGTACTGGAGTTTGTAAAAACGGTAGAGCAGTATCCTTTTGATATGGATCTTTGCCGTGGAAGTGTTGTAGTAGATGCAAAGTCTTTACTGGGAATCATGAATCTTGGTTTTAACCAGACTGTAAACTTAAAAATCTACAGCAACGACTGCACAGATCTTTTCCACAACATCGAGAAGTACAAAGCAGCATAAGAATACGAGACTTTCAATTTATTTGTTCCCCCATACCAGACAGAATGGCGCAAGCTGTTCTGTCTTTTATTTTATGGAGAGATGTGGTAAAATGTCACGAGGACATGATCACGTTTTAGAAGAAAAGATGTTACTGAACAGTAACGAAGAAAGGTGAGGGGAGAAATGTACAAGATTGTTTCACGGTTACTGATTTACGGCGATATGCCGAAGGATACCATCTTAATGCAGCTGGCAGATATCACCCGGAAGGCAGATGACAAAAGCCAGACAAAGGAAGAGCTGGTTACCAGAACATTTACCCAGGTAAAGCACCTGCTCCAGGTGGCAACCGATTATGGTTTTGACAAGAATTTATGGCAGAATTACCTGACATTTTTGCTGATCACCAATGAGAACCCGTTCAGCATTACCTGCGAGAAGGTGGGCGCTAACGATGGAAGTGTTAATTACTTTGCAAAGAGTGATTTTAAAGCATTTATGGAGCTGTTCCATTATGATTTCAGTGGTCTGGAGGGATACCTGGGGATTGACTGTTTCACCCGCCTGACCGATTATAAGGCAATTGGGAAAAAAGAACTGATGTATAATAAAAATGTGAGCGAGAAGGTCCGTATGCTGAGTGAAAAGCTGGCGGCTGCACCGGATGAGGACAAGTTCTTTGACGCAGTGACGAACTTCTATAAAGCTTATGGCGTTGGTATGTTTGGCCTGAATAAGGCATTCCGCATCCAGTCCAGGGAAGATGGCGGCGTAAACTTCTGCGCGATCAACAACATGGATGCCGTCATGCTGGATGACCTGATCGGATACGAGATCCAGAAGAAAAAGCTGGTCGACAATACCCTGGCATTTGTGGAGGGCAAAAAGGCCAACAACGTTCTGCTCTTTGGTGACAGCGGTACCGGTAAGTCTACCAGTATCAAAGCAATCGTCAATGAGTTTTATGACCAGGGCCTGCGCATGATCGAAATCTACAAGCACCAGTTTAAGGACCTGTCTTCTGTGATCGCCCAGATCAAGAACCGTAACTACCGTTTCATTATCTATATGGATGATCTTTCCTTCGAGGAATTTGAGATTGAGTATAAGTTCCTGAAGGCAGTCATTGAGGGTGGCGTAGAGACCAAGCCGGATAATATCCTGATCTATGCAACCTCTAACCGCAGACACCTCATCAAAGAAAACTGGAGTGACCGCGACGATGTTGAGAGCCAGAACGGCATGCATCGCTCCGACACCATGGAGGAAAAGCTTTCCCTGGTAAATCGTTTCGGCGTTACCATCAATTACTCTAAGCCGTCCCAGAAGGAGTATTTCAACATTGTCGTAGAGCTGGCACACCGTGCCGGACTGGCCATGTCAGATGACGAGCTCCGTGCGGAAGCAAACAAGTGGGAGTTAAGCCATGGCGGAATTTCCGGACGTACTGCACAGCAGTTTATCAATTATCTGCTGGGAACCGTGTAAAAAATTTAGTCATTCCATAAGACCGGGAAAAGAAAAGTTTGGATTCCTGTGTCATACCGGCGAAAGAGAAAACTGCGGGAAATGGCGTATTTAAGCCATTTTTCCCGCAGTCGACCGGTACTGGAAAACCGTGAAAAACGGCTTTAAAATTTTTTTGAAAAAAGTTTTTAAAAAGTGTTGACAAAACAGGAAACATGCGGTATCATATACATCGTTGCAGCGAACAAGAGCTCAACAAAATAACAAATATGTGTGCGTAGCTCAGCTGGATAGAGCACTTGGCTACGGACCAAGGTGTCGGGAGTTCGAATCTTCTCGCGCACGTATAAAAAGGGCATTCCTGAAAAGGAGTGCCTTTTGTTTTATATGATTTTTGTTTTATGTGATTTGCGGGTTAATTTAACAGAAATGAAGAAAAGACGGGAAAATCCAGTTTGCTGGATTTCTCCGTCTTTTTTCGCTTCTGGCAGAATTTCTTCGTTTTTTCGCTTCTGGCAGAAAATGTCAGCGGCAAGCTGGTTTCTGGCAGATACAGGTCCGGGGGTTTGCTGCTTTGTATGATCTATAATCAGAATTTCCCAGAAGGTGCACCGCTTAGACCATCTATGGCTTTCTGCCGCCGGTAAAGGGTGGTGCGGTGGATGCCAAGGGATCTGGCTGCCTCACTGAGCTTTCCGTTATGGCGGGCGATGACTGCGTCGATATAGTGCTGCTCAAAGAGCTTTATGGCATCTGCAAGAGGCAGGTCTGGATCTGGCATAGGGATGGAAGGAACGGAAGCTTCCAGGGATTTGAGTGCGTTTGACATTTCCTGGTTTTGTCCAGTGAGGTCTTGCTCCCGCAGTTCTCTGGCGTCCCAGTCGGAATGGAGCATGGGCCGTAAGGGAAGGTCCGGACTGCCAGCCTGTGACATGAGAACAGCACGCTCGATCACATTGCGCAGCTCCCGCACGTTTCCGGGCCAGCGGTACTGCAGCAGCAGGTTTAAGCTGTCTTCGGAGAGGCAGGTCTTTTTACAGTATTTTTTGTTGTAGCGTTCTATGTAGTAGGCAGCAATGGCTTCAATGTCCTCCGGGCGCTCCCGCAGAGCCGGAATACGGATCGGGATGACATGGAGACGGTAATAAAGGTCGCTGCGGAAGCTTCCTTCTTTTACCATCTGCATCAGATTCCGGTTGGTTGCCGTGATGATGCGCACATCGACTTTTTCAGTCTGTGTGCTTCCGACCGGGTAGAATTCCCCGCTTTCCGTGAAGCGCAGAAGCTTTGACTGCATGGAAAGCGGAAGCTCCCCAAGCTCATCGAGAAAGAGGGTACCACCGTGGGCCATGCGGAGAAAGCCAGGCTTTCCTTTGGCGCTTGCACCGGTGAAGGCGCCGGGGCGGTAACCGAAAAATTCAGATTCGAACAGCTCTGGGGGAATGGCAGAGCAGTTTACGGCGATGAATGCCTGCATGCTGCGGGAACTCTGGGAATGGATGAATTTGGCTATCAGTTCTTTTCCGACCCCGGATTCCCCGATCAGCATAACGGAGCTGTCGGCAATGGCAATGGTTGCGCAGTCCCGCCGCAGGGCGTGCATTTTTTCACTTTTGCAGACCATATCGGTTTCGTTGGAGGTGTAGAGATAATCCGCAATGTTGCGGTAACGGTCGTGCTGCTCCTGCTCGTAGGCAAGCTGTCTGGCAAATTCGTCCATGATGATATTGGAACGGTTGTTGGTCATGATAAATTCGACATTGCCCTGCTCATCCAGAAATGGAAGACTGGTAGAGAGCCGGTTGACACCCCGCACATTCACCAGACCTGTGACGGTTTTTTTTGTGCGCATGGCTTCCAGAATGGTGGAATTGGTGTATACATGCTTTGCCATCATATCGTCAGGACGTTTTCCAAGAATCTGTTCCTTGGAAAGTCCCATACATTCTTCAGTCGCTTTATTTGCAATGATATAGCGTCCATCGGCATCGGTCACTACGATGCTGTCGTAACACTCCTCGATGATTTTTTCACACAAATAACTATGTTCGTATCCGTTTGTTCTGTTTGTATCCATAAAATACCCCTATCCGTTGAATGTGTTGTTTTTCTAAATCTGATTATAAACAAAATGTTGCTAATATGCAACGAATATTGCAAAACTGCAACGCGGAAATGTGCAAAACTGCAACTTCCGAACAAGGGATTTTGAAAAAAGATGTTAAAAATGTGTCAAATGCGTGGCGAAAATGCAGCCGGTAAGTTGGCATGGATTTTGCTTAATAAAGTATCACAAAGGAGGTATGTAAAAATGGGTAAAAGAGTAGACATGAATAAAGCACTGGACATGATCCATGATGGAGACAGCGTAGCGGTTTCCGGATTTATGCTGATGACTGTGCCGCGCGAGATTTACCGCGCGATCGGGGAGCGCTTTCAGGAGACCGGTCATCCGTGCGGACTTACACTGATGCATGGAGCCGGCAATGGAAATAATAAAGACCAGGGTATCTGTGAGATGAGCTATGAAGGTCTCATCACACGTTACATAACCGGACATTTCGCAAACAACACCAGAATGGTAGATTTAGTCAATGCCGGCAAGGTTCAGGCATGGAACTTCCCGCAGGGTGTTATTTCCCATATGTACCGTGCGGCAGCAGCAGGAAAACCAGGTGAGATCACAAAGATCGGTCTTGGTACATTCTGCGACCCGCGTCTGCAGGGTGGTAAGATGAGCGATGCCACCAAGGACGATCTGGTAAAGCTGGTAGATATTCTTGGGGAAGAGTATCTGTTTTACCAGATGCCGAAATTAAACATTGGCCTTATCCGTGGTACGACAGCAGATGAACATGGCAATATCACTATGGAAGAGGAGGGTGCTCCGATCGATGCCCTGGATGTAGCCCTGGCTGTAAAGGCAATGGGCGGCAAGGTAATCGCACAGGTGAAAAACTATGTAGCCTCCGGATCCGTAGACCGTACCCAGGTTGTGGTACCTGGAAACCTGGTTGATGCGATCGTTGTCAGTGAAAATCCAGAAGAAAACCACCGTCAGACTCCAGGCTCTTACTACAACCCGGTACTGGCTGGACATTACAAGCTGGATGGTGTCGGCTTTGCATCCCTTCCATTTGACGAGCGTAAGGTGATCGCACGCCGTGCATCCTTAGAGTTAATGCCGAATTCCGTTGTAAACCTTGGTATCGGTATTCCGGAGGGCGTGGCAGCAGTAGCAGCAGAGGAAGGTGCCGGTGACCAGATCACATTAAGCATCGAGAGTGGACTGATCGGTGGTGTACCGACAGGCGGACAGGACTTCGGCTGTGCAGTGAATGCATGGGCGGCTCTTCCGATGACTTCCCAGTTCGATTATTATAACGGCGGCAACCTTTCCATGACCTGCCTGGGCTTCGCAGAGGTAGATAATGCAGGTAACGTCAATGTGAGCCGGTTTGGTACCCGTATCGCAGGCTGCGGCGGTCTGGTTGATATTTCCCAGTCTACCCATAATGTGATCTTCTGCGGCACCATGACTGCAGGCGGCTTAAAGGAAGAAGTGCGTGATGGAAAGCTTGTCATCCTCCAGGAAGGCAAGAAGGTTAAATTTAAAAAGTCTGTAGAGCAGATCACCTTCAGTGCAGATTTCAGCCGGAAGAAAGGACAGCATGTGCTCTTCATTACCGAGCGCTGCGTATTCAAGGTAATCGATCAGGGCCTGGAGCTGTCTGAAGTTGCACCTGGCATTGACATTGAGAAGGATATCCTTCCTTATATGGAATTCAAGCCGGTCATCCCGGAGAAGGTTGCGCTGATGGATGCACGCCTGTTTGCACCGGAGCCGTTCGGACTGGAAGAGATCCTGAAGGCAAAGGCAGAGGCTTAAGGCAAAGATATCATGCATTTGGAAAAGGCGGGGAACACTTCCCAGCAATGCATGATGGAAAAAGTTCTTTATATGATAAAAAACATAAACGATTAGGAGGAAAAAAAAATGGCTTACGAGGCAAAGGGTTATTATCTGGAGGATTTTGAGATCGGCAAATGCTATGAGAGCGTAGGACGTACCATTACGGAGGCAGATGTGGTAAATTTCGCTGGAGTCTCTGGTGATTTCAACCCGCTCCATATGGATGACGAGTTTGCAAAAAACAATATGTTTGGAAAACGTGTTGCCCATGGCGCACTGGGACTGATCATTTCTACCGGCTTATCCAACCAGATGGGAATTTTCGAGGGAACGACCATCGCATTTCTGGAGCTGACTGCAAAATATCTTGCACCGCTGTGCATCGGTGATACCGTTCATCTGGAGATGACACCGGACGATGCACACCACAGCAAAAAGCCGGGCAGAGGTATTTTAAAATGCACCGCGAAGCTGGTAAACCAGGAGGGTACCGTGATCACAGATATGGCATGGACCTTTATGATGAAAGCAAGAGACTGATTGTCCTGTCTGTGGCACGCCTGTGCGAACCGTAACAGCTTCACTGCGTGAAGCACAATGAAATTGGCCCTTGCAATTGCCACTACCATTTTGTGAAATCATTGTCAAAACTAACCAACTAGTAGACAAGTTTTTTGTCGATTAATGCTATTGTCAAAAAAATATCCAACAAATATAATAAAAGAGATTGTCCGGCGGCTTTGAACAGATAAGGCAGAGCCGTCCGGATTCTGAGCAGGAACGTTTGCAGAGAGCAGTACGTCTGACCAGCGGATCGCGTAAGCTTACAGGATTGTTCAGGAATGGTAATATGCAAAATAAAGAAGGGGGGTTCAACTCATGGGCATTTTTCTGATTCTTCTGAGTATCGCAATTGTTATCCTGCTCGTATTCAAAGGTGTCCCGGTTTTCTACTCCGCATTCATCGCATCTTTGTTCTGCCTGCTGACCGCAGCGCTGTTCACAGGTGCAGGAGTAGATGTAGGTGTTGGCAAGTATCTCTTACAGAGCATGACTGACACAGCCAATACATCTTATGTACAGGGCTTAGGTGGTTACTTCACCAGCAACTTCTGCATTTTCGTACTTGGTGCAATCTTCGGTAAGTTATTCGATAACTCCGGTGCAGCAGATGCGATCGCAGAGACTATCGTTGCAAAGCTTGGCGCAAAGGCTGTTATCCCGGCAATCATCCTGGTTGGCTGGATCTTAACCTTCGGCGGCGTTTCCGTATTCGTTGCATTCTTTGCAATGTATCCGTTAATGTTATCCCTGTTCAAAGAGGCTGATATCCCGAGAAGACTTCTGCCGCTGTTCTATTTCGCAGGCGCAGGTACTTCTTCAGGATGGATCCCAGGATCTCCGCAGGCACATAACCTGCTCCCGTCTACTGCATTAGGTGTAGCACCGACTGCATGGCTGGTTCCTGGTGTATGTTTTGCAATCTTTGAGACTGCTCTTGTTGTAGTATTCGTATTCTGGTATACCGCACGCTGCAAGAAAAACGGCGAGCATTTCGAGCTGACTGAGGCAGATAAAAAGGTTATGGAGGAGAAGGCTGCAAAGGATATCTCCAACAGACCGTCCTTCCTGTTAGCACTGGCTCCGATGCTGATCTTAATGATCGTCCTGAATGTAGTGAAATTAGCAGTTCCGCTGTCCCTGCTGGTTGGTATTCTGGCCGCTGTTATCTTATTCTTCAAGAGCTTCGATCTTAAGAACTTCTGGAAGATGATGAGCGACGGTGCTATGGGTGGCGTATCCTCCCTGTTCAATACCGCAGCAATCGTAGGTTTTGGTTCCGTTGTAAAGATGGTTCCGGCTTACGCTACCCTGTGCGGCCTGCTGGTTGGCGCATTCAGCAACCCGATCGTTGCATCTGTTGTTACCGTAGGTGGTCTGGCAGGTGTTACCGGTTCTGGTACCGGTGGTATCGGTCTTGCAATGCCGGTTGTTATTGAAAACTTCATCGGCGATCTTGCAACCAACCCGAACCATGTAAACCTGGAAGCTCTGTCCCGTTGTACTTCTATCGCAGCTCTGACTCTGGATTCCCTTCCGCACTGCGGACTGGTCGTATCTGTACTGAGCTACACCGGAAACAGCCACAAGAGCTCTTACATGCCATGTGCAGTTGTATTCGTTCTTGCTCCGATCATCACAGTAATCCTGATGTTACTGTTCATTGTAGTAACCGGCCAGACTTATATCCCGGTATAAACGCAATACAGATTCAAACAGGTTTGTGCGTATAAAAACAGTCTTATCTGAATAAAATGGTTGGCATAAAAGACACCCTTTTGCGTACAGACAACGCAAAAGGGTGTTATGTCTTTTCTGGGTTTTTAAGTGAGGGCTTTATAAATTCGAAAGGAGATATGGATATGGAATTAAAGTATATTTTACTGGAAAAAAAGGATGGGATCGCAACGATCACCTTTCACCGTCCAGAGGCACTGAATGCGTTAAACAGCGATGTACTGAATGACCTGAATGCTGCAGTAGACGATGTGGCCGCAGATGATGCGGTACGTGTTGTTGTCTTTACAGGCGAAGGAAAATCCTTTATTGCCGGTGCAGATCTCAAAGAGATGGACGGCGATACCGCAATGGAAGCAATCCGTTATTCCCGCAAGGGTGCTGCTGTATTCCGTAAGATCGAGCTGATGGATAAGCCTACCATTGCTGCAGTCAATGGCTATGCGTTCGGCGGCGGCTTTGAGTTTGTACTTTGCACCGATATCCGTATTGCAAACAGCAAGGCAAAGCTCCGTCTGCCGGAGGTTACCCTTGGCATTACCCCTGGCTTTAATGGAAGCCAGCGTCTGCCGAAATGTGTTGGCATGAGCAAAGCAAAGGAGATCATCTTTACCGGAAAGATGCTGACCGCTGCAGATGCACTGGAGCTTGGCATTTTAAATAAGGTAACCGAGCCGGAGAATCTGATGGACGAGGTTTACGCAATGGCTAACCAGATCGCAGACAATTCTGCATCCGCGATCGCAATGGCAAAGGCTATGATCAATGTCGGCGCTGATATGGACATTGATATCGGCAAGAATATCGAGCTGGGCTACATGGCAGCATGCTTTGGCACGCCGGACCAGATCGAAGGATTTACTGCATTTAAGGAAAAGAGAGCAGCAAAGTTCCGCTAAATAATTGCATGATCATGATAAGATGACAGGCCGTGGAAGTTGCCGAAAGGCAGCTCCCACGGCCTGTTATTTTGTCAAAATGTGACAAAAGCGAAAAGAATAGCAAAATACCTTGCAGATTTGCGTATCCAGCATTATAATATACTGTATACAATGTAACGAATAAATACAATCAGCAAAAGAACCTAAATGGAGAAAAGCAATGATAAAGCATTTAAGTCTCAAGGCGTATGGCAAGATCAATCTGGGTCTTGATGTACTGCGCAGACGGGAAGATGGCTACCATGATGTGCGTATGATCATGCAGACAGTCGGTATCTTTGACCGGGTAGATCTGGTCTGGAAGGAAGAGCCGGGAATCCAGGTTGAAACAAATCTCTATTATCTGCCGGTAAATGAAAATAATCTGGTTTATAAGGCGGCAAAGCTTTTGATGGATGAGTTTCAGGTCCAGGATGGCCTGCTGATCCGGCTGAAAAAATTTATTCCGGTGGCAGCCGGAATGGCGGGCGGCAGCAGCGATGCGGCAGCAGTATTGTTTGGCGTAAATAAAATGTTCCGTCTGGGGCTGACTACAGAGCAGCTTATGGAGCGCGGCGTAAAGATCGGCGCAGATGTACCTTATTGTATTTTGCGCGGAACTGCCCTGTCGGAAGGAATTGGCGAGGTGCTGACGAAGCTTCCGCCGGTTCCGCAGTGCCAGGTGCTGGTGGCAAAGCCAGGGATCAATGTTTCCACGAAATTTGTATACGAAAATCTGCATGCCAATGACCTGAGCCCGGATGCCCACCCGGATATCGATGGAATGATCCAGGCAATCAGGGATCAGGATTTCATGGGGATTGCCGGAAGACTGGGCAATGTTCTGGAAACGGTTACCATAAAGGAATACCCTGTGATTCAGGAAATTAAAGATAAAATGCTGGAATATGGTGCGATCGGTTCCTTGATGAGCGGAAGCGGCCCGACTGTATTCGGGTTATTCACAAACCCGAAGGCTGCACAGGAGGCCTATGAGGAGCTGCGCTTCGGGAAATCCGCAGAGCTGGCAAAACAGGTATATTTGACGAATTTTTACAATCAGAAGGAGAGAAATCATGGAAAACAAGCTGAAGGTTAATATGAATGAATATCTGCCGCTGCGAGACGTGGTGTTTAATACCCTGCGTCAGGCAATCTTAAAGGGAGAGCTGGAGCCGGGCGAGCGTCTGATGGAAATTCAGCTTGCAGACCGTCTGGGTGTCAGCCGTACCCCGATCCGTGAAGCGATCCGCAAGCTGGAGCTGGAGGGACTGGTCCTCATGATCCCGCGTAAGGGTGCTGAGGTTGCAAAAATCTCCGAAAAGAGCCTGCGTGATGTGCTGGAGGTCCGCCGTTCCTTAGAAGAGCTTGCGATCGAGCTGGCATGCCAGCGTATGACGGAAGAGGACATCAAAGAGCTGGAGGAGGCACAGGAGGCATTCCGCAATGCTATCCAGAGTGCAGATGCCATGACCATCGCAGAGACCGACGAGCATTACCATGACATCATTTACAATGGAACCGGCAACAACCGCCTGGTCCAGATCCTGAATAACCTGCGTGAACAGATGTACCGTTACCGCCTGGAGTACATCAAGGATGCAGATAAGCGTCAGATCCTGGTAGTCGAGCACGATTATATCTTAAAAGCGATCCGTTCCAGACACGTGGCAGAGGCAAAGAAAGCCATCCGTGAGCATATTGATAACCAGGAGATCACGGTATCTAAGAATATCAAAGAGCAGCAGTAAACAAATCTGTGCCGCCCGCCGTTTAAGCGTGGCGGCATATTTTAAAAATGAGGTAAACGAGTGGGAAAGATAGCACTTCTGGTGTCCAGGGAGGAGATGATCCACCAGGCCCATAACATTTTGCAGGAGAAGAAATTTGAAATCCAGGAAATGCGGGTGATCCATACGGAGGATACCGTTATGGAGGCCCGGCGGTCTATTGCGGACGGGGCAACGATCATCATTGCCCGCGGGTTGCAGGCTTCCATCATCAAACAGTATACAGATATCCCGGTCGTTGAGATCGTCCTGACGGCGCAGGAGATGGCGCTTCTGGTCATGCGTGCCAAGCAGATCGCTGGAAAGGAAAAGCCGGTCGTGGCCGTGGTCGGGTTCCGGAATATGTTCTGTGATATGTCTTACTTTGATGAGCTTTATAATATTGAACTGAAAACGTATTTTGCGGATCAGGGAGCGGAGCTTCCGGTTGCGGTGCGCAGGGCAATTTTAGATGGCGCTGATGTTGTGATCGGCGGAGACACGGCGGTTTCCATCGCAACAGAGGCCGGGGTACCGTCTCTGTTCCTTTCCATGACGGAGGATTCCATGCGGCAGGCATTTTCTACAGCAGAAAACATGGAATATGCCATGAATGTGGAAAAGAAAACTGCAGCACAGCTGGAGACCCTGCTGGATTATTCCTACAGCGGAGTTATCCGTCTGGATGGAAATGGCATCATCACTGCGGTAAACCCGCTGATGGAAGATATGATCGGCAAAACGGAAAGCGAGTTAAAGGGCCAGGATATCCGGAAAGCAGCGCCTATGATCGGCAAAGAGGCGTGGAACCGGGTCTTCCAGGAGGGAGAGGATTATTCCCTGTTCTTTGAGTGGAACCAGACTCCGATCTTTGCAGTGCTGGCTCCGGTCTTATACGAATCCCGCGTGGACGGCGCCATTGCCACCTGCCATAAAATGAAGAAAAAGACCGTGACACCTGACCGGTCTCGGATGATCCGGAAAGAGAAAAGTGAAAGGGCACTTCCCCCACTGGTACAGTTTGAAGATATCCTCCAGAAATCAAAGGCTATGCAGGAATGTATCCGCAAGGCAAACCTGTATGCGCTTTCCGAGCACCCGGTGGTACTCATCGGAGAGCCCGGGACGGAAAAACGCATGCTGGCAGAAAGTATCCACAACAGCAGTATCCGCGCACAGGGGCCATTTCTCGATGTGCCGTGTGAGGGACTTTCCGGGGAGGAGCAGAAGAACATGATCTTCGGAAACCGCGGCGCGGTGCTTCAGGTACAGGGCGGGACACTTTTACTGCGTGATGTGGAAGAGCTGACGGCGGCCAACCAGTACCGGCTTTACCAGCTGATCCGTTTTAGGGTCTGCCACGGTGCAGATATTGGAAGCCTGCGGAAGGTGGATGTGCGGGTTATGGTGACGATCGGCTGCCCGCTTTCTGAATTGATGGCAGAGGGCAAGATCAGCCCGGATCTTTACTATCTTTTATCAGGACTGGAACTGTTTGTCCCGCCGCTTCGCGAACGCAGGGAGGATCTTTTCGATAAAATCGAAGACACGATCCATGACTGCTGTGAGCATTATTCTAGATATCATGTCCTGACGAAGGGAGCCATGGAGGTGCTTCTGGATTATCCGTGGAAAGGAAACCTGTTCCAGATTGAGAGCTTTTGCGAGCGTCTGATCCTGATGGCCGGAAAACGTTCCATTGATGAGATTGCAGTACGCAGGCTTTTAGAGGAGCTGTATCCGGAGCAGGCGATGGGAGACGATTTCAAGAAGGAGCAGGAAAAGACCGCAGAAAAGGGGAAAGCACTGGCGCGGGAGTGGGATACCCTGCCAGATGAGGCACAGAGGATCCTGCAGCTTTTGCATAAATTCAGCGGGAACCGGGAGAAGACAGCCAGGGAGCTTGGAGTCAGCAAGGCAACGCTCTGGCGCCATATGAAAAAGTATGATATCACCTGATCCTGTGATTATGCCGTGAAAAAAATAAACTGCGGAGATAACGGGAAAAGAAATCAAGAACGGGGAAAATAATGCCCCCAATAACCGGATATTGAGAAAATGACATGCGGGTGCAATGAAAATAAAACGAAATGAAATAAATATGAAATAAAAATGCAAAAATATCACATTTGCTTCATTTTTTGATCTGGATTTGGATATTCTGCCTATTGTTTGGCGGAACCGGTTTGATTATAATTCAGACATAAGCTGACAGAAAGAAATGCGAAAGCACGAATCCTGTCAGGGAAACCAAATGATGTTTTACTTTTTTATTTAAGAAAGAGAGGAATTCAAAATGAAAATTGGATTTATCGGATTAGGTATCATGGGAAGACCGATGGCAAAGAACCTGGTTAAAGCAGGTCACGAGCTGGTTGTTTTCGATTTCAATAAAGATGCAGTAGCAGACCTGGTATCCTGCGGCGCAACCGCAGCAGAGAGCAACAAGGACCTGGCAGCTCAGGTTGACGTTGTTATCACCATGGTTCCGAACTCCCCGCACGTAAGAGCAGCAGTTCTGGGCGAGAACGGTGTTGTTGAGGGTGCAAAAGAGGGTCTTGTTGTAATCGATATGAGCTCCATCGACCCAACCGAGAGCAAGGCAATCGGCGCTGAGCTGGCTAAGCACGGCATCGATATGCTGGACTGCCCGGTATCCGGTGGCGAGCCGAAAGCAATCGACGGTACCCTTTCCGTTATGTGCGGCGGTAAGAAAGAGCTGTTCGACAAGTACTATGACATGCTGATGGTTATGGCTGGTTCTGTAGTTTACGTTGGTGACCTTGGTTCCGGTAACGTAGCTAAGCTGGCTAACCAGATGGTAGTAGCTATCAACATCGCAGCTGTAGCTGAGGCTCTGACCTTCGCTAAGAAAGCTGGCACCGATCCTGAGTTAGTATACCAGGCAATCCGCGGTGGTCTGGCTGGATCTACCGTTATGGATGCTAAGGCTCCGATGATGTTAGCTGGCAACTACAAGCCGGGCTTCCGTATCGAGCTTCACATCAAAGACCTGAACAATGCTCTGAACGCAGCTCATGCAATCAGCTCTCCGGCTCCGTTAACCGCTGAGATGATGGAGATCATGCAGTTCTTAAGATCTGAGGGATGCGACAAAGACGATCACTCCAGCATCGTTAAGTACTACGAGAAGATTTCTGGTACCAGCATCGTTAAATAATAAGCGTTACCAGATAAAATAATTTAAGAAAAGTCATCATGCACTGCTGCTTACGGGTCCGTGGGCAGCAGTGTGTCAGATAAGGCGTCATGTGCGCTGGAAGGAGATAGTATGAATACAGATTTTATTAAGGGCGTAGTTGTCCCGATGATCACCCCGATCGACAAAGATGAGCTGATCGACGAAGCTGCAATCCGCAGCCAGGTTGATTATGTAATCGATGGCGGCGTAAGCGGCATCCTGTTATTCGGCAGCAACGGTGAGTTCTATGTAGTAGAAGAAGATGAGATGGAGAGAGGCTTAAAGATCGTTGTAGATCAGGCAGCTGGACGTGTTCCGGTATACTTCGGTATCGGCGCTATCAGCACCAAAAAGTGCATCCGTCTTGCAAAGATGGCAGTAGCAAACGGCGCAGCAAGCGTATCTGTTCTGCAGCCGATGTTCTTAAAGCCAACTGAGACCGAGCTGTTTACTCACTTCAAAGCAATCGCAGACGCTGTTCCGGAGACTCCGGTACTGCTTTACAACAACCCGGGACGTGTAGGCTACACCCTGTCTGCAAACCTGGTTGAGAGACTGGCTCATGAGGTTCCGAACATCGTAGGTATGAAAGATACCAGTGGTGATATCACCCAGACTTCTGAGTTCATCCGCAGAAACAGAGACGTAAACTTCAAGGTATTCGGCGGAAAAGACACCCTGCTTTATGCTTCCATGTGCCACGGCGCAGTAGGTGGTGTATGTACCGCAGCAAACTTCATGCCGGAGCTGATTACTGATGTATACAACAAGTATGTTGCAGGCGATCTTCAGGGCTCCCTTGAGGCTCAGTTCAAATTAAATCCGGTACGTCTGTCCATGGACGGCGCAAGCTTCCCGGTAGCAGCAAAGGATATGGCTAACTTACGCGGCCGTAACGTAGGCCTTCCGTACACCCCGAACCTGGCTACTCCGGAGGGTCCGGTATTAGACAAGATCAAAGCTGAGATGACCAAGGCTGGTCTGCTTTAATCGTTTCGTTTAACTGAATAGAAACTACGGCATTGATGATGGACCGGCGATTCTTCTTGGATGCCGGTCCGTTTTTTCATTGTCTGTCATGCTGCGAAGACGCTGATGGTGTGTTCGCTGATTTCACTTATGTATAAGGAGGATTTATGAAATTACTGTTTGCATCCGATTCTTTCAAGGGAACTTTATCTTCTGACCAGATCATTAAGCTGTTAAATGAGTCCGCACAGCGTGTATTCCCGGGCTGTGAGACTGTTGGTGTTCCGGTTGCGGACGGCGGCGAGGGAACTGTTGACGCAGTTATCGCAGTAACCAAGGGCGATTACCGCAAGGTAAAGGTACATGGACCGCTCATGGAGGAGACAGAGGCTTCCTATGGTGTGTTCCATGGCGATTCTGCTATCATCGAGATGGCAGCAGCATCCGGACTTCCGATGGTTCCGACCGAGAAGAGAAACCCGTTAAATACAACAACCTATGGTACCGGTGAGCTGATCAAGGATGCTCTGGATAACGGCTACCGTAAGCTTTCCATCGCAATTGGCGGCAGCGCTACCAACGATGGCGGTATGGGTGCTATGAGTGCACTGGGCGTTCGTTTCCTGGATGCACAGGGCAATGTGCTGACCGGTGTTGGTTCTGATCTGGAGAAGGTAGCAGATATCGATATGAGCGGCCTGCATCCGGCAGTAGCCGAGGCTGAGATTACCGTTATGTGCGATGTAACCAATCCGTTAACCGGACCGGATGGTGCAACCTACACCTTCGGCAAACAGAAGGGCGGTACCCCGGAGATCCTGGACCGTCTGGAAGCTGGCATGAAGAACTATGCAGCTGTTATGCGTGCAAAAGGCATGGATGTTGAGAATAAGGAAGGCGCAGGCGCAGCAGGCGGACTTGGTGCAGCCCTTTGCGGTTTCTTAAAAGCAAACTTAAAATCCGGTATCGAGACCGTGCTGGATCTGATCGATTTCGATGGCCTGTTAGAGGGTACCGATCTGGTAGTGACCGGTGAGGGACGTATCGACTGGCAGTCTGCATTCGGTAAGGTACCGAGCGGTATCGGTATGCGCTGTAAGGCAAAGGGTGTTCCGGCTGTGGCTATCGTAGGCGGCATGGGAACCGGCGCAGAGAAGATCTATGAGTTTGGCGTAGAGAGCATTGTTCCGACCATCAACGGTGCAATGGATCTGGAGGAAGCATTAGAGCGTGCTGAGGAGCTTTACGCAAACGCAGCAGACAGAACCTTCCGCATGATCCGTGTTGGTATGCAGATGAAATAAGATAAAAAAGATTACTAGGTGCGGCCGGTCGTTTACTGACCAGCCGCATTTTTGATTGGCATATCGAGGAGGCGCCGGTGGCGCGTCCGATGATTATAGGAAAACGGGGGTATACCATGGATATCAGTAATTTGTGGACCCTGCAGGTCATGATGTTTCTTCTGGTGGCTGCAGGTGCTATTCTGACCAGCAAGGGAATTTTAAAAGATAATGCGAAGCCGGTCCTGACGGATCTGGTTTTATATCTGTTCCTTCCCTGCAATATTATAAACTCATTCCGGATGGAATTTAATCTGGAAATCTTAAAAAAATTTGCGGTAGTCCTGGGAATCTCCCTGGCTGTCCAGTTTGTGAGCTATACGCTCAGCAAGCTGTTATATAACCATGTGCCGAAGGAATTAAAGCGTGTTATGCAGTACTGCACGATCGTTTCCAACTCCGGCTTTCTGGGACTCCCGATCGCGCAGGGAATTTATGGTGCAGAGGGAATGATGTACGCGTCTGTCTTTATCATTCCGATGCGTGTCATGATGTGGTCGGCAGGAATTGCCTGCTTTACGGAAAGCCCGGATATGAAGAGCGTCGTGAAGAAGCTGGTCGTTCATCCGTGCATCATTGCGGTGTACATCGGTTTGGGCCTGATGATCTTTCAGGATCCGTTGAACCAGCTTTATGGAGCGGTGCTTGGATGTAACCTTCCACTGGTCCCGGAGCTGGCTAAGGTCCTCATTGGCGCGCTGGATAAGGGAATCCGTTCTGCCGGTGGTTGTACCACAGCCATGACTATGGTCCTGATCGGTATGATGTTCTCCGGTATGTCCCTACGGAGCATGATCGATAAAAATACCATGTTTATTTCCGCACTCCGTCTGGTTGTGCTGCCGGCCATTGTCCTGACCGGCTGTCGTCTTGTCGGGATCGATCCGTTCCTGGCAGGTGTATGTACCATTATCACAGGTATGCCGGCTGGAAGTACTTCTGCGATCCTTGCGGCAAAATATGGCTGTGACTATAAATTTGCGACAAAATGTATCGTAATCTCTACATTATTGTCCCTGGTATCCATTCCGGTCTGGGCTATGGTCCTGGGATAATAAAAAAGGCGTGTAAAAAATGATAAGCTCCCTTGATGGGAAACGGTTCATTTTTTACATGCCTTTTGTTTTGCAGGAAATGCGCCCAGGCGTAAGAGTGTGGCAGTTACATTCTTGTTGTGTTTACCGGGAAAGAGTAAACTGTGCGCTGTCCTTGTGCAGCGGAAGCATTTCATTTCCGTGGATGATCAGGACTGCCTGTTCGTGCGGCTGGAAATTCTTTAAATCCTCCGAGGTGCGCAGGGTCCAGAGAACGGCACCGCGGCGGTCCTTGAAGTGTACTGCAGAATTGGGACGTTTTTTTGTTCCATTGCTGCTTGTGTAGGAATCCTCGCGTTCTGCAAGAACATCCACTGCGGTCAGGACCGGTTCCTTCTGTAAGAAAGTCTTATGGTAGCGGAATTCCTTTTTCTGGGACAGCAGAGCAAAAAGCACGGCAACCACTAAAACCCAGGAGATCGTTGTTGCGCCCTGCATACCAAAGAACAGGGTGATCAGACCAAAAATAAAGAAGAGAACAATGGAAAACAGGTATTTTTTCCGTAATTACGGTTCCAGCCCTGGATCTGGTCCTGGTACTGGCTGATGTACATGGTGCGCTCTGCTTCGCTGAGCTCGCGGACCAGCTCTGTCTTTGGAGCTTCGAACTGCTGGGCGGCAATGCCCTTTTTGTCGATCACGGTTTCCGTGAAATTCGTGGGAGCTGCGATGATCTGGCTGGCCTTTGGGCTGTCTGCCATCATCAGGCAGACGCGGGCACCTTCACCGACCTGCTCATAAAGCTCCTTCATGATCCGGACATTGTCCAGATAGACGTGCTTGGAAAAAACAATGCGCAGCGTGTAGTCTGTAACCGGGCCAAACAGGGTATGGCGGGTCCTGGTTTCTTTTTTGGAACAGGTTCCATAGCTGATCAAAAAGTGGTTTCCAAGCTCGGAGCGGATGTGGCACATGCCGGAGTTTTCACGCCGTAATTTGGAAAGCCTCAGGTAGTGCGGGATAAAGGCAATGGCCAGTGCCCCGAGAATCAAAAGCAGCATAGGACTTAAGCCTGCGGTGATAATGCCGGCCAGCGCTGCCAGAGCAAGAAAGATAACGACTAAGGGCGCAGAGTATTCGGCAATCTGCATCAGCCGGTTGGAAAAAAGTCCCTGTGCAGCGTGGTAAAGACCAAGCGTCATATTATCTTCCCGTGTGTACAGTCGGCAAAGCCGTAATCGGCCCGTGCCTGTTCTGGTGTGATCATAAAACCCCTCTTTTCTATAATAAACTGTCTGTTATCGTAGCATAGACCGGATGGAAAGTCCAGAGTTACTCCCTGTCTTGTAAAAAAACAGCAGATACCGTATAATGTCTGTAAAAAGATAGAATATTCATGCAAAAAATGTATAAATGGGGAGAAAATTATGATACCACAGAATGCCATGGACAGTGATGAGATTTATATGGATCTATGCAGTAAGATAGAAAAGCTTGTCTATCTTCCTGGAGACAAGATCAGCGAAAACGAACTTTGCAGACAATATGGTGTGTCAAGACATATCATCCGTACCGTGATCGGACGTTTGAAAGAACGGGCTCTTCTGACCGTGTATCCGCAGCGGGGAACCTTTGTCAGCCTGATCGATATGAAATCAGTAGAACTGATCTTATTTATCCGCGAGGCGGTAGAACAGGAGGCAGTCCGCCTTTTACAGTTCGAGGCACAGGAGGTCCGGGATAAGATGGGGGAATCCATGAAGAACTGTCTGAAACGCCAGCAGGAGGCAATTGACCGCCAGATCGATATGGATGCATTTTATGAGCTGGATAATGCATTCCACGGATGCCTGCTGGAGGCTGTTGGCAAGCGCGAAGCAATGGCGTTCATCGGGGAGGATTATGTCCATTTCAGGCGGTGGAGAAATTTTGATGTGATCAAGACCGGGCGCCAGGCTGGGATCATAAAAGAGCATACAGCTCTCATGGAAGCGCTGGTGCAGAATAAGACCAAGGAAGCCCACGAGATCCTCCATGCACATTTGAATACGATAAACCGACAGAAGTATATCAAAGAAAAGGTGTCATCCCAGTATTTTATCTATTATGAATAAGAAGAAATGAAGCTGGCCGAAAAAACAGTTGCAATGAGTCCTAAAAGGTGTTAAGTTATTAACAGAATAACTTGTCGACAAGTGTGCAAGAAATAAGGGAGTTGTTATGAGACTGATAAAAAAGACGATTGCGGAATGTCTTAGAAGCCGGGTGAGGGAAAGTGCGGACCGGGTTGCATTGGAGGCAGATGGCCAGAGCTATACCTGGAGGGATCTGGATACCCTCAGCGATTATATGGTAGGAAGAATGCATTCCTGCGGGATCCAAAAGGGCACCCATGTCGGGATCTGGAGCACGAATTCCCCGAACTGGGTCATTGTCTTTCTGGCACTGAGCAAGCTTGGTGCAGTTCCGGTCCTTCTGAATACCTGCTACAGCACAGAGGAACTGGCGAAGGTGCTGCGCTACGCAGAGGCAGAGTTTGTGTACTATGGCGAGGGCTACAAAAAGCTGGTTTATGAGGATATGGTGGCGCATCTTTCTACCCAGCTGGAGGGAGTTGTAAAACGCTGGATCTATATCGGCCGTGATACCTCCCGCAAGTGGATGACAGAAAAAAGCTTTGTATTTGCAGAGCGCATGAAAAAGGCAACAAAGGAGATCGGCGGTTACATCCGCAAGGTCAGCCCGGAGGATACAGCAGCAATCCTCTTCACATCCGGGACCACGGCAATGCCGAAGGGCGTTATGCTGAGCCATTACAGCATGGTGAATAATGCACTGGAGATTTGCGGGCATATGGGATGGACCGCAGAGGACAAAATGCTGATCGCGGTTCCGATGTTCCACTGCTTCGGCCTGACAGCCAGCCTGCTGGCAGGAATCCAGACAGGCTGTTCGATGCATACGATTGAATATTATAAGACCATGACAGTGCTGCAGGTAATTCAGAAGCACCGCTGTACCGTCTTAAACGGGGTGCCGTCTATGTTTCTGGCGGTGATCCGGAATCCAAAGCATAAAGACTTCGATTTGGGCAGCCTGCGAAACGGGATCATTGCCGGTTCCCCGGTGACGGAAGAAGATTATTACCGGATCAGAGAAGAAATACCGGGCCTGAAGCTTCATATCTCCTATGGCCAGACCGAGACATCCCCCTGTGTTAGCATCAGCGATGTGGAGGATTCTGACCAGGACTGCGCCTGCTCAGCGGGAAAAGTGATCCGGCATTGCGAGGTGCGGATCCTCGATTCCGGAGGAAGACAGCTTTCTGCCGGAGAAGACGGGGAAATCTGCGTGCGTGGCTACCAGGTGATGCAGGGCTACTATAGCTTCCGCAGGAAACCGGCAAGGTGATCGATGCAGACGGCTGGCTGCACACAGGGGATCTGGGGCATCTGGATTCCCGCGGCTTTTTGCATGTGACAGGACGCATGAAGGAAATGATCATCGTGGAGGGGAAAATATTTCACCACGGGAGATCGAGGCAGTGATCAGTAAATATCCGGGGATCCGGGAAAACAAGGTGATCGGTCTTCCGGCAGAAGTCCTGCAGGAAATGATCGTGGCATGCATCATCCCGGAGGAGGGCATGACGATCAGCACGACCGGTCTGATGAGCCACCTGGAAAACCATCTTGCCTACTATAAGCTGCCGGCCCATATTGTGCGTATGGAATCTTTCCCGGTGAATGCCAGCGGGAAGGTGATGCTGGGAGAATTAAAAAGACAGGCAGCAGAGATCATCCGCACCAATCCGGAGATCACCAGCACAAAGAAATAGAAATAGAAATAGAAATATGGATCATGCAAAAAATGAAAATCCAGAGACTTTGGAATGCGCGAAAATGCACAAAATTGGATGAGCAAATTTGTGAAAAATAGAAAAAGTGTTCTGGTCAGATATGTAATTATAGACATGTTGTTGGCAATGTGTTATAATTTATACATATGTTAGAGAAATAACAAACAAATCAAACAAAACCGGTCCGGGGAAACCTGCAGCCGGAGCGCAAATACGGAACCTGGTTTTCCGTAGGAAAAAGGAGGCAAAACATGATTCTTTCTGCGAAATATGAGTTAATGAGAAAGAACTTCCGCAACTTTGCGGAGACAGAGTTTACGACCGAGATCCAGGAAAGACTGGATAAAGAGGGCGGATTCGATTCAGAAATGTATAAAAAAATGGCAAAATACGGATTCCCTGGCATTAAGATCCCGGTTAAGTACGGCGGTCAGGGTGGTGACAGTCTCGCATATGTCCTGATGAATGAGGAGTTTTCACGGGTATGTCCGGTCCTTGCTATTTATGCAAACACCTCCAACTCCCTGGGCGGCGGCCCGCTCCTGGCATGCGGCAATGAGGAACAGCTCCAGAAATATCTGATTCCGGTAGCGAAGGGTGAGAAGCATATCTGCTTTGCACTGACTGAGCCGGGTGCCGGCTCCGATGCAGGAAGCATGACAACAAGGGCAGTAGAGGACGGCGATTATTTTGTATTGAATGGCCGTAAGTGCTTTATTTCCGGTGCCCCGATCGCAGATTACGCAGTCGTATTCGCAAAGACCGACCTGACCCAGAAGGGGGCAAAGGGCATTTCTATTTTCCTCGTAGATATGAAGCTGCCGGGTGTTTCCTGCGGAAAGCCGGAGGCAAAAATGGGTATCAACGGTTACCCGACCAGTGATATCGTATTCGAGAATGTAAGAGTCCACAAGAGTGATCTGGTAGGACCGTTAAATAAAGGCTATGCAGTTGCAATGTCCACGCTGGATGGTGGCCGTCTTGGTGTTGCCGCACAGTCCCTTGGTATTGCACAGGCTTGCCTGGAGGAAGCTACCAACTATGCGAAAGAGAGAAAACAGTTTGGCAAGCCGATCTCCTACAACCAGGGCATCAGCTTCATGCTGGCTGACATGGCAACTGAGATCGAAGCAGCACGCTGCCTGATCTACAACACCGCTATGGCAAAGGATGCAGGGGATAAGAACGCTTCCGTTATGTGCTCCATGGCAAAATATTATGCATCTGAGATGGCAAACCGCGTAGCGGCAAAGGCAATTCAGATCCACGGTGGTTATGGTTTCATCAAAGAGTACAAGGTAGAGCGCCTGTACCGCGATGCCCGCGTTATGACTCTGTATGAAGGAACCAGCCAGGTACAGCAGATCGTTATTTCCAGAAGTCTGTTAAAGTAGGAGGAAGCTTAGAATGAGAATTTTTGTATGTGTAAAACAGGTTCCGGATACCTCCGGAAAAGTTGCTGTAAAAGCAGATGGAACACTGGACCGTGCATCCATGCAGACCATCATCAACCCGGATGACCTGGCTGCTACCGAGGCAGCCCTGGAATTAAAAGACGCTACCGGATGCCAGGTAACCGTAGTTACCATGGGACCGCCGCCAGCAGAGGGCATGTTAAGAGAGCTGATCGCTATGGGTGCAGATGACGCAGTCCTGATCTCTGGCCGTGAGTTTGGTGGATCCGATACCTTCGCAACCTCCCAGATCATCGCAGGCGCACTGCACAACCTGGGTGTTGGTCCGGAGGATGTCATCTTCTGTGGACGTCAGGCAATCGATGGCGATACCGCACAGGTTGGCCCGCAGATCGCAGAGAAATTAAACATTCCGCAGGTTACCTACGCAGCAGACATCAAGAAAGAGGGCAACAGCCTGACCGTAAAACGTCTGCTTGAGGATGGCTACATGACCGTTCAGGTCCAGACACCTTGTCTGGTTACCTGTGTAAAAGAATTAAACGAAGTCCGTTACATGACCGTAAAAGGCATTCTGGAGTGCTGGGACAAGCCTCTGACTGTTCTGGACTACAACGCTTTGAAGGACGAGCCGCTCATCGATCCGACCACCATCGGACTGAAGGGTTCACCGACCAACGTATTCCGTTCCTTTACCCCGCCGCAGAAGGGTGCAGGACAGATCCTTGGCGGTACCGCTGAAGAGGCTGCTAAAGAGCTTGCAAGCCTGCTTGCAAAGAAACACGCAATCTAGGAACAGGGAGGAAGAAGAATATGTCTTATAATAGTGCTGAGATCAATGAATTCAGTGATATCTGGGTATTCTGTGAGCAGCGTGATGGCAAGCTGATGAATACTGACTTCGAGCTGGTCAGCGAAGGTAGAAAGCTGGCAGACGAGAGAGGTTCCAAGCTGGTAGGTATCTTACTTGGCGGCGAGGGAATCGAGAACACCGCAAAAGAGCTTGGCGGATACGGCGCAGACAAAGTGATCGTGTGCGCAGATAAAAACCTGGCAGTTTACACCACCGATGCATACAGCAAGGTACTGTGCGATGTGGTTATGGAGAAAAAACCGGAGGTTCTCTTAATCGGCGCATCCAACATCGGCCGTGACCTTGGTCCGCGTGTTGCAGCAAGACTTCACACTGGTCTGACTGCAGATGCAACCCACCTCGACATCGATATGGACCGCTATGTGCAGTTCTTAAAGGAGTCTTCTACCATTGATCTGGAAAAAGTAAAATTCAAAATGGATGATACCAACTTAAAGATGACCCGTCCGGCATTCGGCGGCCATCTGATGGCTACCATCATCTGCCCGCGCTTCCGTCCGTGCATGTCCACCGTACGTCCGGGCGTTATGAAGAAAGCAGAGTTTGACCAGGCTAAGCTGATGCATGTGAGATCGAGATGGCTCAGTTCTCCTTAACCGATGCTGATTTAAGAACCAAGGTTCTGGAAGTTGTTAAGGAAACCAAGAAACTGGTTGACCTGATCGGTGCAGATATCGTTGTCAGTGTAGGCCGTGGTATCAGCAAGGATCCGGAGAAGGGCATCAAGCTGGCAGAGGAGTTAGCAGAGGCTCTGGGCGGCGGCGTTGTAGGCGCATCCCGTGCAGTTACCGATGCAGGCTGGCTGTCTTCTGACCACCAGGTAGGACAGACCGGTAAGACTGTTCATCCGCGTATCTATGTAGCACTTGGTATCTCCGGTGCGATCCAGCACAAGGCTGGTATGCAGGATTCTGAGACGATCATTGCAGTAGACAGCAATGAGGCAGCTCCGATCTTCGAGTGTGCAGATTACGGTATTGTCGGCGACCTGTTCGAGGTAGTTCCGCACATGATCGAGGAGATCAAGGCAGCGAAAGCCGCAAAGTAAAAATAACGCACAGTAAATCAAAGGGGCGAAAGCTCCCGCAGCCGCCATGTATGGCGGCTGCGGGAGCTTTCACCCCTCGTTTGTTATCGCGTGATATTGTTTAAAAGGAGAAATTTTGGGCGGTTGACAGGTGGGAAATTCTGCCGTAGAATTGTGTCAAACAGGATTTAGAGTTTTGAATAATAGCGGCGGAGGAATGGATATGATCTATGCAAAGTCCGTGGAGAACCATCCGATCACATCGGATGAGATCTTTGAACAGATATTAAACAGAATCATCCAGCTGCGTCTGGAACCGGGGCAGCTGATCAGTGAAAACCAGATGTCAGCAGAATATGGTGTCTCCCGGTCAGTCATTCGGACTGCCTTTACGCGCCTGAAACAGCTGGGCTTTATTGAAATTTACCCACAGCGGGGAACGTATGTCAGTCTTATGGATCTGAGTCATATTGCCGATCTTCTGACGCTGCGTACTGCCGTGGAAAAGGAAGTGCTCGATGAAATCTTTGCTGATCTGGGTGAGGCAGAGCGCAGGCAGATGGTGGAGCGTCTGGAAAAAAACTTGCAGGAGCAGGAAAAATATAGGGATGAGGCGGACTATTTTGGCCGGTTCCCAGATCTGGATGCAGATTTCCATAAGATCATGATCGACAGCGTAGGGCGCAGTGCCATGATGCGCATGTTAGACAGCCTGATGCTGCATTTGTCCCGGTGGAGAAACTTTGATGTAGCGTTCGACAACCGTGTGCCGCAGCTGATCGAGGAGCATAAAAAAATCGTTGCCGCGATCCGGGAGGGAAATATCCAGAAGGCCCAGGAATGTATGGGAGAGCATCTGGAGACCATTACGGCGATCGCAGACCGGGCGACGGCCAAGTACCCGACCTATTTTAAAAATGGTTGACCCGGTTGGGCAGGGAAAAGAAGAGCCGGAAAACGTGAAAAGTGCGGATTTCCGGCTCTTTTCGTACTTTTCCGGCAAAAACAGTACGGGAAGCATCTGTTTAAAAATAAACAATTTCTGCTTAAGTTATGTAAACTAAAGGCAAAGGGAAAAACTGGAGAAAAAAAGAAATTAGAGAAAAACAACAAAAAAACAGAAGAAACTATTTACATCTATTGATAAATTTGATAAGATAAGAGCGTGAGTTAAGCCGTTTGTTGTCCAAAATAGGAAAAAGGACGACAAACTTTTTATGACGTTTATCTTGTATACTAGAATACCAAAAGTAAGCCACACAGGTGACGTCATTTTTATTTGCTCAAACTTGTTTAATTTTTAACAACTATAACACGCGAGCGGTAACATTTAAAATTTTGAAGAGGTGTCAGTTATGTATACACTGGGAATTGATATCGGATCCACAACCTCTAAGGCCGTCATCCTGAAGGATGGGGCAGAAATTGTGGCATCCTCGATCGTAGTAGCTACCGTTGGAACAGATGGTGTCAGCCAGGCACTCGACAATGTCATGAAGGAGAGTGGTCTTACACAGGCTGACATGGCCTGCACAGTGGCAACCGGCTATGGCCGCCAGACCTACGACGGTGCAGATTACCAGGTCAGTGAGCTGACCTGCCATGCCCTGGGTGTTCATTTTGTATGTCCGGGTGCAAGAACCGTCATTGATATCGGCGGTCAGGATGCTAAGGTCCTTTCTTTAAATGAAGAGGGACGCATGGTAAACTTCGTCATGAACGACAAATGTGCAGCAGGAACCGGACGTTTCCTCGATGTTATGGCAAATATCTTAAAGCTCGATATTTCCCAGCTGGAAACAGAGGCTGCAAAGGCTGTAAAGCCGGCCAGCATCTCCAGCACTTGTACCGTATTTGCGGAGTCTGAGGTTATTTCCCAGCTGGCGTCAGGAACGGACATCCCGGATCTGGTCGCAGGAATCTGCCAATCCGTGGCAACCAGGGTTGCTTCCCTGGCAAAGCGTGTGGGCGTCCGTGAGGAGGTCTGCATGAGCGGCGGTGTTGCACAGAATGGCGGAGTCAGAAATGCGATGGCCAAGGAGCTTGGCGTGGAGATCTACTACGACAAGCGTGCACAGGAGCTTGGAGCTCTTGGTGCAGCGATCTACGCATATGGGAAATCTGCCCAGGCATAAGTTATTTAAGAAAGCTTAACGCGTTCCTTTGCGGAGGAACGCGGGCTGATATACAGACCGGACAGGCGCCGCAAGACGCGCGGACGGCCAGAAGGCATTACCGGAAACGGCAATGCAAAAACCTATTTCAGGAAACAAAAACGAAAATGTATAAAGGAGGTTTTTCACAATGGCTGAAGAAGTAAAAAAGAGCAGACCGGCTCCAGATCCGAACTCGGCAAAGTATAAGCTGGGCCAGATCGCGGCAAAGGCTTACAGTGATGCAATGGAGGCCAAGAAACGCGGAGAGATGGTTGGCTGGTGCGCAAGTAACTTCCCGGTAGAGATCCCGGAAACACTTGGCCTGTATGTCTGCTACCCGGAGAACCAGGCAGCCGGCATTGCAGCAAGAGGCGGCGGCGAGAGAATGTGTAACGAAGCAGAGGGCGATGGCTACTCCAACGATATCTGCGCATACGCACGTATCTCCCTTGCTTATGCAAAACTGAAATCCGCTCCTGAGCAGGATATGCCGATGCCGGACTTCGTACTTTGCTGCAACAACATCTGTAACTGTATGATCAAATGGTATGAGAACCTTGCAAAAGAACTGAATATCCCGATGTTCATGATCGATATTCCGTTCAACCCGGATTACGAGGTATCCGATGCGGAGACCGAGTACATCAAGGCTCAGTTCTGGGATGTTATCCATGGTCTGGAAGCGTATACCGGCAAGAAATGGAGCGATGAGCGCTTCAAAGAGGTTATGGCTTCCTCCGGACGCGCAAGCCGCGCATGGATCGAGGCAACCTCCCAGGCAAAATATGTTCCATCTCCGTTCAACGGATTTGACCTGTTAAACCACATGGCAGTTATGGTTACCGCACGTGGTAAAGAAGAGGCAGGCGACGCTATGGAAACCCTGTTAAAAGAGTACAAAGAGAACCATGAAAAGGGCACTTCCACTTTCCGCGCAGAAGAGAAATACCGTATCATGTTCGAAGGTATTGCATGCTGGCCGTGGCTGCGTGTTACCTCTACCGGCTTAAAGGGCAGAGGCATCAACATGGTAACTACCATTTATGCTGACGCATTCGGCTTCATCTACGATGACTTTGACGGAATGTGCCGTGCATACGCAAACGTTCCGAATGCCATGAACCTTGAGCATTCCAGAGACAAACGTATCAAGCTCTGCAAGGATAACCATGTAGAAGGTCTGTTAGTACATACCAACCGCTCCTGCAAGCTGTGGTCCGGATTCATGCCGGAGATGAGCCGTCAGATCGGCGAGGCATGCGGCATCCCGGTTGTTTCCTTCGATGGCGACCAGGCTGATCCGAGAAACTTCTCTGAGGCACAGTACGATACCCGTGTACAGGGCCTGACAGAGATCATGGAAGCAAATAAAGGAGGGAAATAGAGATGGCAGCAAAGGAATTATTAGCACAGCTTCATGAAGTTGCTGCAAATCCCAGAAAACAGCTTGACAAATATCTGGCTGAGGGAAAGAAAGTCGTTGCAGTAACCTATTATACACCGCAGGAGATCGTTCATTCCATGGGTCTGGTACCGATGGGTGTCTGGGGCGCAGACATGGAGATCAACGAGGCGAAAAAATATTATCCGGCATTCATCTGCTCCATTATGCAGACCATTCTGGAGTTAGGAATCAAGGGTGAGTACAAAGGTATTTCCGCTATCATCATTCCGTCTCTGTGTGACTCCTTAAAAACTCTGGGACAGAACTGGAAATATGCAGTAAAAGACATTCCGTTCATCCCGATGACTTATCCGCAGAACCGTAAACCGGACTTCGGTATTAAGTTCACCAAGGCTGGCTACGAGAGAGTCATCAACGACCTGACCGTTGCAACCGGAGCACAGTTCTCTGAGTTTGCACTGGCTGAGTCCATTAAGGTATACAACGAGCACAACGCAGCAATGAGAGCATTCTCCGAGGCTGCAGCAGATGCAGATATCACAGCAGCAGAGAGAAGCGATGTATTCAAGAGTGCATGGTTCATGCTTCCGGAGGAGCACACCGCGATCGTAAAAGAGCTGACTGCAGAGCTCTTAGCCGGACCGAAGAGCACCCGCACCGCACGCGTTCTGGTAAGCGGTATCCTGGCAGATGCTCCTGGCCTGTTAAAGATCTTCGATGAGAACGGTATCCAGATCGTTGCAGATGATGTTGCAGACGAGACCAGACAGTACCGTACCGATACTCCGGAGATGGCAAATCCGGTCGATGCCCTTGCACAGAAATTCGCAAACATGGACAACTGCACACTGCTTTATGATAAAGAAAAGAAACGTGTGGATTACATTGTTGAGCAGGCAAAGGCACACAATGCAAAAGGCATCATCGTTCTGATGACCAAGTTCTGTGATCCGGAAGAGTTCGATTACGTTCCGATCAAGAGAGCATGTGAGAAAGCAGGTCTCATGAACTTAAATATCGAGGTTGACCGCCAGATGGTAAACTACGAGCAGGCAGCCACCATGATCCAGGCGTTCAAGGAAATGCTGTAACAAAATGTTGATCGAGAGGCGGGCCGGAATCGTCCGCTTTGCGATATAAAAGAAACTGTGGGAACTATGTCAGGCGGGAAGCCTTTCATAGAACAGGATCTGCAGAAAAAAATAGGGGGAAGACATTATGATCAGTAAAGATAAAATGTCCGTAACAGTAGGTGTTGCATTTGTGTGGTTTACGACACAGTTCGGCGGCGGTTTTGCATCAGGCAACCAGCTTCGTCAGTATTTCGTACAGTTCGGAATCTGGGCATTCGTAACCTGTATCATGACTCAGTTTTTGGGTGCTTTTTTCCAGTGGTATGCACTGAAATATGCAAAAAAGCATGAGGTATACGATTACAGAAGCTTTAACAACAGTTTTTACGGCAAGTACGCACCGATTTTTTCCAATCTGTATGAGCTGGTATATATTGTGACGATCTGCGTAGCTCCGGCAGCAGCATTCGCAACCGGCGTCAGCACTATGGAAAGTGCGTTTGGCATTAATCACTGGGTTGGAACGATCTTTGTAGGAATCTTTATTTTTGCGGTAGCTGTATATGGCACCAACGTAGTACGTAAAGTGGCTGCTACTTTATCGGTACTGATTGTTGCGGGACTGTTGATCGTTTATATTCCGAATATCATCGCACAGTGGGGTGATATTTCCGCAAACATTTCCGCGAGCATGGCAAATCCGGCACCGTTTGGCAAGGCACTGTGGATCGGCTTCGTATATGCAGCCTTCCAGCTGGCATCCATCGGTCTGTTAGTACAGCACGCAAAACCGTTCGCATCTCCGGATGACGCGAAGACCTCTATGGTTCAGGGATTTTTCGTAAACGTTCTGATTTGCCTGATGGCTGTTGTTGGTCTGATGGCAATCGCAAATGATCCGAACTTCGCAACCGAGAGCATTCCGCTGCTGATCCTGGTAAACAGAGGCGTAGCACCGGGTGTCCTTCGTCCGATCATTTCCATCCTGATCGTACTTGGCTCCGTATCTACTGCAGTAAACATGATCGCAGGTATGTCAAACCGTGTATGTTCTTCTCTGGACAAAAACTTTGACCCGACTGCAAAACCGGGCGCAAAGGTTATCATTGTCACCCTGATCTGTACCGTAGTAGCATTCGGTATCGCACAGCTTGGCCTGAACAAGATCGTTGCAGTTGGCTATAAGTACCTTGGATACTTAACCATCCCGGTTATCATGATCCCGTATCTGGTACATATGGTAGCTACCAAGTTCGATACCAAAGATTGAGATTCTGGAACATTATAATTCAAAAAAGGAGTGTAACATAAAATGAGCAAACCATTGGAAGGTGTAAAAGTTATTGAGCTGGCAACCTTTATCGCTGCGGCAACCGCAGGCAGATTTATGGCTGACCTTGGAGCGGATGTTATTAAAATTGAGTCCGCAAAGGGTGATCCGTTAAGATATACCGCTCCGTCTGAGGGACGTCCGTTAGATATGTATGAGAATACAACCTGGGATCTGGAGAATGGCAATAAGAGATGTATCTCCCTGAACATGAAAACTCCGGAGGGCAAGGAGGCATTCTTCAAGCTGCTGGATTCCGCAGATGTCCTGATCACCAACTGGCGCGTACAGGCTCTTCAGAGAGCTGGTCTTGACTATGAAACCTTAAAGGAAAGATATCCGAAGCTGGTTTATGCAATCTGTACCGGTTATGGTGAGTATGGTCCGGATAAGGATCTTCCGGGATTTGACTTTACCGCATTCTTTGCAAGAGGTGGATACTTTGAGACTCTGCGTCAGAGAAGCGATGTTCCGTTTAACGGTGCACCTGGTGTCGGTGACCACAACGTAGGTATGAACCTGGTAGCCGGTATTCTGGCTGCATTATATCAGGCAAAGACCAAGGGTGTCGGTGAGAAGGTTGAGACCTCCCTGTTTGAGAGTGCTGTATACAACATGGGCATGATGGTTCAGGCATCCAACTATGAAGGTATTGCACAGCAGTATCCAATCAACATCCGCAATGGTGCTAACCCGTTCAACTCCGCATGGCATACTGCAGATGACCGTTATATTCAGACCTGTATGCCGGATTACAACACTTATTACAAGAAGTTCATTGCAGCAGTAGGCCGTGAGGATCTGGTAGAGAATGAGAATTACTTCCCGATCCTGACCTGTCAGGAAAAGGGTCTGACTACGGAAGTTTATGATATTGTTATGGAAGCTTTCGAAAAGAAGACCGCAGCAGAATGGAGAGAAATCCTGACTGCAGCAGATATTCCGTTCGCACTGTGCCAGAACTGGATCGAGATCCGTAACGATAAGCAGGCAGAAGCAAATCACTGCTTCTACGATATGACCTATTCTAATGGCAATACCAGAAGACTGGTTCGTACACCTGTTAAGTTTGAAAATATGGGTGTTCCGGATTACAGACGTGGACCGTTAATCGGTGAGCAGGGTGTTGATGTTCTGAAGGAAATCGGTTATAATGATGAGCAGATTGATGCACTGAAAGCAAACGGAACTCTTTATATCTGGGAAGATCCGAAAAAAGCAGAATAAGAAATAAAATGAGTAAGTGTTCCTTATCATCTGAATAAGGAAACAGGGCTGTACGGACTTCATAAGTCCGGCAGCCCTCTGTGCGGCAATGACTTGTATACAAGTTGGAGATATCATGGAACTGATGAAAAAAACAATCGGACAGTATCTGAAAGAACAGGCAGCTGTCATCGGAAGCCATACCGCAATGGAAATGTTTGGATGGAGCTGTGATTTTGCCCAGTTAGATGAAGTTTCCGGCCTGCTGGCAGGCCGGCTGGACAAAATGGGAGTCACCCGGGGAACCCATGTGGGGATCTGGAGTCTCAACAGCCCGAACTGGGTATTTACCTTCCTTGCACTGGTGAAGATCGGAGCTGTGCCTGTCCTGATCAATACCTGTTACCGGGATGAAGAACTGAAGGGCATTTTAAATTATTCCGATGTAGAATATGTGTTTTGCGGAATGGGATGTAAAGACATTGTTTACGACGATGTGATCGCCCGGATCCGGCAGGATACGCCAAAGGTAAAGCGTTTCCTTCATTTAGATGAGAGGGAAGCAGGCACCTGGATGAGCGTGGAAAGCTTTGGAAACAGGGAGCGTTCTGCTGAGACAAGAAGCCATATCCTGGAATTAGAGAGCCGGGTAAAACCGGAAGATGCAGCCTGCATGATCTTTACCTCCGGAACAACCTCGCTTCCTAAGGGAATTCTTTTAAGCCATGAGCAGCTGATCAATAACAGCCGCGCCATGGTAGAGGCGATGCACTGGGGAGCATCCGATAAAATGTGCATTACTGTCCCGCTCTTTCATTGCTTTGGCATAACAGCCGGGGTGATCGCCTGTATCACAGGAGGAATGGACATGTGCCTGATCCCGTATTTCAGGACGGCCCATGTATGGGATGCCATTGAAAAGTATGAATGCACCATCTTAAATGGTGTCCCCAGCATGTTTCTTGCATTGATCCGCAAACCGCAGTATGCACAGCGGAAGGCTCCGAAGCTGAAGTCGGGCATTATTGCCGGGTCACCGTGCACGCCGGAGGATTTTCTGGAGATCTGCAGGAGATTCCCGCATATGCATCTTCAGCCGTCATATGGCCAGACAGAGACATCGCCCTGTATTGCGATCGCAGACTGGGACGATCCAAACGAAGTCAAGGCAGTATCCGCCGGACATGTGATCGGGCATGTTGAGACCCGGATCATGGATCTGGACAGCGGTGCCCTGGTAGCAGACGGGCAAGATGGTGAGATTCAGGTGCGTGGCTATAATGTCATGATGGGCTATTACAATCTGCCGGAGGCCAATGCAAAGGTCTTCACGGAGGACGGCTGGCTCAGAACCGGAGATGTCGGTCATTTTGATGAAAGAAAAGAGCTTCATATCACCGGGCGCATCAAGGAGATGATCATCCGGGCCGGGGAAAATATTTCCCCGCGAGAGATCGAGCATGCGATCCGCCGGTATGAAGGCATCGCAGACGTTAAGGTGGTAGGCGTTCCGGCCCAGGTACTCCAGGAGGAGATCGCAGCATGTGTGATCGCCAGACCGGGAGCCCGTATAAACCAGGAACGGATGCTTTCCTATTTAAAGAATCGTCTGGCAGACTATAAGGTTCCGGCCTATGTATTCTGGTTCGATGCATTCCCAATGAATGCAAGCGGTAAAATTGATCTAAAGGAGCTGCGCCGGGAGGCGGCAGCGCGTGCGGCAAAGCAGCGGGAAGCCTGCGAGGCGCACTAACAGGTAAGCGTATTGCCGGAGAAATCCGGTTTTGATACATAACAACATAAAGGAGGAAATAGAGCAAGATGGCAGACGCATTTTTCACAGAGCAGCATGAGTTGGTCAGAAAGCTGGCAAGAGAATTTGCAGAGACAGAGCTGACAAAAGAAGTCCTCGATAAAGTCGAGGAGGAGGAGGTTTTCCCAGAGGAAATCCTCGACAAGATGGCAAAAGCCGGTTTCTTTGGAATTAAGGTTCCGAAACAGTACGGTGGACAGGGTGGAGATGCCCGTTCCTACGTTATCGTAATGGAAGAGATCGCGAGAGTATCCGGTGTCGCAAGTATCTATGTTTCCTCCCCGAACTCCCTTTCCGGCGGTCCGTTCCTTCTTTCTGGAAACGCTGAGCAGAAGGAGAAATATTTACGTCCGGTCGTAACCGGAGAAAAGAAAGTCTGCTTCGCACTGACAGAGCCGGGAGCTGGTTCTGACGCAGGCGGCATGCAGACCACTGCAGTAAAAGACGGTGATTACTACATCCTGAATGGCCGTAAGACCTTCATCACCATGGCACCTCTTGCTGACTGGGCTGTTGTATATGCAAAGACCGATATGAGCATGGGAACCAAGGGTATTTCCGCATTCATCGTAGACATGAAGCAGGAGGGTGTATCCTGTGGTAAGCCAGAGAAGAAGATGGGTGTTGTAGGCTGCGCAACCAGTGATATCATTCTGGAGAACGTACGCGTACATAAAGACAACCTGCTTGGCCAGGAGGGCAAGGGCTTCATCAATGCAATGAAGACTCTGGATACCGGACGTATGGGTGTTGCTGCCCAGTCTATCGGTGTTGCACAGGGCTGTCTCGACGAAGCAATCAAATACGCAAAAGAGAGAAAGCAGTTCGGCCGTCCGATCGCAAAATTCCAGGCAATCGCATTTATGCTGGCTGAGATGGCAACCAAGCTTGAGGCAGCCAAGAACCTGGTTTACAAGACTGCATGGCTGATCGATAATGGTCAGGATGCTTCCATGGCAGCTTCCATGCAAAATTCTATGCATCTGAGGTCTGCAACGAGATCGCTGCAAAGACTGTTCAGATCCATGGTGGATATGGCTTCATCAAGGACTACAAGATTGAGCGTATGTTCCGTGACTGTCGTGTATTCACGATCTACGAAGGAACCAGCCAGGTACAGCAGATGGTAATTTCTGGTAAATTACTGAAGTAATTAGGAGGGAGCAGACCATAATGAAAATCTTAGTATGTGTAAAACAGGTGCCAGACACCACAGAAGTAAAGATTGATCCGGTTAAGGGAACCCTGATCCGTGAGGGTGTTCCGAGTATCTTAAACCCGGATGATGCAAATGCACTGGAGGCAGCTCTCCAGTTAAAGGATAAAGACCCGGAGGGAACCTCTGTTGCAGTCCTGACCATGGGACCGCCTCAGGCAACCTACATGCTGCGTGAGTGCCTGGCAATGGGCGCTGATGAAGCATATCTGTTAAGCGACCGTGTATTCGGTGGTGCAGATACCTGCGCAACCTCTACCACCATCGCAGCTGGTATCCGCAAGGTCAATGAGCTGGGCAAGGTTGACATCATCTTCGCTGGCCGTCAGGCAATCGATGGTGATACCGCTCAGGTTGGACCGCAGATCGGCCAGAGACTTGGTGTTCCGGTTGTTACCTATGTACAGGATTACAAAGTAGAAGGCGACAAGGTTATCGTACAGAGACAGCTTGAGGATGGCTACGAGGTCATCGAGGTTGGCATGCCGTGCCTGCTGACTGCAGTGAAAGAGTTAAATACCCCAAGATACATGAGCATTGGCGGTATCGTAGATGCTTACCAGAAAGAGATCACCGTATGGGATCACGTTGCAGTTGACCTGGATCCGGCAGACTGTGGACTGAAAGCTTCTCCTACCCGTGTATTCCGTTCCTTCACCCCGCCGCAGAAGGGCAAGGGCGAAATGCTTGAGGGCAGCATTCAGGAGATGGGTGCAAAGCTTGTAGGCAAACTGGTCGAGAAGCATTACATCTAAGCACAAGTGAAAGGAAAGGGTACGAAGAAATGGCAGACGTAAAGGATTTAAGCGCCTACAAAGGCGTATGGGTATTTGCAGAGCAGAGAGAAGGCAAGATCATGCCGGTAGTAATCGAGCTGCTCGGAGAGGGCCGCAAGCTGGCTGACGCAGTTGGATGTGAGCTGTGTGCCGTACTTCTTGGCGAAAACGTAGGAGGACTGACCGATGAGCTGTTTGCATATGGCGCAGATAAGGTTTATCTGGCAGATGATCCGGAATTAAAGGATTACCGTACCGACGCTTACAGCATTACCATTGGCAAGGCAATTGAGGAATACAAACCGGAGATCGTTCTGTTAGGTGCAACACATATCGGACGTGACCTTGGCCCGTGTCTGGCAGTTAACTGCAACACTGGTCTGACTGCAGACTGCACCAAGCTGGAGATCGACCCGACCGATAAGAAGATTCAGCAGACCCGTCCGGCATTCGGCGGAAACTTAATGGCAACCATCATCTGCCCGGATCACAGACCGCAGATGTCTACCGTACGTCCTGGTGTTATGGAGAAAGCACAGTACCAGGCAGGCCGTAAGGGTGAGGTTATAAAATTAAACGTTTCCTTTAAGGAAGGCGAGATCCGTACCAAGGTTCTGGAGATCGTTAAGAGCTTAAAAGAGACTGTTTCCCTGACCGACGCAAAGATCATCGTATCTGGCGGTATGGGACTTGGCAAGCCGGAGGGCTTTGACTTATTAAAGCAGCTGGCAGATAAGCTGGGCGGCGTAGTAGCAGCTTCCCGTGCAGCAGTAGATGCAGGCTGGATCGATCATTCCTACCAGGTAGGACAGACCGGTACCACCGTAAAACCGAAGGTATACTTTGCATGCGGTATTTCCGGAGCAATCCAGCACGTAGCAGGTATGCAGGACTCTGAGCTGATCGTTGCCATCAACACCAACGAGTCTGCTCCGATCTTCGAGATCGCAGACGTAGGTATTGTAGGAGATCTGTACAAAGTGATCCCGGCAATCATCGAAGAGCTGGACAAGGTAGAAGCAAAAGACTGATTTTAAAAGGAACCTTTATCAAAGGGGCGGGATGCGTTTGTGTCCCGCCCTTTGCTGCATAGGAAACGTGCCGGGTACGAAACTATGCTCTGGCGCGTTTTGTGCGCTGTAGTTTCGCGGCAGGCAGTTTATAAGACACTAGGAGGAAAACATCATGACTGGGGATGATATCAGGGAGGTACTGCCGGAGGTGTTCCGGATTCCGGTTCCTCTGGCAGGAAATCCTTTAAAGGAATTAAATTGTTATCTTTTCCGTGGAAGAAAGGAAGCCGGGGAGCGGAATCTTCTGGTAGACACGGGCTTTCGCACAGAGGGGTGTCGCCTTGCTGTGTTGGAAGGACTTGGGCTTTTAGGCGTTTCCATGGAGGATACCGACATTCTTCTGACGCATCTGCATGCAGACCACAGTGGAAATGTGGCAGATCTGACCGCTCCGGGAGGAAAGGTTTTTGTAAGCCGGATCGATCACCGCTATATGGATGGGAGCCTGCAGGGAAATAAAACTGCGCGTTTCCGGGAGCATGGGATCAGTGAGGATATGATCCAGGCAATGCTTGCCTGCACGCCGTCCCGGACGATGGCTGCCCCGCTTTCCTTTACCGGCTACACGCTTTTGGAGGATGGGGCCGTGCTTCCGGCCGGACGTTACCAGGTCCGGGCGGTCTGGACACCGGGACATACGCCGGGGCATCTGTGCTTTGAAATCTTAAATACCGGTGCCATGATCCTGGGAGACCATGTGCTGTTTGACATTACGCCGAACATTACAGACTGGGATGGTGTGGAGGATTCCCTGGGAGATTATTTAAAGAGCCTGGATAAGATCTACCCGTATGAGGTCTCCATTCCGCTTCCCTCGCACCGGGAAGCCGGCGATATGAAGCAGCGCATTCTGGCGCTCAAGGCACACCATGAGCGGAGACTGGCGGAATGCTTACAGATCGTAAAAGCACTGCAGAGTGAGCCGGGCGTGAGACCCTGCCTGTATGAGATCACAGGCAGGATGCACTGGAAAATCCGCAGCAAAGGCTGGGATGACTTTCCTGCGGCACAGCGCTGGTTTGCGCTGGGAGAATGTCTGGCGCATCTGGACCATCTGAAGGCAGAAGGCAAGGTCCGTCCGGTAGAGGATGAACAGGGGATATGCTACAGAGCGTGAGATTTTTCTTTTAAAAGCTTCTTTTTTTTGTTACACTGTTAGCAGTGACAGAGAAAAGAGGCTTTTTATGTTATATCAGATTACAGATGGAACGGTCCGTGCGGGAGGAAATGTAATTCTTTCCCATGTGAACTTTGAGATAAAGGGCAATGAAAAAATCGCCCTGGTGGGCCAGAACGGTGCAGGAAAGACAACGCTTTTAAGACTGATCGCAGGTGAATTGCAGCTGGAGCGGGACGATAAACGCCAGGGGGCCGGGATCAGCCAGTCGCGGCAGTTAACGGTGGGCATGCTGCGCCAGCAGGCGTTTTCAGACCGGGAACAGACCGTGGAGGAGATCCTTCTGGCAGCGTGCCCATTCCGGGATACCTATGCGAGGGAGCGGTTTGAATATGAGCAGGAATATGACCGGATCTTTACCAGATTTGGTTTTCACCGGACGGACAAGACAAGGAAGATCGGTTCCTTTTCCGGTGGCGAGCAGACGAAGATCGCGTTGATCCGCCTGCTTTTGGAGAAGCCGGATATCCTGTTGTTAGATGAGCCGACCAACCATCTGGATATCGAAACGATCCAGTGGCTGGAGCAGTATTTGAAGCGGTATGAGCATGCCGTGGTGATGGTCTCCCATGACCGCTTCTTTTTGGACCAGGTGGCGGAGACAGTCGTGGAGGTGTCCGGCGGAATGCTGACCCGGTATGCAGGCAATTACAGCCAGTACCGGGAAGAAAAAAGAAAGCGCACTGAGCGGCAGCGAAAGGCTTGGGAGCGGCAACAGGAGGAGGAAGCGCGGTTAAATGGCGTGATCGAGCGCTTCCGTCATAAGCCAACGAAGGCGTCCTTTGCCCGGGCCAAAAAAAAGCAGCTGGAGCGTATGGAACGGGTGGAGCGCCCGGCAGAGGATGAGGTACATCTGTTTCCGGGAAATATCGAGCCGCTGGTTTTAGGAAGCAAGTGGGTCTTCGAGGCGGAACATTTAAAGATTGGCTATGACCGGCCGCTTCTGGAAATCTCCCTGCGGATCCGGCGCGGACAAAAGATCGGGCTGCTTGGTGCCAATGGTGCCGGAAAGAGCACTTTTTTAAAGACGGTTGCCGGCCTTTTGCCGCCGTTTCGGGAAAAGGACCGTTCGGTGGAGCGCCGGTGTGTGTTGGGAAACCACATCACCATCGGGTATTTCGACCAGCATTCCGCACAGATCCAGTCGGAAAAGTCTGTGGCGGAGCATTTTCATGACTTATTCCCGTCGATGACAGAGAAAGAGGTGCGCAGTGTGCTGGGTGCGTATCTATTTCGGGGAAAGCAGGCATCCAGACGGGTGAGTGACCTGTCTGGCGGGGAAAAGGCCAGACTTGTGCTGGCGGAGCTTTTACAGAGCCGTCCGAATTTTCTGATCCTGGATGAGCCGACAAACCACATGGATGTGCAGGCGAAGGAAACGCTGGAATCGGCATTTAGGGCCTACACAGGAACGATCCTGTTTGTGTCCCACGACCGGTACTTTATCCGTCAGGTGGCAGAGAGCGTCCTGATCTTTTCGGAGGATGGGCCGATGTACTATCCGTTTGGCTACGAGCATTATCTGGAAAAGCAGCGTAAGGCCGAGGCGTACGGGGAGGAGCTTTCGGCCCAGGTGAAGGCTGAGGATGCAGCCCTGATCGAGGGAATGCGGGCCGTGCCGAAGGCGGAACGCCACCGGCTGCGGGAATTTTCCACAGAGGAGATCTACGCAGACTGGAAGCTCCGTCTGGTGATGGAAAAGCTGGAGCCGGAGGAGAAGCGGTATGCGCAGCTGGAGGAAGCGTACCAGGGATTTCTTGCAGAGTGGAGACAGTCGGCAGAATATTGGGCTCTTGCTCTGGCAGAGAAGGAAGCTCTTGTACAGGAGAACATGAACTTGCAATGCCAGCAGGAGTTTCCGGAGTATCTGGTGTCAGCTAAAACGGCAATGGATGAGGCCTGGGAGCGCTGGCATGAACAGTGCATGGAATGGTATGACGTATACGAGGAGGAATATTTATCATGAATACAGCAGAATTTAGTACGCGCCTTTCGGGCTGTCAGAAGCTTTTAGTCGGCCTGGGCGAGGAGTGGAAATGGAAACGTGGTGACAAGGAACAGGAGGAGCGCCTTCGGGCGGCTTACCGGAATCTTTATGAGCTGGTGAAGGACAAGGATTACTTTATCATCACCATGGCAACTGATGCGCTGATCTTTGATACTGCGCTTGGCAGTGAGACAGAAACCGCAGTGACAGAAGAAATCCATATGGAGGAGATTTCCTGCCCATCAGCAGATGATAAGACCCAGGCACTCATGGACCGTATCTTCCCGGTCAAGGAAAAGCCGAAGGATAAGCGGGTGCAGCGGATCGTGGCGCCGTGTGGCAACGAAACCTGGAAGCAGTGCTCTGCCGGGTGCACAAAGGATATCTGGGAGCCGGATGAGATCCCGTCCGGCATCTGTCCGCACTGCGGGGCACCGCTTACAGGAAATACCATCGAGGCACACCCGTATATCGAAGAAGGCTATCTGCCGCAGTGGAACCGCTATACCCGGTGGCTGACGGAAACCTTCAATAAGGACCTGGTGATCCTGGAGCTGGGCGTGGGCTTTGCGAATCCGGGCGTGATCCGTTTCCCGTTTGAGAAGACTGCATTTTTTAACCAGGGCTCCTTCTTTTTGCGGGTGAACCAGACCTTTCCGCAGACAACCGAAGAACTGAAGGAACGTGCAGCCGGTGTTCACCAAAATTCGGTAGACTGGATACTGAAAAATGATTATAATGTATAAATAAAATCCTGTAGCCGCAAGGCAAGGATGCGGGAGAAGAAAGGTTCCCGCCCGTATTTGCGGACGGGAACAGACCAATACTGCATGGAGGAAGACCGATGATAGCGATTATTGACTACGATGCCGGAAATATACGAAGTGTGGAAAAAGCGCTGCTTGCCCTTGGGGAGCAGCCGGTTGTAACAAGAAAAAAGGAAGAAATCCTTGCAGCGGACAAGCTGATCCTTCCGGGAGTTGGCGCATTTGGCGATGCGATGGAGCGCCTGCACCAGTACGGACTGGTGGATGTGATCCGGGAGGCGGTAAAGGATAAGGGCATCCCGATCCTGGGAATCTGTCTGGGACTGCAGCTTATGTTTGAGCGCAGCGATGAAAGCGATGGTGTGGAAGGCCTTGGACTTTTAAAGGGTGAGATCCTGAAGATTCCGGACAGCCCGGGCCTTAAGATTCCGCATATGGGCTGGAATTCCTTAAAAATCAAGCCGGACACCTGCCTGTTTGCCCAGATCCCGGATGGTGCCTATGTGTATTTTGTCCATTCCTACTACCTGAAGGCAGAGGACCCGGATATTGTGGCAGCTACCACGGAGTACAGTACCCACATTCATGCGGCGGTGGAGCAGGGGAATATCTTTGCCTGCCAGTTCCATCCGGAAAAGAGCAGTGAGGTGGGCCTTCAGATCCTGAAAAATTTCATCAGCCTGTAACGAATAAGGCAGTTAGGAGCCGTATATGTTTACAAAGAGAATCATTCCCTGCCTGGATGTTCATAATGGGCGGGTGGTAAAAGGCGTTAATTTTGTGAATCTGCGTGACGCCGGGGACCCGGTGGAGATCGCGGCCGCCTACGATAAGGCCGGTGCAGATGAACTGGTATTCTTAGATATCACAGCATCCTCAGATGCCAGGGAGACGGTGGTGGATATGGTCCGCCGGGTAGCGGAAACTGTATTTATTCCGTTCACTGTGGGCGGAGGAATCCGCACCGTGGAGGATTTCAGACGCCTTCTGAGGGAAGGTGCAGATAAGATTTCCATTAACTCCTCCGCAATCAATACCCCAAGGCTGATCAGCGATGCAGCGGACAAATTCGGCCGCCAGTGTGTGGTAGTAGCCATTGACGCGAGACGCAGGGCAGATGGCAGCGGCTGGAATGTCTACAAAAACGGAGGACGGATCGATACCGGGCTGGATGCGGTAGAGTGGGCCATGAAGGCAGATGCCTTAGGTGCTGGGGAAATCCTTCTTACCAGCATGGACTGCGACGGCACCAAGGCTGGCTACGACAATGAGCTGACTGCCATGATCGCTGAAAACGTGTCGGTTCCGGTCATTGCTTCCGGCGGTGCGGGAACAAAGGAGCATTTCTACGATGCCCTGACGAAGGGCAAGGCAGATGCAGCTCTGGCGGCATCCCTGTTCCATTATAAAGAGCTGGAGATCCGTGATCTGAAGGAGTATCTGCGGGAGCGCGGAATTTCCGTGCGGTTATAGCGGCTGCTTAGATGTCTGGCAGTGCCGGAAAATGGAATGCCGGTGCGCCGGAATTTTAGCGGCACCAGAAAAAACAGAGAGGAAAAAACTGCTACCTTGGAAGGCAGGGAGAAATATCGAAGTTACTGTACGCATGTACAGTAACACATCGGAAATTGGAGGATGGAAAAATGGGTGCCATTGCAAATGACTGGCTTGCCCCGCTGAGCGGGGAATTTAAAAAGCCATATTACAAGAAGCTGTATGAGACAGTAAAACATGAATACGAGACCAGACAGGTCTTCCCGGACCCAAACGATATTTTCAATGCGTTTGAGTTTACACCACTTTCGGAGGTGAAGGTGGTGATCTTAGGGCAGGATCCATACCACAATGTGGGGCAGGCACATGGCCTTTGCTTTTCCGTGAAGCCGGATGTGGAGATCCCGCCGTCCCTGGTCAACATCTACCAGGAGCTGCACGATGACCTGGGCTGCTACATACCGAACAATGGTTATCTGGTAAAGTGGGCGAAGCAGGGCGTGATGATGTTAAACACCGTGCTGACTGTGCGGGCGCATGCGGCGAATTCCCACCATGGGATCGGTTGGGAAGAATTCACGGATGCAGCGATCAAAATCTTAAATGAGCAGGACCGGCCGATCGTCTTTATTCTTTGGGGGCGTCCGGCGCAGGCGAAAAAGGCGATGCTGAACAATCCGAAGCATCTGATCTTAGAGGCACCGCATCCGAGCCCGCTTTCTGCGTACCGGGGATTTTTTGGCAGCAGGCCATTCAGCAAGACCAATGCATTTTTGGAGGAGCATGGCCTTAGCCCGATCGACTGGCAGATCGAAAATGTGGAGAAAGACAAATAGAAATGAGGCAGAAATATGGATTTTATTGAATTCTTAAAGGTACTGGTGCTGGGAATCGTGGAGGGCTTTACCGAGTGGCTTCCGATCAGCAGCACCGGTCATATGATCCTGGTGGATGAGATCATCCATTTAAATGTAACCGACGCATTTATGTCCATGTTCCGGGTGGTGATCCAGTTAGGTGCCATTCTGGCGGTTGTTGTGCTGTATTTCCGGAGACTGAATCCATTTGATCCGGGAAAGAGCCGGGCGCAGAAGGTGGGAACTGTACGACTCTGGCTGAAGATCATTGTAGCCTGTGTACCAGCGGCGGTGTTTGGACTTTTGCTGGATGACTGGATGGATGCCCACCTTTATAACGGCTATGTGGTAGCGGCGACGCTGATCATCTATGGTGTGCTGTTTATCATTCTGGAGAACCATAACCAGTATACAGATTTCCCAATCCAGCGCACGGGACAGATCTCTTACAAAACAGCATTGCTGATAGGCCTGTTCCAGGTGCTTTCTCTGGTACCGGGCACTTCCCGCTCAGGATCCACCATCCTTGGTGCCATGATCCTTGGCTGCTCCCGCAGTGCGGCAGCAGAGTTTTCCTTCTTCTTAGGAATCCCGGTCATGTTCGGGGCAAGTCTGTTAAAGCTGGTGAAGTTTGGCTTCCACTTTACCGGGCTGGAGCTGTTTTACCTGATTGCCGGTATGGTGATCGCCTTTGTGGTATCGGTGTATTCCATCAAATTCCTGATGGGCTACATCAGAAAAAACAACTTTAAGGTATTTGGTTATTACCGGATCGTACTGGGCGTCATCGTGCTGTTCTATTTCGGGGTAACTGCATTTCTTGGATAATGGAGGAATTGATGAACCGATTTGGAATACAGAGACCACTTTCAAAAAACAAATGCTTTTTGATCCTGTCCCTGCTTCCGGTTTATTTTATTGTGGCCGGATTATTTATGCAGCCGATAGACGGAATTTTTCACGGGATTGTGGAAATCATACGGGAACCGGACTTTCTGATCACAGACTACTTTGTGATCGGTGGTGTCGGTGCGGCTTTTATCAACGCGGGTGTCCTGACACTGATCTGCATCGGTATCATGTATGCCCTGGATATGAACTTTGACGGACATACGATCACATCGACCTGTCTGATGTTTGGATTCTCCCTGTTTGGGAAAAACCTATTGAACATCTGGATGATCCTGCTTGGAGTATTTCTTTATGCGAAATACCATAAGACCACGGTGAAGCGTTACCTGTATGTGGGCTTTTATGGGACGAGCCTCTCACCGATCGTGAGCCAGGTCATGCATATCGTGAACCTGCCGCTTCCGCTCAGACTGCTGCTCTGTGCGGCAACAGGGATCATCATTGGCTTTGTGCTACCGCCTCTCAGTACCCATGTCCATTATTCCCATAAAGGTTATTCCCTTTATAATGTGGGATTTGCGGGCGGCATCATCGCGACAGTCATCGTGTCTATCCTGAAATCATTTGGCGTGACCATTGAATCGCGCCTGATCTGGTTTACCGGGCAGAACCAGACCTTTATCCTTCTGCTGTCCATTCTGTTCGGAACCATGATCGCCTACGGCATTTTGACGGATCCGATGGCACTGGAGGATTATCGCAGCATCCTGCGGTCCTATGGCCTGGGCGGTACGGATTATTATAAGTCGGAGGGCGGCGCGGCTGTCATGATTAATATGGGCGTGAACGGCCTGGCTGCCATGCTGTTTGTCGTTATGGTCGGCGGGGACTTAAACGGCCCGACAATCGGCGGAATCTTTACCGTCGTGGGCTTCAGTGCCACCGGTAAGCATCTGCGCAACATCCTGCCGGTCATGGCAGGTGTGCTGATCGCCAGCGAGGCGAAAAGCTGGAGCATCACGGATCCGTCCGCGATCCTGGCACTGCTGTTATCTACGACCCTGGCACCGATTGCCGGTGAGTTTGGAATCATTGCCGGTGTGATCGCAGGATTTTTACATTCCTCCGTAGCACTGAATGTGGGAATCGTATATGGAGGTATGAATCTTTATAACAACGGATTCGCAGGCGGCCTTGTGGCTATGTTCCTGGTTCCGGTGATTCAGTCCATCCGCGACAGACGGGCAAGAGCACGCGGCGGATTATCGCTGTAACAATAATAATTTGATTAATTTTAATAGGGCCGTGTGAGTTGCCGAAAGGCAACTCACACGGCCTTTGTCATACATTTAAATTGCAATATTGCGCTCAGAAACTTAGCCGCATCTGATACCATGTTACATTGCCATGTACGGAGGCGGACACTCCTTCGTTTACGAAGCCGAATTTTGCGTAATAATGGATCAGTTTATCTTTGCAGGTGAGCACAAGTCCTTTGCGGCCCTGAGCTCTGGCATCTGAGATGGCACGTTGTATGAGGCTCCGGCATAGCCATGTCTGCGGTACTCCGGGATGGTATTGACGCCGAAGATCATCTGCCAGGTACCGTCTTCCTTATGGAGAGCGGCATGTTCATACATTTCATCGGTCAGGTCAGCCATATCGGTGACCATGCCATCTACAAAGGCAATGAGCTTATCTTCATCGAACATGAGCCAAAAATGGTTACTGTAATGGGCCAGGCGCTGTTTAAAATCGCTGCGGGTGGCAGCCTCAGTGGGTGGGAAGCATTCAGCCTCAACGGCGGTGATTGCATCAAGATCTTCTATGGTGGCGGTTCTGATTAACATAGGGAAAGTCCTCCTGATTTTTTTCTAAAGACAGATGGTATTGTAGCATGGTGGCTTTGAAAAATCTAGCCGGCAGTTTCGGCAAACGTGGTTTGGCATGTGAAAGACAAAAAAATAACAAAATGAAATTCGTACATGAAAACAGAGAACAGACCAAATGGACATACCATTTTAAAAACTGAAATAAAGAAATGTGAAAAAAATAAAAAAATACTTTACATTATGAAAAAAAATTGGTAATATATGACATGCGACAATGAGACCGGAAGAGATGATTATCGGCATCTTTTTTTTTACAAAACTTGTATACTAGTAAACTTGGGAATCACGGGCGCTAAATGTGAAAAAAATAACAAATGAAAAAAGAAGAAAAGGAGGGTGAGTCATGGCACGATACGGATAGCGTATCTCTGAGGGGAAGGTAATCAAAACAGAAGCATTGAGAAAATGAAAAATGAGAAGGAGATATTATGCAGATCTTACTGGTTATACTCAGTCTGGTATTACTTATTTATCTATGTTTCAAAGGGGTTCCGATCTTTTTCGGTGCAATGATTTCCGGTATTTTTCTTCTGGTTACGGCCGGAATGAATCCGGTAGAACAGATTACAACGACATATGTAACAGGACTGGCAAACTATTTCGGAAAGTTTTTCTTTATTTTCGTTCTGGGATCGCTGTTCGGCAAGCTGACTGACATCAGCGGAGCGGCAGATGCAGTAGCAAAGGTCGTGATCGATAAGCTGGGTGACCGCTTCATCGTTCCGTCTATTATGCTTGCAGGTGTGATTCTGACTTATGGCGGTGTGTCCGTATTCGTATGTATGTTTACTCTGTACCCGCTGATGGTTTCTCTGTTTAAGAAGGGGGATATCTCTCGTACTCTGATTCCGGCAGTATACTTTGCAGGCGCAGGTACCTTTACTGGTATGATGCCGGGTTCTCCGCAGATCCAGAACCTGATGCCGGGTCAGATCCTCGGCACTCCGGCCACTGCAGCTTTCGTTCCGGGAATAATCGCAGCAGTTTTTGAGGCAATTCTGGTCTTTGGATTTATGATCTGGTATGTTGGTTATACCAAGAAAAAAGGCCTTCACTTCGAGATGACTGAGAAGGATGAGGCTATGCTGAAACTGAAAGAAGGAAAAGAGCTTCCGAACATTGTGGTTGCGCTGCTTCCGATGATCATCCTTCTTGTTGCTTTAAATGGTTTCAAGCTCAGCGCAGAGCTCGCATTGTTTGTTGGTTTTATTGCCGGTCTGATCTGCTATGCAAAACAGATCCCGTGGAAGGAAATCTGGAAACATCTCGGCGATGGCACAAAAGATGGTACAGGTTCTCTGTTTAACACGGCAGCAGTTGTTGGTTTTGGCTCTCTGGTTCAGGCAACTCCGGCCTTCGATACCCTGATCGGTTCGGTGACGAAAATCGGAGGAAGCCCGCTGATCGCATCTGCATTGGCAGTTACTGTACTGGCAGGTGTCTGCGGTTCCGGCTCCGGCGGTCTTGGCATTGCGCTTCCGATCATTAAAGATTACTTTGTTCCGCTTGGCGTAAACCTTGAGGCACTGCACCGTGTCAGCGCGCTGGCAAGCTTAGGCCTGGATTCTCTTCCGCACAACGGCCTGGTTGTATCCGTGCTGAACGTAACTGAGAATGATCACCGTCATTCCTACTTCCCGATCTTCGTAACTACCTGCCTGATTCCACTGATCACACTGGTATTTATGATCCTGCTGTTTTATTTATTCGGAATGGCATAAAAGAGGGGTACGAAAAAGAAACATGACAGCGGTTTTGTGAAAGGAGATACTAAATGTTTATTCAGTTTCCAGAAGTCCATACACCAATTCAGGGAATGGAGAATGTTCCAATCCCGAATATGGTAACGATTCGCCAGAGCTATGATCCGACCAAGATCGAAGATATTAAGGGACATATGCTGGCAGAGCTTGAAAAAGTAGAAAACAAAGAAAGCTATAAAGGAAAACGGATCTGTATCACAGCAGGAAGCCGCGGCATTCCGGATCTGGATGTGATGCTGCGCACCATCTGCGATACCTTAAAGAGCTGGGGAGCAGAGCCGTTTATCATTCCGTCCATGGGAAGCCACGGCGGCGCGTGTGCTGAGGGACAGCTGGAGATGCTGGCCGGTTATAATATCACGGAGGAGAGCATGGGCGTACCGATCCTGTCATCCATGGAGGTGGTGCAGTATGGTGAACTGAACGGCATTCCGCTTTACTGCGATAAATATGCTTACGAATCCGACGGAATCGTAATCTTTAATAAGGTTAAGCCGCATACCGATTTCCGAGGCCCTCACGAGAGCGGTCTTGCGAAGATGATAGCAATCGGTATTGCAAAGCATAAAGGCGCAAGCATGTTCCACAGCTTTGGATTCCATCGTTTTACGGAACTGATCCCGCAGGTGGCAGAGCAGTTCCTGGAAAAATGTCCGTTTGCTTTCGGCGTTGGCGTAGTGCAGAACGCATACGATGATATCTGTGCAATGGAAGTCTGCGGCAAGGACAATTTCATGGAGACCGATGCACGTCTTCTGGTTGTTGCAAAAGAGCGTATGGCAAAATTCAAATTCAATGATATTGACGTTTTGATCATTGATGAGATTGGAAAGAATATCAGCGGAAACGGTCATGATCCGAATGTGACCGGACGTAATATTACGCATACGTTCGGTGCGACCCTGAATTTAAAGAAGCTGTTTATCCGCGGCATCACGCCGGAAGCTCATCATAATGGCTGCGGTCTTGGTTCTGCAGATGTAACGACCAGACGCTGCTTAAATGATGTAGACTGGGAAGTGACCTGGACCAACGTGCTGACTACCGGAATCATGGATGCATGTCCGATCCCGCTGTATGTCAATACCGATAAAGAGGCAGTGCTGATGTGCATCCGCTGCTGTCACAACCTGGATTACAAGAAGGCAAGAGTGGTACACATCAAGAATACCTTGTGTCTGGATGAAATCCAGGTATCGGAGGCTCTTTATGACTCCATTAAGGATATGGACGGAATCAGCTATGTAAGCGGTCCGACCCCGATGTATTTTGATGAAAATGGAATGATGGATTAAGTATTAAAAAAATCCCTGTGGCACATGGAATGATGTGCCACAGGGATTTTTTGGTAAAAGAAAAATGCGTCTGATAGGAATCGAACCTACGCATTATTGCCTAAAAACCTAGTGTTTATGCGGCTTCTCAATTTTCGTGTTGCATTTCGTGTTGCATGCCCTCAAAATGGCTGATGATTTTCGCATTTTGTTTTGTAGTTTCTTCATCGATCGTATTCCGGTAAACAGCTTTCATAACATGGTCGGAAGCCCAGCCGCCGCGCTGCATGATGTACTGATCCGGCACACCAATGGCATGCAGGATGCTGGCAGAGTAGTGTCGGAGATCATGAAAACGGAACTTCTGCAGTCCGGATGATCGGATCGCGCGCCGGAAACGCTCAGAGAGTGCATCCGGATGTACTTTGATGATTTGCCCGGAGATACCGGACATTTTTTCGATGACAAAGTGCGGCAGCTCTATGGTGCGGTTGCTGGAAAAGGTTTTGGGCTCTTTTAAGACCCATTCGTTATGCTCGTCCCGCACATAGGCTTTATTGACTGTAATATAGTCCCCGCGGATGTCCTGATCTGTCAGCGCACAGATTTCCCCACGTCGGAGTGTTCCAAACGCAGCCAGTAACACGGCAATCTCCAGCTCAGTGCCGGAGATCTGCATCAGCAGGGTTTTGATGTCGGCATCGGACGGAGTGTAGAAGTGCGTGTCCTTTTTCTGCGGCAGAACGATCTTCAGACGCAGGTCTGGAAGAAACATATCCAGCGTGGCCGCCAGAAAACCGTAGGTGTTTGCAATCGTCTTCGGGCTCAGCCGTTTGGTGAGATCACTGACCCATGCTTGTATGGTGGTGTTTGTAATATCCCGAATAGACAGGTTGCCGATATCGTCAAAGTGTGTCCGTCTTGCGCTTTTGTATGTACGGACCGTAGTGGGAGACAACACGCCCTCTTTTACCTGGATGTATTTGTCCAGTGCTTCGTATACTGTCATGTTATCAGGACGTTTCTTTATTTCTTTGGTTGCCGCATATTCTGCGGCCAGACGTTCCGCTTCGCGGCGTGTGTCGGCCGTAAACGATTCATAGTGCCGTTTTCCTGTTCCATCTGTGTAATCATAGACCAGACAGCGATAGGAACCGGATTTCAGTTTTTTGGCCTTTGCATATATCATTCTCCTCTCGTGTGGTCGTTGCGATGTCGCAACGGTAGAAATAGGTACAAAAATAACACCCCTTGCCAGAGCGCTCTGAGAATGATATAATTCAGGTGTTCAAGCTGATATATCAAGCCGGAGCAATCCGGTAAGAGAAATCTATGTAAAGCCGTTCGGTATGCCAATACCGGGCGGTTTTTGCATTTTTAAGTTGTCTAGAATTCCATACGGTTACAGTAAATCGTTGATTTTGATTGTCAGTCCCGGATAAATCCCGACCGGAATATCCTGCGTAAAGGAATAAATCACTGGAGCTGCATCGTCTTCGAAGTGGTAAACGGTGACGCGCTCTTTTGCCGGATGACAATCCAATATTCGCGGACCCCTGCGTCGGAATAGAGTGTATTTTTTCGGTTATAATCCATTCTTCGGCTGGACGGGGATACAATTTCGAAAACCAGATCCGGAGCTCCAGAACATCCGCGATCAGTCAGCTTGTTTGGATCACAGATTACAGAAACATCCGGTTCCACCCAATCTTTATCGTCAGCATCGAGGTTAACAGCAAATGGAGCAGGATAGACTTCACAGGAACCGTGGTGATCTGAAATATATTTTCGAATAATGAAGTGCAAGCCCGATACGAGTTTTTGATGAATCCGGCTTGGCGGTGCCATGTCGTAGAATTTTCCATCGATCAGCTCCGCACGTTCACCCTCTGGCAGATTCCAATAGTCTTCTGCGGTGTAGTAGTCTTTTAATAATGGCATAAAAACACTTCCTTTCTGCAATAGTATTGCTCTTTAAAACTTTTCTATGACAATCAGTGCTGGGTTACATAGCCCTTTCAATTTCATCTGCATCGGCTTTGCTGAAATCATCCCGCATGATGTGCTCCAGAGCGTGCTGATATGCAATCATCTGCCTGGCCTGGCTGATCCGGGCGTTTATGATAATGGTAAAGCTGCCGTCTTCGTTTAGATGCACTTCTTCTTCCACAGCGGTATCCATATCAAGAAAGTATACCCCGATGGCTTCTGTCAGCAGTGGGTTATTCATATAGTTCTCCTTTGCTTAGCACGGTTCGTCCGGATCGCCCTTTTCCTGAGCTTTCAGGCTCTTCATAAATTCGATGTGTGCTTTCAGACGTTCTGGAGGGATGTCTCTGGCAACGTGGAAGAGGGTGCGCAGCTCTGGATTCTCAAATGCTTCCTGTGCAATCTGGCGGGTCTCATCGTTTAAGTAGTAAGGCTCGTCAGAGGTTTCTGCATTGTCTTTTTCTTCTATAAGATCTGAGCGATTTATTCCAAAGTATTTAGCAAGTGCTTCGACCTTATCCATTCTTGGTAACCGTGTTCCATTGCACCAGGTTGAAACAGCGGATTTATTGAAACCAAGGTCATTAATTATATCGGTCTGCGATTTTTGATTTATTTCCATATAGTGATTTAAATTTTTAGAAAAGATTTTCTTATAAATTTCTTCGGGCATTAATTCTTACCTCCTATGTCTATAGGATAACAGAAAGTAGAAAAATAACAATACTGAAATTAAAATAATTCTACAAAAAGTATTGACAGTTTACAAAAAGTAGAGTAAAATAAATTACAGATCGAGGAGGTGATAGGATTGGCCGAATTTCAGATTAGCCTTGCGGCGGCCAGAGTAAATGCCAATATGACTCAGGAAGATACAGCAAGAGCAATGAAAGTAAGCAAAACTACTGTAGTTAACTGGGAAAAAGGTAAAGTGATTCTGGGTATTCCAGAGGTAGAAATGATGTCTCGTTTATATGGAATTCCGCAGGACTATATTTTTTTACCCTGTTATTCTACAAAAAGTAGATAAAGGGGAGGCGAAGAGAGTGCTGAAAAAGATTTATTTTGAGCTTGTTGCCATAAGAAAAGAGCTCCAGGCAATTCGGAGTTACCTGGAGCCTAAAAAGGTATCGACAGAGATTATGGTCGACACAATTCGAAATCATTTAAGTGAAGTTATTGATCAATCGATGTCTCCGGAAGATATCTTAACCGTTTCCGGCCACGATAGCTGATCCGGCTTTCTCCATTGTGCTTCCCTGATTGGTCTGTCACAATTGCATATCCAGCTAACTTCTGCAGCTGTTTGGGATTATCAAAACGCTTGATATCTCCAACTTCTGCAAGAAATCCACTGACTGTGATCAGACCGATTCCTTTGATTTCCATCAGCTTATCAACATATGGAATTTCCCCAAGTATCGCTTCAATTCTATGAAGCAGTTCATCTAATCTTGTCGCATATACATCCAGGTCATTCAGAAGATGTCTCAGTTCTATTCTTGCTGCTTCCGGTGCCTCTTTGCTTCCAACGCTATGCTCGGCTGCTGATACCAGGGTCTTTGCCCTTTTCATTCCTGCGCCTCTCAGCTTTGCGTCTCTCCAAATCTGGTTTACACCTTCTGCTCCAAGTTTTTTTATATCTTCTGGAAGCGGTGCTATCTGCAGCACTTTTCGGCCACTTACTACCTTTACATCCCCGTAAACGTCTTTATACTCAGGGAAATAGATAGAAAACCATCTGGCAATCCGATTTTTTATTCGGGTAAGTTCTTCCTGCGTCTGGAAGCGCAGGTTCGACAGGCTTCTGATCTCTGCGTAAATACCGGTTGGTATATAAGGATAAGAAAATCTTCCTTCATTTACCAACGCTGCGATTGTTTTGGGATCTTTTCGGTCATTCTTGCTTGGACTGTTATCATCCAGTTCTTTTGACTTTTTAACATGGTGCGGATTTACATGCACAGGCTTCATTCCGTTGTCCTGCAGGAACTTTCCCAATGCAAACCAATAGTGTCCTGTTGGCCCCATTCCGGGAATCACAACGTTTTTTCCATGCTTTTCTGCAAGATCCTCCATCCATGCTTTAAATGTCAGGAAACCAGCCTCTGTATTGCTAAACTCCAGCGGTTTCTTCGTATACTCATAATTCCGCCAGTCGAATGCTCTGGCATAATGAGTTTCACTGCCGACATCGATTCCTACAATCAAAGTTTTTTCAGTTATGGATGCAATTTTTGCGTTCTGCGTGTTATAATTCATTTCGATACCTCTTTGTTTAATAAGATTTTTACTAACCCTGCAAAGTCAGTAACCTTATTTTACACTGAGGTATTTTTTTCTCAACCTTCTTTCTTGGCGGCCCCTACATTTGAATTATACAGGAAGCTCCTTTCTTTTGTACTTGGCGCTGCAACGCCTGTACAGAAAGTATATCACTGGGGAGATGCGGAAGACAAGATTGAAACCGTAAATCTGATATAGAGAGGAGGCGAGGGGCATGAATCCGACAGAGCAGGATACTATGCGGAAAATTGTGGAGGATGTTCGCAATGCACGGGAATATAGCCGCCAGGCGAGTGTTTTGTCAGTGGCAGCTATAGTCATTTGTGCGGTTGCATTAATAATCATCCGAGTAGTACTGGCACAATAACGGCTGCAATACTTACCAGAATAGCAACAATGGAAGTGATCTTTGCAAAGAGAGCCTCTTTCTTTGCTGATTCAGCTTCAGACTTTGCGAAGTCGAGTTGCTCTTTCAAGATATCAGCTTGTTGAGCAGTGGATTTGGCAAGGTTGGGTCTCGATTGTTTGGTAACAGGATCATAGTGAGGAGTAGACTCATAAACACGGGTCTTTCCAGTTTTCTTGTCGTAGTGTTGAACGATGGTCGGCATAGTGCATCTCCTTTTGATAGTGGTTATATTTATAATATCACAACCATCATAAAACGTCAAAATATAGTGGCTATAAATGATTACAAATATATCCACTATATATAGTGCAATATGACGATAAAAAAGAAGCCCCAACGGGACTTCTTTAAAAATCAGATATTAATCAGCTGTGAATAGTAACCCAATATCCCGTCAGACCAGATTACGATTATAAGGAATCAGGCGTTTAGCCTATGCAGAAAAACGGAAGGAAGTTACCAGCTGGGACTGGATTTGTTTGGATTTATCCGTCTGAAGGAAATTCAGGTTGATGTGGTAGACACCCGTTACGCCATTCCCTGTGGGGCTCCGGTGGGAATTTATCTAAAATCCGATGGCGTTATGGTCATAGGAACCGGAGAACTGATTAATCAGGAAGGCATGAGTGTAGAACCGGCAGCAGGGCTTCTGCAGTCCGCAGCGACACCCAGGGAATTGGAACTATGACTTATCTTGATTTGAACGGCAATTTTGGAGCGTTGGGGCATGGCATCAGCGACAGTGATACGGGAGAAGTGGTGGAAATTTCCCAGGGAAATCTTTATGATACGGAAATCATCGGTATTGAAAAAGGGACGATTGGCAATCCGGGGGTGATGTCCGGTGTGATTTATTATGGTCCCGGTTCCCTTTTGGGAGAAGTCAGGGTCAACACAGAGTCCGGAATCTTTGGTACTGTCAATGACCGGTTTGTGAAGAATGTGACTCAGGAGCCTGTGGAAATCGGATACCGTCAGGATGTGACGAAAGGATTGGCATACTTAAGGATCGGCGTGTCAGGTGAGATAAAAGATTATGAGATAGAGATTCTGAAAGTAGATTATTCCAGCAATCATACGAATAAAAGCCTGGTCATCCAGGTCACTGACCCGGAACTTCTGGAACTTACCGGCGGCATTGTCCAGGGCATGAGCGGAAGCCTATTATTCAGAACGGAAAACTCATTGGGACCGTAACCCATGTATTTGTTCAAGACTCCACCAGAGGATATGGAATATTTATTGAAAATATGTTAGAGGCAGCGGAATGATCCTTAGCAGGTAATGCAATGAGTATTTCATTGTAATACCTGCTTTTTATATTCAAAAGAAAAGGTTTTCGTCTAAAATGGTGGTTAGATCATGGCGTTATTTGCACTCGATAACTGGTTGAGGCACCATCTTGAACTTCAAGCAAGGAACAGACAACAAATTCTTCTCCGTACATTATCGTACATTCTTCCTGATTGATGAGAAGTGTCACATTGTCCTCATCCAAAGATATTACCTGGAACAACAAACCAATCATATCAGGGATTTCAGATTTCTTGGGATTCTGCACTAACGTATCATCAAAATCCTCATAAAAAATATCACCGTTTGATATTTCATAATCTTTGGATTCCCCTTTCCATAGCCGACAGATTCCCCGAATTCATTCGTACCGCTATTGTACGGGGTAACCTTCAGCAGGAAATACTTTGCCTCCATACCGTTTTTGTCGGGAACGAATGCAAAATATCTGAAATAGACAAGTGTCTCAATTGCTAAAATAGAGATCAAACCGATAATGACACCGATAATGATACCAATATTTCGAAGAGTTGCATTATGCATAATTTTCTCCTTAAATACCAGTTCACTCTTTTGTTTCCTAATGAATTATAGTATATCGTAGTGCACCTAACAATATAAATGTTGTTCACACTATACTGGATTATCATACAGAAATCAATAATAACATCTTTTCATAAGTTTATGCTTATGTATAAATATAATAACATATATTTGATTTTATGTCTGCCTCCATATTATAATCAACTTACAGAGAGAAATTCACGTGAAAAACTCATGATAAAAAGTTGGTGGAGGGTAATAAAATATGAAAATTACCGATGTAAAAGTTATTCCTGTTAACCAGTTTTTGTTTGTAAAAATTTATACAGATGAAGGGATTACAGGTATTGGAGAATCAGGTGCCTGGGGATTTTTAAAGGCATCCGGCATTATTATCGATACATTGTTTCGGGATTACCTGATTGGGAAAAACCCATTGGAAATTGAGAAGCATTGGCAGTTTTTGGTGCATTCCAACTATTTCCGGGGAGCGGCGTTGATGGGAGCAGTAAGCGCCGTAGATATCGCATTGTGGGATATCGCCGGAAAATACTATAATGTTCCAATTCATAGTTTGTTGGGAGGAAAAGTCAGAGAGAAAATCAGAACTTATAGTCATGTGCGGGGTAAGACGCTGCCGGAACTTTTAGAACGTTGCCAGGCGTCTATTGAGGAGGGGTTTACCGCGGTGGGACATTTATGTCCATTTCTGGACGAGCCTATGGACAAGGTATATAATAAGTCTTATGTAAGGAAGATCAGTGATGCGGTGAACGTCGTGAGACGTGTTCGTGAAAACATTGGCGATGATGTGGATATCTGTGTGGAATGTTCCCGATTCATGAATCCGGCAGAGGCTATCATCCTTGGCAATGAGATTGAACCGTTCCGCCCATATTTCTATGAAGATCCGGTGCGGCCGGATAACTTTGATGCCATGGCTGAGGTGGCGGCCAATATTAAAATCCCTATTGCAACCGGTGAAAGAATCCACACGCTGCAGGAATTCATGATGCTTGTAAACCGCAAGGCATTGAGATATTTAAGGGCAGATGTAATCCTGTGCGGCGGTATTACAGGGCTGAAGAAGATTGCAGTTCTGGCAGAGGCCAATGACCTTCTGATTGTGCCGCATAATCCTTGCAGTCCAATCTGTACGGCAGCCAGCGTTCATGTGGATGCTTCTACAGCCGCATTTGCAATTCAGGAATATCCAAATGATTCTCGTATGAGGACTCAGCCGGGTACTGGAGAGAAGTTCCCGCTGAATGAGATTGTGACAGATACCATTAAATGTGACAGGGGATATCTGATTGTGCCGGATGCACCAGGTCTGGGAATTGATTTGGTGGATGATGCAGAAAAGAAGTTCCCTTATGATCAGTATCCGATTCGGATGAGAACAGGTGTGGACGGCGGTTTCGTAGGTTAAGGGTTGGCAAGATAAGAGATATGGAGGGGGAAAACTATGCTGAATGTGATTGACTGGCTTGTGATTCTTCTGATTATTTGTTTTTTGGTTCTGATTGTTAAGAAATTTGCTTCTAAAATCAAAAATGCAGAGAGTTATTATGTGGCTTCACGTAGTATCCCATTTTCACTTCTGGTGGGGACATTGGTGGCATCTTGGTATGGAGGGCCGGGGCTGCTGAATACAGTTGAGACAGCGGCGATGTCGGGCCTTGCTGCTTGGGGAATCTGGTGTGTAGGTGCTCATGTGGCCAGGATTCCGCTGGCCCTTTGGGTGGCACCGGCAGTCAGTATGCGTACAGAGATGACTATTCCGCAGATGTTGAAAAAGGTTTATGGTAAGAAAGTGTCTTTCTTTATGGCAATTTATATGCTGATTACGCTTCTTTCCATTTCAGAGATTGTTGCGTTAAAAAATGTTGTGGCAGGCTTGTTTGGCGAGAGCGTGACCTGGGTGGTTCCGCTGATTCTGATGGGAGTTGTGGTTTTGACAATTTTCGGCGGAATGATGGGAGTCGCAGTGACAGATATGCTTTTGTTTTTCTGTATGTGTGTTTCGATTGCGGCTGCCACTTCTGCTCTTTGGGGCAATGTAGGTTGCTGGGAAGGATTAATACAGAAACTGACAGCGGTCTATGGACCAGATACGACGCAGGATATGCTGAACCCTTTCCATGGAGCCAATACGCTGGAAGTCGTAACATTGATGTTTGTGTCTTTGAAGGTGTATGTGCATGCCAATCTTTATCAGAGGTTTTCCGCTGCTGACAGTCCACGTTCAGCTGCCAGATCTTATTTAGCATGTTTCTGTATCTTTATTATGATGGATTTCCTGCTGACCATTGCCGGGCTGGTAGTAGGGACTGAGCGCCCAGGAACCAATATTGCACAATCATATATCGCAATGGTGTGTCAGGTTCTTCCATCAGGCATTCGAGGGATGTTTGCTGTGGGGCTTTTAGGCGCGATTATATCTACGCTTGATAGTGTCTGGTTGGCATGCGCCATGATGATTGCTAATGACATCATTGGTGAGCTGATTCCGCTGTCGGACCAGAAGAATATTCTGTGTGGAAGGATTTCTATCGCTGCCTTTGCTTTGATCGGATACATGGGGGCATTTTACTTTACCCGTTCTGTAGATGTTACCAAGTTTTTTGGAACTATGACGATGTCAGTTCAATTTGTTATGGCAATTATGGGATTATTCTATCGGGGAAGGAAGACGGACGTTGCCGCCTGGGCTGCTATGATAAGCGGCGGACTTACGTTTTTTGTGATTAAGTTCTGCTATCCTGTGGTGACACCTATCGGCAATATTGACGGAGCGTTTTTTGCAGTACCTGTTTCATTGATTGCATTTCTGATTGGCAGCCGGTTTGGTAAGGAATATACAAGAGAATGTGCGAAAGGATAGGAAGGGCGAGGTCATGAAAGATAAGAACAAAAGAGATTCTATGGTCATTGATTGGCTGTTGGTGATTTTGTATTTTGTAATTGTCCTGATTTTGACGGTATCTATTTATGTGCGCAGTAATTTTATGATTGAATTCGGAATACCGGGTGCCTGGTGATTATCGTGTCGGCAGTGTTTATAAACTACATCATCAAAATTATACATACCAACCCGCAGGAACAAGAGGAAAAGGATAGGGATTGAATATGCAGATTGAGTGTACATCTATCACGTTAAGTAAAGAAGATTTGGAGAAACAACTTCAGAAAAAGGGAACTTTATGGCTGAATAAGTTGTTTACATGCGGACGGACAGTGTCCAATATTGAACTGAAATATGTAGAGTATCTGATTTTGGAATACAAAATCAGTTTTCGAAAAAATCTTGGCACAATGTTAAGTGGCAATAGGGAGCAAGAAAACATGCAGTCAATCCGCATGATTGGAAATGGCAGCACAGGAAGTGTGGCCCTTCTGGAAATGCTCCCGTCTCTTGAAGTGAAAGATGTACCAGCAAGTATGATTCAACCAAAGGATTATGAACCTGAGGATATGAAATTCGACTCCAAGCAGGTGGCGGTTATCTTCAGCAGAAAAATGCTGGGAAAGCGCTGCCGGACTATAGAATTTACAGGCGTTACCAGTGTTTATCGGCCATTCTGGGCAGTATATTTCGGGGAGGCCAGAGCAGATGGCAAGATGCTTTGCCGCCCCTATGCAGCAGATGGGTTTACTATAAAACGATAAAGGACAAGATGGTTATTGCTTGTTTGCTTGAGCGAGGTGTTTCTGCATTACATCCAGAAGATCAGAAATATAATCCGATATGTGGAGGCTTTTATGAAAACAGAGAAATTCGCTGTAATGGATTTCTGAGCAGTTGATATAATAGTAATTTGAGGTTTCGTATAATTCAGGAGTGACATTATAGTAAGATATAGGCAAAAAAGTAAGACATCCTAGTTTGGGGAAATTGGGTACGATGGGAGCCAGGTTTTCAAATTCGTATTTGATTTTCAGCGGTATGCCATACAGATGAGACAAGGTGTCTAATAAAAGACGGGAATAGCTTCCTATAGTCTTTGCCACAAGTTGTTGGTCATAAAGTTCGTCAAAGTTAATCGCAGAGGCATTGGCATGTCTTTTAGCAAAATCAGAAGTTTTAGGTGCAAGCACTACCATGGTGTCATTTCGGATGAAGACATAATTAAAGGAAGAGTTAGTCGGAGCTCCGCTTAAAACTCCGATATCAATCTTTCCGTCCATAAGCAGCTGTTCAATTACATGAGAGCCGGTTTCGGTGATGGATACCTCAACCTGGGGATGAGAGGCAATGTAATCAGTCAGAATATGAGTGATGATTCCCTGGGCCTGGCCGGAGAGAACTCCGATGCGCAGCGTGTGTGTAGGAAGTTCCTGAAGGGCCTTGATCTGTTTTTCGATATTCTGGTTGAAGGAAATGATGCTCCGGGCAATGGGAAGCATTCTTTCGCCCATTTTAGTCAGTTGGAGCGGGGAAGTCCCGCGGATGAAAAGAGGAAACTGCAGTTCATTTTCAATATTTTTGATGGTTTGGCTGAGAGCAGGCTGGGAGATAAAAAGATTTTTGGCAGCCTCTGTGATGCTGCCGCAGTTGACAATTTCCAGAAAATATTCTGCCTGTTTCTGATTCAACATAAGTTCCCTCCTTTATGGCATAAGAAATAAGATACAACTTATATACACATATAATAATATATATTTGAACTTATGACAACGGTATAATACAATCAAATTATAAAGATTTTAGCTAGAATCTGTGAGAAAAATAAAAAGGTGGAGGTATATGAGATGTCAGTACAAAAGAGTAAATTAACTTTTAAAGCGCTTATACAGTTTATTGTACTGGGAATAGGGGCTTACATTATTTATCAGCCTATTTATGAAAAGAATACTTACTATGAGGCATTTATACAGGGATTTAATATCACTAATACGCAGTTTGCAACGATGTTCAGTGCATTTTCTATCGTGTCATTGATTGCTTATTTCCCGGGCGGCATTATTGCAGATAAATTCTCACCGAGAAAACTGCTCACCTTTTCTTTTATCAGTACGGCCCTTCTGGCTCTGTGGGAGAGTACATTCCCGTCCTATGAAGTAGGTGTCTTTATTTTTGGGGCAATGGGTGCTACAACGACATTGACTTTCTGGGCGGCTCTTGTGAAAGCAACCAGGCAATTTGGAAAGGCTATGGCCGGAGAGAGTAAAGCCCTTGGTTTCCAGGAAGGTGTCCGTAATGTGGGCAAGATGCTGATCGCAACTGTTGCAGTGTGGCTGTTCAGCCGATTCGCTGCCATTGAGGATGGTCTGGTCGCAGTTCTTCGTTATGACGCTGTAATCACATTAGCCTGCGGTGTTGCTTCCTGGTTTGTGTTCAGCGATGATTCTGAGGAAGAAAGCGCTGTATATAAAGAGAGCATTATAAAGCAGATGGCACAGTGCTTAAAGAATCCGGCAGTCTGGGTAGTTTCTCTTATTGTTTTGGGTACATATTCTATGAGTGCAAACCTGTCAGGTTATGTTACAAAGATTGGTACCAGCAAATTCTCTCTGTCCGTACAGATGGCAGCAGTAGCAGTTATGATCAGTACCTACATGCAGCCGGTTGGTTCCTTTATCGGTGGCTGGTTAGGTGATAAAATGGGTGCAACAAAGGCATTGGCTCTCAGCACTTTAGGGCTTATGTGCACTACCGCGGTTGTTCTGTTCCTGCCGAAGTCTCCAGCTATGGCTATTCCATTTATCCTTACTTATCTGGTATTTACCGGATTCCGGGGCGCAGCCAGAGGACAATATTATGGACCCCTTCGTGAAGCTGGAGTTCCGATGGTTCTTTCCGGAACTGCTACTGGTCTGATTGCAACAATTGGCTATTCTGGAGATACGTTCCTTCCTATTATATCCGGAAAACTTTTGGATACCATGGATGCAACAGCGGCTATGGAGACATTTATCGTAATCCTCCTTGTGTTTGGTGCATTTTCTCTTGTCATGACATTTGTTATGTTTAGAATCATAAAGAGCAGAAAAGCAGCAGAAGAGAAATAATGAGAGGTTGCCATGGATAATCGTACACTTACAGAAAAACTTGCAGATTTTTCATTGGGATTGGTTTATGACGATATCCCTGAACTAGCTAAGATTAAGGCTAAAGATGCAGTGATTGATTATTTGGGCTGCATTCTGGGGGCAGCGGATAGTGCCGAGGCTGCGATTATAGATGATTTGGTTTTTGAGGCTGCAGCCCCGGCGGAGGCTACCTTGGTAGGCAGTTGGAAAAAAAGTTCTGCTCATTATGCTGCTATGTCCAATGCTTATCGGTGTCATATTTTGGAGTTTGATGACGGAGCGGGAGGTATGCACACCGGAACCACGATTTTACCGGCAGCCATTGCAGCAGCAGAAAAATATGGTGCATCAGGGAAAGAACTGATTCGTGCTATTGTATTGGGGATCGAAGCAGCCTGCCGAATTAGTTTGGCAGCGGGAGTGTCTCAGAATAAGTACTGGCATAGTACGGGAACATGCGGTGTTTTTGGAGCGGCTATGGCATCCGGCATTATTATGGGACTGGACAGGGATCAGCTTGTGTGGTCACTGGGAAATGCCGGTACTATGGCGGCAGGTCTGTGGCAGTTTAATCAGGAAGGTGCCATGACAAAATACTTACATTGTGCAAAGGCGGCTGCTGATGGTCTTCTGGCTTCTATGCTGGCAAAGCGAGGCTATACGGGAGCCAGGAAAATCATAGAAGGTGAAAAAGGATTTATCGTTTCTCATTCAGAGGAGAAAAATCCAGAACGCTTTTTTGAGACGCTTGGCAATGAATATATGATAGAGATGTTGTCTATTAAGCCTTTTCCGTCCTGCAGCCACACTCATGCAGCAATCAGCGCATCTCTGCAGCTGAAGGAGAAGTACGATATAAAAGCGGAAGAAATTGACAAAATTATCATCACTACATATAAAGATGCGCCTATCACGGCAAGAAACAATAAAACCTTTATGACTTCCCGCGAGGCTAAATTCAGTATTTCCGGAGGAGCAGCAGCAGCGCTGCTTCGTGGAAGGGTGGATAAAAACACATTTTCTATGGAATCGATTGTGCAGCCTGAACTTCTGGATTTAGTTGCTAAGACGGAAATACAGATAGATGATGAGATGACCCAAAATTATCCAAGACAGTGGGCAGCGGCTGTGGAGGTTCAAACTGCACGAGGTTCGTTTAAGATCGTAGAGAAAGAACCCTGGGGAGATTTGAGAGATGCCATGCCTCTGGATAAGTTAAAAGTGAAATATAAGCAGTTGGCGGAAGGAGTGATTTCTGATAAAGCGGCAGAATTGTTATGGGAACGTTGTCTGAAACTGGAAGATTTGGATAATGTAAGAGATTTATTTGCTGGGTTATAAAGCAGTGCTTTACAGAAAAACGTTGAACAGATTTTTATTATTAAAATGTTACTATTTACAGCTGATTAATATCTGATTTTTAAAGAAGTCCCGTTGGGGCTTCTTTTTTACTTGTGCGCCCAGCGGGCGCATGTTTCGTAAACGCACTATAGTAAGTACCTGTTTTTCTGATTCATTTTCTGTAATAATAGTCTCATACAACACAGAGTTAAAAAAGTTGAGCACTTAACTTTTTTGACTGACTATGGAGGTCAGACTATGAGCAGTCAAACAAGTTTGGTAGCTGAGCAGGTTCGGCTACGGCAGTGGGCCGCACAGATACAGGAATGCCAGAACCGTCCCACAGATATGAAAGTTGAAACCTGGTGCAGTGAGCATGGCATTACCAAAGCGAATTATTATTATCGCTTACGCCGGGTTAGAAAAGCATGCCTGGAAGCTTGCAATCCAGAACCGGCTTTTGTGGAACTTCCAGTGCCAGCATCAGAAACAATCTCATCAGCAGATTTCCTTGATGTTAAACCGGCAGCCGTTCTTCGAAACTCCAGAGGGCTGACACTTGAAATTTATAACCACGCTTCTATGGATGTCATCCGAGGCACTATGGAGGTGTTACTTCATGCTGAATGATGCAACCGGGTTAAAAAAGATCTATCTTGCAGCTGGCTATACGGACCTGCGCAGGGGCATAGATGGTTTGGCAACGATGATT
>NZ_QUMD01000030.1 GCF_003481985.1 Clostridium sp. OF09-36
AAGAAATTGATATGCCCGTAACCGGGCTGAGCAGTACAAAAACAATAAAAGTAGCTGTGTAACCCACCTGGGTAGCAGTAAGGGTGTCATGGACGCACCCCTGAAACTATGGAGCTATGCTTCGTAATCAGATGCTCGGTAATTCAATTGCCGATGTAGTTCACGTATGCGCTTGATTCGCCATAGAATATCTGATAGGCTATTTGGAAACTGGAGCGCCGGGCACGGAGGCACCGGTGGAAATGAACACCTGGCTGCTGCACAGGAGCTGCGCCATGGCAACGCGAACTTTACTGCATCGATTAAGAGTAACGGTGCCATGATCCGGGAACTTTCTGCTCCGATGCTGTTTGACTATATGGCTATTGTCATGGATAAGCAGGCACTGGCGCCTTGCACAAACATAACCGTGACTTTAGCCGAGAGAGGACGTCACTGACATTTACTTTTTTTTCTACCTATGTTATAGTATACGAGAATAAAACTCGCTTTTTCTGCTAAAAAGTAAGAAGCTGAGAGATAAAATACGTTCCTGCGTATTTCTAAGGAGGAAATAGAAACTATGAAATTAGGTATCGTAGGTCTGCCGAACGTCGGCAAGAGTACCCTGTTTAACTCTCTGACCAAGGCTGGTGCAGAGTCTGCTAACTATCCGTTCTGTACCATCGACCCGAACGTGGGTGTGGTTGCGGTTCCGGATAACCGTTTAAAATTATTGGGAGACCTGTACCATTCCAAAAAGGTAACCCCGGCTGTGATCGAGTTCGTTGATATCGCAGGTCTGGTAAAGGGTGCTTCCAAGGGTGAGGGCCTTGGAAACCAGTTCCTTGCCAATATCCGTGAGGTCGATGCGATCGTTCACGTGGTACGCTGCTTTGAGGATCCGAACGTCATCCATGTAGAGGGCAGTGTAGATCCGATCCGTGATATCGAGACCATCAACCTGGAGCTGATCTTCTCCGATATCGAGATCCTGGAGCGCCGTATCGCAAAGACTTCCAAGTCTGCATTCAACGACAAGTCCCTGGCAAAAGAGGTAGAGATCTTAAAAGAGTTAAAGGCAGTCCTGGAAGATGGAAAGATGGCTTCCAGCTACGAGAATGACGACGAAGATGTTATGGCTTTCGTAAATTCCCTGAACCTGTTAACCTGCAAGCCGGTTATCTTTGCTGCAAACGTTGGCGAGGAGGATCTGGCAGACGACGGCGCTTCCAATCCGCATGTTGCTGCAGTCCGTGAGTATGCTGCAGAGAACAACTGCGAGGTATTTGTAATCTGTGCCCAGATCGAGCAGGAGATCGCAGAGCTGGATGATGACGAGAAACAGGAATACTTAGATGCACTTGGTCTTGCAGAGTCTGGTCTGGATAAGCTGATCGCTGCAAGCTACCGCCTGCTTGGCTGATCAGTTACCTGACCTCCGGTGAGGATGAGACCCGTGCATGGACTATCAAGGTTGGCACCAAGGCTCCGCAGGCAGCCGGAAAGATCCATTCTGACTTTGAGCGTGGCTTCATCCGTGCAGAGGTCGTAAATTACCAGGATCTGTTAGATTGCGGTACTTACGCAAAGGCAAAAGAAAAAGGCCTGGTTGGCCTGGAAGGAAAAGATTACGTTGTCAAAGATGGCGATGTGATCCTGTTCCGTTTCAACGTATAAGAACAAAAAGCATGAAAAAGTTTGTGCAAATGCAAGAACTGTAATGTTAAAAAAGAGAAACCGCTGCAGGGTATCTGCGATGGTTTCTCTTTTTTTATGTCATGGAAATTGTGGCTTATGAAAATCGTTTTACGGAATGCGCGTTATCACGGGAAAAAGACAAACAAAAAAGCCCCGGTTCCTCACACCCAGGAACCGAAGCTTTTTTGATTATTTATAATATTCCAGTCTTATGATTAAGCCATACCGTTAACAGCTTTAGAGAGGCGGGAAACCTTTCTGGAAGCGGTGTTCTTGTGGTATACACCCTTGGTGCAAGCCTTATCGATCTCGGAAGTTGCAGCAAGTAATGCGGTCTGAGCAGCAGCCTTATCACCAGCGGTTACAGCAGCCTCTACCTTCTTGCAAGCAGTTTTCACTTTAGAACGGATTGCTTTGTTTCTAGCAGCCTTGGTCTCGTTTACTAAGATTCTCTTTTTAGCAGATTTAATGTTAGCCAATCTGGGCACCTCCAATTAACAAAAATTTTATTCATAGTCTTTGGTTTGCATCAAAGTCTGGACACGGACAGTTCAATGTAAACATACTATTGCATTCTACCTAATCCGGCTCAAAATGTCAATACATAAATTGCTTAATTTTGCGAAAAATATAAGGATAGCAGCGGAAAAGAAATGATAAGGAATGCAAAAAATGAGAAAAGAAATAAGAAAAGAAATAAGGGAAAAAATAAAGAAAGAGATGAAGCAGGAAAATAGGACAGAATTTGAGGTCCGCACGGATCTTGCAGTGGAAGAACAGGAGCGTTTTCCGGGTGATGGAGGGGAAATCTCAGGTGTTTCGCTGAGAAAGTGGAGGGAGAGCCATTCGGATATCCGGATGACAGAGGTGAAGATCCTGGATGAGCGGGGAGCCAGGGCAATGGGAAAGCCGGTGGGAACTTATCTGACACTGGAGGCAGATGCGCTGGCTAAAAAGGACGAGGGATACCACGAAGAAATTTCGGAGAAGCTGGCCGGGTATTTTTGCGAGCTGATCCAAAAGCTCACCGGGAAAAAGGAACGGGAGGCGGGAATTTTGGCAGTGGGACTGGGAAATTACCATGTGACGCCGGATGCGCTGGGACCGAGAGTGATCAGCCATCTGCAGATGACAAGACATCTGAAGGAAGAGTATGGCGCGATCTTTTGCAAAGAGCACCAGCTTCCGGTACTGAGCGGCATCGTGCCTGGGGTTATGGCCCAGACCGGCATGGAAACAGCGGAAATCTTAAAAGGGATTGTCCGGGAAGCGAAGCCGGATCTTCTGATCGTGATAGATGCGTTGGCGGCCCGCAGCATCCGGCGACTGGGAACGACGATCCAGCTCACCGATACCGGAATCCATCCGGGATCAGGTGTGGGAAACCACCGGCACAGCCTGACGAAGGAAAGCCTGGGCGTACCGGTTCTGGCGGTTGGCGTTCCGACTGTGGTGAGTGCGGCGGCAATCGTCTATGATACGGTAGATGTCATGACAGAGACCTTAAAAAAGAACAGTGGAACAAAAGAAACCGGACGATATATGGAGAGCCTGGTGCCGGAGGAGCAGTATCTGCTGATTCGGGAGCTTCTGGCACCGGAATTTGGAAATCTGTATGTGACACCTCCGGATATCGATGAACGGATTGAAAATCTGAGCTATACAATATCAGAAAGTATTCATAAGGCATTATTTTCACACAAAATATAAAAACAAGAAATGTGGGAGCCCTTGTCATGCCGCGGATTCTATGTTATATTGATATTTGTGGCATTTTGCCGATTTGCAAGAAAAAGGCTGTTGTATGCCGGATGCAGACATCAGCAGGAAAGAGTATTTTATGTTACAGTATCTGATCGTATGCCCGCTGGTTTTTCTGGCGGGATTTGTTGACTCCATAGCAGGCGGAGGCGGACTGATCTCCCTTCCGGCTTATATCATTGCCGGGGTTCCGGCCCACTTTGCCCTTGGTACCAATAAAATGTCTTCTACGCTGGGGACAAGCGTTTCGACCTGGAGGTACTTAAAAAACGGCTATCTGAAAGAAAAACGGCTGATCATAACCACGGCTTGTGCCTGCCTCATGTCGCTTACGGGCTCCTACATCGGCTCCAGCCTGTCACTTCTGGTGAGTGACACTGTGATCAAACACATGATGATGGTGGTCCTGCCGGTCGTTGCCTTTTATGTTTTACGGAATAAAAACATGGGAGCAGAAGAGACGGTCCAGAAGCTTCCGGCCAGACATGTGCTTTTGATCTGTGTGCTGGCGGCACTGGTCATTGGCATGTATGATGGCTTTTACGGGCCGGGGACCGGAACCTTTCTGCTTCTGGTTCTGACTGGTGCGGCACATCTGAATGTGCGCGAGGCATCTGCCATGACGAAGGTGCTGAATCTGTCATCCAATGTTATGGCGCTGGCCAATTTTTTACTGAACGGAACCGTTTATTATGGGCTGGGACTGGCAGCAGCAGTGTTCTGCATTGCCGGTCATTACATAGGCTCCGGGCTTGTGGTAAGCAACGGACAGAAAATCGTCCGGCCGCTGATCCTTGTGGTGCTGGTTATTTTGTTTGTGAAAATCCTGCTGGGGATTTAAAAAGAAGAAAAAGGAGAGGACCTCATGAAGTGGACCAAATTTACGTTAAAGACGACAACCGAAGCCGTTGACCTCATCAGCAGCATGCTGGATGAGATCGGCATTGAGGGTATTGAAATCGAGGATAATGTTCCGTTATCCGATGCAGACACCAAAGGCATGTTCATCGATATTCTTCCAGAGCTTCCGCCGGACGATGGTACTGCAAAGGTGAGCTTTTATGTAGAGGACTTAAGCAATCTGGAAAACATCATTCACCAGGTCAATGCCGGGCTGGACGAGATCGCTGAGTTTGTCAACGTCGGCGAGCGTACCTTAAGTGTTTCTGAGACTGAGGATAAGGACTGGATCAACAACTGGAAACAGTATTTCAAACCGTTTACTGTAGACGACATCCTCATCAAACCAACCTGGGAGACGATTCCGGAGGAGCATAAGGATAAGCTTCTGATCCAGATCGATCCGGGTACTGCATTCGGAACCGGTATGCATGAGACGACACAGCTGTGCATCCGCCAGCTGCGCAAGTACGTAACTCCGGAAACTGATGTGATCGATGTGGGAACCGGCAGCGGTATCCTTGGCATTGCGGCATTGAAGCTTGGTGCAAGAAGTGTATTTGGTACGGATCTGGACGAGAATGCGATCGTGGCAGTGGGCGAGAATCTGGAGTCCAACGACATTCCGGCAGACCGCTTCCATGTGGTACAGGGAAATATCATCGATGACAAAGCCATTCAGGACCAGGCTGGCTATGAGTGCTATGACATTGCCGTTGCAAATATCCTGGCTCCGGTCATCATCATGCTGCAGGGGGAAATCTGCAAGCACATCAAACACGGCGGCATGTTCATCACCTCCGGTATCATCAACACCAAGGAACAGGATGTCAAAGACGCGATGAATGCAAATCCGGAGCTTGAAATCGTGGAAACTACCTACCAGGGTGACTGGGTATCCATCACCGCCCGCAGAAAATAAGGAGCAGGAATCGTGTATCATTTTTTTGTAACACCGGCGCAGATCATGGATGGCTATGCCGTGATTACCGGTCAGGATGTCAATCATATCCGCAATGTCCTCCGCATGAAAACCGGAGAGCAGGTCGGAATCCGGGACGGGATTTCCCGCAGCTATATCTGTGAGCTGGAAACCATTGGCGAAGCGGAGATACGTGCAAAAATCCTCACGGAAGATACGAATATGAGCGAGCTTCCGGCAGAGCTTTATCTGTTCCAGGGACTGCCAAAGAGCGACAAGATGGAGCTCATTATCCAGAAGGCAGTGGAACTGGGCGTGCATGAGGTCATTCCGGTGGCAACCCGCCGTGCAGTCGTGAAGCTGGACCGGAAAAAAGAAGAGTCCAAATTAAAGCGCTGGAATGCGATCGCAGAGAGCGCAGCCAAGCAGTCAGGCCGCATGATGATCCCGCAGGTTCACGGCGTGCTGACCATGAAAGAGGCCTTTGCCTATGCCAAAGGGTTCGATGTCAATCTGATCCCGTATGAGCTGGCAGAGGGCATGAAGGAAACCAAAGCCATTCTGGAGCAGGTAAAGCCCGGCATGCGTGTGGGCATTTTTATCGGCCCGGAAGGCGGCTTTGATGTAGAAGAAGTAGAAATGGCCATGGAAGAGGGGATTCACCCCATTACATTGGGGCGGAGAATCCTGCGCACGGAGACTGCAGGCATGACAATGCTTTCTATTTTAATGTTCCAGCTGGAGCAGTAACGGGCAGTAAGAAGCAGCAGGGGCCATGCAGCCGAACCGGGTCTAAGAACATGGAAACGCTGCAATTTGCAACAAATACAGGAGAAATGCAATGGAAGCATATTTTGATAATTCAGCTACCACAAAGGTTCTCGACAGTGTGAAGGACATTGTGGTAAAAACAATGACAGAGGATTACGCAAACCCGGCGGCAAAGCACCGCAAGGGCATGGAGGCAGAGCAGTATATCCGCGATGCCAGAAAGATCATTGCCGATACCATGAAGGTACAGGAAAAGGAAATCCTGTTTACCTCCGGCGGCTCTGAGTCCAACAATATGGCGCTGATCGGTACTGCCTGGGCCAACCAGAGAGCCGGGAAACACATCATCAGCACCTCGATCGAGCACCCGTCCGTGTACAATCCGCTCGGGGTTTTAGAGGAGCTTGGCTTTGAGGTGACCATTCTTCCGGTGGATCATGACGGGCACATCAGCCTGAAAGAACTGGAGGAGGCCATCCGCCCGGATACCATCCTGGTTTCCACCATGTATGTGAACAATGAGGTGGGCGCTGTGGAGCCGGTTGAGGAAATCTCAAAGATCATCAAGGCAAAAAATCCGTCTACGCTCTACCATGTCGATGCGATTCAGGCTTACGGAAAATATGTGATCCGCCCGAAAAAACAGGGCATTGACCTGTTATCGGTCAGCAGCCATAAGATTCACGGACCGAAGGGTGTCGGATTTTTGTATATCCGAAACGGTGTAAAGATCAAACCGCTGATCTATGGCGGCGGCCAGCAGGCCGGTATGCGTTCCGGCACGGAAAATGTTCCAGGCGTGGCAGGCTTTGGCGCTGCAGCAAAGGAAATGTACACCGATCATGCGGCAAAGGTTGCGAAGCTGATCGAACTGAAAGATTACATGACAGACCGGCTGGGTGAGATCGAGGGAACGGTAATCAACAGCAAAAAGGGTGAGGCGAGTGCACCACAGATCGTCAGCGTCAGCTTTGCAGGCGTGCGCAGCGAGGTACTTCTGCATGCGCTGGAGGATAAGGGCATTTACGTTTCTTCCGGTTCTGCCTGCTCTTCCAATCATCCGGGCATCAGTGGAACCTTAAAGGGCATTGGTGTGGCACAGAAGCTTCTGGATTCCACGATCCGCATGAGCTTTGGCATGTTTAACACGAAAGAAGAAATTGATTATACAATTGATACATTAAAGGAACTGGTTCCGGTGCTTCGCCGTTACCAGAGAGGATAAGAAAGGAAAAAAGGAGAATTATGGTATACCAGTCATTTTTGATTAAGTACGCAGAGATCGGTACCAAGGGAAAAAACCGTTACCTCTTTGAAGATGCGCTGATCAAGCAGATCAAGAACGCACTCAAAAAGGTAGAAGGTTCTTTCATCGCATCGAAGGAATCTGGCCGTATTTATGTACAGGCGCTTAGCGAGTACGATTACGATGAGGTGATCGACGCATTAAAGAAGGTATTCGGCATTGCCTGGATCTGTCCGATGCTTCAGATCGAGGAAAAGGATTACGAGAATTTAAAGAAGGTTGTTGTCGATTACATCGACCAGGTTTATCCGGATAAGCATTTTACCTTTAAGGTAGATTCCAGACGTGCCGATAAGAACTATCCGGTGCGCTCCGAGCAGATGAACTGTGACCTTGGCGAGGTGATCTTAAATGCGTTCCCGGAGACTTCCGTAGATGTGCATCACCCGGATGTGCTGCTCCATGTGGAGATCCGCAAGCTGGTAAACATTTACTCCCTGATGATCCCGGGACCGGGCGGTATGCCGGTTGGAACCAACGGAAAGGCAACCCTGCTCTTATCCGGCGGTATTGATAGCCCGGTAGCAGGCTACATGATCGCAAAGCGCGGCGTGAAGATCGATGCGGTTTACTTCCATGCTCCGCCATATACCAGTGACCGTGCAAAGCAGAAGGTGGTTGATCTGGCAAAGCTGGTAGCACGCTATTCCGGACCGATCCCGCTGCATGTTGTAAACTTTACCGACATCCAGCTCTACATTTACGAGCAGTGCCCGCATGAGGAGCTGACCATCATCATGCGCCGCTACATGATGAAGATCGCAGAAGAGATCGCGAAAAAGAGCGATTCCCTGGCACTCATAACCGGCGAGAGCATCGGGCAGGTGGCATCCCAGACCGTACAGTCCCTGGCTGCGACCAATGAGGTCTGCACCATGCCGGTATTCCGCCCGCTGATCGGTTTTGACAAGCAGGAGATCATCGACATTTCCGAGAAGATTGGAACCTTTGAGACCTCCATTCAGCCGTTCGAGGACTGCTGCACCATTTTTGTGGCAAAGCATCCGGTAACCAAACCGAACTTAAACATCATCCATAAGTCTGAGACAAAGCTGGAAGAGAAGATCGACCAGATGGTTCAGACGGCACTGGAGACAGAAGAAGTCATCTGGTGTGACTAAAGGTTGAAACATAAACCCGGAATGCTTGCTTTCGCAGGGTTCCGGGTAAAAAATAAGGATACTCCAAACGGAGTATCCTTATTAAAAATCACGTAAGCGATGATTATTTGATGATGTATGGGGACAGGGTCTCTAAGATCTCGTCGATACCAGCCTCAGCGTGGATGTTTAAATCGATCGGCTTGGAAAGATCCAGGCTGAAGATACCCATGATGGATTTTGCATCGATGACGTATCTGCCGGATACCAGATCGAAGTCAACATCGAACTTGGTTAAGTCGTTTACGAAGGACTTTACTTTATCAATAGAATTTAAAGAAATACGAACTGTTTTCATGTGAGAAACCTCCTTAAATGGTTACCTTTTTAATCTTGGCGTATGGATAAAAATTCGCTCGCCTTATGATAAATTTTACAAAGATATTTAGGGAAAGTCAATAGGGAGTTTTCAAGAAAACAGGTTAAATGTTTGTTAGGAATTTTGGTTCTGAAACAACTGTAGCTTGTTAGAAAAACAACAGAGAATAAGGAGAAAAAATATGAGAACGGCAGCATTGCACAATCTGGGCTGCAAGGTGAATTCTTATGAAACCGAAGCAATGCAGCAGCTTCTGGAAGAAGCCGGATACGAGATTGTGCCATTCCATGAAAAAGCCGATGTTTACATCATCAATACCTGTTCCGTGACCAATATCGCGGACCGCAAGTCCAGACAGATGCTGCACCGGGCTAAAAAGCAGAATCCGGATGCCGTGGTGGTTGCAGCAGGCTGCTATGTACAGGCAGCGGCTGAAGAATTAAAGGCTGACCTGGCGGTCGATGTCATCATCGGAAATAATAAAAAGCAGGACCTGGTCCCGATCCTGGAAGAATATTTTCAGGACCACACGGACAGTGACCATGTCATTGAAATTGGCCAGACACAGGAGTACGAACGTCTTTCCATCCATAAGATCGCGGACCATACCCGCGCCTTTTTAAAGGTACAGGACGGCTGCAACCAATTTTGCAGCTACTGCATCATTCCGTACACCCGTGGCCGGGTTCGCAGCCGCAGGCCGGAGGAGGTCGTGGCTGAGGTAAGGGAGTTAGCGGCAGCAGGTTATCAGGAAGTGGTTCTGACCGGAATCCATTTAAGCTCTTATGGAGTAGATTTTGAAGAGGAGCATAAGGAAACATTGCTGAGTCTGATCCGCCAGGTACATGAGGTAGAGGGGATCAAACGCATCCGTCTCGGCTCTTTGGAGCCGCGGATCATCACAGAGGAGTTCGCAAAGGCGCTGGCCGGCATGCCGAAATTCTGCCCGCATTTCCACCTGTCCTTACAGAGCGGCTGCGACGAGACCTTAAAACGGATGAACCGCCATTATACTACAGAGGAATATGCAGAGGGCTGCGCGATCCTGCGCCGTTTCTTCGATAATCCGGCTGTCACGACCGACGTGATCGTGGGCTTCCCGGGAGAAACCGAGGAAGAATTTGCGGTAACAAAAGCCTTTTTAGAGCAGACCGGCTTCTATGAGATGCACATTTTCAAATATTCCAGACGAGCAGGAACCCGCGCGGACCGCATGCCGGACCAGATTCCGGAGCAGGTGAAAACTGCCAGAAGTGAGATTTTATTAAAACTTGAAAAGCAGATGTCAAAAGCATACCGGGAAAGCTTTCTTGGAAAGAAAAAGACGGTACTTCTCGAGGAAAAAACTGAGATCGATGGTGTGGAATATATGATCGGCCATACCATGGAATATGTAAAAGCTGTGGTGCCTTATGCAGAAAACCTGAAGAATAAAATGGCGGAAGGAGTCCTTGTCAGGGCGATGAACGATGAAGTTCTGCTGCTGGATACGCATGCGTGAACAGCAACAACTCGAATAGCAGCGAAGCCTTGCGCTTGACGAATCCTGGAAAGTAGTATAGAATAGAGAAGAATAGTTAAAGGACGTGAACAATATGGGCGAAATTCATAACACACAGTTTTTTAAAGCAGTACAGGAGAACAAAATGGATGTCAGCCAGGTTTTGGAGCAGGTGTACGTGGCGCTGACGGAAAAGGGTTATAATCCGGTAAACCAGATCGTAGGCTATATTATGTCCGGGGATCCAACCTATATCACCAGCCATAAAGGTGCCAGAAGTCTGATCATGAAAGTAGAGCGTGATGAGATTCTGGAAGAGCTGATGTCTGTTTATATCGACGCGAAGTTGAAATAAAGAAGACGTGTGCCTGATATAATGAGTGAAAGTGAGTCAGAAAACTGGTTGCAGGTTTTTGACGAACGGCGAAATTATGGAGTGATGATATCACGAAATGATGAACGAAAGATGATTGCCAGCCATATCCGTCCGGAGAGGCTGGCAGTTTTGTGTTGCCATGCAGCCGGAAAAGCTGCCGCTGGCCGGTTTGGCTGATTTAGAATGCGAAACACCGGCAAAATCCTGTTATTGGGCACGCATGCGGGAACAGCAACGTATATAGAAATGAATAAGGAAAAATTTTATGAGACTTTTAGGACTGGACTATGGATCCAAAACAGTAGGGGTAGCAGTCTGCGATCCGTTGGGCATAACCGCCCAGGGTGTGGAGACGATTACCCGGAAAGAAGAAAATAAGCTGCGTAAGACCCTTGCCCGGATTGAAGCCCTTGTGGCGGAATATCAGGTTGAAACGATCGTTTTGGGATATCCTAAGAATATGGATGATTCTATTGGGGAACGTGCAAAGAAAACAGAAGAATTTCGCGATATGCTTGTGCGCAGGACTGGCCTTCCGGTTGTCTTGTGGGACGAGCGTCTGACAACTATTGAAGCAAATGAGATTCTGATCGAAAGCGGAGTGCGCAGAGAAGACCGGAAAAAGGTGATCGACAAGATTGCGGCCACTTTGATCCTGCAGTCGTATCTGGGCTCCCTGAAGTAAAAAAACGTGGTAACTGTGAAGGTACTGAACAGTTACAAAATGTGATTGTTTGTGCAACACGTGAATAGTGACAAAAAACAGGAGAGAACGTGATGGAAGAGAAAATTACCCTGCAGACCGATACTGGGGAAAGTGTGGATTTTTATGTTCTGGAGGAAACCCGGATCAATGGAATGAATTACCTTCTTGTGACAGATTCCGACGATGAAGAGGATGGCGAGTGCTATATCTTAAAGGATGTTTCCAAGGCAGAGGATAGCGATGCGGTATACGAGTTTGTAGAGAACGATGATGAGATGGACTATCTCTTCAAAATTTTTACCGAATTAATGGAAGATATGGAAGTAGAGCTTCAGAAATAACGCTTCAGGGAATCAATCTTCAAAAAGCAGATTTTCAAGAAGTGGATCTTCAAAGTAAGCTTTTATGGAAAATAAATTGGAGGAAAATAGAAAGCATGGAAAATCAGAACAATCAGAATGACAAACCGGCAGACGGATATTCCCAGGCACCACAGCAGGAAGAAAAGTCTGTACTGGCGGAGCTGGCTGAGTTTGTTTCCAGAAAGAAAGAAGCAGCGGTACAGAGCGTGAAAAGTGCACCGGTGCAGGAAACAATCCAGGAAGCAGGAGCTGCTGTAGAGAAAATGCAGCCGGAAAACCAGGAACAGAATGCAACTGGAGCGTCAGATGCAGCCGTGGCTGGTGCGCCGGAAGAAGCTGGTGCTGAGAAAACGGAACGTCCGGCAAGAAATAACCGCAGCAGGGGACCAAGAAGACCGAGAAGCGCGGCTAAGGCTCCGAAAAAGGAAGAAGGAGCAGAAGTTTCCGAAGAGGGCAAACAGCAGGAAGAAAGAAAGCCAAGAACCCAGAAAGCTGTACGGAACACAGCAGCCAGAGGAGAAAAAACGGCAAGAGGTGAGCGCACAGCCCGCACAGAGAAAGCAGATAAGGCAGCAGGTGCAGAGAAGCAGGTAAGAACGGAGAAGCTGCAAGAGCAGAGCGCCCGGCAAGAAGCGAAAAGCCGGTAAGGGCACCAAAAGCAAAGAATGTCCTGGCAGATACTGCTTCCAAGCCGAAGGTACGCATTATCCCGCTTGGCGGTCTGGAGCAGATCGGTATGAATATTACCGCATTCGAGTATGAAGACACCATCGTGGTTGTCGACTGTGGTCTTGCATTCCCGACCGATGATATGCTGGGAATCGATCTGGTCATCCCGGATGTGACTTATCTGGAACGTAACATCGATAAAGTCAAAGGTTTTGTGATCACCCACGGACATGAGGACCATATTGGTGCACTTCCGTATATCTTACAGAAGATTAATGTTCCGGTATACGGTACCAAGCTGACCATTGCACTGATCGAGAATAAATTAAAAGAGCACAACCTGATGAAGAGCACCAAGCGCAAGGTGGTAAAACATGGCCAGTCCGTGAACTTAGGCTGCTTCCGCGTGGAGTTCATCAAGACGAACCACAGCATTGCGGATTCCGCAGCACTTGCACTGTTTACCCCGGCCGGCATCATCGTGCACACCGGAGACTTTAAGGTAGATTACACTCCGGTGTTTGGTGATGCATTTGACCTGGCACGTTTTGCAGAGCTGGGAAGAAAAGGCGTTCTGGCACTCTTAAGCGATAGCACAAACGCGATCCGCAAGGGCTTCACCGCTTCTGAGCGTACCGTAGGCAAGACTTTCGATGCAATCTTCGCAGAGCATAAGAATAACCGTATCATCGTGGCAACCTTCGCATCCAACGTAGACCGTGTGCAGCAGATCATCTTCACTGCAGAAAAATACGGACGTAAGGTTGTTGTAGAGGGCCGGAGCATGGTCAATGTCATTGGCACAGCGAATGAGCTGGGCTACATCAACATTTCCGATGGCACCCTCATCGAGATCGACCAGTTAAAGAATTATCCGGACGAGCAGACCGTTCTGATCACCACAGGAAGCCAGGGCGAGTCCATGGCGGCCTTGTCCCGTATGGCATCCGGTCTGCACCGTAAGGTATCCATTAAGCCAAACGATGTCGTGATCATGAGCTCTACCCCGATCCCGGGCAACGAAAAGCAGGTAGCGAAGGTCATCAACGAGCTGGCTATGCGTGGTGTTGAAGTCATCACCGAAGATACCCACGTATCCGGCCATGCATGCCAGGAGGAGATCAAGCTCATCTACTCCCTGCTGCATCCGAAGTATGCACTTCCGGTACACGGAGAGTACCGTCACTTAATGGCAAACCAGTCTATCGCGACTGCAGTGGGTGTGCCGAAGGAAAATGTTCTGATCATGTCTTCCGGCGATGTTGTGGAGATCTGCGAGGATTCCTGCAAAGTGGTAGACCATGTCCAGCATGGCGGTATCCTGGTAGACGGCCTTGGTGTCGGCGATGTAGGAAACATCGTCCTGCGTGACCGTCAGAACCTGGCACAGAACGGTATCATCATCGTAGTCCTGACTCTGGAACGTTATAGCAACCAGCTTCTTGCAGGACCGGATATCGTATCCCGCGGTTTCGTCTATGTGAGAGAGTCTGAGGACCTCATGGACGAGGCAAAGCGTGTGGTAGATGACGCGGTAGCAGACTGCCTGAGCCGTCATGTGACCGACTGGGGCAAGTTAAAGAATATAATCCGTGACAGCTTGAGTGACTTTATGTGGAAACGTATGAAGCGGAATCCGATGATTCTGCCGATCATTATGGAGGTTGAATAGGCTAAAGATGAGCCATATCACCAAGGATATCAACAGGGTGACCGGAGCGGTCATCGGAATTTCAGGAAAGCTGATCCTGTATGCCATTGTGCTTCTTCTGCTGGCAGAGGGCATCACACGAGGTTATGCCTTTGGGCATTCCCTGTTTTATGAAAGTTCCGTGGAGCAGGCGCCGGGGCGGGATATTACCGTTACGGTCCCACAGGGACAGAAAGATGCTGACACCATCCATGAACTGAAAATAGACGGACTCATTGACAACGAGCTTGCCATGCGGGTCCAGATGAAGTTTTACGATTACGAGATTCATCCGGGAACCTATACGCTGAACACTTCCATGTCATCCAAAAAGATGCTTCAGATCCTGAATGAAAAGGTGGAAGAAGAGGAGGATACAGCGTCATGATGGACCAGGATAGGATCACACAGTATATTCATTCCCTGGACCGGGGACATGGTGCCTTCTGTGACCAGATCGCAAAGACGGCGAGAGCCGGGCGTGTGCCGGTCATCCGGAAAGAAACTGCGGTTTTTCTGCAGACCATGGTAGCATCAAAACAGCCAAAGCACATTCTGGAGGTTGGGACGGCAGTTGGTTATTCTGCCCTTTTGATGGCACAGGTTATGCCGGAAGGTACAGATATTATTACCATTGAAAAATATGAACCGCGCATTCCCGTGGCACGGGAGAATTTTGAAAAGGCAGGAATGTCTGACCGGATCACCCTTTTAGAGGGCGATGCAGGAGCTATTTTAAAAGAACTCGACGGGCCATTCGATTTTATCTTTATGGATGCGGCCAAGGGACAGTATATCCACTGGCTGCCGGATATTATCCGCCTGTTATCTCCGGGCGGTGTGTTGTTTTCCGACAATGTGCTGCAGGACGGCGATATCATAGAGTCCCGCTTCGCAGTCGAGCGCCGCAACCGCACGATCCATGCGCGTATGCGGGAATATCTGTATACACTGACACACATGCCGGAATTCCAGACCAGCGTGATCCCGATTGGGGATGGAGTTGCGTTAAGCGTGAAAATCAGTGGATAAATATTGTCTGAAAGACGAAAATTGTGGATAAGATGGCAACAGAAATCTTGCAGCTGCAAAGATTGACATGAAGGAATATGCACAGTAGTTGCAAAATTGTAGAAAAGAAACAAACTGACAGGGAAAAAATATGAGAGAAACAGAATTACTGATACCGGCAGGCAGCCTGGATGTCTTAAAAACAGCAGTCATCTACGGTGCGGATGCCGTATATCTGGCGGAGAGGCGTTCGGCCTCAGAGCCAAGGCAAAGAATTTTACCAATGAAGAAATCAAGGAAGGCATTGCGTTTGCACACGAGCGCGGGGTAAAGGTTTATATCACAGCCAATATCCTGGCGCACAACGACGATCTGGCGGGTGTGGAGCAGTACTTTGAGGAATTGAAGGAAATCCGTCCGGATGCCCTCATCATCTCCGATCCGGGCGTATTTGCGATCGCAAAGCGCGTACTTCCGGACATGGAGCTGCATGTCAGCACCCAGGCAAACAACACCAACTACGGAACCTACCTGTTCTGGCATCAGCTTGGCGCAAAGCGTGTGGTATCTGCCCGTGAGCTTTCCTTAAAGGAAATTAAAGAAATCCGTGCACACATTCCGGACGATATGGAGATCGAAAGCTTCATTCACGGAGCTATGTGTATTTCCTATTCCGGGCGGTGCCTGCTGAGCAATTTCCTGGTGGGAAGAGATGCAAACCAGGGTGCCTGCACGCATCCGTGCCGCTGGAAATATTCCGTTGTGGAAGAGACCAGACCGGGCGAGTATATGCCGGTTTACGAAAATGAGCGCGGCACTTACATCTTCAACTCCAAGGATCTGTGCATGATCGAGCATATTCCGGAGCTTATCGATGCCGGTATCGACAGCTTTAAGATCGAGGGCCGCATGAAGACTGCCCTGTATGTGGCAACCGTAGCACGCACCTACCGCAAGGCAATCGATGATTACAAGAAGGATCCGGCCCTGTACCAGAAAAACATGGAATGGTACAAGGAAGAGATTGGCAAATGCACTTACCGTGAATTTACCACCGGATTTTACTTCGGAAAGCCGACCACCGACAGCCAGATCTACGACAGCAACACTTACGTGAAAAACTACACCTATCTCGGTACCGTAGAGGAAGTCCGGGAGGATGGCTGCTGCCGCATTGAGCAGAAGAATAAGTTTACCGTAGGCGAGCAGATTGAGATCATGAAGCCGGACGGCCGCAATATCCTGGTGACCGTAAAATCCATTACGGACGAGGAGGGAAATGCCATGGAGAGCGCACCGCATCCAAAGCAGATCCTGTGGGTAGACCTTGGCTGTGAGGTCAGCCCTTACGACATTTTAAGAAGAAGTGAAGGAACTGTTCAGTAGATCTGCGCAGTTACGAAGTGAAATGGAATAACAAAGCATATGCTTTATAGTTAAAAGCTCTGGCGAAGGCCAGGGCTTTTTTCGTAGTGCACATTGCCAGAAAATTGCATCCTTAAATAAGCATTCGTAAATAAAATTGTATACATCTCGACTTTAACGCGTTGACGTGCTATACTAGATGACAGCTACTGAAAATGATTCGCAGTAACTGCGTATTACCATTGCATTTACATTTGCAGCAAAATCCGCTGCTGTCTGCGCATCGCGTGAACAGCAGCGATAAAAGAGGGAAAGGTTATTTGCTATGAAAATTATCGTATGTATGAAGCAGGTTCCGGCTACCTCCAAGGTTGACATTGACCCGGAGACCGGAAACCTTAAGAGGGGAAGCGCAGGTCAGCGCACCAATCCGTATGACCTTTATGCGCTGGAATGTGCACTGCAGATCCGGGAAAAAACAGGCGGAAGCGTTACGGTGCTGACCATGGGACCATCCCAGGCAGAGAGTATGATCCGCGATGCCTACAGCATGGGAGCCGATGAGGGCGTTATTTTGAGTGACCGCAAGTTTGCAGGCTCCGATGTGCTGGCTACCTCCTACACATTGTCACAGGGCATTGAAATGTTAGGTGGTGCAGACCTGATCCTCTGCGGACGCCAGACAACCGATGGCGATACCGCCCAGATCGGACCGGCCATTGCAGAGCATTTACATATTCCGCACTGTGCATGGGTTTCTGCCATCGAGGAGGCGGACGAAGAACAGATCACATTAAAGCAGGATTTTGGCAGTGTGACCCAGATCTCACGGATGCATTATCCGTGTCTGGTAACTGTGGATAAAGACATCTGCGTTCCGAGACTGCCATCCTGGCGCCTCACGAAAGAAACCATGGACCGTCCGGTACGCATTGTAACCTTCGATGATCTTCCAAGGCCGGATCTGACCCGGTTTGGTGCAGTGGGATCCCCGACCAGAGTGGAACGGATCTTTGCACCGGAGGCTGGCGCGCCCAGCGTGGAGCTGACCGGAACACCGGTAGAGAAAGCAGGCCAGCTGGCCAGCCTGCTTGCAGAGCGGAAATATATCTGATGCGCAGCCAGAAAAGCTGAGTGCGGATCAGATAAATAAAACCAAGAATGGAAAATCGGAGGAATTATACATGAAGTTATTGCGGTTTGATCCGGAGCTCTGCACCCTTTGCGGAGCCTGTATTGATAAATGTCCCTTTGAAGCCATTACCATGGAGAAAAAGGGAATTACGTTAAATGAAACTGCCGTATGTGCGGTGTCTGCGTGAGACAGTGCCAGAGCAAGGCACTCTATTTTGAACAGAAGGCCGGCGGTGAGGATAAGAGTACCTGGAACGGGATCCTGGTCTATGCGGAGCAGGAGCGTGGCAAGGTGCATCCGGTTGTATTTGAGCTGATCGGGGAAGCAAGAAAGCTGGCAAAAAAGGTTGGTTACAAGGTTTATGCGGTCATGGTCGGAGGCGCAGGGACTGCAGAAAATGCAAAAGAGCTTCTGCCTTATGGCGTGGATGAGGTTTTTGTGTATGAGCACGAGGGCTTTAACGGATTTAAGGCTGACTGCTATGCTGACGCAGTGGCTGACTGCATTTCCAAGCTGCGTCCGTCTGTTGTATTAGTCGGCGGAACCTCTCTGGGACGTTCCCTGGCACCGCGTCTGTCGACCCGTTTCCACACAGGACTGACTGCAGACTGCACGAAGCTGGAAATGAAGGCCAACACCGATCTGGTCCAGATCCGTCCTGCCTTTGGCGGAAACATCATGGCACAGATCGTCATCAGCGAGTCACGGCCGCAGTTTGCTACGGTCCGCTATAAGGTTATGGACCGTGCACAGAAGGTGGAGAAGTTTTCCGGAAAGATTACCATGTGTAACGTGACGGAGGATATGGTGCGTTCCCGCATCGAAGTGCTTTCTGCAAAGGTGCTGGAGCATGTCCGTTCCATCGAGGAGGAGGATGTGCTGGTTGTAGCAGGACGCGGCGCAGACAAGGCACTGGATGAGTTAAAGGAGCTGGCAGAGCTTTTAGGAGGCCAGTTATGCTTCACCCGTCCGATGATTGAGGATGGATACGGAGATACCGCACACCAGATCGGCCTGTCCGGACGTACCGTAAAGCCGAAGCTGATCCTGACCTTCGGTGTGTCCGGTGCGATCCAGTTTACCGCCTGCATGAACAGTGCAGAATGCATTGTTGCAGTCAACAATGACCCGGAAGCACCGATCTTTGACATTGCACATATTGCGATCAAGGATGATCTGTATACAGTGTTGCCGGAGCTGGTCAAGAATGTAAAAAACAGAAAGGATGGTGAGTGATATGCCATTTCCATATAAAAAAATGACTGAAGAGGATTTCGCTTACCTCCGCAGTGTGACTGCGCCGGAGCGTGTCTGGGTCGGTGACGAGATCGCAAGGGAATATTACCACGACGAAATGCCGGAGTACGGTGTGTTTCCGCCGGAGCTTTATGTAGAAGTGCTGGATAAGCAGGAAGTCAGCAAGATCATGAAATATGCCTGGGAGCAGAATATCCCGGTCGTTGTCCGCGGTGCAGGTACCGGACTGGCAGGCGGTGCAAGCTGTAAGTACGGCGGCATCCTGTTATCCGTTATGAAGATGAATAAGCTGGTCTGCCTGGATAAAGCCAACATGACCATCACGGTACAGCCTGGTATGCTGTTAACCGAGGTGGCAGCAGCCGCAGCAGCAGAGGGGCTCTTCTATCCGCCGGATCCGGGTGAAAAAACAGCGTCCATCGGCGGAAATGTCATTACCAACGCAGGTGGTATGCGTGCAGTACGCTATGGACTGACTCGTGATTTTGTCCGTTGTATCGAAGCAGTCCTGCCAGATGGTGAGATCGTCCAGTTCTCCTCTAACGTAGTAAAAAATACAACCGGTTACGATATCAAGGATCTGGTGATCGGTTCCGAGGGAACCCTGTGTATCCTCACAGAGGTGACCCTGAAGCTTTTGCCGGCACCGAAGCTGACCCGGACCCTTGTTATGCCGTTTGAAAGCTTGGAAAGCTGCATCGATATGGTACCGCGTCTTCTGCAGATGCCTGCAGTTCCGACAGCCATTGAATTTCTGGAGCGGGAGCTGATCGATATTGTGGAGCGCAACCTGCACAAGCTTCTTCCGGTGAAGGAGGGCGATGCTGTGCTGATCGTCATGTACGATGCCGGAAGTGAGCAGGAGTTGTTCGCTGCCTGCAACGCAGCATCCGATGCGGCACTGGAGGCCGGAGCGATCGATGTCTATATCGCGGATACACCAGAGCGTATCGCATCGGTATGGTCTGTGCGCGGCGCGATCCTGGAGGGCATGAAGGCAGAGAGCGTTGCCCAGGAGGAATGCGATGTGGTTGTTCCGCGTGCAAAGATTGCAGAGTATGTACGTCTTGCAAAGGCCATCGGTGCGAAATATGGCATCCGTGTAGAGCCGTGCGGACATGCCGGAGACGGAAACATCCACACGGAAATGCTGCGTGACGCCTCCATGAGCGATGAAGACTGGATCCGGGGAACCCGCGCCTGCCTGACCGAGCTTTATGGGGTATCCAAACAGTTTGGCGGCCAGTTATCCGGCGAGCACGGAATCGGAAATGGAAGACTGGAGTACTTAAAGCCGTTTGTTGGTGACCGGATGTACAAGCTGTACCAGTCCATCAAGCTGGCATTTGATGAAAAGCTGATCTTAAATCCTGGAAAGATCATTACATTTGACGAATAATTAAAAAAATTAGGATCATAGGCCTACAGAAGCTGCAGATGTTGTTTGTACCATGCGCAAACAGCAATGCTCCGGCTTTTGTGGGCCTATTGCTGTGTGTACAGACCGCAGGGGATGGTCCTTATCTGTGTGCGTGTCCAGAAGCCGCGCCAAGAAGCCGCGCCCCCGCTAATCCTGTGGACTTTTAGCGGGAAATCCTCTATAATACTTCCCATGAAACCCCAAATGCAAAGCATCGGCAAAATCCGTTGCTGCTTGCGCAGCGCATGAACAGTGGCCCAAAGGAGCCTGCCGTGTATGCATGCGTGAACCGCAACAAATGGGAAACTATTCGAATATGGACAGAAAGCAGGAATTATAATATGCAGAATCATACAGATCCAAAACAGACAGGTACACTTTACGGAATCGGTGTCGGCCCGGGTGACCCGGAGCTTTTAACGCTGAAGGCAGTCCGGGTGATGGAGCAGTGCGATGTGCTGGCAGTGCCGGGAAAGAATGTGGCAGACAGTGTGGCTTACCAGATCGCAGTCCGCGCAGTGCCGGGGCTTCAGGAAAAGTCCTGGTTTTCCATTGAAATGCCTATGACGCGGGATGCAAAGCTTCTGGAAGAGAGTCACGAGAGTGCAGCGGATGTGGTGGAAGCCTATTTAAAAGAAGGAAAACAGGTGGGAATCCTAAACCTGGGAGATGTAACCATCTACGCGACCTTTCTTTATGTGCAGAAGCGGATCGCAGCGCGGGGATACCACACGGAGATGGTGAATGGAATCCCATCCTTTTGTGCAACGGCAGCAACGCTTGGGCTTGGCATTGCAGAGGGAAAGGAGCAGATCCACATCTTGTCCCAGCCGGACCAGATCGAGGAGGGATTAAAGCTCCCTGGCACGAAGATCATCATGAAGATGGGAAAGAACATGGCACAGGTGAAGCAATGGATCCGGGATGCAGGCATGGAGGCTTGTATGATCGAAAACTGTGGTATGCCGGGAGAACGCATTTTCCGGTCTGTGGATGAGATCGATGAGCAGGCAGGGTATTATTCCCTGCTGATCGTAAAGGAAAAGAAACCGTGTGAGGTGGAGTAAGGATGGCTGGAATGAAAAAGCTTGTGTATGTAGTCGGCATGGGGCCGGGAAATTTTGACCAGATGACGTTTGAGGCGCGGAAGGCCTTAGAGCAGAGCAATGTGATCGTGGGCTATACGGTGTATGTAGATCTTCTTAGGGAACATTTCCCAGAAAAGCAGTTTCTCACAACACCGATGCGAAAAGAAGTAGAGCGCTGCCGCATGGCGTTTGAAGAAGCCAGAAAAGGGCAGTGCGTGGCCATGGTCTGCAGCGGCGATGCCGGAGTGTATGGCATGTCCGGTCTAATCCTGGAATTGCAGGAGGAATATCCGGAATGCCAGGTAGAAGTGATCAGTGGTGTGACAGCGGCCCTGGCAGGAGGTGCCGTACTTGGCGCTCCGCTGATGCATGATTTTGCCGTGATCAGCTTGAGTGATCTTTTAACTCCATGGGAAAAGATTGAGAAGCGCCTCCGTTGTGCGGCAGAAGCAGACTTTTCCATCTGCATTTATAATCCGTCCAGCAAGAAGCGGGCGGATTATTTAAAGCGTGCCTGTGAGATCATTCTGGAGCAGACAAAGGAAGAGCGGGTCTGCGGTATTGTGAGCAACATCGGCCGGGAAGGGCAGAGCGCCCGCGTGCTGCTCTTAAGTGAATTAAAAGATACGAAGGTGGATATGTTTACCACGGTGTTTATCGGAAATTCCCAGACGAGAAAGATTGGGGAGCGGATGGTGACACCAAGAGGGTACCGCATCTGACCATAAAGAGGATGCAAAACTGTTGCGGGTATGCATGCTCGGACAGCAATGAAAATCCATTGCCGGGTATGTACGCATGAAGTGCAACGTAGAAAGTGAGATGTAACATGGAACAATATCTGGAAAAGCAGCTTGGCTGCCTTTGCAAGAGCGTGCGTCCGGCAGATACCCACGCCGTGGAAGCAGCGAAGCACCACTGGAACGGGATTGCGAAGCCATTGTACGGACTTGGAAAATTTGAGGAGCTTCTGGTCAAGATCGCAGGAGTCCAGAAGACGGAAGATATCTGTCTGAATAAAAAAGCAGTCGTGGTATTTTGTGCCGACAATGGTGTGGTGGCAGAGGGGGTAACCCAGACAGACAGCAGTGTGACGGCGGTCGTGACCGAGAATTTTGCCAGGGGGATTGCCAGTGTCAACCGCATGGCATCGGTAGCCGGGGCCGATGTGATCCCGGTCGATATCGGTGTGCTTGGGGAAATCAAAGAGCCGGGAGTACGCAACTGCCGTATTGCGAACGGTACAAAGAATATGAGAAAAGAACCGGCCATGAGCCATGAACAGGTTTTGGAAGCAATCCATACCGGAATCACGCTTGCGTCAGAGCTTAAGGATGCAGGCTATGATCTTTTAGCAGTCGGGGAGATGGGAATTGGCAACACGACGACCAGCAGTGCCGTGGCCAGCGTGCTTTTGCAGGCTCCGGTAGAGCTTGTGACCGGACGGGTGCCGGACTTTCCAATACCGGACTGGAAAAGAAGATCGAGGTCATCAAAGAAGCGATTGCCCTGCATCAGCCGGACCCGGAAGACCCGCTGGCGGTTCTGGAAGCAGTAGGCGGCTTTGATATTGCCGGGATGTGTGGCCTGATGCTTGGAGGGGCTATTTACCGGATCCCGGTTGTGTTAGATGGGCTGATCTCCCTGGTGGCGGCGCTTCTGGCGCAGAAGCTTTGTCCACAGGTGACAGACTTTTTGCTTCCTTCCCATATGGGAAAGGAACCGGCCTGCGCCATGGCGATGGAAAAACTGGGATTAGAGGCCAGTATTTATGGAAATCTGGCGCTGGGCGAAGGGACCGGAGCGGTTATGCTGTTTCCGCTTTTGGATATGGCAGAAGCTGTGTACCGGGAAAACAGTACATTTGAGGAAATTCATGTGGGGGCGTACCAGGAATTTAAGGAGGAGTAAACTTATGATCTATTTTATCGGAGCCGGACCGGGTGACCCGGAATTGATCACTGTAAAGGGAAAACGCCTGATCGATGAGGCAGATATCATCATTTATGCGGGTTCCCTTGTGAATCCCCAGGTGCTTTCCGGAGCAAAGCCGGAGGCAGAGATTTACAACAGTGCGACCATGCATCTGCAGGAAGTGCTGGATGTGATGAAGCGCGGCGTGGAAGCAGGAAAAAAGGTGGTCCGTGTCCACACGGGTGACCCGTCCATTTATGGTGCACACCGGGAACAGATGGTAGAACTGGATAAGCTTGGAATCCCGTATGAAATCGTACCGGGTGTCAGTTCCTTTTTGGCGGCAGCGGCCAGCTTAAAGCGGGAGTACACGCTTCCGGGTGTGAGTCAGACCGTCATCCTGACCCGCATGGAAGGACGGACTGCAGTGCCGGAGCGGGAACAGATCGAGGCACTGGCAGCACATCAGACGACTATGGTTATTTTCTTAAGTGTCGGGGAGATCGTGGAACTGGGCAGACGGCTGCAGGTGGGCGGTTATCCGGCAGATACTCCGGCGGCTGTGGTGTATAAGGCTTCCTGGGAAGACCAGAAAATTGTGACAGGAACGCTTGCAGATATTGCGGATAAAGTAAAAGAAGCAGGCATCCGCAAGACAGCACTTGTCACGGTGGGGCGTTTCCTTGGAGATACATTTGAACTTTCCAAGCTTTACGACGCGCATTTTACAACGGAATTCCGTCAGGGGGTTTAGAAATGGCAAAGAAAATCATGATCCAGGGAACCATGTCCAATTCGGGAAAAAGCTTTCTGGCGGCGGCGTTGTGCCGGATTTTGAAACAGGACGGACTTTCCGTGGCTCCGTTTAAATCCCAGAACATGGCGTTGAATTCTTATATCACGAAAGACGGGCTGGAGATCGGACGGGCACAGGCGATGCAGGCTGAGGCAGCAGGCATTGCTCCTACGGTGGACATGAACCCGATCCTGTTAAAGCCGACCAGCCAGATGGGAAGCCAGGTGATCGTAAACGGGGAAGTGTTCGGCAATTTAAGAGCTATGGATTATTACCGGAGAAAAACCGAGTTTATCCCGGCTGTGAAGGAGGCATTTGAGCGTCTGGAAAGCCAGTACGATGCCATTGTCTTAGAAGGTGCGGGAAGTCCGGCGGAGATCAACCTGCGGGATAATGATATCGTGAATATGGGAATGGCAAAGATTGCCAATGCGCCGGTGCTTCTGGTCGGGGATATTGACCGGGGCGGCGTGTTTGCCTCGCTTTATGGAACGGTAAGTCTTCTGGAGCCGGAGGAGCGGGCGCGCATCAAAGGTCTGGTGATCAATAAATTCCGGGGCGATGTGAAGATTCTGGAGCCGGGACTTCGCATGATCGAGGAAAAACTTCACATTCCGGTCGTTGGTGTGATCCCGATGGAACAAATCGACCTGGATGACGAGGACAGTCTGTCGGACCGTCTGGTGCGGACTGAGGTGCAAGAGGGACTCGATGTGGCAGTGATCCATCTGCCGCACATCTCCAACTTTACGGATTTTAATGCGCTGGAGCATTACGAAGGCGTTTCCCTGCGGTATGTGGACCGGACGGCGCATCTGGGACATCCGGATCTGATCCTTTTGCCTGGAACCAAAAATACGATGGCAGATTTAAAATGGCTGCGGGAGAGCGGCCTGGAAGCCTTGATCCAGAGACTGGTGAAAGAGGAGCAGGTGCCGCTGATCGGAATCTGTGGCGGCTATCAGATGTTAGGGGAGCGGCTTTCTGACCCGGAGGGTGTGGAAGGCGAGCCGGGAAGCTCTATGCGCGGCATGGAACTTCTGGCTGCGGAAACCATTTTTGCAGCGAAAAAGACCAGGACACAGACCGAAGGAACGCTGCAGGAACTGCCGGGAATTTATGCGGCATGTGCGGGACAGACCGTGAAAGGGTATGAGATCCACATGGGGAAGACATTCCGGACAGAAATCGAAACCGGCACTGGAAACAGTGACATTTCTCATGAAAATGGGGAAATATCCCCGGCAGTCCGTCTTGCAGACGGCCGCATGGATGGATTCGTGCGGGCAGATGGCCTGGTGTTCGGAAGCTATCTGCACGGCATCTTCGACAATCTGGAGTTTACCGGAGCCATTTTAAACCAGCTTGCAGAAAAAAAAGGCATCAGCCTGACTGCAACGGCAAAAAGCATGGAAGAATATAAGGAAAGGCAGTACGATAAGCTGGCAGATCTGGTACGGAGGTCTCTGGATATGGAGGCGGTATACCGTATTATGGAGGAATATGAATCAGAAAGGACAACATTATGATAGAAGAAATGCAGTGGGTCCGTCCGGAGGAGATCGAGGCCCGCAGTATGGCGATCATCGAGTCAGAGATGCCAAAGGGCAGCTGGAGTGCAGGGGAGCTGGCTGTGGTCAAGCGCTGCATTCACACGGCAGCAGATTTTGATTACGCAGAGAATCTGTATTTTTCTCCTCATGCCGTGGAGCAGGCCGTGGCTATGATGAAGAGCGGCAACGGTTTTACCATTGTAACCGATACCAACATGGCACTGGCAGGTGTGAATAAGGCGGCATTAAAGCAGTTGAATGGAACGGTGCGCTGCTTTATGGCAGACCCGGATGTGGCGGCGGAGGCGAAGGAGCGCGGGGTGACCCGTGCCATCGTCAGCATGGAGCGCGCGGCAAAGCTTTCCGGTCCGGTCATCTTTGCAATCGGAAATGCGCCTACTGCGCTGATCCGTCTCTATGAGATGATGCAAAATGGTGAGATCCACCCGGATTTCATCATCGGGACTCCGGTTGGGTTTGTGAACGTCGTGGAATCGAAAGAACTGATCTGCCAGTCGGATGTTCCCTGCATCGTTGCGCGCGGCAGAAAAGGCGGCAGCAACATTGCGGCAGCTGTGTGCAATGCGCTGATGTATCAGGTTACCAGGGCTTAGAAATCAGTTAAAAGGCCTAAAAGGCGGACTACGGGACGTAATGCTTGCATTTTCCGACAAAAATATTTATAATGATTTAATAACTATGCTCAAAAAGGTGGCTTTTTCTATGGCAAAAGAACAGACGGAGAAGAAAATGGACATTGAGCTGGAAAATCCCGCAGATTTTACCAGCCCGGAAGAATTGTATGAGGACCTGATTCGCAGTATCCGGAAGTATCATCCTTCGGACGATATCTCCCTGATCGAAAAGGCGTACAAGGTAGCACATGAGGCTCATAAGGATCAGAAACGAAAGTCGGGTGAACCTTACATCATTCACCCTCTTTGTGTTGCCATTATCCTGGCAGACCTGGAGATGGATAAAGAGACGATCGCATCAGGTATCCTTCACGATGTTGTCGAGGATACGGTCATGACGTTAGACGAGCTCTCCAAGGAGTTTGGTCCGGAGGTAGCGCTTTTGGTAGATGGTGTTACCAAGCTGACCCAGCTGTCCTGGTCGAAGGATAAGGTCGAGATGCAGGCAGAGAACCTGCGAAAAATGTTTCTTGCCATGGCAAAAGATATCCGCGTGATCCTCATCAAGCTGGCAGACCGTCTGCACAACATGCGTACGCTGCAGTATATGAAGCCGGAAAAGCAAAAAGAAAAAGCCCGTGAGACCATGGAAATTTATGCGCCGATCGCCCATCGTCTTGGTATTTCCAAGATCAAGGTAGAGCTGGATGATCTTTCCTTAAAATATCTGCAGCCGGAGGTTTATTACGACCTGGCTGAGAAGATTTCCCTTGGAAAGGATGCGCGCGAGGAGTTTGTTAAGGGCATTGTAGATGAAGTTTCTGCCCACATGAAAGAGGCGGACATTGAGGCGAAGGTAGATGGCCGCGTCAAGCATTTCTTCAGCATTTACCGGAAAATGGTCAATCAGCACAAGACACTGGACCAGATCTACGACCTGTTTGCGGTCCGCATCATTGTCGAGACCGTGAAGGACTGTTATGCGGCACTTGGTGTCATCCATGAGCTGTACAAGCCGATCCCGGGACGGTTCAAGGATTATATCGCCATGCCGAAGCCGAACATGTATCAGTCCCTGCATACGACGCTGATCGGAAGCAATGGCCAGCCGTTTGAAATCCAGATCCGTACCTTTGAGATGCACCGTACTGCGGAATATGGTATCGCAGCACACTGGAAATACAAGGAGAGCGGCAGCGGCAAGATCGCGGCAGGCGACGAAGCTGCGAAGTTATCCTGGCTGCGCCAGATCCTGGAGTGGCAGAAGGATGCCAGCGACTCCAAAGAGTTCTTAAGCATGGTAAAAGGTGACCTGGACTTATTCTCTGAGAATGTTTACTGCTTTACCCCGTCTGGCGATGTCAAGACGCTTCCGAGCGGTTCCACGACCATTGACTTTGCTTACTCCATCCACAGTGCTGTCGGCAACAAGATGGTGGGGGCAAGGGTCAACGGAAAGCTGGTACCGATCGAGTATGTGGTCCAGAACGGTGACCGTATCGAAGTCATCACATCCCAGAATTCCAAGGGACCGAGCCGGGACTGGCTGTCCCTGGTCAAGAGCACCCAGGCAAAGAACAAGATCAACCAGTGGTTCAAGAGCGAGTTAAAGGAAGACAATATTGTACGTGGTAAAGAACTGATCGACCGATACTGCAAGACCAAGGGGATCAACTTTGGGGACTTAAACAAGCCGGAGTTCCAGGAAAAGGTGATGCAGCGTTATGCGTTCCGTGACTGGGATTCAGTTTTGGCTTCCATTGGACACGGCGGCTTGAAAGAAGGCCAGGTCATCAACAAGATGATCGAGGAACGTGCCAAGAAAACCCGCAAGGAAGTTACCGATACCAACATTTTAGATGGTCTTAGTGAGATGTCTGGTAACAAAGCCGAGGTCAGCAAGAAGTCCAAGGGCGGCATTATGGTCAAGGGGATCCACGATGTGGCAGTCCGTTTCTCACGGTGCTGCAGTCCGGTGCCGGGCGACGAGATCGTGGGCTATGTGACCCGCGGCCGCGGCGTTTCCATTCACCGTACTGACTGCGTAAACATCATCAACCTTCCGTCAGAGGAGCGTACCAGACTCATCGAAGCAGAGTGGCAGCAGCCGGAGGATGATACAGACAGCAAGGAGCGCTACACCACAGAGATCCAGATCTACGCAAATAACCGGATCGGTATGTTTGTCGATATTTCCAAGGTATTTACGGAGCGTCAGATCGACATCACTTCTATGAATGTGCGCACCAGCAAGCAAGGCAAGGCCACCATCATCATGACGTTTGATATTCATGGAATTGAAGAACTGAACCGCCTGACTGACAAGTTAAGACAGATCGAGGGCGTGATCGATATAGAGAGGACTGCGGGATAGTTGTTCCGCAGTTTTTCTTTTCATTTATCAAACGGGAAAAAGGAGCAAAACATGAGCAATTTTCGAATAAAAACCTACGTGCTGGGCGGCATCAGCACAAACTGCTATCTTGTATTTTGCGAGGGAGAAAAGGCGGCGGTGATCATCGATCCGGCCGACAATGCGGACTACCTGGTCAGCAAATGCCGGGAGTTTGGCGTGGAGCCGGAGGCTGTGCTTTTAACGCATGCACATTTCGACCATATGATGGCGGCAGATGATATCCGCAAGACATACGGCTGTAAGCTTTATGTGCATATGGACGATGAGAAGATGTTAAATGATCCGTTCCTGAATCTTTCCGGGACCATGGGAACCGAGCAGGTCAGCATCAGCGCAGATTATTTGCTGCGCGACGGCGACGTCCTGCATTTTTTGAACCGGGAGTGGAAGGTCATGGCAACACCGGGACATACCGCGGGTTCTGTCTGTTATTACATCCCGGAGGAAGAGGTGATCTTCAGCGGAGATACCTTATTTGCAGAGTCTTTAGGCCGGACCGATCTTCCGACTGGAAGTATGTCTGCAATCGTGCATTCTATCGCGGAAAAACTTCTTGTATTGCCGGATGAGATCATGGTTTATCCGGGCCACGGCGATGCCACGACGATTGCCCATGAAAAGCAGTACAATCCGGTGGCTGCGTATGTGAGAAAGGGAGGCAGACGGTAATGATCGGAATTTTGTTAAATGACAGTGCCTATGAGCAGGACATCCGGGAACTATTGATGGCATTTTACCCGGGGCAGACGTTCGCCCATGAGATGCAGGATGACCTGGACTTTTTCGTGGAAGGAACGGTAAATGAAGACCACACAGAGTTTAACCTTTGTCTGGGACATCTTGGAAGAAGTTCTTTTGCGGCGTTTTCCATGGAAGCGCTGGAGCCTGGCGTGCGTGCAGAGCTTCAGGCGGCAGCGGAAAGCAGCGTTTTAAAGGTTGATTACGAGAATCGTTTCGAGACGAAGAACAAGATCAAGCGAAGACTCTATGTACTGCTGATGCAGCAGACCGGAAAACTCCTTCCGTGGGGAACCTTAACCGGCATCCGTCCGACCAAGATCGCCATGACCAAATTTGCGGAGGGCGAGAGTGCGGAAAGCATCTTCCACCATATGAAGGACACTTACTTTACCAGCAACGAGAAGATCAACTTAAGCATTGAGATCGCCCAGAGAGAGCGCCAGCTGCTTTCCACAATCGACTATAAAGAGGGATACAGTCTGTATGTCGGCATTCCGTTCTGTCCGACCACCTGCCTGTACTGCTCCTTCACCTCTTATCCGATCGGAAAGTGGAAGGACCGCACTCATGAGTATCTGGACGCATTATTCAAAGAACTGGACTATGTGGCAGAGAAGAAAAAGGGCTGTACCCTGGATACCGTCTACTTTGGAGGCGGTACCCCGACTTCCCTATCCCCTGAGGATCTGGATCAGCTCATCACCAAATTGAAAGCAACCTTCGATTTCTCTACCGTCCAGGAGTTTACGGTGGAGGCAGGACGTCCGGACAGCATTACCCGGGAAAAACTGGAGGTCTTAAAGAAACACGGTGTTGACCGTATCTCCATCAACCCGCAGACCATGAAGCAGGACACTCTGCGGCTCATCGGACGCCGCCATACCGTAGAGGATGTGGTGGACCGTTTTCAGCTTGCGCGGGAAGTTGGCTTTGACAACATCAACATGGATCTGATCATCGGACTGCCGGAGGAAACGTTAGAGGACGTGCAGGCGACCATGGAAGCGTGAAGGCGCTGGCACCGGACAGCGTGACCGTGCACTCTTTAGCAATCAAGCGTGCAGCACGCTTAAATACCATGAAAGAAGTCTATAAGGACTTAAAGATCGAGAATACTCAGGAGATGATCGACTTAACAGCCCGCTATGCAAGAGAAATGGGACTGGAACCGTATTATCTGTACCGCCAGAAAAATATGGCTGGAAACTTTGAGAATGTCGGCTATGCGGCGCCGGGAAAAGCCTGCATTTACAATGTGCTCATCATGGAGGAGCAGCAGACGATCATCGGCTGCGGGGCAGGAACTACGACCAAGCGTCTTTTCCCGGAGGAAAACCGCATCGAGCGCTGTGAGAATGTCAAAGACGTGGAGCAGTACATCAGCCGTGTGGATGAGATGATCGAGCGGAAAGAGAAACTATTTGCGCAGTAAGGGAACCGCAGCGTAACTCTGCTGCCGGGTGCGTACGTGCAAATAGAAATAAAACTTTTGCCGGACATCTCGTAACTTACATACTTGCGATTGCATTTTGTGTTTTAGAATAGTATAATCTTTAGGAATATGTGATTTTTCAGATACACAGAGAGATTTACAAAGATAGAAAACGGAGAAAGAATATGGCATTGAAAAAGAAGCCGGTTACCGGCATGCGTGATATCCTGCCGGCAGAGATGCAGGTGCGGGAATATGTGATGAACCAGATCCGTGAAACCTACCGCAGTTTCGGATTTACCCAGGTGGAGACTCCGTGTGTGGAGCATATCGAGAACCTGACCAGTAAGCAGGGCGGTGACAACGAGAAGCTGATCTTCAAGATCTTAAAGCGCGGCGAGAAGCTGAACCTTGAGACTGCTGAAACAGAGAATGATTTAACAGACAGCGGACTCCGCTACGACCTGACCCTGCCGCTGTCCCGTTATTATTCCAACAACGGCGCACAGCTGCCGAGCCCGTTCAAAGCTCTGCAGATGGGCAGTGTATGGCGTGCAGACCGTCCGCAGCGCGGCCGTTTCCGCCAGTTCACCCAGTGTGATATCGATATTTTAGGCGATGCAACCAATATGGCTGAGATCGAGCTGATCCTGGCTACGACCACAGCACTTGGCAAGATCTGTCCGAAAAACGCATTTACCGTGCGCATCAATGACCGCGGTATCTTAAAGGGTATGGCACTTTACTGCGGTTTCCCGGAGGATGGACTGGATCAGGTCTTCATCACCCTGGATAAGATGGACAAGATCGGTCTGGACGGCGTAAAGACAGAGCTTTTGGAACTTGGCTATGCACAGGAGAGCGTAGAAAAGTACGCAGATCTGTTAGCAAATCTGGGTGAGGATGCAGCAGCGGTCCGCGGTCTGGGTGAAACCTTAGCCGGTGTGTTAGATGCAAAGACTGCAGAAAACCTGGCTAACATTATGGATACCGTGACCGAGGTTGCGGAAACTGATTTCAAGCTGGCCTTTGACCCGACTCTGGTGCGCGGTATGTCTTACTATACCGGAACCATTTTTGAGGTTTCCATGGAAGGCTTCGGCGGTTCCGTTGCAGGCGGCGGAAGATACGACAAGATGATTGGCAAGTTCACCGGCCAGGATACCCCGGCCTGCGGCTTCTCCATCGGATTCGAACGTATCGTTACCATTCTTATGGAGCAGGGCGGCGAAATCGAGAACGCAGCTCCGAAGAAAGCATACCTCATCGAAAAGGGTATGGACCAGTCCCGCTTCGGCCAGATCATGAAACAGGCTATGGACGAGCGTAAAGCCGGTGTCCAGGTGCTTGTTTCCATGATGAACAAGAATAAGAAGTTCCAGAAGGAGCAGCTGAACAAGGAAGGCTACACAGAGTTTGTAGAGTTCTATAAGGAAGCACTGAAATAAAGAAAAACTTTGAAATAAGAAATCAGCTTTAAAATAATAAGGCTTAAATGAGAACCATTATAAATTCAGAAGAACCACGGAGTGATCCGTGCTGAAATAAGGAGACAAAACCATGGCAGAATCAATGCTGGGACTGAAACGGTCCCATCGGTGTACGGAAGTCACCACAGCAAACATCGGTCAGGACGTGACCGTAATGGGCTGGGTGCAGAAAAGCAGAAACAAGGGCGGAATCATCTTCGTAGATTTACGTGACCGCTCCGGTATCCTGCAGATCATCTTTGAGGAGAGCGACTGCGGCGCAGAGAGCTTCGCAAAGGCAGAAAAGTTAAGAAGTGAATATGTCATTGCAGTAACCGGCCGTGTTGAGGCACGTTCCGGCGCAGTCAATGAGAACCTGGCGACCGGCGCGATCGAGGTACGTGCCAACAGCCTGCGCATCTTATCTGAGTCCGAGACCCCGCCATTCCCGATCGAGGAGAACTCCAAGACCAAAGAGGAACTGCGCTTAAAATACCGTTTCCTGGATTTAAGAAGACCGGATATGCAGCGCAACCTGCTTCTCAGAAGTAAGATCGCTATCCTTACCAGACAGTTCCTGGCAGAGGAAGGATTTTTAGAGATCGAAACCCCAACCCTCATCAAGAGTACTCCAGAGGGAGCAAGAGACTACCTGGTACCGAGCCGTGTGCATCCGGGTTCCTTCTATGCACTTCCGCAGTCCCCGCAGCTCTTTAAGCAGCTCTTAATGTGCTCCGGCTACGACCGTTACTTCCAGCTGGCACGCTGCTACCGCGATGAGGACCTGCGTGCAGACCGTCAGCCGGAGTTCACCCAGATCGATATGGAGCTTTCCTTCGTAGACGTAGACGATGTGATTGATGTCAACGAGCGTCTCTTACACAAGCTGTTCAAGGAAATCTTAAACGTAGAGATTCCGCAGCCGATTCCGCGTATGACCTGGCAGGAGGCTATGGACCGTTTCGGTTCTGATAAGCCGGACCTGCGTTTTGGTATGGAGTTAAAGAACGTATCCGACGTAGTCAAAGACTGCGAGTTTGTCGTATTCAAGGGCGCACTCGAAAACGGCGGTACCGTCCGTGGTATCAACGCAGAGGGACAGGGCCATATGCCGCGTAAGAAGATCGACGCACTGGTTGAGTTCGCAAAGGGCTACGGCGCAAAGGGTCTTGCTTACATCGCAATCCAGGAGGACGGCAGCTACAAGTCTTCCTTCGCAAAATTCATGACCGAGGACCAGATGGCAGCCTCATTTCCGCTATGGATGGCAAGCCGGGTGACCTGCTGTTATTCGCAGCAGATAAGAACAAAGTTGTATGGGATGTTCTTGGCAACCTGCGTCTGGAGATCGCACGCCAGCTTGACCTCTTGAAGAAAGACGACTACAAGTTCCTGTGGGTAACTGAGTTCCCGTTACTGGAGTACTCCGAGGAGCAGGGACGTTTCGTGGCAATGCATCACCCATTCACCATGCCGATGGACGAAGACTGGCACCTGATCGATACCGATCCGGCGCAGTACGCGCAAAAGCATACGATATCGTATTAAACGGTACCGAGATCGGTGGTGGTTCCGTTCGTATCCACCAGAGCGACATCCAGTCCAAGATGTTCGAGGTACTGGGCTTCACACCGGAGAAGGCACAGGAGCAGTTCGGCTCCTGCTTGAAGCATTCAAGTACGGAGTACCGCCGCACGCTGGTCTGGCATACGGCCTTGACCGTGTGGTTATGCTGATGGGCGGCTGCGACAGCATCCGTGAGGTCATTGCATTCCCGAAGGTAAAGGATGCCTCCTGCCTGATGACCGAGGCACCGACCCCGGTAGATCCGAAGCAGCTTGAGGAGCTTGGCATCGAGGTGTGCGAAGAAGCTGGGAAGACAGAAGAATAAAAACGCAATAAATTTGATTAGGAAAAGGGCTCTGGAATGCTGCCATATGGCGGCATTCCGGAGCCCTTTTACACAGTTCGGGTTGTATCTGTGAAATCTCTGTGAAAACGTGGAAAACCAGAAAAATATCTGCTAAAATGGGGAAAAAGAAGGAAAACTGCAGGCTGCAGGGTACAGTCAGCAGCAGAAATTCTGTGTGAATCAGCATTTACAGAGAGGAGACGATACATAATGGATTCCTTAAAAATATTAGTAGTAGACGATGAAGCCAGAATGCGCAAGCTGGTCAAAGACTTCCTGACGATCAAGGGCTTTTCCGTGATCGAGGCGGAGGACGGCGAGCAGGCGGTCGATATTTTTTTTAAACAGAAAGATATTTCACTGATCATTCTGGATGTGATGATGCCGAAAATGGACGGCTGGGAAGTTTTGAAGACGGTGCGCCAGTATTCCCAGGTGCCAGTCATCATGCTGACAGCCCGGGGTGAGGAGCGCGATGAACTCCAGGGCTTTAAGCTTGGAGTGGATGAGTATATTTCCAAACCGTTCAGCCCGAAGATTCTGGTCGCGAGAGTGGAGGCGATTCTGCGCCGGTCCAACGTAGCGGTGAGCGAGACCATGGAAGTGGGCGGTATCCGCATTGACAAGGCGGCGCACCTGGTCGAGATTGACGGAAAACCGGTTGACTTAAGTTACAAAGAGTTTGAACTTTTGACTTACTTTATGGAAAACCAGGGCATTGCGCTGTCCAGGGAGAAGATTTTGAACAATGTCTGGAATTATGATTATTTCGGGGATGCCCGCACGATCGATACCCACGTTAAAAAACTGCGCAGCAAGATGGGTGAGAAGGGCAATTATATCAAGACCATCTGGGGTATGGGGTATAAATTCGAGGTAGACTGATGAAGCATAAAAAAGTTTTTCAATTTCATTCGATCCGCCACCGGATCATGCTGATCTTTGTAGGGCTTATGGCGGCGATGCTCTTTGCCATCTGGGGGGTCAATTCCTGGTGGCTGGAGCGCTATTATGTGGATCAGAAACTGAAGGTGATGGAAGAGGCTTATACCGATATTGATACAGTCATCCAGGAAAAGGTCGGGGAAAATGAAAATATCGGAGATGTCCTGAAATCAGAGTTGGAGCAGGAGTGGGAAATCTGGAAGCAGACGGCAAAAGGCGAGGAAGATTCCGATAATGCCGATGCTTCAGGTGAAACATCCGGCACAGACACACTGGAAGAATCTTCCAATCAGGCTGACGAGGTTCCGGCAGAAGATCTTCCGACCGACCTGCCGCAGGAGCAGGGAACGCTTCTTGGGACGATCCGCAGCTACAGTGAGCAGAACAATATTGCCATGACCCTGATCGACAGTGATACGGGAAAAGCCTGATCACCTCCGGGCGTGACAGTGACTTCCTGACCCAGAAGCTGCAGCGCTATGTACTGGGTAAGGGCCAGAAGCACATGCAGGTGTTAAAACAGCACGACAATTATGTGGTTGAGAAGAACATGGATTTCCGTTCCAGCGGAACCTATATGGAAAGCTGGGGCTATTTTTCCGACAACCGGACCATGTTCATCATGTCCATGCCGCTTGCAAGCATCCGGGAGAGCGTGGAGTTGTCCAACCGGTTTACTACCTGGGTCGGTCTGATCGCGCTGGTATTTGGAAGTGCCCTGATGTGCTTTGTGACCAACCGTATCACCAAGCCGATCTTGAAATTATCTTCTCTGTCCGAGGAGATGTCAAAGCTGAATTTTGATGTTGCTTATGAGGACGACGCAGAGGATGAGGTCGGTATTCTGGGGCGCAGCATGAACTCGCTGTCCCACAGCTTGAAAGATGCCATTGGTGCGCTGCAGGCTGCGAACAAACAGCTGCAGCACGATATTGATGAAAAAATCCAGATCGATGAGATGCGAAAGGAATTCATCGCGAATGTTTCCCATGAATTAAAGACGCCGATCGCGCTGATCCAGGGCTATGCAGAAGGTCTTTGCGACGGCATGTGTGAGGATGTGGAAAGCCGCAATTACTACTGCGAGGTCATCATGGATGAAGCCAACAAGATGAATAAGATGGTGCGTCAGCTACTGACCTTGACGGCTTTGGAGTTTGGAAACGATACCCCGAGTATCGAAGCCTTTGATATTTCAGAACTGGTTCATGACCTGATCAATTCCTCCAGCATCCTAATCCAGCAGAATAAGGCAAAGGTAACCGTGGACATGCCGGAGATTCTTATGGTCATGGGTGATGAATTCAAGATCGAGGAAGTTGTGACGAACTATCTGACGAATGCAATGAACCATCTTGGCGGGGAACATCAGATCCGCATCTGGAGTGATGTAACCGATAAAGTGGCGAAGATTCATGTATACAATAATGGCAATCCGATCCCGGAGGAAGACCTGCCGAACCTGTGGACGAAATTCTACAAGGTGGACAAGGCCCGCACCCGCGCTTACGGCGGAAGCGGCATCGGACTTTCAATCGTCAAGGCGATCATGGAAGCCCATCACCAGCAGTATGGCGTGGCAAACCGGGAAGACGGCGTGGAGTTCTGGTTTACGCTGGCGCTTGCGCCAGAAATTCCGGAAGATCAGGAACCGGCAGAAAATCCATAATGGCGAAGCTTCAGAAAAGTCCCAAAACTGACAGCCCTAGAAGAAAACTGGCAGAAACACAGGACGACATTTTCGGCGAAAAAGAACAAAAGGAAATAGAGAGACGGGAGGCTGAGAACCGTCAGAACGCAGCTTGTTAAATGGACCGCTGAGGGCGCAGTCAAAAGCCGTAAGGCTAGTATTCTGCGACGTGAGGGCATACGTTAGTTGCCGGGAATATGTTGGTATTTCGAAAAGTGCGCGAGAATTCTATAGATTTTATCTTTATCCATGGAAGGTTTCGCGAAGCAAGGTGGTACCGCGGGTGATCTGGTAAATTAAATTTCCAATCCCGTCCTTGACAGATTTCAATTCACAGGAAGTCTGTTCAGGACGGGATTTTTTGTTTCAAGTCCTTCTGACAGACGCAATCATGTATTCCTGAAATCGTCTTTCCCTGTTTCTGTGGGAGAGCGTGGAGAAATCCAAACGCTGGGACCGTTACACTTTTCTTGGATTCGATCCGGTGCTGGAACTGACTTGCCGGGATGGACTTCTGAAAATCACAAGCGGAACGACCATTGAGCAGCAGGTGGAGCATCCGGGAGAAGCCATCCGGAAGATCCTCGCGGAAAACAAAAGTCCGAAGCTTCCGGGAATGCCGACCTTCACCGGCGGTCTGGTCGGATATTTCGCTTATGACTACATCAAATATGCGGAACCGAAGCTGAAGCTGGAAAAAGGCGACGCGGATTCCTTTCAGGATGTAGACCTGATGCTGTTTGACAAGGTCATTGCATTTGATAATTTCCGCCAGAAGATTATTCTGATCGTGAATATGAAGACCGGTGCACTGGAACAGGAGTATTACAAGGCGCAGCTGGAGCTGGAAAAACTGGTGAACTTGATCCGGAACGGAAAGCCGGCACCGGAGCAGCCGTTAAAACTGAAAACTGATTTCAAACCGGCTTTTTCCAAAGAAGCCTACTGCGAGATGGTGGAAAAGGGAAAACGTTACATCCGGGAGGGAGATATCTTCCAGGTAGTGCTTTCCAATCAGCTGGAAGCGGAGATGGAGGGCAGCCTGTTGGATGCCAGAGGAGGGCATGAAAGCATGATCGTACTGATTGATAATTATGACAGTTTTTCGTATAACCTGTACCAGCTGATCGGAAGCATCCGTCCGGATATCCCGGTGATCCGTGCGGTGTCCATGAAGCAGGATCATGAATTAAAACGCTGGGATGCAAGCGAAGCGGATTATCTTTTGCTGGATGCCGGAAGCGGCGGAACCGGACACACCTTTGACCATACCCTGATCAAGCAGGTAGGAGCAATTCAAAAACCCTGGTTTTTAGCCGGCGGTATGCGGGCGGAAAATGTGCGGGAAGCAATTCAGAAGTTTCATCCGTTTGGGGTAGACTGCAGCAGCGGAGTGGAAACAGAAGGATTGAAAGACCCGGTGAAAATCCGGCGGATCATAGAAAATGTGCGAAATCCGTTTCCATGAAACGTGAATTGTGATAAAATCAAAAGTATCTGAGCGAATCAGATGCTTTTATTGTTCCATAGGAAATTGTGCTCTATGTATCCTGAAAGGCTGGAAACAGATCCTGCGGGTTTACATTGCGTATGAAAGAGTTATCCGCAAGTCTGCATGCTTATTTTGGGAAGAATTAGCATAACACAGACAAGGAAATTCTGAATTTATATTAGGAGGAGAAGGTATGGAAATCAGAAATGACCAGGACTGGAAACAGGATATTCCAGCATTTCGGGCAAAGACAGCTGCGTTTTATGCGGGAGAGCTTAGCAAGGATGCTTACAAAGGATTTTCAGGTCTGTACGGAAGCTATGCCCAGAAAGGTGGAAAGGCCAGTATGCTGCGTCTGCGCATGACAGGGGGCTGTGTGACAAAGGAAAAACTGAAGTTTGTTGCAGATACGATCCGGAAATACCAGCTGCACAAGGCACATTTTACTACCTGCCAGACCATTCAGCTGCATGATCTGGATGGGGCAATCGTTGCCGATATTATGGAACAGGCTCTGGATGTTGGAATCGTCACCATGGGAGGAGGCGGAGACTTTCCGCGTAATGTGACCTGCAGTCCGCTTTCCGGTGTCGACAAGGAAGAATATTTTAACGTATTGCCATGGGCAAAGGCAGCAGGCGAATACCTGATGGGGTTCATCCGTGCGGAAAAAATGCCGCGTAAGCTGAAGGTGGCTTTTTCCAGTTCTCCGAAGAATCTTTCGCATGCAACTTACCGGGATCTCGGGTTTGCGGCCCGCCCGGATGGATGCTTTGATGTTTACAGCGCGGGAGGACTTGGAAACAATCCACGTTTTGGTGTATTGATCGCAGAGGCAGTAAAACCGGAAGATATCTGCTATTACATCAAGGCAATGTGGCTGACCTTCCGCGCCTATGGAAATTATGAAAACCGTGGTAAAGCCAGAAGCCGCTATATGCAGGAAAGTCTCGGCGGTGCAGAAAATTACAGAAAAGCATTTCTGGAAAAGCTGGATGAGGTCTATGCGTCTGGCGAGGATCTGAAGCTTCAGGTTCAGAAAATGGAAGTGAATAAGACCGGAGATGGCAGCACGGTTTCTGATAGTCGTGCTTTGGAACAGAAACAGGAAGGCCTTTATACTGTGCTGTGGCATCCGATCGGAGGACAGCCGGATCTTTCTGTACTGTGTGCGCTCAGCGATGCGCTTCAGAAAATGGATGAAGCAGAAATGCGCCTTGCACCGGATGAGACTGCGTATATCATCAATCTGACTGGCGAAGAAGCTAAAAAAGTTCTGGCGATCACAGCGGGTAATACTGCCAAGACCGAGTTTGAGGCATCCGTAAGCTGCATCGGTGCATCGGTATGCCAGGTCGGCGTGCGGGATTCCCAGGCACTTTTGCAGGCGTGCGTAAAAGCTGTGCGGGAAGCAGACCTTCCGGCAGATGCACTTCCGAAAATCCATATTTCCGGATGTCCGTCCTCCTGTGGTACACACCAGACCGGTGTCCTTGGATTCCGCGGAGCTGCAAAGAAGGTAAATGACAAAACGGAATCTGCGTTTCTTCTATACTTAAATGGCTGTGAGAAACAGGGAAAAGAAAAAATGGGAGAAGAATTGGGAACCATTTTAGAAAGCCAGATCCCAGAGTTCTTGGCAGCACTTGGAAAGACGGTTGCAGAGGCCTCACTCAGCTTTACCCAATGGAATCTTGAAAATCCGGATGGAGTAAGAACGGTAGCGGCTCCATTTATAGAACTGCAGTAGGTCAGAAGTTCCATACATATGGGAAAAACATTATTGCTCACAGGTAGGGATTTTCTGAACTGAAAATCCCGTATGATACAGTTCTGGTAGCAGATTTTGCCGATTTGGGATGCGAAGCATCGGCAAAATCCCGTTGCTGTTCACGCATGCGTGAACAGCAACGAAAAACACGTTTTCCATGATTTCCGCGAAAAAATGAAAAAAGTTGAAAAATACTGTTGACATTTGTCGTGACATTTGATATTATAATCCTCGCCCCGTGAGAACGGGGCAAGGAAATGAAAAACTTCCAAAAATAAATGAAAAAAGTTGTTGACAAAGCGAAAACAATGTGATAATATATAACACGTTGCTGCTGAGAACAACAGCAAATGAACCTTGAAAATGAAAGATTGAACAGTGTTTAAAACCCTGAAAATTCTAATAAAAAAGAGTCCTGGTTGGACATCTTTGAATGAGAAAATTCAGAACAAAAACAAACCAAACAACAGTAGAACGGTTTAAACAATTAGCTAGTGGTTAATTTTTGAACCGGGAAACAAACTTTTTATTTGAGAGTTTGATCCTGGCTCAGGATGAACGCTGGCGGCGTGCTTAACACATGCAAGTCGAGCGAAGCACTTATGAAAGATTCTTCGGATGATTTCATTTGTGA
>NZ_QUMD01000031.1 GCF_003481985.1 Clostridium sp. OF09-36
CATCAAACGATTTTCCCACAGATAAACGGTAAGATGATCATCGTTTTTAGATACTTCTTTCTTTGACTGTCCACATCCAGACAAGACAGCAGTTGCTACAAGTACACCTAACACCACTGCTATCAGACAACGTTTTTCCTTTTTCATACTTTTATTTTCCTTATTCTTTCCTGATAAAATCATTGTTGTTACGTCTATGAAATAACACCGTAAAAAAACACTGTCAGACAGACAGTGCACCGCATTTCATGCAACTGGCTGCCATTTTACAGGCCCTGTAGCTTTGCGTCCCAGACTTTCATCTGGTTTGCCGATTTCCTTATTGTACCAAGTTCAATATCGTTAAAAATTGTACATTAAAACTTTCCAAAGTAAATTCCCGTAAGGAATCTGCCAGAGTAAAATACCGCTATCTCTTTTGAAGTAAACCTTCCGGCTTCTTTTCCATTCTTTGTTACGATACTCTCCTGTACAGACATCACAAAGTTGAGATAATGACCGAAATTATTCTGCATTTCTGTTGCTGTAGCAGTAATCATACGCATTCTTTTTTCCGTTACTGTGAGGCTCTACGCCCTGTAATCTTTCGCTTACAATATAATTGCTTTCATAATTTCCTGAACGGTATTGCAGGTATCTTCAAAAGAAATATCTTTTGCATAGTCATATTCGCGTCTGTATTTTTCTCACAACTTACGAAGGGTATCGCTTTCTCGGATTTCTTTCAAGATTGCCATGTAGTCCGTAAGAATCGCTCCGCTGCCGCGCTTTTTTGTTGTCCGTTCCAGAGCCTGGCGTAGTGTTTCTTTATCACACTCTTCACCGCGCAGCGCATACAGGATATGTATGTCGTAATAATCTCTCGGACGGGTATTTGCAATGTTGCGGGATAACACCGTTTCCAGCTTTTCCGCCAGCACCGTTTCAAGATTGTAGGCAAGAATACTGATCTGGCGATCATCAAACAGCATGGAAAATGTGTATTCCACCTCACGGGGCGTTATCATGTCGCCCGTAGTAACATCCACCGTCAGCGGTACACTGATCGGCGGATAGTTTGCTTTCAGCCCAACCCGGATTCCGGGATAATCATCCGTTTCCCGTATATCAGAAATTCCGACAACCTCAAACTGCACATCATCGGCAATCTGTACAGTACAGATATCCGTAAAATTTTTCCGGATCGCTTCATGGGTCAGAGTGAACCCTTTGATTGTCGTGTCCAGATCCATGGTTGCCCGCGTATCCAGCCCTACAATAGCAGAAATCAGGAAACCGCCTTTGAGAATAAAATTGTTTTTATAGGGCGAAAGTGAAATTCGTTCCAGCAGTCGCTCTAGCATATAGTTCTGCATGACAAGCTGTGCAGAAACATGCTTCTCTGCTGCCTTATTTTTGATAAAGGCTTTTAACTGCATTGGATTTTTTGTAATCATAAGAGAACCTCCATATAACGCAGGACCTTCGGCTTCACGCGAAGCTGATCTGCGTACTTCATCAGTTTGTGAATATTTTTGTCTTTGGAGGCCGCATAGCGTTTCATAGCCTCACTGACGATCTGGATATCGCTGCCGCTGCCGCGCAGGATATCGCATAGCGTCCGCTCCAAATCATAAACGCGGATTGGGTTGCCGGACAAAGATTTAATTTGGATTTGCCCAAACTCATAATTTTCCGGTACAACACGCTTGATGATCAAGTTCTCTTGCTTCAAAGACGGTGCATTGTAGCCTTTCGGAAAGGTCATCGTATATTTCGCCGGGGTACGGTCCGAATAACCCAGCAGGTACAGTGCAGTATCATGGGAATAGATTCCGCGTCCATACTTACGCTGCAAAAGGTAAAAATCGTCCTCCCACACATTGCTCAGCACATACAGGCCGCGACCAAAACGGTACATTTCACCGCTCTTAACATACTCCTGCAGAATGCCGCGGTGAAGTCCGGCTTCCGTCACCTGGGATGTGGAGATTGTACCATCCTTCGATGCTTCCAGAAGTTCTTCTATTTTTTCCCTGGTGGTCATGTTTCTCACCTCACTTTAACATTCACACATTATATTATGCAGAAATAATGTGTGAATGTCAATCAAAAAATGACGAACACACATTAAATTACAACAAAATAATGTGTGCTCGTCAAATGAATTATTTAATGCTTCATTTAGCTCCGATCCACCATATCTTTCACCCGGGCACGGAATATACATTTCTCCGCATCAATGGCTGCCACAAAGCAGGAATACCCGTCTTTAGGATTTAGCACTTTATTTTTTGAGAGTTAATGAAATATATTTTATCCTCAAGTCAGCATATTTGCTGGCTTTTTTCTTTGTTTTAAAAACTTGACAAATTTTCTTTTTTATACTTGCTTTTATGGTGCTATGGTGCTATACTATAAGAGGGTGACTTTTATGGCATATTTTCTTAAAAAAACTAACAACAAAAAAGGTACTTATCTTCAGATTTATTCAAGCTTTTACGATCCTGAACGCAGGCATACTGCCCACAAGGCTTATAAACCTATTGGTTATGTTCATGAGCTTCAGGCAAAGGGCATTGACGATCCTATCTCCTTCTACAAAGAAGAAGTTATCAGACTGAACCAGGAAGCAAATGCTGCAAAAGCCGCAAAAAAAGCGAAGCAGATTTCAGATGATTCGCCGGAAAAACTCATTGGCTATTTCCCGATGAAAAACATTAACGACAAGCTTTCTGTCAAAAAGTATATTGATCTCATGCAGACCGCTACTGACTTCCGCTTTAATGTTTTTGACATGATCTCTGCCCTTGTTTACGCAAGGCTTGTCCAGCCATGTTCAAAATCAAAGACTTATGACGAAGTGATTCCAAAGCTTTTTGAATCCTACGATTTTTCTTTAAACCAGCTCTATGACGGGCTGGAGTATATCGGTTGCGAATACGAAAAGATCATTGAAATCTACAATCATCAGATCCAACAGATGTATCAGTTTGATACCTCTCATACTTACTTTGACTGCACTAACTTTTACTTTGAGATCGACAGGGAAGATGATTTCCGGAAAAAAGGACCTTCCAAGGAAAACAGAAAAGAACCGATTGTTGGTCTGGGACTCCTGCTTGATGCAAATCAGATTCCCATCGGCATGAAGCTGTTTCCGGGCAATCAGAGTGAAAAGCCGGTGATCAGAAATATCATTGATGATTTGAAAAAGAGAAACTCTGTGTCCGGCAGAACCATACAGATCGCCGACAAAGGGTTGAATTGTGCTGAAAATATCTTCCATGCGCTCAAAAATGGGGATGGATATATTTTCTCTAAGTCCGTAAAGATGCTTCCGGAAACGGAAAAGACCTGGGTACTGCTCCCTAATAATTACAGGGATGTAAAAAATGCTGCCGGGGAGACTTTGTATCGCATTAAGGAATGTGTAGATGAATTTGAATATAAATTTACCGAGTCTGAAACAGGCTCTTTAAAAAAGTTCCGGATCACAGAAAAAAGGATTGTTACTTTCAATCCAAAACTTGCCAAAAAACAGATCTACGAAATTAATAAAGAAGTTGAAAAAGCAAGGCTTCTGAAAGCTTCGCAGGCTAAAAAATCCGAGTATGGTGATTCTGCAAAATATGTCATTTTTACTGCTGCAGATAAAAAGGGCAACGACACAGATGGTAAAGTAAAAGTCACCATGAATGAGGAACTCATTCAAAAATCCCTGGAGCTTGCCGGATACAACATGCTGGTCACTTCCGAGATTTCCATGAAAGATAAGGATGTCTACAATGCATACCACAATCTCTGGAGAATAGAAGAATCCTTCCGGATCATGAAGTCACAGCTGGATGCCAGACCGGTATACTTGCAAAAACAGGATACCATTGTTGGACATTTTTTAATCTGCTATCTGGCCGTATTACTGACAAGATTACTGCAGTTCAAGATATTAAAAAATGGTTATAGTTCCGAAGAGCTGTTTGAATTCGTACGTGACTTCAGAGTTGCCAAAATATCAGACAGAAAATATATAAATCTATCGCATGGTACATCATTTATCAGGGAATTGTCAGAGCTGTGCAGCTTACCACTGACATCGTATTTTTTGAACGAAGGAGACATCAAAAAAATGCTAAGCCACAGGTTTTAATCCTTGGCTTAGCACCATGTTTTATACTTCAACTCCGAAAGTCAGGTATCATTGCGATATGGAAATAGCAAGGCTGTCAACCCACTTTGCTACATCTGTATCGGATGCGCCGGAGCTGAAGCGTTCTCCATCCTGCCAGTCTCCACTTCCGTTGAAACCAGTTCTACATCGCGCAGGCTCTCATCATCATGCCCGGCCAAACCACTCCAGTTCTGTCAATTCTGAATTGGTGTTGGCCGCGATGTGCGCAAAGCTTGTATCTGCGCTTCCACCATGCCAGTGCTTCACACCTGGCGGGCAGAATGCCACATCACCCGGATAAAGAACCTGAACCGGCTCTCCCTCGATCTGGTGATAGCCAATTCCGTCTGTCGCGATCAGGATCTGTCCGCCCTCATGCGTATGCCAGTTATTGATCACGCCCGGATCAAAGACAACATAGTGAAGATCCGCTGCTGCATGATCCGATAAGAGGCGATACCGTCACGAGTTCCTACACAAGCATAGGTCGGCGGCTCCGTTCCGCTCACTTCCGATAAGCCGGTATACTGCATGATTACGGCACCCGGTGCCGGATATGCCTTTTCTCCAAATGCTGCGGTTCCGTAGGAACCAAGCCAGGCCGCCATACGCGCTCCGGCTGAGCCGCCCCACAGCGAATCCCCTTCCGTATCCACCTGGAGTTCCCCAGCATGTTCGTGGATAAAGGCAATGGCTCTGCCAGATTCTCACAGGCGCTCTGTGCCCCGGGCCGGTAAATCAGCGCAAATGCGTTGTAGCCCCGTCTGGCAAGTTCCTGCATATGCGGAAAGCTGTCATGCATGGCTGCGAGATAAACAAATCCGCCTCCGGAATTTGTAATCGCAAATTTTTCACCCGGATTGCCACGGAAAAAGAATAAGCCCGTATTGCGCTTTGCCGGGTCTGCCTGTTTTTCAGCATCCATGTAAATATCACAAAAGATCTGTTCGCCCTTTTCCGCGCGGTCTTTCATCTCATTCACAATCGAAACGGAGCGTTCTGGATACAGTACATACAACGATCCGGACTCCAGACACTCTTGTGTTTCTCCATATGGAAACAATGTTCCGGACAGACTCTGGTGCAGATCTCACAGCCAATGCATTTCTCCGTGATCCGGTAAAAATTCTGGAGCAAACCTTCCGGCATTTTATTTTTTCTGGATAAAAACTCCTGATGTGCCGCCCGGTCTGCCGCGGTTACCGGAGAAAGGAACCTGCGCTGATCCCGGATATCCTCCCGAATCTGTTTCAGATGCTCCCCGACATGTTTCTCCATTTCCTTCTGCTTATTCATATCGAAACTTGGAAGGAAATTGTCCAGCTTCCAGAGTACATTGATGTAAGCTGGCTGGATTCCGATGTTCTTTAACATCTGCTGCGCCAGTTCCGATGCACCTCCGTGCCGGTATCCATAAGTCAGGATCATATAAAAATACGGTGTCTCAAAGGTTGCCTGTTCCAGAAACTCTTTGACCAGCCTTGGCACCTTATGACCAAACATCGGACAGACAATGCCAATCTGCTCTGCACGGTATGTCTTTTGTTTATCGTGAACCGCCTGGGCAATACTGACCGGATGTTCACAAAGCTGTTTTGCTACATACAGGCTGTTTCCGGTCGCCGTAAAATAAAATACCACTCCCTATACCCCCCTAACGATTCCCTGCAGACCGACATAACTTCCGATGAACATCTTTTCAAAGGGCTGGAGCAGGATCATTACCAGCTGATCGTAACGCACCAAAAGCCGGAATCTGAGGCTTACATTTACAAAGAATAGGGAACCGAAAGCCTGATGTTTGCGCTTCCAAAAGACCACAAATATGCAAACAAAAAAAGCCTGTCCTTCTCCGACATGAACGGAGAAAACATGCTTTTAATGCCCGATATCAGCTTCTGGTCCTTTGTATTAGAAAAAATGCCGGATTCCCGCTTTCTGACCCAAAATGACCGCTATCGTTTTCAGGAGCTGGTCCAAGCCTCCTCCCTGCCCTGCTTTGTAACCGATGTCTCCGAAAATTACCGGGTTACCGCAGAAAACCGGATCGCGATTCCGATTTCCGATAAAGAGGCAACCGCAACCTATTATCTGGTGTGCAAAAAGGAACGGAGGCAGGAATGGAAAGCATTATTTCGTGTGACAGAGTGAAGATAGCCAGCGCTGCAATCTGTCAGTCTGTAAGTAAGCGTCCATTATCATTCCATTCGCCATACATAATCCCCGCCTTGGTGTTATCCTTTTTGAAAATTCTCCCAAATTTCAGCGTCTATTTGCAATGCGTCTAAAATCATCTTGTCAATAACAAAACAATTTTCAGACATATCCGGAAAAACTGCTCTTCCAGCATCCGTCATACGCCCTAATCGCTCCATTCTCCGGCAATGTTCTTTATTTAATTCAGACCACAAACTGTTTTTTCTTCTGGGTGCTAATCTTTGTGCCGTTATTCCGTTATCCATTTTCTTCGTGGTGCTATCAATCCAGCCAAAACACATGGCTTCTTCAACTGCATCTATATACCAAAAAGTTCCATTATCTACTGGACGTCCACGCTTTACAACCACCCAGCATTCGGTTTCTTTGTTATAATTTTCCGAAAACCATTCTCGTAACTCATCACGATTTTGAGCTGGTAATAAATTCTTAAATTCCATTTTCTTTCTCCTCGCAATCGTTGATTTCACCAGTTCTCCAAGCTGGAAGTCACTTACTTCTTATCATTGAAAAGAATAATAAATGCACCCATCACAGCAACAGCAAGGATAACACCCCACTCTGGTGCATTGACCCAGTTTGCAAAGATGGCACTGCTCATAAACCCAACCATTATGGTTACAATCATTGCTAAAATTGCTTTTCCCATGCAATCACACTCCCTTGTCAACTATCAATTTTCTGATTTATAATACTATGATTTTGCATCTTCTGATGAGCCTTCCTTTAAATTCTCTATAGATTTAAGAATAAATGCGCCCATTGTTGCAATTGCAAAAATCGAACCTAGTTGAGGCCAAAGCATGGTTTCACAAATCACAGAACTGAGCCAGCCTACAAAAATTGTGATTACAAACGCCCTTATACTACTCATTTTTCTCCTGTCTCCTATTATTTCCGGAATCTCTTATTATGACTCATAGTGTGATTCTATTGTTTGTAAATACATTTACGAATCACCTCTTCCATTTCGCTGTACTCACACAGAAAAGATTTTTGGCTGGCTGATAGCATTTCGTATCTGACATTTTATACCTCGTTTAATATTTTCTCCCGTGCTTGTTCAAAACTGATATTTCCATGCTGAATCTCCTGCATTAACTGTATGTCATTCTCGTCTAAATGTAATCCTTCAAGTTTTAATGTTGCAGCTACCTCATTGATTTTTTCCGCATTCGTATAGGAGGATTTTGTCAGCTTAACAGAAAACGGAATTCCTTCTTGAATAATTAACTAGTTCAAAGCCATATTGATATACGTAGACATATTCAATCCAAGTTTATCCAAAATATTTGCTGCGTTTTCTTTGATCCGCTCCGATGTGCGAGCCTGTACAATTCCCATTGGTTCCATAAATGATACCTCCTCATCGATTATATATAATATATGACACCATGCATACATAGTCAATATTTTATAATACGTGAATCACGATTATAAAACAGAGTCTTATTTTTTCGTCTGCTGAAATAAGACAAAAGCCGTGGAAGCTACCGAAAGGCAGCTTTCACGGCTCTATTACGTTCACAATATTACTATTTTTACAGGCGTACGATCATTGCCTCGCGTCCTGCGCCGGTTCCGATGAATTTTACCGGAACTTTGATATAATCCTCGATGAAGTTGATGTATGCCTTTGCATTCTCCGGAAGCTCCTCGAAGGTCTTGCAGCCAGAGATGTCACCGAAGTTACCATCGAACTCTTTGTATACCGGCTTGCTGTTCTCTAAGAACTTTAAGTTGGTGGAGAAATCCTCGGTCTGTACCCCGTTGCAGTCATAAGCAACGCAGACTTTGATCTTGTCGAACTTACCGATGGTGTCTAAGTGGTTTACGGAGATTCCGGTCAGACCATTCAGACGCTTTGCATATTTTAAGGTTACCAGATCCAGCCAGCCACAGCGACGCGGTCTGCCGCTTACGGTACCGTACTCATGACCAAGGTCACGGATCTTATCACCGGTCTCATCGAGCAGCTCGGTTACGAACGGACCCTCGCCGACACGGCTGGAGTAAGCCTTGATGATACCGTATACATTTCCGATATCGGATGCGCTTAAACCGGTTCCGGTGATGATGCCGCCGATGGTCGGGTTGGAGGAGGTTACATACGGATAGGAACCGAAGTCGATGTCAAGTAAGGTTGCCTGAGCGCCCTCTACGATCACCTTTTTGTCCTCTTCCAGTGCTTTGTGCAGATAGGTTACGGTGTCGCATACGAACGGCTTTAACTGCTCTGCGTACTCGGTATAGGTCTTATATACATCCTCGAAATTCAGTTTTTCATCGATGGTGGTGTCTTCCGGATCATAGAACTTTAAGAGTGCTTTTCTGGATTCTACCAGCTCTTCCAGATGGCTCTTGAAGTTGTCTGCGTACAGATCCTCAACTCTTAAGCCTGCGCGCTCGTATTTGTCACAATAGGTCGGTCCGATACCTCTGCAGGTGGTACCGATCTTGGAAGCCTTTCTTGCTTTCTCCAGTGCGCGGTCTAACATCGGATGGTACGGCAGGATCACATGGGTCTTGTCACTGATTTTTAAATGGTTGTCGATATCGTATCCGTGTGCTTTTAAGTTTTCGATCTCACCTAACAGCACCTGTGGGTTCATAACAACGCCGTTGCCGATTACGCCAATGGTATGACCGGACAGGATTCCGGACGGAATCAGACGCATTGCGTATTTCACTCCGTTTGCTTCGATCGTATGGCCTGCGTTATCACCACCGGTTGCGCGGACAGCGATATCTGCATTCGTTGCAAGATAATCGATTACTTTTCCCTTACCTTCATCGCCATAAAAACATCCAATAACTACATCTACCTTTGACATAATTCGTCTCCTTTGTTGTGCTTAACGTGACAGTACGGACTTCGCGCATTTTTGCCCACGCGCTGCACATCGAAAACCAATGTGTCCTGGCACCGCCACTTGCTATTCCTAATATTCTCATGCGGAATCAGCCGACTCCGCAAACATTAACAGTATATAAGATTCTTACTTTAAAATCAATACGCAAACACAAAAAGGCAGACAGATTTTCTAATCTGCCTGCCTCTTGTTATTAATGTAAATTATAGATATTAATTACTGTATTTTATCAGTTTTGCCATTTTCTGACACGTTCCACACATTGGAAACAAGACTCAGAAAATAGCTTCCGTTTCATAAAACATTCTTTTACACATTGATCTCTGCGGTCATACCAAGGTCTTCCTTGTTTGCCTCCAGGATCGGATTGACTACTTCGCCTAAGAATTCGTCTACCTGCTGCGGTGCACGTCCTACATAGCGGGACGGCTCCATGCATGCCTTTAAGTCTTCTAAGGAGAGTCCAAATGCCGGATCTGCCGCAATGAGCTCTAACAGGTTGTTGTCCAGACCTTTTTCCTTGACATTTCTGCCTGCTTCCATGGAAAGCTGGCGGATGCGCTCATGCAGCTCCTGACGGTCGCCGCCTGCCTTTACTGCATCCATCATGATGTTCTCGGTTGCCATGAACGGAAGCTCTGCCATAAAATGCTTCTCAATCACCTTCGGATATACAACCAGGCCGTCTACAACATTTAAGTACAGATCCAGGATACCGTCGATGGCCAGGAAGCCTTCCGGAATGCTTAAACGCTTGTTTGCGGAGTCATCTAAGGTACGCTCGAACCACTGGGTGGAAGCAACCATCATCGGGTTCATGACATCACTCATTACATAGTTGGAAAGAGATGCGATACGCTCGCTGCGCATCGGGTTTCTCTTGTATGCCATTGCGGAGGAACCAATCTGGTTCTTCTCAAACGGCTCTTCCACTTCTTTTAAGTGCTGCAGCAGACGAATGTCATTGCTGAACTTGTGGGCGCTCTGCGCGATTCCTGCAAGAACATTCAGGACACGGGTATCTACCTTACGGGAGTAGGTCTGGCCGGAAACCGGATAGCATGCAGAAAAGCCCATCTTCTCGGCGATCATCTGGTCTGCCTTGCGGCATTTCTCATGGTCTCCCTCAAAGAGTTCCAGGAAACTTGCCTGGGTACCGGTGGTTCCCTTGGAGCCAAGAAGCTTCATGGTAGAAAGGACATGATCCAGATCCTCTAAATCCAGGCAAAGCTCATTAAGCCAAAGCGTTGCTCTCTTACCAACGGTAGTCGGCTGTGCAGGCTGGAAATGGGTAAATGCCAGGGTCGGCTGGTTTTTGTACTTGTCTGCGAATTTTGCCAGCTCTGCCATCACGTTGATGAGTTTTTTACGAACCAGCTTTAAGCCCTCGGTCATGATGATGAGGTCCGTGTTATCACCTACATAGCAGGAGGTTGCACCCAGATGGATGATTCCTTTTGCCTTCGGACACTGCTGGCCGTAAGCGTATACATGGGACATGACATCGTGGCGCACCAGACGCTCACGCTCTTTTGCGACTTCATAGTTGATATCCTCGGCATGTGCCTTTAACTCGTCGATCTGCTCCTGGGTGATCGGCAGGCCTAATTCTTTCTCAGTCTCAGCCAGTGCGATCCATAATTTTCTCCAGGTTTTGAATTTCTTGTCCGGGGAGAAGATGTACTGCATCTCCTTGCTTGCGTAACGCTCGGACAACGGGCTTTGGTATCTGTCGTTCATAAGAACCCTCCAATATTTTGATTGATTATTTGGTATCTTCGCCGCGGATGCATTTTTCGACACTTGTTTCGTATATTCGCCGCAAATGCTTTCCTTTGGCGCTTACTTCGTATATTCGCCGCGGATATCCTCCTTCGGCGGTTCCAGCGGATAGTTTCCGCTAAAGCATGCCGTGCAGATCGGCAGGCCTTCTGCCAGCTCCGGCAGACGCTCCATCTTTAAGTAAGACAGCGAATCTGCCCCGATGATCTGGCGGATTTCTTCTACCGTGCGTCCGCTTGCAATGAGCTGGTCTTCGGATGGGATATCCGTTCCGAAATAGCACGGATGTAAAAATGGCGGTGCGCTGACCTTCACATGCACTTCCTTCGCACCTGCATCGCGCAGCATCTTCACAATGAGGTGGCTGGTCGTACCGCGGACGATGGAATCGTCGATCATGATGACGCGTTTTCCTGCGACTGCCTCTTTCAACACATTCAATTTTACTTTTACCGCAGAAACACGGCTGCTCTGTTTCGGCTTGATGAAGGTACGTCCCACATAAGAGTTCTTCACAAACGCCGTTCCGTATGGGATTCCAGACTGCATCGAATAGCCAAGTGCTGCAGCATTACCGGATTCCGGAACACCGACCACGAGATCGGCATCGACCGGGGAATCGATCGCCAGACAGCGGCCTGCGTGAATGCGGGAATGATAAACGCTCACACCGTCAAACACACTATCCGGTCTTGCAAAGTAAATATATTCAAAGACACATCTTGCCTGTTTCTTCGAATCCGGCAGGCACATGCTCTTATCGGAGTTGATTCCGTCCTTGGTGATCGTTACGATCTCACCCGGCTCCACATCGCGGACAAATTCCGCGTCAATCGTTGCCAGGGCGCAGCTCTCGGATGCCAGGATATAGGCATTTTCCTTTTTGCCGATACAAAGAGGCTTAAAGCCAAATGGATCTCTCGCACCGATCATCTTGCGCGGGCTCATGATGACCAGAGAATACGCACCCTTGATCTTCTTCATGGCATTTGCCACCGCCGCTTCAACGGTTGCCGTGCGCACACGCTCACGTGCGATATGGTACGCAATGACCTCTGAGTCAATGGTGGTCTGGAAGATTGCACCGCTGTATTCCAGCTCTCTGCGCAGCTCCGGCGCATTGACCAGGTTTCCGTTGTGGGCCAGAGCCAGGGTACCCTTCACATAATTGAGTACCAGAGGCTGCGCGTTCTCTCTTGTGCTGCTTCCCGCAGTCGAGTAACGCACATGTCCCACACCAATGTTTCCATGTAAACCCTCTAAGATGTCCGGTGTGAACACCTCGTTGCAAAGCCCCATCCCCTTATACGCATTTACCTTCCCCTTCGGTCCTTCTGTGTCGCTGACCGCAATACCGCAGCTTTCCTGCCCCCGGTGCTGCAATGCGAACAGTCCGTAATAAATCTCGGATGCCACATCATTGCCGTCAAAATCGTACATTCCGAATACACCGCACTCCTCGTGCAGCTCATCTGGATTCAGCAAGCGTTTCTCTTCCATCGGCTTTCTTCCTCTCTTGATGTATTTATAAGTAATATAAATAAAAGAAGTTAATTTCAGAAGAAATTATAATACACAGGTATCTGAATTGCAATATATTTTTTCATGTTCCTGTTACAATCCATTCCTGTTACTGTTCACGCACTGCACAAACAGCAGCTGCCGCTTTTTTATTGTCGGATAAAATCCTTCCTGTGGTAAAACTGGACTTCTAAATTTTTTGTATCCAGCCGGATTCCGTAAATATCCTGTTCCGGCTCACCACTCACAGCATTGCCCTGAGCAATTGCCTCTTTGGAAATAAGCTCCACTTCACAGATTTCTTTCCTGTGTACCAGAGAAAGCTCCGGGCGCTTTTCCTGCCAGAATAATGCCGTTCCTGCTGCAATTTCCAGACAGATCGCAGCCACCAGAATTCTGCGGATACACCTTGTGTGTCTGGAACGCTGATAATTCCATGCCAGCCGCCGGATGCACTGTTTTCTCCAGCTGCGGCATGACCGATTCCATGTTCTGATCAAAAGTCCTCCTATGTACATGAAAAACGAATAACATCGCTTTTGAAAAGCGATGTTATTCTAAAAAACAAGAAAAACCAAATAACTTTCTTACTGCACAACGCGCTCCACATCATCCACGAGTCCGTCCACCACGCCAGTGCTCTCCTGGCCTCCGGTGCCGTTTCCGTTGATTCCGCCATTTCCGGTAGTACCTCCGGTTCCACTCGTGCCATTTCCGGCTCCGCCGTTTTCACCGGCCATTCCGCTTTCCATGTTATTTGTGTCGTTTTTCCCGGCAGCGGTGCCCCGGCCGTTTCCGTTCTGGCCATTCGGTGCTCCCTGGCTTGCAGTCGTTGCCTCATCTGCCATGTTGTTTCCATTCTGGTTGCTGCATCCCGCTAAAAGACAAACAGTCATGGCGAAGATCAGCACACATGCAGTCATTCTGATTTTTTTCATCATCGTATTCTCCTTTCTTTCCTAATGAATTCCCGAAGTGAAAAAGAGTGCGCATCCAGGCGGAGCGTTTTTGTTTCATAGACTGTACTTTTCCACAAAACAACCTATTTCAGGAATACATCCTGCTGTTAGTATGAGAAAGAAGAAACGATTTTATCAAAATCAGAACTTCCATTTTTATCTTTTTATAAAATTAACCGATCACATCCTGCATGTCGTACAGTCCCGGCTCTTTGCCTGCCAGAAACAGTGCTGCCTGCAGTGCACCTTTTCCGAAAATTGCCTTGGAATAAGCGGTGTGGCTGAAGGTAATGACCTCATCCGTTCCGGCAAAGATCACATCGTGGTCACCTACAATCGTACCGCCGCGCACGGAAGAGATACCGATCTCTTTCTCGTCACGTCTTACGCGCTCCTGGCTGCGGTCATATTTGTAATGGTACTGGTTGGCCATCGCCTCGTTGATGGAATCTGCCAGAGCCAGTGCAGTGCCGCTCGGCGCATCCAGTTTTTTGTTGTGGTGCTTCTCGACAATCTCAATGTCAAAGCCTGCATTCGCCAGCACCTTTGCCGCATCCTGGACCAGCTTCATGAGGGTATTGATGCCAAGGGACATATTCGCAGAGCGCAGGATCGCAGTCTGTTTGCTGCTCTCTTTTACTTTTTCGATCTGCTCTGCAGAAAGTCCGGTCGTGCAGAGTACCAGAGGCATCTTGTGTGCCACGCAGTAATCCAGCAGATGGTCCACTGCCTTTGCAGAAGCAAAATCGACGATCACATCTGCCTCAACGTTACATTCCTCTAAAGATGCAAACACCGGATAATCACTTAAAACTACCGGATTGACATCGATTCCGGCTACGATCTCAATGCCATCCATCTCCTTTGCCAGACCGGTAATGGTGCGTCCCATCGCACCATTGCAGCCGTGCATGATCATTTTTACCATTTTATAAGTCCTCCTGTGCAGGTCCTGTTCTTTCGTTTGTGGTTCTATTTGCACGTTTCCAGGCAGCTGCATTCCATGACACAGGCAGCTGTCTTTTTGATTCTTTGCAAATGCTGCGTACATTCCCGTTTTACAGGATTCCATACTCCTGCATTGCCTTTTTCAAACGTTCCTGGTTCTGCGGCTCCATCTCGGTAAGCGGCAGTCTTAACGGACCAGCCTCTTTGCCCATCAGATTTAAGGCAGCCTTAACCGGGATCGGGTTTACTTCACAGAACAGTGCGTTGATCACCGGAATGGCGTCTAACTGCATCTGGCAGCTCTTCTGGATATCGCCCTTGAAGAAGTTCTCGCAGATCTCGTGGGTCTGTCTCGGAGCAACGTTGGACAGAACGGAGATAACGCCCTTGCCACCCATAGCCAGAAGCGGAACAATCTGGTCGTCGTTGCCAGAATACAGATCTACGCAACCGTTTGCCAGGTGCATGATCTCTGCGATCGCGGAGAAGTTGCCGCTTGCTTCCTTCACGCCAACAATGTTTTTCACATCGCGGCAAAGCTTTACGATGGTCTCCGGTTTCATGGTAAGACCGGTACGGGTCGGCACATGATATAAAAGACACGGAATGTTTACAGACTCTGCGATCGCGGTGTAGTGTGCGATCAGACCATTCTGGGTTGCCTTATTGTAATAAGGAGTTACTAACAACAGTCCGTCTGCTCCAGCCTTCTCAGCCTCCTTGGAAAGGTGAATTGCCTCTCTGGTACAGTTGGAACCGGTTCCTGCGATAACCGGGATACGCTTGTTTACCACCTTGCAGGTGAAACGGATCACATCCAGATGCTCCTCGTGATTCATGGTTGCAGACTCACCGGTGGTGCCGCATGCGATGATCGCATCGGTACCGCCTGCGATCTGCTCCTCCAAAAGCTCAGCAAGCTTATCATAATTTACCTCTCCAGATTCTGTAAACGGGGTTACCAATGCAACACCAGCGCCCTCAAAAATAGCCATGTTCTTTTCCTCCTCATATGTTTATGTATTGCAGGCGTCAATCAACGGATACGCCACCGCACTGTTCCGACATGCAATGTAAAAAAGAATGTGCCTTGGCACATTCTCGCGCCGAGGCGCGGTTGCTTTGGCAACCATCTACCTTTGCGCCGAGCGCGCATCCCTGCGGAGCACTTTTTTGTTTCATAGGACGCACTTTCCTATGAAATAAAAAAGGGACTGACAAATTCCGGTCAGCCCTCTTAAAGTCGCTTTTGTGCTTTTTGCTTTAAGTAGCTCTCCATCCGGTTGGATGACAGTTACAGGATTCTTCACCCTGTCCCCAGATAAATGACTTCCAGACCGTCCTCTATCTTCGGCGCCCGCCCTTTCAAAGAATCCTCTTCTGCTTCTGGTGCATCCGATTCTTTACTCATGCTTCGCGCAACCTCTACTTGCCTGTTTATGTATAATACTAGCATTAACCATTTTAATTGTCAACTTAAACCTATCTGGAACAGGTGGAACAATCTACATATTCCACTTTATCTGCGATCCGGTGGATGCCTTCCGGCAGTACCTTTCCGGTCACAATGACCTGGACCTGGTCACGGCAGTTTAAAATGCCCTCCAGTTCCTCTTCCGTTACGATATTCTGGTCAACCAGCCCAAGGGCTTCATCGAGAACCAGAAGATCACACTCCTCTGTGGTCAGTACCTTCTTTGCATAATTTAATCCATTGCGGATATTGACTTGCTCATCTTTCTTTTCAGAATCACTTAACTCTGCAAAGTAGCGGTCTGATTTTTCGAAGCGGAATATCTTCAGTTCCGGCTCCATTCGCTTTAATACGTCCAGATTTCCTGTTTTCTCACTGCCTTTTAAAAACTGGATCACGATCACGGTTTTCTGCTCTGTGAGCGCCTGGAGCGCTCTGCCAAGGGCCATCGCTGTCTTTCCTGAGCTGTCTTTGCCGCAGATGACCTCTAGTCTTCCTGTACTCATCGCTTTTGCACCTCTGTTTTTCTTAGCATCGTTTATACAAGCGTGCTAATCGTAACACATTCCCATGTGATTTGCAAGTTAATCTGTTAAGACTGCGGCTATTCTTATTGCGGTTCACATACATAAATCCGCCAGCACAGCCGCGCTGATGCTTCGCATCCTCACACTTCCTCTTCCGGATCCCCGCATTCCAGCTTGCTGATGGAAACCTCGTAAGCCACCCGCTTCTCGCACTCAGTCTCGCTGAGTTTTTTGGTGTACTCCCGGCTCTGCACACGGCCCCATACGCGCACTCTGGTTCCCACCTCGAAGCCAGAAGCAAACCGCGCATTTCTGCCCCAGGCAATGCACGGGATATAGTCTGACTTGCCGTAAGGGCGGTTGACTGCCAAAAGCAGATCTGCAATCTCCCTTCCAAGCGGCGTTTTCCGGTAAACCGGTGCCTTACAGATGTAACCATCCAGAAAGATCTGGTTCGTCTTGGTATAATCCGTAAATTTCTCCATAAAATGGATTTCCCGTACAAACACCGACAGTACCAGACGGTTTTTTATTCCTTCATGGCGGTTATAGGAACGGAACTGGCCAATGGCCTCCACCGTGCAGCCAATATAATCTTCCTTGACATCCAAAAGGCGCTCTGAGATCATGAGCGGGATGATATCGGCCTGCTCGCTTAAACGGCTCACTGCCACGTTCACAAGATAAAAGCCCTCTCCAAATACTTCGTGGCTGAAGGTAAACCCGGAAATGATTTCTCCGATCACACTCACCTTATTGTTTTCGATCACTTTTTCTGACATAGTATTTTCTCTCCTCTTCCCATTTCTTTTAGCTCTCAGCTATTATCATATTTACGGAAAAATGAGAAAAAATATTCAGGTTTTCGCTCGACAAATGGCGGCAAAATGTTACATTTCCCAGACAAAAAATCCAAAAACAGTCAAATTCATCACGTTTCATTTTTATGAAAAGCAGTGAACGCAAAACGTCCCACAAGAAAAGCAGAAACAACAGCCGAGATCCACTCGCTGATCCAGAATCCGTGCCAAACTCCCACCGGGCCCATGATTCGGTTTAAGATCCAGGCAGCCGGCAGGATCACCACCAGGTAGCGGCACAGGGAAATAATCAGGGAGGACATGCCCATTCCAAGGCCCTCAAACGCACCGCTGGCTGTCACGGACACCGAGGAGACCAGAAATCCCAGACAGATCAAGCGTAATGCCTGTGCTCCCGCTGCCACGGTTTCCGGGTTTGCGGTAAACAGCTGCATAAGCTGCTTTGCAAAAAGCAGGCAGCCAAAGGTTCCTATCGTCATAATGACCACGCACATCATCAGGGTCAGTTCAAACAGCCTGCGCACCCGCTTCATTTCTTTTGCCCCATAGTTGTATCCGATCAGCGGACGCAGTCCCTGTACAATGCCGCTGGCCGGAAGATACAGGAAGGTCTGAAGCTTATAATAGATTCCAAGCACCAGCACATAACTGCCGGAAGCTGCAGCAAGAATGCCGTTTAATGCGGTGATCAGAAAGGAAGGCAGCGCTATGTTTAAGATAGCCGGAATGCCGATCTCATACAGCTTCTTTAAGATTTCTCCATTTGGCTGCAGGTCCTGTCTGGTAAATTTGACCGGGAACGGTTTTCCCACATACATCAGCAGATATACTGCCAGGGAAACCACCTGGCCGATCCCCGTTGCGATCGCCGCCCCGGTAATCCCCATTGCCGGAAAAATGCCGATTCCAAAGATCATCAGAGGGTCCAGGATAATGTTAGCGATACAGCCGCAAAGCAGGCTTGTCATGGCAACTTTCATGCGCCCTACCGCCTGAAAAAGCTTCTCAAAAAATAATCCCACCATGATCACCGGTGCAAACGAAAAAGCAATGGAAGCATAGCGGATTGCCAGCGCCTTTACGTCTTCATCACCCGTAAACATATTTAAAAAATGCGGCATGACCAGAAGGGAAAGCACCGCCAGAACGACACCGTGGACCAGGCAGCAGAAAAGCCCCTGCCCCGCTGCATTTCCGGCTTTTTTCTTATTTCCGGCACCCAGATACAGCGATACCAGTGCATTGATGCCCACACCAAAGCCAATGGCAGCAGCACTGATAAAGTTCTGCACCGGATAGACCAGGGAAAGGGCCGTCATGGCGTTTTCACTGATCTTTGCCACAAAAAAACTGTCGATAATGTTGTAAAGGGAATTGACCAGCATAGACACTACCATCGGCAAGGCCATCGACAACAGCAGTGGGAATACCGATTTTTCTTTCATATATGTATCTGTCATAGTAAACTCCTTTCGAAATTATAAGAGTACGCGCCACTGGCGCCTCCTCGATATACAATGCAAAAAACGCCACACAGCATCCTCCCGTACGGGAAGGGGCTGTGTGGCGAAAAATAGCTTGGCTTTACTAGAAAAGTCCACACCAGGTTTTAGGGAATCTGGCAATATTTATTTTTTAAAGGATGCTCTCTTACGCATGGTCGGATCCAGGATCTTCTTGCGGATACGCAGGTTCTCCGGGGTTACCTCAAGAAGCTCGTCGGTATCGATGAACTCCAGGCACTGCTCCAGGCTCATGATCTTCTTCGGAACCAGCTTCAATGCCTCATCAGCACTGGAGGAACGGGTGTTGGTCAGCTTCTTGGTCTTGCAGACATTGACCTCGATATCCTCGGTCTTCGGGTTCTGGCCGATGACCATACCGGAGTAAACCTTCTCGCCCGGTCCCACAAAGAGGATACCGCGCTCCTGGGCGTTGAACAGGCCGTAGGTGATGGTCTCACCGCTCTCGTAAGCGATCAGGGAACCGGTCTTACGGTAGCTTAACTCACCCTTGAACGGGCCGTAACCATCGAAAATGGTGTTGATGATACCGTTACCCTTGGTATCGGTCATGAACTCACCACGATAGCCGATCAGACCTCTTGCCGGGATGGAGAACTCCAGACGGGTATATCCGCCGTTTGCCGGGCTCATGCCCTGCAGCTCACCCTTTCTGGAGGTCAGCTTCTGGATTACCGCACCGGTAAACTCCTCCGGAACGTCGATGTAAGCTAACTCCATCGGCTCTAACTTCTGGTTGCGCTCGTTGTATTTGTAAAGAACCTCAGCCTTGCTGACTGCGAACTCAAAGCCCTCACGGCGCATATTCTCGATCAGGACAGACAGATGCAGCTCACCACGTCCGGAAACCTTAAAGCAATCCGGGGACTCGGTCTCTTCTACACGCAGGCTGACATCGGTGTTCAGTTCGCGGAACAGACGCTCTCTTAAATGACGGGAGGTAACGAACTTACCCTCCTGGCCTGCAAGCGGGCTGTCATTTACCATGAAGTTCATGGCGATCGTCGGCTCAGAAATCTTCTGGAACGGAATGGATTCCGGATTCTCCGGGGAACAGATAGTATCACCAATGTGAAGGTCTGCGATACCGGATACTGCAACAATATCACCGATGGTTGCCTCCTGAACCTCTACACGCTTTAAGCCGTCGAACTGGTACAGCTTACCAATCTTCACGCGGCGCATCTTGTCCGGATCGTGATGGTTTACGATCACGCAGTCCTGGTTTACTTGATGCTTCCGTTGTCGATTTTGCCGACACCGATACGGCCAACAAACTCGTTGTAGTCAATGGTGCTGATGAGCATCTGGGTATCTGCATCCGGGTCTCCTTCCGGAGCCGGGATATAGTTTACGATGGTTTCAAACAGCGGGCTCATATCTACTTCCGGATCGTCCAGCTCTTTCTTTGCAAAACCTGCACGGGCAGATGCAAATACGAACGGGCAGTCTAACTGCTCGTCGGATGCGTCCAGATCCATAAACAGCTCTAATACCTCATCGATCACCTCGGTCGGTCTTGCTTCCGGACGGTCGATCTTGTTGATGCAGACGATAACAGACAGGTCCAGATCCAGTGCCTTCTGCAGCACGAATTTGGTCTGCGGCATCGGTCCCTCATATGCGTCTACAACCAGGATAACACCGTTTACCATCTTCAGTACACGCTCAACCTCGCCGCCGAAGTCTGCATGTCCTGGGGTGTCGATGATGTTGATCTTCTTATCTTTATAAAATACTGCTGTGTTCTTGGAAAGAATGGTGATTCCACGCTCACGCTCAATATCGTTGGAGTCCATGACACGCTCTGCCACTTCCTGGTTTGCACGGAAAACGCCGCTCTGCTTTAACAGTTCATCTACCAGAGTGGTTTTACCATGGTCAACGTGGGCAATGATCGCGATGTTACGGATGTCTTCTCTCTTCATTTTCATAGTCGTAATAATCCTCTTTCTCTTTAAAAAAACTAAGGACTTGTTGCCAGGTCCTTAGTTTCACGTCATTCATCACAAGTTATTAATATAGCATTCTGGTGAACGGAATGCAAGCGTTTTTTCCTCAATTGCAGGGCTTTTTCTGTTTAAATTTTAAAACAGGACCAGTTCCCCGTCTGCAAAGCCATAATAGCATTCCTTTTCCCGGGTAATCACAGCTTTGCCGCCAGTCTTTTCGGTGATCTGGGCAACCAGGGAACCCTCTTTTTCGAGCGGCACCATGCAGACAACATCTACTGCATCGGTGTACTGGGTATCCAGAACCGGGATCTCCATCTGCGCATTGATGTACTGGATCTTGCCAATGCCATTGTAATCGGTATGGATCTTCAATTCCACACCCGGACATTTCTCCACGATCACGCTGTTTTTGAGTCCCTCCTGCACTGCGCCGGAATATGCACGCACCAGTCCGCCGGTTCCAAGCAGGGTTCCGCCAAAATAACGGGTCACCACGACACAGATGTTTTTCACTTCTGCACCCAAAAGCACATCCAGCATTGGGCGTCCTGCCGTCTGGGCCGGCTCCCCATCGTCACTGCAGCGCTGCACCTGGCCGCGCTCCCCGATCACATAAGCCGAGCAGTTATGCCGGGCATCCCAGTATTTCTTTTTCATCTCATCGATAAAAGCGACGGCATCTTCTTCGCTCTCTACCGGTCTTGTGGTAGCAATGAAGCGGGATTTTTTCTCGGTTAATTCCCCTTCTCCGCCCTCATAAAGAATTTTATATCGTTCCATCATGGGTATACTACTTCCTATCATCCTGTTTCTTTTACGATTCGCTTCTCTCGTTCCCTATCATACCAGTAAAGAAGACTTCTGGCAAGAAGCAACATGACTGCCCATGTGTTTCGCAGACACCAACGGATTTTGCCGAAGCTTCGCACGGTTGAATTATCAGAATCATTTTGGTATAATGATAGACGGATTTTTATGTTGTTCACGCATGATACAAACAACATTTTATCCCCCATCAGCAGCTGTCAGACCTCTTTACAGCTGCCAGTACACATCCTGAAAAGGAGGATTCCGAATGAATTATGGAAAAAACGCTACAGAAAAGCGTTTGCAGGCTGCCGAGTCGCGGGGCCGGAAATACCGCTCCCGTATTTTTCTCACCTTTGCAAAAACCTGCTGCGTACTCTGTCTGTTCTGCGTTCTGGTCATATCCAGTATTGGCATCGGCATTGTCATGGGTATCATCGACAATTCCCCGGAGCTGAATGTGGATAGTATCGTACCCATCGGCTATGCCACTACCGTTTATGACAGTGCCGGAAACTTAACCGACACGCTGGTAACTGCAGGCTCCAACCGGGAAGAAGCCACCTACGACGAGCTTCCCCAGGACCTGATCAATGCCTTCGTTGCCATTGAGGATTCCCGTTTCTGGACCCACAACGGCATCGACCTGCGTTCCATCTCCCGTGCCGCAGTCGGCGTGCTGACCGGCGAGAACCGCGGAGGCGGAAGTACCATTACCCAGCAGCTCATCAAAAACAATATGTTCAACGGCGGCATGGAAACCAGCTTCGGTGCCAAGCTCGAGCGAAAGCTCCAGGAGCAGTACCTGGCACTCCAGCTGACAAAATCCATGGACCGCAAGCTGATCTTAACCAACTATTTAAACACCATCAACCTGGGCAATAACGCCCTTGGTGTCAAGGTTGCAGCCCGGCGCTATTTTAATAAGGATGTTTCCGACTTAACACTCTCGGAATGCACCGTCATTGCCGGCATCACCCAGAATCCGTCCCGCCTAAACCCGATCAGCGGGCAGGAGGCCAACGCCGAAAAACGGAAGGTGATCCTGCAGTATATGTTTGAACAGGGCTATATCACCAAGGCCCAGCAGGAGGAAGCCCTGGCAGACGATGTCTATGCCCGCATCCAGATGGTCGACACCGTTTCCAAAGAAAGCTCCACTCCATACAGCTACTTTACCGATGAGCTGACCCAGCAGGTAAAGGATACACTAATGGAAAAGCTCGGCTACACCGAGACCCAGGCACACAACCTGCTCTACAGCGGCGGTCTTCAGATCTACACCACCCAGGACCCTGCGATCCAGGCCATTGTAGACGAAGAGGTCAATGACCCTGCAAACTACTCTGCTGCCCGCTACAGCGTGGAATACCGTCTCTCTGTAACCCATGCCGACGGCACCACGGAGCACTTTTCAGAGAAGAATTTAAAATCCTGGCACGCTTCCACTCTAAACCCGGGATGGGACGGTCTCTACAACAGCGAGGCGGAAGCAGACGCAGATATGGAGGCCTATAAAGCAGCCATCCTGCAGGAAGGGGATACCGTAATCGGCGAACGCTCCAGCAAGGTACTGGAACCTCAGGTTTCCTTCGTCATCATGGACCAGAAAACCGGACAAGTGAAAGCGATCAGCGGCGGACGCGGCACCAAGACAGCCAGCCTGACCTTAAACCGCGCTACCGACACGACCAGACAGCCTGGTTCTACCTTTAAGGTCATTACTGCATTCGCCCCGGCCCTGGACACCTGTGGGGCTACACTTGGAAGCGTTTACTACGATGCTCCATTCACTGTGGGGACAAAAACCTTTAAAAACTGGTACAAGCAGGGTTATCTTGGCTACTCCAGCATCCGCGACGGTATCATCTATTCCATGAACATTGTTGCCGTGCGCACCATGATGGAAACCGTAAGCCCACAGCTCGGTGTGGAATACGCCAAGAACTTCGGCATCACCACCCTGACGGACACCGACATGAACGCAGCAACAGCCCTTGGCGGTATCACCAACGGTGTCACCAACCTAGAGCTGACCTCCGCCTTTGCCTCCATCGCAAACGGGGGACTTTATACCAAGCCGGTCTTCTTCACGAAGATCCTGGACCACGATGGAAAGCTTCTGATCGATAATGAGCCGGAAACCCACCGCGTTTTAAAGGATTCCACTGCATTCTTACTGACGGATGCCATGGAGGATTCCATGCAGCCTAACCACATTTTCGCAAGCTCCGGTGTCAGCGTCAGCTCCACCAGTACCCGCGCCGCACTGCCAAACATGTCTGCTGCCGGTAAGAGTGGTACGACCAGCAACAACAACGATATCTGGTTTATCGGCTATACACCTTATTACACTGCCGGTGTGTGGGGCGGCTGCGATGAGAACCAGAAGCTGACCGCACAGAACGGCGGAACCTCCTTCCACAAGGATATCTGGCGCAAGATCATGACCCGTGTCCACGAGGGATTGAGTGACCCGGGCTTCACCGTTCCGGACAGCATCGAAACCGCAGAGATCTGCCGCAAATCCGGCAAGCTGGCCATTCCGGGTGTCTGCTCCCACGACCCGCGTGGTGACGCTGTCTACACGGAATACTTTGCCAAGGGAACCGTACCGACAGAGATGTGCAACACCCATGTGCTCACAACCGTCTGCAGCGTAACCGGACTCCTTCCGGGCCCGAACTGCCCGAAGACCTCCCATGTGCGTATTGCCCTGCCAGCTGACGAGGAAGGCGAGACCGACGATTCCAAATACGCAATGCCAACCAAACGCTGCTCCGGCCACACAAGCGTTACCATCGATCCGTCCTATCTGGGACCGGACGATGCAGGCACCACCTCCGGAAGCTCTGGAAGCTCCGGCGGCTCCGGAACTGCCGTTCCAGGTCTTGGGCCTGGCGGTGCAAGCACCCGCCCTTCTTCCGCGGTATCGAATGGGCCTGGACGGGACTAGGTGTTGCTGACACTTCCGCATTGTGAACCATAGCGCCACTGGCGTCTCCATGATATCCATTTACACAAAAATGCAGGAAAACCTCTCCGGCTTTCCTGCATTTTTTATATTGCATTTCTTATATTTCGAAACAACTCTTTTTACCGGTATTCTTTCGCAATCCTCCGTTTTATAACATGGTTCCAAGCGTATATCCAATGAGTGTTACCACAAGCGGTGTAAGCAGCATCATGATGATACCATATTTATATATCTGGTTCTTACTGCTGTATTCGTTGCCGTGGAGCATTGCAATGACTGCGAAGCTGGATGGCATCAGGTATGCAGCGGAACCACAGAAGCTGGTTACCATGGAGATTGCCACCAGATTGACCACTCCGGTGCTCATGCCAAGGGCAACTCCCAGACCGGTCATAACCGTGATCGTCGATACGTTTGACGCAAAGTTGGTCATAAATACTGCTGCATAGGCAATGATCAGAACCACCGCCATCGTCGGAACATGGCTGATCAGCGGGCTGATGTAGGCAGACATGAATGCATTCACTCCAGTTTCCTCTGCACAGATCACGCTTCCGAAATAAACACCGATGCTGATGAAGATCAGAATGCCCCAGTTGATATGCTTATTCACGATATCACGCACATCGATCAGCGGCTTATTGTCAATGCTGACGATTCCCATCAATACAACGGATAAGGTCGCCCAGAAAGTAATTCCGTAGCTGTTGAGCGCCGTGACAAAGGCCGCATCCGGGATAAAGAGCTTTAAGAAGCCCGGGATGATCCACAGAAGGACAGTCAGGAAGAAGACAAATACAGTTACCTTCTCGCGCAGGTCCATTGGTCCCTGCTGGTCCAGAACCCGGCTCACATCAAAATTTTTGAATTTGCCGAAGTCCGGCTTTGCGATCAGGCGGATGATCAGTGCCATGATTGCAAACAGAACAATGCCGGTCGGGATACCAAACAGAAGGTAGGTAAACAGCTGATGCTCTGTCCTGTTGCAGACTCATACACGCCCAGTCCCAAAATAATCAGCGAATGGGAGATTGGAGTCATGGCACCACCAATATTGACACCAAACAGGGTAATGATATTGGTGATATGCGGGTAGCTGTCATCCTTGGAATAGCCAAGCTCCTGATAGATCCGGTTCACGAAGGCAAGCATAAATGCTGCTGCCGGAACTTGGTCGATAAACGCGCCAAGGATCATGCCAAGAACACCAAGGGAAATCGTGAAGGTCCATGGATTCCTGTTCACGAATTTCTGGCTCATGAATTTTGCAACCAGACGTGAGGTAAAGCCGGACTCATTCAGCGCATGTGTCATAATAAAGGTCATCAATACAAAATATACGACCCAGTTTCCAAGGCTTCCGCTGATGGCTCCGTTTAATGTGGTTGCACCAGTTCTGGACAGTAATACGACTGCCAGCATAGCCGGCCACACGGTATCAACCGCAGACAGCAGAATTACGGTGGCGATAAATACACCGATCACGCGGATACCGGCTGTTGTCATCGGCGCCGGTGCCGGCATCACCCAGAAAATTGCCACGATCAGAAAGCAGATTGCGATCTTCACCAGCTTTGCCCGTTCCATACTAAATTTCTGTGTCATTCTAACCCCTCCTAACATTCCGTGTTTTTACATTTTTTCCTTTGGAAGATCCCACTCACAGAACTTCCAGTACGGTGCATTGACACGTTCACGGTATGCGTCCATGTCCACTCCACGCCAGTCGTAAAAGCCCTCTCCCGCCTTCACGCCTGTTTTTCCTTCTGCGATCAGCTTATCGATACATTCCGGCACAGTCTTGGTATCGCTGATGACCGGGAACAGATTTTTACAGGTTGTCCGGTTCAGCTCCAGACCGCCATTATCGAAATGCTCGAAAATACCGATGGAGGTATAGCGCGGGCAGAAGCTGTACTGCAATGCCCGGTCGATGTCTCTCGGATCTGCCACACCCTCCTCTACTAGGGCAAGTACCTCTCTCCACAATGCGAACTGGAGTCGGTTTCCGATAAAACCCGGGGTCGGTTTTTTCAAAACAACCGGTTTTCTGTCTAACTCCTCCAGAAGCTGGTAGACGTATTCGATCACACCCGGAGCAGTCCGTTTTCCACCGCATAATTCAAAATAAGGGACCATATGTACCGGATTGAACGGATGCGTTACGATGATCCGATCGCCATATTTTTCACAGGTTTCTGCAAGAATATCCGGCACAATGGAGGAGCTTACCGAGCAGATTGCCTTCACATCCGGGCAGGTATCCTCCAGAATATGATAGATATCATGCTTGACATCCGGGTTCTCCAGTGCACTCTCAAAGACGATCTCCGCATCCGCCATAGCCTTATAGTCCTGTGAGATTACCAGATAAGTTTTGCAGATGTCCACCTGCTCACTGGTCGCAAGCCCGTGTCCTACCAGACTTTTCCAGTGATTTTCATAATTGTTGCGGCATCTTTGTGCCGATGCTTCGCTGCGCGCATAAACCACCGTCTTAAACCCATGTCCCGTTGTCAGCACTGCCATGCTGGTCGCAATGATCCCGGTTCCGACAATTCCGATTGAGATTTCACCTGTTTTAAGAAATTTAATAACTGTTATATTTTATTATTAAATTCTTCGCACCCCCTTGAAAACACTGGATTTGTCGCAGGTGAGCTTTCCCTTATTATTTCCCTTGTGTTATATCGTCCCATCAGTGTTTATGCACTCTGATAAGGGCAAATACAAGGGCAAGAAAAATCTATAAGACAGTATAACACAAAATAAAAGTGACATGGTGAACTGATTGAAATGCTTCTTAATTTTTGCTACTACTGATTGATTAAATGATAAGGAGATGGGATACGATGAGAACAATATTTGCAGAATACAATCCACAGTGCAACAGCATTGATGTATATACTAATACGGGCTATATACTCCGTATTGATTGTTGGGAAGCAGAAAAAAATTTAAGAACCACACCTGGATCTGATTGTGCTTTGACATCGCTTGCAATCGATGAGCCATTAGAATATGCAAGGTTATATCTTGATGGGAATTTACAGATGTGGGTAGATGCTGAAGATTCATTAGAGTTATGATTATTCCAATCAAAATCTACTAGAATTTATTAAAAATTAGCTTCATAATTTTAAAAGGACAGCCCTATTGCTATGAGGCTGTCCTTAAAAATACAATAGATAAACCTAGATTATTCTTGCTACTATCTGATTGTTAAATTTTCTGTATTCCATATTGCAAATCTCCCTTTTCGCAATATTTTATTAGTATGAATGCCAGAATCGCTGAAAAAACACGTGCCAATACCGTACTCCACCATATCATAATCTGTCCACCAAATAAAGGTGGTAAAACAAGCATAAATATCAGCATCAATACTGGTTCAATGAATGTAAGAATGTATGACAATCCACTTTTTTCAGTAGCATAAAATCCAGCTGTCGCTATTCTGGTAATCGCAACAAATGGTAATGACACTAAAAATATAGGTACAATTTTAGAAATCTCAATACTTACTTCATAAGAAGCTCCGAAAACCCCTCCAATATTTGCTCTGTTTACATACATGATAATTCCACCACAAACAGCAAGAATTATTGCAAAAATGTATGCCATTCTCTGAACTCCTCTCAGGCTTTCTTGATCCTTCTCACCATAAAAACGGCTCATTAAAGGTTGACTTCCATCACCTACGCCCTGCAATATGAGATATATGATACAGATAATATAGGATACACATGCATAAGTTGCAATAGCTTTTTCTCCCCCATAAGAAGCGGAGAATCGGTTTATAAACACCAATGAAATATTAGGAGTCAATGCTAGCCCAAATGGTGCAAGACCTACTCTGAATATAGCGCCACACATTTCTTTTACATTTTTTAAGGATACATACACATAAAACTTTTTATTATATAATGCGTATATGATTGCAATTGCTGCAGTCACACCCTGTCCGGCTATTGTAGCTGTGGCTGCACCTTTCATGCCCATTTCATATATCCATACAAAGATAAAATCCAGAACAATATTGGTTATGAATCCACCAACCATCGCAAACATTGACCAGAAAGAGTTTCCATAATTTCTAATGAATAGCATCATTCCAGTTCCAAGAATCTGCAATATTGCTCCAAGTGCTATAATTTTGATATAATCTGTCGCATTTGTTAATATAATTCCATCTGCTCCAAGCAATCCTAAAATTTTAGACGAAAAGGAGTAAATAATTATGGTACTGATAACACTTACTATTACAAGAAGCCACCAGCTTGTAGCAATAAATTCTTCTGCCCGTTTTCCTTTCTTTTCTGCTGCATTAATTGAGTAATAAACAGCTCCTCCCATACCAATTCCTGTTCCAAGAGCCTGAATCAAAGCCTCAATCGGATATGCAATATTAATAGCCGAAAGTCCAGCATCTCCTATGGTATTGCCTACAAAATATCCATCCACTATCGCATATATTCCTGATAATGCAAATGCTATAATAGATGGAATAACATATTTAAAAAATAATGATTTATGATTCATTTTTCTTACAATCTCCTTCCTTGAAAAGTCTGATAAACAGCTCTGTATTATCATTAAGACTTTCTATATTCTCTAATCCCATTTTTTCGATTACATATATTTCTTTTGAGTGCAGTTTTCTATGATATCTTTCGTATATTCCATTCCTGATTCTGTGAGGCATATCAGCTTATTTCTCTTGTCTGAATCATCAGATACCATATTGATGTATCCTTTTTTCTGAAAATCTTTTAGTATCGTATTTACCGTTTGCTTAGGTATATTCCATTTTTCACTTATCATTTTCTGCGTGCATCTTCCATTACTTTCATAAAATGAATGCAAAGCAAAAACTCCATTTGAAGACAGTCCCTGATCCTTTGACCATTCCTCATACATTGCTGTACATTCTTTCCATAAAGCATAATATCGTTGCAACTGTATTATCATATTATTATCTTTTCTCATCTTTTTCCTCCTTAAATTAGTACGAATCCGGACTTTTGTATTATAGCCCGAGTTCGTACTAATTGTCAAGATTTATTTATATACTTTTTCTTTATATAAACAATCAATAGTCCCTTACTAAGGACAGGAAGATTATGAAATTTCCCTGTCCTCTTTTAATAATATCCTCGTTCTTCCATCCAGTCTTTCACATAACATCTGATTCCAATATAAATAATATGCGACAGTAATAGCAATACAATAAGATTTATCGGATTAGCGTTTTTAATCCATTCTCCAAAGTAAATTACAACAGCTGTACTCGTTATCGCTACCACGATACTGATGATATCCCAACAATATTTCCGGTAGATTTTTCCTACCTGATAACCAATCCCGATTATCAGCCACCCGGTTATTACGAATAAAATTGCCATGACAGTACCGGCAATCAGCCAGTACACAATCCCGGAAAGAATACTGTTAGGTATTCCACTGCTTAACTGTCCGAAAGAGTCTGCACCTGTCACAAACTCCCGAAATAAACTTCCCATTCCTTTTCCTAACGCACCGAAAAAGACGATACAGTCGTTAAGGAAAACCGGCGAAAGAATCGCAGTAAACAGTGTTGTTGTTATGCTGTACCATGCCAGTAGAAACAAGATACTTTCATAACCAATCGTCATATTTTTATATTTCTTTTCTAACTGGCTTTTACGGCTATCGCATTTTTCTTTTGCTTTCCGGTAAGCAGTACGGTCACATTTTTCACATTTCTCATAAGGCACTTTTTTCTCAACAGCTACCTCTACCGTCTTTTGGTGTGTCTGTGCATAAAGTTTTTCCTGCTCTGCTTTTTCATACTTAAATTTCCATGCCACGGCTTCTGCGTCGGCTCTTTTCCTGCTGTCTGTCTCGCTGGTCAATCGTTCCTCTGTTTGCCTTAATCTTGTCCGCAATGCTTCGATATTCTCGGCTCTGTTTTCGCTGTTCAATTTCTCGTTCAAGGTCAGCGATTCGCTTAGCTGCCTGTTTAGTTCCTGGATTGTCTGGTCTTTCTGATCCAGTTCGTCCTGCATCTGTTCGGTCATCAGCAGAAGTTCTTCCACCTGCCCGACGTTCTCTAAGTTTCTGCATTCGCTCATCGATCTCCCTCGCTTTCTCTATCTGCTGTTTAAGGTCAGCAATTCGCTGTTCTGTTTCTGCAATAAGCTGTTCTCGTTGTTCAGCTTCTGCGTTAATTCCTGCCATTGCTGATTCTCGTTTTCCAACTGTTCGATTCTGGTTTTCTGTTGCTCGATCTGTGAGAGCAGTTCTTCTGTATCTGGCAAAAGATTTAGCAGCCTGGATAATTCGCTGTTTAAGCTTTTTAAACTCTGGTTCTGCTCCTGAAAAGACAGGAGCTGCCTGTCCCGTTCCTGCAATTCCTGTACCATCTCTGCCATAAGATTCTGCTGTTCCTCGATCTGGTTTATCATTGTCTCCATCATGGGAATGACTTCCCGGCTTTCTTCTAATGTCACGCAATCGCTCCTTCCATTGTGTTAATGCACTGGATACTTTTCCAAAAGAAATCTGTATTTTATCCAGCAGTGCATTTTGTCTTTTTATGATCTGGTTTTCCTCTACTTTCCATGAAGTAGAGGATGTCTGTCCGTTTTGAAATTTCTCGTCAATTTTTCTGGCATCTGCGCCCTCATGGATCGTCGGTATCTCTAATTTTCCCTGCCTTGCATAAGAACGATGGTCAATGTGATTTTCCGTTTTCAAATGTGCATTACAGACGTTTGCCCATTCGCTCCGCCATAGCTCACAATTTTTCGGATTGTTCCACCCGGTAGCATCGGTTAATACACGTTTCCACTGTTTGCGGTTCCTTGTCCCGACTTTCTGGACTCCATTTTCATCAAGTACGGGGATTCGGATTCCATGACGGTCAGGGTTCTTTTTATCCTGCCACCAGTCCGGATGGGATTCATCCACCACAATATTTCCATTTTCATCTCTGACAAACTCCCAATCCTTGATTTCTTTGTTCCCCCATGAGTGGTCTGGATTGAATGGTCGCATCGTCACAAGTAAATGCACATGGGGATTTCCATCTCCTTTATCGTGGATACTCCAGTCCGCACACATTCCCTTATCTACAAAGGTCTTTTGAATATATTCAGTTGTATAATCAATCTGTTCCTGTCGGCTCCATTCTTTCGGAAGCGAAAATTCAAATGACCTGCCGAGTTGTGCATCCGAGGTCTTCTCAATCTTCAAAACTTCATTCCATAAACGCTGTTTCTGAAAAGTAAGTTTAAATTTTCCCAGTGCAGCATCTTTGTTATCTGCTCTTTTATATCGGGCAGATTTCTGAAACCGTCTGATATTTTCAGCAGGTACGTTCAGCCATTCCTGTGGTGCATTTTCACACATCAACAGGCTGGTATAAACGACTTCTTTTTTGGCAGTGTAGTAGCTGATCCTGCCTGTTTCTTCATTTTTCATCACATCACCATTGAGATACGCAGATGCTGATATGATGGATTTCCCTTTGCTGCGTCCAACAATCTTTACTGTATAATGAAAAATCGCCATGCTCCGTTTCCCCCTTTCTGCCGTATCCGGCTTTGATTTCCGGCAGGTAACGTTTTCCCAAAAAGAAAATGGTATCTGCCGGAACGCCCTCTGCGTAAGAGTGCCCTGTGCATAACAGCCTGCATGGAATGCGCCCCTCTGGCGAAGAGTGCCTCCTGCGGCATGAGCAGGTCTGGCTGAAAGCCCCGCCGACGGAACGAGCCCGGCAAGCATAAGCGCAGACCGGTTGCCACCTGTGGCAAACTTATACGGACGACCTCTGGTTGTCCATAAGTGCGCCCTTCATGAAAAAGCAATGAAGGGAATGGAAAATCCACTCCCTCCGGCATTACACTTCCTCCGTATTCGCAACTGGCTCTTTCTGCATTGCCTTTGAGAAGAATTTCCCATTTGCTTCCTGCCTTTTTAAGAAGCCGATCAGCTTTGGGATATCATCTTCCTCAATCGCAGAACCCAGCACCGATTCCACCGCACCACCAATCTGGCAGAGCCTGTGTGTCCGCTTTTTAGTTTCCACATCTTTCTGACGTTTCTTCAGTTCCCGTTTCTGTGCTGCATACTGTTTTGCTTTCTCAAGGCTTTCCTGTTCTTTCTTTTCCAACTGGAGCATACGCTCCTCATAACTCTTTGTTGATCTTGCCATAAATATCATCGTCCTTTCTTTTTCTTCCAAACATAAGTTTCCTGTTGTCTGTCAGACGAAGTACATGGTATAATCTGTTTGCGTGTAGGTATATCATGACTCCGGTCTGATAGAACCTTTGGCGGTTTCTTCGGGAACCGCTTTTTTAAGTTGAACCGTTTCTTGTGACTGCTTTCACATTTCCCTTATCCCTCAAGTCTCTGCCCTCGTTGGCTTCCATAAAAAGTTCCAGCATATCCGTTTTGATCAGGACTTTTCTCCCAACCTTTAATACCGGAAGTTTCTTCCATTCCACCAGTTTTCTCAGGGTGTTCCTGCCGATTCCCGTATAATCAGCAGCTTCTTCAATAGATAAGGCAATCTTTCTTTGTGTCATATGACCACCTCCTTTTAAATTGCATTATGCAATTTCATTTGTGCTGTCAGTATAGCGTGTTTATATTGCTTTGTCAAGCATTATGAAATTTCATTCGTTTTCTATAAATTGCATATTGCAATATATTTTGTTGCGTGGTATAGTAATGACATACCGAAAAAGGAGCACATCAGCATGAAAGATAAAGAACTACGCAAGCTGATCGGCAGCAGGGCAAAACAGCGCCGTCTCGAATTAAATCTGACACAGCCTTATGTCGCAGAGAAGATGGGAGTTACCGCTTCCACAATCCTGCGTTATGAGAATGGTTCGATTGACAATACCAAAAAGATGGTACTGGAAGGCCTTTCGGAAGCACTTCATGTATCGATTGAATGGCTCAAAGGGGAAACCGATGAATATGAAACTGATATTACGGATAAGAAGGAATTGCAGATTCGTGATGTGATGGGCGATATTCTCAAACAGTTACCTCTTGATCTTAATAAAACAGAAGACGCTTTTTCTAAAGACTTACTGCTGTTAATGTTAAAGCAATATGAACTGTTTCTGGATTCGTTTCAGTTCGCCTGTAAAAATTACAAAGGCAGTACCAAAGATGCGGACATTGCCAAAGTAATGGGATTCGAATCGAAAGATGAATATAATGAGATTATGTTTCTCAGAGAGATCACACATACTGTCAACGCATTTAACGATATGGCAGATGTGATAAGGCTCTATTCAAAGAAACCGGAAGCAGCCGAACAAAGACTTGCCAATCTTTTATCCGAAGTTATGTATGAGGATTCTGAATCGGTATAGTAAGACAACCGGAGTTGTGATATACTTACACGCAAGAAGCATTTCAACAGTTCCGATTGTCTGATATCGAAAGGAGAAATACAATTATGGCAAAAGGATCTGTTAGAAAAAAAGGAAAAAAATGGTACTATCGCTTCTATGTAGAAGATGCAAGCGGTAAAATGGTTCAGAAAGAATATGCTGGAACCGAAAGTAAAAGTGAGACGGAAAAACTTCTCCGCAAAGCACTGGAAGATTACGAAAATAAGAAGTTTGTCGCAAAGGCAGACAGCCTTACGGTAGGAGAGCTTCTGGATATGTGGGCGGAAGAAGAACTGAAAACCGGGACACTCAGCAACGGCACAGTGGAAAATTATCTTGGTGCAATCCGCTGTATCAAAAAACACCCGATTGCAGACCGCAAACTGAAAACAGTTACTGCCGAACATTTACAGGCATTTCTTGATCTGCTTACATTCGGTGGTGAGTTTCCAGACGGGAAAGTAAGAAAGGGATACAGCAAAGATTATATCCATTCTTTTTCCGCAGTGTTACAGCAGTCATTCCGTTTTGCAGTATTTCCAAAACAACTAATCAGTTTCAATCCGATGCAATATATCAAACTGAAACGACAGGCAGAGGAAGTTGACCTCTTTTCCGATGATGAAGTGGAAGAAGGCACACAACCGATTTCGCATGATGATTACGAGCAACTTATCAAGTATCTGGAAAAGAAAAACCCACCTGCCATTCTACCGATTCAGATTGCGTATTATGCCGGGCTCCGTATCGGAGAAACCTGTGGTCTTACATGGCAGGACATTAACCTTGAGGAACAATGCCTGACCATAAAACGCAGTATCCGCTACGACGGCATGAAACACAAAAACATTATTGGACCAACGAAGCGGAAAAAAGTTAGGATTGTTGATTTTGGCGATACCCTGACTGAAATACTGAAAGCTGCCAGAAAGGAACAACTCAAAAACCGGATGCAGTATGGCGAATTATATCACCGCAATTACTACAAAGAAGTTCATGTGAAAAACAGAGTCTATTATGAATACTATCACCTTGACGGAACGCAGGAAGTCCCGGCAGATTACAAAGAAATCTCCTTTGTCTGCTTAAGACCGGATGGCTCTTTGGAACTGCCGAGTACACTCAGCATTGTATGCAGATCAGTGTCAAAGAAACTGGAAGGATTTGAAGATTTCCATTTCCACCAGTTACGTCACACCTACACCAGCAATCTGCTTTCCAATGGGGCTGCACCGAAAGATGTACAGGAACTGTTAGGACACTCTGATGTCAGTACCACAATGAATATTTACGCTCACTCAACAAGAAAAGCAAAACGGGATTCCGCAAGACTTCTTGATAAAGTAGTGAGCAATGCTTAACTAAAAATTTCCCTTATTTCCCTTGCGGATTCCGCATAAGGGCAAAGATAAGGGAAAATACATATCATTTCACTATCTAAGAGGCTGTAAGCCTTGAAAAATAAGGAAAGTTCAGGAAATCTCTCCACAAATCCCGATTGTGCGTACCTCTTTGCTCATAACATGTAACCTCCTTCGTTTTTATTTGTTAATTATTTATCAATATCAGCATCATATCATTTATTGCATGCATCTGCAATTCGAATTGCGTTGTCATCATTTCCAGAATGGAATAAATTGTTTTCTATACTCTTTCCATTTTGGAACAGATGCGCTATAATAAAAAAAGTTTACAACAATAATCTGACAGTTTATGAGAAGGTATCTTATGTCAAACATACGGTATTATGAGGAATTTGCCGCATTATCGCATTATTTAAGCTTTTCCCGCACCTCGGAGGAGCTTTGTGTGTCCCAGTCTGCCCTTTCCAAGCACATTGCTGCATTAGAGCAGGAGCTGGGGCTGACCTTGTTTATCCGCAATTCTAAAAACTGCGCACTCTCCGAAGCTGGCTATCAGATCTTACCCTATGTTGAAAAGATGCTGGAGGCACACCGGAGCATTGAACAGATCAGCAGGGAACAGTATCTGAAAAAAGAGCAGGCACGCAAAAACCCACAGATCTGCATTGCCTCCTGCCCACTGATCGGTGCCTACAAAATCGCCGATCTCATGGCACGCTTTAGCAGTCTCCACCCGGAGATTGCCGTAGGAACCTCGGAGTTTGAACCCGGTGTCATTCCCAAAATGCTGGACTCCGGCGATGTCGAGCTGGCCTTTGTCCGCCCATTCCGCAGCGGTATGTCTGCGTATGACGCAATTGAGTTTGTGCGGGAGGACATCATTGCTGTGCTTCCAAAAAGCCACCCTCTTTCAAGAGAAACCAGCATCCCTCTTTCCGCCTTAAGGAACGATCCCATGATCCTCATCGGGGAGCAGGCAGAGCTTCACTATGTCTGCATGCAGCTTTGCCTAAAGGCCGGGTTTACGCCGGCATCCCGCTTCAATGGGCTCAGGCCCGACAACATTATGGCGCTTGTCTCACTGAATATGGGTGTCGCATTGCTGTCGCAGAATTTTTACGAATACTACAAACGGGAAAATACCGTTGGTGTTCCCATTACCCCAACGGTCTCCACCTCGATCCGGCTGATCCGCAAAAAAGGGCGGAAGCTTTCCCGGCCAGCCAGATTTTCTGGGATTTCATCAATCAGGGTTCTCAAAAAACTATAAAATAATCAATCAGGGGGTATTCACATGCAAAAGAAATTTGAATCCGGTACCTTTCTTCCGGACAGTCTCATCTCCTGCCGCACCCTTTACAAGGCAAACGGCTTCTCCAATGATGACATGTCCCGCCCGATCATCGGTGTCTGCAATTCCTTTACCGACATTGTCCCGGGCCACCGCCACCTAAAAGAGCTGGCAGAGCAGGTCAAATACGGCGTTTACCGCGCTGGCGGCACTCCGGTAGAATTTGGCTGCATCGCAGTCTGTGACGGTGTCTGCACTACCCACAGCGGTGCCCGCTACTCTCTCCCGTCCCGTGAACTCGTGGCAGACAGTATTGAAACCATGGCACTTGCCCACCGTCTGGACGGTCTGGTGCTCATCGGCTCCTGCGACAAAACCGTTCCCGGCATGCTGATGGCAGCCGCAAGACTGGACATTCCATGTATCTTCCTCGCAGGAGGATGCATGCTCGGCGGCCAGTCCTTCGGCGGCAAGCGCAAATCAGACTCCACCTCCATCGAGGAGGCTTACGGTATGTACCAGGTAGGAAAGATAGGCCACGATGTCCTGGAGGATATCACGGAGCTGTGCTGCCCGACGGTCGGCTCCTGCCAGCATATGGCAACCGCAAACTCCATGTGCTGCATGGCAGAATCTCTCGGCTTAAGCCTTCCGGGCTCCGCAGCGATCCCGGCTGTATACAATGACCGTCTGCGTGCCGCACTGTTGTCCGGCGAGGCCGCTGTTCATATGGTACTTGAGGGCATTACCTCCCGCGATATCATCACACCGGAGGCAATCCGCAACGCCATCATGGTGCTCATGGCAACCGGAGGCTCCACCAACTGCGTCATCCACACTCTCGCCATCGCACATGAGATCGGACTGGATTCCAAAACTGTCATGGGATGGTTTGAGGAATACGGAAACAGCATCCCGCTGATCTGCCGCATCAACCCGGCATCCAAGGAATTCGACGCCGAAGACTTCTACAAGGCCGGAGGTATCCCGGAGGTTCAGCGTCAGATGAAGCCACTTTTGTATAACGACTGTATGACTGTAACCGGCAAGACCATCGGCGAAAACGCCGCCTCCTGCCGCAGCCTGTATCCAAAGAACCCGGATGTCATCACCTCCTTAGAGAAGCCATTCTCAACCCTTGCAGGTCTCGCCATCATGCACGGCAACCTTGCACCTGACACTGCCGTGGCAAAGCCTGCCGCTGTGGCAGAGGAGGTCCGCCACTTTACCGGAAAAGCCATCTGCTTTGACAGCGAGGATGCTGTCAGCGATGCCATCGCAAAGCAGCTGATCAAGCCAGGACACGTTGTGGTTGTCCGCTACGAGGGTCCGAAGGGTGCACCTGGCATGCCGGAAATGTTCAAACCTATGAAGCTGCTCTACGGCCAGGGCTTAAATAAATGCACCGCCCTCATCACCGATGGCCGCTTCTCCGGCACCAACAACGGCTGCTTCGTCGGCCATATTTCCCCAGAAGCTGCTGCTGGCGGTCCGATTGCCCTCATTGAAGACGGCGATGAGATCGATATCGATATCCCGAACAAAAAGCTGGAGCTTCATGTATCCGACGAGGAGCTTGCACGCAGAAAGGCGGCATTCCACTATGAGCCACAGCCAGTAGAAGGATACCTGAAACGGTATGCACTGCACGCAAGAAGTGCTGACCAGGGCGGAATCATCATCGATTAAAGTACATTTAGCAATTTAAGTATATGACAAGGGGCTGTCGCACTAACGTGCGGCAGCTCATTTTATATATCCAACACAAAACGCCGAGCTTCGAAAAGCCCGGCGTTCGTGGTATAATCAGTTTATGCGACTAAACA
>NZ_QUMD01000032.1 GCF_003481985.1 Clostridium sp. OF09-36
GGAGTCATCTTTTTTCATTAAAGACAGCATAGATTTTAATGGTTGAAAACAAAACAGTTTGAAATCAGGCATGCCGAAAGGGATGTCTGGGAATGAACTGTGTTTATAAAGGATGGGGGCGAAAACACAACCGATTTCGCCCCCATTTGGGCATAAAGCAGGGCTGCCGCCCAGCAAAAAATATTTGCTAGTGCGACAGCCTCTATTAAAGTTAATCAAATTGTTATTCTTTCATTTTAGGTTTGAAGATCAGCGCCCCCAGATACCCAAACACCAGCGCTGCTGCGATTCCGGCGGAGGCAGCTGTGAGGCCGCCTTTGAAGATTCCAATGCAGCCTTCCTCTCCGATTGCCTTTGCGACCCCCTTCCACAGCGTATTGCCAAATCCAAGGAGCGGTACACCTGCTCCGGCTCCGGCCCATTCCAAAAACGGTTCATAAAGTCCAAGCCATCCTAAAATGGTGCCGCTTACAACCAGAAACACCATCACCCGGCCCGGCATCAGCTTCGTCCGGTCAAGCAGGATCTGCACAAGGGCACAGATCACGCCTCCCACAAGAAAGGCCCGGATCAGTTCCATTACCACACTGCCAGATGCACTGCCCATACTGCTACCTGCAACATCAGCCAGCATGCTGATCATATGATTGATATCATTGTTCATCGTATCGTTATCCCTCCATCCGTTCCAGCACAACTGCGTGGGCAATTCCCGGAATGCTCTGTCCTTCATTATAGCTTACGGTGGAAAGCAGTGCCCCGGTCGGCACAAACAAAACCCGTTTCCATTCCCCACGCTTCAGCTTTGGAAGAATCTTTGCACACAGCGTTACCGCCGCGCAGCCGCATCCACTTCCACCTGCGTGTACGTCCTGCCAACCCCTGTCATAAATTTCAAGACCGCAATCCATATGGCGTCCCGCAAGCTCCTGGCCGCTGCTCTTCATAAAATCGAGAAGTACCTTTTGCCCGACTGCCCCAGATCCCCGGTGATAATCCTGTCATAATAGGAAACATCCACACCAAAATCCTCCAGATTCTGACAGATGGTGTTCCAGGCCGCCGGGGCCATGGCGGCGCCCATATTCATGGAATCCTTCGTTCCCATATCCACCATTTTCCCGGTTGTGATCCCGGTTACCGCAATACGTGGCGCTGGCAGGTTTCCGGCTTTTTCCCCACGTTCCAATACTACCGCCCCACAGCCGGTCACTGTCCACGATGCGCTCTGTGCCCTCTGGTTTCCATATCCAAGCGGAAAACGGAACTGTTTTTCTGCTGTCGCAAAGTGGCTGGATGCCATTGCAAGGACCCGGTCTGCATGTCCCGCATCCACACACATCGCCCCAAGTCCCATGGCTTCTCCCATCGTAGAACAGGCCCCGTAAAGCCCAAACAGCGGAATTTCCAGATCCACCGTCCCAAAAGAAGTCGCGATCAGCTGCCCCAGCAGATCCCCCGCAAAGAGATAGCGCACCTCTCTCCGGTGAATATTTCCCTTCTCCAGCGCCAGATCTGCCGCCTGCTTCTGCATGGCACTCTCTGCCTGTTCCCAGTTTTCCATTCCAAACATCTCATCCTGCTCGGTGACATCAATCCCGCCCGATAGCGGCCCCTGCCCTTCCTTCTTTCCCGTGACCGAAGCCCAGGATGCCACAAAAGCAGGATGCTCAAAACGCAAGCTTGCTTTTCCCACCTGCATAAAAAAACTCCTTTCCTGCGCCATTCATTCTGAACATAGTATGCGCAAAAAAGGAGTTTTTATTTTAAATTTCTATATATTATATAACTATTGTAGATTTTAATAGGCCCGTATGAGCTGCCGAAAGGCAGCTCATACGAGCCTTGTCACATATTTTAATTGTTTGCAGAAAGAATCTGGCGGATGATCAGTTCCTGTGCTTCTTTCCATTCATCGCTCATTCTTACGGTAAATCCATGATGGCTCTCCCGGAATCTGCGCATTGTCACGGTAACACCGGCCTCAACCAGTTTTCTTCCGTACTCTTCATTCGCAAGACAGAACGGACAATTCTGCGCATTGACAATCAGCGTTTCCGGCTGATTCTCCATCATGTCCGCAGTCGCGAATACCGGTGATACAAATGGCTGTTTTAAGAGTTCTTCGTCTCCATCCGCATAAAGCATGGAAAACGCCTGGGAGCGGTCTGACTTTCCGCTTGTATCGGTCATTGGCATATAGTTGTCATTTGCTGCATAGTCGAGCACCTGTAAGCATACTTTAAAATCCTTTGTCTGTGCGGCTTTCAGGGAGATTGCTGCTACCAGACAACCACCTGCGCTGTGTCCACCAATGGAAACCTTTTTCGGATCAGCCCCCCAGGATTCACACTGTTCAAATACCCACTTTACAACGCGGTAAGACTGTTCAAACGCAACCGGATAAGCATGATCTAAAGAGCTTGCGTAATCAATATCTACAACAATTCCATGAATCCGCGCAGCCAAGTGTTCACAATACAGATCATCATCCCCGTCCTGAAGGAAAATGAATCCGCCGCCATGCATGTTGACATGAACCGGGCATCCGTTTTTCCGGTCTTTTGCCATTGTGATATAACATTTTACCGGAACACCCACAGATGGAACTTCAACCACAACTTCTTTGCGTTCCGTATACTGTTTCCACTGTTTATAATCTTCCGGAATTACACGGCCTTCACGTCCCGTTTTTTTTCTTCCTCCGGTTCTGTCGAGAACTGCCAGCCATTTTTCTCTCTCTTCTTTTGTTAATGCCATCTTTCTCTTCCTCCTTTTATTTGCTTAACCATATACCGGGAAAAACAGATTTGTACTGAAAATCAATGTTGCAACAGCAATAATCAGATATGGAATGTTAAATTTCAACAGCTTAATCGGATCGTATTTACCAATTGCATAAACCATGGTTCCGGCAGCGCAGCCAGTTGGAAAAGCAAGCGCAAACCAGGAAGCAACATTTACAACCAGCACTACCGCCCTCGGATCCATACCACCAGCCAATGCAGTACTTGCCGCGATCGGAGTTAATACTGCCATGCTTCCGGTGTTGGATAAAAATGTTGTCATAACTACGGTTGTTATTCCAAAAACAGTTAAAACCTTAAGACCACTTGGGTTTTCCCCAAGAATTTTCAATACAAAATTTCCAATTGCTTCTCCTGCACCAGAAGAGCTAAGGGCCGAAGACATAGCCAGCATGCCGGCAATCATCCATACCATATCGCTTGTCATGATTTCTACAACTTCTTCGCGTTTCATCGTCTTTGTATAGATGATCAGCAGCACACCTACAACAGAAATCATATATGCCTGATTTCCAAGTAAATCTGAAAAAAGGAATCCAATCACTACCGCAAAAAATACTGCAAATACAATAAATTCCTGAAATCCAGAAATTGATGTTTCTTCTTTCTGTGCGCTCTGGTTTGTTTTTACCGCCGAACTGTCCAACGTAGTTTTCGGTAAAAGTCTCCACGCAAATAAAGAATACACTGTTAAGGCCAATGCCGGAATGATAGCTACTTTTGTCATATCAAACATGCCAAGTGTCTGTGCCGGGTCTGTCACCATACCTTCATAGTAAGCGTTGGCCTGCATCGGCAATGCGGCACCCATTCCAACAGGGAACCGTCCGGTCCATGCACAAAGCATTGCAACAATCAGATACAGCATTCTGGACGAACACACCTCTCCATCATCATCCAGAGTCTGAACAAAAACAAACATGATCGTGAGAACTGCAACCTGTCCCATAACCTGACACAACAGTATCGTAAATCCGAACATGGCCAGCATCAGGATCAATCCGCTTTTTCCTTTCAGGTGGTTGATTCCTGCTTTTATTTTTCTGGTCACACTTGTCTTTCCAATTGCGTTTCCTACTACCATTACCGTTGCAACAAGAATGGTATTTTTATTGATGATGCCAGAAAACGCCGTCGTGAAATCCAGCACTCCGGTAAGTACCAGAATTGCAACGCAGGTCATGGCAGTTACGCCATACGTAGCTTTTTGCAGTAAAAACATGATGATCATAAAGATCAGCACGCCAACAACAATATACAGATTCATATTCTCCATCGTATCTCTCCCTCCAATATTTTCCTTTGTAATTTTTCACCACATTCACACTCTTATTTCATTTATCTGCAGATATCAAATTCCTCCTTCGCATTATTATCATGTGGTGTAAGCAGGAACTTTAGTTTTATTTTATGCTTCCAACTGACGATTGACAATCGCACGAAGCTTATATAAACTATGTATAAAAGTTATGGAAAAGGAGTCTTTATGAAATTAGAGCAACTGCCTTATATTTTAGAAATCGCTTCCTGTCAGAATCTTTCCGGTGCCGCCCAAAAACTTGGAATCTCTCAGCCCGCGCTGAGTAAATATCTTTCCAATCTGGAAGGAGAACTTGGTATGGAATTATTCCAGCGCTACCGGAAAAAGCTATATCCTACCCCTGCTGGTTTTCTTTACCTTGATATGGCACGGCGTATGCAGGAAATTCAGGAAAAAACCCTCAGCTCCATGAACCTTTTGCACACTGCCCAGACAGAGTATCTCTCCATTGGTATTTCTCCGCATCGTGGTGCCGCTGAAATAGCAAAATTGTATCCACTTTTTATCCATCAGTTTCCGCAAATCAGACTGTCTATTCAGGAAGGTTATACAAACCAGCTTCGGGAATACCTGAAAAACCGGCAAGTATCCCTGATTGTCAGCACCGCCCTGAAAAATGACCGCGATCATTTCTTATTTGCCCCCATCCATCACGAAGAGCTTTTGCTCGCAGTTCCGCCATATCACCGCATGGCCGGGAAAGCTTCCGCAAATCCTGATTTCCCCGCAACTGCCAGCCTGAACCAATTTGCAGATTCCCCATTCATCATGATGACACCTGACACTTCGATTGGTCAGGTATGTGCCGAACAATTTGCCCGCTGTGATTTTTCGCCTATGATTGCATATCAGACATCCAATGTTACCATACTTTCCACTTTGATCCGTTCCGGACTCGGTATCGGAATGCTTCCAAGGCTTTACGCAGCACAATGCACGGATCTGTATTTCTTCCGGATTCATTCTTCCTTCCGGATCACATCCGGAATTCTCTGGAATTCCAATCACCGTTTAAGTTTTCCAGAGCGCTATCTCATCTATCTTCTTACAGAACAGTTGTCTGTAAATCCGTTATATCAGATGGAATGTGATCCCCTGATTGAAAAATTCCATGAAGAATTTATGAATCAAGCAGATAGAAAAGACAAGGACTGATTTGAAATGGATATAAAACAATTAGAATATTTGATTGACATTGCAGAATTAAAAAGTGTAACCCGGGCTGCGGAAAAAAATTTCATGTCGCAGTCTACACTTTCCAGAGAAGTAAAGATTTTAGAAAAGCGAATTGGTGTGAACCTGTTTGTCTGGGATAACCGGGAAATGCGCCTGACAGAGGAAGGGATTCTTTATCTAAACGGAGCGCGTGAGCTTCTGCAGGAATATAAAAAAGGAATGCAAGCACTGGAACGACTGAAAGCAAAACAGCATCAGGTCATCCATCTGATCTTATCTCCAAAAGTACAGTATTTTTTCCGCTCCCATATTCAGCCCGAATTTGTCAGACAATTTCCACACACCTCATTGGAAGTTACGGTCGGATCTGTTTCTATGGCTGAAGAATATCTGGAACATGGATTCGCTGATCTCGCAATTACAGCTACCCACACACCAGAAAAGTTCCAATCAGAAGCAATCCTTCTTCATCGGGAAGCTTATTTTCTGGCACTTCCAGAAAGCCATCCTGCTGTTTCTGCTATCCGAAATCAAACATTTTCGTTCACTATGCTCGATCAGACCCCTTTTCTGCTGACCAAAGGAAACAATGTTTTTCGGAAAATGGAACAGGACGCTCTTTCCTGCAATCATTTTTTCCCTTCAATCACCTACGAGGTTGAAACACTTCATACCATTCGAAAAATGATATCAGAAGGATTAGGTGTTGGATTTCTCCCGGAAGATCTGACCAAAGACGAGCAGTTAAACCTTTGCTTTTTTCCGTTAAAACCTGCTATGCATGTCAGCACAATACTTCTGCTTCCACGTACCGGCATTCACAAAAACAGTACACTAGCACTCAGGCAATTGATTTTACAAAAATTCCTGTATTTTGGGAAATTCAATCAGCAATAATCCTGTATACTGCCCAATTACAGAATAAAAATATTGATAACTTAAAGGGCCGTGTGAGTTGCCTTTCTCAGCTCACGCGACCCTTGTCATATTTTAAATTGTGAATTTTACGCAGCCAGCGCTTCCTTCTCTCTCTTCGCTGCCTGATATCCCAGTACGCACACAGCGCCTACGAGAACCAGTCCGATGAGGTCAGTCAGGCTGCCCGGTACTAAAAGGGTAAGTCCTCCAACGATGCAGAGGATTCTCTCCCACCACTTCATGTTGCGGAATACGAATCCGCTTAAACCGGCTGCCACACCGAAGATACCGATGAGGCTGGTGATGGTGATCATAACAACCTCCGGGATGGTGGTGTTGATGAACAGCATTGCCGGGTTCATGGCGATGATGTACGGTACGATAAATGCTGCGATGGCAAGACGGCTTGCATTGAATGCGGTCTTCATCGGTCCGGCCTTTGCGATGGCGGCGCCTGCGTAGGCGGCCAATGCAACCGGCGGGGTGATATCTGCAACGATACCAAAGTAGAATACGAAAAAGTGTGCTGCAAGCATCTCAACGCCGATTTCCGGGCTCATGAGGATCGGGGCACAGGTTGCTGCCATGATGCAGTAGGTTGCGGTGGTCGGAACGCCCATACCAAGAACGATACAGCAAAGCATGGTCAGAAGCAGTGCTACGATCATGACACCGCCGGATGCGGATACAATGGCACGCAGGAGCTTGGATGCAAGACCGGTAGAAGTGATGCAGCCCGCTACGATACCAGCCATGGTACATGCAGATGCTACGGTGATGGTTCCCTTGCCGCCTGCCTCCAGCGCATCGATGATCTTGCTTACGTTGATGCGGTTATCGGAGTTGAACAGGCCTACAACGATGGTTACCAGGATTGCGATTGCTGCGGAGCTCTGCATGGTACGGGTACCATTGGATACCAGAACGACCAGAACTACAAGCGGAGCCAGCAGATAAATCTTGCGGATCAGATAGCTGAATTTCGGAAGGCTTTCTTTGTCAAGTCCCTTTAAGCCAAGCTTCTTTGCTTCCAGATGTACGGCAATGTAAATGCCTGCAAAGTACAGGATTGCCGGAAGGATTGCTAAAACTGCAATGCGGGAGTACGGAACACCGGTGTACTCTGCCATAAGGAATGCGGCTGCGCCCATGATCGGCGGCATGATCTGTCCGCCGGTGGATGCTGCTGCCTCAACAGCGCCTGCAAAATCCGGTTTGTAGCCGGTCTTGATCATCATCGGGATGGTGACGGAACCGGTGGTTACAGTGTTTCCTACGGAAGAACCGGAAACCATACCGCACAGTGCGGAAGAAATAACGGCTACCTTCGCCGGGCCGCCGCAGGAGGAACCTGCCACGCAGTTTGCAAGGTCAATGAAGAATGCGGAAATACTGGTCCGCTCCAGAAAAGCACCAAAGATAATGAATACCACAATGTATTTCTGACATACATTGATCGGAGTGTTCATAACACCGTTTGTGGTGTAGAACAGATCGTAAACAACCTTACCAAAACGGACATTTGCAAAGGTGTAGATCAGCAGTGCACCGACTACAAACAGGATCGGCAGACCGACACACCGACGGCAAAGCTCAACCAGAACAAGAATGGCAACGATGGCCAGAGCCAGCATAAACGGGTCTTTGGAAATGACACTGTAGCTGGTTAACAGGATTTTCTGTGCGTTTGCTGCAAAGTAAAGAAATGGACCTGCGCCTGCGACCATCAGTACAACATCGTACCACGGAATGTAGTTTACACGGACGTGCCCTTTTTTGACCGGATAGTTTAAAAATCCGATGATAATGATCATAGCCAGAAACAGTGTCAGGCGAACCTCCGGAAGACTCTTATCTACCAGGGTCAGGTAAATGCAGAACAGGGAAAATGCTGCCATCAGGAAACGGATCACGGCTTTCGGCTTTCCTTCCCATACACGGACGTTCGATTCCCTATCATATTTTTTCATCACCGCATCGACATCCTCTGCGGTTCCGGTTAAACCGTCAGCTGCCGGGGCACTGTCCACAGCGGCTGTATGTTTTTTGTTCAGAAAGCTCATAGTCGAATCCCCTTCCTATTCTTATTCAGGCGCTTCCTGGATTCGGAAACGCCTGATCATCCTCATTTTGGATCAGTCTCACCTGGCCCTGCATGAAATGCGCCAGCCAGATGATACTTTTCCACTGCTTCCTATTTGGTCGGAACAGTCAGGCCTTTTTCTGCGAAGTATTTTGCAGCGCCAGCGTGATACGGAACTGCGGTTACAGATGCTGCAAAGTCAAGGTCCAGCTCATTCTTCTTGTCGTGTCCAAGTGTGTCGATGCTGTCGTAGATACCTGCTACTACGTTGTAGATATCGTTCTCATCTACATCGTCCTGCGCGATGATAACTGCGCCGACTGCAACGGTGGTTGCGTCTTTCTCAAGACCGTAAGCATCTTTGGAGATCACGTTCTTGGTGTAGTAAGGAGAAGTCTCCTGAAGTTTTGCGATGTGCTCATCGTCTAACTCTACCAGATATACGTCTCTGGTTGCTGCCAGGGAGGTCACTGCGGTGGTCGGTGCACCTGCTACGATGAAGGCTGCATCGATCTTGCCGTCCTGCATGGCCTCTACGCTGTCACCGAAGGACTGGTAGGTAGGTTTGATGTCGTCGATGGTTAAATCGTATGCGCCTAAGCAATCCAGAGCGTTGAAGTAAACGCCGGAACCGGAATCACCAACGGATACGGTCTTGCCCTTTAAGTCTGCCACGGTTTTGATCTCCGGGTTGAGGGTTACGATCTGTACCTGCTCCATGTAAAGCGCTGCCACGGTAGAGAAGCCGTCGATCTTTGCGCCCTCAAAGAGGTTCGTGCCGTTGTAAGCGTATGCCATAACGTCGGACTGTACAAAGCCAAGCTGTGCGTCGCCTGCGTCCATAGCCTCGATGTTGCCCTTGGAGCCTTTGCCAACGATCGCGGTTACGGTGGTGTCGGTCAGGTCACTGATCTGTCCTGCGATCACGCTTCCGAATCCGTAGTAAGTACCCTGGTCACCGCCGGTGGTAAAGATCAGCTCTTTGCCGCTTCCAGCCTGACCGATCTTGTCAGCCGGTGCAGCTTTGGTGTCTGCTGCGGTGGTATCTGCCGCGGTGGTAGATGTAGAAGCGGAACCGCCGCAAGCGGTGAGGGATAATGCTGCCATCATAGATGCCATAACCAATGCCATGTTCTTTTTCATAATCGTGTCCTCCTCGGGTTTTGTTTTTACAGCTTACAATGCCTCTTTTCTGCTGTGTTTTTCTCAACTTGGTGCCAATTATAGCACAGGGATTTTTAAATATCAAGCTAAATATTGTAATTATTACAGCTTTTTAGTTGTACTTTTCCATATTAAACTGCTAAACTAATTGAGATTGACGAAAATTTGTATAAAAAAGAGCCTGTGTGATGTTTTCTCACACAAGCTCTTATCTTCTGAAATAAACTGTAAATTTTTATTTAAACCGCACAGCAGTTCCTGATTCTCACACTTAGTCCAGCTCAAACGCGCCGGTATACAGCTGATAGTAAGTACCCTTCTGGGCAATCAGGTCGTCGTGATCACCACGCTCAATAATGCGTCCGTGGTCAAGAACCATGATGGCCTTACTGTTGCGGATCGTGGACAGGCGGTGTGCGATGACAAGCACGGTTCTGCCCTCCATGAGGTTATCCATACCCTGCTGTACCAGTGCCTCGGTACGGGTATCGATGGAACTGGTTGCCTCGTCTAAGATCATGGCAGGCGGATCCGCCACAGCCGCACGGGCAATGGAGATCAGCTGGCGCTGTCCCTGGGACAGGCTTGCTCCGTTTCCGGTCAGCATCGTATTGTAACCGTCCGGCAGACGGGTGATGAAGCTGTCTGCATTCGCCAGCTTCGCAGCTGCGATGCATTCCTCATCGGTAGCATCCAAACGTCCATAACGGATATTCTCCAGAACGGTTCCGGTAAACAGGTTGACCTCCTGCAGTACCACACCTAAGGAGCGGCGCAGGTCTGCCTTGCAGATCTTGTTGATGTTGATGCCGTCGTAACGGATCTTTCCGTCCGGGATATCATAGAACCGGTTGATCAGGTTGGTGATCGTGGTCTTTCCGGCACCGGTCGCACCAACGAATGCAATCTTCTGTCCCGGCTTTGCAAACAGGGAGACATCATGCAGCACCAGTTTCTCCGGAACATAACCGAAGTCCACATGCTCCAGACGGATATCGCCCTTTAACTCGGTGTAGCTTACAGTTCCGTCCGGACGCGGATACTTCCATGCCCAGATATGGGTCGGGTGATCGGCTTCCACCAGTTCCCCGTTCTCATCGTGTTTTGCGTTGACCAGGGTAACAAAGCCCTCGTCCTCCTCCGGCGTTTCATCGATCAGCTCGAAGATACGTCCTGCACCTGCAAGACCCATCGCGATCAGGGCTACCTGGTTGGAGCTCTGTCCCACGGTCTGTGCCAGCTGTCTGGACATGCCGAGGAAGGTGATGATGATGCCGACAGACACCGGGCTGAAACCGCTAAGGGTCAGGTTCGGAGCCTTGCAATATACCATCAGACCGCCTACGATCGCCAGGACCACATACATCAAGTTACCCATATTGCCCAGAATCGGCATCAGCGCGTTGCCGTACTGGTTTGCCGTCTTACTGTCGCTAAACAGCTGCTCATTGTACTTTAAGAAGTCCTGCTTTGCTTCTTCCTCATGACAGAAGACCTGGACAACCTTCTGACCGGACATCATCTCCTCGATGAAGCCCTCTTCTGCTGCCAGGGAACGCTGCTGGTACATCATGTACTTGGAGCTCATGCCGCCGTACTTCTTTGTTACGGTCAGCATCGCTGCCACAAACAGGCATACTACGATGAACATCGGAATGCTGAAGCTGGTCATCATGACGATCATCACTGCGATAGTAAGGATGGACTGGAACAGCATCGGCATACTCTGGCTGACCATCATACGGATGGCATCGGTATCGTTGGTATAGGTACTCATGATGTCGCCGTGTGCATGGGTATCAAAATATTTGACTGGCAAAGTCTGCATCTTGGTGAACATGTCCACACGGAAGTTCTTTAAGGTACCCTGGGTGACGGTCGCCATAATGCGGGTGTAGATCAGGGATGCGCATACACCAAGTGCATAGATCAGAGCCATGCTTCCAAAGATGGAAACCATCTGCGGCCACACGCTGTCCATGCCGTTCTCCACACCAGGAAGAATACACTGGTCGATCAGCGCCTGAATGTAAATGGTCTGTCCGACGGAAGCGACCGCCGTAATGATGATGCAGACCATAACCGTGATCAGATGTGCCCGGTAATGGGAAAATAAATATGCCATCAGGCGTTTGAAGGTGCCCGGCTTGATACCGGAGCCATTTGCGTTTCTCATTTGTCTCATCCTCTTACGCCTCCTTACTCTTAGTCTGGGAATCAAAGATTTCCCGGTAAATGCCGTTGAATGCAACTAATTCGTCGTGGCTGCCCTGCTCAACAATACGTCCGCCGTCCATGACCAGAATGAAATCTGCATCCTGCACGGAAGAAATACGCTGGGCAATGATGATCTTAGTGGTATTCGGCAGTTCCTCGCGGAATGCCTTACGGATCAGGGCATCGGTCTTGGTATCGACTGCAGAGGTCGAGTCATCCAGAATCAGGATGCGCGGCTTCTTTAACAGGGCTCTTGCGATACACAGACGCTGCTTCTGACCGCCGGATACGTTGGTACCGCCGCGCTCAATGTAGGTGTCATAGCCGTTCGGGAACTGGCTGACAAACTCATCGGCCTGGGCGAGCTTACATGCGTGGATGATTTCTTCATCAGTCGCGTTCTTACTGCCCCAGCGCATATTTTCTTTGATGGTGCCGGAGAACAGAACGTTTTTCTGCAGGACCACGGCAACCGCATCACGCAGGGATTCCAGATCGTACTCGCGCACATCTTTTCCTGCGACCTTTACGCTTCCCTCGCTGACATCGTAAAGTCTGGAGATCAGCTGGATCAGGGATGTCTTGGAAGAACCGGTTCCTCCGATGATGCCGACCGTCGCACCAGACGGGATATGCAGGTCAATATCAGACAGCGCAAACTTTTTGCTCTTCTCGGAATATTTGAAGGAAACATGATCGAAATCCACGCTTCCGTCTGCAACCTCAGTTGCCCCGTTTTCCGGGGAAGTCAGGCTGCTCTCATGGTTTAACACTTCTGCGATACGCTCTGCACACTCGGAAGCCATGGTTGTCATGATAAATACCATGGAGAGCATCATGACGGATGCCAGGATCTGAACACCGTAGCTGATCAGGGAAGAAAGCTGTCCGGTCGTCAGCTCGGTCGCTCCGGAATTGACGATCATCTGCGCTCCGATGTAGTACACCAGGAACATGGACAGGTACATGCAAAACATCATGGTCGGGTTATTGAATGCCAGGATCTTCTCAACAAAGGTGAAGTCCTTGCGCACCTCTTCTGCCGCCTGGTTGAACTTCTCGGTCTCGTAGGATTCACGGACAAAGGATTTTACCACACGGATACCGGCTACGTTCTCCTGCACGGAGTTATTTAAGGCATCGTACTTTTTGAAAATGCGCTTGAAGATCGGATGCACATGGGTGGCAATTCCAAACAGTACGCCTGCCAGAATAGGCAGGATACATAAGAAGATCAGAGCCATCTTCACATTGATGGTCATCGCCATGATCACGGAAAAAATAATCATGAGCGGGGTACGCACAGCCAGACGGATTAACAGCTGGTAAGCGTTCTGTACGTTTGTAACATCCGTTGTCATACGGGTTACCAGGGACGATGCGGAAAATTTATCGATGTCCGCAAACGCAAAATCCTGGATTTTAAAATACATATCCTGTCTTAAGTTTTTCGCAAAACCACAGGACGCCTCTGCCGCGTTTCTCGCAGCCAGCACACCACAGCCTAAAGACATGGTTGCCATGACCAAAAGGACCAGGCCATACTGTAAGATTGGTGTCATGGTGTCGGCAGACAGATGATCGATCAGCTTTGACATCACCAGCGGGATCATACACTCCAGTACAACCTCGCCTGCTACAAAAAGCGGTGATAAAAGAGACTGTTTCTTGTACTGCCGTACACTCTTCAGTAAAGTTTTAACCACTGCAATTCCTCCTTGTTTCCCTTGTAAATGATTCTGTTGCCGTTCACGCATACGTGAACAACAAACATTACTCTGCCAGATTTTTCAGCATTTTGTCTGTCACAGAAAAAAAGACCTGCATCTCTTCCTCTGAGATACCGGCTATCAGCTTTTGATTGAGCTTATCCAGACCTTTCAGCACGCAGTCCTTATACTGCAGCGCTTTCTCGGTCACCACGATCTTTTTTCTTCTTGCATCGTACGAAACCGGCTCCTTGCGGATTAGCCCCCGCTGCTCCAGCTCCTTTAAGAGCGCAGTAGCCGTGGGTGGTCTGAGTCCGAATTCCGCCTCGATGTCTTTCTGGAAAACATCGCTTTTCGTATGCTCTGCCAAAAGAAAATGAAGTGTGCGTCCCTGCGCTCCACTGAACATCCCGGAGCCGAAGGCCGCACACATCTCTCTGCTGATTCCGTTTGACAAACGTTTGATGCTGCGCATGGCAATTTTTTCTTCCTGCTGTTTCATTGCACCTCATCATGTTGTGTGACTTTGCAGCCGCCTCTTCGCCTTGCTTTTTTCGAAGCAGGTCTTGATGTTATCTCTGTCGGCCGCATATTTTATTTAGTTTCCTAAGTATGTTAGGACATTATCGCTAATTTGTCAATCGGAAATTTGTGAACTTTTTATGAAATCATACCAGGGGCAAAAAGTCTGGAATCCGATGCAGGCTTACTTGCAAGAGGATTGTGGACCTTTTACTGCTTTTCGTTTCTACGTTTCTGGTCCAGATAAGAAACCGCAGACAGTGCCGCAATATTTCCCTGCCCGGCCGATTTGATATACTGGTAAGGCCGTCCTGCAATGTCACCGCAGGCAAAGCATCCAGGCACATTCGTCTCCATCTGCAGGTTGACTGCCACATGGTTTCCATCCATTTGAAGTCCCGGTACCAGGTTCTTCGGAGACACACTCTCCCTTAAAATAAAAATGCAGTCTGCCGGATAACTTCCGGCACTGGTCACCAGTGTATCTGCCTTCATGCCGCCGGTAATCTCCTTCGGCACTCCGTTTACTACCGTAATCTTTTCCGAAACTTCCACCGGCTCCTTGTACATTGGGAAATAATACACCTTTTCTGCAATGTCAGCCAGAAAATCTGCTTCCGCTTCCTCGGATTTCTGATATCCGATCACGGCTACCGTTGCACCACGGTAGAGCGGCGCGTCGCAGGTCGCGCAGTAGCTGACGCCGCGGCCCAAGAATTCTTCTTCTCCCGGAAGCGGCTTGCCAAAATTAACGCCGGTTGCCAGAATCACAGTATCCGCCTCGCAGATGTCCTGTCCCACCTGCAGGGAAAAATAATCGCCCATTGGATAGATCAGATTCACCCGGTCCTCCACGATCGGGATCTGCATCCGCTCAATGTGTTCCTCAAATGCCTTTCCAAGCTCTGCCCCGCTGATTTCCGGGAACCCAAGATAGTTCTGGATTTCCTGCGCTTTCTGTACTTTACTGCTCAGATCCCGGCTTCCTACTAATAAAATTTTCTTTTTGCGGATGGCCGCCGTAACTGCCGCGGAAAGTCCCGCCGGGCCGGTGCCGATGATGGCGATATCGTAACGTTCCATGTATAATCGTGCCTCCTTGCTTTCTCTGTTCTTTTGAATAGTTCTATTATACACAAAATTGTTTTCTTCTACAATCATCCTGCAAACAGGGCCGGAAGTTCCGAAATATCGAATTTCAAAAATCCCGGCACAAACGGCAGCGAAAAATTTAGCAGCATCAGCACCGTTGACACCGCTCCCATCATTCCGATAAATACCGACTTTTTTACGCTTGACGTTCTTTCTATTCTTCTCATTTCCTTTCCAGGATCCCGAAAATGCTCATGTTGCCGGTTCGCGGTTCGCACATGCATGTCCGGCAACGCAGAATGCCCCATGATCTGCTGACCACGGGGCATTTTGATTATCCTCTTTCATCCGGACTATACCGTCGGTCACGGAATTGCACCGTGTCATGCCTTTCGGCTTGCGGACTTTACCGCCGGTGGGGACTTACCTGCTATGATTCACCCCGCCTCGAAGATCCTTATGCAATTTTTTTGATAGTTTTATTTTTTCAAAAATTTTTCAAAAATTCAAAAAAGTACTTGCGCATTTTTCAATTTTATAGTATAGTATGTTCTTGTCGGCGGGAGTGCTGGAATTGGCAGACAGGCTAGACTAAGGATCTAGTGGCAGTTATGTCGTGTGGGTTCAAGTCCCATCTCCCGCAGGTATGCAGAAGTGGCGGAATTGGCAGACGCGCACGGTTCAGGTCCGTGTGGTAGCAATACCTTGTGGGTTCGACTCCCATCTTCTGCATTGCAGAATCAGCAGACGCGCCACTGGCGCCTCCTCGATATGCTGAGCAAAACGAGCCATCGTACAGATCGTACGGTGGCTCTTCTTTTTTCTTACATAATCCCCAAGAACTTTCCAATCAAAAACAATATCCCCAAAATCCAGCTCGTCAACACCCCAAACAGGATCACCGGCCCGGCAATGGTAAAAATTTTACATCCAATTCCGAATACGTGTCCCTCGGCCTTGTACTCAATAGCCGGGGCCACCACCGAGTTCGCAAAGCCGGTGATCGGCACCAGGCTCCTGCACCGCCCCACTTCACGATCTTCGGTAGATGCCAAATCCGGTCAGCAGCACACTCGCCAAGATCAGTTCGATCAGCATCCAGGTCTGTGCCGCTTCCTTTTCCATTCCCAGATACTTCATCATAAGCATCACAGATGCCTGTCCGACCGTGCAGATGATGCCGCCTGTCACAAAGGCATGCAGCATGTCGCTCCCAAGTTCATTGACCGGCGTGATCTTTTTAATATATTCATCGTAAGCTTTTTTGTTTAATTCCATTTGGTATTTTCTCCTTTATTACTATGTGCGGTTCAGGCACGCATTGTGCAGACAACAACGAATTTCGAAACAATATTCACCTTTCTGATTCATTCTGCAGACATCCCGCACAAAAAATACGTCAGTGCCCCGGCAAGCTTTCCCAGTGCGATCGACAGAATCAGATACTGCAGCCCCACCGCCAGATAGAGCCGGCGGCTGATGACCGGCAGTGCCTTTAATGTTTCCGAGAGTGACATGACAAGACACCCAACAAAAATCCCTACCGCCATACCGAAAGTTCCTAAAAATAAGGATGACAGGCCAAACAACGGAATTGGGAATTCATACAGATCCACAAGATTTCCCAGCACACCTCCGGCAACGATCACGCTTCCATACAGCATGATATGCTCCTTCGTACCAGTTTTCCCGATCAGCCGCGGAAACACGCCGATGATCACCAGAAACGCAAAGACTCCTGCTGCGATCACGCCTCCCGCGCTGATGCCGATAAAAGCCAGAGCTGCATTCTGGATCATTCGCATTCCCAGACTAGGTAACATCGATTCCGCGCTCCTTTCTGGAATCATTCTGGATCACGGTCTTGCTGATGTTATCCTCATACAGCCGCATCTCCACCTCCAGCGGAGTCGGGTCCGTATTCAGCTTCCACTTTGCAAAATGGTTGAAGAACGCGATGATCCCTACTGCAAGTCCCACGGAGTACGAGAGTTCCAGAATCGTGCATCCGGGCGATTCCTGCCCGGTAACAAGACGGTAAACTTCACCAAACACGGAAGTCACACTCACGTCGTTGTTAAAGGTCATGATTGCAAACGCTGCCCCGCAGAAACAAATGATGCAGACAAATATGGTCTTGCACCACTGCCAGAACAGATTCTGCTTCACCTGCGGCTGATAGTCGATGATAAATTCCACTTTTCCCACATTGTTGACCGTGACCGACGAATCGGCGCTTTCCAGAATCCGGATCACATCCAGCGCATTTTCCACATACCGTTTTCGTTTTTCTTCCCGGATTGTTTTGATCTTTAAGCTGGCACAGCGGTTTTGCACATGCGTGTCGCTGCAGTAAACTTCCGCCACATCCTTCACCTGAATATCTGGTTTATGGACCTCTGTGATCTCGCGCAGATTCAGGTAGACGGTGTGCTGCGCGCTCATACGGCCACCTCACAGACACAGTCCAGTATGTCTGTCAGATTCTGATACTCATTTTTCTTCTGTCCATCTTCCGGTTTCCATACTTCCTGCCATACCAGGGTGCCATCCGGTTCTTTTTTCTCAGGTCCATGATAGAAACAAAGCCAGCATACTGCTAACACCAGAAAAACGGAAAGCATCAGCACCAGAATTTTGAGTTTACATTGAAAAATTTTCATTTTTACGCATCCCTTCCCAGCCAAAATCTTTGCAGCATAATAATCTCTGCCTTTCTGGGTTTCAGTATGCGCAACTATGCCCCCAGATATTCCCGCATCTGCTTCAAAATCCGCTTTTCCAGCCGCGATACCTGCACCTGGGAAATGTTTAGATCCGCAGCGATCCGTGTCTGGGTCTGATTTTCAAAATAGCGCCGCACGATGATCTCCCGGTCTTTTTCTGGCAATTTTTCCATCAACTGGTTTAAGACAAGCCGGTTCATAAGCTGCTCCTCATTTTGTGTTCCATCCGGAATCCGGTCCATCAGGCGCAGTCCTCCATCGTCTCCATTTCCAGACTCCCGGTACAGCGATTCCACCTCAGCTCCGGCTCCCATGCAGGCTGCAACTTCTTCACAGCTGATATCCAGCTCCTTCGCAAGTTCCGAAAGTCCCGGTTCCCGCCCATACCGCGCTGTGAAAACTTCCCGTGCTTTGTGGATGCGAAGTCCAAGCTCCTTCATAGAACGACTCACGCGGATCATGCCGTCATCACGCAGAAAGCGCCGGATCTCGCCAGCGATCATTGGCACTGCGTAAGTTGAAAAACGTACCTCAAACCCCAGATCAAACTTGTCCACCGCCTTTAAAAGGCCGATGCATCCGATCTGGAACAGATCCTCCAATTCGTGTCCCCGTCCGTTGTAATGTCTTGCCACACTCCAGACCAGCCCCACATTTCCCATGACCAGCCGCTCCCTCGCTTCCTCATCACCGGCATGGGCACGCTGCAAAAGCTTTCTTGTGTCATCCATACACATTCACCTGCCGATTTGTTTTCGCATAATAACCTTTGTCCCCTTGCCCAGCTCGGACTCCACATGGACCTGGTCCATGAAGGCCTCCATAAAGGAAAATCCCATACCGGATCGGGTTCCTGTCTTGTCCGTGGTAAACATGGGTTCCATAGCCTTCTCCACATTCCGGATTCCCACGCCATAATCTTCCACCACCACCGTCAGTTCCTTTCCCTCTGTCTCCACTTCCACTGTGATGATGCCGCTTTCTCCACCATAACCATGGATTTCCGCATTGGTCACCGCCTCAGAGACAGCTGTCTTCACATCGTCGATTTCCTCCAATGTCGGGTCCAGGCGACTCATAAACACTGCAACCACGACCCGGGCAAACTCCTCATTTCTTGAAAGGCTCTCCAGTTCCATCCGAAAACGCTCCATATATTCCCATCCTCCCGTTTTTCAGCTTTTCGATTCTTTTGTCACAACCTGTCCCAGCTTTCCACGTACTGTTTTCCATTTTCTCCTGCCCAATCCAGACAGCTGTTTTTTGCAGTCATTTTCGTTCATGGGCTCTCACCCTGCGATCGCCGCTTCCTTTGTATCAAAATATTTCATGATCCGGCCAATCCCTCCGATGGCCAACACGCGCCCTATCTGGGCATTCACTCCATAAATCGTCACCGTGCCGCCGCTTCCCGCCATCTGTTTGTAGCGGTTCAATAAAATCCCGATTCCGGAAGAATCCATAAATTCCGTTCTGGAAAAGTCAAACACCACCTTGTTGATATAATTTTCTGATAACAAAAGATCCGTCTCATATTTTAAGTTCCGGCAATTATGATGGTCCAGTTCCTTGGGAAGATGGATCACCAGAGTCTGCCCGTGCGCCTCATAAGAAAAAGTCTGTTCATACATATATAAAACTCCCTTCCTTTCCGAAAATAAATCCACAACAGCGATGTGGCTGCTCAAGCTTCCCTCAAAAACAACACTCGCACCACTGGCACTGCTTCTAATATCCACTACAACAAAAAAGGTACGGCAGAGCACACATTCTGTGTATTCTCTGTCGTACCTTTTCTTTTTTTTAACTTAGTACCCTCTCTGGGTCTTCGCATCATCCACATAATCCGAATTTGGATAATTCATGATGATGTCCGTAAAATACTGGGTCGCGGTCTGCTGGTCTCCGGCCGTCACATATGCCATACCCAGCTTGTAGATCACTTCCGGGTTGTCCGCCTTAATCTGCAGGCTCTTCTGGTAATATTCCTCAGCCTTTGCAGCATCTCCTGCCGCCAGCGTTGCATCGCCCATGTTCATGAGCACTGTGTAACCATTTTCAGCCATATCCTTCTGGATCCATGCTACCGTTTCATTCAGCACGCCGTCATTTAATACAGACCAGTCAGTATCCACATACAACAGCGCGGCTGTTTGCTGGTCTTCATCCCGGTATGCCTGCAGGATTTTCACCAGGTTCTGGTACTGCGCCAGGGTGCCTCCACTGGACTTCTGCAGAGTCTTTAAATTTTCCTCCGCCTGATCCTGTGCACTCTTCGCTGTCTCCACCTTCTGGTTTAAACTGTCGATCTCCAGATTTTTCTGGTTTAACTCCTCCAGCGTATTTTTCAGTTCCTGATTATGCTTCGCATTCAGGGACTCGGTACTCGCTGGCATGACCAGAAAGAAGATGACCATGGCACCAAGTACCAGGCCGACCAGGATATTTAATACTGACTGCCAGCCGGTATTTTCCTTATAGCTTGGCGGCATGATGATGTCATCGTCCTGCATCTGCCGGTGGGAAAAGGCATTCTGCAATTTCCGTTTTTCCACCTCAGCCTTGCCGGTATTGTGCTTGGCGATGTCCATGTAATGGAGCACCCACGGGTTGTAGCGGTCAATCTTTAAAGCCTGGTACAGGCACCGTCCCGCCTTGATATAATCCTCATGATGGAGGTACAAAAGCGCAAGCAGTTCCTGTGCCTTGACATACTGCGGGAATTCCTCTACCATGCGCATCAAAAGCAGGACAGCCAGATCCTCGTTGTCGTTCTGGGCATAGATCAGTGCCTGATTATACTTCTTCGCAGCCTGATCCGCCAACTCCAGATACCCTCTTGCCGCATGGACTTTACGCAGATATTCTTCTGCCAGGTTGTCCTGCTCCTGCAGGTTTAAGCTGATGACCCACTGGGTCAACGCCGCACCTACCTCGCCAATCTCATTGTAAATAAGGCCCAGGAGATTTCTCGCATCGGTCTGATATTTGTCAAACCGGAGACTCTTTTTCAGCGCAGTAACCGCGCCGGACAGATCCCGGCTTTTTGCTTTTTCCAGACCAATGTTATAATAGGCATTGGCAATCTGCCGGTTTTTCGTTCCTGTTTTCATATTCGTTTTTTGTTACTCCCTGTTTTTCAGCAGTTCCACCATCAGATCTGTCATATCGGTCAGATCCTCTTTCACAATCTGCGTTTCCACATCACCGACTTCCAGACTCGGCTGGAAGCGTGCGATCTCTTCTTCAAAATCCAGCATACAATTTCCTTTCGTCGTTTGCCGCCACCTGCAATCAGACAGCTGACAGCAGAAATGTTACTGCCCCACATACTCGCCCCGCAATGAAATTCCCCAATGCTTTTCCATGCGCATTTAACATCCGCGCTGCTTCAGGGTTTCCAGAATTTCCCCGATCAGATACAAAGAGCCCACCATATACAGGTGTTCTCCTTTCTTCTTTTCGGAAAGTGCAAAATCAAGCGCTTTCTTTGTGGAATCAAACGCAGTGACATGGCTGCATCCGGCTTCCTCAAACTGACGCGCCAGGGCATCTGCCTGAAGTCCCCGCTCACTCTGAAGCTGCACCACCGTAACCGATTCTGGAGAAAGTTCACCGCAAAGCAGCCGGATCATCTCACGGTAATCCTTGTCCGACACCGCCGCAAATAAAAGATGAATCCCCGGCTGCTGGCACAATGTCTCCTGCGGATCCATCTCTGCCATCTGCTCCTTCACTGCCTGGATAAATGCACGGATCCCGCCCGGATTGTGTGCACCGTCCACCCAGACATCAGGAGCAACCTGCTGCATCCGGCCATTCCAGTGCACCGAAGCCAGCGCTTTTTTGCACACGGCATCATCCACACCGGTAATATCCAGTACCTCCAGTACTTTCACCGCCAGTGCCGCATTCATAGCCTGGTAAGGCGCCGCAAAGGAAACCTCCCGGTACGCACCTTCTGCCGTAAGTCCATAAGCTGCGCAGCCAAGCCTGTCCGCAGCTGCCGCGATCACGGCTCCTGCCGCCTTGTCGTTATTATCATACACAAGCGGCACCCCCGGCTTGATAATCCCGGCTTTTTCTGCCGCGATTTTCTCCACGGTATCACCCAGATACTGCGTATGGTCGAGACTGATCGAGGTGATCACACAGGCTAACGGATGCCGGATCACATTGGTCGTATCCAGCCGTCCGCCCAGTCCCGTTTCCAGGACGACAAAGTCCGGCTTTTTCCGTCCGTATAAATCCATTGCCATCAGGAATACAAACTCAAAGAAGGTCGGGTGCGAATAGCCCTTTTCCATCATTTCGTCAGTGACAGCCTTTACCCGGGCGAAGCTTTCCGAAAAGTCTGCCTCATCAGCCGGTTTTCCATCATAAAGGAACCGCTCCTTCACGTCCACGAGATGCGGGGACACGAACGTTCCCACATGATATCCGGCTTCCATGAGAATGGCTGTCAGGTCCGCACACACCGAACCCTTTCCGTTGGTTCCTGCCACATGGATGATGTTTAATGCTTCATCCGGATTTCCCAGCTTTTCCAGAAAATCCCGGACCTCATCCAGCGTATTTTTCTTTTTTGTCCAAAGCGGGATCCCCAGCAGGTAATCCCGCGCATTCTTGTCTATCATTGTAATCTATGCCTGTCCACTTAAAATTATGAACGATTGCGAAATTTATTTTTGTTCCACTTCACGCCGCCAGTTACTGCAGCTGTGCCAGACGTGCCTTTACTTGCTCCATCATCTGGGTGTATTTCTCCAGCTTAGCCTTCTCCTCGTTGATCTTTGCTTCCGGAGCTTTGCTTACGAACTTCTCGTTGGACAGCATGCCGTTTACACGTGCAAGCTCCTTGGTGAGGCGCTCTTCCTCTTTCTGCAGGCGCTCAACCTCTTTCGCGATATCAACCAGCTCTGCAAATGGCATATAGATGGATGCCTCCGGAATTACAACGGATACTGCGTCATCGGCAATGCCCTGCTTATCCTTCTGTAAGAATACCTCGCTTGCATAGCCCAGGGTTGCGAAGAATACCTTGCTGTGCTCGAAGATCTGAAGCAGCTTCTCATTTTCAGAAACCACATAAACCTTTGCTTTCTTGCTCGGTGCCACGTTCATGGAAGTACGCACGTTACGGATCGCACGGACTGCCTCTTTGATGGTCTCCACGGCATACTCATCCTGCTCAAAGTTCCACTCTGCCTTGTACTCCGGCCATGCAGATACCATGATGGACGCTTCCTCGTCCTGCAGATTGCAGAAGATCTCCTCGGTGATGAACGGCATATACGGATGCAACAGCTTTAAGGAGTTGATCAGAACGGTCTTTAAGGTCCACAGTGCTGCTGCCTTGGTGCTGTCCTCGTCGTTCCACAGACGCGGTTTTACCATCTCGATGTACCAGTCACAGAACTCTTCCCAGATGAAGTCGTAAACCTTCTGCAGGGCGATACCAAGCTCGAATTTATCCAGGTTCTCGGTGACATCCTTCGCAAGGGTGTTAACCTTGGACAGGATCCACTTATCAGCCATGGTCAGGTCAGATAAGGAAACATCGTGTACCGGAGCCTTCTCCATATTCATCATGATGAAACGGGATGCGTTCCATACCTTGTTTGCGAAGTTACGGCTTGCTTCCACTCTCTCCCAGTAGAAACGCATGTCGTTGCCCGGTGCATTTCCGGTGATCAGCGTCATACGCAGGGCATCTGCGCCGTACTTGTCGATAACCTCAAGCGGATCGATACCATTGCCAAGAGACTTACTCATCTTGCGTCCCTGGCTGTCGCGTACCAGACCGTGGATCAGGACGGTGTTGAACGGACACTTGCCGGTCTGCTCATATCCGGAGAATACCATACGGATAACCCAGAAGAAGATGATATCGTAACCGGTTACCAGCACGTCGGTCGGGTAGAAGTATTCCAGCTCCTTGGTTTTTTCCGGCCAGCCCAGGGTAGAGAACGGCCACAGTGCAGAGGAGAACCAGGTATCCAGGGTATCCTCATCCTGCTTTAAGTGGGTGCAGCCGCACTTCGGGCACTTCTCCGGCATGGATTTTGCAACGGTGATCTCGCCGCACTCCTGGCAGTAGTAAGCCGGGATCCGGTGGCCCCACCACAGCTGTCTGGAGATACACCAATCACGGATTCCCTCTAACCAGTGCAGATAGGTCTTTCCAAAGCTCTCCGGAACGAACTTTAAGTCGCCGTTCTTCAATGCTGCGATCGCCGGTTTTGCATCTCATCCATGCGGACGAACCACTGCTGTTTTACCATCGGCTCAACGGTGGTCTTGCAGCGGTCATGGGTTCCTACATTATGGGAATGCGGAACAACCTTAACTAACAGCCCCAGTGCCTTTAAGTCTTCTACCATAGCCTTGCGGGCCTCATAGCGGTCCATACCGTCATACTTGCTGCCCTTGCAGTCGATGGTCGCATCGTCATGCATGATGCAGATCTCAGCCAGGTTGTGGCGGCGTCCAACCTCGAAGTCGTTCGGGTCGTGAGCCGGGGTGATCTTCACACAGCCGGTACCAAACTCTTTGTCTACATATTCATCCGCAATCACCGGGATCTCGCGGTCAGTTAACGGAAGCTTTAACATCTTGCCGATGATATCTTTGTAGCGCTCATCCTCCGGGTTTACTGCAACTGCGGTATCACCAAGCAGCGTCTCCGGACGGGTGGTTGCGATCTCAACGAAACGGCCTTCCTCGCCCACGATTGGGTAATTGATGTGCCAGAAGAAGCCATCCTGCTCCTCATGCTCTACCTCTGCGTCGGAAATAGAAGTCTGGCAGACCGGACACCAGTTGATGATACGGGAGCCCTTGTAGATGTAGCCTTTCTCGTACAGCTTTACAAATACCTCAAGCACAGCGTCAGAGCAGCCCTTGTCCATGGTGAAGCGCTCTCTGTCCCAGTCAGCGGAGGACCCCAGCTATGCAGCTGCTTGATGATGCGGGTGCCGTACTCTTTCTTCCAGTCCCAGCATGCCTCCAGGAATTTATCGCGTCCCAGATCGTGCTTATCGATGCCTTCTTTTCTCAGCTTGTCGATTACCTTCACCTCGGTTGCGATTGCTGCGTGGTCGGTACCCGGCTGCCACAGCGCCTCGTAGCCCTGCATTCTCTTGTAACGGGTCAGGATGTCCTGCATGGTGTTATCCAATGCATGACCCATATGCAGCTGTCCGGTAATGTTCGGCGGTGGCATAACGATGGTAAAGGGCTTCTTGCCCTCTCTCTTTCCGCGCTCAGCATCTGCGTGGAAGTACTTGTTATCCAGCCATTTCTGATACAGCTTTTCCTCAATGGCAGAAGGATTGTAATTCTTTTCCAGTTCTTTCATGATCATTTCCTTTCCTTATGTCTAAATGTGTAGAAATCCTCTTTTCCACGGCAGCTCTCCGGAACAATTGCATTTCTTCTATAATAAATAAAGAAAGCCCTTTATACAGAATCTGCGTTCTGCATAAAGGGCGAAAAGTTCCGCGGTACCACCTTTGTTTCTCACTTTGTCACTGCTGCCAGAAGCAACAGCTGTCTCCTTAACGCGGATCAGACGGGAACCCCTACTTCGTCTAAATCCAGACTGCAGGGTCCTCTTTGAAACACTCCGCACTCCAGATATGATTCAGGATTCCGGCTCCGAAGCTACCTTCCGTGCGCGCCCTCTGAAACCATCTTCCAGCCGATGGACGGTTCTCTCTGACAGAAGCTTACGACGTACTCCTCTTCTTCCCAGCCTGTTTGCATATCGTGAATATTTTAAAGCAAAGAAGCGGAAGTTGCAAGGGGTTTCTGGAAAATTTATGATTCTTTTTATTCTTTTCCAAAACAAACAGGAAAACGCAAAAAGGCAACCCGTTTTTCACAGATTGCCTTTCTTTCGTAGTAGCGGAAGGGAGATTTGAACTCTCGACACCACGGGTATGAACCGTGTGCTCTAGCCAACTGAGCTATTCCGCCATATTTGGTTTTGGTATGGGGCCTATAGGGCTCGAACCTATGACCCTCTGCTTGTAAGGCAGATGCTCTCCCAGCTGAGCTAAGACCCCATATCGTCTGTCTGAGTGATGTCTCACTCAACAGTGCTTACGTAGTATAACCTTTATTGTTCTAATTGTCAATACTTTTTATACAATTTTTTTATTTTCTTTTTTCCACATTTCCGATAGACATGGAAATGCTGCGAAAATGGATCACATAGCTTTATGCGTTGCTCTGCCTAGGCGATCTCAAACAGTACAATCCGCTCCCTTACATCCTTCCCGTCAAACAGATCCCGGCAGTCGATCTCATCCGCGAACATCAGCTCATCCACGGTCATCAGATAGGCCATATACTCGTCGGACGGATAATAGAAAAACAAGCGGATCTCTCTTGGATTTTCATACCAGGAATCCAGAATCCGCCGGACTACTTTCTTTAGCAGCTCCACAGAAAACGGGTTAAAGAAATAAGCGCGGTTCACCGTTTCCGGCACCTCATACGCTCCTGCATCGGCCAGGACAAACTCCGCCCGGCTTCCAGAAACCGCTGTTTTCTGATTTTCTGCAGCAGCCTCATAGATACGCGGATCATATTCCACACCAATGCTGTGGCAGCGGGTCTGGTACGATAAGTAGCAGTCCACCCGTCCCTTTCCGCAGCCATAATCCAAAAGGACATCCCCTTTTCGGATCCACCCACTGTTTGCCAGACGCTCCAGTACCGCATACGGTGTCGGCTCATAAGGATAACGGTATTGGTCCGCATTGGAATCGTCCCGTCCCATCGTTTTGATTTTCAGCAGACGGTCCCACTGGTTTTCTTCCTGTTCTGAATATCTTCCGCTCATGACCAGCCCTTCCACACATCCGGCTGATAGCCGATCGTAGACTGCTTACCATTTCGCACGACCGGAGTTTTGATTACCTGGGGATTTTCCAGGATCTTCTCCAGCTTATCCTCTGCTGCCAGATAGCGGATCAGCGCCAGCGTATCCTGGTCTTTCGCATCCGGATTCAGCATGGCTTCCATGCCGCCGTTTACCTGTGCTACAGAGTTGAATTCGCCCTTGCTCATGCCCTTTTCCTTCATATCTATAAACTGAAACTTAATCCCGCGCTCCTTGAAAAAACGCTCTGCCTTGCGGGTATCGCTGCACTTTTTTGTGCCGAAGATCTGAATATTCATTTCGATCTGCCTTTCTATTTCCTTAATCTGTTTCTTCTTCCAATGTTCCAACTTGCTGTCTTCCAACAAAACAACTTGTCATTTTGTTCTGTTCTCAAAAGCAAACTGAACCGTTTTTTACTTTCAAAACTTCTCTGATAATGCTTCCGGCCAGATATCTCCCTCATCCAGCCCCTGCTCTGTCAGCCACGCATCCTCCACCGATACATACCGCTCGGTTCCATCCTCCCGGGTCAAAGTCACAGAAACCTTCGGAGACTGCCCTGGCAGCAGACCTTCACAGCCATAATCCCCATCAAAAATATGTTTGATTTTCCACATGTTCTTTTCCTGCCTCTTTGTTATCTTCACTGGAAATAAGTATAATGGAAAAACAACTTTCCCGCAAGAATATTGTAAATTTGACATTCCCTGCACCTGCCGTTATAATCAAGTCGGACACGGACAAACTATACTTTCTGCTTTGTCTTTTCCGCGGCAGCCGCATCATGCGGCCTGTTTCCGCACACGTGTCTGGCAACCTCATACGACTACATTACTGTTCATGCGCAATGTCAGTAACATAACCACCAATGATAAGGAGTTTTCCCATTGATCACCATAGAAAAAAAGCTCCGGCTTCCCGACACCTACCCGTTAGAGCGGATCGGAAAACTGGAGGATCTTCTCTTTTTTGATATCGAAACCACCGGCTTTTCCGGTGACCGCTGCCAGCTGTACCTGATCGGCTGCACCTATTACAAAGACAATACCTGGAACCTGATCCAGTGGTTTGCGGATACCAGGGCAGCTGAGGAAGACCTTCTTCACCATTTTTTCAAATTTTTGGAACAATACAAAACACTGGTACATTTTAACGGTGATGGGTTCGATATTCCGTTTTTATTAAAACGCTGTAAACATTTCAATCTGCCTACAGCTTTGACAATGTAGCCAGCTTTGATATCTATAAAAAAGTAAAGCCGTACCGGAATCTTCTGGGGCTGGACAGTTTAAAGCAGAAATCCATCGAACAGTTTCTAGGAATTTCCCGCACCGACAAATACAATGGCGGACAGCTCATTGAAGTCTACAAAGACTATCTGATGACTCACGAAGAAGGTCTGTACGACCTGCTCATCCTGCACAACGAGGACGATTTAAAAGGCATGCCTTCCATTCTTCCGATCCTGAATTATCCGGATCTGTTAGAGCATGCTTTCACACTGAAAGAACAACAGATCGTGGACGAGTCCCTGGCAGACGGACAGATTCGCCATCTCTTAAAGCTCACCTGCCAGAGTCCCTATTCCATTCCGGTTCCGGTCCAAGCAGCGATGCCGCCAGCCAGATGCCGGATTGAACAGGATCAGGTTATCTTTTTTGTCGAACTGACCGAAGGCACCCTTAAGCATTTTTATCCGGACTATAAAGATTACTATTATCTTCCGTTTGAAAACCGCGCTGTCCACAAAAGCATTGGTGCATGCGTGGACAAAGAAGCCCGCATCAAGGCGACAGCCTCCAACTGCTATACCAAAACCACCGGATTTTTCCTGCCCCAGTTTGGGGCGATCTGGGAACCCGTCATGAAGCAGGAATACAAAGATAAAATGCTTTACGCTGCACTGGGCGATGTGTATCTGGCCGATGAAGCGGCCCTGCAGAAATACATAAAAGCTATTCTTTCCTACTTAAAATAACAATTTAAGTATATGACAAGGGCCGTGCGAGTTGCCGAAAGGCAACTCACACGGCCCTATTAAAGTTAATCAAATTGTTTATTTATTGAATCTCCAGCATCTTCTGCCTGATTTTCTGCTCAATCTCCATAAAGCATTCGATCAGGATCGGATTGAAGGTTCCGCACTCTCCATTCAGGATCATTGCGATTGCTTTCTCATGGCTGTAGCCCTTTTTATAGGCACGCTCACTGATGAGGCATCGTAAACATCGGCCAGGGATACAATCTGGGCGGAAATCGGGATTTCGTCTCCGACCAATCCATCTGGATATCCTTTTCCATCATAGCGCTCATGATGCCAGCGGCAGATCTGATACGCGATATCGATCAGCGGTTCGTCTTTATAGCGTTCCATCTTGCTCAGCATAGACGCACCGATCAGGGTATGCTTTTTCATTTCCTCGAATTCTTCTTTTGTCAGTTTTCCCGGCTTATTTAAGATTTTCTCGTCAATACCAATCTTTCCGATGTCATGGAATGAAGATGCGGTAGAGATCATCTGGCAGATTTCCGGTGTCAGGCGGTACTGGTCTGTCTTTTGCAGGATTCCTTCTAACAGCATTTCCGTGAGGACTTTGATGTGCAGAACATGAAGACCGCTTTCTCCGTTTCGGAATTCTACGATCTGGCTTAAAACCTCAACCATCATCTGGTTGTTCTTTTCTTTTTCATGGATCTGGTCGGATACCAGGGCGATCAGGCGTCTCTGTTTTGCGTAAAGCTTGATCGTATTAAATACACGCTGACGGACCACGTGGTTGTCGAACGGACGGCTAATGTAGTCCGATACGCCTAACTGAAATGCTTTGCGGATAAAGTCATCCGACTCTTCACTTGAGATCATGATGACCGGGATGTCTTCGATCCAGCGGTTCCGGTTCATGCTCGCCAGCACCTCGAAGCCGTCCATGACCGGCATGACAATATCGAGGAGGACTATGGAAATTTCCTTTCCGTACTGTCTCAAAAGTGCCAGACATTCTTCTCCGTTCTCAGCTTCGACAATGTCAAAATCGTTCTCCAGCATGGTGATGAGGATGTCACGGTTCATTTCGGAATCATCGACCACAAGAATCTTCTGCTTGTGCATATCCCCGTTCTGGTTCAAACGCCTTGCCTCCTGCTCCGTCACGACCATGTTTTTGTTGTTTTTGGCCTGATACATCAAGTGATCGGCTCTGGCTACTGCCAGTTCGATTTTCTCACTCTGGCAGAGAACGCCTCCGATGCTGATAGAAATCTGCAGCTTGGTGTAGCCCGGAATATTAGCCTCATGAACACGGTGCTTGATCACCTGAAGCTTTTTATTGAAAACTTCCTCACTGATATCTGGCATAACCAGAAGAAACTCGTCACCGCCGAAGCGGACCAGACAATCGGATTTGCGGGTATGTTTCCTGATCACATCGGCCACGGTGCGCAGCGCCATATCCCCCGCATTGTGGCCATAGGTGTCATTGTATAATTTGAAATCATCCAGGTCAACAAGGGCAATTCCGGCATTCCACTCCCGCTCTTTCATTTCATCTTCGTAATAGCGCCGGTTGTAGGCATCCGTGATCGCATCCTTGTAGAGCTTATCGTTATAATGGACAAACAGGTCCACCAGCTTTTCATGGTTCAGCTGCCCAAAGGACCACTCATTGTCCAAACGGCGAATCAGTTCCATGACATACTCTTTCCTGCCAATCTCTACATACCGGGCGATCAGCTGATACAAAACATCGTCGAAAACCTCAAGTTTTCCACGTTCAGTCCTGCTGGCTGCCGCATTCGCAACCACACAGTTCTGGCACTGCTGCTCCATTTCCCGGAAATTACAGGCTTCACCCCCCTCAGATCCTTCTCTGCATGTCTCCCGGATCCGGTCTGCTTCTTCTACCGGGAACAGCCGGACCGCCTGGAATATCTTTTTAAAATTTTCCATTTCCTTCTCTGCCTGTCGGGCTGTCATCTTTTCGTCTACTGCCATATATGCCCCGCCTTTACATGCGCCGGATCTCTTAAAATTCCTTTGATCTGCGTTAACTATTATATCTATGATAACATTTCACAAATGAAATAACAACCCGCTATTGTGTCATATTTCGACGGGTCATGATAAAATGTAGCACTTATTCCACGGATTCCAAAAGGAAATGTGTTTCATATCTGCCACATTGCATGAAGATCAGTAACACAAAAACTACTGTTTATGTACCGCCTCGCACATCGTCTGCACATAGGCCTTGATATGCTCTGGCGCATCGGCTCCGTACTCTTTGTGTCAGGCATTCCAAAGCATGTTCCCTGCTTTTTGTTTTTCCTCCGCAATGCGATTTCGCATTTCGCGATAAATCTTTTGGAAAACAAAAAGCAGATATTCCACATCGGAATATCTGCCACCAATCTGTCTCATATCCAGGTACGGAAACCTTTCTTGCCAAGCTGTTTTAGAAGCCCAGAATCTTTGTTTCGATACCCGTATCCATTAACGCTGGAACACGGCCTCAGCTACTTGCGAAAGCGTTCGCCTGGCGTCTCACAAACCCATTCCAAAAGAAGCTTCATACAATCTGTCAACTATTAATTTTACAGATTATTCTCCAAATACAGCCTTATAGTCTGCCTGGAATTTCTCAATGCCCTGATCGGTTAACGGATGCTTGGTCATCTGAACCAGTACCTTATACGGAACAGTTGCGATATCAGCACCTGCCTTTGCGCAGTCAATGACATGGATCGGGTTACGGATGCTAGCTGCGATGATCTCGGTCTGGATATCGTGCATCATGAAGATCTCGGTGATCTCGTTGATCAGATCGATACCTGGCATGGAGATGTCATCGAGTCTGCCCAGGAACGGAGATACGTAGGTTGCACCTGCTCTTGCAGCTAACAGTGCCTGTGCTGCGGAGAAGATCAGGGTAACGTTGGTCTTAATACCCTCTGCGTGCAGAACCTTAACAGCCTTTAAGCCCTCTACGGTCATCGGGATCTTAACAACCATGTTCGGATGGATGGCTGCGATCTCACGGCCTTCTTTGATCATGCCCTCTGCGTCGGTGGTAGTTGCCTTTACCTCACCGCTGATCGGTCCGTCTACGATGGAAGCGATCTCTGCGATAACCTGGTTGAAGTCACGTCCCTCTTTTGCGATCAGGGACGGGTTTGTGGTAACACCACAGATAATGCCCATATCGTTTGCTTTGCGGATCTCGTCTACATTTGCGGTATCTACGAAAAATTTCATGATTAGAAATCCCCCTTATTATTTATAATATTCTAAGAAAATTGTACTACCCGTCTGCAAATTTTGCAAACAGAATTTTCTTTTTTCGTACAATTTTGCCATAATTTATGAATTTTTGTTCGTGACTAGGAAGGCACTGAACAGTTATGAATTTTTATTACTTCTGGCCATAATAAGCATTCGGGCCATGCTTTCTCATAAAGTGCTTGTCCTGCATGCACTGCGGTGTGCGGTTATCTGCATTCGGGTTGATGAGCTCCGTCATGAAGTTCATCTTCGCAACCTCCTCCAGTACACAGCATTGTGGACAGCCTCAGCCGCATTTTTGCCCCAGGTGAACGGACCATGGTTCTTGCAGAGAACAGCAGGTACATACATCGGGTTTTTGCCCTTGAAGGTTTCCACGATAACGAGGCCAGTGTTCTTCTCGTAGCCTTCCTCAATCTCCTCTGCGGTTAAATTTCTTGCACACGGGATCTCGCCATAGAAATAATCTGCATGGGTGGTTCCGTAGCACGGAAGTCCTCTTCCTGCCTGTGCCCATGCCGTTGCATGCGGGGAATGGGTATGTACAATGCCGCCAATCTCCGGGAATGCTTTATAAAGCTCTACATGGGTCGGGGTATCGGAGGAAGGATTCATGGTTCCCTCTACCCGGTTTCCGTTTAAATCCATAACTACCATATCTTCCGGTTTTAACAGATCGTAATCGACACCGCTCGGTTTGATCACGAACAGGCCGCTTTCCCGGTCAATTCCACTGACATTTCCCCAGGTATAGGTGATCAGCCCGCGCTTTGGCAGCTCCATATTTGCTTCATATACCTGCTGTTTTAATGCTTCCAGCATACCTTTTTTCCTCCCATTTCTTACTGCTTTTCCAGCAGCTCTATTCTGTCTGGACCTGTCTCTGGTTTCTTCTGGTCTTTCTCTGGTTTTTCTGCTTTATCCTTTTTCTCTTTTCCTTTGCAGCTTTCCCAGCCTTATTGTAAGAGTGCCCGGATCAAAAGGCCAGAGGAGGTTGTCACCTCCAGCCCCATTCCAAACCTGCATGTCCTTCAAGCCTTCTCCGGCATTGCCTCCACGGCTGCCCGCTCAACCGGCAGACCTGCATGGTAGCGTACCATAAATTCATCAAAGCCCTTGACATCGTCTGCATCCGGCTCTACGACTATGCCGTGCTGGCCGCCAAATACCTTATTCTCCAGATATGCATCCAGAGTCTCACCGTCTTCCTTCCATACACGGTAGGATGCAAGCAATGCTGCGCCCCATGCGCCGCCCTCTCCGGCTGTCTCCATGACCTCGACCGGAACCCCGGCTGCTGCTGCCATGATCTTCTGGCCCACGCCTTAGTCTTAAAGAGACCGCCATGTCCTAACAGGACGTCCAGCTTAACCTGCTCTTCGCGGAACAGAATGTCAAGACCGGTCTTTAATGCGCCAAGGGAAGTATACAGATGGGTCCTCATGAAGTTTGCCAGATTGAATTTATCGTCCGGGCGACGTACAAATAACGGGCGTCCCTCTTCGAAACCGGTGATGTGCTCACCAGAGAAGTAGTTGTATGCCAGAAGTCCTCCGCAGTCCTTATCGCCCTCTAAGGCCTTGTTATAAAGAACACCAAACAGGCGGTTCATATCGACCTCCATGCCCATGCTCTCCATAAACTCTTTAAACAGGTTTACCCATGCATTTAAGTCAGAAGTGCAGTTGTTGCAGTGTACCATGCCTACCAGGTCTCCGGCCGGTGTGGTAACCAGATCGATCTCCGGGTGTACATTCTTTAATTCTTTCTCCAGAACGACCATTGCAAATACGCTGGTGCCTGCGGATACATTACCGGTACGCACCTTAACGCTGTTCGTTGCAGTCATACCAGTACCTGCATCACCCTCCGGTGGGCACATCGGGATGCCTGCCTCCAGGTTTCCGCTTACATCCAGAAGCTTTGCACCTTCGGCTGTCAGGGAACCTGCATCCTCACCGGCAACCAGAGCCTTCGGCAGGATGTCGCGAAGCTTCCACGGATAGCCCTTCTCTGCTACCAGTGCATCGAACTTTTCTACCATCTTCTGGTCAAAATCGTGGTTGTGGATGTCAACCGGGAACATACCTGCTACATCGCCGATGCCCAGGACCTTCTGCCCGGTCAGCTTCCAGTGTACATAGCCTTCCAGTGTAATCATATAATCGATATCCGAAACATGCGGCTCTCCGTTTAAGATCGCCTGATACAGATGTGCAATGCTCCAGCGCTGCGGGATCGGATAAGAAAACAGCTCTGTCAGCTTCTCGGAAGCCTCTCCGGTGATGGTATTTCTCCAGGTACGGAACGGAACTAAAAGCTCTCCGTTCTTATCGAATACCATATAACCATGCATCATAGCACTGATGCCGATGCCGCCTACTGTATGCAGTGTTTCGCCATACTGGCTCTTTACATCCTCTGCCAGCTTTGTGTATGCATCCTGGATGCCACTCCAGATATCCTCTAAGGTATAAGTCCAGATACCATCGGTTAAGCGGTTCTCCCAATCATGGGCACCGGATGCGATGGGCGTGTGGTCCTCTCCCACTAAAACAGCCTTGATACGGGTGGAACCGAACTCAATACCGAGAGCGGTTTTCTTTTCCCGGATCCACTGTGCGATTGTCTCTTTGTTTGCACTCATGCGTATACCCTCCTTGCATTTCAATGGTTTTATTTTACTACTTTTTCACAAAAAAGTCTTGTGTTTTTCGTCTGTTTTTCCCATTTTTTCCACAATGTTGTACTTTCTCTTGCCTAATTTCAAAATCCTGTCATGTATCTTTGTATAAATATTGTCGTAATTTAGCAATTTTTGCTCATTGAAAAGACAACTTTCTCTGATCAGATAACCCGGCGCACGCAAAGGATCGTCCGGTATGTCGCATAGCTCGTAATGATCCCGTTTTTCGTATTGCTGGCATGAACAATTTTTCTTTTTGCTTCTTCAATCTGACTTTCTGTGCCAGCCAGAGTGTTCTTTATCACCGGTGCGGGCTGACAGATTGCTGATGCAAATTGCTGTGGCGGGCGTGGCACAGATTGGTAATCCCACATGTCAAATGTCTGTGACAGCCGTGGCACTGTATGGCACGATTCTCCTGCGTATGCCTGCGACGGCAGCACCGGCTGCTCCAGCTGCACCGTTCTTCTGCCTGCTGCACACCGACATGCCATCAAGTACACAGGGAAGCAGACGGTTTCCCGCATCCTTCTGAAAAAGAAATGCAGCACGGATCTTATCCTCGGTTCCAACTACGCAGCTGACATCCAGATCATAATCCTCCTGTTCTTCGGACAATGCCTCTCTCTTCTTTTTTCTTTAAGTCCGAAACCAGATGCTTCCATCTTTCTCCCGGCAAATCCCGGAGCGGCCACGCCGTCTTTCCTGGCATTTTTCCGGAAAAGACCGGGCTGTTTCCGATATCGCCCAACGTTTCCAAAAGCTGGTAATCGTCCCGGAGCTCAAATATAAAACCCCAGTCCTCCAAAAATGCACAAAGCTGATTGTATTTTTCTGAAATTTGAAAATGCATCTGCTGTATCTGCCGTGACCGTAACGATTTCCCTTTCTTCCCTGTACTCTGGTTTTTCCATCGTTTTCTCCATTCTACTGATTATTTCGTTATCTGCAATGCAGTGATGTTTCTTCTATGTATAATGACACATCAGGTCCCAATCTGTCCCAAAGTTTTTGTTAAAAAATGACAATTTTTCTCAGATTGTTACTACCCAAAAAAGGATGGATTCGCCATCACAGCATATCCATCCTTCTTATTCTCCTGTGTACAAACTTTTTATCCTGTTTCGTTGCACTGCAACAATTTTATTTGATAAACAGGCTGTTTACATCCAGTGCCTCATCGATCATGCCGGACTCCAGCATGAAATCTGCAGTTTTCTGGAATCCACCGATGTCGTCCTCGCTGATATTCAGGGAGAAATCGTAGTAGTCATACATCTCTCTGACTGCTTCCTCATCTAGATCAAGCTCTTTTGCCACAATGCTCATAGTCTCGTCCGGGTTTTCCTTCATGAAATCCGCAATCTCCTGCTGGGATTTTTCAAGCTGCGCGATCACCTCCGGATGCTCATCATAGAACTTCTGGGTGGTAGCCACTGCAATGATCGCCTTGATGAGTCCCTCTCCATCGGTTACCTTGTGGTAGCCCTGTTTGTCAGCATTGTAGGCAACCGCACCAGCTAACAGTGCTGCGTCTACGCTGCCGCCATCCAGGCCTGCCTTCGCATCCGGGATGCTCATGCTCACATAATTTACATCATCTATGCTCATGCCAGCCTGAGCCAGGTAAGATACTAAAAGCTCATGCAGGTTTGTACCAGCCGGACCTGCAATGGTCTTGCCCTTTAAGCTCTCCGGAGTAGTCAGGCTCTCATCCTTGGAATACATGCAGAATGCCTTCGGGGAACGGCTGTACATATTCAATACTTTAATATCCGCACCATTCGCTGCAGACAGAATCACAGAGGTTGCGCCAACTGCATATAAAACCTGTACATCGCCGGATGCCAGCGCCTGTGTCTGATCCGCGCCGGAGGTAATCTCCGCGTACTCGGTAGAAATGCCCATCTCACCGAAATCCTTCTCAAAAATTCCCTGGTCCTTCTCAATGATCGTCGGCACATTCAGCGGAGACGTTACATAAGTAAATACCAGCTGTGCGCCCAGCTAAGGGTGTGTAGTCAAGCCGGTGGGAATCCGGTTTATCCAAGGTTTAGCCAACCAGATAATAGCGAGTCTTGGGATGATGTCGGTAACGCATCTGA
>NZ_QUMD01000033.1 GCF_003481985.1 Clostridium sp. OF09-36
GACCGTTTCGGAGCTCTGTCTGAGCGAACGCAGTGAGCGAGTTAGCGGAGGAACGGTCAATAGGCGGCGGAGCAAAACGGGCGAAAATTCGCGTGAATGCGGTTACGCATGGCGGGGCGGGGGCTTTCGGACTTATGCTATTTACTGTGCAATATTGTTTATTCGTGATAGTGATAGCTGTCAAGCAGCTGGTTCTTCATATCCACAGCGGCTTGGACAGATCCACATGCACGCGGTGCGGGTATTCCAGTCGCAGGGACTCTTCCCACAGGGTGGAGAGTTCTTTCTTGCAGTATTTCTGGATATCCATAACCTTCGGGGACTCGTAGACACACTGACCTTTTAAGAAGACCGGAACCATCATCTCACGCATGGTGTAACTGCCTGGTGCCAGGTGGGTCTTTTTCCAGGTCTCAATCGGGTCGAAGAGAAGAAGGGACTTGTTGGTGTCGTATTCCTCGTCAACCAGACAGATCAGGTCAGCAATGATCTTGCCATTTTCCTTGTCGTAGATGCGTCGGATGGTCTTATTGCCCGGATTGGTGATCTTTTCTGCATTTTCGGAAAGCTTGATCTTCGGGATGAATTTTCCGGTAGCTTTGTCCTGAATCGCAGCCAGTTTGTAAACACCGCCGAAGGATGGGCAGTCTTTGGAGGTGATCAGGTTGGTGCCGACACCCCAGGAGTTGATGGCTGCGCCCTGAAGCTTTAAGGAAGAGATCAGGGTCTCGTCCAAGTCGTTGGAAGCGGAGATGACTGCATCGGAAAATCCGGCTGCATCGAGCATCTTCTTTGCTTTCTTGGACAGGTAAGCCAGGTCACCGCTGTCTAAGCGGATTCCGTAGAAGGTTAACGGAATGCCGGCTTCGCGCATCTCAGTGAAGACTTTAATGGCATTTGGAATACCGGAATTTAAGGTATCGTAAGTATCGACCAGAAGGATGCAGGCATTTGGATACAGCTTTGCGTAGGTGCGGAATGCGGTCAGCTCGTCCGGGAAGCTCATGATCCAGCTGTGTGCGTGGGTTCCCTTGACCGGGACATCGAACATCTTTCCACAGAGTACGTTAGAAGTACCGATACATCCGGCAATCATGGCAGCGCGGGCACCATAGATACCGGCATCCGGACCCTGTGCACGGCGCAGACCAAACTCCATAACTCCATCGCCCTGTGCGGCATAGACGACGCGTGCTGCCTTGGTGGCAATCAGGGACTGATGGTTGATGATGTTTAACAGGGCAGTTTCGATTAACTGGGCTTCCATGATCGGGGCAATGATCTTTACAAGTGGTTCTCTTGGGAAGATAACGCTTCCTTCCGGGATCGCGTAAATATCACCGCTGAAATGGAAGTTGCTCAGATACTCGAGAAAATCCTCCTCAAACATGCCGGTAGTGCGCAGGTAATCAATGTCATCTTTTTCAAAATGCAGGTTCTTTACATAGTCGATCACCTGGTCCAAACCAGCGCAGATCGAATAGCCGGAGCCTACCGGATTGTTTCTGTAAAACGCGTCAAAAATGACGGTCTCGTTTGCATCTTTTTCTTTAAAATAGCCCTGCATCATGGTCAGTTCGTAAAAGTCTGTGAGCAGGGTCAGGTTACGTTCGCTCATACCGGTTCTCCTTCTGGTTTCGGTTAAATTTGTGTAAAACATAAGTAGTATACCATTAGTTTTCTCAAAAAACAATGCGATTGACAGGAAAATAACAAACCGACTGGCCGCGGAAACCTTGACAATTCCCAGACAAATCAATATAATGAAAAAGAATGTAATATCAAAAAGGCTATGACGGAGACAGTAGCGCTGTATAGAACGCAGGTGCCGGAAAGCGACCAGCAATAAACAACGGTCAGGAGGCACGAGCGAGCCGGGGGTGGTGGAAGCCCGGTGCAAGTAAGGCAGCAGTCGAAGATCACTCCCGAGCCGCAGGCTGAACGTACAGAAAATCTGCCATTTGTTTTGGGTTGCTGATGCACACCGTGCAGACAATCGGAAATTGCTTATACAGTGTCAGAATAAAATCTTCCAAGTAAGCCCCGCCGGCATTCCGCCGTTAACCGGAACTCATATGTTGGTATGCAGTAATAGGTGGTCAAAAGTGGCAAGAAGTGTCGTTTCCTGTTTGCAGGGAACGGCTTTTTTTGTATCAGAGGAATATCCTCTGATACAAAAAAGCCGCTCCGCAGGGATGCGCACTCGGTGCAGAGGCAGATGGCTGCAAAGCAGCCGCACCTCGGCGCGGGAATCCGGCAAGCCGGATTCCATTTCGATAGTTATACACACGATGTCCCGCTGCATGCGTCAAAGATTGGAGGCAAAGAAAAGCATGTATGAGAAAGTACCTACAAATATGAATTTTGTAGAGCGAGAGAAAAAAATTGAAAAGTTCTGGGATGATGAGCACATCTTCCAGAAGAGCATGGATTCCCGAAAAGAGGGTCCGACCTACACCTTCTACGATGGTCCGCCTACCGCAAATGGCAAGCCTCATATCGGCCACGTACTGACCCGTGTCATCAAGGACATGATCCCGCGTTACCGCACCATGAAAGGCTGCATGGTTCCGCGTAAGGCAGGCTGGGATACCCACGGACTTCCGGTTGAGCTGGAGGTGGAGAAGATGCTGGGCCTGGACGGCAAAGAGCAGATCGAGCAGTATGGTCTGGAGCCGTTCATCGAGCACTGTAAAGAGAGTGTCTGGAAATACAAAGGCATGTGGGAGAAATTCTCCGGCACTGTGGGTTTCTGGGCAGACATGGACAATCCGTATGTTACCTATCACAATGACTTCATCGAGTCTGAGTGGTGGGCATTAAAGCAGATCTGGGAGAAGGGACTTCTGTACAAAGGTTTCAAGATCGTTCCTTACTGTCCGCGCTGCGGTACCCCGCTTTCCTCCCATGAGGTAGCACAGGGCTATAAAGATGTCAAAGAGCGTTCCGCGATCGCCCGCTTCAAAGTAAAGGGCGAGGATGCTTACATTCTGGCATGGACCACCACACCGTGGACCCTGCCGTCTAACGTGGCACTCTGCGTAAACCCGGATGAAACCTATGTAAAGGTGAAAAACGGCGATTATACCTACTACCTGGCAGAAGCACTTTGCGATACTGTTCTTGAAGGTGAGTACACCGTATTAGAGAGCTATAAGGGCAAAGACTTAGAGTACAAAGAGTACGAGCCGCTGTTTGACTGTGCAGTTGCAATCTGTGAGAAGCAGAAAAAGAAAGCATTCTATGTTGTATGCGATAACTACGTAACCCTGACCGATGGTACCGGTGTCGTACACATTGCACCGGCATTCGGTGAAGACGACTCCAAGGTCGGCAGAAAATATGACCTGCCGTTCGTACAGCTGGTTGATGCCAAGGGCGAGATGACCAAAGAGACTCCGTGGGAAGGCGTATTTGTAAAGAAAGCCGATCCGCTGGTATTAAAGGCATTAGACGAGAAGGGACTGTTATTCTCCGCACCGAACTTCGAGCACAGCTATCCGCACTGCTGGAGATGCGACACACCTCTGATCTACTATGCAAGAGAATCCTGGTTCATCAAGATGACGGCTGTAAAGGATGACCTGATCCGCAACAACAACACCATCAACTGGATTCCGGAGAGCATTGGTAAAGGACGTTTCGGCGACTGGCTGGAGAACGTTCAGGACTGGGGCGTTAGCCGTAACCGTTACTGGGGCACCCCGCTTAACATCTGGGAGTGTGAGTGCGGCTGCCAGCATTCCATCGGAAGCCAGGCAGAGTTAAAGTCCATGAGCCCGAACTACGCAGATGTTGTAAAGAAATATGCAAAAGAGATGGACAAAGAGACAAACGGCGAGGTTGAGCTGCATCGTCCATTCATCGACGATGTCACCATCACCTGTCCGCAGTGCGGCAAGCAGATGCACCGTGTACCGGAGGTTATTGACTGCTGGTTTGATTCCGGTTCCATGCCGTTCGCACAGCATCATTATCCATTCGAGAATAAAGAGCTGTTTGAAAAGCAGTTCCCGGCAGATTTCATCTCCGAGGCAGTAGACCAGACCCGTGGCTGGTTCTATTCCCTGCTTGCGATCTCTACCCTGATCTTCAACAAAGCACCGTACAAGAATGTTATCGTTCTGGGTCATGTTCAGGATGAGAACGGACAGAAGATGAGTAAATCCAAGGGTAATGCGGTTGACCCGTTCGATGCACTGGAGACCTACGGTGCCGATGCGATCCGCTGGTACTTCTACATCAACAGCGCACCGTGGCTGCCAAACCGTTTCCACGGAAAAGCCGTGCAGGAAGGCCAGAGAAAGTTCATGGGTACCCTGTGGAACACCTATGCATTCTTTGTTCTCTACGCAAACATCGATAACTTCGACGCAACCAAGTATACACTGGATTACGATAAGCTGCCGGTTATGGATAAGTGGCTCTTATCCAAGTTAAACTCCATGGTCAAAGATGTGGATGATAACCTGGCAAACTACCGCATCCCGGAGGCTGCAAGAGCCCTGCAGGAATTCGTAGATGACATGAGTAACTGGTATGTCAGAAGAAGCCGTGAGCGTTTCTGGGCAAAGGGCATGGAGCAGGACAAGATCAATGCTTACATGACGCTGTACACCGCTCTGGTAACGGTTTCCAAGGCTGCAGCTCCGATGATTCCGTTCATGACCGAGGACATCTACCAGAACCTGGTAAGAAGCATCGACAAGACAGCTCCGGAGAGTATCCATCTGTGCGATTTCCCGGCTGTAGAGGAAAAGCTCATCGACAAGCAGTTAGAGTCCGATATGGAGGAAGTCTTAAAGATTGTTGTATTCGGCCGTGCAGCAAGAAATACTGCAAACATCAAGAACCGCCAGCCGATTGGTAAGATGTATGTCAAGGCTGAGAACAAGCTGTCTGACTTCTACGTAGAAATCATTGAGGACGAGTTAAATGTCAAGAGCGTTGAATTTGTAGACGATGTGAGAAACTTCACTTCCTACAGCTTCAAGCCGCAGCTTAAGACCGTCGGACCGAAGTACGGCAAGCAGCTTGGCAATATCCGCAAGGCACTGTCTGAGATCGACGGAAATGCCGCTATGGATACCTTAAAGGCAGAGGGCGCACTGAAGTTTGACTTCGGCGGCGAGCCGGTAGTTCTGACCGAAGAGGACCTCCTGATTGAGATGGCACAGACCGAAGGCTATGTATCTGAGGGTGACAACTATGTAACCGTAGCCCTGGATACCAACCTGACTCCGGAACTTCTGGAAGAGGGCTTTGTCCGCGAGGTTGTGAGCAAGATCCAGACCATGCGAAAAGAAGCAGGTTTTGAGGTTACCGATCATATTAATGTATATCAGGATAATAACGATAAGATCGCTGCTATCTTTAAGAAATATGCAGACACCATTAAAGGTGAAGTACTTGCCGATCACATTTTCCTTGGACAGATGAGTGGATACGCAAAAGAGTGGAATATTAACGGTGAGACCGGAATGTTGGGTGTTGAAAAAGCAACAGATGACAGCTGCGAAAAATAAGGTATGTATAAGATGTTGCTGCGATGGTGTTTCCTGTTTGCGCAACATATAACAGCAATGCTGTCACCCGTGCAGCACATGGGCGGCAGCATTGGCATGCCTGGCCTGAAAAGGTTTATAAGGGCAGACTGCAACTGAGGAGAGGAGATCCAGTATGAAAGTCATTGCAAACAAAGGGTTTGACAAAGAAACATTTAAAAAGAGCGTTGTCGATAACGTGAAGAACCTGTACCGCCGCACCATTGATGAGGCAACCCCGAACCAGGTGTTCCAGGCTGTTGCCTATGCGGTAAAGGATGTCATCATCGACGAGTGGATCGCGACCCATAAGGAATATGAGAAGAAGGATGTAAAGACCGTTTACTATCTTTCCATGGAGTTTTTGATGGGACGTGCGCTGGGCAATAACATCATCAGCATTATGGCAAGAGACGAAGTGAAGGAAGTCTTAGATGAGCTTGGCTTCGACTTAAACGTGATCGAGGACCAGGAGCCGGATGCAGCACTTGGAAACGGTGGTCTGGGACGTCTTGCCGCATGCTTTTTGGATTCTCTTGCAACGCTTGGATACCCGGCTTATGGCTGCGGCATCCGTTACCACTATGGTATGTTCAAACAGAAAATTGAAAACGGTTACCAGGTCGAGGTGCCGGATAACTGGTTAAAGGATGGCAACCCGTTTGAGGTACGCCGTTCCGAGTATGCGACTGAGGTAAGATTTGGCGGTTATGTGCGCACCGTATGGGAAAATGGAAGAGAGCATTTCGTGCAGGAGGGTTACCAGTCTGTTATGGCGATTCCGTACGATCTGCCGGTTGTAGGCTATGGCAATAACGTAGTCAACACCCTGCGTATCTGGGATGCACAGCCGATCAACACCTTCAACCTGGATTCCTTTGATAAGGGTGATTATCAGAAGGCCGTGGAGCAGGAGAACCTGGCAAAGACCATCTGTGATGTGCTTTACCCGAATGATAACCACTATGCAGGTAAGGAGCTGCGCTTAAAACAGCAGTACTTCTTCATTTCTGCAAGTGTACAGCGTGCCGTAAGCAAGTACATGGAAAAGCATGATGATGTCCGCAAATTCTACGAGAAGAACGTATTCCAGTTAAACGATACCCATCCGACCGTAGCAGTTGCAGAGCTTATGCGTATCCTTCTGGATGATTACAATTTAACCTGGGAAGAGGCATGGGATGTTACCACCAAGACCTGTGCGTACACCAACCATACCATCATGGCAGAGGCACTGGAAAAATGGCCGATCGAACTGTTCTCCAGACTGCTTCCGCGTATCTACCAGATCGTAGAGGAGATCAACCGCCGCTTCATCATCGAGATCCAGCAGAAATATCCGGGCAACCAGGAGAAGATCGCGAAGATGGCCATTGTCTACGACGGTCAGGTGAAGATGGCTCATATGGCAATCGCAGGCAGCTTCTCCGTAAATGGTGTAGCAAGACTGCACACCGAGATCCTGGAAAAGCAGGAGTTAAAAGATTTCTACGAGATGATGCCGCAGAAGTTCAACAACAAGACCAACGGCATTACCCAGAGACGTTTCCTGCTTCATGCAAACCCGCTTCTGGCAGACTGGATCACCGACAAGATCGGCGACGAGTGGATCACTGACCTTTCCGTAATCAGCAAATTAAAGCTGTATGTGGATGACGAGAAGTGCCAGCACGAGTTTATGAACATCAAGTACCAGAACAAGGTACGTCTGGCAAAATACATCAAAGAGCACAACGGCATCGATGTAGATCCGCGTTCGATTTTTGATGTTCAGGTTAAGAGACTGCACGAGTATAAGCGCCAGCTGATGAACATCCTGCATGTCATGTATCTGTACAACCAGCTGAAGGATAACCCGAACCTGGATATGGTTCCGAGAACCTTCATCTTCGGTGCAAAGGCAGCAGCAGGCTACAAGAGAGCAAAGCTGACCATCAAGCTCATCAACTCGGTAGCAGATGTGATCAACAATGATAAGTCCATCAACGGCAAGATCAAAGTTGTTTTCATCGAAGATTACCGTGTATCCAACGCAGAGATCATCTTTGCGGCAGCCGATGTCAGCGAGCAGATTTCTACTGCAAGTAAAGAGGCATCCGGTACCGGTAACATGAAGTTCATGCTGAATGGTGCCCTGACTGTGGGAACCATGGACGGTGCAAACGTTGAGATCGTGGAAGAGGTTGGTGCAGAAAATGCGTTCATCTTCGGTACTTCCTCTGACGATATCATCCGCATGGAGCACGACCACAGCTACGATCCGATGCAGATCTTCAACAACGACCAGGATATCCGCCGCGTGCTGATGCAGCTGATTAACGGCTACTATGCACCGAACGATCCAGAGCTGTTCCGTGATATTTACAACTCCCTGCTGAATACCTTGAGCAGCGACCGTGCAGATACCTACTTCATCCTGAAAGACTTCCGGATGTACGCAGACGCACAGAAGCGCGTAGACGAGGCATACCGCGATGAGCAGTGGTGGGCAAAGGCAGCAATGCTCAATACCGCATGCAGCGGCAAGTTCAGTTCCGACCGTACCATTGAAGAGTACGTAAAAGATATCTGGCATCTGGATAAGGTGAAGGTAGAACTGTAAATCTGGCATAAAATCAGAAATCCCTCCATAGATTAGAAATAATCTGGAGGGATTTTTTATGCGAAAAATTGGAGTGATCTTTGCGGCTTTGTTTATGGTGTCCTGGATGTTTTCTTTCTTTTGCATGCATGCAGCAGGACAGGACTGGACAGGAAATTCGCATAATGCCGAGCAGGGGGATGTGGAGGCGGGAGCAGCAGATCTGCCAGCTGAACAGAAGATTCCGGGCCAGTCAGATAGACTTGGTATATCTGGAAATACGAATCGTTCCGGAGAATCTGCCCTGGCAGCCGCACAGCAGGAAAGCAGGAACATGTTCCAGAGCCGCCGCGTTATTCTGGAACGTTATGGTATCAAGACGTATCTTTCGGTGGAAGATTATCTGCCGGGTGTCGTAGTCTGCCAGGCAAGTCCGGAACTTGGTCAGGAGGCTTTGAAATGCCAGGCGGTGATTGCCCGAACTTACATATACCGTCAAATGGGAGAGCGGGAGGAAATTCAGGAGGAAGAGCTGGACCTGGACTACCTGGGTGACCGGACAGCATTTGACGGGGCAGGACTGACCGTGCATCAGAAGGAACAGCTGGCAGAGAGTCTGGAACGCTGCAAGCTTGCCGCAAAAGAAACTGCAGGAATGGTTATGAAGTATGATGACCGTTACATTTTGCCTTTATTTCATGAATGCAGTGCCGGGCGGACCAGGACCGGGGAGGCTGATTATCCATACCTGCAGTCCGTAGAGAGCAGGTGGGATGAGCAGAAAAACAAGGACAGACATTCTGCAACATTGGAAAGTGAAACAGCATTTAATCTATCAGATTTTGCAGCACGGATTGGAAAACTGAATGATTCCAAGGCAGTGGATGAGGCACGCCTGCCTTCTGAGATCCAGGTTGTGAAACGCGATGATGCCGGGTATGTGCTCCAGATGAAAATCGGACCGGGAACTTATACGGGCGATGAAGTGCAGTATGCGCTGGAACTGCCATCCGCATGTTTTACGATTGACACGAAATCCCAGGGGCAGATCATCGTTCGGACAAAAGGGCGTGGGCACGGGTATGGACTCAGCCAGCATGGGGCAGAAGCCATGGCGGAAGAAGGATGGAGCTTTGAAGACATTTTAAAATATTATTATAAAAATATTTCGCTGGTCACTGAATAAGAAAAGGCACTTTGGCAAAACTACTACCGAGGTGATAAACGGTGAAAGAGAAAATGAATCAGATGTTCCGGGATAAATTATTCCTGGTCATGTTGGTGCTTGGCCTGCTGACTATGGTTGCCGCAGCAGGTGTCGTTACGATCCAGAGAGGAAACGGACAGGAACAGAAGCCATATGTGGATATGCAGGGGCAGGACGAATATTTTGCAGAAGAAGCAAACGATCAGATGCCGCTTGCAGGAAATTCCAATGCCGAAGTACCGGATCCGGAAAGTACACAGGAAGAAATGCAGCAGGCGAAGGCCGGAAACGCTCAGGACAATGCGGTCGCAGAGCAGGAACACATTGCAAAAGAAGCAGGACCGGAGAAAAATGCAGAGACTCCGAACGGGCAAAGTACGGTAGCTTCCGGAAATGGAAGTGGTGAGAATGCCGAAGCGGAAGCAAGAGAAGCTGGAGCAGGTGGTATTGCAGCGGCTACGTTGGTGCTGGACTTTGCGGACACCAGTAAAATGCTGTGGCCGGCCAGAGGCAATGTCCTTCTGGATTACAGTATGGACCGGACCATCTATTTTCCGACTCTGGAGCAGTACAAATGCAATCCGGGCCTTGTGATCCAGAGTGAGGTCAGTACCCCGGTTGAAGCTCCGGCAGCAGCCCGGGTCCTGGAAGTGGGAAACAATGAGGAAATCGGTGATTATGTGGTCCTTGATCTCGGAAACGATTACACTGTGACCTGCGGCCAGTTAAAAGAAATCACCGCGGTGCAGGGGGAATACCTGGAAGCCGGGGCACTCCTTGGTTATGTGGCAGAGCCAACCAAATACTATACGATTGAAGGAAGCAACGTCTTTTTGGAAATGCACCATGGAGAGAAAACGGTGGATCCGCTGGATTATCTGGAGTAGGGATGCGTAAGATATCCTGATTTCATGAAGAAAACAGCTCAGACTGTAGATATCGTGGTGTTTGGTTTCGAAAGAATTTAGAAATTGTTCATAGAATCGTCGAAATTATTTGCTATACTTACTTTATAAGAGAAAGATGCACGAAACCACTCTGGTCCAAAGAGCGGGTCGTGCCGTGAAAATACAATACGAGGTGAACAATGAATATCTTATTTTTTCTGACTCTAAAGAGCGAGGTTGCTCACATTTATGAAGATGATACAGTGCGTCAGGCACTGGACAAGATGGAAGGGTTCCGTTATTCCACCATTCCGCTGCTATCCAAAGACGGAAGATATGCCGGAACCATAACCGAAGGAGACCTGCTCTGGGGAATCCGGAAAGAATACCAGATGGATTTTAAAGAAGCAGAGAATGCCCCGGTTGCGTCCATTGCACGGCGGGCAGATTACAAGCCGGTAACGGCAGAATCCAGGATGGAAGACATGATCGACTGCGCATTGAACCAGAATTTTGTTCCGGTGGTAGATGACAGGGGACTTTTCATTGGGATCATAACGAGAAAAGATATTATCAAATTCTGTTACGAAAAACTGAAAAAAGAACACGAAAAAGGAAACTAAACACGAAATGAAAAACGGCGAACTCCAGAGGTGAAAAAGACACCCCTGGAGTTTTTCTTCGTTCGTGTGCATTTTGTGGCTTTTGTGATTTTAACTGCAATTCTGCCCTGGAGTATTTCCGGCACTTGCAGACTTATCAAAAGCCGGGTTAAACGCATAAAAATTTTTGCTGTTCAGCTGATCCTGTACATGTCGCAACGTCTCACCAAAGCGCTGGAAATGCACGATTTCCCTTGCACGCAGATAGCGGATCGGATCGCACACTTCTGGATCTTTTACGACGCGAAGAATGTTATCATAGGTGCTGCGTGCCTTTTGTTCCGCAGCAAGATCTTCAAACAGATCTGTAATCGGATCTCCTTTGGATTGAAATTCACAGGAATTAAACGGAACACCACCTGCTGCCTGTGGCCAGATACCGGTTGTATGGTCAATATAATAAGGGCCAAAACCAGACTCTTCGATTTTCTGCGGTGTCAGATTCCGTGTAAGCTGATGAATAATTGCCGCTACGATTTCCAAATGGGCAAGCTCTTCCGTTCCGATATCTGTTAGAGAAGCTTTTGCTACATCATATGGCATCGCATATCTTTGGGAGAGGTAACGCATGGATGCACCCATTTCGCCATCTGGTCCACCGTATTGACTCATGATAAACTGTGCCATCTTCGGATTCGGCTGTGAAATTTTTACCGGATACTGCAGTCTCTTTTCATATCTCCACATCAGCGCATTCCTCCTTCCCATGGCCATGTCCTTGGACCCAGTTCCAGGTATCTGCATCTGCATTCGCAATCAGAAGCGGACCATTTTCTTTTTCGTACGCACGGATTGCCTGTTCGTTCATACGCCGTGCATTTTGAAAATACTGCATGGCCATAGGGCATTTTGGATGCGTATCCAGATATAAGGTGGCTTCATCCAGTGCGAAGCCAGTTTCATATACATTCTGCAAAAGCCGGTCATTACATGCACCCATTATCTGCACCTCCCCATCACAAACGGCAGGTCAAGCTCGGGGAAAATGGTCCCACGGGTAAGCCCCCGCTCTTTGTCGTACACCTGGTTCCAGCGCTGCATGGGTGTATACGCCATTGCGACCGGCATATTCCGTAGACACTCTCTTTCCGCATTCGGTGCTGTCACTTGTCTGCTTTCATTGCTCTGATTTAGCGGGCAGGAAGGTCTGTCGTTTCTTCTTGTTGTATAAAAACCAGAACCCGCATTCACATTTCCGGATGAAAGCGGTTGGTAAGGAATATCCGGCTGCATAGAACGCTGCATGGAACAAGGACTGGCATTCTCTGTATTGCCGGCAGGCGGCTGAAGCAAATGAGGTCTTTGCATACAGCCGCATCGGTTATTGGAATAATCCATGATGAAAATCCTTTCCAGAGTTTCTAGTATCATCTTATGTGCCACAGAAAAAAGCGGTGCATAAGAATCATGTCACGGTCGCTCCCAGAGGTTGTCACCCTTGTCTCCCTCTGCTCATAAGATATAGTACAAGCAAGAAAAAAAGGAGTTTTGATCATGTGTAACTGGAATGGATGCGGAAATAACCGTTGTGGTAACAACTGTGGTGGCTGGAACCGCTGTGGCTGCGGAGGCTGTGGGAACTGTGGTAACAACTGCGGCAGATGCAATAACGGTTGCGGTAATGGCTGCGGAAGATGCAGCAATGACTGGGGATGGAATGGATGGGGCGGCTGCGGAAGTAGTTGCAATAATGGCTGCGGCTGGAATAACTGGGGATGGGGAAGCTCCTGCGGATGGAACCGAAATACCAGAGAAGCGTTCCAGGATGGATTCCGGGAAGGATATGGAGCCGGATTCCGTGATGGATTCCGGGAAGGACGGGATAAGGACCACAGACCTGGAAGACCCGGGGAAGGAGGAGGGCCAGGAGGACGACCGGGTTTTCCGGGAGATGTAAATGATTCTGGCTGCGGATGCAGCTAAATCAATAAGCATACCGCAGATAATAATCTAACTAAAATCTAGTTGACAGATCCCACATCCCCAACTATACTAATATCACAAACAGAGATTCAGGTGTGTTACTGGTAAAGCAGGCATGAACCGAAGGGACATCAAAACGGTGTCCTTTCGATTCATGCCTTTTTGTTTTGCATCATTTCCTGTAAAACAGAGTGAAATCCGGGATTTTGGGGTATGCTTAAGATAATGCAGCTATATTTTTCTATAGTTTGTCGGCAGAAAATTCCGGAAAGAAACATCCATGTGCATCTGAATACTCGGAATAAAAAGGAGAAAGAACATGAAGGACAAGATTTTTGGAGTGCTCCAGAGGGTGGGGCGAAGCTTTATGCTTCCGATCGCGGTGCTTCCGGTCGCAGGTCTTTTGCTTGGAATCGGAAGTTCCTTTACGAACGAGACGACCATCGCAACCTATGGTCTGCAGGGAATTCTCGGAAATGGGACGATCCTGCATGCACTGCTTGTGATCATGAGCAAGGCTGGAAATGTGATTTTTGACAACCTGCCGATCATCTTCGCAGTGGGAGTTGCCATTGGTATGGCAAAGGCGGAAAAGGAAGTAGCCGCGTTATCGGCTATGATTTCCTTTTTCGTCATGCACGCGTCCATCAATGCGGTGCTTTCACTGTCAGGAAAGGTTCTGGCAGACGGTTCCATCGCACCGGACGTGTTAGATGGAACCATTGCAAATGTCTGCGGCATCCAGACATTGCAGATGGGTGTATTTGGCGGTATTATCGTGGGACTTGGTGTTGCGGCGCTTCATAACCGTTATTATAAAATACAGCTGCCAAGCGCATTATCGTTTTTTGGCGGATCCCGCTTTGTGCCGATCATTTCCACGGTTACTTATGTTGCAGTTGGCATTCTGATGTATTTTATCTGGCCGGCTGTCCAGAACGGCATCTTTGCGCTGGGCGGACTGGTTACTGGAACCGGATATTTCGGAACCCTGATTTTCGGCATCATTAAGCGTGCGCTCATTCCGTTTGGTCTGCATCATGTATTTTACATGCCATTCTGGCAAACGGCAGTGGGCGGTACCATGATGGTAGATGGAAACCTGATCCAGGGCGGTCAGAACATTTTCTTTGCACAGCTGGCATCCTCCAACGTGGCACATTTTAGTGCGGATGCAACCCGGTATTTCTCCGGTGAGTTCATTTTCATGATCTTCGGACTTCCGGGAGCAGCACTTGCTATGTACCGCTGTGCAAAGCCGGAAAAGAAGAAAGCAGCAGGAGGTCTTCTGTTAAGTGCGGCACTTGCGTCGATGTTCACCGGTATTACAGAGCCGATTGAATTTTCTTTCCTGTTTGTAGCACCGATGTTGTTTGCAGTACAGGTGATCCTGGCGGGCAGTGCCTACATGATCGCACACATTTTGAATATTGCGGTGGGACTTACCTTCTCCGGAGGGCTTCTGGATCTGGTGATCTTTGGTGTGCTGCAGGGCAATGCGAAAACCAGCTGGCTGCGCATTATTCCGGCAGGAATCGTCTATTTCCTGCTGTATTACTTCATTTTCAGCTTTCTCATCAAAAAGTTTGACTTAAAGACCCCGGGCCGCGAGGACGATGACGAGGAAACAAAGCTTTATACGAAAGCAGATGTGAATGCCCGCAAGGCCGAGGCGAAAGAGGGAGAACGCCAGAGCCAGACAGCAGCAAACGACAACCGGAGTGCAGCTATTGCAAAGGGCATGGGCGGCAGAAAGAATATCACATCGGTGGACTGCTGTGCAACCAGACTGCGCTGCTCCATTGAGAATCCGTCTCTGGTAAATGAAAAGATGCTTAAGAGCACCGGAGCGGTAGGTGTGATCGTAAAAGGTCAGGGAATCCAGATCATTTACGGACCGCAGGTTACCGTGATCAAATCGGAGCTGGAGTCTTATCTGGCAGAAGAACACGAGAAAGAGGCAGAAGCAGTAACTGCAGAGTCTGGCAAAGATGAGCACAGGAAAGAAACGAAAACCGTATTTGCCGAGACAGGTAAGAATGGAGAAGATGCAGAACGCAAGACAGAAAAAAATATAGAGCCGGAAACCGAAAAATCTGCCGGAGAACAGACAAACCCGGGCCATGTTTTGTATTCTCCGTTTGAAGGCATCTTAAAGCCAATCACAGAAGCTCCGGATGAAGCATTTGCCAGCAAAGCCATGGGAGACGGCTATCTGGTCATGCCGGAGAATGGAACGGTTGTGGCACCGGAGGACGGTGAGGTGATGTTCGTGTTCCCAAGCAAGCATGCCATTGGCATGAAAGCGGCAGACGGAACAGAGTATCTGCTTCACATCGGTGTTGATACCGTAAAATTAAATGGGGAAGGCTTTCATGTCTTCGTGAGCGATGGACAGAAAATTGCAAAAGGCGATAAACTGATGGAGTTCGATCCGGTATATATCCGGGAGCACGCTGTGAGCGATGCCTGCATTGTGATTTTTACCGGTCTGACAGAGGGACAGCAGTTAACCTTAGAGGGAGAAAAACAGGTGAAACGGCTGGATCAGATAGGAATGATCATTCAATAAAACTTAGGGAGTATTTTTTATAGAACAGACAGAGGACGCGTGAAGGGCGCGTCCTTTGTGCTGTTTGAAAATGCCAGACAGCATGAAAAAAGCGTTTGGTAATCGGGATTTGTCGTGTATAATAAGGGAAGAAAAGGTAACGTGGAGGTTAGGGGAATGTATCGGGTGATCAAAGTATTAAACAATAACGGAATCCTGGTTCTGGACGATGCCACCGGACGGGAACAGATTCTTCTTGGAAACGGAGTCGGCTTCGGACACCGGATGGGAGAGCGGATGCAGACGCTTCCGCAGGCAAAGCGCTATGAAATGGTCAATGAGAAAACATCTGCTCTGACCAGGGTAAATGGAATTGACCCGGTTTATATAGAAGCAGCGGGGAAAATCATAGAGCTTGCAGAAGAGGCGATGGGAGTTTTGCAGCATGATATTCTGATCCCCATGGCGGATCATATCGCCATGGCAGCAGCGCGGGCGAAGGAACAAAAGGAAATTCCAAATCCATTTAAAGCGGATATCGCAGCATTATTCGAGGAAGAGTATGAGGCTGCGAAAAAAGGATGCGTAATCTTAAAAAAGATGACAGGAATCCAACTTGGAGAAGATGAGGCCGGTTACATCGCTTTGCATATCCATGCCGGGCTGGCACAGGAAAATGTAGCGGATTCGCTGGAAACAGCGCGTCTTGTCAATGCCTGTATGTCCATGATCGAGGAAAGCACCGGAAAGAAACTGCCTTACAGCTCGCTTGGTTACAACCGGCTGATGAGTCATGTCCGTTATATGCTGGCCCGTGCCCGCAAAGGCGAACGCACCGACTTAGATCTGGAATCTTATGCCAGGGAAAATTTCCCGAAAGAATACGAACTGGCAGAGCAGATCCTGCGAAAGCTGGAACAGAAATTAAAGCTGGAGTTTGCGCGGGAAGAAACGGGGTTTCTGGCAATCCATATCAGGAGGGTGACTGGAGGAGAGACGGTGTAAGGGTGTAGAGACTGGAGCTTAAAAGCAAAAAGAATCTGACAGAAAACATCGGGAAAACATTTCAGAAAATGCTTTTCAAATCTGAGAATTTTTGCTATACTATTATAGTTCGATCGGGGTATGGCGTAGCTTGGTAGCGCGCTCGGCTGGGGGCCGAGAGGTCGCAGGTTCAAATCCTGTTGCCCCGATTAACTATTGGAATCTAAGCACGGAGAGCCTATGCAGCCGCAGGGGGTTTCCGTGCTTTTTTGCTTGTTAGTTTCTTTTATTTCACTTTACAGTCCCCCCGTACTTTGCTATCATGGATACTAGTATTACGGGTGGCTTCCCAAATAAAGGAACTGCGATCACAGAAAGAAAACGGAGAATTGCTATGAAGGGAATTGTCAGCTTTGACATGGACATGACGCTTTTGAACCATGCAGATTATAAAATTCCGGACAGTGCCATTAAGGCGCTGGACCGGCTGCATGAACACTACTATATCGTCATTGCTACCGGACGCGACATGGATGCCAAGTTCAGTGAAGGACTTGCTGACCAGGTGAAACCGGATGCCATCATCCATCTAAATGGCAACAAGATCACGGTCGGAGCGGAACTGATCTATGAACATTGTATGAAGCGGGAGTTGGTGGAAGAACTGCTGCATTTTGCAGAGGATAAGGACTATGCCATTGGAATGACGGTCGGAGATACCGATTATTTTATCAATCCCTGGTGTGTAACCCGCCACGATATGGTGCGCTGGAACATGTCGGACCGGAAATTCCGCGACCCGTGGAAGCTTCTGGACATGCCGGTGCGGACTCTGGCTTATATCGGGCATGAACCCGGTACAAAGGAAGTGGAGGAGGCATTCCCAATGCTCAAGCTTCCCATGTTTTCCAGCCGGGAGGGGGCAGATATCATCGAGAAGGATGCTTCTAAGGCAGAAGGACTCAAGCGTCTTTGCAAGCTGTGGAAGATACCGCTTGCGCAGACCATCGCATTTGGCGACAGCATGAATGATTATGAGATTGTGACGACTGCCGGGATCGGTGTAGCCATGGGCAATGCCCATCCGCAGCTGAAAGCGGCAGCAGATTATGTCACGGACGATATTGCAAAAGACGGAGTCTATAAAGCATGTGAGGCACTGCATCTTTTTTGAGAATGAGACAGGGATGAGTCATTCACTTTTTTTGCTAAAAAACAAATATTCCATGATATACATCTAACGATACAGACGAAAGGAATTTAAAATTATGGCATCATATTACGATCTGGTGATTATCGGGGCGGGACCGGGCGGCTATACGGCTGCGATCAAGGGAGCCTCTTTTGGCATGAAGGTAGCGGTGATCGATGAAAATAAGCTTGGTGGTGTCTGCATCAACCGCGGCTGCATCCCGACGAAGGCATTATTGCATGCGTCTAATATTTTTTCCATGATGCAGCATAGCGATGAATTCGGGGTGTCGACCGATTTTATTTCCTTTGATTTCGCAAAAATGCAGGATTACAAGAAGCGCTCTGTGCGCCGCTACCGGGACGAGATCCAGAAATTATTCGATAAAAATGATATTACGTTTATCAAGGGAAAAGCAACCATCCGCCGCGAAAAGACCATTGAGGTGGTGGGAGAGAACGGAAAAGAATATCTCCGGGCGAAAAACATCATCATTGCCACCGGCGCAAAGCCGGTAATGCCGAAAATTCCGGGAATCGACCTTCCTGGCGTCATCAACAGTGACCGCCTGCTGGCTGTGCCAACCTGGAACTACGACCGCATCGTGATCATGGGCGGCGGTGTCATCGGTGTGGAGTTTGCCACGATCTTCCAGGCGCTCTGCTCAAAGGTGACTATCGTAGAGAAGGGTCCGCATCTGCTGGGACCGATGGATGAAGAGGTCTCCGAGGCATTGAAAGAGCAGCTGGCCGATAAGGGCATTACCGTTTACTGCAATGCCATGGTGGAGGAAATCCGCAAGGAAGACAGCCTGGTCTGTACGGTGCGTGACCTTGCTACGAATGAGATTACCCAGATCAAGACCAACCAGGTCGTGGTAGCGGTAGGAAGAACTCCGTATACGGATGGCCTTCTTGGCGAAGACATGACGCTGCAGATGGAGAAGGGAAGACCAGTAGTCGATGCAGATTTCCAGACGAGCGAGCCCGGCATTTATGCCATCGGCGATGTTTCTGCAAAAACCCAGCTGGCGCACGTAGCTATGGCGCAGGCAACCTATGTGATTGAAAACCTGGCCGGAAAGCCGCACACCATCCGTCTGGAGGCTGTGCCAAACGGCATGTTTGTTTCGCTTCCGATCGTGCCGAGCTGCATTTATACGGAGCCGGAAATTGCAACGGTCGGAATCACCGAGGCGCGGGCCGGCGAGCTTGGCATGAAGGTACGCTGCGGCGTTTACGATATGGGAGAGAATGGAAAATCCATCATCACGCGGGAAGAACACGGCTTTATCCGCCTGATATTTGAGGCGTACTCCAATACCATTGTGGGAGCGCAGATGATGTGCCCGCGTGCCACGGACATGATCGGTGAGATGGCAACGGCAATCGCTAATGGACTGACAGCTGAGCAGCTTTCCCTGGCTATGCGTGCCCACCCGACCTACAGTGAGGGCATTGCGGCGGCTATTGAGGATGCTATGCGGAAAAATTAAGAATGAAAATTGCGAAAGCTATGGCGCGGCAGAGGACCGGAAAAATCAGAGAAGAGGCAAAGCTGCGGCAGGCGATGAAGCAATTCCAAGAGCATAAAAAAGAAGAAAAAGAGGATAGTAGCATGAACGGGATCATTAACAGAATCGCATGTCTCCGCAATTTGATGGAGACCTATCATATGGATGCATATTTTGTACCGACAGCAGATTTTCACGAGTCGGAGTACGTGGGAGAGCACTTCGCGTGCAGAAAATATATCACCGGATTTACCGGTTCCGCTGGTGTGGCACTGATCACGAAAGACTGGGCAGGCCTCTGGACGGACGGCCGCTATTTTGTGCAGGCAGCCGGTGAGTTAAAAGACAGCGGTGTGGAGCTGATGAAGATGGGCCAGCCTGGTGTGCCGACGGTAGAACAGTATCTGGAGGAGCATATGCCGGAGCGCGGTGTGCTTGGCTTTGATGGCCGCGTCATCAACAGTAAGACTGGCGAAGGCTTAAAAGAGCGTCTTGCCCGCAAGCAGGTTACGATTTGCCCGGATCACGACCTGATCGGCGAAATCTGGGAGGACCGCCCGGAGCTTTCTGCAAATCCAGTCTGGATCCTGAAAGAAAAATACGCAGGCCAGTCTGCATCTGGGAAGATTGCACAGGTAAGAAAAGCGATGAAGAAGGCATATGCAGATGTGCACATCCTTACCACGCTGGATGATATTGTCTGGCTGTTAAACATCCGCGGAAATGACATTCCGTGTAATCCGGTTGTACTGTCTTACCTGCTGGTGACGGAGGAAACCTTAAGCTTCTATGTAAATGCGCAGGTGCTTTCCGGTGAGGTACAGGACTATCTGAAAGCCCTGGGTGTTACTGTGCACCCATACAATGACATTTACGTAGATGTAAAGGAACTGAAGGGACACCGCATCCTGTTGGAAAAGAGCCGTGTCAACTATGCGATTTACGAGAGTGTGCAGGGCAGAACCAGATCATCGACCAGATGAACCCGACTGTCTATGCCAAGTCACAGAAGAATGAGACTGAAATTGAAAATATGAAAAAAGCCCACATCACCGACGGTGTGGTCATGACCAAATACATTTATTGGTTAAAGAAAAATATCGGAAAGATTCCAATGGATGAGTGCAGCGTGGCCGATCATCTGGATCAGATGCGCCGGGACCATGGAGCGCTGGATATCAGCTTTACCACCATCTCCGCGTATGGGGAAAATGCGGCACTTTGCCATTACCAAGCGGTTCCGGAACACTGCGCGAGCCTGCAGGCAAGAGGCTTGTATCTGGTGGATTCCGGCGGACAGTATTATGAGGGAACCACGGACATCACCCGGACCATTGCATTAGGACCGGTAACCGAAGAAGAAAAAGAGCATTACACGCTGGTGCTGATGAGTATGCTGCGTCTGGGACATGTGAAATTCATGCAGGGCTGCAGCGGTCTGAGTCTGGATTATGTAGCGAGAGAGCCACTCTGGAAACGTGGACTGGATTTCAATCACGGAACCGGACACGGGGTAGGTTATTTGCTGAACGTGCATGAGCGCCCGATCGGCATCCGCTACCGGGTAGTTCCGGAGCGTCAGGACAGCGCACCGTTCATGCCTGGCATGGTATGTTCCGATGAGCCGGGCCTTTACATCGAAGGAAGTCACGGAATCCGCACCGAGAACCTGGTATACTGCAAGAAGGATGAAAAGACCGAGTATGGTCAGTTCTTAAGCTTTGAATATCTGACTTATGTACCGATCGACTTAGAGCCGGTGGATGTTTCTCTGATGGAAGAACAGGATGTAGCATGGCTGAATGAATACCATGCACAGGTATATGAAAAGATCGCGCCGCATTTAACCGAGGAAGAAGCGGCCTGGCTGAAAGAAGTCACCAGACCGCTGAAGAAATAAGAATCAAAGGAATGGTTCCATGGCAGGGCAGTCGGTCAGGCAGCCGGCTGTGTGGCCGTGAACATGGGACTGAGTTGCACAGGCCTGGTCCTTGGGCTGTATGGAGCTGGAACCTGGTCAGGCAGGATTTGGTCATTCGTCTGTGGTTGTTTTCCATGGAACCAGATCAGTCCTCCCAGGGAAGATGAACGACAGTGTAGTCGTGGTGGACCGCTGGAAGAAACTTCTCCAGAATGTCCTTGGTGTAGAGTTTCAGGCTCGAAGTGTTGATGCACGGATGACACCCGATGAAGGTGTGGTGATCGATCACATCCTGATCAATGAGAAGACGCACCCGGTTGTCATGGTCATTCATGAGGCCAAGTACACTGACGGAGCCCGGCGTGATATCCAGAAATTCTTCCATGAAATCAGGTGTTGCAAAGGAAAGGCGGGCACTTCCGATCTGTTTGGAAGCTTTGCTGTTTTAAACTTCTTGTGCCCCGGCATCATGAGCAGATAAAACTGGGTCTTCTGGGCATTGCACAGGAACAGATTTTTGCAGATCTCGATATCCAGCCGGACATCCACGTCATGGCAGGCATCGATCATGGCGGTGGCATCGTGGTCAAGACGCCAATAAGGAATCTGGAGTTCATCCAGAAGGTCATAAGTGCGGATCTCCTTTTCCAGCCGTCCAGAACAGTTTTCCGGGCGCCCGGTGTAGAGAACCGGATCGATATAGAAAGAATCCTCGCCGGTGCAAGCTGCACCGGCTTGTATGTTGTTATCAGCTGTGTTATCCATGGGGTATCCTCCTGAAAGTATGTTGTAATGTAGGTAATGATTCATGTTTTTGGCGGGTCTCAAGGTTCAAAATCCTTTTGACTCTGGTATCATTATATAAAAATTGATGAAAAAGGCAAGGATTTGAATAGTATGAAACAGGATAGAAATATAAAAAAAGAAACAGGGAAGAAAAAGCCAGTTGCCAGAAATCAGAGCTGGAGTCTGGATGAGAAATTTGAGGAGTGGGTAGGAGAGAAACCGGCAAGAGGTGCTGGGGAGAAGAAAGGCGAGAAGATAGGGAAAAATTTCGAAAAGAAAGGTTTCAGGAATTTTTCTGAGGGCCTTCATCGGGAAGATGACCGGAATCGGAATGGAAAAACCGATGTAAAAAAAGGAGCAAAGCTTGGAAAAAGAGGAACGCAGGCATCTGCACAGGAGTTCGGCCGCGAAAATGATAGAAAATCTGAGCGCAAATTTGTTCAGAAAAACACTGGGAAATTTGTTGGAAAGAACGATAAAAATTTTGGAATAGGTACAGATTCGAAGCAGAAATCAGGAGCTTTTCAGAAAAACGCAAAAGCACAGGCACAGACACCGGCAGAGCAGAAGCGGGCGGCAGAAAAGACGCAGCAGGCAAAGAAAAAGGGGCTTTGTCCGGTTGCTCATCGCTGCGGCGGCTGTCAGTATCTGGACATGCCTTACAAAGAGCAGCTCCAGATGAAACAGAGCCAGATGCAGAAGCTTCTCGGAAATTATTGTAAAGTACACGGCATCAAAGGCATGGATGATCCATTCCATTACCGCAACAAAGTCCATGCAGTATTTGGTTACCGCAAGGGAGAAGCCATTTCCGGTGTCTACGAAGAGAAAACCCACAACATCGTGCCGGTAGAGACCTGCATGATCGAAGACAAGAAAGCAGACGAGATCATTGGTACGATCCGCGGCATGCTGAAATCCTTCAAGATTCATACATACGACGAAGACACCGGTTATGGCCTGCTGCGCCATGCGCTGATTCGCCGCGGCTTTACCAGCGGTCAGATCATGGTTGTTCTGGTCACCGCATCCCCGGTATTCCCGTCCAAGAATAACTTTGTCAAAGCCCTGCGCCAGAAACACCCGGAGATCACCACCATTGTCCAGAACATCAACAACCGCGGCACCAGCATGGTACTGGGAGACAAAGAACACGTACTGTACGGGAAAGGATTTATTGAAGACGAGCTGTGCGGCTGCAAATTCCGCATCTCCCCGAAATCCTTCTATCAGGTAAACCCGGTGCAGACCGAGTATCTGTACGGCAAAGCCATTGAACTGGCTGATTTGACCGGAAACGAGCGCGTGCTGGATGCTTACTGCGGAATCGGAACCATCGGAATCATCGCCGCATCCAAAGCAAAAGAAGTCATCGGTGTCGAGTTAAATGCCGATGCTGTGCGCGATGCCATCCAGAACGCAAAATGCAACGATGTCAAGAACATCCGTTTCTTCTGCAACGACGCAACCGAATTCATGATGCAGATGGCCGCATCCGGCGATAGCGTGGATGTCGTCCTGATGGACCCGCCAAGAGCTGGAAGCACAGAGGCATTCATTAAGGCAGTGGCAGCAGTGAAAGCAAAGACCGTGATCTATGTGTCCTGCGGACCGGATACTCTGGCGAGAGATTTGGGCGTGTTTAAGAAGATGGGATACCGGGCTGAAGGCGCCTGGCCGGTGGATATGTTTCCGGCGACCGGGCATGTGGAGACGGTAGTTCTTTTGTCCCACAAAAAAGCCGACAGTTATATCCACATTGATGTGGAGTTTGGAGAGGGCGAGGGCAAGATTCCGGTAGATAGTATTGCTAAAAGAGCCGAAGCGTACAAGCCCAAAGAAAAAGTGACCTACAAAATGATTAAGGAGTACATAGAAGCGAAATACAGCTTCAAGGTACATACCGCATATATCGCAGAGGTAAAGCGAAATTTGGGATTGCCGATGTATGATGCTCCTAATGCGGTAGAAGAATTGAAACAGCCGAGGAAACATCCGACACCAGAAAAGGTAGAAGCAATCAAAGATGCACTTCGTTATTTTGCAGTGATATAAAACTTTACTTACAATCGAATATTTCTTACATAGCCGTTTATTCATTTATTTGAGTAAGCGGCTTTTTTCATCCCTATTTTTCGGAATAGGGATATTTTTTGTAGAAGGAGGAGGTTTATTTGAACACGCAAATCATCGCCATCGCCAACCAGAAAGGCGGCGTTGGCAAAACAACAACCTGTGCGAACTTGGGAATAGGTCTGGCACAGGCCGGAAAGAAAGTGCTTCTGATTGACGGGGACCCGCAAGGAAGCCTGACAATCAGCTTGGGAAATCCGCAACCGGACAAGCTGCCATTTACACTGTCGGATGCAATGGGCAAAATTCTGATGGATCAGCCTATACGCCCCGGAGAAGGTATTCTGCATCATGCAGAAGGCGTTGACCTGATGCCTGCGGATATTCAGCTTTCCGGTATGGAGGTTTCTTTGGTAAACGCCATGAGCCGTGAAACGATTTTACGGCAATATCTGGACACACTGAAGGGACAATATTCCCATATCCTGATTGACTGTCAGCCCTCGTTGGGGATGCTTACGGTCAATGCGCTGGCGGCTGCGAACAGGATCATAATTCCCGTTCAGGCAGAGTATCTGCCCGCCAAAGGACTGGAACAGCTGCTCTCCACGGTAAACAAGGTAAAGAGGCAAATCAACCCCAAGCTCCAGATAGACGGTATCCTGCTGACGATGGTGGACAGCCGAACCAACTTTGCCAAAGAGATTTCCGCGCTCCTGCGGGAAACCTATGGCAGCAAGATCAAAGTATTCGGCACAGAGATCCCCCATTCTGTCCGGGCAAAGGAAATCAGTGCAGAGGGAAAAAGTATTTTCGCCTATGACCCTGGCGGCAAAGTGGCAGAGGGGTATCGAAATCTGACGAAGGAGGTGTTGAAACTTGAAAAGCAGCGCGAAAAAAATAGAGCTGGCCTCGGTAGATGATCTGTTCTCCACCGAAGAAGTCCGTCAGGATGCAAAGCTGGAAAAGATTCAGGAGATTCCGCTGTCTGAACTGCATCCCTTTAAGAACCACCCATTCAAAGTCAAGGATGACGAAGCCATGATGGAGACCGCTGACAGTATCAAGCAGTATGGCGTTCTGGTTCCGGCGATTGCCCGACCAGACCCGGAGGGCGGTTATGAGCTGGTAGCCGGACACAGGCGGCACAGGGCCAGTGAGCTGGCAGAAAAGGAGACTATGCCGGTCATTGTTCGGGATTTGGATGATGATGCCGCCACGATCATTATGGTTGACAGCAACTTGCAGCGAGAAAGCTTGCTCCCCAGTGAAAGAGCATTTGCCTACAAGATGAAGCTGGACGCCATGAAACATCAGGGAGAGCGAGTGGATTTAACTTGTGCCCAACTTGGGCACAAGTCCGATGGTAGGAAATCCAGAGATGTTTTAGCTGAACAGGTTGGGCAGAGTAAAAATCAAATTCAGAGATTTATCCGCCTGACGGAGCTTATCCCCGAACTGCTGGATATGGTAGATGAAAAGAAGATTGCCCTGAACCCTGCCTATGAGCTGTCCTTTCTCAAAAAGGAAGAACAGGTAGACCTGCTGGACGCGATGGACAGCGAACAGGCTACCCCTTCTCTTTCTCAAGCCCAGCGGCTCAAGAAATACAGTCAGGAGGGGCATCTGACCCTCGATATGATGCGTGTCATCATGGGTGAGGAAAAGAAAAGCGATCTGGACCGAGTGACATTTACCTCTGACACCTTGCGGAAGTATTTCCCTAAAAGCTATACGCCCCAGCGGATGCAGGAAACCATCATCAAGTTGCTGGAGGCATGGCAGAAAAAGCGTCAGAGAGACCAGGAACGATGAAAGGAGCCGCCTATGAGGGATATTTCAGCCCGTGAGCTGAAAGGACACAACATTCTCGCCGTAGAGAGGTTTTGGGATGACACACGCTGGATGATTGAGTTTTCCGTCCTGCGTCCCAGCGCAGCTTACGGCAGTCCCGGAGAGGAAATGCGGCTGTTTTTGACCGAGGACGGGTATCAGGCCGCTCTGCAAAGCCAGCAGCGCCGGGAGATCAAGATCAAGCGTTACGCTCGTGTGATTGAGGGACATATCCTCGATTTCAAACCGGGAAAACGCCGCTGCTCATAAACCCATACAACGAAAGGAAAGGAATGACTATGTGTACGGTAAAGGAAATTCAAGAAGCAATCCGGGAAGATTGCAAATCTCAGCATGACATGGATACAACGGATATTGACCGCGTGATGCAAACACTTCCTTTCGCCCAGGAGGAGCCATTTACAGAGGCGCGTCTTCAAAAGCCGCTGTTTTGGTTCTATGCAAGAAAATTTGAAAAGCGCTAAACACCGCAATTTTTTGAAATGAGGATTGCGGTTTTTTTGTACCCAAAATTCGGAAGGAGTGAGGTCGATGGCCGTTTTTCGCATTGAACGGACCCGTGATTATACCGTGATGAGCAATCATCATTTACGAAATGCAAACCTGTCGTTAAAAGCCAAGGGGCTGCTTTCCATGATGCTGTCTTTGCCAGAGGACTGGAACTACACCACCCGTGGCCTTGCAAAGATCTGTAAGGAGGGCGTGGATGCCATCGGTGCTGCCCTGCGTGAACTGGAAGGAGCCGGATATATCGTGCGCCATCAGAGACGCGATAAAAGTGGGCGGATCACAGATACCGAGTATGTCATCTATGAACAGCCCCAGCCAGATATGTCCCAGCCGGATACGGCTTCACCAGATACGGAAAACCCGGATATGGTAAAACCGGATACGGAAAAGCCCGCAGAATTAAATATAGAGAAATCAAATACTCAAAAATCAATTACTCAGGGAGCAAGTACCGATTCCATTCCCTTCCGGGAGCCAGCGGCAGCACAGCTGCCGGAACGGAAAGGAAGGGATGCGATGTCTGTCACAGAGATAGAAAATTATCGGGAGTTGATTTTGGAGAATATCGAGTATGACTGCTTGAAGCAGCGTTATCCTCTCTACCTGGATGACCTGAATGAGATCGTAGAGCTGTTGGTCGAAATGGTCTGTGCCAAACGAAAGGCCACCCGGATCTCTGGGGCAGACTTCCCTCACGAGATCGTGCGTTCCCGTTTTTTGAAACTGGACAGCTCCCACATCGAGTTTGTCATGGACTGTCTGCAAAAGAATACCACCCAGGTACGCAACATGAAGCAGTACCTGCTTGCGGTGCTGTTCAATGCGCCTACCACCATGAATAACCACTACACTTCACTGGTCAATCACGATATGCACGCAGGCGCTGGTAAAGGCCGCCTTTTATCATGCCAAAGGAGGCACGACATGAACCAGATGGAAATTTTCAAAAACCCGGAGTTTGGCAGTATCCGTGTCATTGAGGAAAACGGCAAATACTTGTTCAGCGGAACGGATGTGGCTGCTGCGCTGGGGTACAGTAATCCCCGCGATGCAATTATCCGCCATTGTAGGTATGTCGTGAAACGCGACGCACCTCACCCACAAAGCCTCGACCGCAAAATCAGTATGACTTTTATCCCAGAAGGCGATTTGTACCGCCTAATCGTTCACAGCAAATTGCCATCGGCAGAGCGGTTTGAACAGTGGGTATTCGATGAGGTCTTGCCTACTATTCGTAAGCACGGGGCCTATCTCACAAAAGAGAAGCTGTGGGAGGTTGCCACTTCCCCGGAGGCTCTGATGAAGCTCTGCTCAGACTTGTTGGCTGAGCGTGAAGCGAATATTTCTCTGCGTAAGGAAAATGCACAGCTGGAGGCAAAGCCGCTTTCTATGACCTGTTCATCGACTTAAAGCACAGCACCAATCTCAGGACTACCGCCAAAGAGTTGGATGTCCCGGAGCGCCGGTTTGTTCGGTTTCTGATAGAACGGCGGTTTGTGTACCGCACGGCATCCGGCAATGTGCTGCCTTATGCCAATGTGAAAAATGCAGGGCTGTTTTGCGTCAAAGACTACTGCAACCACGGTCATACCGGTTCCTACACGCTGGTCACGCCCCAGGGCAAGCTCTATTTTGCTCAGCTGCGGGAGATGATCTTGCTGGTCTTATAAGAACAGAAAGGAAGTGGGTTTTATGCAGGAAGGAAAAACAATCGGTCAGCTGATGGAGGAAATGCGTCAGAAAGCCGGGGCGCAGAACTATCACGGCCATGACTACATGGATCTTCAGCGATTTGCGGAGAACACCCGGCACATGATTATTTTTGATGTGCTGACGAATGACTCCCCGGTGGGCTGGAAAGGAGAACGAACCCGCCTGTTTTTGTCAGATATAGGCTATGAAAAAGCTCTGGACAGTCAGGCAAAGGGGCAGATCAAGATTCTCAGCCATGCAAAGGTCAGAAATGGAGATTTGTTTTATGACCACAAAGAACAGATACGATAGGAGGAATCTGATATGAATGAGGAAAAGAAAGTCCCCTTCAAGTGGGAATATGGGGAAGAAACCATATCGCTGCAACTTGGGATGTATGCGAATAATCAGCGGCTTTATATCGGCATGATTACCCATACAGAAGATGGAGCAGAACCGTTTGCAGATATGACGGTGAACCTACCGGGATATTCCCTGGACCCCGGAGAGGCGTTTATTTCCGGTGACATCAGCAAGGACCTGCTGCGATTCATCAAAGAGAACAAATTGGGGAAGGTGCTTCCCTATCAGGTGCAGTCCGGTTATGGAAAATATTCTGCCGTTGCCTTTGATCTGGAGAAGTTGAAGGTATTTGATCCCAAAGGTGTGGCAGAGTTTCGGGAAGAGTGGAATTTGCCGGATAAGAAGCCGGTAAAGAAAAAGAGCCGCGGGATGGAGCGATGAAGAAATATTTTCTCCGGCGGCTGGTGGTCCCGCCTTAGAAGAAAATGCACCACCCCTGCACATTTTGTGGAAAGGAGGCGATGAAAATGCAGGAAGAAGTGGAAAACAGAACTTTAACGCTGGTTGTCAGTGGAACAAAGTTCACCGGCAGGCTGCTCAAAGCCGCCATCAGCAAGTACATGGCCCACTGCAAGGAAAAGAAGCTGCAAAAGCAAAGAAGCCGTGACGCTCCTGTGACACCCCACGGAAAACAGACCGTCAAGCAGCTCATTGGTCAGAATCAGGGGATCTCCAATATCGAGATCACAGACCCTTCCATCAAGGAATTTGAGAAGATCGCCCGGAAATATGGTGTGGACTATGCGGTGAAGAAAGACCGCAGTAGCTCCCCACCCAAGTACCTGATCTTTTTCAAAGGCCGTGACGCCGATGCGCTGACCGCTGCATTTACCGAGTACACCAGCAAAAAGGTCAAGAAGGCCGAGAAAACAGAACGCCCGTCTGTGCTGGCAAAACTCAGTCAGTTCAAAGAGATGGTCAAAAATGCCGTGGTGGACCGCACCAAGCGAAAGGAGCTGGAACGATGAAAAAGCAGTTTGACATCAAAAAGCTCGTTTTGCTGAACCTGCCCTATCTCCTGATGGGGCTGTTTACTACCAACTTCGGGGAGGCATGGCGACTGGCTCAGGGGGCAAATGCTTCAGAGAAATTCCTTTCTCTGTTTGCTGTCCTGCCTGGGGCGCTGCAAAGCTTCTGGCCCAGCCTGCACCCGCTGGATCTGCTGGTGGGGCTGTGCTGCGGTGCTGGCCTGCGTCTGGCGGTGTATCTCAAAAGTAAAAACGCCAAGAAGTACCGTCACGGCATGGAGTATGGTTCTGCCCGTTGGGGAACCCGTGAGGATATTGCTCCCTACATCGACCCGGTGTTCCAGAACAATGTCATTCTCACAAAAACCGAAAGCCTGACCATGAACAGCCGCCCCAAGGACCCAAAGACCGCCAGAAACAAAAATGTGCTGGTGATCGGCGGCTCCGGTTCCGGTAAGACCCGCTTCTGGCTCAAACCAAATCTGATGCAGATGCACAGTTCTTATGTGGTCACAGACCCAAAGGGAACCATTTTGGTGGAGTGCGGGAAAATGCTCCAAAGGGGCGCACCCAAACTGGGAAAGGACGGAAAGCCCATGAAGGATAAGCACGGCAAGGTCATTTATGAGCCTTACCGGATCAAGGTCCTCAATACCATCAACTTCAAGAAATCCATGCACTATAACCCTTTCGCCTATATCCATAGCGAAAAGGACATATTGAAGCTGGTCACGACGCTGATCGCCAATACCAAAGGCGAAGGCAAGGCCGGAGACGATTTCTGGGTCAAGGCAGAAACGCTTCTCTATTGTGCGCTCATTGGCTATATCCATTATGAGGCTCCGGTGGAGGAACAAAACTTCTCCACCCTCATTGAGTTCATCAACGCCATGGAAGTCCGTGAGGATGACGAGGAGTTCAAAAACCCCGTAGACCTGATGTTTGATGCACTGGAAGCCGAAAAGCCAAACCACTTTGCGGTGCGCCAGTATAAGAAATATAAGCTGGCCGCTGGAAAAACAGCCAAGTCGATTTTGATTTCCTGCGGCGCTCGCCTTGCCGTGTTCGACATTGCAGAGTTGCGTGAGGTCACGGCTTATGATGAGCTGGAGCTGGATACTCTGGGAGACAGGAAAACTGCTCTGTTCCTCATTATGAGTGATACGGATGACAGCTTTAACTTCCTGATCTCCATGTGTTATACCCAGCTTTTCAATCTGCTCTGCGAAAAAGCCGACGATGTGTATGGCGGCAGGCTTCCGGTTCATGTGCGCTGTTTGATTGATGAGTGTGCTAACATCGGGCAGATTCCGAAACTGGAAAAGCTGGTGGCCACCATCCGAAGCCGTGAAATCTCTGCCTGTCTGGTGTTGCAGGCACAGAGTCAGCTCAAGGCGATCTATAAGGATAACGCAGATACCATCATCGGTAACATGGATACATCCATCTTCCTGGGCGGTAAAGAGCCGACTACCCTCAAAGAGCTGGCTGCCGTGCTGGGCAAGGAAACCATCGACACCTACAACACCGGAGAGAGCCGTGGGAGGGAAACCTCCCATTCACTCAACTATCAAAAATTGGGGAAAGAGCTGATGAGCCAGGATGAGCTTGCTGTTATGGATGGAGGCAAGTGTATCCTCCAGCTGCGCGGTGTGCGTCCTTTCCTTTCGGATAAGTACGACATCACCAAGCACCCCAATTTCAAGTACACTGCCGACGCGGATGATAAGAACGCTTTTGACATTGAAGCATTCTTGTCTGCAAGGCTGAAACTCAAGCCCAATGAGGTCTGCGATGTATATGAAGTAGACACAAAGGGCGCTTAATTTCGTTCCGCTTTAGAAGGGAGTGATCTTATCTATTCGCCGCACCTGCCCTCTATGGGCCATTGGCGTACAAAGCGGACAATCGCGAGAAAAAATAATGAAAAAGGAGGACAGCCGGAATCATGCCCCCGGAAACCGGGCGGCAGATTGTTCCGGCTTTTGTATGCCTATGAAACATGACAAACCTATTTTTTAATCAGATTCCGGCTAACAAACTATATGGCATTTTTTGAACAGGCAATCACCGTTCTTCAGACCCTCGTTATCGCGCTCGGTGCCGGTCTCGGTATCTGGGGCGTTATCAACCTGCTGGAAGGTTACGGCAACGACAACCCCGGCGCCAATGCTCATGTGCGGTAAAGAAGCTAAACCAAGACAAAGGCAGCCAAGGCTACCGCTATACCGTATAAGAATGGAGCAGTAACACCAAGATGTTGCTGCTTCATTTTCATATTTCCAAATTTCTTTGAACGCTGTTGACTTCTATTACGGTTAGTGATATATTTATTACAGTAACCGTAACAAGGAGGATAAACAATGCGTGATAATATGAAAGGTGGTGCGCTTACAGAAGTGACATTTTACATTTTACTTTCTCTCTATGCTCCAAAACATGGATATGCTGTCATGCAATTTATCGAAGAAAAAACAGGTGGGCGGCTTTCATTGGGAGCAGGCACTTTGTATGGTGCGCTAAACTCTTTGCAGGAAAAGAAATGGATTAAGCCTTGCGGAGATTGTGAAGGTAGAAAAAAAGAATACATCATTACCTCACTGGGAAAAGAAGTTGCGAAAAAAGAACTTGTAAGGCTTAATGAACTTGTAGAGGTTGCAAGTGGAATTATTGGAGGTACAGTATGAGAAAAAAATGTTATCATTTTTTTGGTGGTCTGTTGAATGCACAGGCGAATTGGCTGAATAAAATGTCGGAGAAGGGCTATCGTCTTATTCGAGCGGGGAAAATGTTATATGAGTTTGAAGAATGTAAACCTAATGAAGTAAAATACTGTGTAGAATTTATCGGAGAAAAATCGAAAGAGAATGCAAAAGACTATTCCCTCTTTTTGGAAGATATGGGCTATAAGGTATTTTTCAAAAATATCAATCTTAACTATTCTGTCGGTAAGGTGCGTTGGCGTCCATGGGCTGAAAAAGGCGGACGCATTGCGACCAACACTACAACCTTCAACCGTGAATTGTTGATTGTAGAAAAAGAGAATGATGGAAAGCCGTTTGAACTTCATACTTCCTATGAGGACAAGGAAAACTATTACAGAAATCTGCGTAATCCATGGTTGTTGATACTGCTTATGTTTGCAATATTTGCAGTTATAAATCATTCGATTGTTTTGGTGTGCTTGCTTTGATTTCTCTGATTCCCGTTCTTGTATATCAAATACAAATCATGCACAACAGACAAGAAGCAAAAACACAAGAATGATAATATAAATAGCAAATCCAGCCGAGCCAGTCAACGGCAAGTAAATGGGCTGCACCCACCACCGTTGATAGCCCCGACTGTCCTTGCTGGTGGGTAATCAAGGGGCGACAGCAAAAAGTGCTGCCGCCCTTTCCCATAATCGAAGAAAGGGGGATTTTCCATGACCGAACAGGAAGCCTATCAAGAACATATCCGCTATACCCATGATACCTATTGCCGGATTGTTATTCGCCATGCGTCCTTTGACGCTGCCCGTATGCTGGCAGCGAGGTGGAGACGGGAAATCTCCCTTGAATACTTGACCGAAGAAAAGTTTGTCCCATTAAGCACCACAGACGAGTATTTTCAAGTGCCGGACTATGGCGAAACTTATCCGTTCTCTGTCCGGGGGCAGACGATATTTTTAGATAGCTGTTCCCTTGCGGCGGCTCTTGCCGAACTGCCGGAACAGACGCAGGAGGAAATCTTTTTGTATTACTTCCAGCACTTGACGCAGAAAGAAATCGGAGAACAAAGCGGCTGGACACGCAGCACAATCGGGCGGCATATTCAGCTTGCTTTGAAGCGTCTGAAAGAGGAAATGGAGGTGCTGTCCCATGAGTGACCGACTTCTCCCCTATGACACGATAATAAAAGCACATGAGGGCGACCCCATAGCGATACAAGCTATTCTTGACCGATATGCCGGGTATATCCGCTATTTCTCCAAAATGAACGGCTATTATAATTCTGATATGGAGGACTACATCAGAACAAAGCTGATTGAAAGCCTGTTCAAGTTCCGGCTTGACCGATAACATAAAAACTGAATATCCCGCCGCCCCGCAGCGGCACACGAAGCAGTAAATCCGAAAAAGATTTGCTGCTTTTTTTACGCCCATTTTTGGCAAATTTCCCAAAGTTCCGTATTAGATAGTGAAGTCAAAAAAGGCTGCCGTTTTTTCAGACAGCGGGCAAAACGCAGCTTCCGAAACGCCTTATTGTCGGGAAAGACCACGCCGCCGGAAAAGTTCTTGCCGGAAAGTCCGTCCATTCTGCTCTTTTGTGGTTTGTAGGGAGTAAGGGGGAGAATGCCAGCCCGCCGCCTTTTATAAAAAAGCTGGTTGCGATTTTCTGAAAAAGTGGCAATAGGAAGTGAACGGCAGTCCGGCAGTTTCTTAGAGCAAGATTCTACCGCAGTACCAAAATTCGCTGTTCGCTCATTTTGCCCCTGCGGGAATCTTGTTGGGGAGTGCCTTCCCCAAACCCTGCTTATACGGCTTACGCCGCTTAAAAATCCCTCAAAATATTTTTTCGGATTTTTCAAAAACAGTTCCGCTTCACACCCTGTTTTTCTCCTATTAGTGAGAGGAGACCACGCACAGCCGAAAGGAGGTTTTTACCATGCGAAAACGATACAACACGCCGCACCGCAGCCGGGTAGTCAAGACACGCATGACCGAGGAAGAATATGCCGAGTTTGCGGAAAGGCTTTCTGCCTGCAACATGAGCCAAGCCGAGTTTATCCGGCAAGCCATAACCGGGGCAGCCATACGCCCCATCATAACCGTTTCCCCCGTCAATGACGAGCTGCTTGCCGCTGTTGGGAAGCTGACCGCCGAATACGGCAGGATCGGCGGCAACTTAAACCAGATAGCCCGGACGCTGAACGAGTGGCACAGCCCCTACCCGCAGCTTGCCGGGGAGGTACGGG
>NZ_QUMD01000034.1 GCF_003481985.1 Clostridium sp. OF09-36
AAACGAAAATGTATTCGGTAACCAGTTTTGCCTTATTTTGTGCGGAAACTGAGTGATAGCATAACTTACTATATAATAAGTAGATTCACAGGTTCAAGACACGGCAAACTGTGAGACGGTAGTTCTTTTGTCCCACAAAAAAGCCGACAGTTAAATCCACATTGATGTGGAGTTTGGAGAGGGCGAGGGCAAGATTCCGGTAGATAGTATTGCTAAAAGAGCCGAAGCGTACACGCCCAAAGAAAAAGTGACCTACAAAATTATATTTATGTTAGGCTTTGCTGGCAGTAGTCTACCAGAATTTTTCATTACAGTGTTTTGCTAAACGAATCAGATGGAGCTATACCCTGGATTTTCCTGTATTCTCTGGGCGACATTTTGACTATAGCCTGAAAAGCGCTTGAAAACTTTCCCTGGGTTTGGTAGCCTACCTGGGAAGCAATATCCGCGATAGTGGCATTTGTTTCCCGTAATAATTTCATAGCCTGACGCATCCGAAATTCCTTCATATAGGTGGCGATAGGCTGGCCGTAGACTGCCTTGAATATCTCCTTTAGAGTAGAGGTATTTATCAAATACTGTTTAGAAAGTTCTTCAATCGTAAATCGTTGATCCAAGTGCTCTGTCAATTGTTGATGAATTTCTTTTATCAATTCGGTTTGCTGGGAGAAGTATTGAGTCAGTTCTTTATGCTCCGATTTCATGTTGCTCAAATAAATCAAAATTTCCAGAACCTTCAATTTCAAGAGGGAAATTCGAACGGACACAGGAGCAGAAAAGAGTGGGGCAAAAATATGCTCTAAATCGGAACAGGACGGGATCGCGGATGGCTTTCCGGAGCAAAATCGATCCCGTAACTGGTCTGCCTCTACACCGGCATTCTTTAAAACTTCCGGGCAAATGGAAGAGAGCTGTTTCAGATCCACGGAAATGGAAATCCCCTCTGAATATCCTAGGGGAAACATCATGGCGGAATCCGCGCAGCAGGCCATACTGTGCGCAGTCACATCACCTGCACCTAAATAGACGGCAGTACCGCCTTGCATATTCCAACCCACGCGACCACTGCGGCAATAGTAAATTTCCAAAACAGAATCCGAAGCATCGTGCCGAAACTTGACCTCTGAAGCAAGAAAAACATTGAAGGATACCTCTATTCCAGGAAAAGTTTCATATGCCTCCACACATACGGCTGCCATCCCCCAGCTGCTTGAAAATATCAGCTACAGTTTGAAAGTTTTCTACGCTGGGCATATGTTCCAGTTCCTGCTCGATAGTTTGTCCGTGGTCGTGGGGTAAGTGGTTCTGAACCATTTAGCACTCCTCCTTGAAGTCTATCTTACCATAGGTCGGAGGGAAAAGAAACTTTACTTCTGAGATGTTTCTGATTTTTTCCCGGGGCAGCCACCGCAGTTGATGAAGCCCACTAACTGAATGTCATCCTCTCCCATAAAAGCGCCTTTTCTCTCTCGGATTGTCCGAAAATCCCGGCTTCCGGGGCAGTAATCCTCTGTCTGCATACAACGAATAATGCCAAGTTTCATATTGATTTCCTCCTTAATTTAGGGCCGGCCATTTAGATTGGGCCGGTCCATTGTCTATTATTATGTAACCAGCTTTTTCAACAGCTGGTTGGAAATGTCCTCGCAGTAGCGATTATCTTCAATCATTCGCAAAATACGGGGTATAGGTCTCGCCGGTTTTCAGTATAGTCCCGCAAGGAGGTTCTGTATTTCCCGTTTAGAAGAATTTTTCTCCCAAATGGAAGCGTTTCTGAAAGTCGATCCGTCATAAACGCTGCAAGGGCATCCCTTCCAACTTCATGTGATATTGTTCCAGCACATCTTTCAGCGTGATTTCTTGCATTCTTTGTTCCGCTGTTTTTTGAATGTCCAAGTAAAAATCCCGCAGCACCAGTTGGATATTTACACCCACGCCACAGGCTGGATTGGTATGGATGTCCTGGTGGAGCAGGGGCTTGTTGCCCTCCACTGCCCGATAGGCATCCAGCAGAGTGATTTTCTCCGGCTCACGAGCCAGGGCAGGCCGGGGATGTCCCTTCACGCTGACCAGCAGCCCTCCTTTCCGCAAGGCGGACATGAGCTGGCGCACATAGGCGGGATTGGTTTGAACGCTCTCTGCCAGCTTGTTGCTGGTCAGGTCGCAGTCTGGGTACAGAGCGATAAAAGCCAGAATATGAACAGCATCGCTAAGGCGGGTGGGATATTTCATGGACTGATCTCCTTTTTTTCTTGATGTTATTTTTATTATAACAGCATATTGACAGCAGCGCAAGAGGATGCTAAAATGATTTGAAGTAAGAATAAAAATAACACCAACCTGAAAGGAATGGCGACAATGAACTTCTATGATGATTTGGTCATGCAGACCCAGATGAATTATTCCAGGCACTATCCTATCTATGCTTCCGGCAGTACGCCTTATCAGTTGACTGACAAAAAGCCGCTGCCGTATAGCGAACAGATCCATCGGTTGGTACAGGAGGTAAAGGAAGCTGACTGTGTGGTAGTGGGCGGAGCTCCGGCCTGTCCGCTGCCGGTGGCGGAGACTTTTACTACGAGGACAACGACTCCTACCGGAAATACTTCCGGCCTTTTGCCGAGAAGTACCACTTCAAAGGTGCTTTTGCAGGGATGATGCACCCCTGGAAGACAAGGGAAGAGTATTGGGGGTATCTCGCCACCTTCCTTCACACCACCCAGACCGCACCTGTGCGTCATTCCTATCTGGATCTAGACGCTTTGTTGAAAGGCAAGGACTTCTTCATCCTCACCACCAATCAGGATACCCAGTTTGTCAAACTCTACCCGGAGGAGAAGGTGGCGGAGATCCAGGGAGATCACCGATTCTTCCAGTGTGCCGCCTGCTGTACCGATGACACCTGGGATGCGGTAAAGCCAGTGGCTGATATGGTGGCTGATATGGTGGCCGCTATGGGGGATGGCACGAAGATTCCCACGGATCTCATTCCCCGGTGCCCTCACTGCGGCGGCGAGGCATTCCCCTGGGTGCGAGGATATGGGAATTTCCTGCAAGGAAAGAAATATGAAGAACAGTACGAAAAAATTTCTCGCTATGTACTGGAACACAAAGACAGCAAAATTCTGTTCCTGGAGTTGGGCGTTGGCCGAATGACTCCCATGTTTATCCAGGAGCCTTTCTGGAACCTGACCCTCAGCTTTCCCCATGCTCGATATATTGCTGTCAACGACAAATATGACTTCCTGCCCAAGCAGTTGGAGGATAAGGGCATGACCATTGTGGCCGACATTGCTCAAGTGCTACGGGATGCACGGAACACTATGGAAAGCGGAGATAACGATCAATGAGGGTTGGAAACCAAGCGGCGCTTCAGGAACTTGCCGAGCGTATTGCTCAAGCAGATGCCGTTGTGATCGGAGGCGGCTCCGGCCTGTCAAGCGCAGCTGGATACGACCACTACCATTGGTCCCCGGCACTTTCGGAGGCATTGGCTCCCTTTCGCGAACAGTATGGCTTCACCTCTCCACTGGCTGGATTCTACCATTGCTTTTCCAGCTATGGGGAGCAGTGGGGATATTACAGCCAATATATGCGCTTCATGTGGGAAGCCCCTACGGGGCAGCCCTATCTGGATCTGCAAACGCTTGTTGCAGATAAACCGATCTTTGTGCTGACCACTAATGTCGATCAGCAGTTTTTTCGGGTATTTCCCCAGGAACAAATCTGCGCCTTTCAGGGAGACTTTAGCTACTGCCAGTGCAGCCAGCCTGTCGGGATGATATTTGGGAAAACCGCGAACTGGTAAAGAAACTGACCGGTCGCTTGGTGGGTGTTCGCCTGCCGGAGGAAGCTGTTCCCCGTTGCCCGGATTGCGGGCGGGTGCGGGTGCCTTGGGTACGAGATGATACCTTTCTGGAGGGAACCTTCTGGCAGGATAACCTGCACCGCTACCATAGATTCCTGCGACGCTGGATAATGGATCAGTCCGACAAAAAAGTCCTGCTGTTGGAACTTGGCGTGGGTGAGATGACGCCCAGTATCATCAAACTGCCCTTCTGGGAACTTACTGCCAAAAACGAAAACGTCTTTTATGCATGTCTTAATCGAGAGGCATCTCATAGGCCAGAGCATCTGCGGGGACGCAGCCTGTATCTGCAAGGAGATTTGGCGGAAACTCTAGCTGCCCTCCGGCAGGAGCGCTCCAGCGCAGCAACCATAAAATAGAAAGGGGCGAACGAATATGATAGATTGGAACCCTATTGCGAAAAAATTCAGAGAAGCGGACGCTATCTTGATCGGGGCCAGTAACGGACTGTCCATCACCGAAGGACTGCATTTGTTTGCGGACAATGCGGCCTTTGAAAGACTGTTTGGGGATTTTAAACGGAAATACGGCTTTGGGTGTATTTTGCAGGGCATGATGGCTGGATGGCCCAGCGAGGAGGAAAAATGGGCCTTCTGGGCCCGGCTCATCCATCATTACTGCGGGCAGTACCAGCCTACGCCGGTGATGAACGATTTGAAGGCCATTGTGGGAGAGAAAGATTACTTTGTCGTCACATCAAACGGAGAAGGTCACTTTGAACTGTGTGGCTTCGATCCGACGAAAATCTATGAGATTGAGGGCAACTGGTTTACTATGCAGTGTGCCCGCCCCTGCCACGACACCATCTATCCTAGTCTGGAGGTGGCAGAAAAATTATCGGCTGCCGAACAGAGCGGCCATGTGCCTACAGAATTGATGCCGCACTGTCCCAAGTGCGGCGGTCCCATGGACATCCACATGGGTGCGGGTCAGAGAATGATTCCGGATACCGCTGCCCAGGTACGGTTCCAAAACTTTCTGAAAACCTACCACGGGAAGAAACTGGTGGTTTTGGAGCTGGGCATTGGCTGGCGCAATCAGCTGATCAAGGCCCCGATGATGCGCCTGGTGGCCAGCGAGCCAAACGCCACTTATGTGACCATCAATCTTGGTGAGATCTACATTGCGGACAATATCAAAGAGAAGTCCTTCGGACTGGACGGGCGACTGGATGAGCTGCTGCCTGCTCTCCGGGAGGCGTGCGAGGCATGACGATTCCGAAACAAGTTCAAAATGACTATAAGAGATGGTATCATTTTCTCGAACAAGAAGTACAGTTTTCGCTGTCTGATAGCGAGAAACACACTAAAGAACACTGTGCCAGGGTATTGCTGTTCGCTTTGCTGATCGCAGACAAGATGGATTTATCCCAGAAAGAGCGGGAGACACTGTGTGCCGCCGCGGTTTTCCATGACTCCCGCCGCCAGAATGACTGGTTGGATGTGGACCATGGCCAGCGAGCAGCAGATTACTACAGGGACTATTGTCAGACAAATTCGCTGTCCTTTGATAACCGAGTTTATCTGGTCATGGCATTTCACGACAGGGATGACGTCTTGGGCGAGGCAGCATTGACGGAACAGAAGAGCGGCATTCTTCTGTATCACATCTTCAAGGATGCTGATGCGCTGGATCGCTTCCGCTTGGGACCGAATGGGCTGGACATCCGCTATCTTCGTACAGCCGAGGGAAAATCCCTCTACCGTTACGCGGAACAATTTGAAAGAGGGGATGCTAATGCATAAGAAGGTTAAAATCACCGTGTTGCGCACGGAATACTATCAGGAACTGGCAGAACCGTATGCAATTCCTAATTTGGGGATGTGTCCTTTTCATCAGAAAGGTCAAGTATTATACAGCGATGGCATCAATCCGCCGGATGGGATGTGTGGCGTTGCCTGGCAGGTGATTGCTCCCATGGCGCGTCAGTTATCCTTGGGGGAATTGGTTCAGCCATCTGGTACTTGGCTGAATGATGATACGATTGGTGTGTTCGCTTGTCCAGACGGAATTCGGCCAGTCATTTTTCTCTTAGAGGCAGAGTAAAGGATACAATTTTGATATTTAAAATTCAAACAGGAGGGTAAATTATGCAAATTCGACAGATACGAAATGCAACCATTAAAATTCACTATGGGGGAAAGATTTTTTTAGTCGATCCGTGGCTCGCCCCCAAGGACGGTTTTGGTTGCTTTGCAAGACTTCCCGAATCCATTCCCTTTAAAACGCCGGATTCTCAGAAAACATTCATTTCCATGCCCATCTGTCCGCTTCCCACAACGGTTGATGAAATTCTTGCAGATGTGGACTATTATATTGTTACTCATATCCATCCGGATCATATTGATATGGAGATGGACGGAACAGTTGGGAATATGTTAAACAAGGAAACACCCGTGCTGGTACAGAACGACGAAGATGCGCAGGTTTTTGTTCGGTCGGGATTTAAAGATGTAAGAATCTTGCCGCAGTCTGGTCTTTCGATTGGAGAAATAACCGTGACAAATGTACCGGCACGACATGGCGTGACGATTCCCTGTGGTTCTGCCATGGGGTTTATGATGGAAGGAGAGGAAAAAACACTTTATCTTGCCGGTGATACCGTTTGGTATGAACAGGTAGAGGAAAACTTGAGACGGTTTCAGCCTGATGTTATCATACTAAATGCTTGTGCTGCGGAGCTGTTGATTTTGGCAGACTGATTATGGATGCTGAAGATGTGGCACAAGTAATCGCACACGCTCCAGAAGCCGATATTATTATCAGTCATATGGATAATGTGGCACATGCTTCTCTTTCTCGCACTTCTTTAAGTGAGCAGTTGGAATTACAGAATCTTCTCTCTCGAGTGAAGATCCCTGCCGACGGTGAAACTTTGTCGTTTTAAAACACAGTTTGCATCCTTGCTTGTCAAGTGATAAAATATTTTCCGTAAAATAATGTAAAGCAAACGCCATTGACAATGAAACTCCAGCTGTCAATGAAAAAAACAATAGCCGGGAAGTGGGCTCAGTGCCAATGCTTCCCGGCTTTCCTATTCTAAAAAGGCGTCATTATATTTGGAGTTACGGTATATATTTCATGCCCCACTGAGAGATAGCATAAAAAAACAGGCAGCAGATCCCGTCCTTTCTCGGTGAGGGAGTATTCCACCCGTATGGGCATTTCATTATATTGGATGCGCTGGATCAATTCATCCGCTTCCAGCTCCTTTAGGGCGTTGGTCAGAGCTGTGTTGGTGATGGGCTTGCCGCATTGGCACTGTATTGCATCTGGTCGCTACGGCGTATTATAAAGCGACGCAAAGAAAATCGCGGAAAGTGTTCCGGTTGCCCTTATCAAGGCACTGGAATGTGCCGATAAAGGCTATTTTTTCCCAAGCAGCAGGACCTTTTACCCAAATGGCAGGATGTGCTTCCAAAGCGTTGACGAAGCCAGTTCAACTAAGTATGATGAAGATACAATTAAACAACGATTTAATTGTTCTGACAACAGGAGAAAATTAAGAGAGGAGTTTTCCAAAATGAAAAAAACTTATAAGATCGAAGTAGACTGCGCTAACTGCGCCAACCTGATGGAGGATGCAGCCCGCAAGACCAGCGGCGTACAGAGCGCTACTGTGAACTTCATGACCCAGAAGATGATTGTGGAATTTGCTGAAGGTCAGGAGCCGGCCAGCGTGATGGCTGCTGTGCAGAAGGCCTGCAAGAAGGTGGAGCCTGACTGCGAGATCTGCCTGTAAGGTCCCATTCCACACAGGTGCCCCAGACGCTACGGGCGGAAGGGGCACTTTTTTTAACAAACAAATAAGCAATTATAGAAAGGAAAGAATGATATGCAAGAAATGATTGAAAGCGGCTTGCTAATTGTGGTAGCCGTATTATCAATTATCCTTCTCTTGATTGGCCAGCGGCCCAGCAGCGGCATGACAAAGAAACAGAAAATCATGTTGGGAAGAATCCTGACTGCCACGCTATTACTGTTGGCGTTACAAACTTTGGGTTCCACCGTTTTTGACCAGCTGGGCGCAGCCGGGCGCTGGGTACGATTGGCACTGTATTTGGTGGATTATCTCATTATTGGTTATGATATTCTGAGAAAAGCGTATAAAGGTATCCGTAATGGCCAGGTCTTTGACGAGAACTTCCTGATGGCGGTTGCCACCATTGGTGCTTTGGCTCTGGCTGTCTACGAAAACGGTGATTATCTGGAGTCCATTGCAGTTATGCTGTTCTATCAGGTAGGCGAATGGTTCCAGTCCTATGCTGTTGGCAAATCTCGCCGCAACATCAGCGAACTCATGGACATCCGTCCAGACTACGCTAACATTGAACGGGATGGAAAGCTCGAACAAGTAGACCCGGACGAGGTGGGTATCGGCACCATCATCGTGGTTCAGCCTGGCGAGAAAGTTCCCATTGACGGTACCGTGGTGCAGGGAGAATCCACTCTGAACACTGCCGCCCTCACCGGCGAAAGTTTGCCCCGTGAGGTCAAGACTGGCGATGAGATCATCTCTGGCTGCATTAACATGACCGGACTGCTTCATATCCAGACTACCAAGGAATTTGGTGAGTCTACGGTCTCAAAAATCTTGGACTTGGTGGAAAATGCCTCCTCCCGAAAATCGAAGTCAGAGGATTTTATCTCCCGTTTTGCGAAAATTTATACCCCGGCTGTTTGTTATGCAGCGTTGGCGTTGGCTGTGCTTCCACCGCTGGTGCGGATGTTCGCCTTGGGTCTTCCCGCTGGCTGGGAACCTGGGTATACCGGGCGCTGACCTTCCTTGTTGCTAGCTGTCCTTGTGCACTGGTCATCTCTATCCCTCTGTCCTTCTTTGCAGGGATTGGCGGAGCTAGTAAGGCTGGTGTGCTGGTCAAAGGTTCCAACTACCTTGAGACTCTATCACAGGCTAAGATTGTAGTCTTTGACAAGACCGGCACACTGACTCAGGGTGTATTTGAGGTGAATGCGATCCATCACAATGAGATGGATGAGCGCAAGCTGGTGGAATATGCTGCTCTGGCAGAAAGTGCCTCTAGCCACCCCATCAGCAAGAGTTTGCAGAAAGCCTACGGTATGGAAATTGACCGTAGCCGGGTGACTGACATTCAGGAACTTAGCGGCAACGGTGTCATCGCTACGGTGGACGGTCATCAGGTGGCAGTTGGTAACGACAAGCTCATGAATCGTCTGGGCGTTCAATCTATTCCGTGCCACAGCGTAGGCACCATCATTCACATGGCGATTGACGGGAAATATGCCGGACACATTGTTATTTCCGACATCGTGAAGCCTCACTCCAAGGAAGCCATCCAGGCATTAAAGTCGGCTGGAGTTCGCAAGACTGTGATGCTCACCGGTGATGCCCAAAAGGTGGCTGACAGTGTAGCCTCCGCTCTTGGCTTGGATGAGGTCTACAGCGAACTGCTGCCTGCTGATAAGGTAGAGAAAGTAGAAGAGCTAATTCAGATTAAATCGGAAAAGGAAAAGCTGGCTTTCGTAGGAGATGGCATCAATGACGCCCCGGTACTCCGCCGGGCAGACATCGGTATCGCCATGGGTGCCATGGGTTCTGACGCCGCCATTGAGGCTGCTGATGTGGTCCTAATGGATGATGATCCCATGCAGATCTCCAAGGCGATTAAGATCAGTCGTAAGTGTCTGGGCATTGTCTACCAGAACATCGTTTTTGCCATTGGTATCAAGCTGATCTGTCTCGTCTTGGTAGCCTTGGGCCTGGCCAGTATGTGGCTGGCGGTATTTGCCGATGTAGGCGTAATGATTATTGCCGTTCTCAATGCCATTCGAGCGCTATTTGTAAAGAATCTTTAAGGGTTTGGAAAAATCGCAAGGAATGGAGGGGTTCCATGAATCAATCTTGGCTCCGAGAACCGCAAGGGCAAGAATTGACTTGCTAAAAAAAGCCTGACAAATGATTGGTTCCTATCTGCTCTTGAACAAGTACTATCGTGGTTTATCAAAAAGCATTATAAGGCCTGTTTAAAAAACGCCAGCAGCCGCATTTGGGGGCGCAGCCACGTTTTCTCCCGTCCTTCGCAGCGATGTAACTTTTTTCTGAACACCTCGCCGGATGTCTTGTGCTTCTTCGGATATTCGTATACAATGTAATATATTGAATATTATCCATGCGGAGGTGTGGTATGAACGGGATCAAGGGCTATATTTCCATAAGGGAGGCGTCCTACCGTTGGGGCGTGTCGGAGCGGCGGGTCAACCAATACTGCGCCGAGGGGCGGATCCCAGGTGCGTCCCGGTTCGGGCGCTCATGGGCGATTCCGGAAAATGCGGAGAAACCGTCCGACCCTCGTAGGAAGGCCACGGAAGGAGGCGGTGGATATGATCTCCGATGAAACCGCATACCGACGGTATCTTGACGGAGAGCAAAAAGCTGCCGACCTGCTGGTGGAACGCTACGGCGATGCGCTGACACTTTACATAACTGGATACATAAAGGATATCCACGAGGCGGAGGATCTGATGATCGAGGCCTTTTCACAGCTTTTCGCAAAGGAGCGGCCGATTGAGGGTGTGGCCAGTTTTAAGGCATATCTCTACAAAATCGCTCGTCACCTTGCCCTTCGACATAAGCAGAAACACCGTCTTGCATTTCTGTGCTTGGATGAGTTGGACTTTGAGCCGCGGAGTGACTCCCTTGTAGAGACGGCTCTGCTTCGCAGCGAACGAGACCGCCAGCTTTATGATGCGCTTGAAAAGCTGAAAGCAGAATACCGGGAAGCACTCTATCTTGTCTATTTTGAAGATATGAGCTACCGCGATGCGGCAACGGTCATGAACAAAAGTGAGAGCCAGATCACAAAACTGGTCTACCGTGGAAAACAAAGCCTGAAAGTGATTTTGGAGCAGGAGGGATTTACTTATGCGGACAAGTGAGGAACGTGCCCGCCTGATCCACAGGCGGACAGCGGAAATTAAACAAGAGCATCGAAAAAAGAAACAACAAGGGCTATATGCGGTCTGCATGGCGGCCTGCCTGTTTTTGGTGATCGGCATCGGCGTAATGATGCCGGGATTGATGAAGGGCGCAGCGGACGGAAGCATCGTCCATTCTTCGGGAACGGCAAGCCTGATAGGAAGCCACGCCGCACTTGGCTATATCATGATGGGGCTGTTAGCGTTTCTTCTTGGAGTTTGCGTGACGGTTCTTCTATACCGTCTGCATCGGAGATGTGAACGACAGAAGCAGGAGGATGCCGGAGATGGAGAACTTTGAACTCATTGATAACCTTTTTCAGATCACGGTGTTGCTCTGCGCCTGTGTCGCTGCCGGTATTCTTGCCATTCGTCACAGGAACCGCAGCCTCCTGATTTTATCTCTTGCCTATGCCTGCTTTGCCATGGGGACGATATACTATGTGCTGTATCTGGTCATCATTGGTATCTGGCCGCAGGTATTTTATGTGGCGGAGATCTCATGGCTGGCTGCGTGGCTTTTCTACCTGTCCGCACAGATTTTGCGAACGGAGGGGATGAAGTGCCGCTTTTCGCTCCCTGCCGGAGCCGCGGCTGCGTTCATTGCAGCGGTTGCTTTTCTCGACCACGATTTTGGCCCGTCTTATTTTGTTTCCGCACTGTTTGCGCTCACGGCAGGCGCGATCATGTATCTCTCGGTATCTCATATACAAAACGGCAGCTTGTACCGAAAAAGAGACTTTTTTATGATCATCTGCGTTATGTTGCAGGTGTTGTTATATTTGGTTTCTGACTTCACGCACGACTACACGCGCTTTCAGCTCTACTACGCTGTAGACCTTGCGCTGACGTTATCCATGGCGGCGCTGCTGCCTCTGACGCTGCGGGAGGTGAAGCAGGCTTGACCTATATTGAAAATATTTTCCTCTGCCTTGCGCTTCCGCTGATTTTATCCATGTTTTTCATCAAGGGGCGCGTTCGGCGCTATGCGCTGTTTTTGACCGTCGGTATGGCCGTTTGCCTGCTCAGCGCCTATGTCAGCAGCTTCTTCATGGGGCAATACGGCGTGGACGGCACCGTTGCCGCCATCGAGATCACGCCCGTATGTGAAGAAGTCATGAAGCTTCTGCCGCTGCTGTTTTTCTATCTGATTTTTGAGCCGGAGCCGAAAGAGATGCCGGCGGCAGCCATCGCCATCGCCGTTGGTTTTGCTACCTTTGAAAACGTCTGCTATCTGACGGAAAACGGCGCGGCCAATTTCAATTTTCTGCTGATTCGCGGGATTTCCGCCGGAGCGCTGCATATTCTCTGTGGCGTTCTTTCCGGCTTCGGTGTTTCCTATGTGTTTCGCCGTCACTGGCTGGCAGCAACCGGCACCGTGGGCATTCTTGGAGCCTGCATCGGTTTCCATGCCATCTATAATCTGCTCATCACGGCGGACGGTGTATGGAAAACGGCGGGATACCTCTTTCCGTCGCTGCTCCTCCTCTGCCTATACGCAGCAAAGCAACTGCTGCCAAGGCAGAACATTTCCTTTGAATAAGTACAGATTTCGCGCGCAGAGCCGTCCCAAATTCGGGGCGGCTCAATTTTTTTTGAATTTTTTTTGATTTTAGGTGGAAGGATTTTGGATTTCATGTCTTTTAGGAAGTAGAGGGTCGTTGATTGACCCTGGAAACAAAAAGCAAAAGGAGGCATTGACAATGACCGGCAGAACGGAGCGCCGGATTCGGGAGATCCGGCGACGGACGAGGCAATACAGGAAGCGGTACGAAAGGCGCGTGCTTTCCACCTTAAGCGTGTGCAGTCTGCTTCTCTTTGCCGGGATCGGTATTCTTTTGCGGAAGGTACAGTCAGGTGGCGTCCCCACCGTGACAGACAGCTATGGCTCTGTGCTGCTGCGAGGAGGCACAAGCGCATACGTTGTGGTCGGCATCGCCGCCTTTGCGGTGGGGGTGACAGTGACCATGATCTGCATCCGGCTGAAAAACAAATCAAAAGACCGTACAGTCAGTACGGAAGAAAGGGAGGACTAAATGAAATTGAAAAAACGGATATTGAGCCTGCTGCTCTGCGGCGCAATGCTCTTTTCCCTCTGCTCTCAATCCGTGTTGGCCGAGGAGAATGGGCAGGCGGGCGGCGTTACAATAGGCACAAGTGGCCTGTGCGAACACCACCCGGAGCATAACGCGGACTGCGGCTACACGGAGGGAACGGCGGGAACACCCTGCGTCCACGAACACACCGCAGATTGCTATGAGGAAGTAACCAACTGCGTCCATGAACATGACGAGGACTGTTACCCGGAGGAAAGCGTTTCCGGCAATGAAGCGACCCCGTCCGGCGCACAAAAACGGGAGCCGGAGAACTGCCCACACATCTGCGACGAGGAAAGCGGGTGTATCACCAAGGAATTAAACTGCCAGCATGAGCATGACGATGAGTGCGGCTACTCTCCTGCAACTGCGGGGACCCCCTGCGGGTATGTCTGCGAACTGTGCGGCAGTGAGGATAGTGAGAAACTGGCTACTCCGTCCAATGCGGAGGCTGTCACGGTGGCAAGCGTACAGGCCATGATCGACGGTTTACCGAACGCAGAAGAAATCACTGAAGATAACGCAGAAGAAGTCAAGGCGCAGCTTGAGGCCATCGACGAAGCAAAGGCGCAGCTCTCCGACGAGGAAATCGATGAGCTGGATATGACCCGGTATGCGGAAGCTGCCGCTGCATTGGGGGCGCTGGCTGCGCCAATGCTATTGGCTAATGATTCGCCTGACGAGCAGTTTTCCCTCGCTCCCGGCGGCAGATATTACTTTGACCTATCAGCGATGAATATTCCCGGAACGGCAAACGGCGATCTGCCGGACAGCACCCTGCACTATGTTCCCTTTACCTACGCAGGAACGGTGGACGCCTACAAGCTCACATCAGCAATGGCAACCACCGAGGAGCATGCAGAGCAGAACAAATATGACCACAGCCTGTTTATTGCGGACTACAATGTGACCTTTAATGTAGACTGGAATCAGTTGAACGAAAAACAAATGATTTTCGGCACACCCTATACCAGCTACGGCGTGAACTACACCATGCGGGCGCCGTCGGCAGGGAGTCAGTCTAATAATAATAATGGCAAAGACGATAGTAGTAGTACGCGAGGCATCCCGAAAAGCAACGAATGGGATGCGATTTTAGATAAGGCAAATCAAGACTGGAAGGATAATACATCTGGGTATATCAAAAACTGGTCACGTAAGTATTCCTTTGGACAGGACAACCATGCTGATGCGTCGTACCGTGCGATTCGCGGGTGCAATTCGGCCCGCTACTGGGGCTACTACACTGCTACGTACTCCCTCCCGAACGTCGGTTTCCGCCCCGTGCTTGAAATCCTGAACGCTGACACACTGGATTCTGACGGACTGAAGGTCGTTACCCTTGACCTGAACGGCGGCAAGCTGGGCGGCAGCTCCGATGCTATTCACATCATCGTGAAAAACGGCAGCGCATTTACCGCCCCTGCGTCCGACGGCCTGACCCGCCCGGACGGAAATACAGGCAGCTACTTCATGTGGCTTGGCAGCGACGGCAAGCTCTACGCGCCCGGTGCCAACGTTCCGGCGGACGTTACCAAGCTCACGGCGCAGTTTGCTTTATCAGAGCAGTTTACCCTCACCCCCGGCGACAGATACTATTTTGACCTTTCGACGATGAATATTCCCGGCACGGCTAACGGCAGCCTGCCGGATGCGTCGCTGCACTATGTTCCCTTTACCTATGCGGGAACAATAGAAGCCTACAAGCTCACGTCTGCGATGGCGACCACCGAGGAATATGCACAGCAGAACAAATACTCTCACAGCCTGTTTGTGGCGGACTATGCCGTAACGCATAAGGTAAACTGGAATAACTTAGATACTGCGAGTCTGATTTTCGGCAAAAATTATGCCAGCGGCGGCGTGGACTATACCCTGCGCGCACCGTCTTGTGGAAGTGGGTTTACCGGTTCAGACGATTCAGAGCACGGTACGCCCCAAAGCAATGAGTGGGACGCGGTGCTGGACAAGAACAGCGGCTATGTCAAAAACTGGAACGACATATATTCGTGGGGGCAGGACACATCAAGTTACGAATCGTGGTATCGTGCGCTTCGCGGGGTCGATTCGGCCCGCTACTGGAACCACTACTATGCTACGTCCTCCTACCCGATCCTCGGTTTCCGCCCCGTCCTTGAAGTCCTGAACCCTGACGAACTGGGCTCTGACGGGCTGAAAGCCGTTACCCTTGACCTTGGCGGCGGCAAATTGGGCGGCAGTACGGATACTATTCAAATCATCGTGAAAAACGGCAGCGAGTTTACCGCCCCCGCGTCCAACGGCCTGACCCGCCCGGACGGAGATACGGGCAGCTACTTCATGTGGCTCGGAAGCAACGGGAAGCTCTACGCCCCCGGCGACAACGTTCCGGCTGATGTGACGGAACTGACGGTGCAGTGGACAGCCCCGACCTATGCCGTAACCTTGAACACGAACGGCGGAACGATCAACAACGGCAATGTCACCGAATACACCTATGGCGTGGGCGCAACACTCCCGACAGATGTGACGCGCACCGGGTACACCTTCAAGGCTGGTATGATAACGAGAGTCTGACCGGCAATCCTGTTACGGCAATCGGCGGTGCAGAAACGGGTAATAAAGAGTATTGGGCGAAGTGGGAAGCAAATACCTACACCGTCACGCTGAACACAAACGGCGGCACGATCAACAGCGGCAATGTCACCGGATACACCTACGGCGTGGGTGCAACGCTTCCGACAGCCGACGATATGACCTATACGGGATATACGTTCAAGGGATGGTATGACAACGAAGGCTTGACCGGCTTTCCTGTTACGGCAATCAGCGACACCGAAACGGGCAACAAGGGATATTGGGCGAAGTGGGAAGCAAATGCCTACACCGTCACGCTGAACACGAACGGCGGAACGATCAACAACGGCAATGTCACCGAATACACCTACGGCGCAGGTGCAACGCTCCCGACAGCCGACGATATGACCTATACAGGCCACACGTTCGTGGGCTGGTATGACAACGAAAATCTGACCGGCTCTCTTGTTGCGGCAATCGGCGGTACAGAAACGGGCAATAAGGAATACTGGGCGAAGTGGGAAGCAAATACCTATACCGTGACATTTTACCCTAATGGTGGCAGTGTCAATCCGGTTGCTGCTACCACAGATAGTTCCGGCAAGCTGTCCTCTTTACCTACACCAACCCGTGGTGGCAACTATCGTTTTGATGGATGGTACACCGAACAGACCGGCGGCATAAAAGTTACCTTAAATCAGGTTTATACGGCAGATACCACCCTATATGCCTACTGGATCTATACTAGCGGCAGTTCATCTTCCGAAGACAGGGACGATCCCTCTGGCAACGCCTTTATCACTGATCGTCCGAACAAGGATAACCCGACCACACCAACTACAGCAAAATCAAATTCTGTAAAAGTGGATAGTAAGGGAAATGCAGTGATTACAAGAAGCATAGTTGCTGATGTTATCTCCGTTGCCCAGTCTGACTCAATAAAGCATGGGAATACGAAAAACGGTATCGCGGTGGTTGTTCCTGTGGAAATCAGCAAAGCGTTAGCTGGTGTGCAGATTACGCTGAAAGCAGATGCACTGGATAAACTAGTGTCCTCTGGTGTCAAACGGTTCACCATCGATACCGACAGTATGGCTGACTTTGGATTTATGCTGGATACCCTAAAGGAACTGAACCGTCAGACTACCGGAGATCTTATTCTAAAAATGAAGAAGACCGCAGTTACCTCTCAGGAAGTAGAAACAGCCATTGGAAATCGCCCGGTCTATGATATTACCTTATGGGAAGTAAAGAACGGCAAGGAAACTGCTGTCAACTTGAGCGGGAAGACCGTCAGCATTGCAATTCCGTATACTCCGGCGAAAAACGAGAAGCCTGGCAACCTGTATGCGGTTTATGTGGACGAAAACGGTAATGTACAGTGGATCAGCAAATCCAGCTATAATATGGATCAGAAAGCAGTGATTTTTGTAGCAGAGCATTTCAGCATCTACGGCATAGGCTACAAGAATCAGATTCCTGCCTTTACCGACGTGAACAACCACTGGGCAAAGGACAATATGCTCTTTGTTGTTAGCCGTGGGCTGCTGAGTGGTACCAGTGCCACCACCTTCAGTCCCAATACCGGCATGACCAGAGGAATGTTTGTCACCGCACTGGGGCGATTAGCAGGTGTTGACCCGACTGATTACCAGGCCAGCATGTTTACCGATGTGAAAGAAGATGCTTACTACGCCCCCTATGTCAACTGGGCGGCAAAGACTGGCGTTGTCAGTGGAACGACAGATACTACTTTCGCCCCGGATACCAACATCAACCGCGAGCAGATGGCGGTCATTATGAAGAACTACGCTACCAAACTGGGCTACACCATCCCGAAAACTCTGGAAGTTGTGAATTTTGCGGATAGCGCAGGTATTTCTTCCTGGGCAAAAGAAGCGGTCAAGTCCATGCAGAAGGCGGGCATCCTTGCGGGCAAGACAAACAACTGTTTCGACCCTGCTGGAACCGCAACCAGAGCCGAAGTCGCTACCGTCCTGCGGCGGTTCGTGGAGATCGTCATCGATCCGCAGACTGCCAACGGCTGGGTGCAGAACGACAGCGGTGAATGGAGTTACTACAAAAACGGGGATTTGGTCAAAGGTTGGCTCTCTAATGATCAGAAGTGGTACTGGTTGGACAAAAATACCGGCAAAACTGTTCTATCTGCGGTGCGAGAACTTCATCAAATGAAGCAGCAATAGCATTAACGAGACGGATCAGGACGTCCAAGCTCGGCTTTCGTTTGTCATTCTCGATAGCTGCTAGAAAACGAGAACTGATTTCGGAACGATCCGCAATTTGCTCACGGGTATAATCCCGTTTTTCTCTAGCGCAGCGAAGGGAACAACCAAATGAGAACATAATTTGTTGCTTTTTTTTAGACACTCTCCGTCACCTCACATAACAATATTCTACGATTTACCAATGCTATGCGAAATGATTGCAGAGTAGCTTTTTCATAACCACTATCCGTTCCGTTCTGGCTTAAGGGGGGAGTTGATGATATACAAAGAAAATAGCCTGTCCGTTTTGTTTTATTCATTTTTCCAAGAAGCCGATCTCCACCTCAGCTCATGATGAATTACCCTTGCGCAGTATTTAAAGGAGTCGGGGCTGATAAATTCCCCGTTTTCCCGGATGGTTCCGTATTATCGACAATTACAAAAATCGCATTTTTGTTTGGCGTGTTCCAGATGCCGTTTACGGGATTGGGCACTTATGCAATGGCCATCGCGGTTGCCGTGATGAGTGCTTTCGTTTTATCTGGTGCACCGGGCGGCGGACTGGTCGGAGAAATGCTGATTGTCAGCTTGTTCGGATTTCCGGGAGAAGCGTTCCCGCTTATTGCAACGATCGGCTTTCTGGTGGATCCGATGGCAACCAGCCTGAATGCTTCCGGTGATGCAGTGGCATCCATGATGATCGCGCGCATTGTGGAAGGAAAAAACTGGATGCAGGATAATCTGGCGGAAATGAAAAAATCATGATATACATAGAAAGGTAGTGTGAATCCTATGAAAATCACTGTAATTGGAAGTCATCTTTGCCCGGATACCTTATATGCATTGCAGCAGCTTTCCAAGGCTGGTGCAGAGACTGAGTTTAAGGATATTTTGAGAAGATAGATAAGATAAAAGCTGGCAGAAAATAGAAAGAAGGCTGGAAATGCTCACGATACACTGTTTTGACAGATGGATGGTGCATTCCAGCCTGTTTTGGAAAATACAGCAGGAGAAGAAAAGAAATGATGCAAAAACTGACAAGACTGATTTTGGATGATATGAAACCGGCGCTTGGAGTGACGGAGCCGGGAGCCATTGCGTATGCGGTTGCAACAGCGAGAAGCTATATAGAAGAGCCCGTGGAAACAGTGAAGCTTCGCTTAAACAGCGGAATGTTCAAAAATGCATTTACCTGTGGCATCCCGGGAATGGATGAGGTCGGAAACTATTATGCAGCTGCCTTAGGCGCAGTCGCATCGGATCCGGAGAAAAAACTGGAATGTCTGGATGGAATTACCGAAGAACAAAAAGCACAGGCAAGAAAGATGGTAAAAAACGGACAGATTTCGGTCGAGATGAGCGTGATTGCCAGCGATATTTTTATTGAGGCTACGGTGCATGGTACGTTGGACCATGTGACGGTTACCATTCAGCATGCACATACAAATATCATCAGAATCGAAAAAAATGGGGAGATTTTATTTCAGAAGGAGACTGAGCCTCTGGAAATGGAAGAAAGCAGTACGATTCACCAGTACACGTTGGATGCACTGTATCAGTATGCCAAAACAGTGGACATTGAGGAGCTGCGTTTTATCCGCAAAGCTTACGAATTGAATCTGGATTTATTTTATGAAGGAATAAAAAGCAAAAAAACCACATATGCGCCCTATTTGTTGAAACAAATGATGGAAAGGTAATCTCAGAGGATGAACAAAAAACAGCTTCCCTTCTTTGCAATGCAGCGATAGAAGCGAGAGTGCTCGGACTTTCCAAACCGGCTATGAGCATTACCGGTTCCGGCGCCCATGGAATCATTGCGACGATGCCGCTCTATGCTGCATATAAGGTAAAGGAATATTCCCAGGAAACACTTCTGAGGGCAACGGCGCTTAGTTATCTTGTCTGCATGTACATAAAGGAATATTCCGGGAAACTGTCCGCTTTTTGCGGATGTGCCATTGCGGCAGGAACGGGTATGGCCTGTGGACTTGTGCTGATGCGGGGCGGGGATACCGATGCAATGAAACGGACCATTAACAATATGGCCAGCAGTATTACCGGAATGATCTGTGACGGCGGAAACCAGGGATGTGCCATGAAAGGTGTGGTTGCGGTGGATGCCGCTTACCGTTCTGTAGATATGGCGATGAATGGCGTATATATTTATGATGTCCATGGAATTAATGCCGATACACCGGAAGAAACCATGCGTAATATGGGCCTGATCGCGTCTCCGGGAATGATCGGGACCGAAAAGACCATGATGGATATTTTGAATGGGAAAAATAAATAATATAGAGAAATCTTATGGAACGAAATGATAAGTGCTATCAAACTTATGTACAGATATTAAAAGAAGAACTGATCCCTGCGATGGGATGTACCGAACCGATTGCCATTGCCTATGCAGCAGCGGCTGCCCGGGAGTTATTGGGCGCATGCCGGATAAAGTGAAGGTAGGGGTTCGTGACAATATTATTAAAAATGTAAAAAGTGTTGTCGTTCCCAATACAGACGAAATGCGGGGCATTGAATCAGCTGCAGTGGCAGGAATCCTTGGCTTCCATATGTATCAGAATGGACAGCAGTTCAAAGGCGGAGAGGGCATTGTTACCAAAGGCGTAGAGGCAACGATCCGCAATGTAGGTCAGCTTGGCCGGGAGGGAATGCGTCAGACCGACCAGGAAATTGTAAAGATTATGATGGGAGACAAAGGAGAACAGGATACATGATTATACGAACTGCCAGCTTAGAGGATCTTGACGCGATCACAAAAATCGAACAGGTATGCTTTCCTGCTGCGGAAGCGGCTGACAGAGCATCGTTTTGCGAAAGGCTTACTTACTATCCGAACCATTTCTGGTTGTTGACAGACCAGGAAAAAATCGTTGGATTTGTAAATGAAGGTGTTTCGGAATCCGTTCACGGAAATGTGATCTGGTATCAGATGCGTTTGACATTTTAGCAGATATCGACAGATCGCAGCATGATATGATTTAACAGAGACATTGCTTTCTGGACAGGCGGTATTATTCGCAGTATACTGAATATCAGTTGGACGCGGTATATCTGTTCTTTTTGCCGCATCTGTCAGAAAGCGAGGCATCTTATGGAAAAAAATAATATCCACATCCGTGTGGCATCGGAGGACGATGCAGAAAGCCTGTTAGCCATTTACACACCGTATGTGGTCAAAACGGCTATTACCTTTGAGTATGAGGTTCCGACCCTGGAAGAATTCCGCGGAAGGATCCGCCACACCCTGCAGAAATATCCTTATCTTGTGGCAGAACAGAATGGAAAGATCCTTGGTTATGCCTATGTCAGCCCCTTTAAGGCGCGGGCGGCTTACGACTGGGCCGTGGAAACCTCGATCTATGTCGATGAGAATCTGCGGCATTCCGGCGTGGGCGGCAGACTGAACCATGCGCTGGAGACTGTCTGTGGCTCCATGGGAATCCTGAACATGGAGGCCTGTGTCGGTGTGCCGGAGGTGGAAGATGAGCACTTGACCCGCAACAGCGTGGAGTACCACGCCCACATTGGTTACCGGCTTGTGGGCGAGTTTTACAAGTGCGGTTATAAATTCGGACGATGGTACAACATGGTCTGGATGGAGAAGCTGATCGGGGAGCACAAAGCGGAGACACCGGCACCGGTCTGGTTCCCGGAGCTTTCTGGTGTGCAGGAACTGTTAGATGGTTTGTCATAGGGCACTTTTGCCCCAACACTATAGAATACAATCGTTCGCGCACGACAACGGTAACTATGAACAATCATTATATTCCACAGCTTTTACTCAGACAGTTTTCCGTCCAGGGAAAGGTAAATGTTTACGATCTGGAACAATCACGGTTTTTGACCTCCAAGATCAAGCATGTATTTTCGGAGCAGAATCTGTTTGAGCCATGCGCGAACTTTTACAATCAGGCCTATGCTTACAAGGTGAAAAAACTGACCAGGGAAGAGGTCTGTCAGCTCAATGCGTTGATCCTGAATATGGAAACTGAATAGTTACAGCAATTCTATGATACCAGATACGACACCAGATGTCATTCCCAAATATCCGTATCTGCCATTTTCTATCTGTCTGGACCGGAGAAGAAACAGCAAGGAAGAAATCTTAGATGGCATCGAGCGCACCATGCAGCAGCTTGCCCAGGCAGACCAGGGAGAAAGCATTCCGGAGGATGCGTTTGACCGGTCTGCATACAACACCAGCTTCCTTTACCAGTTGCGCGATGAGCGAAGCCGCGTCACTCTTTTCGTCCTTTTCCAAAGCAGAAGAAGCCGGTAAGGAAACTTGTGGTGATGATTGTAAGGAAGCTTACGATGAAGCATCCGACGTAGAATTTGGCGAGGATGAATTTTTATCCGCTTTGCCCGATACAGAGCTGGAGGAGAAGCTCCGCCAGATCGGAGAAGCAGGAGAGCAGTATGCGAACAGGCAGCTGATCCGGCATTTTCTGGAAGAAGGATACCAGATCCGGGAAGAAAACGCACATCTCTGCCGACTGGAAAACGAACATACCGGACAGACTGCCGAAGTCTGCAGACCAGACAGCAATCATTACCATCAGGCCGGATGGGATATTGCTGTGCGAAAGACAAAGAAAACCGAAGGCGAAAGCCCGTCTGAGGAACAGACCGACTATTACGAAGTAAAAACCTGCACCATGCACAGCAGATACCGCAATCTGCTGCGGATCTCCAACGAACCATTTTTCAAATTTTTCGAAAATACGGATAAAGATCTTTATATTGCTGATAAGGTAGGCGTTGGAAAGACTATAGAAACAGGAATTATATTAAGTGAACTAGTTTATGGAAATCGGAATAACAAATGGATTCAGGAATCGTTAAAGGATGTTTTGTCACCAAGAATTCTTATTTTGGCGCCGCCGGCATTGTGTGCACAATGGAAAGAAGAACTAGAAGATAAATTTATGTTATCTGTATATGATGCCTATAGCGGTAAATTTGGAAGGATGGTGACCGCATAAATTGTAGTTTACGCAGAATCGTGGCAACAACTGCAAAAAGAAAAATATTTTTAAGTGCGACACCAGCATTTAATAAAAAGCAAGATTTTTTGAACGAAACAAACTTGCTGACACAGGAGTATTGTATAACTTCCAGTACAAAATCTGTGTCTAAATATTTGGATTTTCAACCAAGAATAGAATCTATATTGGTGGAATTGAATCAGGCGGAACGGAATTTATACAACGCAGTAGAAAATGTAACTTCTATAAATCAAATTTTGACAGAATTGATCAGAAATTGTTTTCTGGACAGCCCCACTCATCCGCAGTATACTAATACCAGAGCTGTTTGCGGCAGCCTTTTCACCGCTGCCGCAAAACAAACCAGAATATTCATATGGAGGAAAGCAACATGAGTACAAAAGCAGAATACGCAATTTCTTTACACGACAAGGGTTATAACTGTGCGCAGGCTGTGGCCTGCACCTTCTGTAAAGAATTTGGTGTGGACGAAAAAGAGATGTTTAAGATTGCAGAGGGTTTTGGCCTTGGCATGGGTATGATGGAGATGTGCGGTGCCCTGTCCGGCATGATGATGGTCATCGGCCTGGCAAACAGTGTCGGGGATCTGGAGCAGAGAGCGCCGACCAAGGGTGCTACCTACAAGCAGGTCAAGGAACAGGTTATGAAGTTTAAGGAGAAGAATGGTTCCTACCTGTGCCGGGAGCTGAAGGGCGTGGAGACTGGAAAGGTCCTTTGCAGCTGTCCGCAGTGCATCATGGATGCGGTGGCATTGACGGAAGCATACTTAGCGGAGCACCAGGCAAAGTAATTGCTGCCGGACACATGTGCAAACAGCAATGAAGATAAGGTTTCTGGACACGTGTGCGTGTATGGTGACAAAATACAATAAGAGGTGCGAAGCGTGGAAAAAAAGAAAACAGATCTGATCGAAGGGCCTATTTTTCAGGCTCTTCTGGTCTTTGCGATACCGCTGCTGATCGGAAATCTGTTTCAGCAGCTTTACAATACGGCGGATTCCTATGTGGTGGGAAACTTTGTCGATACGAATGCTCTGGCGGCGGTTGGTGCCTCCGGTTCGGTCATTCAGATGTTGGTTGGCTTTTTTATGGGCTTGTCGGTTGGTGCCGGGGTGGTGATCGCGCAGTATTTTGGTGCAGGCCGGAAGGAAGAGATGAGCCAGGCCATACACAGTGCTCTGGCCCTGACGGTTTTATTAAGTGTTCTTTTTACGGTGGTTGGAATTGCGGTGACGAGGCCGCTGCTAAAAGCGATTGGTGTGCCGCAGGAGGTGCTGCCGCATTCGACCTTGTATCTGACGATCTATTTTGCCGGAATTACGTTTCTTTTGTTTTATAACATGGGCTCCGGCATTTTGCGGGCGATCGGAAATTCCAGGGATCCGCTAATCTATCTGCAATTGCCAGTATCTTGAATGTTATTTTGGATGTACTCTTAGTCTGCGTAGCGCAGCTTGGTGTAGCCGGGGTGGCGCTTGGAACGCTGATTGCGCAGGCGGTCAGTGCAGTTCTGGTTATGCTTCAGCTTATGCGGACGAAGGAGGATTACCGGGTGGAAATAAAGAAGATCCGGTTCCATCCTGAGATGCTCAAACAGATCACCATAGTGGGACTTCCGGCGGCATTGCAACAGAGCATTACTGCGTTCTCGAATGTTGTGGTGCAGTCCTACATCAACAGCTTTGGCACGGCGGCTATAGCCGGGTATTCCACCACAGTGCGGATCGACGGCTTTCTCCAGCTTGCGCTGCAGAGCTTTAACATGACCATTACCACGTTTGTGGGCCAGAACATCGGTGCGAAAAAGACGGAACGGGTGAAGCGCGGCATTTTTACGGCATGGCTGATGTGTTCCGTGATCATATTGGCTGGAAGTGTTCTGATGAATCAGGAAGGTGCGATGCTGGTGCGGCTCTTCACGGATGATGAAGCTGTCATTGCCAACGGTGCGGCTATGCTCCGGCTGTTTTCCTATGCCTACTGGACGCTTCCGATCGTGCAGATTTTGAGCGGTGCGTTGCGAGGCGCTGGAAAGTCCAGTATTCCGATGTTTTTCATGCTGGGCTGTTTTGTGGTGATCCGGCAGATTTATCTGGCTGTCACGGTTCCGGCTACGCACAGCCTTCTTGTTGTCATGGCGGGCTGGCCGGTTACCTGGGCACTCTGTGCAGCAGGCATGACTGTGTATTTTTTCAAAGCCGACTGGATGCGGGATGCAGAGAAGTTGATTGGTTAACAGATTATTGTTTTTGTGGCTCTGGACGGTGAAGATTTGAAAATAATCAACAGAATAATCAACAGGGAAAAAACAGAATTCGCAAAAATAAAAAATCATAGAACTGGTATAGTAAATCCATTTCTCACAAAGACTAGACATAGAAAGGCTGCGGGATGATGAGGGCAGGAAATTTCTTGCGCACAACACCCTAATGTGTAAACCGCAGCAAAAAATAATGGCTGGAGCAGAAGCGCACATATTATGCGTGAACTGATCCGGGAAAGCGAGGGCCTTATGGGAAATGTGTTGAAATCCAGAAAAGCCGCAGTCATTGGCTGCGGCTTTGTTGGCTCTGCGACAGCGTTTACGCTCATGCAGAGTAAATTGTTTTCGGAGCTGGTACTTCTGGACGTGAATACCGACAAGGCAGATGGGGAAGCGAAGGATATTTCCCATGGTATTCCGTTTGCGGCTCCCATGAAAATCTATGCAGGTGATTATGATGATATCGCGGATGCGGCCATCATTATCGTGACGGCCGGGGCGAACCAGAAGCCGGATGAAACGCGGCTGGATTTGGTGCACAAGAATACGGAAATCTATAAAAGCATCATTCCTGAGATCGCCAGCCGGAATTTTGCCGGGATTTTGCTGATCGTGTCAAATCCGGTGGATATTTTGACGTATGTGGCACTTCGTTTAAGTGGATTGCCGGAAAACCGCGTCATCGGCTCCGGGACCGTTCTGGATACTGCACGCATGAAATATGCGCTGGGACAGCATCTGCAGGTCGACAGCCGCAGCGTGCATTCTTATATTGTGGGAGAGCACGGTGACAGCGAGATCGCGGTATTGAGCAGCACCAACATCTCCGGAATTCCGCTGGATGCATTCTGTGAGATGCGCGGATATGAAAATCCGAGGGAGAAGCTGGACGAGATCGCGGAGTCGGTGAAAAACAGCGCCTACGACATCATTGCCAAAAAGCAGGCAACCTATTACGGCATTGCTATGTCGGTGCGTCGGATCTGCGCCTGCATCATCCGCAATGAGCGTTCCATTCTGCCGGTGTCCTCCATGATGCACGGGGAATATGGCATCCACAATATTGCACTCAGCATGCCGGCAATCCTGGGTGCGGACGGCGTGGAAACCCATGTACCGGTTTCACTGAATGAAGATGAGACAACACGGCTGATCCAGTCGGCAAAGACCCTGGGCGAGATTGCGCAGGAACTGGAACTGTAGCATTTGGCGTTGCTGTCAACGCAATTGTATCCATTTGACTGCAATATCATTGGATTAAACTACAGGTTGATTGTCAGAACGTCCCGCAGACTGTAGAATAAAAAACAGGAAACCGAAGCTAATCTGCGGCGCTGCATCGAATCCTATGGACTGGATGCAGCGCAGGAGCTGGGAAAGGTTCCGGAATATATTAGGAAGGAAGCGGAGAGAAAACGGTGAGAACGATCGTGGTCGGAGACATCCACGGATGCTTCCGGGACCATCCGTTTCTTGCGTATATCAGGACACTTCCGCTTTACTATGAAACGGAGCATTACATATGCGTGCACGCCGCTGTTTCCAGAAAAGGGCCGGAGTGCACAGACCGGAGCATTGCTCTGTGGGACCGCAGCCTGGCAGACGAGGGGATTTACTGCGGGAAGCTGGTAATCTACGGACACACGCCGATGGAAAAGGTACTGTACCAGCCGGGAGATGGCACCTGCAGGCAGATTGTTGCTGGAAGAAAGCAGCCGCTTCCGGAGTATGGCTGCATTGGGTTGGATACCGGATGTGTGTGGAAAAAGAAACTGACCGCCATGGTCATAGAAGAAAATAAAAACGGGCTGGAGTACCAGATCCGTCAGGTGGAGTATGGAAAGTAGTCTCCTTCTGTGGTATAATTTTTGCATTATGCGATCACAGAAGGAGGCTTTTTTATGGGCTTACAGGAGCAGGAAAAAGCAAAGAACTATCGCTGCATCGGCCTTCTGGCCCATGTGGATGCGGGCAAGACAACCTTGTCCGAGGCGGTTTTATATACATCAGGAACGATACGGAAGCTGGGGCGCGTGGATAACCGCGATGCCTATCTGGATACTTATGCGTTGGAGCGGGAGCGGGGCATTACCATTTTTTCCAAGCAGGCGGTCTGCCAGCTTGGCGATACGACGGTAACACTGCTTGATACACCTGGACACGTGGACTTTTCTGCGGAGATGGAGCGGACGCTGCAGGTGCTGGATTATGCGGTGCTTGTGATCAGCGGGGCAGATGGTGTGCAGGGACACACAGAGACCTTGTGGAGCTTGCTAAAGCGTTATCAGGTTCCAACCTTCCTTTTTATCAACAAGATGGACCAGCCGGGAACGGACCGCGAAGCGCTGATGGCAGAGCTGAAAAAGCGGCTGAACGATTCCTGCGTGGATTTTGCGGCATTGGATGGTCCGGAAGATGCGGTTCCGGAGGAAATCTGGGAAACCATCGCCATGTCCGATGAGGAGCTTTTGGAGCAGTATCTGGAAAACGGAAGCATTGCGCAGGAAGACATCCGCAGGCTGATCCGGCAGCGGAAGCTGTTTCCGTGCTATTTCGGGTCGGCGCTGAAGCTGCAGGGCGTGGAGAAACTGCTTGTCGGGTTGGAGAGGTGGATGGATGCCGGAATGTCTGGCAACGCATGCTCAAAAGGGGACCTGAATGGAGAACTTCCACATGTGAATCCTGACGTGGCGTTCGGCGCAAAGGTCTTCAAGATTTCCCGCGACGACCAGGGAGCCGCCTGACTCACTTAAAGATTACGTCGGGCAGTTTAAAGGTGAAGGATTTTCTGGAGGTGAAGGGTAAAGAGCCGGAGAAGGTCAACCAGATCCGCATGTATTCCGGCACAAAATATGAGCTGGTGAATGAGGCTGTGCCAGGCATGATCTGCGCGGTGACCGGTCCGGTGACAACGTATCCGGGCCAGGGCATCGGAACGGAGGCAGAATCCGAGCTTCCGGTTCTGGAGCCGGTCTTAAACTACCGTGTGGAGCTGCCGGAGGGCTGCGATGCCCACAAAATGCTGGCGGATTTAAAGCAGCTTGAGGAGGAGGAGCCGGAGCTTCACATTACCTGGAATGAGCAGGCACAGGAGATACAGGTGCAGGTTATGGGCGAGGTGCAGATCGAGGTGCTGAGGAGTCTGGTGGCAGAGCGTTTTGGTGTGGATATCCGCCTGGATGCAGGCAGCATTGTATACAAAGAGACGATCACGCAGACCGTAGAGGGCGTGGGGCATTTTGAGCCGCTGCGGCACTATGCGGAGGTCCATCTTCTGATGGAGCCGGGTGAGCCGGGCAGCGGCCTGCAGTTTTCTGCCCGCTGCAGTGAGGATTTTCTGGACCGGAACTGGCAGCGCCTGATCTTGACCCATCTGGAGGAAAAACGTCACCGGGGCGTGCTCACCGGTTCGGAGATCACCGATATGCAGATCACGCTAATTGCCGGGCGTGCGCATTTGAAGCACACCGAGGGCGGCGATTTCCGCCAGGCTACCTACCGGGCAGTCCGTCAGGGTTTGTGTGAGGCGGCAGCGAGGGCTGTGTGCAGATTTTAGAGCCATATTATGCATTTAAGCTGGAGGTTCCGTCTGAGTATGTGGGCCGCGCCATGACAGACTTAGAGCGCATGAAGGGAACCATCGAGCCGCCGCAGCTAGAGGGTGACAATATGCTTTTAAGCGGTGTCGTTCCGGTTGCCACCATGCAGAATTACCAGCGGGAGGTCGTGTCGTACACGAAAGGACGCGGGCGCTTAAGCTGCGTCCTGCAGGGATATTTTCCATGCCATAATGCGGTGGAGGTGGTGCAGGAGACCAACTATGAGGCAGAGCTTGATCTGGCCGATCCGACTGGTTCCGTATTTTGTGCCCATGGAGCCGGGTTTGTGGTACCGTGGTATGAGGTAAAGCACTACATGCACATCCAGACGGGAATCCCGGTGCTGGGAGAGGAAGCCGCTGCGGATATTGGTAATGATGCGGGCGGATGGAATGCGGGAAGCGGAGCCGGAAGGAACACCGGCGCGTCTGCAGGTGATGGCAGAAATGCGGGAGCAGGAACTGGAGCCAGAGGGATATCTGGCAGATCCGTATCGCAGACTGGAAGCCGTTCGAACTCTGGCGGTGCTGCGTCCTTTGGTGCTGATGAGAAAGAACTCGAAGCCATTTTTACCCGCACCTATGGCGAGAGCAAGCGCAAACTTTCTTACGACAGCGGCCCGCGCCAGGTGGTGTATGATTCTGGAAAATATGCGCATACCAAAAAGGAAGAGCCCGTGGAGGAATATCTTCTGGTGGATGGCTACAACATCCTTTATGCCTGGGAGGAGCTTCGGGAGCTGATGAAGGTCACACTGGACGGTGCGCGTCACCGCCTCATGGACATGCTCTGCAATTACCAGGGATACCGCAAATACAACCTGATCGTGGTATTTGATGCTTATAAGGTGAACGGCGGAGTCGGAAGCACGGAGGATTACCACAATATTCACGTGGTTTACACGAAAGAAGCAGAGACCGCAGACCAGTACATCGAAAAATTTGCCCATCAGATGGGAAAGAAATACCGGGTGACTGTGGCAACCTCCGATGGACTGGAGCAGGTCATCATCCGCAGCCAGGGCTGCCTTCTTATGTCAGCCAGTGATCTGGAAGAGGACATGGAGCGTGTCAGCCGCCAGATCGAGGAAGACCGGGGGCATTTGGTAAAGCCCGGCAAGCGATATCTGTTTGCGGATGTGGAGAAGGATCTGGCTGAATACTTAGAGCAGGTGCGGCTCGGGAAGATTCCGGCACCAGCGGAGAAGCAATGAGTGGAAACCTGGTTGCTGTATACGGGTAGGAATTTTCTGAACGGAAAATTCCGTAAGATACAGTTCTGGTAGCAGATTTTGCCGATTTGGAATGCGAAGCATCGGCAAAATCCCGTTGCCGGGCACGCACGTGTGAACGGCAACGAGAAATCTTCGCAGAATCAGAATTCCACCTTGCATTATTGTTTTCCTTGAAGTACAATATAACTGATTCGTCAAAATTTAGACAAACCATATTGGGAATGCAGGAAAAGAGCTGCTGTCTGCCGCATGGAAAACAGCAGCCATCGGACCGGAATCCGGTCGTTAAAGAAAAAGGAGAACAAGTCATGGAAAAAAGACCAGTGGTATTAATGATCCTGGATGGATACGGATTAAACGATAATTGTGAGGCAAACGCAGTCTGCGAGGGCAAGACCCCGGTTATGGACCAGCTTATGAGCCAGTGCCCGTTTGTAAAGGGTCAGGCAAGCGGTCTGGCAGTTGGTCTGCCGGACGGACAGATGGGTAACTCTGAGGTTGGCCACTTAAATATGGGTGCAGGCCGCATCGTATACCAGGAGCTGACCCGCATCACCAAGTCTATCGAGGATGGCGATTTCTTCCAGAATAAGGAGCTGATGGCAGCAGTTGAGAACTGCAAGAAGAACGATTCCGCGCTGCATATGTTCGGTCTGGTATCCGACGGCGGTGTACACAGCCACATCACCCATATTTACGGATTGCTGGAACTGGCTAAGAGAAACGGGCTTTCCAAAGTTTATGTTCATTGCTTCTTAGATGGTCGTGATACCCCGCCGACTTCCGGAAAAGAGTTCGTGGAAGCACTGGAAGCGAAGATGGCAGAGCTGGGCGTCGGCAAGGTTGGTGTTGTTTCCGGTCGTTATTATGCCATGGACCGTGATAAAAACTGGGATCGCGTGGAGAAAGCCTACAATGCGCTGACCAAAGGCGAGGGCGTTCACGCAGAGCATGCAGCAGATGCAATCCAGGCTTCTTACGACGACGGCAAGACCGATGAATTTATGATGCCAACTGTTATCACCGAAAACGGTGCTCCGGTCGCAACCATCAAAAACGGCGATTCCGTGATCTTCTTTAACTTCCGTCCGGACCGTGCACGTCAGCTGACCCGCACTTTCTGTGATGATGAATTTACCGGCTTTGACCGCGGCGAGCGCATCAAGACAACCTTTGTCTGCTTCACCGATTATGACGAGACTATCGAGAACAAGCTGGTTGCATTCAAGAAAGAGAGCATCACCAATACCTTTGGTGAGTTTTTGGCTGCGCACGGCTTAAAGCAGGCCCGTATCGCAGAGACCGAGAAATATGCGCATGTAACCTTCTTCTTTAACGGCGGTGTCGAGGAGCGAACCCAGGCGAAGACCGTATTCTGGTTCCGTCCCCGAAGGAAGTAGCAACCTACGACTTAAAGCCGGAGATGAGCGCACCGGCTGTCTGCGACAAGCTGGTAGACTGCATTAAGTCCGGCAAGTACGATGTCATCATCATCAACTTCGCGAACCCGGATATGGTCGGCCATACCGGAGTGGAGAGCGCAGCCATCAAGGCGATCGAGACGGTAGATGCCTGCGTCGGCAGAGCAGTCGATGCCATCAAGGAAGTGAACGGTGTGCTGTTTATCTGCGCAGACCACGGAAATGCAGAGCAGCTGGTGGATTACAGCACCGGTGAGCCGTGGACCGCACATACCACCAACCCGGTTCCGTTCATTCTGGTCAATGCAGATCCGGCTTATAAGTTAAGAGAGGGCGGTTGTCTGGCAGATATCGCGCCGACTCTCATTGAGCTGATGGGCATGGAACAGCCGAAAGAAATGACTGGAAAATCCCTGCTGATCAAATAACAATTTAAGTATATGACAAGGGCTGAATCCAATCTGTGATGAGCAGATCGCAGACATTCAGGCACTTGCAGGCACTTTACAGTACGGCTCCATCGTACTGGTCTTTCAGGATGGGGCACTGGTCCAGATGGAAAAACACGAGAAAATAAGGGTACGTTAATTCTAGTATCATCAGACGTCAGGATTGACCGGACAAACCGGAGATTCTGCAGAAATATCAGTCATGGTATTTTTGCGGGGTCTCCTTTTTTGTTCCTGCATGAGTATCCGGTAATGGAACATGGTCCAGTGTATATGAATGGAGACGTTGGATGGTGGATCAGAAAACATGATACCCGGCTGAGAAGAGAGGAGCAAACGATTATGAAAAAAAGCAATGCATCCGGAACTGGTGCGGCAGATGCCAATGCAGCAGATACTGGTGCGGCGGCCAGCAATACGGCAGATTAGAACAGTGCGCAGGGAAACGCTTCGGACACGGATGCACAGAATCCGCCGACTGCGGAGCATCCGCGCAAGGTGCTGATGTCTTTACTCCTGGAACTGGTATTTGCGAAATTACAGCATCATCTGGCGTTTGCGTAACAGGAGGAAATGTGTATGGTAACATTCCAATTTGACTGGGTGTTTACCTGGGAGGTATTCCTGGTCTGCATGAAGCAGGTTACGGTGTGTTTTTTTGCGGCAACGGCTGCCATGCTGACCGGACTGGAGGCAAAAACATGATCTTTTTGTGGTGGCCGATGCGATGAGATCCACTGCGAGCTGATCCTGGAAGGGGAGCATATCCCGTATTTCAGCCTGAACAAAGAGGCCGAGCAAAACAGCATCACCCTCTGTAGTGCGGGAAAGATCGCAAATATTCCGGTGCAGGCGCTGTATCAGGCACGCGCATATTACAAGAGACTGTTAGAAAAGCCGATTTAGGTGCCGCACATGCCCTGCTTTATTGGCGGCGCTGAAAAGATAGCACAGCGGCACCAGATACAGAAAGAATGCCGCAAACAGGCTGGTCATCGGAGCTCCGATGGTTGCGAGGGGAACAGCACCTGCGATGGACCACGGGATGAGCGGGGCCACGATCACGGCAGAGTTTTCCAGGGCGAGTGCCATGCAGGCATTGTCGGGCTCCAGATCGTGGCCAAGCTGCGTTGTCAGCATAATGGAGAGTGTCTGGTTGCAGGCAATCATGGAGGTGCCGGCTGCTGCCACCAGAATCGCACCGAACGGGGTGATACGCGCTCCAAGCTTCGATAACCCGGCTTTCAGTCCATCTAAGAGTCTGGTATTCTGGAAAATACCGGCATAGGATGAGGAGATGCATACGATCGCTGCGACCTTCACCATGGAGAGAATACCGCCTCCATCAAGAAATGTGGCAGCCTCTGGGTCTGCAGCATGGTAGCCAGATAAAAGCAGCTGCGGCAGGTCTGTAACAGCCAGATCCTGAATGAAAAAGCCGACGACCAGAGAAGCGGCAATGCTGGCAAGCATAGCGAATTTAACCGGGATCCGCATCAGTGCGAGGATCAGGATCACAACGGCTGGCAGGATGGCTGTCGGGTGAAGCACAACCTCCCGCCCAAACAGGGAGGTAAGATCCGTCGTTTCGGTTTGGCTGTGCAGCTGAAAGCCGAGGACTCCGTACAGGATGCAGGTCAGAAGAAACGGAAACCATGCGGTGCGGACCATGTTTTTGATGTTGTCAAAGATGCTGGTCTTCGTCAGCTCGCTGACTAACAGCGCACTGGTGGAAAATGGGGAACAGCGGTCCCCGAAAAAGGCTCCGGAGAGAATGGCACCTCCGAGAAGCAGCGGGCTTGCACCTGCAGAAACTCCCATGGCCATGCAGATGACGCCGATGGTAGCTGCCGTGCCAAACGAGGTTCCGGTCAGCACGGAAAGTGCACAGTTTAACAGGAATGAGACAAGCAGGATCACCTCAGGGCGTAAGAGTTTTGCTGCGTGGCAGATGATAAACGGGATCGTCCCGCAGGCATGCCACAGGGCCGTCATCATCCCAATCAGGACAAATACGATCAGAATGTTTTTGGCAGTGAGAATGCCGGAAATGAGCATGGAGAGAATCTTCTTTGGAGGATTCCCTTTTTTTAACGTAACACTGCAAGAATTCTCCCATCCTCTTCAGGTGGTGGGATGAATTGCCTGCTTTTGATTCCTGATATGCAATAACTGGCATGATTCGATAGTGCACATATCTGTGCTGGCAGAAAAAGAACATACATTCGATAAGAATATAGACATATAGAGCAATA
>NZ_QUMD01000035.1 GCF_003481985.1 Clostridium sp. OF09-36
TATGGTGTTTTTATATATTAGTATTGACTTTTTTTTGAAGATAAGTTGAAAAACAGTATTTGTTTGATAATAAGTGAAGATCAGGTTTCTTTTAAGAAGAATTTTTGGAAGAAATGTGTAGTGTTTTTGCTGTTATGTTGGTTGCCTTATATTGTAATTGATTTACCAGGGAGCTTACCTTATGATGGTTATAGACAGTTAAATATGGCGATGGGTATTCAAAAAATGTCGAATCACCATCCATATTTGATGTCATTATTTCTTGGTAAAATATTTGCTCTGGGGCGAAATGTAAACGATAATTTTGGGATTTTTCTAATAGTGATTTTTAATAGTCTATTTTCTGCAAGTATATATGCGTATGTAGTAAAATGCTTGAAATTATGGGGGGCAACTCCCAAAATATATTTGAGTACATTATTATTTTATGGACTTATTCCGATGTGGGGGGGATTTGTGCAAGCGGTTATTAAGGATACGCTATATTTTCCGCTATTTTGTCTTTATTTTATTGCATATATTAATTTGTTTCAAAAGCTAAAAACGAAGCAGAAAATAACATGCTTTTTTTTAATACAATATATAATATTTTCAGTTTTGTTGATGATTTCTAGGAATAATGGTTTTTATATTGTTTTTCCAGCAACATTTTTACTTTTATTAGTTAATAGAAAAAATAGTCTTTCTTTAATGATAACGTTGTTATGTATTTTCTCCATTAATATTGGATATAACAAGGTATTATTACCGAAAAATAATGTAGAAGCTGGAGGAATACAGGAAATGTTGAGTGTACCTTTTCAGCAAACAGCAAGGTTTGTAAAGTATTATGGAGATGAATTAAGTGATGCTGATAGATCGGCTATCGATCATATTTTAGATTATAGTAAATTGACAGAAAAATATAACCCAGATAAATCAGATCCTGTGAAAGACACAATAAGAAGTAATATTACAAAAAATGAGTGGAAAGCATATGCCAAAGTTTATTTGGAAATGTTGAAAAAACATCCGGGGGTTTTTATTCAAGCAACGATTAATAATATATATGGATACTTTTATCCTCCATATAAGTGTAAAGTATTATTATCATATAATTATTATATTGAAAGCAAGCCACAGGTAGCTACGGGTGATTTAAATATATATTATTATAATACAAACAGTATATGGAGAGAGTATTTGATTGCATATTCTAATTTTTGGCAACTGTCACCTGGTTTTGCAATGTTGCAGAGCCCTGGATTTTATACCTGGATTTTAATTATATTAATAGTAATACTAGTCAAAGTGCGTATGTATAAAGAATTGATAGTAATGTCTGTTCCTATATTACATTTAGCAATCTGTGTACTATCACCAGTCAATGGTTTGTTACGCTATGCGATGCCACTGATGGCAATAATTCCATTGATGTTATGTTGGACATTGAAGTTGTTATTTGATGGGGGGAAAATAAGTGTCAAAAGAGAAGATAGGCTACATTGAATTACTTCGGGTGTTATCTATGTTGTCTGTTGTTATGCTTCATATTGCGTCTACAGCTTGGTATTATGTTGAGAAAAATACAATAGAGTGGCATATTTATAATATTATGCGTTGTACATGCAAATGGGGGGTCACGGTATTTGTAATGATAAGTGGAACTTTATTTTTGCATAAAAGACATATTAGTATGGCAACGTTGTGGGGAAAATATATAAAACGCATCGCAATCATATTAGTTTTCTGGTCATTTGCATATGCAATTTTTCCGCTTTTAAAGATAATGGTGTGTAATGGAAATATAAAAAATTGGGATATTGGGGGAGGAATTAGAGCCTTTGTATTAGGAGAAAATCATTTATGGTACTTGTATATGTGTATTGGATTATACATGATGATTCCATTTATGGAAGCGATATCAAAGGATAAAAAGATTTTAAACTATTTTATTATATTGAGTATCGCATTTTCAATAGTTTTACCGGCTTTTCAGAAGATACCTACTTTTCAAGAAGGAATATCCAATCAATTTATAAATAAATTTTCGATACAAATGGGATCAGGTTATTTATTATATTTTTCATTAGGATATTTTTGGACTTTGAATGAAAAAATATATAAAGCTAGTGGGAGATATGCCTTATATGTGTTAGCATTTATTGTGTATTTAATATCTATTTACCTAACTGCAAAGTCGGATGGAAAGCATTTTCTTGTGGATGGAACGATGTCTATTGGCAATTTTATCGTAACAAATGCTATCTTTGTGTTTGTGATAAACTATTCAGAAAAACTCAAAGGATGTGTAATAGTTTGGGAGTGGATAAATAAAATTGCATCATTTTCATTTGGAATATATTTGGTGCATATGTTTTTTGTTCGAGAAACTACGAAATATATGGTTGCTAATTTCAATAATCCGTGGATTGTAGTTGGTGTTACCATGATCATTGTACTGGGGGGGTCTTTGGTTGTGTGTTATGCGATAAAACAGATACCACTTTTACGTAAGATACTATAAAAAGGAAGTAGGGATAGATGATTAATAAAAAGGGTCGAGTTTTGACGATAAATATATTGATATTGTTTGGACTATTTCAAGTGTTTATTTGGAATGAACATGTGACAATTATAAATTGCATGATGGTTTTTGTAATATTTGCATGTTTGTATTTATTGTATAAAAAGGTACAGCCTATGTATTCTTTACAAAAGTGGAATGCTGTGGTAGCAATAATTATCTCGATAATAAATACGCTAGGAAATACAGAATATTATAAAAATACTATATCGTATTGGACGAGGGGGTGGAATTTAGAACACACACTACTGTTTATAAGTACTATAGGTGTTGCAGTTATCTTTTACCGCATTTCAATATGCATATTCGCATTTTGGGATAGAAAGCATATTTGGCAAATAAAAAGGTCGTTAAAATTTGAAAGTATATGGAATGCATATATAAGAGAACATGTATTTATCGTAAGTTTTTTTTGTATTATATTAGGGTGGTTGCCATGGTTGATTTTATATTATCCTGGATCAATAAACTGGGATATGCATGGACAATTGGCAGAGTTTTTTCATTTGTCGAAATTATCTAATCATCATCCGGTATTTTCTACACTTATTATTGGGACATTTGCTTTAATCGGTGAAAAAATAGGGAGTTACAACATTGGAATATATTTGTATATTTTGTTTCAGAGTATTATGTGTGCTGGAGCATATGCTTACATAATTAAATATTTAAATCTACTTGGTTGCGATAAAAAGATCTGTTTCCTAGTGATGTTATGGTTTGCATTTTTCCCTTTATGGGGCGGTATGGCACAATTTGGAGATAAGGATATTTTGTTTTGTGCAGTGTTTTGCATATACTCAATACAAACATACAAATTTATATTGAATAAGAAAGAACCTGATAGTGATAGCTTTAAGAATGCTTTTATGTATATTTTTACAGGAATAATTAGCTGCTTAATGAGAAATAATGTAATCTACATGGTTATACTAACTATTCCTTTTATAGTAATAGGAGTAGAAACCAAAAAAATACGAGCGTTATTTAGAAATATATTTATTATAACTACAGTAGTATGGATTGTATGTGTCGTGTATCCTGTGTTTGATATTATGCCAGCATCAAAATCAGAAGCGTTATCCTTGATATTTCAGCAAACAGCTAGAGTGGTAAAAGAACATGGAGATGAATTATCAAAGGAACAAAAAGAAACTATAAACAATGTTTTGGATTATGAAAGTATTGGTTTGGCTTATGACCCGGTTTTATCAGATCCGGTAAAACGAACATATAAACTTGGGCAAAAAGATGATAAAGGTTTGTTGAAAAAATATTTAAAAACATGGGAAAGTTTGGCACTAGAATACCCTATGACTTACATAGACGCTATAGTGGGAAATAGTTTTGCGTATTATAGCTTTACACCACCAATAGATACTGAACAACCTGCGCCAAGCGAGCGATTTTTCAATAATATAATAGGACGGAACGCATATATGGAAAAATTTGAATTTTCTTACGCGTTTAATGAAAAATTAAGAAATGGACTTTGGAAATATTCGGAATATATAAGGAGTAATTATATTACTGGCTTTTTCTACCAATGCGCTTGTTATACTTGGTTTTATGTCATTGTGGTATTGTATTTAATAAAATGTAAAAAGATCAAAAAAATAGGATGTATAATGCTACCGCTATTAACAATAGCAGTTTGCTGTGTATCTCCAGCGAATGATTGTTTTCGCTATTATATAACAGCGAGTGCTTTTTCGCCGATGCTATTAGGATTAGGACTGGCAGTTGAAAAATGCGACATGTTATAATGAAGGAGGAAAAAAGTGAAAATTACAGTAGCAGGAATAGGATATGTGGGTTTATCTAATGCAGTTTTGTTGGCGCAGAATAATATAGTAACAGCAGTAGATGTAATAAAGGGGAAAGCAGATTTATTGAATTCAAAGAAATCTCCTATCGTGGATAAAGAAATAGAAGAGTATTTATCTACAAAAGATTTAAATTTAACAGCAACACTGGATGCTGAAACGGCGTATCGGAAAGCAGATTTTATTATTATTTCTACACCAACCAATTATGATCCAGCTAAGAATTATTTTGATACGTCTTCTGTAGAAAATGTAATAGAGCTTGTATTGAAAGTAAATCCGCAGGCGATTATGATTATCAAATCTACGGTTCCGGTCGGATATACTAAGAGTGTGCGGGAAAAATACCATACGGACAATATTTTGTTCTCACCAGAGTTTTTGCGGGAAGGACGAGCTTTGTATGATAATCTTTATCCATCCAGAATTATTATTGGTGTTCCTTTAGAGAATGAACGTTTGGTAGAAAAAGCACATGAATTTGCTGCTTTATTGCAGCAGGGAGCGATAAAAGAAAATATTGATACACTATTTATGGATCCGACAGAAGCTGAAGCGGTAAAGTTATTTGCGAATACCTATCTGGCTATGAGAGTATCTTTCTTTAATGAGTTGGATACCTATGCAGAAGTACGTGGATTAAATACCAAACATATTATCGAGGGTGTATCTCTGGATCCGAGAATCGGAAACCATTATAATAATCCATCATTTGGTTATGGTGGATATTGCTTGCCGAAAGACACAAAGCAGCTTCTTGCAAACTATAATGATGTTCCCAATAACATTATTGGAGCCATTGTAGATGCAAACCGAACTAGGAAAGATTTTGTGGCGGAGCGTATCTTGGGAAAGGCTGGTTATTATGGAAGTGGAACAGCAGGGCGTGACGGTACTCCAGGGAAGAATTGTGTGGTGGGAATCTATCGCTTAACTATGAAATCACAATCAGATAATTTTCGTCAAAGTTCAATTCAAGGTGTTATGAAACGGATTAAGGCAAAAGGGGTAGAAGTGGTAATCTATGAGCCAACCTTGAAAGAAGATACATTCTTTGGTAGTAAAGTCATTACAGATTTACAAAAATTTAAGAAAATGTCAGATGTTATTGTAGCAAATAGAAAAAATGACGAACTGCTGGATGTAGAAGATAAGGTATATACCAGAGATTTATACAGCAGAGACTAAATCGAAAGAATAGCATGAGGTATAAGTTAGAATGTATTTAAAATTACAAAATTTATTATTCCCAACAGGAGATAAATTTGAAACCCAGTGGAAATTGTTTTATCGTGGAGAGAGAATGCGGTATGATGCAGAACATCATATTCTGTGTATACCGAAGTACCGTGTGGCAGATTTTATGTCTTATTTGAATGCGTTTTCTCTGCATAAGTGGGAGAAATATACAAATCTGCAGGCTGTAAAATTGCACCTTTTGATTCAGGGATCATGTTTAGTGCGTCTTGTGGGCTATACATTAGATGTACACAGCCCTGTAAAACAGGTATTATTTGAACAAAACTATTGCTTGAATGAATGTGCGGAAATTGTTTTGGATTATCCGGAAACAGAGGCTGCTTTACTGGCGTTTGAAATAGAAACAGATTCCGATTGTAAGTTGTTTGGCGGTTGGTATGAGGGAGAATTTTTAGAGAACACTCGAAAAAATGTGAATCTTTCGATTGCCACGACAACATTCAAAAAAGAAGAGTTTATTCAATCAAACTTACAATTGCTGCAAAAAGAATTATTGGACAGCGATGATGAGATAAAAGACCATTTGTGGATTCATGTGATTGATAATGGAAGAACTCTAAAACCAGAACAATGGAATTCTGATAAAATTACGGTTCATCCCAATAAAAATGTGGGTGGTGCCGGTGGATTTACGCGCGGCATGATTGAGTCTATGGAGCAGCCGGAAAACATCACTCATGTTTTATTGATGGACGACGACGTAATAATTTTATCGGAAAGCATACGGAGAATGTATTATTTGCTCCGTATGTTAAAACCTGAATTTGATGAATATTTTGTCAGCGGAGCTATGCTTTGCTATGAAGAGATGAATATTCAGCATGAGGATGTTGGATTTGTTCATTCGAATGGTTCTTATGGACCTCAAAAGGATTTATTAGATCATACGTTGCTGAAAGATATATTGGAATGTGATCAGGAATGGTTGGATCGGCAGCATATGTATGCGGGATGGTGGTTCTGCTGTATTCCGATGCAGATGATTCAAAAAAATGGATTGCCGCTTCCATTATTTATTCGTGGAGATGACGTGGAATTTAGCCTACGAAATCAGGCAAAGTTTATTACCATGAATGGCATTTGCATTTGGCATATGGGATTCACCTATAAGTTTAATGCGTACATGGAGCTATATCAGGTGCATAGAAATAGTCTTATTTTACAGGCTACAAGTGGTGTATGCCAAAACGTAGATTTTATGAATCGTATGACTAAGTTATTCCGTGCGCGGATGTTATCATTAGATTACAATGGGGCAGAGTTGATTTTGGATGCAATCGAGGACTTCTTAAAAGGACCGGAATTTATCATGCAGGATCTCGGTGAACAGATTATGCGGGAAAAGAGTAAGAAGAACGAGAAAATGGTTGATTTGCGGGAATTCTCAGATTTAGATATTGATCTGGATGAAGTATATCAGGATCCGCCAAGAAATTTTTTACGTAAATGGTTGTATCGCATTACTTATAATGGGCATCGTTTTTGTTCGGAAAGCCGCTTGAAAGAAGGTCCGGGAATTGTAGCGTATGACTGGTTCTATTCGCCAGAGCATAATTTCTGGTTTAAAAAGCTTTTAGCGGTGAATCCGCATTTAAAAACTGGAAGCATGCGAGTATTTAATAAAGAAAAGTATCGAGAATTGCGAGATAGAAGCAAACTCTTATTTGGCAGATATCAGAAAGAACGAGTAACGATAGAACAAAAATATCGTGATAAGAAAGACGAAATGACTTCTATTTCATTTTGGAAAAATTATTTGGCAACGAAATAAAGATAAACGGGGGAAATATAAATGGATAAAATTGCTGTGTTAATACCTTGCTATAACGAGAGTAAAACAGTAGCAAAAGTAGTTACTGACTGGAAACAGGAATTGCCGGAAGCAGTTATTTATGTGTATGATAACAATTCAAGTGATAATACAGCGGAGTTGGCAGAAGCAGCAGGCGCAGTTGTTCGACATGAGTATCAGCAGGGAAAAGGCAATGTAATCCGTCGAATGTTTCGGGAAATTGATGCAGAGTGTTACATTATGATTGATGGGGATGACACTTACCCGGCAGAGTATGGGCGCCAGATGGCGGATCTTGTATTGCAGAAAAAAACAGATATGGTTGTGGGAGATCGTCTGTCTTCTACATATTTTGAAGAAAACAAGCGACCGTTTCACAATTTTGGAAACAGCCTTGTGAGAGGATCCATCAACCGTTTATTCAGAACAAATATTCGTGACATTATGACTGGCTATAGAGCATTCAGTTATCTGTTTGTAAAAAGTTTTCCGGTTTTATCAAAAGGTTTTGAGATAGAAACGGAAATGAGCATTCATGCAGTAGAAAAGAATATGCGTATTGAAAATGTCATTATTGAATATCGTGATCGTCCAGAAGGAAGCGAGTCAAAATTAAATACCTATTCGGATGGATTAAAGGTGCTGAAGACTATTTTTCGGTTATACAAAAACTATAGACCAATGGGATTCTTTGGCGGTATGGCAGCGATTATGACGGTTGTTGCAGTAGGATTATTTATCCCAATTTTAATGAAATATATTCATACAGGATTGGTACCTAATTTCCCAACATTGATTGTTTGCGGTTTTATTGAGATGGCAGCAATTATATCATTCTTTGCTGGTTTGATTTTAGCAACGATTGTAGAAAAAGATCGGCAGCAGTTTGAGTTTAGGTTGAACATGATTGACGCACAGTTTAAACAATTTTTAAAATAATTTGGAGTTATGGTTAATTATGGTAGGAAAAAACATACTTAAGGTGCTAATTAAGATATTTTTGATTACTGTTATATTAGAGATAATAGTATTTAATTTCCGGCATTGGGAATCGATATCCTTTCCGCAACTTAAAAAGCCGCTTGTACGTGTGGAACAGGGAATAGAGCCAATCGGGAAGAATCAATATAAGGTAGTAAATACTGACGAAGCGTATCTGGATTTAGTGGGTGTACGTGGAAATTTTAAAAATTTATATTTTAATTGCCAACCGGAAACCGGAATTATAACAAATGTAACCATTATGGCAGATGATACAGCGAATAGCGCGGGTTTGAATCTTGGTGATGAAGTGATTGTTTCTGCTGTGCCGAGAAGTGATTTTTTGAGATTACACTTAAATGGAGTTTCGAATTATATCCGAATCAAGATTAATGAACAAAATGGTTTTTCTTTTTTTCTGGATGATCCAGAAATTAATATAGTTGTACCAATGTTCATTTCATGGATTCGCATGTGTGTGGTATTTTTATTACTAGTATTAATTAAAACTTTTTCACCAAATTCAGTTGTTTATGCTGAGCGTATGACGATAGATAAAATATGGAAAAAATGTGGATTAATCATTTTTATCGGATTGCATATAGTTTCTATATTGTTTATAAGTCAGTTGATATTGCCTAATAAATCAATACAAAATGAGATAGACAACGGTTTGCCGGTACATGGTCAATATAATGAGCTTGCAGATGCGTTGGAAAAAGGTCAGGTATTTCTCGACCGGAAACCACCAAAATCGTTAGAAAATGCAACCAATCCATATGATGGGGCTATTCGGTGGAATAGTGTGGTAATTGAGGGTAACGAACATTTTGATATGGATTATGCATATTTTGAGGGACGTTATTATAGTTATTTTGGTCCGGTTCCTGCAATACTTTTCTTTATTCCATATAAACTTATTACGGGAACACAATGTCGCACATGGGATGTAGTGACGTTGTGTACGATATTATTTTGTTTGGCTTCTTTTGGCTTGATTTATGTTATTGGAAAAAGATATTTTAGTAATCTTAGCTATGGAATATATTTATTAATGTCGTCCTTCTATTTTTGGGGAGTGCTGTGATTTATTTAGTATATACAGGAAATGTATATTCTCTTCCTATCATAAGTAGTTTATTGTTTGGAACATTAGGATTGACAATGTGGATAGCGGCTAGAAAAGATGGATATTTACGAAAGCAATATTTATTAATAGGATCTTTTTTGATCGCTTTGATTATAGGAAGCAGACCGCAGCTTGCAATAATATTATTTTTGGCATTTTCAATCTTTGGAAAGGAAATTATAGAAGAACGAGAGTTTTTTTCAAAAAAAGGTGTTATAAACACTTTGCTGGTTATTATCCCATTTCTCATAATCGGTTGCTCGATGATGTGGTATAATTATGCAAGATTTCATTCACCATTTGATTTTGGTGCAAACTATAACTTAACAAGCAATGATATGACTCATCGAGGATTTATATTTGATCGTTTCTTTTTAGGTATATTTTGTTATTTATTGCAGCCGTTAAATATTTCACCCAAATATCCGTTCATGCACATTGTTAACACTTCTAATGATTATTTAGGATTCACGAATATTGAATTTCTATTCGGAGGTTTTTTTGCAATAAATACACTTGCTTTGTGCTGTTTGTTGGTTTTTAAAATGAAAAAAGAATTGAAAGAACATGGAATTTATGCAATAAGTGTAGCTAGTATGGTTATGGCTATCGTGATTATGCTATTAGATATTCAAATGGCTGGGCTAACGCAACGATATATGAGTGATTTTGGTTGGCTAATCATTTTGAGCGCGATAATTCCGATTTTTATGTTGGAAGAAATTGCCAAAGAGCACAAGTTACAGAAAGCGTTTTGGCAGATACTAAGCATGTTGACTGGAGTGTGCGTGTGTTTAAATTTGTGGACACTTTTAATACCAGAACGATATTTTAGTCTGGTTAGTATTCGTCCGACGCTATTTTATGCTATAAAATATTTTCTTTTTTGAGAGGATTGTTTGGAAATTGCGTGTTTGACAGTGCAGAGAAAAGGGGCATAGCTGGTATAAATGGAAGAAAAGTATGGAGAGATTGTACGGTATCTAGTGGTTGGTGTGTTGACAACTGTAGTAAGCCTGGGCACTTATTATGGCTGTGTTTTTACTTTTTTAAATCCCCAAAGTGCATTACAGCTTCAGTTGGCAAATGTAATTTCCTGGATAGCTGCGGTGACATTTGCATATGTGATGAGCAGAATTTATGTATTTCAAAGTAAACGGAAAAATGTAATACAGGAAATACTTTCTTTTTATTCTTCTCGGTTGTTGACATTGCTTATAGACATGGCAATCATGTTTACTATGGTTACATTATGTGGGATGAATGACAAACTAGCCAAACTGGTTGTTCAGGTAGTGGTAACTGTGGCTAATTATATATTCAGTAAAATGTTTGTGTTTCGGGAAGAATAAACTATAGCAATGAATGTTACGGGGGTTAAACCATTGGAGTTCTACTAAAGACGATAAAGAAACTCCAATATTTGGGCGACAAAGGAATGAATATGAGAGAAAAGTGGATTGATAATGCAAAAGGAATAGCAATATTATTGGTTATTATTGGTCATGTGAGCGGTGGACTCACAGGTATAATGAAGTTTAACTGGGTATATGGAGTTCATCTGGTTATGTTTTTTGTTCTTAGTGGATATACCTTTAAAAAGAGAAGTTTTACTGCAGAATACGTGAATGGAAAATTTTTAAGACTAATGAAACCATATTTTTATACATGCATTGCTATATTAGTGACAGATATGTTTAATGTATGCGTTATATTAGGGGATGGATCCATCGCTACAATTAGCGGTGTTATTGCTTTGGATTTAGTAAGAAGTTTTTTTGCATCAGGATCAATTACAACATTTGGAAATATAGAATTAGGCACACGCATCGGAGCAATCTGGTTTTTGCCGGCTATGTTTTTCGCACTAATTATGTTTCAAATGCTTTTAAATTATATTAATGATGATAGAAAGCTTGGATTATCTGTAACTGTAATCGCCTTATTGGGATATATAACAGCAAGGTTTATCTGGTTCCCATTTAGTATTCAGTCAGGAATGATGGCTCTTTTTTTTATCTGGATTGGATATGAATTAAAAAAATATAGTGTTCTTCAAAAAATAAAAGGATATCATTATGCGATAGCACAAATAATTTTTTTATTTGGAATTCATTATGGCTTTTGCATGGTAGATTTTGCAACTGCGAACGTAAATGATATTTTTCTTTCACCGATAGTCGGATTATCGGGATGTTTGCTGATTTATTTGATTTCCAAACTCAATGTAAACGGAAGAATTTTAGCATACATTGGTCAGATATCACTTTCAATTCTTTGTGTGCATTTATATGCCCTGGAAGTTATGGGATGGTATTTTGAGCAAATCTTGGTGAAATCGGAGTTTGAAGGAGATGCCAGGATTTGGTTGCTTATAATGTTAGAAATTGTTTTTGCGGTAGGAATTGCGATAATAATAACTTACGTGAAAAATGTCTGGAATAGATACAGCGAGTTCCTGAAAGGTAAAGTATACAATTTGTCTGGTTATGTTGAAGACAATAGGTCTATTGATATTACAAATGGAATTTTAATAATCTTAATCTTGATAGGAGATTTTGCAATTGATGGAAGGTTGAGAATGATAATCTATTCTTGCCATATTATTGCATTTGTATTATTGTCAGGTTATTTATATGGAATAAATTCATTGCAATTAATAAAAAAACTTGTACGCTTTTTCTTGATTCCGTATGGCGTTTTGGTTTTGTGCTTTGTGATTACAAATTATAAAATATGGAATAGCTCCTTTTTGATTAAAACCGCTATGAAGTATCTGGTCGGCAATTCATTTTCTGGAAATTTATCGACAGGTGATTCCGTAGGGCCTATTTGGTTTGTATTGATGCTGATTCTTGTTCACCTTATATATATGGCAATTACTCAATGGATTGAAACACCTTTATTAAAAACTGCGTTGATTTTGGTGATTTGGGGAATTGGTATTGTATTGGGAAAAATTGGCTGTTGGCTTCCGTGGAGTGCAGATGTCGCATTTTATTGTTTGATTTTTTTCCATATAGGTTATTTGTGCAAACGATATGATGTTTTAAATATGGTATCGACGATACATGGGCTTTACTTTTTGTTAGTTCCTGTTTGGGCGTATATGATATACACTTCTGGAATGGAATTAGCAATTCGAAATTATGGACACTACGGGCTCACGATTCTTGGGGCAACTGCAGGGACTTTGATGATATATATGCTTGCAGCATATATTGGGGATAATTTACTGTTTGTTAGAGCAATACTTAGACTAGCTGGAAAAAATGCAATGATTGTACTGATAATTCATACATTGTATGATGAAAAAATTGCTGATTTTGTGTCTAAAAGATTTGATGTGGATCATGTTCCGTCTATGATTTGCAGGATTACAATACAATTAGTAGTGGCAATTGGAATAGGTGGGATACTTGTTATAATAAAGAAATTTTCGAATAGAAAAATTTTGAAGTGCTGATTTTGCTGTGCCGTGCTGGGATTTTATATTATTCCCGGCATGGCAGCATATAGTTATCGTGGCTTTGTTTGATGAGCAGAATTGCTGCTTTTGAAACAAGATTATGATATGGAAGGCATTTGCGGCTGTTGACAAGATAGTGGTATGTGAAGAAAGCAAAGTGTTTTTCAATACAATACACAGGAAAAGAGGACTTTTTAATTGGAATGTAGTAGTTATTTAAGACTGGCATTGATGTTTGGGGAAAATAAAGCAAGTACATTCAATAAAAACTTGGAAAAAATGATAGCCCTTGTTTTGTTTGATAAATACAATACGGGGTTGACAATTACCGATATTATTGCGGATATCAGGGATAAATATGCACTTGATTTTTCGGATTCCGAAATAATTGGGACTATTTATAATAAAAATCAGAATAGGATTATTCAAATCAATGAAACGAGAGATGAAGTGCTTAAGGCATATTCTATAACCCCCGAAGAATATGAAAAAATCAGAAAGAAAACAGATGACTCCTCGATTAGAAAAATCGTGGAACTGTTTTTAAAGGAGCATGAAGAACTTGATATTTCGGAAAAGACATTTTGTGATTTGCTGGTAAAATATCTTTATGATGTGTTCAATTCCAATGCCGAAACAATACAGGCCCTGATGAATGGCGAACATCTGGGGATGAAAGCGGCAAATTGTGATTATTCTACGGATGAAAAGAAAATTCTGAATGCATTCATTTACTGGGATAATCTGGACAAGAACCGGTGTGTTTATCAGTTGATTTCGTGCTGCTTTGATTATTGTATGATGACAGTACGCAAAGATAAAACTGTTTATCAAACCATTTTTAATCAGAAGAAATTTTATCTTGACACGAATATTGTATTCCGGCTGATGGGATTAAATAATGAAAAACGGAACTGGTAATTGATGCGTTTATTTTGAAATGCAGGGAAACTGGAGTTGAGATATTATATTCAAACCACACAAGAAGTGAGTTAAACGATACCATTCGTTATTATGTTGGTCAGATCAAGGCATTGCTGGCAGATTCAGCACCACTTTCGGTTCGTGCGATATCGTGTCTGGATGATAGAATGAGCAACAGTGCTTTTTACGAACAGTATGTAGAATGGACGAAAGATCCTGTTAACAGAACCAGCGATTACAGTTCCTTTGAACGGGATTTACGAATGCGGACATCCAAAATTTTATCCCGATTCAAACAAGTCACATTCGATGATTATTCCGGTCGGAACAAAAAGGAATACGCGGAACAGTTCGAATCGTTAAAGCAGTACAAAATTGAACATAGAAGAAATACCTATGATCCTTCCATAAAGGCAGATATTAATAATTATCTGTACATACAGGAACGGAATCGAGAAAAAAAGGGAGAAAACTTCTTTGCGACAGATCACTATCTGATCACAGCGGATCATGCCTTTTCCGGATGGGAAAGGGAAAAACGACCGGGAGCAATTCCCACCGTTGTTCTGCCGAGTGTATGGTATTCAATCATTCTTCAGTATGCGGGCAGAACAACAGCAGATGATTACTCTGCTTTTACAAGATTCCTGAATTTTAGTTTTTCAGAGAATGAGCCTGCCGATGCAAGAAAAATGGAAATATTGAAGTCGGTTATTGCATTACAGGAACCGGTTGATATGAAAGAAACGATTATTTTTGATATAGCGGAGAAACTGCAGCATGACTATAAAGATTTAAATTCCGAACAAATCGTGGAAATTTCACATCAGTATGTGATCAATCAGATTTTAGCTGAGGAAAATGAAAAAGCAAAACGGGAAACAGCAGCTGCAGTAGAGGCGGAAAAGGATAAGGCAGACGCTCAGGTGAATGCCTTAATGAATGAAAATGCATACCTTGAGCAGCAATTAAAAGAAAGCGTTGAAAAAACGAAGGCGGAACAAAGGCAGAAATATATCGATTCAGAAACAGATATAAGAACAAAACGCCGACTAAAAATATATGGTGTGGTTACGGGCGGCTTGGTCATAGGATTTCTGGTACTGATATTTATAACAGGGAAATGGGTGTTTTCAGTTAATGAGGTTACAGAGAAAGTGCAAATACGCTATGATTATATTAAGTATCTGTTGGATGTGTTATATGTAGTCGTTTCTGTTGTGATTGTATCATTTGGCTTTAAAGGACTCAATGAAGATAAGATCAGAGCTTCTGTTCGAAAGAAACTGGAGAAAGAATGGAAAGAATAGGTGATGCTTACAGTGTATAGAGACCGTCATGAGCAGAAAGGAATAAGCGTGAAACTATCATTAAGGAATATTGCGAAAGTGGAGCAGGCTGACATTGAAATCAATGGAATCACGGTAATTGCCAAATAATACGGGAAAGAGCACTGTGGGAAGAGCTTTGTTTGCAGTGTTCAATAGCTTTTACGATATTGAAAATCAGGTAAAAGAGCAGCGAGAGGATAGTATCGAAAAATCGCTGGATCGGTTGCTTGATAAAATTGTGCACTAGGAGCATATATGTTGAGGAGCTGTTTTCTATTGAGAAAAAATTTTAAGAGAAAACTTGAGAAGCAAAAGAAGTTCTTTTTTGAAAAACTTACACCAGTTAAAAATGCAGATATAGCGGTGTATGAAGAAGCAATAGATTTTGTTTTTGAAAATCCGGATATTACAAATGTAGCTGTTTCAGGCGCTTATAGCGCCGGTAAGAGCAGCATCATTGAGTCATATAAAGAAAAACACAAAAAACAAAAATTCCTGCATATTTCATTAGCTCATTTTGAATCAATTGATAATAATGAAGAGAATTCTTTGGTGGATGAGTCAGTACTTGAAGGGAAGATATTAAATCAATTGATTCATCAAATTCCAGTAAAAAGGATACCGCAAACAAATTTCCGGGTAAAAAGAAGCATTAGACTGTGGAACATGGTATTAACGACATTATTAGCCTGTTCTCTCATTGGGAGCATCGTTTTTCTATCTTTATTAGGTAAAATAAAAGAATTGATAAACGAGATTTCAAAAGAAAATACAGAAGCATTCGTGTTAAAAATCACGAGTCCATATGTAATCATGAGAGTCTCTGCGGTACTTGTTGTCAGTTGTGCGATTTGCATATTTATGCTTGTAAAACTCCAGAGAAACAGGAATCTGTTACATAAAGTCACGCTTCAGGGAAATACCATTGAAATTTTTGAAACGAAAGATGAATCTTATTTCGATAAATACTTAAATGAAGTATTATATCTTTTCGAACAAGTGGATGCGGATGTAATTGTTTTTGAAGATATGGATCGGTTTAACACATCTCAGATTTTCGAACGGTTGCGAGAAGTGAATAACCTGACGAATGCGCAGAAAAAGAATACATTTAAATTCAAGATTTGGAATAGATTAAAAAGATTTAAAATATGTGAAAACAGACTAACTCTATATAAACCATTGAGATTTTTTTATTTATTGAGAGACGATATTTTTACTACGAAAGACAGAACAAAATTTTTTGATTATATCATACCAATTGTACCAATCGTGGATAGTTCGAACTCATATGAGCAATTTATACGACATTTAAAGCAGGGAAATATATACGAACGATTTGATACTGTTTTTTTGCAGAAATTGTCATTGTATATAGATGATATGAGGGTGTTAAAAAATGTATATAATGAATTTGTTGTTTATATGAACCGGTTAGATAATACAGAACTGAACTGGGATAAGATGTTATCGATCGTAGTGTACAAAAATATATTTCCCAGAGATTTTGCAAACCTTCAGCTTGGAACAGGATATGTACATGAACTTTTTAAGAGGAAGGAGCAGATACGGGAGAAAAAAGTCGAAGAATTAAAATTAAAAAAACAACAAATTGTAGATCAAATAAATGAGATGGAAGCAGAGTTTTTAAATAGCGGGGAGGAACTTGATTATATATATGATGAAAAAAGCAAGGAAATAAGATCTCGGTATTATTATAATCAAAGAGACGAAAAAATTGCTGAATTAAATGCGGAAAAATCCAGAAGGCAGGAAATAATCGAGGCACGCAAAAATGGTGCTATTGCACAATATGAAGAAAAAATCGCAGAGATCGAACAGGCAATTAAACGTGCAAGAGCAGAGCATTTAAGCGAGTTGATAACAAGAGATACTGAGAGGTCGGTATTTTCAGTTTCCGGTAGTAATCTTCCTGGGGAACCGGAGGACTATAATGAGATAAAAAGAAGTCATTATTTTGATCTGTTAAAATTTCTTATACGGAATGCGTATATAGATGAGACATATAATGACTATATGACGTATTTCTATGAGGACAGTTTATCTGCACAGGATAAGCGCTTTTTGAGAAGAATTACAGATAAGAGAGGAGCTGATTACGAATATTCCTTAAAGGATGTACGGAAAATACTATCTTCATCCGTTTTGCGGATAGTAGATTTTCACGAGGAGGAAACGTTAAATTTTGATCTGGTAAATGGTATGTTGGAAAACCAGAATATTCCAGAATATCAAGAATATCTGTCAGCATTAATGGAGCAATTACAGGATAAAAAATGTGTAGATTTTATCTCAAAATTCTATGATAACTGTAAAGTTAAAACAGCTTTTCTCGAAAAACTATACAGGCAATGGCCGGCATTTTTTAATTATATAACCTTGAATAAGAACATGTATTCGAAACAGATTCGGGAAATTTCTTTCGGAACATTATGTCTGGATGAAACCATGATACGAAGTGTCAATGTGGGAAACTGTCTGACAGATTATATATCGTCTCAAGCAGATTATTTAAATATGCAGGAAAGTGGGACAGATGCAGATCAGAAAAAAATAATTTCGAGGTTTATCTTTTTGAACGTGTCATTCCAATCGATAGACTGCGAAACTGTCGATGCTGTTTTGTTTGATGGTGTATATGAAAACAGTTTGTATGAATTAACTTATGAGAACATTCAATTAATGCTTGACAAAAAATATAACAAGGTTTCTCTTGATGATATAAAGTACAAGAATTATTCAACAATTCAATCACTGCCGGAATCACCATTGGCGATGTATGTTGCAAATCATATGAATGATTACTTGAAGGTGATACTGGAGAACTGCGGAGAAGAGATTGCCGATTCAGAAAAAACAGCGATAGATGTATTGAATGATCAAGCGGTTGGATTACAGGAAAAAACAAGGTATTTAAGCTTGTTGAGTACGATGATTTCTGATATATCTCAGGTGAATGAAAAAGAACTTTGGTCTCTTATGATAGAAAAAGGAATTGTAAAAAGAACCGTTTTGAATGTTATGAATTATTTCCTTGCAAATGCGTTGGATGACACATTGACAACATATATGAATGGATTTGACGTATCTATAGATTATTCCAGTATAAGAGATGTTTTTGGTGCTGCGGATGTAAAATCGTTCTTTGATGCTATAGCAGTAAATAATAATATCGAATTGGGCAGATATGAAAAAATACTAAATGATCTAGGCGGTACTTTCGATTCGTATGATACGAGTGAGATTTCAGAGGAAAGAATTTGCGTGCTGATCAAAAATAAAATTCTTGTAATGAATGACTTAAGTCTGGAGTATATCAGGGATAATTTTGATCATCTGATCAAGTATTTTATAGATCAGAATATAAAAGAATATCTACAGTTAATAACGTCAGATAATTTTAGCTATAAAGAGATGCTTCATGTATTGAGTATGCCTGTAGAAGATAAGGACAAGATGGAATTACTGCAATTAACAAACAGGTCAGTATCAGTAATAGATAAAAAGTATTCTGGGATTTTATTTCATTACATACTCAAAAATAATTTTGATGAAGCGGATGAGAATGAGCTGTATCAACACTATTCAGAATACGATGAAAGCAAGCAGGCATCGATATATAGCCTTGCAGAGCGGCGAATTTATGATATTATAGACTCAGAATCGATACAGTTAGATGATAACTTGTTATCACGCCTTTTGATTCATAGTTCCTGTGATATAAGTACCAAAATACAGTTATGGGCAAGGGCAATTCCTGTTTTGAATGAAGAAATGTGCAAAAAACATTTTGAAGAGTTGGGCTTTTCAGAACTCAAAGGAATTTTCACAAAACGAAATAACCTGAATCGGACATATGAAATAAAAGATTCTGTTGAAGCAATATTTGAAGCTTTGAAAAAGCATACCTGGATATATGATTACAGGGAAAAGGAAGATGCCCCGGGCAGGTATATCGTTATAAAAAATAAGCCAGGCAAGAGTTAAAATACAGAAAGCTTTGAGCATGTCGAAAAGAAAAATAGCATGATCACGACGCAATAATTTGAAGAGTATGCAGTCAGGAGGTGACCGACAGGCATGAAAATAAAAAGGCTGACGTTAAGCAATTTTATGGCTTTTGAAAATCTACAATTGGACTGGTCTGATAATATTAATATTATTTGTGGAGAGAACAGCACGGGAAAGACGACCCTGCTGAAAGTTATGTACTCGCTGACCAAACCGCTTAATGATATTAATAAGGCAAATTTGACAAAAGAGATGGAAGAACAGTTTTTTGTCAAAAAAATGCAGGGGGTTTTCAGACCGGACGACATGAAACTTGGGCGGTTGGTAAGTCGTAACAGAGGAAACAAAAGAACCGACTTTTCAGTTGATTTGGACCGAAATCAGAGAATTTCAGTAGGATTTAGCCGTGGACAGACCAACCATGCGGATATCTCCATTGACAGAAATCGGTTTATGGAAAAATGTGAGTCCATTTACATTCCGACAAAGGAAATGATTTCTACGGTGGAGCATTTTGTGACGCTGTATGATGAGTATCATATTGACTTTGAAGAGATGTACTATGATCTTGCAAAATTACTGGATCGTCCTCTGTCGAAGGGACCGAATACAACAGAACAAAACCAGGTACTGCGCAATCTGGAAGAGATTATGAGCGGCAATATTGTACAAAAGAATAAAAAATTTTATTTTAAGATAAAAGGAGAGGGCGAATTTGAGATGGGATTGCTTTCTGATGGGTATAGAAAGTTGTCTACGATTATTTACATGATTCTCTCTGGAAGTCTGAATAAGAATACGATTTTATTTTGGGATGAGCCGGAGACCAACATGAACCCCCGAATGATCAGACCAATTGTACAGGCCCTGGTTGCGCTGGCTAAGATGGGCGTTCAGGTTTTTGTTTCAACGCATGACTATTTTATTCAGCAGGAATTTAATATGGTTGCATCGTATCCGAAATTAAATCCTGAAAAACTGGATATTCGCTTTTTATCTTTGTACAGGGACGAAAAAACACATGATATTCACTATGAAATGACAAATTCGGCATCCGATCTTGAGCACAATGCGATTATGCAGGAGTTTGATGCCATGTACGACAGAGAACAGAGGATTATCTATGGTGATTAAAGAAGAAAGCAGATTGAAATTTGGCTTTCCGGATAAAAGTACAGTAGTAAAATTTGACAGTACCTTGTTTTATCGGGATTATTTCAACCGATTCCCAAATTCAAAAGGTGTTGATTTTATTTCTCTGGATAAAAACACATTGGCATTGATTGAAGTGAAAAACTGCACCGGAGATGAAGCAAACTGCAGATGGAGAATTGCACCGGATAATAAGAAAAAAGACACAGTGCATACAGCGGTCGATATAAAAGAAAGAGACAGTCTGGATATTGAAATGGCTCACAAAGTGGCAATGACTCTGGCAGCTTTGTGTGGGGCGAAATCATTTGAAATGACAAAGGGATGCCGGAAGGAATTTGAAACTATTCTTCAATGGATGTCTGCAGATGCATTTTCAGATAGTACGAAAAAGAAATATATGATTTTGTTTTTGGAAGGTGATTTTGCGTGCAGGTCGAGAAGTAAGAAAACAATCATGAAGTCCTTGCAGGACAGCATAAATAAAAAACTGAAATGGCTGAACTGCCAGGTGTCCGTTGTTGACTCTGGTACATATGATCCGAAGATATTTCAGATAGTAAGTTGATACTGTAAATACTTCATGTAAGCGATTGTCAGAGAGGAGAAAAACAAATGAAGAACGTAACGCTGGTTGTAATGGCAGCAGGAATTGGCAGCCGCTTTGGTGGCGGAATCAAACAGCTTGAGCCGGTTGGCCCGAATGGGAGATCATTATGGATTATTCTATCCATGATGCCTTAGAGGCAGGCTGTAACAAAGTGGTATTCATTATCCGCAAGGATATCGAGGCGGATTTCAAGGAGATTATTGGGAAGCGGATTGAGAAGCTGGTTCCGGTAGAATATGCGTATCAGTCTGTCGATGAGCTTCCCGGCGGCCGTAAGAATGTCTGGGGCAGGACGAAACCGTGGGGAACCGGTCAGGCAGTTTTGTGCGTGAAAGATCTTGTCAAGGAACCATGCATTGTAATTAATGCAGACGATTATTATGGTAAGGAGGCATTTGTCAGATTCTATCAGTATATGACGACAGAGATGGATGTGGAGGCGCCGGTTTATGATATCTGCATGGCTGGTTTTATCCTTTCCAATACCTTGAGTGACAATGGTGGAGTGACCCGTGGTGTCTGCTCAGTAGATGCCGATGGTTATCTGCAGCGCGTCACGGAAACGTATGAGATTCAGAGGAAAGATGGCGTATTAACAGCGTGCAATGAAGAAAAACAGCCGGTTTTTGTAGACGCAGGTCAGCATGTGTCTATGAACATGTGGGGACTTCCACCGAGATTTTTAGAGATGCTTGAAGGTGGTTTTGCTGACTTCCTGGATCACCTTGGGAAAGATGCCATGAAGAGCGAGTATCTGCTTCCAAAGATTATTGACAAGCTTCTTGCAGAGCAGAAAGCGCGGGTAAAGGTTCTGGAAACGGGAGACCGCTGGTTTGGCGTCACCTATAAAGAGGATAAGCCGGTGGTTGTTGCATCCATTCAGAAATTGATTGAACAGGGTGTCTACAAAGAAAAATTATTTTAATTCAGGAGGACAGGAAGATGTACGATTATCTGGTAGTAGGAGCAGGACTTTATGGTGCAGTATTTGCGCATGAGGCGAAAAAGCATGGCAAATCGGTTCTGGTGATTGATAAGCGTCCGAATATTGCAGGAAATGTTTACACAGAGGATGTAGAAAAGATTCATGTACACAAATATGGTGCACATATTTTCCACACGAACAACCGGAAAGTTTGGGAGTATGTGAACCAGTTTGCAGAATTCAACCGTTTCACCAATTCACCGGTGGCAAATTATCATGGGGAATTGTATTCTCTGCCGTTTAACATGTATACGTTCAATAAGATGTGGGGTGTTGTAACTCCGGAAGAGGCTGCAGCGACGATTGAGGAGCAGAAAAAGGCTGCAGGCATTACCGAGCCGAAGAACCTGGAAGAACAGGCTATCAGCCTGATCGGTACCGATATTTATGAGAAGCTGGTAAAAGGTTACACGGAGAAGCAGTGGGGCAGACCATGTTCCGAGCTTCCGGCATTTATCATCAAGCGTCTGCCGGTTCGCCTTACCTTTGATAACAACTATTTTAATGCGTTATATCAGGGCATTCCGATGGGTGGTTACACGAAGATGGTTGCCAATATGCTGGAGGGCATTGAGGTGAAGCTTGGTGTGGATTATCTGGCCGAAAAGGAAGCCTACGACAATCTGGCTGAGAAGGTCATCTATACCGGAGCAATTGACGCATACTTTGATTTCAAGCTTGGCGCATTGGAGTACCGTTCCGTACGCTTTGAGACAGAGCTTTTGGACAAGCCGAATTTCCAGGGGAATGCAGCTGTAAACTATACCGACGCAGAGACACCGTGGACCCGTATCATTGAGCATAAGTGGTTTGAGTTCGGTAAGGATGACGAGGGCAATGAGATTCCAAAGACGGTGATCAGTCGTGAGTACAGTTCTGAGTGGAAACCGGGCGATGAGCCGTATTATCCGGTAAATGATGAGAAAAACGGTAATCTGTATGCAGAGTATAAAAAACTTGCGGAGCAGGAAGAAAAGGTTGTGTTTGGCGGTCGTCTCGGTGAGTATAAGTATTATGATATGGATGCCGTGATTGCTTCTGCACTGGATATGTGTGAGAACGAACTGGGATGCTGATACCTCCGCTGCGGACATATTACGAATTTTTAACATTTATCTTAGTGCAGAGTCATAAAATCTTCAGTTTTATGGTAGTTGTAGAGAAATTCGATTTATGGTATGCTTTTGTATGTGAAGAGATGAAGAAACTGTGAAAGTGAGAACATAAGAACAGTTCCAAAAGAGACATGACAGAATGTTCCGTTGACATGAAGAATAATGATCAATACGTTGGAGGTAAATTCACTATGAAAAAGAAAGCACTTGGGATTGCAGCGGTTGCTGCGGCAATGACTTTATCAACTGGCATCACGGCATTTGCGGCAGGCTGGGTAACGGAGTCTACTCCGTATGGTGATAAACAGAAATATGTCTACGATAATGGTGGCTGGCCATCCGGCAACTGGTTCACCGATCCGGACACCCAGTTAGTATATCATCTGGACCCGGATGGATACCGTATGACCGAAACTACAGTAGACGGTTACTGGCTGGATGCAGACGGCGTTCGCCAGGAAAAATCCCAGGAAGAGATTGACCGGGAGAACAGAGAAGCAGCAAAGAAAGCAAGCAGGCCAAATCCGGGCAAGACTGTTGCAGCTGCTAAGGTTGCAGCATCTGAGGCAAAAGAGAAAAATGCAGCAGCCAGCACAACTCGCAGAAGCTACATTTCTGAATTAAAAGTTATCATCAATAAGATTACAAAGAATTTAGCAGATTCCCGTACAGACACATCTGTGCAGATTCTGACCACTGAGGACAACCTGGAGGTATCCCGTATTTTCCGTGGCAGCGATTCTGTGGAATTCTACAAATTTGCTATGTGGAACAGCGCAAAAGATAAAGCAAACGCAGTAGATTTAACATATATCTACGATGCAGCTCCGGAGACAGACCGCGAACTGTATAACACTGCATATGAACAGAGCGTAGTTGCAGCACTTGGTGAGACCGAAGGCAAAGCAGTTACCGACTATGTTCAGGGACAGCGTGAACAGGGCGAGACCAATCTTACACGCGAAGGCAAGACGGACAGCGGAAACAGCTATTCTCTCACCTATAAGAACAACAAGATTCAGATTAGCGTAACTTGCAGCGAAGTAACGGAAGAGGAGCAGACAGAGAAAGCAGCAACTGAGACAGCAGCAGAAGAGACAACACCAGTGGTAACCTCTAAGACTATTACAGCAGGTGCAGCAGCAACTGAGAGCACGGATGCGGCAGATGATAATGCAGAGGCTTCTGAGGCAGCAGCAGAGTAACTGTAGAAAATAAATTATATTTTGAATGAATGAAAGATCTGGCGAGCAGGAGTAAGGTATGCTCGCCAGATTTTTGTTATGGACTTTAGTCTGTTTCGTGGTATAGTGTTATTATTGAATGAAAGTTGTGGAACATATGAAAATAAAAGTAATTGCATTTTATTTGCCCCAGTATCATGAAATACCCGAAAACAGTGCGTGGTGGGGCAATGGTTTTACGGAATGGACTAATATGAGACATGCAACTTCTTTATTTGCAGGACATGATCAGCCTCGAATTCCGCTTCATAATAATTATTATGATCTGACCAATGCATCGGTATTGCGTTGGCAAACTGATTTGGCACAGAAATATGGAGTGTATGGTTTTTGCCTGTATCACTATTGGTTTCAGGGAAAGCTGCTATTGGAGAAACCGTTAGAGTTGTACAAAGAGCTGCAGGAGATAAAATTTCCGTTTTGTATTTGCTGGGCCAACGAGAATTGGACAAGATCATGGAATGTCCATTCGGAAAATGACATTTTAATTCGGCAGACTTACGGAGATGAATCAGAGTGGAGGACGCACTTTGAATATTTGTACCCATATTTGTCAGATGAGCGTTATATTCAGAAAGATGGGAAACCACTTCTGGTTATATATCGGCCGGAGCGGATTCCAAGACTGAGGGAGCGGCTTGTATTCTGGAATCGTTCGGCACGGGAACGAGGACTTTCTGGTATTGCATTTGCATCGCAACAGCGGGATTATAATATTGCTGTAGACGAGGCCGGCGAACTGTTTTCCTGTCAGATTGAGTATCAGCCTGCTTTTATAAGAAATCGTTTGAAAAATTATTTCAGTAAGAAAAATGGTGTGAGTTGTGTGGAGTATGATGGAGCATGGAATGAGGTGCTGCGGCAGTTTCCGTTAAATGAAAAAAGTGTACCGGGGGCTTTTGTGGACTGGGATAACACACCAAGAAAAGAGAAAAATGGTGTGGTTTTTACAGGTGCAACACCGGAAAAATTTCAAAATTATATGAAACAGCAGATACGGCGTACACGGGACGTGTATCATACAGATATGTTATTTTTGTTTGCGTGGAATGAGTGGAGTGAAGGGGGATATCTGGAGCCGGATGAGCACTGGCAGTATGGATATCTGGAAAACTTGAGGGATGCTTTGAATGACATATAAACTTGGGAGAATGTAGTGTGGGAGACATAAATACAAATTGGATTGTACTGACACTTTTAGGAAGTGTTCTGAATTTGCCAATGATCTTAACAGGCTGCCGAAAAGTTTGGACATGGATAAAAAGCCGAAAATTTAATGGAACGTGGGTATTGATGATGAATGGCGACCATAGAACAAGATTTTATATTTGCAAAATACAGGAAGCTTTAGATGGCAAAGTGAAAATCAGAAAATACCACGGCAAGGATTATGATGAGGAATTTGACGTTGGAAACAACCAATATCTGGAACAGGTCCGTTTTGAGGGAATGAAGACGGCGGAAAATATAAATCTTCAATTTGCCACCCAAAAGGAGATTGTCGGCGAAGCACATTTACATATTTTGAATCGTGATTGCATATTGGACAGCTCAAACCTGTATTGGGAAGGAATCTGCACAGAATTTGCCGCGAATGTACAGCAGAAGATTTCCCTTACAAAAGTGAAATCGCTTGAAGAAGCCAGAATGCTTATTTCAGAGACAAAAAGAACAGAGTATGTGGCCAAATTGGATCCATGCATAAAGCTTAGTGTTATCATCACTGTGTATAATCATGAGAGTGAATTGATGGAGTGTTTACAGTCAGTTGTGAATTTGATCCCTCCGGATAAAATACCGGAGGTTCAGATTATATTGCTTGATAATGGATCGCTGGAACATATAGAAAAAATAAAAACGAAATTTTTAAAAGAGCATCCGAATAAAGAACAAGAGAAAATAAAAATAGAGTATGTAAAAATTTTACATCGAGATGTAAATTTTTCTCGTAACATGGGACTTCTCCATGCAACAGGAGAATATGTGTTGTTCCTGGATGCAACAGACAAATTGCTTCAATCTTTTTATCAGAACTTTTTTGAGAATTACGCGTCAGGCGAGTATCCGCTGATATTAGGCGGATACAGGGCTGTGCTAACGGATAATTCATTTAAAGATGTGCAGCCGCAGGCCGAAGAATGTTCTCGTGAAGATCTGATGCTTCATTTGGATTCCAGAAAAGATCTGCAGTTGGGATCTGCTGAGGGAAAACTATATAAGAATGCAATAATAAGAGCTAATCACTGTATGTTTGATTTTGGACTATATGGCGATACACGCTTCAATTTGCAGTATCAGCGTTATATCGTCTGTGCAAAGATAGATGGAGGAATCTGGTATCAATATAGCAAAAGAAATTTGGCACAATATGAAGCAGGAACAACTGTTTCGGAGTTTATTTCAGAGAAGATTAAAGTTTATATGAAATATAAAGAAGCAATGGGAACAATGAAAGGTAAAACAAAGAAGCAAAAGAATGCGGCGGCGGCCCGTAACAAGATGTTGGAAAAATATGAGGAAAGTGTGCTTAAAGAAATTCAGGATAGAATTGTAGGCTAGATGGTATAGAGGATTAAATGTAATGAAAACAATAATTTTATCTCCGGTGTATAATGAAGCAGATCAGCTAAAGAAGCTTTTTTGCAGCTTGGAAAACTACGGAGACCGGGTATTGTTGATTGATGATGGCAGTACCGATGATACTTATGAGAAAATCAGAAACTCTGGATTTAATTATATACGATATGAGAAAAATAAAGGAGTTTCCAGTGCGTTGGCACTTGGAATAACATGGGCTCAGGAGCGGGCTTACGATTCTGTGATTATGTTGGATTCTGATGGACAGCACGATCCAGATTTTATCCCGGGATTTGAAGAACAACTGAAGCATTACGAGTTTATATGTGGAAATCGTTTTTATAATCCCAGCGTTGTTCCATCAGAAAAACTGGCGTCTAATGCGATTATTTCTATGATTGTGAAAGAAGTGTATGGAATTAACTTGTTTGATATTTCCTGCGGTTACAAAGCGTTCAGATTAAGGCCATGGGTGGTGGAAACCATTCGCAAATCCGATCAATTTTCTTTTATTTATGATATTTTTTTTCGTGCTATGACAGAAAATCATAAGATTGGTACAGTGAATATTCCTTGTTTATATCCATCAAACGAATTGCATTATACAAAGCGGATCGAAATTCTTAGTTTCCTGAAATCAATCGAGCACTTTCTGCCATTGGAGAGTCAGCAGTGGATTAATTACAGCGAAGCCAGTATGCAAATTTATCATGGTGAAAACTTTGAACTAATGATTCATCAATTTAAATTTTGGGGTTTTTATTTGAAAGAACAAGACGGATATATCGTACAGACGGATATGGCAAGTCTTCAAAATTATATAAAAGCTTTGAATGTGAGTGAGAATGAAAGAAAGAAGAAAGAAAACCGTATTGCTCATAACAAATTTATATCCTTCTCTGAGACATCCGGAATACGGAGTGTTCGTAAAAAACACAGAGGAGATGCTTAAAAAAAACGGGTGTCGTGTAATTCATGCAGCAGTAAAAAAACGAAAAGGGAGGATTCTAAAGCTACTCAGCTATGTAAAATGTTATGCATATGCATTGCTGACAGGTTTATTGTTCCATGTGGATGTGATATATGCGCATTATATCAGCCATACGATATTTCCGGTTCGAGTCATTAAAAAAAACCGTAGAAATGTAATTGCAGTGGGAAATGCGCATGGTGAAGATATTTGTCAGGATGGAACACGCTACGAAAAGAATTACGAAAAGGCGGTACAGGCCTTAAAGCTGTTGGACTATATGATTGTGCCATCTTCGTATTACAAGGCTTACTTATGTCAGAATTATCGTTATCCGGAAAAACAGATTTTTATATTTCCATCAGGTGGTGTAAATGAACAATGTTTTTTTCCACAGGATCGCTATATATGTCGTAAAAAGATTGGTTTTTGCTCCGATAAGATTTACATAGGCTTTGTTTCGCGTTTGGTTGAGGGAAAAGGATGGGACACGTTTTTGAATGCTGCAGCATTATTTTGCAGCGCCCTGATGTGGAGAGGAATCAGTATCAGTTCGTGATAGTCGGCGAAGGACCAGATCTGCAGAACGTAAAGAAAAAACAATCAGAACTGCATTTAGAGAAGAATGTACAGTTGTTTCCATTTATGACACAAAAGAAACTTGGAATATATTTTAATGCGTTGGACATTTTTTGTTTTCCCACCAGAAGGAAGAGTGAGAGTCTCGGCTTGGTAGGTTTGGAAGCTATGCGGTGCGGAACTCTTACTTTAATATCGGATGCTTCCGAAGGACCGCTGTCTTATGCGAAAGATGGTATTAATACAACATTATTTTCCGGAAACAATCCCCAAAATCTGGCAGAAAAATTGGCAGAAATCCAAGGTTGGAGTGAGGAAGCGAAAGAACAGATGCGTCAACAGGCAATTCTGACAGGGAAAGAGTATGGATCTGTAAGAATGGGAAAAAAGCTGGAACGGATTTTTGCAGAAATAGAGGGGCAGTATAAAGAACAGTAATTTTTTTGCAGAGACTTTTTGTAAACGCCTCATAGCGAGTTCCTTGCTGTTGCTGACTTTTCAGTCGGACCCATGTTAGCGTCGGGAGATTTCAACCACCCAGAGCCGTTTAGAATCAACCAATTTTAGCCGTTTAAGATTAATCATTTCATAGAAATTGCCATTGCCTTTTCTGATATTGGGGTTAAACTGATGTATGCTAATGAACAGTCAAATCACAATCATGGAAAACAAAAATCCGTTATTCTCTTTCTATATTACCGGCATCGATTTTATTAGATGGACTTGCCAAACTAGAGTATCGCAGGTACGACTCAGCTGGTTTCGCCGTCCGTGACGGCGAATCACCGGTTGTCAGACGGCACATTGTGGGAGGCACAAACCGCACTTTGATTTCGGCGAACTTGCCTTCCCGATCGTGCCGTATCGGCACTTGCCGCAGGTTCTCCGCAGCTTGACCGCAGATTGTGTTTCACACATCGACCGCCGGAGCAGAAGCCAGTGCTGTCATGTACAGTATTGTAGAAACTGCAAAAGCCAACAATCTGAATGTGTTCCAGTATCTCTACACCGTACTGCTTTATATGCCGGACTACAAAAATGAGCCCGCAGGCATAGAAAAGCTGTTACCGTGGAGTGATTTTATAAAGGAACGCTGCTGCGGATTGATTGATGTTGAAAATCAAACACCGGAACACCATGAGCCACTGCCTCCCTTGGCATCCTTTCTTTTTTCACACGCCCTTTTAGGCGTTTCAATAGCTGTTTATTGAATTTTGCTGTTTTTTGTTTGCTAATCTATCAATAATTCTGTTTTCATCAACATTTCCAATGTTGTCCAAATATCCTAGTTTTTTCAGTTTATTTATGGTTGCTCTTGAAAACCTACTTGTGTCTCCGTTTAATAATAACATTAATGCTCTGTTATTGGGTTCCCATCCATCTTGTGACTCTCCGTTTTCTATTTTTGAACGTAAATCGCTAGCTCTTTTTCGTGCTATATATTGTTCTCTTTTTAAAATTTCAATCTGGAAATCTTTTTCTTCTAGTTGTTTTTTGTAAGTTTCCTTTTCTTGCGTATTTAAATGAGCTTTGTCCATTAATTCGTTAATAATTTTATCTTTGTCCTCTTTTTGTTCTTGAATTTTTTTAGATTTTTCAGAACTTACATTATCTAGATGCGATATTTTATCGCTCAAACTATTGAGTTTTTCGCCGAAGCGTTCTTCGATTTTACCTAATGTAACCAATACATCTTTCATAATATCATAAGATGATTTATAAAAATTTGTACTTGTTTCGTCTACTTTAAAATAGAAAAAAATAGAGATAAAAATAGAAAAGAATGCTAATAAAATTGATAAAACACTATCAAAAGAAAAATCCGTGTTTATAAGTCTATAACA
>NZ_QUMD01000036.1 GCF_003481985.1 Clostridium sp. OF09-36
TCCCTGCGGATGTTCCTAACCTGCGTCTGTAATCCGTTCAGGATTTCTTGCGCCTGCTCATCGTCAGGATTCCAGATATCTAAATCTGACGGTCCATATATTACCGGAAGTCCTGCAAGGTCACGTTCAATACCGATGCCCTCAACCTCCTGTATTCTTCTCTTGAAATACCAGGAACGGTACGCATTACGCAAAATAGACCTGCTCCGGGTTGTCCTTTCGGCTCTTGGTTCGGAAAAGCAATGCCTTTTCAATCGGAATCGTGTACAGGTTGTAAGATGGAGGCGGCATCTGCGTCATTCCTTTCAGATTGTCCTCATCGTCATACTCCCATTGGTAAAGGGTTTCCTGCGCTCGTATCGGAAGTTTTCTCCATCCGATAAGCCCATCTGCATATTTACTTCGTGTTCTACCGTCTTTTGTCCTCCCCATTCTTCGTTTGTAAACAATCTCGTGATAGCTCCATCCGAATGTGAGGAATGACAAGATTTCTGATATGGTGTCAATCCATGTGTTCTGCATATCATTCATGCAGCTTTCGACAAACTCTGCCGCATCAATATCTGCCTGGCTATCTCCTCCAGGTTCCACGTTCCAATCAGTCTGTCGAACCAACATCTCGATAGCAAAAAGGATAGCGCCTACAACATCGTCATTTTCAGACATTTCTCTGTAAGCCTCTATCCCTCGTTTTCCTCTAAGCTCATGCAGGAACTCTTCGTAAATCACTCCACCATATCGCCTTTGTCCTATTCGTCCAATTTCTTTGTTATCGGCCATCTTTACCACCTCACTTTCGCCAGTAACTTTCTTTGCTCAATCCTCCATCTGTCGGAGGTGCGGAATATGTATTTCCGCTTTCAAGTTCTGTAAACGCCGAACTGCTCGCATCCACCATATCCTTGAACTTGCTTTCCGGGAAACTCTCAACCTGGTTGAAATACATCTCATTCCAGGGAGCTATCAGCACATCAACGTTGCCTTTATCCATTCCCTCAAGTCCTAACCACTGTGCAGAAAACGGCTCTGCTCTTGTAACCTTATCCCCGGATTCAGGGATGCACTTAACAGTAAAACCGGCTAAGAATTTTAAGAAACTCTGCGCCTGGTCCTTTCCTGCCTGTCCTGGGTCTTGCGGAAGTCTTGTGAAAACTCTTTTGTGCTTTGCCCTATCGGTAATGCAGGTCTGCTTTATTATCTCCCGGACATCTGCCGAGCTAAGTCTTTTATTGATAACATCGGCAATGATATAACGTCCGTTCCTCCTCTTGCCAATAAGAACACCGGCTGTATATGCCGGGTCGCCCTTTTCATCCTCGGATGTGGCTGCAAGGTCCCATCCTCTCGCCCACTTGATAACGTCTGTCGGTAATTCTTCCAGCATATTTACCTTTGTGCGGCGGAACATCAAGCCTGCGGCTGCCTTAATCTTCCAGTTGCCTCGGAGAAGCCTTTCTCTCTCAACCTCCGTCAATGCTAACAGGTTGGCTTTGTATCCTGGGTTTTCTTTCATCAAGATTTTGTTATCATCCAACGTGGACATAATGAATGTGACAGATTTCGGCATTGTTTCTGCCTCTTCCTCGCCTATATTGGCATCAAGGGCAATCTGTACAGCCTCTTTCCTTGTGGCAGCCCACATAACAGTTTCGTTAATGCGGACGAACCATCTCTTCTTGCCGGAACGTTCCTTTATCGGATAGCCGGTGTCCTGGTCTATCCACCATGAAATAAAATCAGCAACCCACGAATCCGCATCTGGATTGCAAGTTGCTCTCATGTATGGCTTTACTCCGCAAACACTACGGTTTCGGGATAGCATATAAAAAAATTGTTTCTCGGAAAAATGGGTAAGCTCATCAAATCCTATCATGGTTATCTGCGAACCTTGCCATTTCTGCAAATCATCATCTCGGTTGATATAGTCAAATGCAACTGTCATACCGTTTTTGAACTTCCACATACCTGCGCTGTATCTTCCATCGGCTCCCTTTATATCTCCATATACGTCATTGCTCGTATCCCACAAGCCGCCCTGGTTGAATATCTGCTTATATTCGTGTCGGAATATTACAGCACCAAACCGTTTGTTGTTCTTATACCTCAAAGGCTCAATCAGCAATCCGTATGACTTTCCGCCTCCTGCGGCTCCACCGTAAATAGCAATATCTGCTGTTGTTGAAAGGAATTTTTCTTGCGGTCCTTTCTGCGGCCGTATGACTTTGATATTACTCATCGTCCTCGCCCTCCTTTTCTGGCAGATATATTTCTACTGGCGTTCCACCGGTCATGCTCCATCCTCTTCGGCTTTCTTTGCCTCTCTGTCCTGTTTCTTCCGGTATTCAAATTCTTTTTCTTGTAGCTGTTGCGTTGGGTTCTGCCCTGCGGTATCTCTTAGGAACTTTGCAGCATTTACATTTCCATTCGCCGCCTGCACCAACATTGCCGCCATCACTCCCATACTGTAGTCCATATCCTCTTCGTCAATCCCTAAAGCTGTGAGCGTGGCTTTCATGGTCGATTGCTTATTCGATACCGGCATATTCAACAGCATTTCGGCTGCCTTTCGCATATCCCTTTTCTTACGCCTCGCTGCCCCGGATGCTTTACCTCCTGCTGTGGCGATTTTTCTTTGCTCGCTCTTTGTTCGGCGGTTCATAGGTATCAGATTTTCGTCATTTGCCAATGCCACCACCTCGCTTCGTTCTCAACTCCGATAAAATTAAATAAAGCAAGCGTCCTTTCTCGTCTGCTCCATCTTTTTGACCTCCAGATTAGGGGCTGTCATTCTACAAGGTATGTCGCACATTGACATATCCGTTACCGCCGCCATTTTCTTTGCCAGAATATCTTCGTCCATGATATGACCTATAATCTGATACGGCTTATGACAGCAGTACATGACTTCGCCTTTTTCATTTAAAGCCATCTGCGCCCAGCTTGCGGTGCATCTCTCTTCCTGCCTGTCGAGTAATCCCCATTTGAAATTGAGCGTCACCCTTTCATCATCCATCGCCATATCCGATACGATTTTCTTTATTTCCTCCGCATCTCTCTTTTTCCTCTCATCCCTGTAGTAACTTCCTGCGGTGCTTTCCACTGGTCTGAAAACCATGTAGTCAACGTCCAGGTCCTTATTTGCATCGTAAAATCTCTTTACATCCTCCGGCTCTTTTACAAGCTGTTGGATTCCAAGAGATGTGCCAGGACTGTTTTCTTTTTTCCATGCTGCATACGCTTTTATGTTCTCCCGGACTGTTTCATATGCCGCCACGCCTCGCAACTGCTCATAGCTTTCATGCTGTACGCATCAAGGGACACTTTCAAGTAATTCGGTTTGACCTTTACCAGCTTATTGAAATTCGTATTTATTCCCCACTGGAAATTGTTCTCGGTAAGCCATCCTGCAATCTTTTCAAAATCAGGATTGATGGTCGGCTCTCCTCCACCGGTCAGTATAAATCCCTGTACACCCATAACTGCCAGTCTTTTTGCGTATGTGATAAAATCCTCATATCTCATTGCCTGCGCCCCTGTATCCAGCTCCCACCGTCCGTAGGTGCAATAGGGACATCTGTTATTGCAATAATTTGTGAGGAATATATCTGCTGTTATGGGTTTCTTTTCCCCTGCAATCCTGTCTATATGGCTTAGCATCTTTTCGCCTGTTATGTTTTTCTCCATTTTCTAGGTATCCTCCTTTCTCTCTTTCCTCCACTTTTCATTCAGGATTTTCGGGGCTGTGTGTTCCCAGTTTATCCTGTGGTGTATTCTCTTGTGCGTGGTATACATCATGCTGACTTTTACAGCGCTCGGCATACTCATAATCGCATAAAAGGTTTTTAGGTACGTGCCGCCCTCCTTATACGCATCTGTCATTCCTCCCGACAGGCTTTGGGTTGGCAACTGTACCACGCAATATTGTGTATTTGAAAAGAACAGGTGTCCCCGGCTGCTCAATGTTGTATATGTCACAACATCTTCGTTCATGGTTCCCCTGTACTCTATCGGCGTATCTGTCTTGCAAAAGAAACTGTTCATCGCCTTTCGTAATAATCCTTTGTGGAAGTTTCCTCCGTCTACTCCTCCAACGAAATCTCCTCCCTGGCAAAATGCCACTGTATCAGCTCCCGACACCTCCAGGAACTGAATCATATCTTCAAACACTCTGTCAAAATCATGCGATGGCTTATATTTCAGCTTTCCATCTTCCTCGTACCGGTAATCAATGCTTTTGTAATCATCATCCAGCATCAAGAAGTATTTCAGCCCCAGTTCTTCCGCAATCCTCCAACATTCATTGCGAGCATAAATGATTGCCCTGTGGTCGTTGAAATTATCCATCGTATCTGCCCGGTCATATGCTGCCTGCTTATCAAATATAATCACTCGGTCTGCCCCGAAGTTCTTTTTATATTCTTCTGCCTGCTCGTCCTCATCATCTATGATGAAATATATCTTACCGGTATATCCTGCCTTTTTAATTGCAGGAACCGTAACCACATTATCGGCTCGCCCATGTGTCAGTATGAAAACTGCGAAATCATTCCTCATCGGCTTCGCCCTCCATAATGTCTGTGATGTCAGTTGCCAACTGCACATATCCGTTTGCTATGGCATCATTCACATCAATTATTACGAGTGCGGACTTTTCAAACAATTTCTGCACTTCCGGCTCTGCGTGTGCGTAATACTCTGCGATATTCCGGTAATTAAATACATTATGTCTGCGTGCCGCCTGTATCAGGAACTCCCTTATCTCCTCCGGGATGTCTGTGGCTTCAACTTCCTGTATCAGCTCATCCGCCTTGCTGCTATCCAGCATATCAGATATTTCCGGGCACTCTCCTGTAATTTCATACTGCGGTATTTTGACTTTCAGAGTGTACTTATCGTCCTGCATCTCCTCTCCCAGTTCATCCTCCCCAACAGAAAATCCGAACTGGCTCATATCAATGTTTATGATTCCCTGCATTTCTTTTCCCAGTAAGTCCTCGTCCCACTCTGCCAGCTCTGCGGTCTTGTTGTCTGCCAGCCGGAACGCCTTAATCTGCTCGTCCGATAAATCATCTGCACTGATACATGGTATGTCGGTGATTCCCAGCTTCTTTGCCGCTTTATATCGGGTGTGTCCTGCGACAATCACTCCATCTTTGTCAATGATAACTGGATTTTTGAATCCAAACTGCTGAATAGATGCTGCTACTGCATCCACCGCCATATCATTATGTCTTGGGTTGTTCTCATACGGTTTCAGTTCTCCAATCTTCCGCATGACAATTTCAATGCTGCTGTTCATTTATTGCCTCGCTCCTTTCATTTCCCCGGCTCCTGCGTCTGTTCATCCTCTGCGCTCCTCATTCCGGACAAAACAAAAAGCCATACCATGTTCAGATATGACTTTTCATGTTACTGATATTTAATTTTAGGAGCGTGGCAGGTATTTCTCCTGCCACACGAGAAAAAGAACGAGTACAGCAGCCACATTCTTTACAATCAAAACTTCTTCTGATTGCACCATACACTATATCATCGGTCGAATTGACGGTCAAAGGAAAAAAAACGGATTCAAAATAAACCGAACGGTTTTTTATTTATCCATCGGGTTCCCAAAATCATGCAAAATCATAGCATCTAAGCCGAAAAATAGCACCGTCAGGTCATTTCGTGCCTCTTTTGCATCTTTCTGGATTGTGGACAATTCCATGTTATAAAATTCCGCAATTTCCTTTGTGCTCTTCTTTTTCTCTCTGTCAAGGTACATCATCTGAATGACTTTCCATCTGCGCTGTATAATCTCATTCGATGAGGTTTCGCACTCTCTCTGGTACACTTCCAGCATCCGGTCTACGTGTGCAAGCATAAATTTTACTGCATTGATTCCCTTTAACTGCCTATGTAACGTTTTATCTTCATCAAAGATTCTGAATCCGTACAGAACATCCATATTTACGATGCTCTCATCCACCTGCTCTGCCTCATCAATAGTGCAGACTGCCTTTTCTGCATAGTCTTTCAGCTTCGTGTAATTCTCTAACAGCTTTTTGGTATTATACAGGAGGGTTTTCTTTTCCTGCGCAATACTCTTTTTTCTTGCCTTTTCGCTTCTCTCAACTGCTTTATCGGCAGCCTCCTCACAGAGTGCTTTTATTTCCTCTTTCGTGAGTGATACTCTTCTTTCTGCTTTTCCCACTTTCTCTGACCTCCTACAATTACAGATTGACTTTTCGGAATTGTCATAATAAAATGACAGTAGTTTTTGTGTTTTATGAGCCGATTGTCAATCATCGTATTGCAAGAGGCTCTATTTTTTTATTTTCTGCGGAACATATTAGCAACCGGGCAAGTGGCAAAATGTGAAATGTACCCTACGCCGGTGGCATCCTGCGTCCCAGGCTGTACAATTTCCGCGCTTACCGTTTCACCGTTCGGTGTGACGATTCTCTCTTTTCCTTTTCCCTCTTTCGGAACCCGGTATGTTATCAGCCTTGCGTTTACTGGCATATTCTTACCGTTTATGGTCTTAATCCATAATATCTGCTGGCGGCATTTTGCACAGGTTCCAAAATTTCCACGATTCGCCTTTTTCATCCTTTATCGCCTCCTTTCCAAGGCTTGAATCTTGATTATTCACTTTCTTTGCTCAAACCCTCTGTTGCTTTCCTTACCTTTTCGACCTCTTCCAGTTCAGGAAATTCAATGGTTTTGCTTAATGCTTTTACTGCCAATGCGCAACCGTTTTTCTTTTCCACCTGGTCTGCCAGGTATCTCAACGCAATTACCAACAGAGTTGCATCCGCTTTGGAATATGGCTGTACCGCTCCGATAATTTTATTGGAGTAATACTGTAACCCCTGAATGACCATCTTTGCCGATTCTTCTCTTTTTCCATCTGCAAGGATTTCCTGTGCTCTGATAATAAAGCTATGCATTCTCTTTTCTCTCTTGAACATCTCTATTCCTCCATCGGGTCATCGTATGGGTAATCATCATCGCCCTCGCTGAATGGTAATGGCATACCACTATCGTCTGTGCTATCGTAATCGCCGCTAGGAACGTCGGTATCTGTTTCCTCATCCACATTATCGGGTACGGTCATCATACCGTCTGATTCGCCGTCCTGCTCTTCCTCCTGCGGCTCTTCTGATTCCTCATTCGCCTGATTGTCCGGTAGGAAGTATGTAGGCTGTCCCTCAACGGCTGGTGTTTCACTATCCACAATATCTGCATCGTTCTCTGCCTGCTGCTCCATATCGAAAATGTTCATCTGTCCTCCGGTAGAAACATATTTCAGCACATATCGTTTCAGCTTTTCATCATATACCAGGCACATTCCTGTATCTCTCTTACCGTCCGCACTGTCCTTTACCGGCACAACGGTGGAAATCTTATGCTTGATAAGAGGCTTTTTGATTCTTACCGTTGTTCCATCTTCCTGCGGTACGAAATCCTCATTCAGTTCGATGCTGATTTTGAGGTCGATACTTCCCTCGTCCATATCAGACTGTTCCATCTTTCTGAATAACTTCTGCATCATCAGATTGAATGTTTCTCTTGCCGCCTGGAATGTATCGCTTTCCAGTGTCATTTCCTCGTAATTTAAAATACTCATTTTGTTTGAATCCTCCTATGTTTTATTTGAAAATCTATTCCACTGCCCGGATGAATACGTCCACCCTTGGTGTATCAGAATAGAACTTTCGCACCTGCGTATCTACAATCGCATTATCGTCATACCACGCTACGCCATTCAACGCGTCATATATGAGCTTTGCCACATTATCAAGGTCCGGCTTCACTGTTGGTCTGATTCTATGCTCAAGCATTTCTTTCCGCCGCTTCTTTGAGGTTGATTGTGGTATCGGATAATATGCTATGATGCGAATATCAAGAGGCTCCTTTTCCTTAAATCTCCTGCCTCTGGCAACTTCCAGGAAACACTCTGCAACCTCTTTTTCATGCTGTGTTGTCTTTTTTGGCGTGTAAGTCTTTGTATATGTACCCATTCTGGCGAATTTTGGTCGCTGTTTTCCGAACGGATTTCCAGGTACTGTAAATTTGATTGATTTCATATCGCCAGCCTCCGTTATTTCCAGTATCATTGATTCATCGCCTTTCTAATCTTCAAAAATATAGAACAGTGAACCCTCCATTGTGTAACCAAAGCAAAGGTTTCCATCATCGCAAATCAAGGCAAGCTCCAACTGCGACAGATTTGTGTTATTCTTAATGACTGCATAGGTTGAATGATTATATCCGGCCGTTCTTTTTAATACGATGTCATAATCATCCGGGTTTTCCACTTCATATCTTGAAATTTTGTACTTTTCACAAAGTTCTTTGTAAATTTCACGATTGATACTGGCTTTTTCCGATTCGTTTCCTGTAAACGCCCACTCCCGATATATCTTTTTCTCTAAGCTCATGACTTTTCCTCCTCTTTCTCTCTGTATATTTTCAAGGTGTAATCATAAGATTTCCCTGATTTTCTAGGGATTCTGCCCGGTCCTACTGTGTATCCGTTTTTTACCAGGATTCCAGTCATGATTGACCGGTCCTCCACTGTTGAACAAATCAACTCCGCTACTTTTTCCATCGCTTAATCCTCCAATAATCTCTTTCGCATCTCATCGTATCTATCCGCCGCCTGGTTCATCCTCCAGGATGCCCCGGCTACTCTGTGCGGAAAACACATCGCAAAAATTCTGTCATATATCCTTTTGTATCTCGTATCCATGTTTTCTTTCATATCCGTCAACATCAAATTAGTTGTCAGAATCAGCGGCTTTCCTGCGAGGTATCTGCTGTCTATCACGTTGTAAACCTTTTCCAGTCCATAATCCGTATTGCGCTCTGTTCCTAAATCATCGATGATAAGCAGCTTTGCATTGTTCAGCCTTGCTATCAGCTCTGATTCCTCCACCTGCTTGTCCTGTATCATCTGTAATATTTTTACAAATGATGTCATTATTACCGGTATTTTCTGATTCAGCAATTCGTTTGCAATGCAAGCGGCAGCATAACTCTTGCCGGTTCCAACTGGACCATACAGAAGTAACCCCTGATTGTTCCTGTACATCTCGTCAAAATTCTGCACATAATTTCTGACTATCTTATAAAGCTGTGCATTATCTTTGTTCTGCTGAAATGTGGCAAGGTTGGCGTTTTTCAATCTGTTCTCAATAAGACTTGCTGACCGCAGGCGTTCCATGCGCTGTAATTCCTGTCTGGCCTCTTCCTGCTTCTTTCTATCCTCTTCTGCCTTTGCCTCGCATTTACAGATACAAGGAACCGTAATGGTTGCCCCATCACCGCCGGGGATTTTTACTCTGGTCTGTCTTTTCCCTCTGCATTTTCCGCAATGGATAAGACCGTCCTCGATATAATCTCCCTCGCGCATCATTTCCTGCTGTGTTCCTTTTTCTCTTGCAATCCTCTCTGCAAATCCTGTGAACAATTCTGCTGTTCCCTCCATCTGCTATGCCTCCAATCTATCTGAATGGGTTTCCCTCATCCTCTTGTGATTCCTCAACCCTATTATTTTCCCGTTTATTCAAGAAGTCCTCAAAAGGTGTATTCTCACTAAGGAACGTCTTGGCGTGTTTTATGTATTTACTCTCTGTTCTCTCTCGAACCAGTTTTTTCTTGTAATTTTCAGCCGCTTCGCACAATTCATCGGGTGACCATCCATCATTGAGGCGTGCCTTGTATTTCTTATACGCTTCGCCTTTTCCATCTTTTCTTGGGTATATCCTCCAAAATCTCTGGAAATCTGTGCTGTACTCTGTTTTCTTCGGTTTCTTTGGTGGCTCCTGCGGTACTTCCTGCTCCGGTGCTTTCTCTTCCGCCATCTCTATTCCAGGAATATCAAGAACCGACTGGGTTTCTTCCATACCATCCGGTTTTTTCGGTTCTTCTGTCTGTACCTTTTTCGGTCTACCTCCCAGCTTTCCGTTTCTTCTGTTTATCTCACATCTGGCATCGTACTTGTCGCTATCTCTTTTGAGCTGTGACCGGATAAAGGAGAAAGCCATTAAAGGCAGTCCTGCCAGCTCTTCACAAGGCAAATCATTCACATAACAGAAGATTGCCTTTATCAGCTTTCCAGCCTCCTCATCAGACATGAGCGAGAAGTGGTCTATATAATCGTTATAAAGTTGAAAGCTCTTTTTGTCCTCTGACTTTCCCATTGTATCCGCTCCAATTTCTCTAAACTTCTGCTACAAGGTCGGCTATTCCTATCGGTCTTTTCAGGACTTTAGTTTCCCGGCAGTAATCGCAGCAATGGCATCTCAAAGGTTCGATTTCTCCTCTCTTTACTGCCAGTACGTGATTGATATTTGCTTTTACAACCTCCCTCGCCTCTCTCAGGTAATTATCCTGTACATGGATAATCTCAATATTCGGTGTGCTTTCCTTACTGATTCCGGCAATATAGAACGGCAATCTCTTTCCGGTATTCTGATATACGACTTCCTGATATATTGTGCCCTGGATGTCGTACCCCCAGTAGCGGACGAAATCTAAGTATCCTATATCTCGCACCCACTCCAATTTTGTAAGGGATGCCATAACTTTAAGGTCCACAATCGCAACTCCCGGAATATAACTGTCCATTTTGATTTTCCAGGGTGTTCCATACAGTTCTGCGGTCATTATGACCTGCTTTTCCCCGGACATATATTTCATAAAGAGTTCGTCCCTCTCTGCTCTCTGAATCAGCGCATCCGCTTTTACATATTCCGCTTTCAGATTTCCATCTTTTTTGAACATTTCCGTGTGTTCACTCTTAAATGCATCAAGTGTACCCTCGAAATATCTATCAACATAGCTGCCAACCATCAATGCTGTTGAGCTTGCCTGCGCATACTCGCCTTTGAGTTTTGCAAGGGCAGCCTCCTCGCAAGCCACCCTGCCATATGTACCGTTGAAATCCTTGAACTGGGATACGGACATATACTCATAATTTGCAATGTCTGAATAATAATTTTCTTCTGTCAACTGCATTCCCATTTCTTAGACCTCCCTGTACTCTGCTCCAACAAATTTGATATAATCCAGAATCTTTTTATGCTGTTCTTCGTTTCCTCTGACCTGGATTGTCCAAATCTTTTTGCCTCCACTTAATCCCGGCTGCTGTGTTACCGGATTAGCAATCGTTCCGGTTACTGCCTGCTGATATGCGTGTCTTTCAATGCTTTCGATTGCCTTTCCCATTTCAGTCTTAGGTTCTGCAGAAGCGACAGGCTCCGGTGCTTTCTCTGGTTCCTGCGGCTGTTCTTCCTTTTTGGCAAGTGCTTCACGCTTTGCCGCCTCTTCTCTCTCCCTCTTCTGTCTTTCTCTTTCCAGAATCATTTCTTTCTGCTTGCGAAGCTCCTGGACCTTAGATAACGCCTCGGATAATACCAGATTTCTCTCATATACCTTTTTCGCATCCTCTCTGAAATCTTCCTCAATTCCATCAAGGATGTTCAGGTCGCCTTTTGTATTCTCAAATGCAGTATTTACCGCATCCTGCCAGGTTTTCTTCGTGGTGGATTTGTTCTCCCACTTACTGTCATAAATCTTAGATTTCAGCTTAGAGGCAACTGTTTCCGGTAATTCTGCAAACACTTCTGCCATGTATGCAAGAATTTCCTCTTTTTTCTTCTTTTTCTGTTCCTCTTCGTAATCCTTTACCTGCTTTGCAATCGTATTGATAGGCTCATCAATAAGCTGTGTCAGCTCCTTTGCCTGTTTTTCCATCTCATTGTATGGCTCCAGGCACTTCTTTTTGACGTCTTTTCTTCTGTCCTCAACGGATTCTTTTAACTTTCTAAGATATGCAACGGTTTTCTTCGCATCTGCGATTGAATCATCGTCAAACACAATGCCAGTGTATTTCTTCATCTCTGTGGCAAGTGCCGTTTTCAATTCTTCAAAATTCCAGTTAATTTTTCCTACTTCCTGTTTTACTACTACCTGTAATTCGTTCATTTTCTCATCCTCCTGTTATTTCCAAGGTAAATCGTCCATTGCTGATTCATCCGGCATCATAAAACCCGTGCCATCAGGCATCGGCTGTGGCTGTTCCTCCTGCTGCTGTTCAAAAGGAATTGCCTGCTGTGTCGGTTCTTTTGTTTCCTGCGGTTGTGACTGTTCTACCGGTACAGGCTCTTTCTTCGCCTGCTCCATCTGCGCGAACACATCAACCGGCGCGCCATTATCCGGTAATGCGGCTGTAGCTGTTCTTCCATCAATGAACACCGGCTGACCGTTTTCAAACTCCACATCGCCGCCTGCAAGATATGCTTTCTGCTGTTCGATGTTGTCAAAATCAAGGTCAATCAGCTTGCACAATCTGCGGAGGACTGTCTTTTTATACATCTCTCCTGTGCTACTCTTCCAAGCCTGGCTGTCTTTGGCTTTGGAATATGTATTTCTGACATTCTCGATTTCTTCTACGCTCATGGTGTCATACATCATTGAGCCATCTTTGAAAACTACAATCGCAAAAGCTCCAATCATTGGCTTGTTGGAAAACGGCTGTGGTCTGTAGATTACATTCTGAACGCCTGCGTCCACCTCTTCTGTAAAGAAATCATCCTGTCGGACCACTTTTGCAAAAATGTCCTTAATCGGATTTCTGGAAAATCTCTTGCACATTTTGATTTCGCCTTTATAGTCCGTTTGAAAATTAAGTTCCCCTCCATACGGAATTGCGTAACATTCTCCGTTGAAATAATCCAACCCCAGATATGCCGCTTTGCACAAGCACACTGCCATTGATTCAAATGTCAGCTTGCAAAGCTCCGTCTTTTTCTTTTTGTCTTTCAGCATTTCGGAAATAACCGTAACCGTATTCAAGGCGAAACGCTCCTGATTAAATCCTGCTGGCAATGCTGCTTTGTGGGTAGTTAATTCCTTGATAATCGAACTCTGCACCCCTGAAAGCCACTGTTTTTCTGTCATTTCTGCCATCGTCTGTAACCTCCTGTTTTTGTGTTTTTATATATCTCTCAAATTCCATCATCCCGGTTGAAACTTCATTTATTGCATTTCTGATAAAATATTCTTTTATCACGTCCGGGAGTAAATACGGAATGTAAGATTCATCCTTACCGGCTACTGCCGCTTTTCTCTCTGCGTACTGCACCAGTTCTGTAAACTTCCTGTCTGTCATGCTGTACCCTTGCTTTTCTGCGTCTTTTCTTATGTCCTCGTATAATTCCTGCATCAATCAGCACTCCTCTCATCATCCTTATGAGCCATTCCAGAAAAAGCATAAATGCCGGTGCTAACCATTCGCCGCCTATTGCAAAATGCCCCTGCGTGTTGTATCTCACTCTGATGAGCACTCCTAACAGTGTGAATCCAACAGTTAATGCTATCCAGTGTTTCACTATCATGCGTTCCAGCATCTTTCTCATTCCTCCCTGTCTATGTAAAAATCATGCCCGCCATGCGAATACAGGTAATTCAGATTATCTCTGTGCCATGTTCTACTGCTTTCACTCTCGAAATAGGTTGCTCCCAGGCTGCCGTCCCATTTTTCTGATACAATCATCTGCAAAGCCTCAAAGCATTCTTTGTTCGGCTCAACTTTTTGGAATCTTCCGTTTGCAACCGGTGTGAATTGCCCTTTTTCGTAAATCACTTCTGACACCGTATCAGGAAATCCCTCTGCTTTTGTTCTATTCAGAACTACCAACATGACAAGAGCTTTCCCCTCCACATCTTCGCCCTCGGCTTCTGCCATGGCTATTTTGCAAAGCATATAGGCATCATCTGCATTTATTTCTTCATTCATGATTGTGCTGGTATATTCTGTCTTGAATGTTTCCTGCGGTTCCTCTGTGGTAATTGTTTGTGTGTTATCTTCAATAGAAACTTCATAACCAGATACATCCTGCGCTGATGCAGTATATCTTTGTTTCCCATGCATACACACTGTCATTTGAACTGCGGCAAACATCATCGCCGCATCAACTACAAGGACCTTAATTTTTCTTTTATGCGCTCTTTGCATTGTTATCTCCTTTCAGCGGCGTAACGAATATCCCTAAATCAAGTTCTGGCATCGACTGTACAGCCTCCAAAAGTTCCTCGTCAGAGCAAATATTAAATTCTTCTTTCAGGACTTCTTTCAGTCTGTCAATCAGTTCCATGATTTTTACTTCCTCTCCGCCATCATTCGCAGTTCTGTAATAGCCTTATAAACTCCATCTAAAGACTGAACCATTTCTTTCAGTTCTTCTCTCTCGGCTGCCTCAACCTTTCCGTCCTCGGCAATCCTCAATAATGTTTTTTGGATTTTGTCGATTTTCTCATCCTCCAACCCTGAAAGCATTCTTACCGTAATGCCCTCTATGTTCCCTGCCTCTGTTGCTATTGGCAGTTCCTTTCCTATCGGACATTCGCTCTTGCAGTAGATGCATTTCAGCTCTGGTGCGTTGTACACCTCCGCCATCATCACAACCACATCTACAGGAATGTTTTTCGTTATTCCCAATTCGTAATGTGCAAGGTTGATTCGGAAATCCCAAGTATTTCAGCCGCCCCGGCTCTGCTGTTCAATCTCTCATTATGTATTGCAGCTCTTTTCCTGCACTCAAAATACACGTTTTCGTTCATATCCTGTAACCATCCTCTATGTCAGTTCTCTTCGCTTTGCCCTATACTATTAGCAGGTTGATAAATGGCGTCGTAATCATTGCTGATTCCCAGGCAATCGCTCACTTTGTTTACTGCCGGTTGGCTGTAAATCCTGCCGTTAATAATTGAGGATAAATATGGTCTTGCCAGCCCGGTTTTTGTTGCCAGCTCGGACACATCCATGTCCTTGTCAATTAAGGTGTGCTTTACCAACTTGCACCAAGGCGGAAGTCTTTTCTTCATCTCGCACCCTCCCTTTCTCGGTTCCGCTTATTCTTTACTTTTGTAAGGTTCTCATGTAAAATAATGAGTATGTAATCTTTATTTCATTCTCAAATGCATCTTACATTGGTAACTATAACTCATAGTTTTGAGTAGGTCAACCCCTGTAACGCATTTTTTTGAGTTTTTATTTTAGGAGGTCATTATGTTATACGATAGATTTCGTGAAGCCTGTGAAAAGCGAGGCACTACAATAACACAAGTTCTGCGTGATATAGGGCGTGCAGAGGGAAATACAGGGAGCTGGAAAGCAGGAAAATCCCCGAAACTGGACATTGTTATGGAAATGGCTGAACACCTCAACATGACATTGGATGATTTTGTATATGGCGATAATCCACCTATCGCAAAACCATCAACGCAAAATAGTGAGTTATCCGATATGGAGCAGGAACTTCTTGAGGTTTTCTCCCACATACCGGCGGACAGACAGCAACTGTGTCTGGACTTCTTACGCACTCATATGGTCCAACCCGAAAAGTATGCCGACAAGATGAACGCGTAATCACTTTGGACTATGCCAGATACCGGCGTCTTAATAAACCGGAATAATTTCAGAAAGGACGGTGTGCTATGTCAAAAACTGACAATATCATAAAGCTGTATGAGCCATCATCCAAAGGCAATGACAGCGAGCGTGATGCTTACGTTCAGGAACTCCAACGTTTGCTCGCTTGCTATCAGCTTGCCAGTTCAGATGATAAAAATGTCGTTTGGGCAGTGCTGAACAAATATGCACCGCATATCGACACGATATAGCCCCAGGCATGGGGCTTTTCTTGTTGTATGGGAAAATCATTATGAGAAATAAATCATTGGCAGGAAGAGCCAATAACCGGGCAGAACGCCCTCGTAAGGTTGCTATTTACATTCGTGTATCTACAACCCATCAGATAGATAAGGATTCTCTGCCGATGCAGCGCAAGGACCTTATCGCATATTGTGAACTTATCCTCGGCATTGAGGATTACGAAATATTTGAGGATGCAGGGTACTCCGGGAAAAACACCGACCGGCCTGCGTTTCAAGAAATGATGCAGAAAATACGTGCCGGCTCATTCTCCCATTTACTTGTCTGGAAGATAGACCGTATCTCTCGTAATCTTCTGGACTTTGCAGAAATGTACGAAGAGCTTCAATCCCTGCGAGTAACTTTTGTCAGCAAAAATGAGCAGTTCGATACTTCAAATGCTATGGGTGAAGCTATGCTCAAAATCATTTTAGTGTTTGCGGAACTCGAACGCAACATGACATCGGAGCGTGTTACTGCAACAATGATTTCAAGAGCTAACCAGGGATTGTGGAATGGCGGCAGGATTCCTTATGGATATTCCTACGATGCGGAAACTTCTGCGTTCTCCATCATCCAGGATGAAGCGGATGTGTGTCAGCTTATGAAAACAGATTATTTTGAGCATAAATCCATTATTCATACTGCCAGGTTACTGAACGATAAGAAAATTCCTACCCGGTCAGGTGCGCTCTGGTCCCCTACTGCGGTATGGAAAATACTGTCCAGTCCTTTTTACGCCGGTGTCTACCGGTACAACCATTACAAAGGAACTGAAAACAGAACTCTCAACCCGGAGGAAGAATGGGTGCTTGTCCCAGACCATCATCCTGCAATATTCACTTTGGAAGAACACGAAAAATTATGTGATATTCTTGATGCGAACAAAAGAACCGCCAATCTTCCAGGGCAAAAACACCGGGCAAAAAATGTGTATGTGTTCTCCGGCATCCTTTATTGCGGAAAATGTGGTAATAAACTGGTTTCCACTCCCGGCAGATTGCAGGCAGATAATTTCCGCACTACCACTTACTCATGCCCGAAAAAGAGGAAAACGCACGAGTGTGATAATCCATCTGTAAATGATTTGATTGTTGGAGAATTTGTTATAAATTATATTTTGAATATGCTCAACGCAAAAAGTTCTTTTTCCTCCATCAACTCCCCTGCGGAACTTGAAGAGCGTTTGCTTTATGGTGGCTCATTCAAGGACGTGCAGCATATCTCGGAAGATGGTCTGAATGAATTTTACAATCTTCTATCTCGGTACGGCTCGGATAGTTCCTATGTCTTTGCTGTAAAACACCCTCGCAAGAAAAAGGCTGCTGTCAATCCAGAAGTCGAAGCTCTCCGTAAGGATAAGGAAAAGCAGGAACGTGCCTTGAAGCGATTGCAGGATTTATACCTTTATTCCGAAAGAGCAATGACCGAAAAGGATTTCATCATACAGAAAAATGAAATATCCTCCAGGATTCAGGACATTAACACCCGGCTTGGTATGGTTACGCACGATGCCAATTCCACATTATCGGATGAGGATTTTGTGCGGCAAGCAAGCCATCTCCTCATTACGAAAAAACTCATTGGTCGGGATTATATTTATTATAAAGCCCTGGCACAGACCGTTTCGCCGGATGTCCTCAAAATATACATGGAAACTATTTTAGATTCTGTTTATGTGATTGATGGGCGTGTTTCCTCCATCGTGTTTAGAAATGGTCTTACTCATACTTTCATATACCAAAAATGATACCGGCATGAATGTCGGGAACAAAATAACCCAGAAGCCGCATAGCTCCTGGGTTTCATTTTATCCCATTATTCAATTATTTTTCAGATGTGGGATTCCTTACTTTTGTAAGAAAACGGTGTTATTCTATAAACATGGCATCCCCAAAACTAAAGAAACGGTACCGTTCCTTAATTGCTTCGTTATACGCATTCAGAATATGTTCCCGTCCTGCCAGTGCAGAAACCAGCATCACCAGAGTCGACTCCGGCAGATGGAAGTTTGTGATCAGGCAATCCAGAATCTTGAATTTATAACCCGGGTAAATAAAAATCTCCGTCCAGCCGCTTCCAGCCTTTAAGATTCCATCTTCCCCGGTTGCAGACTCGATGGTACGGCAACTGGTCGTACCAACGCAGATCACACGTCCGCCCGCTGCTTTCGTGTCGTTGATCTTCTTCGCCTCGGATTCTTCTACCACATAAAACTCCGAGTGCATGTGGTGCTCCAGCACATTCTCCACCTTAACCGGACGGAACGTGCCAAGACCAACATGCAGCGTTACATGGGCAATCTTCACGCCCATTGCCTCGATCTGCGCGAGCAGCTCCTTCGTAAAATGCAGACCTGCGGTCGGCGCAGCAGCAGAGCCGTCATGCTCCGCGTACACGGTCTGATACCGGTTCTTATCCTTTAACTGATGGGTAATGTATGGCGGAAGCGGCATCTGTCCTAACTGATCCAGGATTTCCTCAAAAATGCCCTCGTAGGAAAACTGGATCAGGCGGTTGCCCTCCTCCACAACATCGATGACGGTACCTTTTAACAGACCCTCGCCAAATACAATTACCGTGCCCGGCTTGCACTTTTTGCCCGGCTTTACCAGAGTCTCCCAGATATCGTTCTCACGGCGCTTTAACAAAAGCACCTCGATTTTCGCCTGCGTATCCTCCTTCACGCCAAACAGACGCGCCGGGATTACCTTGGTGTTGTTGATGACCAGACAGTCACCCGGTCTTAAATACTCCGTAATGTCACGGAAATGGCGGTGCTCCATCTCTCCGGTGTTCTTGTCCAGCACCAGGAGTCTGGAGGCAGAACGGTCCTCCAGCGGATCCTGTGCGATCAGCTCCTGTGGGAGGTCAAAATCAAAGTCTTTTACATTCATGGTTTCCATTTATCTTATCTTCTTTCTTTTCTTCACTCTTTGTTTGCTGTTTATTTGTTTTTTCTTGCCTGGCTCTTTGCTCTCACTTTGTGCCTTGCTCTTGCTTTACGCCTTGCTCTTGCTTTGCTTATCTTTCATTCTAATTTGCGGTATCCGCTGCTGTGCTGTCACCAGACTCCGCACCGATGCTTACCTCGGAACCTGCGGTTGTTTCCACGGCTGTTTCTGCACCTGTCTCCTGCGCGCTTCCTTCACTCGATTCCAAAGAAGCTTCTGCACCATCTTCCCCGCTCTCAGAGGTTTCCCCGTCTCCGATCACTACCTCCGGCTCGTCCCCATTGTCGTAAACCGGAGAGCCGTCACGCAGCACACCGTAAACGCTGTTTAAATCCTCGTCTGAATTCAACGCTTCTTTCAATTTCACATTCACACTGGAAGCAAGCTTTCTCACCTCTTCCGAGTGATTGGAAACATCGATCAGCTGCAGAACCTCTTCCGAAAGGTTTTCATCCTGGATGATATGGTAATTGCCCTCACTGTCTTTCTCCACGTAGCACCACATAATCATAGGTGCCGCAGTTTTTACGGAATGAAACTTAATATCTGCCAGTGCATAGACCAGCCAGCTGTCTGCCATCGCGCCATCGCGCACATAGGTTGTAATATTGTCAAACTCCTGCACATACTTGGAATTGCTGCGCAGGCGGGTTTTCTCGTGCTCCAGCTCCGTAAAGGAAAGACCGGATACCCCGTAAATCTCATTCATGGTGTCTGCGTCCCCGCTGGCCCGCGCAGTAAAATATTTTTTCATCAGACTTAAGACTTCCGGCACACTGTCATGAGTCAGATTTTCCGTTGCGTAAGGATCCCCGTTTTCTTCTGAAGCTTCTGTCTCCGCTTCTGCTGCCGTATCGGTTTCTGTCTCTGCAGATTCACCGATTTCTGCCATTGTCTCCGGTTCCTGCTCCTCTGTTTCTGCCGTTTCCGTTACCGTAGGCGGTTCCTCTGCCCGTTTTTTTCCGTAATCCGCAAGTACGATCACGATCATCAGCACAATGACTACAAGCGGAATCACAAGAACCGGAAGCAGTGCCTTTTTCTCTGCATCTGCACTTTCATTCTGAAAAAAATTCCAGTTATGTTTCATAAAATGTTATCCTCCAGCTTTTCAAAATTACCACTGCTGTATCACATTCTGATTGCATACAAATAGCAGATACATCATATCAAAATCAGGCTAAAAAATCAACAAATCCCCTTGCAAATTCGAAAAAAGTATAGTATCATGATAGAGATGCGTCTGTAGCTCAGTGGATAGAGCAGTGGCCTCCGGAGCCGCGTGCGTAGGTTCGATTCCTATCAGACGCATTTTTCTTTTATCCAGTATTTAAGCGGATTCCTCGCAAACCCGCATAAATACTGGGTTTTTTCGTGTTTTCTAGTTTCCGCATTTGTTCCCATTTTTCGCATTTTCACCCCGTTTTTCTCGCCTATGCAACACGAAATGCAACACGAAAAATGCCTCTGAAAAGCGCATATTTACTGGCTTAATTCGGGGTACTGCAGAGCACCGTCCTGGTCCGGGGTAAGAGTCACTGGCTCCGTAACCATGCGTCCTGTATCGTCCAGGCAATACCACTTGCCACCGACCGTCTGCAAGCCTTTTGCCATTGCGCCGTCGGCACCCAGGTAGTACCAGCTGCCGTTGTATCGGTACCAAGTATTGTGTACCATTAGACCCGCGCTGTTAAACCAGTACCACTTATCTCCGTCCTGCCACCAGGCATCCCGGACACAACGGCCGGATCCGTCCCGGTAGTAGTAACGCCAACCACCGTCCTCCTGCTGCTAGCCAGACTTAATCTGCTCCAACACCGGAGTTAAAAAGAGCGTTCTCTCCTCCTGGCGGCGTTTGGTGAGCCCGGCCAGCACTTTGCCACCTGCTTTGTTATATGCCAGGATCATGTAAGCAATTTCCACACGCGTTCGGGATCCCTGTGCAGTCAGACCGTCGATGCTGCCGATGTTGTAAGCAAAGGACACCAGGGCGTCAAACTCGTTCTGGGTCCATTGGTAGCGGTCGTACTTGTCCACCTTCGGGGCATATTTGCAGTCAATAGACTGGCGCAGCCACTCATCTGCAGTCTCCTGACTAATGCGCAGCCCCTGGCAAATCGTGGTGCCGGTGATAGCCTTGTCCGCATTGGTGGTGCCATAACCGATAGTCCAAACACCTACGGCGTCCTGATAGGCTGTCAGACGGCAGCCCTCAAATTTCTTGATCAGTTTCAATCCGTTTTCTGAGATTTTCATTTGACATTCCTTTCCGTTAACGTTAACTTTTGGAATATTGACAAATTAAGAAAAATAGAATATGATGTAGGCAGCTAAGGAAAGTGATGGACTTCCATAAGGCAAAAACGAAAACCCCAGAGGGCCCTAATCCTCTGGGGTTTTCTTGTTCGTCACGGTGAACTACTCCGTTCGGGCTGTTGCTGCCTATTTATCTCTGTCCAGCCATTTGCATATGTAGTGGCTAACTACTCCTGCTAAAACAGAGACAAGAAAAGTGATGGACAATTCTGCCATAAGGCATTCACCTCCTTTCTGCTGGAGGTTCGGCAGCTTCTACATCATATCATATTTTATGTCAATACTCTACATGATTTCTGTTGCAATATCGCAATGGCGGCCGTCACCCGGGCCGCCGCGGGAGATATCTGGATCACCTTCTTCTACGCTTTACTGTCTCCATTCTCTCTATTGCTATCAATCTTGCTTTTCAGCGCTGCTATGTACTTCATAAGCCAGCCCGGTACCGGGGCGCCCATGCGGCCAGCATTCTCGGTGATTGACAGTGCTTCATTTAATAAATACCAAACCGTTACAAGTAACGACAGCATTGTGTTCGGCAGCGTAAATCCTAAAACATCTGATGTCTGAATGATAATATAATCAATGACCATAGCCACGGCGATCACAAACAGATATGCCACCTTTTTGGCAATGCCCTTTGCAGGACGTCGAACTCAAAATGAAAAAACGCTTCATGCTGATCTGATTCTTGCCAGTATCACCCAACTTATTACCGTTGTTCTTGCAGACAAAATCAACCACCATGAATACATTCGAAGCTTAAAGTCTCTCATAGCATAGGACTTACCAACTTAATAAAGCCTATGGCTTATTTAAGTGTGCCTAAAATATTCCGTCATTTAACTTTTCTGTATCTATCATCTCCATTTATTGTGGATAACTGTTCTCATATTTCAATTTTGAGTTTCGCAATTACCTATCTGTGTTATACTTTTGCAAAAGGCAGTAAAAAGCACCCGAAAATCCTTTTGCCGTGGATTCGGGTGCTTTTTGTGTACTATATTAATTTGCAATGCGGGTGCTCCTCATCAAAAAAGCGGTACCGGATCCAGTCATCCAGTACAATGCCGATCAAACTCACAGGCACCCACAGCACCATGTACTGTGGACAGATCTGTCCAAGGACATTGCCAGGCATCACGCTATAATCCCACACGCCCCAGCAAAGCCACAGGTTGACGATGCAACCAGTCAAAAACTCAAAAGCCGTGATCCCGATCGTGCCGATCCACACCTGCTGCCACAGCGGTGTGTCCCACTGCAGCACCTCATTGATCAGCCCAAATATGACAAAGCACAGGCCACCCAGGACAAACATAGTCCAGTGGCTCCAGCCGCGCCAAATCAGCTCGATCAGGACATAAAGTGCACCGCCGATGTCAAACAAAAAACTGTATTTACCAAACAGTTTAGTTACTATTCACAGTCGATTTGCTGACATGATAAATAGAGCGGAGCTATAACGCCGCTTTTCACTCGATATTCTGATGTATATTCAGTGGGGTGATGCAGAGAAGATTTCTGCAACCGTATAAGGGTTCCCTTCGCATAAACGCTGCAGTGCATCGATTTCGTTGATGCCATTTCGGCGGCAAGTTTCGATATATGTTCGGTTGAGTGCATGGTTATCAGCGGCAGCTTCCGATTCAAACTGCCGTTATAGTTTACGGTGTTATGGTCATGCATGGCCTTTGTAGCAGATGTCAGGAGGTTCAGAACATTGTCATCATCAAGGCTCTCCTTGTCCTTATGCGTATGCGCTGTATAGTAAGCAATGAATTCGTCTCCGTAGAACCGGAAACATGCTCTCTTCGCAAGAATGAAGATGATAGTATCGTCCCAGTAAACAATCTTTCTTGTGATCAGGACAAGCTTTAGATCCTCGCGGAACTGGCGGAGCCCTTTTGCGGCACGTGCCTGGAGCTTTGCAATGTATCCCTCACAGGGAGTTAATTCACCACCGGTAATTCCGGCAAGAAACATGGATGCTTTGTTCATGGCAGCGTTAACTGTGTTTGTGAGGGATAAAGCAAAAGCCTGCAATCCACTGCCATACTGAACCTTCTCCTTAAGGCTCGGAGGTATCTGCGAACGGAACACTGTACCGCAGTTATTGCACTCATAATAAAAGAATTCGTGTTTGATCTTAACGACTTTGATACGCACATCGTATTCGTATTTTACCTCGGATTCTCCGGTTGGAAGGCAGTCAGTAAGTCCGCACTTGGGGCAGCATTCATCATCCTGCAATGGATGCCCGACAGTATCTGTGATTTCGGATTCATCTGGTGCCTCAAGGGAGACTTTTGTATGGCCGATCTGTCCTCCCTTGGACTTTCCTGTGCTGCGGCGAGAGTTTGGAATAACTTTGTTTTTATTTATCGGTGTCTGTGATGTAGGAGTGCCGGTATTACTGCCATCGTGATTAAGAAGAGCCTCTGCATGAGCAAGACGGTTCTGCAGTTCCTTGATAATGGCATCTTTTTCAGCAAGAGATTCCATATATTGTTTTTTGTCGGACTCTTTAGACCGCTTAAGGTTTCTGACCGAAGCCTGCAGAGAAACGATCTGTTCCTGATACCCCAGGACTCGGTCTTTCAGTTTTGTGATTTCCGCAGTTGCCTTTTCAAAGTCGAGGCGCAGATTGCCAGTAAATTTGATCATTGAACACAGGGAGCCTTTCCTAAAGCATTGGAGATGGACGCACATACTTTTTCGTACGATCTGATGGTGGCTTTTAAGGCCTCCACTTCAGACTGTAGAGATGCGATTTCGGCTTCTTTCTCGGATATAGTTTTTTGGAGATCTGTGATCTTAGCTGAAGCAATACCTTCTTCTGTGGTGGTTACATTTCTAGAAGATGATGTTCTGCCCCGACGACCGGAGGAAGGAATAAGCTCTCCTGTTTCAGAATCGAGTGTGCCCAAATATTTTCTCTTGGGTCTCGATTGTTTGGTAACAGGATCATAGTGAGGAGTAGACTCATAAACACGGGTCTTTCCAGTTTTCTTGTCGTAGTGTTGAACGATGGTCGGCATAGTGCTTCTCCTTTCGATAGTGGTTATATTCATTATATCACAACCACCATAAAACGTCAAATGATAGTGGTTATAAATACTTGCAAATATATCCACTATATATAGTGCAATATGACAATGAAAAATAGGCTTCGCCTATTCAACTCCCCTGCCTCTCAATCTTGAGGGTGTTAGCGTCGGGCGGAATTGACCACCCAGAGTCGGATAGAATCAGCCAAAATTAGCCAATTAAAAACCGCCAATGCAATAGCCACTCCTTCCCTTATTCTGTAGCTCTATTCATTGTTAATGGCTCGCCTGCTGATAGAGCAATCGTTTCGCATTGCTTACCCCGATAACTGTTACCCCGAATCATGAAGACTGTTGCCATATCGAAAATCCGGTCCATGGCACACAGTAAAGAGGAATCCTCATTAAAGAATTCGCCCCAGGTATTCGGACTTTTGTTGCTGGTAAAGATCATGGTATTCGGACCCTCTTTGTTATAGCGTCGGTCGATGATGTCAAAGAACATTCGGGTATTCTCTTTATCGAATACACAGCATCCTACTTCATCGATAATCAGGCAGGAAGGTTTAACAAGTCCATTAATGGTTGAACTTTCTCTTCCGTATTTGCGGGCATCTGTGAGCTTCACAAAGCGTACCAGCTGCTCAACAGCGCCTTTCGTAAAGGGATGCCGGTGTTTCTTCTGCAGAACGCGGCCAGCTGAATGCACCATTATCTAATCTTTTGTAGAGAAGCAGAAAACCATCACCTTCCCAGAGAAGACCTTTGATACGATTTGTTCTCTTA
>NZ_QUMD01000037.1 GCF_003481985.1 Clostridium sp. OF09-36
TAAGTTATATTTGAAATATTCTTTCACACCATTCGATATTCAGAAAAAAGTAAGGTCTATGGAAATTATAAGAAATAATTTTATAAATGAGATGTTTGAAACGTTAAATTTAAGAGAAGTAAATAAGAAAAAAGCCATAGTAGATATGGATATTCTTCTTGAAAAATTTATTTCTATTAATGGAAATATGGAGAAGATTTTTAAAGAAGATCGCGAGGCATATTTAATTAAAATTTCATCGGATGATATATTGCAGATGACGCGAATAGACACGGCCTCTACGGGAAATAGACCTTTGCAGTGTAGTGATACTTTTTTTGATGGAAAAAAATCAATATTGAATACAAAAGAGTGTAGAATTCTTCATTTATGTTATAACAGAAACAGAAAATATTTAGGACCATTTACGGTGCAGCTAACATCAGCTAAAAACTTAGGCGTAGTCAAAATGTATTATGATCCAGAGGAGGTAGATATACAAAATGTTTTACAGAGAATTTTTGAAAATTACTGATTTACTTGATGAACATTTTGTGGATACATTTGATTTTTGGTTAGCTACTCTTCCCAATAGAGAAGCTAAGACAATTTCTGTTTCGACAGTAGCATCAAGATTAGAAGTAAAGTATAGTGTTGCCGAATCAATAATGAGATTTGCTGAAAGGGAAAAAATCTTAAAAAAAAGATATGTGGTATTATGCACTAATGAAGAATGTGAATTTTTTTATGGAGAATTTGATACAGGCGAACTTATAGATATTTTAGGGACGATTGTTTATTGCCATAATTGCGGAAAAGAATTTCAAGTTTCATTTGAAAATACTCGAGTTGTATATGAGAGAATAAAGGATCCCAATATACCAGAAAGCATGATAGAAGAAGAAATACGAAAGCGGGAAGGTAAGTTAAATGGTGATATAAATTTTTCTCCAGCTGATACGTTGGCTAATAATCCTAAAAACATATTTGAAATATATTATGCGCCATCGGAATCAGCTTATAAAAAATTAGAGGAATTAAAACGAAAACTTAATGGACCGTTTAATACGAGTACAGAGCAGGGAAATGCTTTAGAAAACCTTGCACTGCTCTTGTTTAAGCAGATAAAAACAGTGTCTGGCACAAATAGGATACACACAAATACAAATCAATTTGATTGTACAATTCGTTTCCCATATAGCTCAAAAACATTTCCGACGATTATGCAGTTATTGACTCCATATTTTATCATAGAATGCAAGAATGAAATGAAAAAAACTGGTGAGGGGAAAACTCCTTCCAATACATATTTTCATAAGCTATCCGACATTATGTCATCTAATGAAGCGAAACTTGGAATTGTTTTATCTAGAGGAAAAGCAAGTGCAGAAGATTTAAGCATTGCATATTTTAATTATTTGATTCATAAAAACACAAAGCAGTCCAAGATTATGTTATCATTATCAGACATAGATCTGGAAATGTTAATTGATAAAAGAGTAAATCTATTGGATTATTTGAGCTTTAAAATGGATGCACTTACAATGAATGCGAAAAATGCGACTTATGAAATGTTTAATAATGATTAACAATTGAAGGGCCACCCCGTGTGGCTCTTTTCTTATACCCAAAACAACACGAATCGAGGTGATCGGACATGGCCAGAGCGCCGGATCCAAGAATTGAACAGGCGAAGACCATGTATCTGGAAGGTCAGAAATTGGTTGAGATTGCAAGTCAACTAAATCTGCCGGAAGGAACGGTTCGCCGTTGGAAATCCACTCATAAATGGGATAGCGAACGTTCGGATAAAAATAGCGAACGTTCGCATAAACGTAAGCGTGGAGCGCAACCGAAAAATCAGAATGCAATTGGAAACAGTGGTGGAGCTCCGGAACAAAATAAGAATGCAGAAAAATTCGGTTTCTTCTCGAAGTATCTTCCGGAAGAGACCGTTTCTATTATCCAGGAGATGCCGACCGATCCTCTGGACGTCCTCTGGGATCAGATACAGATTGCCTACGCTGCCATTATCCGGGCGCAGCAGATCATGTATGTGCGTGACCGGGATGATATGACAACGACCAAGATCGAGGAGGGCTACAGTGAGAAGTCCACCAGAGAGAAGTGGGAGGTGCAGCAGGCATGGGATAAGCAGGGGAACTTCCTGCAGGCGCAGGCCAGGGCACAGTCGGAACTGCGTAGCTTGGTTAAACAGTATGATAAGCTGCTACATAAGCGCTGGGATCTTGCCACGGAGGAACAGAAAGCCCGCATTGCCCAGATTCGGGCGCAGACGGACAAACTTAAAGGTACTGACAATGATGCGGCACTGAGCCGCCTGGATGAAGTCCTGAGTGAAATCAAAGGGGTTGTGTAAGATGCCATTTTCAGATAAACAGCAGGAATTCTTCCAGAACGCAAGTCACCGCTGGAATATCAAGGTGGGGGCAACGCGATCAGGAAAGACCTATATGGATTATTACGTGATACCCAAGAGAATCCGGGCCAGGATTGGCAAAGAGGGGCTTGTGGCAATCCTGGGCGTGTCAAAGGGCACGATCCATCGTAACATCATCGAGCCGTTGCAGCATATTTGGGGCACAGACCTGGTGGGTGATATCAATTCGCAGAACATCTGCCGATGTTTGGCGAGGATGTTTATTGTCTGGGTGCTGAGAAGGTCAGCCAGGTATCCAAGATTCGAGGATCGTCCCTGAAATACTGTTACGGTGATGAGGTGGTGGACTGGAACAAGGAAGTGTTTAACATGCTGAAATCCCGTCTTGATAAGCCATATTCCTGTTTTGATGGTGCCTGCAACCCGGATGCCCCGCAACACTGGTTTAAGCAGTTTCTGGACTCTGATGCAGACATTTACTGCCAGAAGTACGAGATCTTCGACAATCCTTTCCTAAGCCCTGTGTTCGTGGATGAGCTTTGCAAGGAGTATAAGGGCACGGTCCTTTATGATCGTTACATTCGCGGTTTGTGGGTTGCAGCAGAAGGCTCAGTTTATAAGCTGATGTGTGATGCCGTATCAACAGGAGCAAAAAATCCTTTCGCAATTTTCGAAAAGCCGAAGAGCATCATGCAGATCAATATCGGCGTTGACTTCGGTGGGTCTGGATCCGGCCATGCATTTGTGGCAACAGCATATTCCAGAGCCTATTTAAGTATCACAGCACTTGCCAGCGAGCGACACATGAGCAAAAACGGCAGCATTGACCCGGACAAGCTGGGAGATCTGTTCGTGGACTTTTGTCTAAAGATTATAAACCTGTACGGATTCATTACCGTGGTTTACTGTGACAGTGCCGAGCAGACGCTTATTGCCGGTATGAGGACAGCAGTCCGGAAGGCAGGACTTGGCTGGATCCGGATTGAGAACGCCTTAAAAACAACGATCAATGACCGAATAAGATTTACGCAGCGGATGCTTAGCCAGCACCGCTTTTTCTATGTCAAAGATCAGTGCCAGAGCCTGGAGGATGCCATGACAACAGCGCTGTGGGACGAAAAGAAGAGTCTCGTGGAAGATGTGAGACTGGATGACGGTACCAGTGATATCGATACGCTGGATGCTTTTGAGTACACATTTGAGCGGGATATCAGCCGGTTCATCCGGTACGAATAGAGGTGATGACAATGAAATTTTCAAAGATGCTTGCAGCAATCACAGATATTTTAAATCAGGATTCCGATACGGAGATTGATGTCTGTATGACGTCTGAGATGGCACAGAAGATCGAGCTCTGGACTGCCATGTATGAGAATCGGGCTCCCTGGGCGGACCGGAAGAATGTAAAAAGCGCACAGCTGCCTGCAGCCATTGCCTCAGAAATTGCCCGCCTTGTAACCTTGGAAATGAAGTCGGAGATTACAGGCAGTGCTGCAGCAGAGTATTTGAATCAGCAGTACCAGGAAAAAGCTCTGTCTGGGCTGAGGCGGTACGTGGAATATGGCTGTGCAAAGGGCGGGTTGATCTTAAAGCCATATGTAACCAAAAGTGGCCTTACGGTCCAGTTTGTTCAGGCTGATTGCTTTTTCCCGTTGTCCTTTGACGATTCGGGCAGGATTCAGCAATGTGCATTTACGGAGCAGTTCCGGAAGGGAAAGAAGATCTACACGCGCCTGGAAGTGCATGAGCAGCAGGGAGAGAACATCCGGATTACGAACCGGGTATTTGTGGCAACCAATGATTACAGCCTTGGAAGCGAAATTGCCGTGAACTCAGTGGACCGCTGGTCAGAACTGCAGCCGCAGGTGGTATTTGCCGGTGCTGACCGGCTGTTATTTGGTTATTTCCGGGTGCCACTTGCGAATGCAGAGGATTCTGACAGCCCGCTGGGCGTTTCCGCGTATTCCAGGGCAGCGCCGGAGTTGATTGAGGAAGCGGATCGCCGTTATTCCAATATCTGTTGGGAGTACGAAGGCACACAGCTGGCCGTGCATGTGGCAACATCATTGCTCAAGTACAATCGTGATTTGGATAAGTTTGAGTATCCGGGAGGAAAGAACCGACTGTACCGAAATGTGGAATACAACTCCGGAGCAACGGACAAGCCGTTCATGGAAACGTTTTCTCCGGAGATCCGTGACACGGCATTGTTCAATGGCTTCAACAATCAGTTAAAGTTGATTGAGTTTGCCTGCTGTCTGGCATACGGTACGCTTTCGGATCCGCAGAACGTGGATAAGACAGCAACCGAGATCAAGACCAGCAAGCAGCGGTCCTATACGTTTGTTTCTGACACGCAGCTGGCACTGCAGAAGGCGCTGGAAGATCTGGTATATGCCATGAACTTCTGGGCGGCCCTATATGGATTGATTCCGGTGGGTGCGGACTATGAGGTGTCATTTGACTGGGATGACAGCATTGTCGTAGATGCAGAAGCGGAACGCCAGACAGACCGTGCCGATGTTGCTATGGGTGTTATGAGTCTGGCCGAGTACAGAAGTAAATGGTACGGTGAGACAAGGGAGGAGGCTGAAAAGAATCTTCCAGAGCCTGCCAATGTAGAGGAGTGATCTGATTGACGCCAGAAGAACTTGAAAAGCTGCCAAAGCCGTTAGAACGGCTTATGACATCCCTGGAATTGGATATCATGTCAGAGGTCATTGAGCGCATTAAGGAGGCACAGCAGATCACACCAGTGACAGACTGGCTGTTAAACCGGTTGAGCATCATCGGCGCAAGCAAGGCGCGGGTAAAACAGATCCTGCATGCCGCCCTGGAAGCAGCTGATTTGCAGGTTGATGATATTTATGATCAGGCTGCAAAATCCGATTACATCAGGACCAAGGCAATCTACGAAGCTGCCGGGCAGGATTACACCCCGTATGAGGATAATCAATACCTGCAGCAGATCGTGGATGCAGTGAGGCGGCAAACAAAGGAAAGCCTGCGGGCCTATGAGAACATTACGCAGACAACCGGCTTTAATGTTTATATGGGCGGCAAGCGGGTATTCACGCCCATGTCGGAGTATCTGGAGCGGAGTCTTGACAAGGCAATGCTTGGCATTACCACAGGCATGAAGACATACAGCCAGGCAATCGGCGATGTAATCGACGAGATGACTTCCAGCGGTGTCCGCATAGTGGATTATGCTTCTGGAAAGTCCGACCGGATTGAGGTGGCTGCCAGACGTGCAGTAATGACCGGAGTGGCCCAGATGACGGACAAGGTCAATGAGAAGAACGCGGAAGAACTGAAAGCAGATTACTGGGAAGTAGACTGGCATATGGGAGCTCGAAATACCGGAATCGGTTATGTGAATCACCAGTCATGGCAGGGCAAGGTGTATTCTTCTGAAGAGATGCGGACCGTCTGTGGCCTTGGTGAGATGCTCGGGTTTGCCGGAGTAAACTGCTACCATATTCGCTGGCCCTTTATCCCCGGGGTTTCCAAGCGCAGATATACTGATGAGTGGCTTGCAGAACAGAACAGGAAGGAGAACGAAAAGAAAGAGTTCCGCGGGAAGGAATACGACACCTATGCAGCACTGCAGTACCAGCGTAAGCTGGAACGTGTGATCCGAAAGCAGAAGCAGGATATCAAGCTTCTGGAGAAAGGCGGAGCAGACAAGGACGATCTGACAGCTGCGCGGTGCCGGAAGCGGCTGACGGAAAAGACATACACGGAGTTTTCGGCGGCGATGGGGCTGCGGCAGCAGCGGGAGCGGCTGAAGGTTGGTGAATTGAAACAGAATAAACTTCTTCAGGCGCCGCAGATCAAAGATAAAGCCATAAGAAAAGCTTATGATGATTTAACTTCTATATTGGCAAATAATCCGAGCAATGATAAATCAGTGTTAGATATGATCATGTATAGTGAAACGGCCAATTATCAGGAAAATCCTAACTTGAAAGTGGCATTTAATTATGATATTGCCAAAGATGTGATTTGGTATAACTCAAAGGCACCTGATTTTAAGGATTATGACTTAACCTATGTACAAGTCCATGAGCTATCTCATCGGATCGATTATAAAAAATATCATTCGTGGAATAGTGATACGTTTCAGGCAGCTATTGAATCTTCTTCAAAGGCAGTGTACAATTACGCTGATACAGTAAAACAGTGGTTTGCTGAGGGCGGCAAATATGAAGCAGATTTTGCTTTGTCTGATATTATAAGTGGTTTAAGCAAAGCAGGGCTTAATGATTATTTGATTGCAGGTCATACTGTTGAATATTGGGCGGATGATACGAATGTTATGCTTGAAGTTTTTGCTAATCTTAACAGCATTGAAATTTTGGGGTATGATAGTATTGTGGAAATTAAAAAAATATTTCCTGAATTATACGCTGCCTATAAGGAGGTGATTGGATGGACCTGATTCAGCGTTTAAGAGCAGATGCGGAATTGAAAGGCCTTCGTTTAAAATGGAAAGAGGTTTTTGACACGCCATTTCCACCGTATAACTGGGATGAGTATGGCGGAATTGATGATTATAAAGAAAAAATCAGAAGTAAGTTGAAAAATACCACCAGTCAGTAGGCCGGTGGTATTTTTGTGGAGAAAATTATGTTGAAAGTGGTTTTAGCAATCAAGGTGATCTGTTTGGTTACTTGGTTTGTCACGGTAATGACCTATGTGGCTTACACTGCATGCCAGTGGATCCGTTATGCGTTGCGACGTCGCAACAACAGGAGGTGATCGCGTGAATGTATTAACCTGGTTTAAGCAGCGGTATTGCAAGCACCAGTACCGTAAACATTGGAGCCGTGCATCTGGTCAGTATGGTGGATATGTAAGACGATGCATAAAATGTAATAAGGTCGAGCAGTAAGCACGCAGAGATGCGTGTTATTTTTATGCCCTGCCATAAGGCATAAAACTGGGTAAATTGGCAGGCGTGCCGAAAACGCAGCTCCGTAGGGGTGGATGGTTACACACCGAAAACAACCGATGGCGGAGAGAAAGGAACATATGATTTTAAAGACAGAAGATTTACAGAAACAGGGATTGAATCAGGATCAGATTAATTATGTGATGGCGGCGGTTGGAAAGGAAGTCAATGCCCTTACGGCAGAGCGTGACAATTATAAGTCACAGCTGGATACGGCCCAGACAACGCTGAAAAGCTTTGAAGGCATCAATGTTCAGGAACTGCAGGGGAAAATCACCCAGCTGACCAATGACATGGCAGCCAAGGACAATGAGTACAAAAAGCAGCTCGCAGATCGTGATTTTAGCGATCTTCTGAAAGAGACTGCAGCAGGCTTTAAGCCGCGTGATTTAAAGGCCGTTATGCCGTTTCTTGATATTGAGAAGCTGAAAGCCAGCAAGAACCAGGAGAGTGATATCAAATCAGCCCTGGAGGCGGTCAAGAAAGACAATGCGTACCTGTTTCAGGATGTCAGTATTCCCAGAGTGGTTTCAGGAACCCCTGGAACTGAACCTTCAAAGTCGGAAGACACAAAGACAAGAGCGAATGAGGCTTTAAGAAGTATTTTTGGCAGAGAGTAAAGGAGGCTATTGATGGCAACGAATATGGTAAATAGAGCGGACGCCGAGGCGGTTATCCGCGAACAGATTGTAAAAAACGTTTTTCAGGACGCACCAAAAGAGTCCGTATTTATGAGTTTGGCTAAGAAGCTGCCGAACATGACCAGCAACCAGACCAGAATCCGCGTACTGGATTTCCTGCCGACTGCGTACTGGGTAGACGGTGATACCGGCATGAAGCAGACCAGCCGCCAGGCATGGGACAACGTGTATCTGGATGCGGCTGAGCTGGCCGTTATTGTTCCAATCCCGGAAGCTGTGCTGGATGATGCGGAGTTTGATATTTTCGGCGAGGTAACCCCGAGAGTCATGGAGGCTATCGGCCAGAGAGTCGATGCAGCGATCATTTTCGGTGAGAATCGTCCGAGAGTATGGCAGAATGACATTATCACACTGGCACGTCAGGCAGGCAACAACGTGGCACCTGGTTCTAACCCAGATTACTACAACCTTCTCCTGGGTGAGAATGGCGTAATCTCCAAGGTTGAGGAAGATGGCTATATGGCAACTGGTGCACTGGCTTCTATGAGTATGAGAGCGAAACTGAGAGGTATCAAAGCAACCGACGGTACCCCGATCTTCAAGAGTGATATGCAGGGTTCTACCAACTATGCGCTGGATGGTGCACCGATGTATTTCCCGCAGAATGGAGCGTTCAACAACAGTATTGCGCAGCTGATCATTGGCGACTTTAAGCAGGCAGTGTATGCAATCCGTCAGGATATTACGGTAAAGATTTTGGATCAGGGCGTTATCCAGGATCCGGCTACCAAGGAGATCACCTACAACCTGGCGCAGCAGGATATGGTTGCGCTGCGTATTGTGTTCCGTATGGGCTGGGCGCTGCCGAATCCGGCAACCAGAATGGACGAGAACCGTGTAGGCTGTCCGTTTGCATATCTGGAGCCGGCAACTCCGGTTACTACCCAGACGGTTACCTTTACCGTAAAGGACAATCAGGAATCTCCGGAGCCGATTAAAGATGCAATCGTAGATGTGAATAGTTCCAGAATCAAGACGAATGCAAGCGGTGAAGCTGTTTTCAACTTGAGACCGGGAACTTATCCGGCAAAGATTAAAAAGACCGGCTACAGCCAGATTACAGAGACTGTAGTGGTTGCTGGCTCTGCAGTGACCAAGGATGTAACTTTAATCCCGACCATCTGATAAGGAGAAACTGTGCTGATGATCTATGCAGATGAAGAATTTTATAAGGGCAAGTACCTTTTAGGACGAAAGCCGGTCATCAGCACCGGCTTTCCCTATTATGCCCGCCAGGCGAGCCAAGTGATAGACCAGTATACTTTTGGTAGGCTTACCAACGTGACGGATATTCCGGAAGAAGTCCGGCTGTGCTGCTGTGAACTCGCAGAGGCGGGATGCAGACAGGAAAAAGCAGAAAAAGAATCATCCGGAAAGACATCGGAAAAGATTGGAACTTATTCTGTATCGTTCGGGTCCGCGCAGGAGCAGAATGAGGCGAAGACCAGAAGGGAGCGCCAGATTATTATGAAATGGCTAGAGCATACCGGATTGTGTTATCGGGGGGTGGAGTGATGTTTACAAATGCAGACGCAACGCTGTACCTGTACCGCAAAGACGAAAAAAATGTAAGCTACTTACGGCAGCCAATCGAGGAAGTTTATTGGGAGGATGTACGACAGAGCACATTTTTAAAGACCGGACAAAGAGACGCTGCTTCGGCGTTGCTGGTAATCCCGTTTGAGAGCCTGACAGACCCACTCATGCTTACGCAGGGCAAGGATCTGGTCGTGAAAGGGATTGTCGAGGATGAAATTGACGGCAGCACGCCGGAAGCTCTTTCCAAATCCCTGGCAACGCTGAAAGAAAAATATCATTACCTTACCGTTACTACAGTAGATGAATACTTGTACGGAAGCGAATCAGTCCAGCACTATGAGCTGTCCTGTAAATAGGAGGTGATTTTGTGAAGCTGAAAGTGGAAATGAAGTCCATGCAGGAAATTTTGCAAAATCACGGTCTGCAGGAAGGTGGATCAGTACAGAAGCTGGTGGATAGCGAGTGCATGCGGTATATGAGTGATTATATGCCACGTAGGCAGGCGGGTGAACTGGAACACATGATGGTGTTGTCTACCGTGATCGGCTCCGGGGAGATTAACACGCCTGGCCCCTATGCACATTATCTGTACGAGGGAGTTCTGTACGTTTCACCGACAACCGGAAGCGCATGGGCCAAGAAAAATGAAATCAAAGTTCCGACCGGGAAAGAGCTTACCTATGCAGGCGCTCCAATGCGTGGGAAAAAGTGGTTTGAGCGGATGAAAGCGGACCACAAAGAAGATATTCTTCGGGCAGCGCAGGCAATGAGTAACAGAGGAGACAGCTTATGACGATCATTGATTATATGCGCCAGAAACTGACAGAGTATCCGAAGATATCTGAATTTCTGGCAGGGGATGATATTCACATTGATTTCACGGAACCAGAACCTGTGAATTATGGTTTATCCAGTACCGGGGATTCCCTGATGAAAGAGGACCTGCTTGGCAATCAGATCCGGCGGCACAATTTCACCATGTATGCTGCAGGGCAGTCTTTTACGGATTATAACCGGCTGGCAAACAGCAATTTTCTCCTGGAGCTGTCCTACTGGCTGGAAAATCTTCCGGAAGAGGGCGGCATTGAAGTAAATACCGGCAATGAGGTAAAGCAGGCCGTGTTTTTAAAGGCAACCGCAGCGAATGCTATGAGCATGGGCTGATGGGAGAAACCATTGACCAGGGCGTTATGTATCAGATTCAGATACAAGCCAGTACAAAGTAATAGAAAGCGAGGAAATATAAATGGCAGAGAAAGCACCTGTCGCAGGACAGAAGATTAAGAGAAAATTTATGGCACATTTTATCGACTCTGCGCTTCCGGATGCCGGAAGTCCGGCATATGTCCGCTTAGGCACCGATCTTGAAGAGTTTAACGTGGAAATGAACGCCAATGTGGAGACCAAAAACAATATCTTGGGTGATACATCGGTTACTCTGGATAGCTACCAGCCGCAGGCTTCCGCAGATCCGTACTATGCAGTTGTTGGTGATCCAATGTTTGAACGCCTGCAAGGCATTGTGATGAGCGTCAGACTCTGGATGATCTGAAGACTACCGTGGTGGAAGTACATCTTTGGGATGAAGTCTCCGAAGCAGCTGGATCCTTTGTGGCTTATCAGGAAGAAGCTATTATTGAGGTATCAAGCTATGGTGGCGATACGACCGGTTATCAGATCCCGTTCAATGTGCATCATACAGGAAACCGTGTAAAAGGTAAGTTTGCGCTTGCAACCAAGACCTTCACGGCAGATTCAGAATGAAATTCAGAGCCGGCAGCTGCAGAAAATGCGCTGCCGGTATTTGATATGACAGATCAGGAGGTAGAAAACAATGGCAAAAAAGATGAAGAGCCTGGTATTTGATGATGGTTATGAAAGCTTTTCTGTAAATAATGATCCTTCCAGAGTGATCCGGTTTAATCCGGCTGATCCAGAAATCATCAACCGTGTATTGGACGCTCAGTTTGCTTTCCGGGATTATAAGGTGCCGGAGGAAATCGAAATTAATGCGGATGGAAGCCCTAAGAGCCCGCTGGAAGCAGATGGTGCCTACGTGCAGAGTTTTCCAGGATGATGAAAGAAGTCTTTAATGGTATTTTTAACAGCGATGTATACGACACAATTTTTGCTGGACAGTCTCCCTTGTGCATCGTAAACGGGCGCTATCTGTTTGAAGGTGTTTTGGATGGTATCATGAACATCATGAAGCCTGCCGTTGAAAAGTACAGACAGGAAAATCAGAAACGGATGGGGATATACCTCAGTGGTCTGTCATGATCGGAGAACTTCCAAAGACCTTAAAAGTTGGAGATGACTTTTATCCTGTCGAAACAGATTACCGGAATATCCTGGTTATCATGCTGGCCTGCGCGGATCCAGACCTGGAACCGGGGCAGAAGCTGGAGATCATGATGCGACGTCTGTACCGGGACAGATTTGATAAAATCCCGCCAGAACTCTGGGAGGAGGCTGCTGGCCAAGCAAAATGGTTTATCGATTGCGGCCAAGAAGATGATGATAAAAAGCCTGTAAAAAAGCTGATGGACTGGGAACAGGATGAGCGTATTCTTTTCCCAGCTATCAATAAGGTTGCCGGTTACGAGACTAGATCCGTCCCATATCTTCACTGGTGGACCTTTGCGGGATACTTTATGGAGATTGAGGATGGAACATTTTCGACCGTCCTTGGTATCCGCCAGAAGCTTGCAAAGGGGAAGAAACTGGAGAAATGGGAACAGGAATTCCGGAGGGAAAACAAAGACCTTTGTGATTTGAAAAAGCGGTACACCGCAGAGGAACAGGCTGAAATTGATTACTGGAATAAGCTATTGGGTTAGGGCGCCGGAAGGTGCCTTATTTTACGCCCGGAACCGAGGTGATAACGTATGGCTGACGGAAGTTTAAAGTTTGACACAAAAATTGATACTGGGGAGTTTGACAAAAGCATTGCAAGCCTCAGCAAAGCCGTCGAACGATTTTCAGCCGCCGTAGATAAGCTTTCTGGCAACATTGCCAACAGCTTCCAGGGAGCCGGGACAGCAGTACAGAAGACCGGGGAAAAAGCAGCCGAAGCATCAAAGGGTGTTGAGTCTATCGGCGCCGCAGCTAATGAAGCCAAGGACCATGTGAAGGATCTACAAAAGCAGATGGAGAACATCAAGGTGGAGCAGAACCCCGGCGGGGAACCGCTTTCCGATGCGGAAGCTGCGAAAAGCAAGGTGGTTCCGATTGAGAATACGGATGTTTATGGCTATGACAAATCTGCAATGGAATTTGTAGAGCAGTACGGTCAGCAGGCGGCGCAGTCTGGCAAAAAGGTAAATGAATTCCGGCAGGAGATTGAGGGTCTGAAAGGACAGATGAAGCAGCTGGAAAGCCAGGGAATGTATTTCGGTGACGAGGAGTATGATAAGGCTTACCTGAAACTTCAGAAAGTGGAACAGGCGCTGAAAGATTACAAGAAAGAGCTTGCATCTCCAACGCCGGATGCCAATCCGTTCGGTACCGATTCCATGTCCGGTAAAATTCTGGACCTGCAGACCAGGATGCACAAGCTGGCTGAATCTGGCAAGGGCCTCGGTGATGCTGAGTACGATGAGCTTTATCGTAAGCTGGCTATCGCAAAAGAGGAAGCCAAGAATTACGCTGCTGAGCTTGCGAAGACCCCGGCCATGATCGAAAAGGAAAATCAGCTTCTGGCGGAAAAACAGGCAAAACAAGAGGCGGCAGCCCAGAAAGAAGCACAGAGACAGGCAGCTGCAAAAGCGAAAGAAGATGCCAAGATTGCTGCAGAAGAAAAGGCACTGCAGGTAAAACGTGCTGCAGAAGTTCAGGAAGCCCTGGAGCAGCAGCGTTTGGAAGGAATTGCCCAGGCTGCACAGGTATCAGCAAGCAAGGTGGTAAAACTTCGGGAAGAATTGGCGCAGTTGAACGCCAGACAGGCCGACCTTGGAAAAGCCGGTTTAGGACTTGGATATCAGGAATACGACACCAATGCGCAGAAGATTGTCGCAATTACCGCAAAGCTCAACGAATATAAGACACATTTGAATCAGAGTGGGAAAGCAGGAAGTAAATTTGCCGCAATTACAAAAGCAGGTTTCGGCATGGCTGAAAAAGCTGTTATGAAATTTGGAAAATCTGCAGGTAATGCCCTGGCAAAGAAAGCAGGACAGGCGGTAGGAAACCTGAAAAATCTCGGGAAAGCCTCTGGATCAGTCAGCAAGAGTGTTTTGAAACTTTCGAACATGTTTAAGCTGATGCTGATCCGTATGGCCATGCGCGAAGCAATCCAAGCTGCCAAGGAGGGCTTTGAAAATCTGGTGCAGTATTCGGCTGGAGCCAACAAGTCCATGTCGGAACTTTCCTCGGGGACCACTTATCTGAAAAACAGCTTTGCCGCAGCTTTTGCGCCGATACTGTCTATTGTAGTCCCACCACTCACGACAATTATTAATTTACTGGCAACAGCAGTCAGCTGGGTTAATCAGTTCTTCGCTGCTCTTGGCGGCGCAACATCTTTTGTAAGGGCAAAAAAGGTTAATGAGGACTATGCAAAGAGTCTGAAAAAGACTGGCGGTGCGGCATCCAGTGCAGGAAAAGAAGCGAAAAAGGCGCTTGCACCATTTGATGATCTGGTTCAGATTCAGCGAGAAACAGAATCGTCTGGCGGCGGTGGCGGAGCATTTGGGGCAGACCCGTCACAGATGTTCGAAACGGCAGTTATTGATAAAGGAATCAGTGATTTTGCCAATGAACTGAAGAGTTTATGGGATGCCGGCGACTGGGAGGGGATCGGAAAACTGCTTGGAGAAAAAATCAATGAGCAGGTGGAAAAATGGACGGATTATATCAGCTGGGATAATGTAGGAGATGAAATTACGGCTTTTGTCCTGGCATTTACAACGCTTTTTAACAGCTTGGTTGCAACGATTAACTGGTATAACATCGGCGTATTGATGGGGACAGGAATCAATACATTGGCGCATACGCTTTATTTATTACTGACACAGATTGACTGGCAGATGCTCGGCGCTGCTCTTGCCTTTGGGTTAAATGGCATGGTGCACACAGTAGACTGGGATTTGTTCGGGCGGGTGCTTGGAGCGTATATGCAGGCTAAGATTGCAGGCTTATACGGATTCGTCACGACCGCCGACTGGGCATCTATTGGTAAGGCTATGGGAACAGGACTGAATGGCATCATAGCGGAAATTGACTGGGCTATGCTTGGCCTTGATTTTGCTTTGGGTCTGAGTGGTTTATTCAGTGTGGCTGATAATTTTGCCACTACATATGACTGGAGCGGCTTTGGTTCTTCTCTCGCGCTGAGTATGAGCATGTTTTTCCAAAATTTCGATTGGGCAGGAGCTGGAACTGCAATCAGTGATATTGTGATTGGAATTCTGACAGCGTTGCTACTGTTCCTTACGGAGACTGATTGGTGGGCATTTGGAGAAGGAGTAGCAACATCCATCGAAAGCATTGACTGGTCTACAGTGGCAAGCCGGTTCTTTGCAGTAATAGGTGCTGCGTTCGGTGGTTTTGCTGCATTCCTTGGCGGTTTGTTGTCAGATGGAGTAACGGCGGCGAAAGAATATTTTCAGGGGAAGATTGAAGAGTGTGGCGGTGATGTGGTTGCAGGCATTCTGAAAGGAATTATCGATGGGATGCTTGGGATTGGCAACTGGATTGTTACCAATATTTTTAAACCTTTCATAGATGGTTTTAAAGCTGCATTTGGTATTCACAGTCCATCAACTGTAATGGCAGAAATGGGCCAGTACCTCTGGGAAGGTTTCTGCAACGGTATTAAAGAATTTTTTAGTGATCCAACGTCGTTTATTCAGGCCAATATCACAGATCCATTTATCAATGGGGTAAAAAACCTTTTGGGGATACACAGTCCATCTACGGTACTGCAGGAAATTGGCGGATACACGGTTTCGGGATTTAATCAGGGCGTTGAAAATGGCCAGGCTTCTACGCAAACCGTGGTGCAGTCCTGGGCACAGGGGGTTGCAAACTGGTTTTCGCAGAAGCTTGGAATCAGCAGTGGCAATTCCACGGAAGCTCAGAACTGGGCAAATAGCACCATGACGGGATATAACAATGCGGTAAATAAAAATTACACGAAGTCACAGTCCGTCATGGAAAAATGGGCTGATAACGTAAGAAAGTGGTTTGTTGCTTCCGGAAGCAGCAAAGGTGTCAATAAGGAATCCTGGCAAAAATTTGCTGACGATGTAATTAAGGCGTACGCAACTGAGGTATCCTCTAAGCATGTAGAGACACAGGGCCCAACAGAGAAATGGGCCTCCAACATCCGGAAGTGGTTTGTGGGTGAAAATGAAACGCAGGGAGTAAATGAGCCGTCTTGGCAGAAATTCGCAGCTGATATTATCAAGGGATTTGCTGAAAAGATCACTGGAAGCCACTCTGAAACGCAGAGCCCAATGGAACAATGGGCTGCAGATGTGAAGACATGGTTTTGGGGCGATAGCAATCTGAATGGAACCGGCGGAATGTATGATGCATTTTACAACATGGCCAGACGAATTAATGAGGGCTTTGCAAACGGTATTTCTGATTTCGCTTATATGGCGAAAGAAGCAATTCGCAGATGGGCGCAGGAAGCAATGGAAGAAGCAGAAGAGGAATTTGATATCAATTCACCTTCAAAAGAGTTTTACACGATTGCAGAATATGTGGTGCGCGGCTTCAACAATGGTATTTCGGACATGGCAAAGACTTCACGCAGTACGGTTCAGAACTGGCTTGATGGCGTACTTGATGTATTCGATGGCGTGGAAGTAAATCTGCCGGTAGGTATAGATCTGCCTAATGCGGCATCGTATTTACCGCGTATATCGACAGGAACCGTTGTTCCTCCGCGCGCCGGTATTGCTTCTACATCTATGAGAAGTACATCTGGTATTGATCAGGAGGAAGTTTTCGGTCAGCTGTTAAGAAAAATGGATGATTTCATGTCTGGCTTACAGGAAACGGACGGAAAACCAATGCAGATTGTTCTGAATTTAAGCGGGAACCTTGCTGCTCTCGCAAGGATTCTTAAGCCGGAATTGGATAAAGAGGCATCGCGGCGCGGTGTCAGCCTTGTAGTTGTAGGAGGTTAGTATGGGGCAGGCAGTGTTTTTGCTTGATGGAAAGGAATACAACGTAGAAGTAGAGCACGATTCTCTCGAACGCAGCTTTGCGGTCACTGACACAGATCAGTCTGGCCGTACGCTGGATTATACGATGGACCGGGATATTATAGGGACATTTTATAATTATACGATGAAAATTTATCCCAAAACTGCTGATATGGCATCGTACAATGCTTTTTATGATGCCATATCAGATCCGGCTTACGAAAGCCATACAATGACATTCCCGTATGGGGATGAAACCTTAACCTTCCAGGCATATGTCAGCCAGGGAAAAGATAAGCTTCGAATCCGCAATGGGAAGAATTACTGGGGCCAGAGTGGCTTGTCCCTCACATTTACTGCAATGGCTCCGCAGAGGAGGCGGTAAAGATGAAATGGGATGTCAGCATTGATCAGAATGGCCAGCAGCCGTATTCAGATACAGAGAATTTATTAAATTATGAAACCTGCATGAATCCGTACGCCTATTGCTTGCCACGCTACGCAAAAATGTCAGAGGATTTTGTGAATGCCCCGGAAGTTATTCAGAGTGGGGCAAATGGTTTCATCAGCACTTCATTGAGTGATGAGAATGGAATTTTTGCAGAACAGCCATTGATAACCATTACTTTTGACCGGTTGAAATCCAGCAATGGTATTAACATGGTTTTTAACCGGGCGTCGGGGGACTATGCGAATGCGTTAAAGATAAGCTGGTACAAAGATGATGTTCTTGTACATGAAAAGGAGTTTGCTCCGGATGGAGTGGATTACTTTTGCAAGGAGCAGGTTTCCCTGTTTAATAAAATACAAATTGTATTTTACAGCACGAATCGGCCATATCGTTATCTCTGGTTGTCTGTTATGAAAATTCAGAGAATGACGGACACAGGAGGATTAAAAATTGTTTATGACGATATCGCACTTGGGGCATCGGAAGACAGCACGGCAGCTGCAGACGACAAAGAGTATTATGTAGATCTGCAGAACTTGAAAGACGGAATAGAATTTCCTGATTATGCCCTGTGTTTGCCACGTTATGCAAAGATGGACGGCAGTTATAGCAATGTCCCAGAAGAACTTACGGACATGGGATATGTCAGTGACAGTATTTCGGATGATAAAGGCGTTTTTTCTGATCCGCCATGTCTGGTGTTTACCTTTACGCAAAATTATTCCAGTGTGGGAATCACATTGCGGTTTAATGATTATTCTGGAGATTACTGCAGCAAGGTCAGAATCAGATGGTACAGAAATGAAGAACTGATTGCGGAAGAGATCTATACTCCGAATTCGGCTGATTATTTCTGCTATGGAGTGGTTGATTATTACAACCGGGTGGAGATTTATTTCCTGGAAACAAGTAAACCATGTAGAAATGTATTTCTTACTAGAATTATCTGGGGCTTGATCCGGGTTTTTAAGGATGACGAAATTGAAGATATAAACTGCCTCATGGAGTTAAATCCAATATCGGAAGAAGTCAGCATCAATACAATGGATTACACACTGCGCAGCAAATCAGAATACGCCTTTGAGTTTCAGAAAAGGCAAAAACAGACGCTGTATTTTGATGAGACAATTCTGGGAATCTTTTATCTGAAGGACGGAAAGCAGCTGGGCGCCAAAAGGTACACGGTCGAAACTCAGGATATTGTTGGGGTCCTGGATAATAATTCCTTCATGGGAGGAATATATCAGGAAGCTCTGACATCGGATGTTCTGGACAGCATTATGCAGGGAGAAAATGTGGATTATTTCTTAGATGATGCTTTTGCAGATACAAAGATAAGCGGTTATCTTTCAATCACGTCCAAAAGAAATGCGTTGCAGCAGTTAGCTTTTGCGATCGGAGCTCTGGTTGATACAAGCTATGACAGAAAATTGTATCTTTATCCACAGCAAAAAGATGTATCAGGAGAGTTTACTGAGCGAGATATCAGACTGGGCTTAACTGTAAATCACACGGATATTGTAAGTGGTGTGCGGCTTTATGTGCACACCTACAGTGAAGGAACTGAGGTGTCAGAACTCTATAAGGGACTGCTGGATGGAACAACAAGACTGGAGTTTTCAGAGCCATACCATAGTTTGAGCATAACAAACGGAGCGATAGATGAGTGTGGAGTAAATTATGCGTGTATTACAGGCAGTGGCGAAGAAGTGGTTTTATCCGGAACGAAGTATAACCACAGTACCCAGTGTATTGTGAAAGAAAATCCTAAAATCACACAGAACAAAAATATTGCTGAGGTGAAGGAAGCTACATTGGTGACGGCCGGAAATGCACAGGACGTTTTGAACCGGGTTTATGATTACTATGCCGGAAATGAGACCATCAGTTTCAAGGCAGCTATCGAGGATCAGGAACTTGGAAACTGTGTGAGAGTATCGACCGGATTTAAGGGAGTTATGACTGGTAATATTACAAAGCTGGATTTTAAATTTTCTAGAAGAAAAATAACTGCGGAGGTAACTGTGAAATGAGTACAGTGTTAGATACATTGATTACTGACCGGACAGCAGCTGATGTTGCTGCAGATCTGGATAAAGTGTATGCGGATTACATATGCCTGAACCGCGTGGAACAGGCCTGTGCACAGCTTGCTGAGTATTTTCATGTTGACATTCAGACAAAAGAGTGGAAGATGGAGGATTTCCGGACAGATAAGGAAATGGATCGTTTACTGGAGAACATCAAAATTTTGCGTGCCGCCTATTTTACAAAATCCGGAACTCCGCCGACGCCTGTAAAGATAACGTATGGAAGTATTTATCAGGCAAATAACATTGAACAAATCTTAAAGGATCTGGGTGATATGTACTATAACATGCTGAGTGGAAGAAAGCACTTGGCATTCAGGCTTGGAACTGCAGCTTTAGGAAACAGGAGGTGATTGTGTTTGTTAAAAACAGACTATAAGGAAGATGTATTTGAAGGAAATCGGAAATATAAGCTGATCAGTAATCAAGATGGAACTACGGAAATAGTAGATGAGACAGCATACACTCAGGAAGGTGATCCCTTCGGGGCCAATGACATTAATGCGACCAATGCGGCTATTAACCGTCAGGAGCATGTTACGCTACTCACTCTTAAAGCAGCTGAATGGACCGGATCAGCAGCACCGTACAGTCAGACAGTGGCAGTTGACGGTGTCACAGCCGAGGATAATCCAATACTGGTGAGTGCTCTGGAAGATGGCGCAGACCTGGCGGCTCAGAAAGCCTACAATAAGGCATTTGGAATTCTGGCAACTGGAACCGGCACAACTGCAGATGGTAGTGTGACATTTAAGGTTTATAAGCAGCCAACAACGGACATTACGGTCGGCTTGAAAGGAGTGTAATAACATGGGAAAGATATGGATTCCAGGTGGTGGAGGTGCCGGTACTGGATCAGATGATTGCACCGCCAATAAAGCCCAGGTGCTTGTCGGATACACTGCCGTCACCAGGGACTCTGGGGATGAGGCAGCAGCGGGAAGTATGCCGAATAATGGTGGTCAGTCTGGGACTCTAAACTGTGGACAGAGCAAGGTGATTCCGGCAGGGTATACATCTGGCGGCACAGTTACGGCCAATAGTCTGGCATCGCAGACGAGCGGAACAGCTGTCGCTAATCAGATTTCATCCGGAAAAACAGCGTGGGTGAATGGAGCGAAAGTAACAGGAACCTTGACTGAGCGTGGACAATATCAGAACGGTGGAGCTGCATTTACAGGAAGTTATTTCGCTATTAACGCGCTGCCAGAGGGGGTTTATCGGTCAAATGGAGCATCATGGGCGCCAGAAGCGCGATGTACCGCGGATCAGTTGCGAAATGCACTTGGTATTACAGCAGGGAAGATTAAAAAAGGAGAAGTTATCGCAGGAGTAACTGGAACCTGGGAGGGATACGTGGCTAATCCAACGGATTTGTATTATAAAGGTTCCAACCCAGCAGGATTCTATGTATCGAATAACGGAAACGGATATGCTTCGGCGTCATTTGATGGGGTATACATTACAGCAAAATCGACCACGACATCCGCTAATGCTGTAACGATAACCGCTGGAAAAGCTTATAATTTATCGGGATATTCAAAACTTATAATTGAATTAAATGTAACCAAAGCTACCTCTTATACTAACACCAACGGTGGGCTTGTTTTAAAGAACGGCAGTGAAGAACTTATAAGAATCTGGCAGGATGGGTTATATGGAACTGTAGGGGCAAAAACATATTCATTCGACCTGAGTAACTTGCAAAAAGTTCTTACACCGTCTCTAGCTTTTACACTGCGTGCAGCAGTTGTTCAAATTACTCGTATACGGTTAGCATGATGCCGAGTCTCAATCATTACGCGAAGAACATCGTAAAACTACAACTAGCTAAAATAGGAGAAAATAATGAAAGCGTTAGTTATTTATGATACGACCGGAAAAATCTGGTCAGTTACTTACGGCATAACAGAAACTCCGCAGGGGCTTCTTTGTATGTTTGTTGATATGCCAGATGGAGCTATGTTGGAATACATTGATGTGACAGATTCAAAGAATCCGAAACCGGTATTTTCATACCTGCCTGAGTCTGATATCGGGCGCCTTCAGAAAGATATGAGGAAGCTGATAGAACGTGTGGATGCAGTTGCTCCAGAAGAAAAGAAGCCGGAAACTCTGAAAGAGTTCAAGGCAGCAAAAAAACAGGAGATCAGTCAGGCTTGCGAGCAGATTATTTATGCAGGTGTCAGTGTAACACTGGCAGACGGCACCGTGGAGCACTTTGCGCTGACTGAGCATGATCAACTTAACCTTTTTGGTAAGCAGGCCCAGCTTGCGGCCGGAGCTGAGCAGCTGGAGTATCACTCTGACGGCAAACCGTGTCGATACTACAGCGCCGCAGACATGCAGACCATCATCGCGGCGGCCATGCAGCATGTCAGCTACCATACCACCTACTGTAACGCGCTTAACATGTGGGTGGCTGGATGTGAGACGGCCGAGGAGCTGCAGCAGATCTATTACGGCGCAGATGTGCCGGAGCGGTACCAGTCAGAGGTACTCAAAACATATCTTTTAGAGATTGCGAGTCTGGCAGGAGATGATGCGGATGCTTAAGTTGTTTGGCAAGTATAGCTTTTTATTTGACATCGGAGGCGTGCTTTATGTCCTAATCGAGCTGATTTGGCGGGACTGGAGCCACTGGACCATGTTTGCCCTTGGCGGTCTGTGTTTTGTTATGTTGGGGCTGATTAATGAGGTTCTGCAGTGGGACACACCGCTGTGGCAGCAGGTGTGGATCGGCACGATCGGGATCACGGCTCTGGAGTTTTTAACTGGTTGCATCGTCAACCTGTGGCTCGGCTGGGGCGTGTGGGATTATAGCGGGATGCCGGGCAATGTCCTTGGACAGATCTGTCCGCAGTACATGGTGCTGTGGGTGCCCGTGAGCCTGATCGGGATTGTACTGGATGACTGGATCCGGTACTGTTTTTTTGGTGAGGGACGGCCAAGGTACAACATCGGTGTAACCAGATACAGTAAAAAGATAATTTGGCTGCCGGAGAGGAGATGATAAAAATGGATACATCACAGATCATCATCGCAGTGATCGGATCAAACGCGCTCTTTGCTTTTATCCAGTTTCTGATTACGCGGCATGATCAGAAAAAGAATGCTTTATCTAAGCATGAGCAGGCTCAGAATGACATGATAATTGGCCTTGGACATGATAAGCTGCTTTATCTCACTGACAAATTTGTTCAGCGTGGAGGGGTTACCTTAAAAGAGCGCCGGAATTTGGATTATATCTATAAGCCATACCGGGAGGCCGGAGGAAACGGGGATTGCCAGATAGGATACGAAGCCTGCGAGAAATTGCCTACATTAAGCGATGAGGAGGCTATGGTGCTGGACAGAAAAATTAAACGCAGAGAGTACGGCATCGAAGACTGAGAAAGAGAGGATAAAAAATGAACATGAATGATGTGCTGCAGTATGCAGCGTATGTATTGGTGGCCATCGGTGTGATGGCTTTTTTAGTGTCCGTGATCACCCAGGTGATTAAGGAACTGCCGTGCTTTAAGCCGGTTCCGACTGCGGTAGTTGTCATTGTGCTGAGCCTGGTACTTTGCCCGGCGGCACTGGTGGCGCTGTTGGCATGGCTGTCAAAGCCGATTAGCTGGTACCTTTTATTTGCTTGTATGATTGCAGCCTTTATCGTAGCGCTGGTTGCAATGGACGGTTGGGAGCGTGTAGCTGAGATCTGGCAGCGCACAAAGTACAGCGATAAGCACTGAGAGGAGGTGATCCGGATATCTCCCGCGGCGGCCCGGGTGACGGCCGCCATGTTGTTGCGATATCGCAATGGGCGGTTTAAGCGCTGCCCTTATAATAATTAAGATGAAAAGAGGACAAATCTATGATGAAATTAAGCGAAACTGTAGTTGGAATGAATAGCGCAGATTACAAAGAAAGATTTAAGGCTGAGTATAATCAGCTGGCTATCAGATATTATGGCTTGAAAGGGATGTTAGAGAAATGGGATGCAGGCACGCTGCCGTTTAAGCCGACATGTCCGAGAAGCACCTATAATATGCAGTTGACTGCAATGACGGATTATCTTGCGGTGTTGGAAGCCAGGGCGGTTATGGAGGGTGTTGAGCTTGACGACGTAAGCTGCAAATAAAGTAAATGCAACAGAAATCATGTAGAATATTGACATAAAATATGATATGATGTAAGAGCTGCCGAACCTCCAGCAGAAAGGAGGTGTGCGTCCATGATAATAGAATTGATCACCACATTTCTTGTCTCTGTTTTAGCAGGTGTAGTTAGCTACTACATATGCAAATGGCTGGACAGAGATAAGTAGGCAGCAACAGCCTAAACGGAGTGGTTCACCGTAACGAACAAGAAAACCCCAGAGGATTAGGGCCCTCTGGGGTTTTTGCGTCGCATGAGAAAAGTTCACCACATTTCTTAGCTGCCTACATCATATTCTATTTTTCTTAATTTGTCAATATTCCAAAAGTTAACAGTTAACCAGTTAACGTTAACGGAAAGGAATGTCAAATGAAAATCTCAGAAAATGGATTGAAACTGATCAAGAAATTTGAGGGCTGCCGCCTGACAGCTTACCAGGACGCTGTAGGCGTCTGGACTATCGGCTACGGCACCACAACTGCGGACAAGTCTATCACAGGCACCACGATTTGCCAGGGGTTGCGCATTAGCCAGAAGACGGCAGATGAGTGGCTGCGTGAATCCATCAATCGCAAGTATGGCCCGAAGGTGG
>NZ_QUMD01000038.1 GCF_003481985.1 Clostridium sp. OF09-36
TCAGTGTTTCTGTGAGACCCGGATTTCAATCCACGCTTCCGCGAAGGAAGCGACCAGAGCTTACTGCTACCGGGTCCTCATTTTCCTGCAGATTTCAATCCACGCTTCCGCGAAGGAAGCGACTAGTGCAACGACTGATATTGCTGTTGGGATTATATTTCAATCCACGCTTCCGCGAAGGAAGCGACCGGGTCGAATTGGCAGCCGCTCAGTTTAAGGCAGAATTTCAATCCACGCTTCCGCGAAGGAAGCGACGTTGAATCCGGTAAGCATACCGTTATTCATGGCATAATTTCAATCCACGCTTCCGCGAAGGAAGCGACTATGATGGAGTTCGATTTATAAATCTTCCAAATATTTCAATCCACGCTTCCGCGAAGGAAGCGACCATAGATACGGAAATATCTTCAAGATCCCGGAAATTTCAATCCACGCTTCCGCGAAGGAAGCGACTTTCGCTCCTGTGGAGTGATATTGATTTTCGAAATTTCAATCCACGCTTCCGCGAAGGAAGCGACACCCCGGACCTGGTCGGATTCCCGGAGGTTTTAAAATTTCAATCCACGCTTCCGCGAAGGAAGCGACGGCAAGATCAGCGCCGCACAGAAGGAGTGGGCGAACAGATTTCAATCCACGCTTCCGCGAAGGAAGCGACGGTGTTTATAAGCAAAATGGTGTCAGTCAATTATATTTCAATCCACGCTTCCGCGAAGGAAGCGACAGAGATTTTCTAAAATATTCCTCCGCTTCTTTCAATTTCAATCCACGCTTCCGCGAAGGAAGCGACGAAAATTAAGATTAAGAGTCGGAGGACGAAGATATTTCAATCCACGCTTCCGCGAAGGAAGCGACAATGGTCCTCACAAGGTTATGACAACAATAGGACTCATTTCAATCCACGCTTCCGCGAAGGAAGCGACCGCAGCACGTTGTTGAGCGTGCGGTCTAACAGACGATTTCAATCCACGCTTCCGCGAAGGAAGCGACCGGGACGCCATCGGATCACCAGCATCGTCCAAGAATTTCAATCCACGCTTCCGCGAAGGAAGCGACAATATCGGTTTTGAGGGTACGCCCACTACTTGGGCATTTCAATCCACGCTTCCGCGAAGGAAGCGACATTTAAGACCGGATATTTAACGATTGATGCAAAATTTCAATCCACGCTTCCGCGAAGGAAGCGACGGTGATCTTCTGTTTCTCGATCGTTACATAGCCATTTCAATCCACGCTTCCGCGAAGGAAGCGACGCGTTTAGGTGCGGCAACGACCTATACCCAGACATTTCAATCCACGCTTCCGCGAAGGAAGCGACAATTCATACCAGATACAAGGAGGAATACCACATATTTCAATCCACGCTTCCGCGAAGGAAGCGACACTGGCGCCAGTATGTTATACTATAGACAGTTAAAATTTCAATCCACGCTTCCGCGAAGGAAGCGACAATATGTGCGCTGGAATCTGACTGCATAGACGGATTTCAATCCACGCTTCCGCGAAGGAAGCGACGATGACTGGCTGGGTGAGGAGTTCCTTAACGATGCAATTTCAATCCACGCTTCCGCGAAGGAAGCGACCGTATGCAATCGAATTTTCGATGTTACCCCAAAGATTTCAATCCACGCTTCCGCGAAGGAAGCGACATAGTGCAACACAAAATGCAACACGATAAGCCAAATTTCAATCCACGCTTCCGCGAAGGAAGCGACTTCGGTTTTCATTGATCCTCCAACTATTGACCGTTATTTCAATCCACGCTTCCGCGAAGGAAGCGACAGCAGATATGTACAATTTTCTTGTGTATATCTGCAAAAATCATAGCACAACTTACAAATTAATAATAGTACTTCTTTTTCATACCGTCAAGCAAATAAAATATTCTTATTGGAAAAAGTGCGAATCCATATGCATTTTTATGTATACTTGCGACTCGCACCTCACACTTAGTGGCCTAATATGCATCCACCCTTTCCACCATTGGCTAAGGTTTGATGGTGAAAACTTAGTTTATTATGAAGCAATCATTAATCAATACTCTACTCCGAAATCATAGCGTTTTTAGGATCTGCTGTACAACTTCTGGCAGAATTAATGCTGTCACTTTCTGGTTTCCAAATTCCGATTTTCCGCATCTCTTGTGGCCTTTATAATCTGATAGGCAACAGTCCCTATGCCAACACTCTCCCATCAGAGTTCCTTTTATAGACCACTTTTCATTTTCAGTCAACTCACCTACCAACGATTTCATGACACGTTCTATGGAAAACATTTTTAATCTAGACAAGTATTGCAATGTTTTTCATCTCTGATTTTTGATAAATTAATCCTATGATTCTCCATGCTGAAAGAATCTCTTCCCACGCCACGCACTAATTTTATCTTTCCTGTACCTGTCCATGAAATAATTTATCAAATGCCAAAATCATATATTCAAAACATATCATATCTAAAATCACGATATGACCGTCCGACTGATCAACAAATGCTTTTTAAATACGATACTTATTCCTTTCCAAAACAAATAGGAATATTGACAAATTAAGAAAAATAGAATATGATGTAGGTAGCTAAGGAATGTGATGAGTTCCATAAGGCAAAAACGAAAACCCCAGAGGTCGCACTCTCTGGGGTTTTCTTGTTCGTTGCGGTGAACCACTCCGTTTAGGCTGTCGCTACCTATTTATCCTTGTCCAGCCATTTGCATATGTAGTAGCTAACTACACCTGCTGCGACAGAGACAAGAAACGTGATGAGTATTTCTGCCATAAGGCATTCACCTCCTTTCTGCTGGAGGTTTGGCAGCTCCTACATCATATCATATTTTATGCCAGTATTCTACATAATTTCTGTTGCGACATCGCAATGCATAACAGATTCATTGGCATACGATATAAATCACGTAAGCCACTATCCGTAACAAACCAGATAACAAAGCAGATTACTTTGATTGCTAAAACCACTTTTAACATAATTTTCTCCACAAAATGCCACCGGCCTACTGACTGGTGGTTGTCTTTCGTTCCTTCATGCAAAAATCTTTGCACACTGTTTTGGGCTCTTTATTTTCCAACGTTATTTCTACTGGAATCCAGCTCGAATAAAATTTACACTTCATCCCTTTTTCCAAGTATTTACATTTGAAACACACGGGTATTGCAATCATTGCTTTCTCCACCTTTCGATGTGTTTTCTGACAAGAGCCTCTGCTTCCGGCGGTACGGGTTCATTATTTCTCATTCATTTCAATCCACGCTTCCGTGAAGGAAGCGACGCAAATATGTATAATTTTCTTGTGTATATCTGCAAAAATCATAGCACAACTTACAAATTAATAATAATATTTCTTTTTCATAGCGTCAAGCAAATAAACTATTCTTATTGGAAGACGTGCGAATCCTCTCGTTTGGTAAAATACACGTATAATATAGATCAGATATCCTCTACGACCGAATTTCAATCCACAGCTTCCTCGCAGAAAGCGACCTGGGGATATTTTTGCGTATCCTGGCATGGATTGATTTCAATCCACAGCTTCCTCGCAGAAAGCGACGGTAAGAAAAAATATCTGTGGAGGATTGGACAGATTTCAATCCACAGCTTCCTCGCAGAAAGCGACAGGTGATGGCGCATGAGTGAACCGGTAACGATTGATTTCAATCCACAGCTTCCTCGCAGAAAGCGACACGGCAAGCGCCGTATCATTGCGGGGCACAGAAATTTCAATCCACAGCTTCCTCGCAGAAAGCGACGTTCATATTTTCCGCAGCCGTCCAGTTCATACAAATTTCAATCCACAGCTTCCTCGCAGAAAGCGACAGCAAACATGCACAATCATTCCTTGCACACCTGCATAAATCACAGCAATACTCACAAAATAATAATATTATCCGCTTCCATTGCTGTCAACCCTATAAAAATATCCAATTTTACTAGTGCGAATCTGCCAACATTTTATGTACACTTCTGACTCGCACCAAATACCTATTCGTGTCAAATATTTCAGAAACTTCTACTTGTACTGTTCCAAAACACCACGCATATATCCCAGGAATTCATCATACGCCAAAGTCCATTGAAAAATATCTTCTACAATTTCTTTTACATTCCATTGCTTAATTTTATTCCGGGGAATTGAAATGGACTTTTTCTGCAATACCTTCCAATCGCCTTTGCCGTGTGCAATTTCTTTTGCAAAGGATTCATCAACAACTGCTGTAACCGTATCAGAATCAATCACTTTAAACTCCTTTGCGACATTTTGAAACTGCATGGCTGCTTCCTGCGTCATGAGCGATTGTATCGTTCGCAGGCAACTATCATCGCGGACAATTTCCTCATCCATGGCGTAGGTGCTGAGTTCTGGCACAATTTCTTTATTTTGTAAAAAGAAATCACGCAAAACGTCTCTAGAAGTATTCAGCTGCGTATTCTCTTTTAACATGGAATCTTCTTGTAACGTAAAACTCCACATTTCTGCCCCAGGCAATCTCCATGCCGATTAACTCTCCCAGCGGCCTGTAAAAGCGAAAGCAATGATGATAACTCTCGAAATCCAGTTCGGAAAGAAAAATTAACTCCTGCTTCCACACAAGAAGTTGCTACCAACACCCAGTCCGTATCGTCACGATTCTCTAATCGTCTTTTGATTTTCTCAATTTCACGTTCCCGGTCTTCTGCCTTCAATGCAGTTGATAGGTGTTCCACATGAGATCGGCCAAATCTTTTAAAAAGTCATCTGCCAGTACTGCCGCACTTTGAACTGTATTTACAATCAGCAGTCTCGGACCCGGAGCGCTGTGAATCCATTCTATCAGTTTCTTTCTTGTAACTGGTTTTTCCTGAAAGCAAAAACGAATCCTGCCTTTTTCATACATCATTAAGCGCTTTTGCAGATCCGCATAAACCAATTCCTCAACGCAGGGATGCTTCATACCAACTTGCGATAAAGGTTTCAATTCCCAGTAACGTACCAGAGATCCCGAGGCAAGCGTCCAATAACAGTTCCACTCTTCTGCCAATACATTCATCCAGTTCCAGGCAATTGGCAATAATTTTAAAAGCAATGCGTTATGTGCTTTGTCAATGAAAATAACACTCCCCGGCAGTTCATGGAACCATCGCAGCGCTGATGGACGATTGGAAGCAAGTGTTTCGAAAAATGCGACTGCAGTTGTAACTACAATCGGTGCCCGCCATAATGAAGTCAGATAACGGGTATTGTAATTTTGAAAATCAACCCGTGAATGTAATTCTGCAACCACTGCTTCTGGATCTTCACCAGGCAGCAACAAGGCTTTCCGGTAAATATCCACTGATTGTTGGATGATACTTGTATACGGAAGAATCACAAAAATATGTCTGGCATTGCGTTTAATGGCCTGCTGCAATAAATGTGCCATAACTGCTGTTGTTTTTCCCGATCCCACCGGACTATCGCAAGATGAAAAATCACTGTTAATCCGGGCATTACGGCAGACTAAATACATTTCCCGCCGAAGACGATTACGCTCATCATCACCTTCTAGCTTTGACACGTACTGATCCAATGCAGCAAGTCGTTCTTCTGCACGCAATGCCGGTAATTCCGACTCAACTGCCTTTCCATATGTAACCGCCGTATCTGTGTGATCTGCATCCGCAAGACACGATAAAACCATGCGAATAAACACACTGATTTCTCCAGGATAGGGCTGTTCCTCTTTACAAGTTTCGGTGAGAAACACAGATTGGTGACATTGCAGTAAATCTGACAGCACAGAATCTGTGTGTTGCCGTACTTTTATATGCTCATCACGAAAAATGGCTGTTTCTCTCATACTCTCAGCCTGCATATTCGGAAGACCTTTATGATGAGAATAGACTGCAAGCGCTGCATAGCCATAACCATTCTTTACCAATACAGCGCTTCCAGCATCCACATGATTGATCGGCAAATGTCTCTGGTCATGTCCATGACCTCGTAATACCATCTGATTCTCTGTTTCTAATTTTCCGAGGTCATGCAGACAGGCCGCATCATGAACAATATCATGAAGTTCATTTTTCAAATATTTTGCGTGCTGTTCAACGTCCTTTGCGTACTGCACAGCTCTCATATCTACGCCTTGAATATGTGCAAGATATGTTTGTGCCGGATACTCCATTTTAGCACTGTGCGCAAGATAATCTTCCATTATAAATTCACCAGATCGATACAGCTATCTACTTTCGCCAACAACTCTTCCTGAAGAGAAAGCTTGTCCTGATAATCGTTCCACGATAAAGAGGGTTCCATTTTGTCTCCGATTTTTTCAGGTGTCAACGCTTCGATCAGCTTATATTCTGGACAACTGCCCAGTATATTTTTGTGTTCTATATACCACGCATGACGGATGCGAACATCCGGGCGAATTGCTGAGCGATTCTGCTCATACGCATGTGGAATCAGCAGTTTTAAGAGTTCGATATCCTCTGCAGTACATCCGCTCTTATCCGCATAATTTGGGTTAACAAAGAACGGCATGCAATAAACACCATGATCTACGACGCGATAGCCCAGTGGTGCCATTCCGGCATTTTTCCCCTCCTGAACACCTGCTTTATTGGTATTTGTCTGACGCAAAATATCGACAGGTGCAATCGAAATTCCCATTCCAAACTGCACAACTCCCGTTTTAATAAAACCTTTATCGCCGCCATCTTCAAGAAACGTATTACCAAATACACGCGCGTCCCAATACTTCTTTACAAATTCACTATTTCTAAAATCAGCCGGTGATTTTCCCAGTTCTTTTGTGATCTGCTTTCTGTCACGTCCACGATGCTCTAAAATAAAATATCGGTCCGCATGATTGCTAAACATTTCCGGAAGTGCCTGAAAAAACGGAGTATCATGATCATCCAGCAAATCACGCAATTTTCTCTTGAAAGAAACCGAAGAAATTTCTCCGCATCCGTTCGGCCGCTGACGTGGATCGCCTTCTCGGTCCGGATCACCATTCGGATTTGAATTCACTGCTTCAATTACCAGTAATCCTGTTGCACGCTTAATTTCATTACTCATCGATTCCTACCTCCTCGTTTATCGTACTTTCTTCTTTTTTAGGAAATGCCGCAAGATACCCTATAAATAACTGTGCTTTTTCCTCCTCATCAAACCGGGACGGGACTGTCCATTTTTCACGCAGCTGATTCATAATTCTTTCAAACTGATGATACAGCCACGCTGCCCGCCAGCTTTCCTTCCCCGGTTCCGTTCTTTCTTTGTATCGATAACTTTTCGCCCAGGCATAGTACGGCATGATACGCTGACTTAAAATATTCAACGTGCGGGCTGGCGTCTCACTGGCGTTTCGATATAAGCCACTTCCCAAAAACTGCGGCGGGAAATCACCTTTTCTCACCACATTGCAATAAAGCGCATGAAGTTCATCTGCCGTTTTTAATAATTGACCATAGAGATATGGCACATTCTCCATATAGTCCTCCTTTCTGATATCTTCTCGATACAGTAAAATTCCCAACAACGATACCATGTTTTTCACATGTTTCCATATGGAATGATTCCAATTATCTTTCGCACATAAATTTCCAAGGAATGGACTCAGTAACTCAGTCTTTTCCAATACTGTGTGAAGATCAGCAGTTACGGGTAACGTAGGTTCCAGCAACAATTCTAATCCACGATATCTCGGAACCGGGTGAAACCGGTCGGTTGCCATTTCACCATTTGCTTTCCAGAATCGGTTTAGTACATCCGACGTATCCAATGGTTCCAATACCACAGGCTCACCAAATGGAAAGCGTGGAAGGTTTTTGCAGCCGCAATTCCAAGCCTCCGAACATGCTTCCAATTCATACGGATTTGTCTGACGTGTATAAACAACTTTGGTTCGTGCTTTATCAATTTTTCGGAGAATAAAAATCTGAATCCATTTCGCCTGCGAATCCACTTCGGGATCTTTCGATTTTATTAACTCCTGGACAAACTTTTCTGACCGTGTTGTGAACGATTCTTCCAGATTCTTTGAAGAGCCAAAGAAATTCGTGAAAGAAATCGGTACTTGTGGCATTCTGAATGGATATACAAACAAAATTTCATTTTTTTCCAGGTTCATCCATGTTTTATCTCTCTGTTCCTCTTTTCCGATCCATTCCAGTGATGCCTGAAGCTTCACACGCATAGACGGAGAAATCGGATAACTGGCATTCTCGATTTTTCCATATCTGTTCTGGCAGTATTGTTCTTTGAACATGGTACGGATCGTAACATCGAAGCCACCAGCCAGCTTCACGCCCGGCATTGGTTCTTCTATTGCCTGAAATGGATTTCCGAACGCATCAACATCATTTGCTTCTTGTTCCCCTTGTTGAGAGAAGTCCATTTCAAGTAAACACACATTCAAACCTGTGACAAATTTATCGCTTACTGCCGGTATTCCAGCCTCTATTAATTTTGCAGATTCAAGTGCCACGGAAAGAGAACCATAATCATCGGCTGCATCCGCCCCAGATTTTCCCTGATAAAAAAGAACCGCCAATGCCAGTTTCACATGTTCCCGCTGACTCAGCATCTTCCAAACAACAGATTCCAGTTCTTTATGTAAGCGGGATGCATCCGAAAAGCATTTTGTCTCGTCGATTAATATTTGAAGCGGTTCAAACCGGGCAGCTGCCGTCTGCAGTTCCGCAACGGTATTTTCCATTGATATTTTGTACTTACCCTGAAACTTTTTTCCCCAGTTATATTCCGTACACCATCCTTTTATCTTTTCAAGTGTCTCACAATTTAGTTTCTCTGGATGATCTGCTATTTCATTTAATTCTTTTTTGATAGGATCCTCCGTAACACGATACAATGATGCCAGGTTCATGCATGGATAGCTTCCCTGATTCGAACCATATTTTCGCAAAATCGTACTGTATTTGGGATCAAGCGAAGAAATTTTCATCACCTTTTCATCAGAAAACGTAATACAAACACAAGGTGTCTTTTCTCTTATATTTGGGATTGGTCTGTATTTTCTATGCCAGTTTTGCGTTTGGATTTTTGCCTTTTCAAGCGTTTCGGATAAGTTATACAATTCATTGATCAACGACAATCACTCCTCTCCGGATACTCCAGAACGCCCTTGTGGATGCACAAATCGGTATCATATAATGCCTGATAATGAGAAGAATAACCCTGTTGGAATACACCGCGCAGCATCGAAGGAATCTGGATATCCGGCAGATTTTTGCACACATGTGTTGTATCGCGAAACGGACCAAAGTAAGAAGGTGTAAACTCGCTCCAGCCCAAAGCTAATGTTGCGTAGGATTGTCCACGATTTAAACGGCGATTAAATATTTCCTGGTATGCATGCCCGGGAGATGTCGTTTTTCGGTCCCATTCCAACGCCCGCCCCGGCATTTTCGATTTGTCAGGATTCGGAATAACATCTGCATACAACCGGTAGCAAACATCAAGCAGAACCGTTGCATACATCTGATAATTGTTACCCTTTTTAACAGAATCATTTTTCCGCAGCGGTCCTCCGTAATTGGTCACATAAGAATGAAATTGTGGGATTGTACACAACTCCACTTTTTTCGGAATCACAAGAACGGCCGGTCCCCACAAAACGCTTTCAAACAATCCGCGAACCGCGGAATATGTGGGTGCGGGATAGCTGCATGGAGAATCGCCGGTGTCTGGCCGGGTCCAGAGAGCTGTGTTTCCTGCAATTTCCATGGCTATGGGGTAGGGTTTATGAATCACGTTATGATCGCTCCTTCCTTTTATATGGGATGAAAATTTTTAAGATAACATTTAACAAAATCTATTTGACATTTTTCTTGAACACACATCACAAAAAGAACAACTTATTATCCACTCGTCCTTCCGGTACAAATTCACGGTTTTTACAGATTTTATCTGCATATCCGGTTGTGACCGGCAGTCTCATTTTCTGGGTGGAACCAACATGCAGCTGTGTCAGATATAAAATTTGTCTGATGATATCAGTCATACTTGTATCACCACATTTCTTTTCTATACGCAATGGATTAGGAGAGCCTTTTTTTCGTTTCATGTCAGTAGTGACTAAATATGCTTCCTTCTGATTGTAAACACAATATCCGATTCCCGGATTCAACACCACGCCATCCTGATACATCACCAGTTTGGAGCTGATATTCTTTCTTACTTCAACAATCGTATAAAAAATTCCTTTTGCTGAAAAATAAGTCTGGTACCATTCGTCATTTTCGTTGCTGAAACCGTCTCTGTGGATCATGATGCGTTTCGGAGTTTCTCCAAATGCTTCTTCATACGAAAAGATTACCTGGTCAAAAATATCCTGTAAAATTCTTGTTGTAATCTTCTCTCCACGCTGGGCCTGCTTTGGCTTGTAAAATCCTAATAAACGTCCATATTTATCAAACACAACGGAACAGGCCGGAAAATGAATCCCCGTGTCCGCAGTCGCTACATCCAGACCAACAAAACAATCTGCATTTCCTGGCATATCTTTTATGATCCAGGGAATGCCACCTATTTTTCCAAGAATTCCCAGAACAATGTTATGCAGATAATATTTTGATGTAGAAGCAGTTGTTTCCCGTTCAAACATTTTTGCTGTACGAACGCTGACCATCTGTGATGGAATATTCGCCTCCGCCCAAATGGTTTTAAACGGATTATACGGTCCATCATCTTCCATATCATCAGGAACAATGGCTATTACTATATCCACTTCATCAAGTTTCTTTATTTTATTTGCTGCCCGCTTATAATCGGTAATGTCACCAAGCTCATATTCTTCCTGAATCATAGCCCGCGACTGAATATCTAATAACCCCTCCCGCGTATAACAATCCTTCTGACCATGGTAATATCCCTTTGTACTAAAGGTGTAGATGGAATTCGCCACTGCTTTCATCAGATTTTTCATTCCGGTTGGATATAAATAGCCTATTTTTATTTTTTTATCCGGTTTCTTATAAAATCCATGTTGGAAAACCTGAATTTCTTTTCCACAATCTACAGTGTGACCTTCTCCACACGTTAATGCCGGAAGATATACCACACCAGGTCTATATCCTAATCGGTCTGCTGGACAACAATCACGTTCAAATTCAAAACCGCCGAGTTCCTGAATTGCTCCAATATCCTGAATAAAATCAGCATCCAGCTGCAATCTTGTACGCATATCGCGTTTTACATACTTGTCAATTTTTAACGAAAACTCTGGATCCAGTATTCCAACCATCTCTCTTGTCAAAACAGGCTTTAATGCCTGCGGATAATACGGCAGTTCACTGCCTCCAAGCAATTTCACCTTGATGACTGGTGTGTTGTCCGAAATGTCCTTCACGCGGTATTCTTCACCCTTTTTTACATAATAGTCCTTCAAGCTACGCGCAAAATTCAATGAATCTGTAACAGTAAAGCCACATACCTCCGTAATCGTTCCAGTCTGCTTATTTTTTGCCCAATCATTTTTTACTGTCATACCAACCACAGACTTCCCGGCAGAAAGATAATCTGCCACTGTAAGCCTTGAGGAAAACATGCTGCTTGTATCAATATGAAGGTAGGTATAGCCATCTTCTTTTACGGAAACCCATAATTTATACTGCCGCTCCAGACTAATTTCCTTATTTCTGGAAGAATACGTCTGAAATCCGTTTTCTGTCATAATAAATTTGCTTGTAATTTCATTCCTGCATGCATATTTCCTATATTTTTCAGCGATGAGGACCGTTTCTAATTTTCTAAAAATACAATACTTGATAAGTTCACCATAGACCCTCTGATTCTTTCCAACCTCCAGCTCCTGTTTTCCCTTGTATTCCAGTTCAAAATCAGCATTAGGAATATCGTTCTTTACCAGCTCTGTTGTATATATGTACTCCCCATTTTCAAATACACCGCAATGATTATAATTGCGGATTTTCCAACTAGCTCCCCGTATAATCTTGTATTTATTATCCTCAATATTTTGAGAAATCAGTTGATAGACATGCAAAGAAACCGGTTCAATCCTTGTCTTTGATGCAAACACCTCAAGTTTCAGATCTTTCCCCATAATAACGTACCTCCCAAACATAAATACCGGATATAGTATTGTCATTTTGTAACTGTTCAGTACCTTCACAGTCACGAGCAAAAATCCCATTGCCTGCGGCAATGGGATTTTTGCCTGCCAGCCTATGTTTTCTTACGGTCAGCGCAGTAAATGCGCAGACCTACTGAACAGTTACATCATTTTTTTGATATGCAGCGCAGCATTTGCAGTTTCACAACTTTTTAGCTGTTTGATATTTAATATAACATTTTAGCTGTCCTATAAAAATCCCAGATTATTACTGCTGGGCAACTTTATCAGGTTTTCCCTGTGGATTGAAATGTAAGCATTTGTTAATATCTCAAGCATCGGTTCCCATTTTTAATAAGGCTATCTTACTGAGTTGGGATCAACATGAAAAATCCCCCATGACATCCATCTCTTCATAGATATCATGGAGGATTTTTTCATCAGCAACCCAATTTTTCACTCCACTCTGCCTCTTTAAATCCCGTCAATACCATCTCATCCTTCACGATCAGCGGGCGCTTTACCAGCATTCCATTCGACGCCAGAAGCTTCAGCTGTTCTTCTTCGCTCATACCCGGAAGTTTGTCTTTCAACTGCAATTCCTTATAAAGCATGCCACTGGTGTTAAAGAATTTTTTTAGGGGGAGTCCGCTGCGCTCATACCACTGCTTCAGTTCCTCGTACGTTGGATTGTTCTCCACGATATGACGGTCTATATAAGAAATGTGATTTGCATCCAGCCATTTCTTTGCCTTCTGGCAGGTAGAGCATTTTGGATATTCGATAAATAACATGGTGTGTACCTTCTTTCTTCATTTTTGATCGTTTTTTCAGTTCCTATCTCGTCTCCCGGTATCTCCTCCGATAATAATCCATCGTCCGGTATTCGATAATGTCTTTCATTTGTTCTGTAAACGCTTCATGATGCACCAGCCCCTGCAGTTCGCTTCTAAGCGAGATCACAAAGCCATCCTTCTCTACAAAAAATCCTTTTCCTGATTCCAAAAGAAAATGAACCGGCATTGTAATGATCTTTTTTAAATGGTCTTTATCGGATATGGCTTTATATTTATCATAAGTGATCTGTTTGTCCAGGTCTTTCCAGTTTCGGTTCTGGTCAAAAAAGTGCTTCCAAGTCTGGAGCAATTGCGGTGCAGTCAGATCCGTCTGAATGTCACCGTCGTGATAAAACGCCAGAAGTACAGGCATTTTATAAACCTTGGTCATATTGGTTATCTCCAGGACGTTCAAAAATTCTTTGCCAATCCCGCGCAGCAGCATTTCTTCCATATCTGTTGTCTCGCCCAGTGATTTCAAGAATCCAAGGTAATCTTTAAAAATATTATCTTTCGCATGCGATATGGCAAGCTGGTAGATATCGTCATCCATGTAAGTGAACAAATCCAGACGGGATGGACGCCTGCCGAGTTTTTCCTTTACACGGAAATATTCCATTTGGATCTGATCCCGGATTTTCAGACGCTTTTTATCCAGTTCTTCGAAAAGGTCAATCAGCCGCATATCAAAATCGATCAGACAGTCATCTGGGATTCCTTCTTGATCTGAAGCCTGGTCTGACAGTTGATTCATTGCCTGATCGGATGACCGGTATGACATTGCCGACGAACCAAAATTTCCAGTGAGAAGCCGCCTCACATTTCCTGCCTTCTCATAATTTCCGATGAAATCCAGCACATTCAGGTATTCTTTTCCTGCATTGCGTCGCAGTCCTCTGCCAAGCTGCTGCAAGAATACGACCGGAGATTCCGTTGGCCGTAGGAACAGTACCATATCCACCGACGGAATATCCACGCCCTCATTGAACATATCGACAGAAAAGATTACCCTGATCTCGCCCGCCTTTAACATTTCAATTGCTGCATTCCGTTCTTTGGCATAGTCTCCTGCTGCACCACTGTAGACCGCAGCCGATGGAATTCCTCTTTTGCTGAATTCCATTGCCATTTTTTCAGCATGCTCCCTAGTGGAGCAGAACCCCAATGCACGCCTCGAACCGTATTTCCTGTAATATTTGTAGATCAGCTCATATCGGTCTTTATTTTCCAGATAAATTTCATTCAGGTCTTTCTCAGAATAATGTCCCTTTACCAGATGCAAGCCAGAATAATCAGTTTTATCATAAATGCCATAATAATGAAACGGCACCAGCATTCCTTTGTTAATTGCCTCGTTCAATGGAATTTCATAAGGAACATTATAATCGCACAGCTCGTAGATATTCCGACCATCCATTCGTTCCGGCGTAGCTGTAAGGCCCAGTAAAAACTTTGGTTTAAAGTAATTTACAATCCGAAGATACTGATCTGTTACTGCATGGTGAAATTCATCAATGACAATGTAATCAAAATACTCTGCCGAAAAATATTCTTCCCGCAAATATTCCGTTCTGCCCAGTGTCGATACCGAAGCAAATATCACCGACTTATCCGTTGTTTTCTCTTTGCCGTAAAAAAATCCATAATCATCCGAATTCCGGACATTTCGAAAGGAAACTGCCGCCTGATTCAGAATCTCTTCACGGTGTGCCACAAACAAAACCCGCTGATAATTTCTAGAATCAAATGTAGCCAGATACGTCTTTCCAACACCTGTCGCAGCCTGGACAATTCCACGTGTCGCACCTTCTGCCCGGCTGTTTTCCAGTGCACAAAGTGCTTCAATCTGCGCTCCGCGCGGCTCAAACAAAAGCCTTACCTTCGTATCTTCCGCTTCTTCTATACTTTCATAACGATCCAGATCTTTAAAAGCTGCCGGCCTGTGCCAGGTTTTTGAGTACCGTTTTAATTCTGCCTCATCGATCACAATGGAATGATTCTGAAAAAGATCTTCGAACGTCTGATAAAACTTTTCGTAATTTTCAGGGTCCTTATAACTGCTGAACCGGTAATTCCACTCAATCCCAGATGTCAACGCGCTGCGCGAAATATTGGAAGATCCTATATAAATCTCACTATGGTCCGGATAATGGAAAATATAAGATTTTGGATGGAAAGAGCGGTTTTTTTCACAATAAAACCGAAGGTCCACAAGTTCTCCCAGTTCGTGCTTGATCAGATACAATGCCGACGGCTGGGTAATGCCAAGATAATTGCCCGTCAGGATGCGGACCGTTGCACCGCGCTTCATAGCCTGCTTTAGTTCTCCCAAAAGCATTTTCACTCCGGATTCCATCAGAAACGACACAATGATATCGATGCGGCCCGCCTTGCGCATGCTATGAATCAGCTGGTAATACAAATATCTTCTTTTATCCCGGTCACCCGTCATGACATCGGTAGCATCTTCTTCCAAAATCGCAGTTTCTAATGTTTTCGCAGCATTACATTCAGCCATTTTCCTCGCCTCTTCCAGGTCTTACATCGGTTGTGATCCAGTATGTTTCCATACTAATTTTTTCTATATCTTTTATAAATTCCGTAAATGTTTCTATTGAAAAATCCGTAAAATATCTTCCGTTGCGTTCTCCTTCAAAGTCCCCATATTTGAACGATGTGTAAATGATGCCATCGTCGTGCAAGGCCTCCACCATCTTCCATAATACTTCCCGCAATTCATTCTTCGGAAGATGCAAAATGGACGAACAGGCCCAGATTCCGTCATATTGATTCTGCGCATCCAGTTCCTGAAACAGCATATGCCGAACCGGTATACCTGTATATTTCCTGGCATATCTGCACATTTCTTCTGATCCATCCACAGCTGTTACACAAAGCCCCGCTTCCAGAAAATACTTCGTATCCCGACCTGAACCACAGCCAAAATCAAGCACCTGTTTGCCACGCAATGCATTTATAAACTTGTCCTGAATTGGTTTGAAATTTACGGATATGGTACTGGAGACGAAGGATTGGGCATGATGGTTGTAGTAGTCTAGGGTTTTGTTGTTCATAATTGTCTACTGCAATACCTCCCGCACCTTCTCCACCACAAGCACATCCGCCGGTAACCATTCTACCGAACCCAGTTTCTCTTTCGTTAACCACTTCGCTGCTTCGTGTTCCCGAAGCACTAAGTCTCCAGAAACAACCTCTGCCCAGAAGCAGTCCATAGAAAGATGGAAGGTTGGATAATCGTATTCTACTGTAACGATCGGCTCTCCCACTGAAATTTCAGTATCCAGTTCTTCCTGAATTTCCCGTTTTAATGCTTCCTGTGGTGTTTCTCCTGCCTCAATCTTCCCGCCTGGGAATTCCCAACCGTCTTTAAATTCTCCGTATCCACGCGGGGTTGCAAAAATAATCGCTTCTCCATTTTCTTTGCTTGCTTTGATCACTGCTGCAACTACCCTTACTGTTTTCATCGCAATCCTCCATTTTTACGCAGTAAAATAATCGAATATATCCTTACGTACTTCTTGTTTTAATTCCAACTTAAAATTCATGATCGGGCGGGATTCTTTTTTATCATTTAATATAGTAGTTTCTTTCCATGCAACCGGCGTTACTTCACCCATATAATAAAAATCACTTCCCTCTCCATCACTTTTTTTCAAAAATAAAAGAACTTTAAGCCCATTTTCACGAGCATGAATCAATTCCTGCGATTCCGAACTCTCAAGTTTCACTTTACTACGAGTCATCCAGCTAAAAATTTTATTGCTATAAACTGTCGGATTGATAGCAATTTTTTCGAATTCATCTAAGTACTTCGTACTGTTTGCAATGTCTTCTGATTTTTCGTATGTAACAAAGATCGGACATGTATGATATTTAATACGATAACCATATACTGTCGAGCTATCGTCCTTTGTCCAATTCAATATCCTACATACATCTTTTCTAGAATATTTTTGATACAATGTTCTTGGAATTTTAAATGCTAAACCAGTCCAATTAGCTAAAGTACATTTAATTCTACCGTTAACATTCCCATCCATGAGATAAAGCTGTATATTTTCCCTCTTGCCATACACTACTCCTCTTCTGTTCTATCAACCGAGCCTCGTTTCTATTCCATAAAATTTCCAAAATATATTAATAACTAAGACTTCCAACCCCCCGAAGGGGCGCACCTAGAAAATTCAACATTTCAGCTAACAAAATGTAAACGCCTCATAGCGGGTACCTTGCCAGCCAAAAGCCTCTTTCACGGCCCGATTTCCACAATCAATTTTTTTATATCGTAACTTCTTCATCTGTTGATTGCAAGTTAAAAACTCTTTATCTACTGCCACGCAATCACCTTTCCTCATTTAGCTATTTGAAACATCAGACGAATCCTTAAAATTCATTATTCTACCTGTTACTGGTATTCTATCAACCGGTTCAACTTTAGACCTAAAATATATTTTAGCTCTGAAAGCTTCTAAACACTCTTCTATATCATCAAATTCTTTCTGGTAAATACTCACGTAATCAAATGCATCTTCAGACTTTTTTTCCTCTGCAAATAATGCCTTACTCACTCCAATCGCCTTACGCATGCAAACAGCAAAATTGCCTTTATTATTTTTATAAAGATTGAAATGATAAGTCTCTTCCAAAATTTTATGTTTTATTTTTCTTATCTTGTCAAAAATTTCATTATAAGCTCTGAGTCGTATATTTTTATTAGCAAAAATAAAATTCAAATTGCCATACGCACTGTCTAATTCAGATAAGCTAATCTTTGACAATTCTATGTAACTATCAATAACTTCATTAATTGTCCTTTCATAGCCCTCCATTCGAGAAATACATATTTGATTTAAAATATTACATACATCATCATTTTCCGTAAATGACATAGGTTCATTTTCTTCCATCCATTGAATGTATTTTTCTCGATACTCATGCGACTCTTCTGGGCCAAATATACCTGCTACTCCTGGTGGTAATTCCTTAGCGCGTTTATTATAATAATTTTCAGCAATACAACTAGTAACAATATCCTCTGGTTCATCAAAATAAATATATTTCGCCTTTCGGAACTGTGCAAGCACTCGTTGTGCTTCTATCCAGAATTGTTCCATTGCCTTCTTACGTTCTGAAAAATATTCTACCAATGACATGATAAATCCCAGCAAAGCACTACCAAATATTGCCAACGTAATATCATATCCAATATTTTCATCTGAGCAGCAGTATTTATTAAAAATTGCCATCAATATAATAGCCACTAAAGAACAAATGAATGTAACAATTGTAACCCATTTCTTTGCCGTCAATTCTAATCTTCCTCCTGATCTATCCCACACGCATCAATCAGATACTTCCGCATATCTTCCTCGTGCTTCTTGTACATAATTTCTTTCCAATAAAGCTTGCAACCTTATCGCCATTCTTTTCAGTAAGCTCGTTCATAATACGAAGTTTGATACTTCCCTTGCTTATCATATCTTTAAACGTGCTCTTCTTTGCCTCCGAAGACATATTTGAAAACTTTGAATTAACATTACGCTGGATAATGCATAAATTAGCAAACTGATCTACACCATCTTTCCATTGTTCAAAGGTTCCCTCTGACGGATTTTGAGGATACCAATGCTCTAATCTCTGTTTACATCATCTAAGCATTCCTACTCTTTACAGGCTTATTTTTATAACATGTACTAGCAAATATAGCCCTCAAACCCGCTTAAACTTGTGCTTTCTTCGACAACAAGCAAATCACTTCGCAGTGGCACGATACGTTAGTAAGTACGTCATATCCACCTATCTGTTCAAGGGAACATATCTACGAACCCTTTAACGATAACTCCATTTTTGAACCCTGCCTTATATTATTTACTCTCTTCTACAACACTTCGCATAGAAGTATGCCGTAATGCCGACATTGGCTTCCCATTGACTTTTGCATCGAGGTTCAAATATGTTACTCCATCCCTAATAATAATAGGACTATTCTCTTCTCCTGGTTGCAACTCTATGTGTGGGCGTTCCTTCGCATGAATGCTTTGGGCATGCAATGTTCCCAATTCGAATTTTCTATCGGTTCTACTATTCAGTAGATAGAACCAATCAATGTACAAATTTTCAAATTTATCATACATGCAAATAAACATCTCTGCTGCTTTTCCTGAAGCTTTATTAAAGTAAATATCATCATTCATAAAAAGCTGCAGTTGAAATTGTTTTGATCTATGGAGATAATACACATCCATTATGAACGCCGGATATTCCATACACGTTTCTAATTCAGCAGCTTTCTTATCAATCGTAAAAGCTTTAGCTTTATTCAAATCTTCAGATAGAATGTGAAGATTCTCATAGGTACAGTTCAATCCATCATTATCCAGATGTTCTATTATGTTACCCTCTGCTTGCATTCGGTCAATATTTTTACGCCCATAAATAAATCCCAAAACAAACTCATGGAAATATATGTTTAACTTACTGTTATGCAAATAAGGGTGCTCACCATCTTTATATGTCCAAGTGTACTTTTTAACTTCTTCTAGTAATGACGGATCATTTGTTATTTTTGCAACATGCCCTTTCCACTGATCTCTACTTAGTTCAATAACATTACCGATAACTTGTATGTTAACTGCTTTAGGCATCTATTCATCACCTCCTTCTTCATAATCTTCTGATGTGAGCAAGACTGCTGGAGTATATTCGCATTCTGGTACAAGGCTTTTAATCGCAATGAATAATTCTTCGAAATAATCACCAGGTACCCAGTATGTTTCTTTAAACTTCGTTTTATCTGAATATGTAATATTAAATTCAATACCACCTATATCAGTGCAGAACTCTTCAACGCCTCTTTCAATAATTCCTGGAAGTATACCCGTAACCTCATCATATTTCATTTTGAAGATTGGACTGTTCGTTTTGTAACTCCACTTTCTCTTTGGATTAATATCCGTTTCCTGATAAGGAACATATTCATAGGCTATTGAATCTTGCGTAATGGTCACTTTATCATTGAAGGCTTCATCATAGCAGCAATAGCCTGACGAGCCTTTTATCACAATTCGTGTTATTTCTGCCATGCTGTACCTCCTATTTCATAATCGCTTTAACTTTGGATATCAATGTGATGTCCGCCGGAAGCCACTGCACACTATCGAGTTCACTCTTGTTAAGCCACTTTGCATCTTCTACTTAAGCTCTCCTTCTATCACTTCACACCAAAAGCAATCCATCGATAAATGAAATGAAGGATAATCATATTCAACAGTATCGATTAAATCTCCGACACCTATAAGAATATCTAGTTCTTCCTTTATTTCTCTAACAAGGGCCTCTTGAGAAGTCTCTCCAGGTTCAATTTTTCCACCAGGGAATTCCCACTGACCCTTGGATTCTCCATAACCTCTAACTGTAGCAAATATTCGTTTCTTTTCTTTTATAGAATCACAAATAACTGCAGCTACAACTTTTACTGTTTTCATATCAATCCTAAATGAATTCAAGCATCTTCTTTTCCATGCAGAATTCATATTCCATCTTCTTTAATCCAACTTTGTCAAAGTCTACCGCAATAGAGGTTCCTTCGATTGCAGTAATAGTTCCGATTCCAAATGCCTTATGTTTTACTTGCTTACCTATAATATCAACAGGAATAACAACTGGTGGCTTTGGTTCTGGCTTTGGAATAACTGGTGGAACATACGTAGATTTGCTGCCCGACTTTTTCTTAGCAGCAATCATCTTCATATACTGTTCATCCATGTCCTTACCACGCGCTTTGAAATCTTCCATATCCTTAAATACAAACATGGCCGGTTTCTTTACATCATTATCAGGCACCGGACGGATAGGAAACATCCAAACTTTACGAGGAACTCCATCCTCGCCTGGCTGAGTTTCGGTGTAAGGTTTGTCAACAAGCTCTATCCTTCCGCAGTACACATACTCGCCCGCATCCATTACTTCGAAAAGGTGGACATCGACGCCATTGTAACCGCATGCTGCAAGCGTAGCATTCTGGGCCCAATTAATATCCTGGTCTCCATTTTTACCCATACCAGTGTAATGAAGAGCTCCACCAATCCACTTATCGTGATAGATTCCTTTTGTGTAGTCTGAGACAATAACCAAAGTATTCGTAGTCTTTGAACGTCTCATCCCGCCCATATTCCCGCATTTGAATATATCAACAATATCTGCATTTTTTAGTATTTGCCCTATTTTTAATCCATGATTAAATGCCATAGTGCACCTCCAAATTTGATAAACTTTCTAGAAATTCATTCTTCTTCCGGATAAGCACGCTATCCAAAGCATGTCAATCATATCCACCTACACTTTTATAGTTTTATCACACTCTGCATCTTATTTTTCCTTTATGTATTTTCCACTCTTGATACGCTCATCATTAGGTTTTTCTGCATCAGCCGGAATAGCCCAATAGGAACCGATCTTTGTTGCACCTGGAATTCTATTTTCTGCACATAAAACCTGAATTCTTCTGATGGAGATACCCCATTTTTCAGAGGTTTGTCGTATTGATAAATATTCCATATAATCCTCTCTTATAGTACAAAACACACACAATACAATCTAACGATATTATATTCCAAACCACGAATAAAATCAATCTAAAAAAGGCAGCCAATCCTAAGCCTGCTGCCCTTGCAAATCCTTGTTATCTTGGAATATCCAGTTCAATTCCTGCTTTGAAGCAAACTTTGAACCTATCGTCATAGATCTTTATCTCTTGAATGTACTTTCTAACCATCGATTCTTCATATTCAGTGAGTTCTTCATTTGCTTCTATCAGGTACTCTTCCAACTCAGAAATTCTCTTTTTAAATCCCTCAGTATCAGCCTTGGCTACCAATAGCTTCTGCTTCTTTTCTTTAAGTCTGTCAACCTCATCGGCGAGAGCCGAGTAATCCTTTTTTGCCTGGGCTAGCTTCACCAGTTCTTTCTGCTTTGCAGTAAGAAGCTCATTTAATGTTTCCAACTCACCGCTGTTATCATCTGCAATCGCAGCCTCGATATTCTGTAATAGAACTATCTTCATTGATGAAGAGCATCTTACTAAAAGGTTTATGGCCTTTACTGTTGCCTGCTGAAGTTCTTCCTCACCAATCGTAGGTGCGTCGCATGCATCTGGTCCATGCTCAACCCTGGTGCAACATCGCCATACATTTGACCTTTTTCCTCGATTATTCCAGGCAATGCGCCTGTAAATATCCCCGCATCTGGTGCAAATGCAAATACTGCTCAGAGCGTATTTGCTGGAATAGATTCTTTTTCTTTTACCATCATTGCTATACATATTAGATCTTCTAAAAAGCTCTTCTTGCACCTAGGTAAACAGGTCTCTAGGAATAATCGCCTCCTGGCTTCCGGTAACGTAGTATTGTGGAACCGAGCCATCATTCTTAATTCACGTTTTTTCAATAAAGTCTGTGGTGATTGTTTTCTGCAAAAGAGCATCGCCTATGTGCTTCTCATTTTGAAGAATACCCTTAACTGTACTCAGGTGCCATTTGTATTTTTTTCCGCCGGTCTTTATCTTATCTCTCTCAAGACCAGCAGCAATTTCACCAAGGCTGGTCCCTTCAAGAAATTCTCGGTAGATACGTTTTACTATCTTTGCCTCCTCCTCGTCTATGATGAGATTTCCTTCTTCATCCTTGGTTGTTTATGATACACTAAAATTACCAGAAAAAAGCGTCAGAATTCCCTGAAATCAGCAAGGGATTTTCCTCAAAAAAGGCGGGACATATTGTATCCCCTTCACAATACAG
>NZ_QUMD01000039.1 GCF_003481985.1 Clostridium sp. OF09-36
TGAAAGGAAAAAGAGTGATTGCAGGCATTCTGCTTGCGGGAATTTTAGCAGTCACCCTGGCAGGGTGTAAAAACACAGATAACACGAAAGAAGAAACCGAAAAGCCTGTCATTACGCTTGGCAGCGACAACTATCCACCATACAATTATCTGAATGAGGATGGTGTACCGACGGGGATCGATGTAGAACTGGCTACGGAAGCTTTCAAAAGAATGGGATATCAGGTGGAGGTTGTCCAGATTAACTGGGAGAAGAAAAAAGAACTGGTGGAGAGCGGAGAGATTGACTGTATCATGGGATGTTTTTCCATGGAAGGACGCCTTGACGATTACCGCTGGGCAGGACCATATATAGCAAGCCGTCAGGTGGTTGCTGTAAATGAGAATAGTGATATTTATAAACTGAGTGATCTCGAGGAAAAGAATCTGGCCGTTCAGTCCACAACCAAACCGGAAGGCATCTTTCTGGACAGGACGGATGAGAGAATTCCAAAACTTGGAAATCTTATCAGTCTTGGACATCGGGAACTGATCTATACGTTTCTTGGGAAAGGATATGTAGATGCAGTTGGCGCACATGAAGAATCTGTCGTCCAGTATATGAAAGATTATGATACAAGCTTTCGTATCCTGGAAGAACCTTTGATGGTTGTTGGGATAGGAGTTGCTTTTGCAAAAGATGATGACAGAGGAATCTGTGAGCAGATGGACCAAACACTGGAAGAGATGCGGCAGGATGGCACGTCCCTGAAAATCATTGAAAAATATCTGGATGATCCCCAGAAGTATCTGGAGGTGGATGATCTTGGATATTAAGAAAAAGACAAAAGAAAAACGAATCCAGCTGCTCGGCGGTGTGATTGGAATCTGTGTGGCTGTAGTCTCCCTGTTTTATTTCTTCCACGCAGAAAAAGCGGAAGCAGAGAAAAGAATGGTGGAGATTGTAAACTATGTCAAAGTGCAGTGCTCCACCTACACCCATTATAATGAATCTTCGGAATCCAAAAGTCTCCTCCGTGCAATTGAAAGTGCCAGACAGATGAGTACAAATATTAGCATGGAAACAGAAAACGGCGGGCAGTTAAGTGAGGATTTTCTGAAAGAAAACCTGCAGACTCTCTGGGTGGATGGTATCCTTGTATTGGATGCAGATGGAAAGACGGACTGTGAATACAGCACAGATGAGTTTTTGACCAATGAGATTACGGAGTATCTGCAAAAAGACATTATCATGGATTTTACCGGATATGAAGAAAGATCTTATTCAGAACGGTTTGCCAGAGAAGATGGATCCTATATTGACATTGCAGCTTGTGCCAGAAAAGATGCACCGGGTATTGTTGCAATCTACTATTACACATCTCCTGAATTTGCCAGAAACTATACACTGACAATACAGGGACTTTTAAAAGGTTATTGTACTCAGAAAGATGGAACGATTATTGTTGCTGACGAGGGAGTTGTTGTTGCCAGCAATGATGAGAGTCTGCTGGGGCAGAATACAGCTGACAACGAAGTTGTTCAGGCAATGAAAAAGCATACAGACAGTCAGCATATCCATCATTTAAAGACGGAAGGAATCGGATGTTATGGAGTCATGCTGAAGCAGAGTGATTATTATATCTATGCATATCTTCCGGATACGGAAGTGTTCCATAACCTCCCATTAAGTGTAGCAGGTGTTATTTTTCTTTATTTTCTGATGTTCAGCATATTCTGGTTCTGGACCTACAGAACCAATCTGGCACACCGGAAACAGGAACAGGAAAAAGATGAAAAATATAAAGCAGAACTTCTGATAGCTGCAAAAAAGGCAGAAGCCGCCAATGAGGCGAAAACAGAGTTTCTCCAGCGGATGAGCCATGATATCCGGACTCCGATCAATGGAATCTGCGGCATGATTGATATGGCAGAGCATTATGCAGATGATATGGAGAAGCAGACGGAATACAGGACAAAGGTTAAAGAGGCATCCAATCTACTGCTGGAACTGGTAAATGATGTTCTGGACATGAGTAAGCTGGAGTCAGATGATATCGTTCTGGAAGAGAGTCCATTTAATCTGAGCATAATTTTTGAGGAAGTGCTTGTTGTGATTGAACAGATTGCTGCAGAACAGAATATCCGAATTGTATGGGAGAAAAAAGAAATCAAACACCGTGATCTTATTGGAAGCCCGAGGTATGTGAAACGTGTGATGATGAATATCCTGTCGAATGCGGTGAAATATAACAGAGAAAACGGGCAGATTTATATCAGCTGCAGGGAAATTTCATCCGAACAGCCGGAAATGACGATAATAGAATTTGTCTGCCGGGATACCGGAATCGGAATGACAGATGAGTTTCAGAAGCATATTTTTGAACCATTTGCACAGGAGCATGCCGGAAGCCGCACAAAATTTGCAGGAACAGGTCTGGGAATGCCGATTACAAAGAAACTGGTTGAGAAAATGGGTGGTACCATTACTTTTGAAAGTGAAAAAGGCGTAGGGACGACATTTGTGATTCGGGTTCCATTTAAAATAGATCCGGATGCGGATAAACGTGAAGAACAGAAGGAGGTATCCGAAAAATCTATAAAGGGACTGCATATTCTTCTGGCAGAAGATAATGAGCTGAATATGGAAATCGCCGAATTTGTGCTTCAGAATGAAGGCGCTGACGTGTCAAAAGCCTGGAATGGACAGGAAGCTGTTGAAGTATTCAAAAAAAGTGAACCTCGTGAATTTGATGTCATTCTTATGGATATTATGATGCCGGTCGTGAATGGTTATGAAGCCACAAAGATGATCCGGTCTCTGGAAAGAGAGGATGCAAAGGAAATACCGATCATTGCAATGACAGCAAATGCGTTCACGGAGGACAGAATAAGAGCAAAAGAAGCAGGGATGGATGAACATGTTGCTAAGCCTGTTGATGTGGAATTACTGGTAAGGGTAATTCATAAATTGGTAGGATGATGAAAAATATGGATAAAAGACAAAAAATACTGATTGTAGATGATGCAAAGTTAAACAGAGATATATTGAAGGAGATTCTGGGAGATACTTATAATTATCTGGAAGCTGAAAATGGAAATCAGGCAATCGAGATGATAGGAGAAAATATTGGAATTGATCTGATGCTTTTAGATATCAATATGCCACAGATGAATGGTTTTGAAGTCTTGGAAATAATGAAAAGAAGCCAGTGTATTGCTGAAACTCCTGTGATCATGATATCTTCTGAAGATGCTGTTGATACTATGCGTAAGGCATATGAGCTGGGAATCACAGACTATATCACACGACCGTTTGATTCTGTGATTGTAAAGAAAAGAGTTCAGAATACCCTGGGCCTCTATACGAACCAAAAGCATCTGATCAATGTGGTTTATAATCAGGTTTACGAAAAAGAAGAAAATAACAATATCATGATTCGGATTATGAGTAATATATTGGGATCCCGTAACAGCGAGAGTAGAGAGCACATCCTGCATATAAAAACAGCAACGGAGATGATGCTGAGACAACTGGTAAAAGTAACAGATGATTATCCTTTAACAGAGGCAGATATTGCTTTGATTACAACTGCTTCTTCCCTTCATGATATTGGTAAGATTCGTATTCCGGAAGAAATATTGAATAAACCGGGCAGACTTACCGATGAAGAATTTAAGATTATGAAAAAACATAGTGAGCTTGGCGCAGCTATAATTAAGGATATGGACTTTCCACAAGATCATCCACTGGTACATACCGCATGGGAAATCTGCAGGTGGCACCATGAAAGATGGGATGGAAAGGGCTATCCGGATGGATTGAAAGGTGAAGAAATACCAATTTCCGCACAGGTGGTATCGATTGTTGATGTTTATGATGCACTTACAAGTGAAAGATGCTATAAGAAAGCATTTGATCATGACACAGCGATTCAAATGATCCTGGATGGACAATGCGGACAGTTTAATCCAACCCTTCTTAATTGCCTGAAAGAACTGAGTATTCAGCTTTCAAAAATGCTTAATAAAGAAATGGACGATAATAAATATTCTCATGAAATACAAAGGCTTTCGAATGAAATACTCAGTGATAAATCCTTACCGAGCCAGATTTATTCACAGAGTCTTGTCAAGGTCATGCAGGAAAAAATCGATTTCTTCAAATCGAACAGTGGCATGAATTCGATTGATTACAATGCGGTTTCAGGTCAGCTTACTATATTAAACGGAAATCAGCAGATATTATGTCAGAGAAATAATCCGAAAATTGATCTGTTCAAAGAATTCGGAGTAAATGAAGAAGATGTTCAATATATTCGGGTTTTGTTACACCAGACATCTGTACAAAATAAAGAAATCTCTGTGAAGATAAAAGCGACAGTGGAAAATAATAGTCAGATGTATAAAATGAAATTGCATACGCTGTGGTCGCCAATGAAGAAAGACGTATGCATAGGAATTATCGGGTATTTTGACACTGTAAAATAGAAAATGCAAAGCAGTTGAGGGGGATATGGCATATCCTGTTATGGAAAACACTCTGTTTTATAGCAATTGTTTTGATGATTTCCCAGTATTTTAGATTTGTATCGAAAACTGTTTACGATATGTTAATTCATCAGTAATTGAGTGGTGGGAGTATGTAACCCCTATCATTTTGTGCACATTCTGTCTCATAAAAGATATGGAGTTTTCCCACGCATTTTTGTATAGTAGTTACAACGTATTGAAAAGGCAGGATGACAAAGACTATTATATGAAAAGGGGATTAAAATGGAAGAGAAGACATACCTGAAATGGCATAACAAAGTGGGGTACGGAAGTGGTGATATCGCAGGAAACGTAGTTTATGCGTTCCTGTCATCTTTTGTCATGATTTACCTGACAAATACAATTGGCTTAAATTCAGGAATCGTTGGCACATTAATTGCAGTATCCAAATTATTTGATGGTATAACGGATATCTTTTTTGGAACCATGATCGACCGGACAAAGAGCAAAATGGGTAAGGCAAGACCCTGGATGTTTTATGGTTTCTTTGGCTGTGCTATCACGCTCTACGGAGTTTTTGCGATCCCTACTAATATGGGTAAAACTGCGCAGTATGCCTGGTTCTTTATTTGCTATACCCTGTTAAACGCAGTATTCTATACGGCAAATAACATCGCATATGCAGCACTGACTTCTCTGGTAACAAAGAACAGTAAAGAACGAGTGCAGATGGGTTCTTTCCGTTTCATGTTTTCCTTTGCTACAAACCTTGCAATTCAGTCTATTACTGTAGGAGCAGTTGAGCTTCTTGGTAACGGTGCAGCAGCATGGAGAATCATTGCGCTCATTTACTGTGTGATCGGTATCATCACCAATACGCTTGCTGTATTTTCCGTAAAAGAACTTCCGGAAGAAGAATTGAAATCTAATGGTTCTATGGGGATTGAGGATGATAAGCTTTCTTTCAAGCAGACTGTAAAGCTGCTGTTTGAGAACAAGTATTTTTCCATGATTTGTGTGATCTACATTCTGCAGCAGCTTCGTGCAGCAATGGTTAATGTGGGAATTTTCTTTATGACCTATGTTCTTTTAAATAAGAATTTTGAACAACCATTTTACCAGTTGAAGTACAGATCACATAATTAGTCTTGATGCGATTGTTCTCCTGCAACTGTTGTAGACGTTCCAGGGCGATCAGAGCGTTATTGTTAAGTGGAATCTGCCGAGTGCCAGAGCGTGATTTTGTAGTGGTGATAATCTGCTTACTGCCGGAGGCATCGGTGGTATCTCTTTTTTTGACTCTGGAAGCATTTTACCGAATGGTAAGTGTCTTGGTATGGAAATTGACATTATCCCATGTCAGGGCAAGTGCTTCTCCGGAACGCAGTCCCGTATTGAGAATAAGGGCATAGGCAGGGGCGTACCAGTATCTTAGCCGCCCTGTTTTGTAACACATAGATTGAGCAGCTTCTAAGAGTTCTACATCGACATCTGGTAGAATTGCAATCTCCTTTGTTTGAATGCTCATATTTTCCTGCTTTGGAAGTTGTACACCATCTACTGGATTGTAGCCTATATTCCTTGTTGCTACTGCATATCGGTAGCAGTTATTCAGAAGATCATAGACTTTCTTTAGAGTAGAATAGGAAAGCGTAGTGGTGTATGAATTGATCAACGCCTGGATTCCCAAACTGGTTAAAGTACCTAGCTGGCTCCGACCAACGGATGTATTTTTTATTTGCTTTAAGTAGGTTTGTTTCAGACGATCATAGGAAGATGGCTTTAAGCTGGGCATGCCAAAAGTGAAGGTCGCAGAACAGAAATTGCTCAGACGAGGGCTCGTTTGAAGTTAGCTTTATCAATGCAATAAGAGATACATAAATTATTCAAATAAAGATACCATAATTCATCATAGTATGGTAAAATAATTATATGGGTGCCACCATAACGGTAGGCGGTTGGTCCTTCTGCGGAGGGACTGTGACCCTCCGATTACATAGAAACCTCACGGGAATCTGATAGAAGGAGGGCTTAGCCAATGAGTATTGCTGATGTAATAGCACTGTTGAGCTTATGCTTTACGTGCTTTGGTCTCGGCTACAAAGTTGGCCGGGATAGTAATAAGACACAAAAATAACCGCCCCCAGTCCAGCAACTAGAGCGGTTATTTTTTAACTAATCTTGTTCAGGACCAACCGTCTATCGGTGGTATCCTTCTATAATATAGTATACCATAGTTTTGAAAATATGCAAGTTGGATACGTTCAAATATCCTGTAAATAGTGAAAAATGGGCCTTTGAAATCAAAATAGGGCACCAATAAGGCACCAAACAGAATGCGAGGGGTGAAAACTCCAGTATTTATGCGGTTCCTGGAGGCAGAAAAGCAAGGTCTGCAATACCCTGATCACCAGTTCAAATCTGGTTGTCGCCTCTCAAATCCCTTGATTTTTCAAGGGATTTTTTCTTATGTGCCGAGCATGGCACTAATCTTACTGGTGCAAGTCCAGTCACAGGTATTTACCGCCAAGTGTAATGAACCACAAGTCGGTACCAGTAACGGTATGGATGGGGGAAGTGGTGTAGCAAAGTTCTTGAGCCTACGAACAGAAATTTGATAAGGCAATTAGGTGGGTAAGATTGCAAGGCAAATCGAAGCCCCAATGGTAAACGTAAACCGAAATTGTAAATCAAGAGGTTGTGGAACGAAAGATTAGTGTCTTACCTCGGAAGACCCTACTCACATATTGAAATATAAGTTGTAGAGCCGTATACGAGACCCGTATGTACGGTTCAATGGGAGGGGTGAAAATATTTATTTTCCCTCTACCCTATTAAAGCGGCAGCGTGATCCTGGGAATCAGTGGATTTCGTGGATCTTATCTGCTGCCACCGGGAAGATATCACTCGAAAGCGGCTCTGGCGTTGGAAGAAGTGCTTTTGAAGGTATTGGCGGAAGAATGATGAAAAAGGAAGATTTATTTCAGTATATTTACTAGGGAGCTTTTACACCATATATTTGCAAAAAAAGGTCCCTAAGTTTACCAGGCAGAAAGGATACCAAAGAATGATAATCGAAGAAAAACGTATTTTGAAAATGGCATATCTGTTACTGGAGGCTGATGGATTCCTAAAAGCGGGAGATTTCGCCAGGGAACTGAACTTGTCGGAACGAACGGTGAAAAATGATATGGAGCATTTGCGGGATTTTCTAAAAGACTGTGGATGCAGCCTGGATTCGGTTCGAGGCAAAGGATATCTGTTGAAAATTGACCGGCCGGATCAATTTGCCAAGACAAGAGAGTGGCTGAATATTCTTTTTAACAATGTGGAGGCCAATAATCGGGAACATCTCTCTTATCAGCTGGCCAGAGCCATCATGTGTCGTCAGGCGGCGGATGAAGATGGATATTTTCTGTTAGAGGAATTGGCGGCACAGCTATACTGTTCTGCCAGTACAGTGAAAAAGAAAATGCCGTGGGTGCGGGAATTTTTTGCTTCGTTTCAGCTATCTCTTGTTACAAAGCCAGGTCACGGAATGAAATTATGCGGAAGCGAATTGGGCCAGAGACTCGGTATGTTGGAACTCTATGAAAATCATTTCCGGATCCGGGTAGTAGCGTTTGAGAATCAGGCCTATGAACGTGCTTTTATGGATCAAGGGGATAAAGATCGGATTCGTAAGATCGTGCTTGATACCATTCGGGCCTCGGAATGCGAATTGTTTGATAGTTATGTAAATCGATTGGTGGACTACATCCTCTTAGTAAGAAAACGGATCCAGTCTGGAAATGTGATCTCAAAAGAGGAAGAGAGTCAGACGGTGTATCATCTGGGGACGATCAAAGAACTTTATGCCACCGGGGAATGGGAATTAGCCAGACAGCTTTTGACGAATTTAAGAGAGATTCCCGGCTATGATCAGGATTCCTTTAGACGAGATGGGGAGATTGCGGCACTTTCGATTCTGTTTTTGATGTGGGGAGATTGGGAACAGATACCGGGGCTTGAGAAACGGTTTCCAGTTTTTAATGAAAAAGCAGAAAATTTGGCCAGGAAGACGGTTTGTTACTTGAAAATGAGATGGAATCTCCCGGAGCAAATTCCGAAAGAGGCACTGTCAGAGGCACTGATGTCTGATCTTTTACGAATCTTGTTTCAGAAACATTTTGGATACGAAGGCTGTCTGATGCTTGGAAATAGTATTTCCCAGAACGCGATCAAACGTTCCTCTATGGTACTTGCTTTGGCAGACAGTATTGGAGAATTTCTATATAAAGAGGAGAAAATAAAGATCAGTGAATACAATACCCAGCTTTTGGGAGTAAGTCTTTATAAAGTAATAGATATGATCGAATATCCATATGTACCACGGCGTCTTCTGATCTGTGCAAGAAATGGAAAAGCCAGTGCCCAGACCATTTCCAGAGATATGCTGCGGCGATTGGGCGATTGGTGGATTGATGATATAAGGGTGGAACCACTTTATGAAGCGAGAAAACTGCGGGTGGAAGATTATGACTGGATGATCGGAAGTTTTAAGAGCTATGCGTACCACTATTCCTGGCCCTATCTGCAGGTTCATGCAATGATAACGCCAGAGGATACGGAGGAGATCCGCAGACAGGTATTATTAAGTGGTTATGATCTGAAACAGGTGGAAAAACAGTTAAATTGGGAAGAATTGTCAGTTCATCGAGATTTTTCCATTCATAGCATCCAAAGCATTTTGCAGCTTCTTTCCTATCAGTGGGGAAAAGATATGGAGGCGAAAGAACTGCTGAATCAATATTTTTTAAATACCATCCACCTTCGGGTGCGAAAACAGCTTCTCTGTGCCATCGTACCGTCCTGTTACACGGGAAAACACATTTTTGATCTCTACTTTTTCAAAAAAACGATGGAATATGGAGATGAGAATGTTCAGGCGGTACTGTTTATTGCCATTGATTTCCAGACATCCGCTGCTTCTTTGCGTTTCTTGGAAAATGGAATTCGCTATCTGCAGTCCAATTTTGAGGAATTGGCGCCACATCTGACGGAAAAATCTGTGATGGAGATCATGACAGAGGGAATTCGGTGCAAGATATAAGGAGCGAGAAGAAATTGCCGTTATAAAATTGCACTAGCACAAGGGCAAAAAACAACATTTCCGTAGACATCATGCACAAATGAAAATGGAACATTTCTTAATAGGATTTATAATAGGGCTATAACAAAACTAAGGAGGGAGTTTTATGATACAAAGTGGTTTAATCTGTGCACTGGTGTGGATTCTGATGCAGGGTACTGACCGTCTACTGGCATGGCAGACCTTACAGAGACCGATCGTGACAGCGACCGTAACCGGTTTACTTCTGGGGGACATTAGAACCGGTATGATTATGGCTGCATCTCTTGAGGCAATTTTTATGGGTATTTCTGCAATCGGTGGTTCCATTCCATCCGACGCATGTGCCAGCAGTATTATCGCAGTAGCGTATACCATCCTGACTGGTGCTGACGTAGAGACAGGACTGGCACTGGCAATGCCGATCGGTACCTTAATGGGTTCTGTAAATGAGATGTGGAAACCAGTTCTGGCTTCTTTCGCTCCATACTGGGAGAAATTAGCAGCCAGCGGCAAAGAGAAATCATTCCGTGCTCAGGTGATGTTCTGTGGTTTCTTTGTTGACCGTTTACCACAGGCAATCATCCTATTTGCAGCTATCGCATTTGGCGTAAACAGCCTGGAACATGTCATGAACAATTTACCAGCATTCATTATGGCAGGTTTATCCGCATCCAGTTCCATGATGACCGGTATTGGATTTGCGATTCTGCTTTCTATGATCTGGAACAAAGAAATCGGATGCTTCTTCTTCCTGGGATATGTACTGTGCAAATACATGTCTCTTCCAACCGTCGCAATCGCAATCATTGCTGCTGTGATCTCCATCACTTACTTCTGCAATGAGAAGAAAATCAATGATGTTCTCAAAATCGCAGAAACGAGTGGTTCATCTTCATCTGCAGGAGAGGAGGATTTATTCTAATGGCAAAAGAAAATTACACACCGGAAGAGAAAAAGACATTAAAAAAGATGTTCTGGAACTCCAGATTGGTATTTTCCAGCTTTAACATGGTGAAAATGGAAGGTAATGCCTTTGCCCTGACCATGGAACCAGCTCTGGACGAATTATACAAAGACAAAAAAGAAAAAGCAGAGGCTATGCGTCGTCATGATGGTTTCTTTAACACCCACGCCGTACTGTTCTCCCTGATCGCAGGTATCACCTATGCGTTGGAGCGTCAGAAAAAAGAGACCGGTGCAGTGGATGATACCACCATTGAGAACATCAAAGTTGCTCTGATGGGGCCAACCGCAGGTATCGGAGATGCATTCTTCTTCAACTGTCTGCGAGTGATTGCAGCAGGTATTGCCATCGGTCTTTGCAGCCAGGCCAATATCCTTGGCGTACTCTTATTCATCCTGATCTATGGAGGTTCTCAGTTGGCAGGCAGCTGGTATCTGTTAAAGACCGGTTATAAATACGGTACTACCTTTATCGATACGATCTTCAGTTCCGGATTGATGCAGGCTCTGACCAAGGCGGCCAGCATCATGGGTATCACCATGGTAGGTGCAATGGTAGCTTCTTCTGTAAAGGTAAAACTGGCATGGACGATCACCATTGGTGAGGCTTCCGTTGTGGTTCTGGATATCCTGGATTCCATCATCCCAGGTATCTTATCCATCGTATTGGTATTTGGTTTGATGAAACTGATTAAAAAAGGATACAAACCGATCACTCTGGTATTTGGTATCCTGGTAATTTCAATCGTTTTAGCATTCTTTGGAATCTTCTAAAACGAATATGGAGGCCGTACAATGAACAGAAAAACATGGAAGTCAGAACGGATTCTGACAGAAAATGGATTTGTAAACGGCTATATCACCATTTGTGATGGAACAATCGAGAAAATTTCCACAGAATGGGACGGGGAATATGAAGATGTCGGGCATACCGGTATTTTTCCTGGCATTATAGACGTACATAACCATGGCTTTGGTGGCTGGTCGATGACCGATCCCTGTACCGATGAGGACATCAGGGGATATGTCAAAGCTCTTGCTTCCATCGGTATTACCGGTATTTTGCCAACTGCCAAAGAAGATGCCTTTGAGGCGATCGCCCGCGTGATGGATCAGGAATATGAGGGAGCTGTGATCTACGGAATCCACAGTGAAGGGCCGTTCTGGGCCAGAGGTGGAGAAAAGACCGTAGGACAGACCTGGCCAGCACCAGATGTTGCGGAGACAGAGCGTCTGATCGAGAAAGCTCATGGAAAAATGAAAGTGATGGCCATAGCACCGGAACTTCCAGGAGCTTATGATGTGATCCGTTGTTTGCATAAACATCAGATCAAAGTGGCATGCTGTCATACCGCAGCTTATGCTAAAGATATCTACGAGGCCAAGAAAATGGCTGGATTTGACATTGCCACACATCTGGGCAATGGAATGAGGGGAATTCACCATAGAGATGTAGGTACTTTAGGTGCCTTACTCTTATTAGATAACATTTATTATGAAGTTATCACAGATTTGAACCATATCTGCCCGGACATGTTAAAGATCATGTTTAAGCTGCAGCCTTACAGCAAGTTCTGTCTGATTTCCGATTCCAACTTTATCGCAGGACTTCCGACTGGAACTTATATCCGTTATGGAAGGGAAAATTATGCAGATGAAAAGGGACTGATCTTAAATTCCGATGGCCGTATCTGTGGAAGTGGAAGCTGGGTACTGCGAAACATCAAGCAGCTGGTAACTAAAGTCGGGGTTCCAGTGGAACAGGCATTTTACATGGCTTCCATTAACCCGGCGAGATATCTGGGAACCGATGGAGAAACTGGTTCTTTACAGACCGGCAAAAGGGCTGATATGATCTTTGTGAATGATGACTTTGTATGTGAACGCACGTTTGTAGGCGGTAAGCTGGTTTATGACCGGAATACCGATACACCGGAAACCATCTTCAATGCAGAAGCACTGAAATTAAAAGTAAATTAGAACAGCAAGGAGGACACTCTTTTATGATCAAATTATTCCGTATTGATGAGCGTCTGATCCATGGTCAGATTGCGATCAAATGGTCCCGTCATACTGGCGTGGACAGCATCGTGGTAGCCAATAACAATGCAGCTGCCAATACGATGATCCAGAAATCCTTAAAAATGGCAGCACCTCCAGGAATCAAAACCGTCATTAAATCCATTGATGATGCGATCAAGACATTAAACGATCCAAGATGTGAGCCATTAAAAGTTCTGGTTCTGGTAAACAGCCCGGAAGATGCTCTTCGGATGGCAAAAGAAGTAAAAGGAATCCCATTTATCAATGTAGGAAATTATGGAAGAGTAGCTCCGAAAAAAGAGGGAAAAGAGCGGAAACGTTTTGATAATAACCTCTATTGTGATGATGTGGAGGAAGCAACATTCCGTGAACTGATGGCCACCGGACTGGATTGCATCTATCAGACAACTCCGGAAGAAATGGCAATTCCGTTAAAGAAACTGATCCAGTAGAAGCGGGAGGTTTTCACATATGAAGCTTATCATTCAATCCGATGACCTTGGAATTACAGAAGCAGTCAGCTGCGGGATTGCCCGGGCAGCCAGAGAAGGGGCGATTACTTGCACTGGATTATTTTCTAATATGCCAGCAGCTGCATTTTCCGTAGAATTAATGAAATCCTATCCGCAGATCTGTCTGGGAGAAGATATCAACCTGGTGGCAGGACGGCCATGTGCAGATCCAGAGAAGATTCCGTCACTGGTTCAGAAGGATGGCTCTTTTCTGACTTCCGGAATGCATCGGGCAATCGATCAGAAAGATGGAAATCAGGATCATGTCAGACTTGAGGATTGTCTTATCGAAACAGAAGCCCAGATCCTGAAATTTAGAGAATTGACCGGAAAACTTCCAGAGTATCTTCATGGCCATTCTTATAGCACTCCTGCAACCTGGAAAGCCATGGAAGAAATGGGAAAGAAATATGGAATTTCACTGGTACGTGAGATGCACGACAAATACGGAATCAAACGTCCATCCAAAACCTGGTATAAAAAACCATTTCCGTTAGAAGACCAGATGAAAGCAGATCTTACAGACTGTGTGACAACGGATTCGGGATTTTTAGAAAACCAGATCGGTTTTCTGGGTACCCATTGCGGCTATGTAGATCAGGAACTGTTTCCTGTGACCACCTATACCATGATCCGAACCATGGATCTGGCGGCTGTCACAGGAGAACGGTTTAAAAACTGGCTGAAAGAAAATAACGTGGAGCTGATCAGCTATCGCGATCTGAAAGGATGATAAAGTTATGACAAAGTTTTTTCTATCCTCCCATGGACATCTGGCAAGTGGCCTTGCCAGTTCGCTGGATATTTTATTAGGAGGCCATGACCGTGTGACGGTATTTGATGCCTATGTGGATGAGAAATCCTTAAACGATGCTCTGGATGCATTTTTCCAGACCGTAGGAGAAAAAGATCAGGTGATCCTGCTTTCTGATATGTATGGCGGTAGCGTCAACAGCACCATGTACACCTATTTGGATCGTCCAAACACCACTCTGGTAGCTGGTGTGAACTTAGCTCTGGTGATCGGACTGACCATCTTAGAAGGCGATATTATCCGCGAAACTCTGGAATCTGTCATTGAGCAGTCCAGAGAAGCAATCCGGATCGTGGATCTGGAAAAGAGCGGCGAGGAAGAAGAGGATGAATTGTTCTAGGAAATGAAAAACCGTAATTTGACATCGTAGAATCGAAAATTTTATGGTAAACTGATAGCTCCTGTCTGTTTTTTCACAAGCAGGAGCTATATTTATGTCATAGGAAACTTCGTCCAATGACACAAAAATAACCGCCGCTGTCCTCCAAACGAGAGCGGTTATTTGAGAGGAAATACAGAAGATGAACGTCCTGCTATGTCACTTTTCAGGTAGAGACCGGTGATCAGATGGCTTGAGCTGGGGCCTTTAAAATGCTGTGGAAAAATTGGGCTAAATGAAATTGTGTATATTTATCACAATTTTTGTATTATTTAATGTGATCGCACATAAACTAAAATGAGTATATTCGCCTTGACAAACTTGTTTGAAAAGGCTAAGATATATTTGGTGATCGTACTATGGAAACATGAGAAGCCCATAGTCCAGAAGGCTCCTTCGGGAGTCTTTTGTTATTTATATGGGTAATTTACAAAGCAGATTTTTTAGAACCTTTCCTATAGTAAGAAACTTCATAGAGGTGGCCTATACAAGGTTGTCTTTGTGAAGTTTTTTGCTAGGACTTGCGCAGCCAGAGTATATTTGCTAGAATAGAGAACAAATGTTTGCAAAATAGAGAAACATCTTCCGGAAAATTCAGCTTTTGGAAACGGAAACTAAGAAGGGCTGGTTATATATGCAGAAGAAAATGATACTGAAAAGTGATATGCGGGTGTATTTTGATATGGATGGGACAATTGCAAAATGGCGAGATGTTCCAGTGGAGGAAAGCAGAAAACCTGGATATTATACAGACCTGGAACCGGAAACAGAATTATTGGATTTTTTAAGTGCTGCTCTGAAGGCAGACATAAACATGAATATATTATCCTCATACTATACAGATACCAGAGCGCTTCTGGAAAAGAAAAAGTGGCTGGATAAGTACCTGCCGGGAATCAGCTCTTCACACTGTCTCTTTGTTCCTTATGGAATAAATAAAGCGGAATTTGTTGAAACCATGCTGCACCGAAAACTGGGAAAGATGGACATCCTGGTCGATGACCATACACCAAACCTTACACGCTGGGAAACGGCCGGAGGTACAGGCGTGAAATGGCTGAACGGAATCAATGGAAAGAATGGCCGTTTTGAAGGCATCCGGGTAGGACGCGTGGAGGAACTGAAAGCAGCATTTGATGAGATTGCAGATAGAAAATAATACGATATTAGGAAGACTGCAGGAATTTTGTCCCGCAGTCTTTCTGTTAGATACATATGGTAACGCCCAGGAGTTATGGTAAGGTCGCCGCAGGGAACGGGCATCTGGATGAGCGCACAAGGATGATGCACCATTAGATAAAGACGGAAGCATAAAAGATACCATCTTCATAGCGAAATTCTGTTACTCCATAATGACGCTGCGCACCCGGACCGAGGCGGTTCCGGTGCCCAAGCCCTCATGCTTGCTTGAACGGAATTGGCTGTTTTCTTCGATAGGGGTGCAGCAGCAGGTATTGTCCACAGCTAGTGCAATATGCCCGCTTTCTTACCGGGCGCGGATGCGGATAAAAGGAGCAATATCTTTGCATTCCCCGCAGACATCTAGCGCATTTTCCAGGAGATTTCCGAGAATGGAACATAACGCCGGTTCATTGATGGAAAGGCGTTTTGGAAGTTCGAGACGAACGGAAAAGTCAATTCCAGCTTTGCGTGCACCTTATCCGTAATAGCGGACAATGGTATTAACTGCATAATTTTCGCACCAGGTCCGGGCAGTGTCTGGGGGAAGAGTCATGCGGTACTATTCGATATACGATTTCAGATCCTCTGTTTTCCCGCTGCTCAGGTAATACTTGATCACATTTAAATGCTGGCGCAGATTATGGCACGCCTGGCGAACAGTATCCATGTGTATAGGATCTACTGACATCTATGCTGATCAGTCCGTCCATTTTACCTAGCGTGGAATTAGCTGAATATGTGTTATATGAGCAAGAATGTTTTTTTTAATGGATGGGTAATATTAAACTCAACCCACCATTCAATATCGTCCGATACTGGTTCAAAGTGTAGGGCAGAGCAAGCAATATGGAGATTTTTTTGCTTGCTGTCATCCCACAGGATCGTGGTTGCCCCATACGCACCGCCGATCATGACAATATCATTTTGTGCTTCCGGTGAAAAGTGATTTGTTATAGGAGCGATTTCTAAAGGCTTATCGCCATCAGCACAATCCCGGATGAAAATATCATCGTCTGGCTTAGGCGAAAGCGTATAGCTCATAGCAGTAAAATGCGTCGGATAAAACCAACGGTCAGAGTCAATGCGCTTTTTATAAATTGTCTGCGGATCCAATTCCTGTACGGTCAATGTGTATTTTATTCCGCTGACTGGATGGGAGAAAGAAAACGAATCGCCGGGAGCGGGTGTCTTGAAATGTGGTCCTGGGACACGGTGCGACTGTTGCTCCATCGTAAGGGAGAGAGATTTTATTTCAGGACGGCGTTTGCTTGTCCATGGAAAAGCTGCCCTAAAAATCATCCACCCATAGGATATGTCCAAATTATAGTATTCCAACGCCCACTTTGCTTCCAATTCATTGATCATCCCATCTGGCAAACATGGATTAAAGACCACCGAGCAACCGTGGGAAGTCTGCATAATTTTCCCGTTCAATTCCAAACGAGGAATAAAGTCAAGGCAAAGCGGGTTGTCTAAATCTATTTGTATTTGCTGCTCCTGCGTGAAGTATATGCAGGAGTCATTTTCGGGGTGTAAATCCCACTTTTTCATAAACTTGCAAATGTCCTCTGCGGGGGTACACATACAGAAATCCAAGACAAGTCCCTTGCTGCAGGAATACACCGCAGGAATAGTCCAATGATGCCCAGCCCATTCAAATTGTTTATCTACTCGGATTTCTGCCCCAGCACGGTCTTTTCCTGAATGCCCCCAAAAGTTTCCATCAAAGTAGACTTTCCACTCCGGGATCGTCGGTTCTGCATCCGGGTTCATATCAGTATCATAATAATCCTCGGTATACTTGATTTTGCTATAATCAAAAGATGTTTGCAGCTCTTTGATATATGCCCATGGATGCTCCATAGGCTTCAATTTCATTTTCTCGGCAAGCTCCGAAAGTGTCCTTTGCTGTTCCTGCGTTGGAGGATTGTCCTGCAAAAAGGCTTCAAATTGCGCTTCGTCCCACATCCACGATTGCTCCAAAGTTGATGCATCGCCGCAAGCAAGGATCAAGCTTAAAAAGTCTGAAAAATTCCTCGCCAGTGGGTGAACAAAATTAGGTGAAGAGTTCATAGGGTTAATGGAAAATACCATGCTTCCAAAGCTCCGAATAAAGCAGAAATGGATACCGTCCACACCTGCCCAACCAAATATAGATGATCCTTTGGGCGTACAAAAGTATGGTGCATTATCTTCACGGAACTCTAGGCCCACGGAGGAGAGATCAATTTTACTCTGCAAAAACTTCTGAAATGTTCTGGCCATAATAATAATCTCCATAAATACTGCTAGTTTGTCTAATTATAGTGAATGGATGACAAAACTAAATCTGGGTGACCTGGCTGATCTGCCAACCAAACCTTGTGCTATTTACAGCCGTGCAGCGTAGGGTATAAGTACGAGATGCTTTTACAGTATATTGAAATACAAACTGGATGCTAGTAATGGAGTGCAAACAGGAGTCATCATAATCTTTAAATGAAGCATCTGTTAATTCAATTTCCTGGATTGAACGAATAGCGAAGAAACCATATAATCCCTTAATGATATAATCCTGTGATTCGTAGAAAAACTTTTCTGTCAAGGCAGCATCCGGCAGCAGGTTAATGTCCTGTTTTAATTGGGCGAAAAGCCACTGCCGCAGGCCGCGCTCAATGTGAGACCGAGTGAAATCTATATTAATGGCAGCCGGCTTTACAGCAGTTGCAGTTAAGAGCTGCTCAAATGAATTTGATTTTTGTTTTCTCTTGAAAAAGGGCAGCCGGTTCACACTTCATTTCCTCCTTAGCTATTATATCGCAAGGATAAGGCTACATAATCACATGGGGCAGCGTTTAGGCTCGGGGCAGCCTCTTTGTATTTGGTCATCCATCTGGAGTCTGTTGAAACATAGTCTGATACCAACTCCTCAGGGGCGTGGCTGCGCAGCATTAAAACAATGGCAAAATTACGGAGTTGCTGCAGAGTGAAAGGACGAACTCCGGCCCGCAGGCAGGCCTTTTTGATTTCCAACAACAGGTTGCGCTGAGTAAACGGGTACCGCTTGAGTCCGGTTAGAAAAAGATTACCTGTTTCATTGTCTGTTTGCTCGGAAAGCAGTAGCAGCAGTGAGAAGAGGTCAGATGGAACCTTGATAAAACGGTTTCTGATACCCAAAATCATAATTCCACACTGATCAGCCTGGCCACTGGTAACCAGCTGCTGGATCTTTAAGCCACAAATTTCTTCCGTTGTTATGCCCGTGCGAAGAACAAGTGAAATTATTGCAAACAAGGTTACATTCTGTTCATCCATAAGTGTAGATAATACGTGATCGATATCCTGCATGGTGATCCCAACAACAAGTGGCTGATCACATTCGAAAGAAAATTCTGGAAAGAGTCCAGAAAATCTTCCAGTATCTGAGATTTCTGCCGGTTCCTCACGCTGAAGATCTGGTACCAACATATCGAAATCAGCAGTGTCATCGCTGACTTCTGCATCTAAGTATCTTGCAAATGCCCGCAATGCACGGATCCGTGTGCATAAGGAATGCTTGGAATATTTATCGCGCACAGAAGAAAAGTAATAATGCACATCCTCTGCAGATATCTGCTGGATGTCTTTTTTTAGTAGGTTGAAAAAATCAGCAAACATATAAGCATATTCATTCGCTGTTCTCGTATTTTTGAAATGTTTACGGTATTGAGAAAATGAATCCAGTGTAAAGTCGGAGCAATAGGGAGTAAGCCGTGATAAATCCACCGGATTCGGCTGGTCTAAAATATTCTGGAATAATTCTTCGGATATTTGCATGAAATCCTCCTCAAATCGGGTGATGATACAGTTCAATTATAGATTTATTATACTATGAGAATGAATTGAAATCAACGAAAATAGAACATATATTCGGACCAATGGGGGCAGATACACACTCAAATGAATTAAGAGTTTAATAATATTTACGTTTACATTGTAAACGTAAACATTATATGAAAAATACTCTGCGGAGCACAAAAACGGCCATAAACTGAGAAACAGATTGGAAAAAACATATAATCTGCCTATAATAGAATTATAAGTGAAAGTATACGCATGAATACAGGCAGTTCCATTCATATTCCTGATCATCATTGTTGGAAGAATATTTTCCTACAGATAATAGGCTATTACTTATGAGAATGATAAGGTGTGAGCTATGAAATGCGAAAATAGCTGCAGTTGGAAAGAATAGTGCTTGTAAAAACATAATAGGGGAGAAGAAGTGATGAAGGGGAAAAAGGTAAAGAAAGATACGCAGAGGATCAGTCTATACAGGGTCCGGCTGGAGAAAGATCGTGACTTAATGAAGCAGCGCAGGGCGACCGGCATTGCAGCTCCGGAAGAAATTGTGAAAGTAATAAAGCCGGTTTTTGATGGGGCAGACCGGGAACAATTTGTAGTTCTGTATCTTAATATGAAGCTGCATCCGATTGGTGTGGAAATTATAGCGATCGGGGGAAGCTATGCATGCAATGTAGAGATCAAGAACGTATTCAAAGGTGCGATTGTAGCCAATGCAGTAGCCATCGCGGTTGCGCATAATCATCCAAGCGGTGTACCTAAGCCGTCTGAGGGAGATTTTACATTAACACGTCAGATTGCATGGGCCGGGGAAATATTGGGGATTCGCTTAATAGATCATGTGATCATCGGTGAAGATACATTTTACAGCATGAAAAAGGAAAACCCAGGCGTATCGTTGACCGACATAGGATTAGATCAGGAAGAAATGGATGCGTAAAGCAAACTGCAGAAAACCGAAAAGTTGTGAATACCTGTAAATCCTGGATGAATCAGGATGATCGGAAATCTTTTTGACGGATTTTTGCTACGTTAGGAAGTGGATTTTTAAACTCTGATACCCAAAATCACGATGGGATAGTGGCATCCAACTATTCGCTAAACACTGGTTTAACGAATAGTTGACGATGAAGAGGGGCCATTCCAGATTTAAAACGACTTCCTGTGTGGTACAATCAGCACGATATCTGGATCTTCCCCCTCTTTTTAATTTATCACCAATTCTACTATGCATTAAGACATTCAATTAAGTCTACTGGTTTTGCAGTGATACTTTCCGTCACTTCAAGATTATCACTAAGAATATTTATGTGCCAGGAAGAAGTAAGTTCATCATATTCAATATCAGTTACATATTCCGGACGTTCCGCAAGAGCCTGTCGGCGTTCCTCTGCTTTTTTCTTCAGCACACTAAGCATATCTTTTTCTGTTCCATGAAATGAATAGAATGAAACGATGCAGTCACAATCTGTAACGATAATAATATAGTTCATCAAATATTTCCTCCTGACATTTGAAATTTAGGATTTCCACCACTTTGGTAATTATAATTATATTCCCGCCAGGTGAATTTCTGCCTGCGTCATATTCTATCTGCGCGTTCCGTCATCATAAAATTTCTTCTTTAATGCGTGTTCCGTTGGTAAAATAGATAGAACCAAAACAATGCATTGAATGATTACCAGAATTAGGCTGACATTTCCAATCGCATCTTCGTCACTGTGATAGAATGGAACATGCACCAGTACGGAAGGAATAATCATCCATAATCCAATCTTCCACCATAGCTGGCCGCAATAATCATGTGCGAATTTCCATGTTTCTATATTTTTCATGGAACGCCGTGTCCGGTATCCGACCACACCATTAATGTGTTTCGGGCAATGCTTCCACATCATTCTTCCGGCAATCAGCATTGTAAAAGGAACTAATAAGTCACAAACCAAAATAAACCACCAGAACCACATAAAACCACCTCTGAAATTTGAATTGTCATTCGCTCTTTTTGAAGGAAATGGAATCAATTTGGAGATATTTTTTTTGATGACGTGAAATGGAAAGCTCAAGTATATACTTGTCAGTGCGGCCATCATCATTTGTGCACTGAAATACCATTTCACCCTTTCCGTCATTCAAGGCAATTATATGAAACTCTGAAATAGTTCCCGCAATGTTGTGATAATCGCTTACAAAGATTTCTGGTTTCAATGTGATTGACCATTCTTTACGATTATCATCATTATTCAGCTCCAACAGCAAAGAACCTCCATTGACAACTTCGCCCGACCAATTATTTCCATCGACAACAAATGATGTTTGCTGATTATCTGGTATGTTTAAGATAATTACTACTGCACCAACTACGATTATCAATATAAGAGCAAAAAAGATGCATTGTTTCTTTTTCATAGTGCCCCCTCTTTGTAAATCCTAGGTTCTTTCACACTATCAACTCCAGAATCACACGCGCTCAAATGACAGATATCTCGTTCCCTGAAACGTAAGTTTCCCAATGTCGCCTTCCGCCAGCATTCCATATTCACTGCCAGTAACCGGCAGTTCCATCCGGTCACCGCTCGCTACCTGAAACGTGACATAGTAGCTGGTACTTGAAGTCGAATGGTAGCCATGCGTTCCAGACAGGTCACCCGCATTTGCATGGCTATGATGTGTGATACTTTCACGCTTTGCGACGATGGTTGCATTCACCGACAAACGCGGTGACTGATTGTTTTTATGCCATGTTCCGATTCCTGTCGCAAACTGGAAGATGATCATGCCGAAAACCATTACGAAGATAATCGGAAACATAAACTCAAACATCATAAACATATAGCTCACCTCTTCTTCATCTTTCGTCCAAGGATCACTCTGAGCACAAAACATACGACAATCACGAAAAGTGAAGCAGCGATATACAGTAATGTTTCTGTATACCACGGTGAAGAATACGATTCGTATAGTTTCGGAAAGCGCTTATACTCATAGAAATCCATACCCGTTTTAATCACAATCACATAGAAACTCGCATAGATAATATATTTTAATAAATCGTATAGTTTATTCATGCCATCGCCTCCGCGATATACTGTTTTTACTTTTTGGCATCGGCAGTCGAGTAGACTAAGACCTCTCAATCTTAGCCCCTCACAGATCCGTACGTGCGGCTTTCCCGCATACGGCTCCTCATAGTAACATTCACTTTAATATAAGCAA